>CAWHUU010000005.1:0-408165 GCA_963832645.1 uncultured Acidobacteriaceae bacterium
TTCAGCGCCTCCGAAATAATCGTTGAGATTTCCGCACGCGATTGGACGACACGCCTGAGCTTCCCGCCGTCCACCTACACACGCCCATTTTCCTCTTTCCTACTGCCCTCTGAATGGCGAGGGATCGGCACAATGGTCAGCGCCGCTTGCTGTCAATGACGCTGTTTTGGTTCCCCCAGTCCTTCGGCCCGGTCCCCCAAAAAGCTATGACAGCTGCGCTCGTTTGCGCCGACCGACATGCCTCTTCCACCCCCGCCATCGGGGGCAGCTCATACGGAAAGAGGCACCAAATGACGAATTCGTTAGCAACACCAGTCAGGCACGCGCACCGCCCGGACAGCGGCCCCACCCGCGATCCGATGCAGGAATTCGCAAACCGCATCGTTGTAGAGCTTGAGCGCGGAGTGAAACCCTGGGTCCGACCGTGGGACCCGGACAAAGCCGGAGGACCGCAGGGTCCGTTCAATCCCGTCACCGGCAGGCGCTATCACGGGATCAACGTCCTGATCCTCGGCATGGACCCGCGCGCCTTCGAGAGCGGTGATCCGCGCTGGATGACCTACCAGCAGGCGCAGGAAAAGCGTTGGCAGGTGAAGAAGGGCGAGCGGTCCACCACCATCTTCTTCACCAAATCCTACGATGTCGTGAATGAGGCTTCGGAAGACGAAAGCAAGACCGTCCGCGTACTTCGGCATTATTCGGTCTTCCACGCGTCGCAGATCGACGGCATTCCGGTGTACAAAGTGCCAGCCGTGGACGAAGCGCCTTGGGCGCGGCCCGAAGCGGCGGATATCATTCTGTGCAACAGCGGTGCCGTCATCCGCATCGGCGGAGATCGAGCATTCTATTCGCCCGCCACCGATCACATCCAGATTCCACCCGAGCATTCGTTCAATGGCCCTGCCGAATTCGCAGCGACGGCATTGCACGAGCTTGCCCATTGGACAGGCCACGAGGCGCGGCTTAACCGAGATCTGCAGGTGCACTATGGTTCTGCAGCCTATGCGATGGAAGAACTGCGCGCGGAACTCGCTTCGGCCTTCGTTGCGAATGAACTCGGCATCCCGACCGCAATCCCCAATCACGCAAGTTACATCGATCACTGGATCAAGCCGCTCAAGAACGACAAGCGCGAGATTTTCCGCGCCGCGGCAGATGCACAGCGGATCGCCGCCATGGAGCTTGGCTTCCATCCCGATTATTCTGCGCGGGTTCAGAAGGAAATCGCCGTAGTACCCTGAGCGTCGCAGAGACGGCACTCACTGTCACATCTTTGCCATCGATCCGAACCACTTCAAGTCCAGCAGTTTTTTAAGATTTTCAACACACTCACGCTCATGAGCGGAACCCGTTCCGCGAGCACTTCGAGCTGCGGGTCCCACACTCTTGGCTTTTCTAACTGACCGAGCGCGACGACGCGATCCAGATTCGTCAAGTGGCGACATTTGAGATACCCCACGAGATTGCTTGCCGTGAGCTCAAAATTTTCCTTGAGCGCTTCACTAATCTCCGCCGCTTTTCTGGACCTTTTGCCCGGTCCACCATGACAAACCGGATCATCCTACGCTCGAAGCCCTCTCATTTCGGCCGTATCAGTGAATACGATGTACTTCGACCTCCTGCTGCATCCTTTACCAATATCTTCTTCCGGATCAGGTCTTCGATGTCGCGAAGTGCCGTATCGTGCGAGCATTTGGCGAGCTTCGCCCATTTGGACGAGGTAAGTTTGCCTTCGAAGCCATTGAGCAACCCGTTGATGATAAGCCGCTGCCGCTTGTTCAATTCCACCTTCTCGAAACGTTCCCAGAAGCGCGCCTTGTTGAGCACGGTCCCCAGGATGGTTTCCGCCCGCTCGAAGGCGCGGCCGAGGCAGTCGAGGAACCATTCGAGCCAGGGCGTAATGTCCAATCGCCTTTCTGCGTGGCTTCGAGGATCTCGTAATAGGCTTTGCGCTCCTGCCGGATCTGCGCCGACATGCTGTAGAAACGCTGCGAACTCTGCTCCGAACGCGCCAATACCATATCCGCGATCGCGCGCGCGATGCGGCCATTCCCATCATCGAAGGGGTGAATGGTGACGAACCACAGATGTGCGACTCCGGATTTGAGCACGAGATCTGTCGAGTTGTCCTTTTCGAACCATTCCAGGAACTTCTTCATTTCCCCGCGCAGGCGTTCGGCCGTCGGGCGCCTCGTAATGCACCCGCTCCCTTCCGATAGGCCCTGACACGACCTGCATTGGTCCTGTCCTGTCGTCGCGCCAGGCCCCTACCTTGATCCTGGACATCCCGCTTCGACCGGTAGGGAACAAAGCAGCATGCCAGTCGTAGAGACGCTTGGCCGTTAGTGGACGGTCGTAGCCCTGCGTCGCGTCGAGCATCATCTCGACCACGCCCTCAACATTTCGGTCCGCCGGCGTCAGCCCGTCGATATCGATGCCAAGTCGGCGCGCTATCGAAGACCGTACCTGGTCGCGGTCAAGAGTCTCGCCTTCAATCTCGCTCGATTTCAGGACATCTTCGGTCAGGGTGTCGAGAACGGCTTCCGTCCGCAGCTGGAAGCCGAGACCTTCCATGCGGCCAATCAGACGCCCCTGTCTGTGCCGGACGTCTATCAGGCGCGCGGCCAGGCGCGTCTGGTCCCAGCGAAAGCCCGGCCAGCCCGTCTGCTCGTGGATATATCTTCCGGCTCTTTTTCTACGCACCATATGCGTTGAATCTAGCGCCTATTCGACGCAAAAGGCAAGGATAATCTACGCCTCTGATGCGTAGATTATGGCCTTTATTCGACGCATCTTCCCCGCTGGTGTTGCCGATCGCCCTTGCGCTTCAGCATTCTGCCGGTCTCTTTCGCGGCCAGACAGTCTTGGCGCGGAATTCTGGCAGTGCGCGCCGGCCGGTCAACGGGCTGCCCGCTCCAAAAGTCCGTGTTACCCGTTTCCCTCCGGTGACCGCCCGGCATTTCCGCCCTGCCCTGTCTCCGCTCATCGACTGACCACAAAAGGAGACCGTCATGACGAATGCTGAAACATTCAACGCCAATTACGAACGCCAATGCCAGGCCCGGAAAGAGCTTGGACAGATCAACAAGACCACCATCTTTGACGCACTTGCCGCCGCCCATATCGACCTTGTGCTCGTCACCTTCGACGGCGAAGGCGATAGCGGCCAGATCCAGGACATCACCGCGAGTCTTAAGGAACAGTCCGTCCAGCTGCCCGACGTCAAGGTCAAGCTATTGCAGGCGGTCTGGGGCAAGACTGAGCCCGACGAATCCGAATCGGATATTCACGAAGCGATCGAAATGCTTTGCTACGACTTCCTCGAAGACGATCACGCCGGCTGGGAGAACAATGACGGCGCTTTCGGCGAATTCCGGATTGATGTCGCAACGCGTCAGGTCGAGCTCGAATTTAACGCACGCTACACCGACGTATTCACCGAGCAACATACGTACTGACGGAGGCGATTATGGCTCATCCTTATCATCACGCGCTTTCAAGCACCCGCAAATGGGGCGGCACGGTCGACGACTATCTCCGCATCCACAACTGGTTCGACGAGTCGAAGAAGATCATCGCGGATTTCAGGCACCGCGCGCTGCGGCACCATGCCGAAGGCATCTTCATGGCCGAAACCATCTTTGGCACGACGATCACGCTCTCGACGGGCCGGATTATCCCAGTGCGCTGGGTCGGCGAGCAGCATGTCCGAGAGGATCTTGGCTTCATTCCGTCCTTTGCTGACTGGATGAAGGCGATCCGGCCCGAGCCCTGGATGGGCCGCGCTCAGAAGCTCGAAGAAAGCCTCCAACCCTCTCAACAATCGACAACCCAAGGAGACTGCCATGACCAAGCGCTTGCCGGCTGACCCGGAAAATATGAACAAAGCTCGCGCTCAATCCATCCTTGCTCTACCTCGAACGCCAAATAAGTGGCTTCCATATAGGCGGCAAGACCGCACTGGGCTGGTACAACATACGGCACTATCTTCCTCAACGGGAAACACTCCATATATATGGATGGACCGCATTCAAGCTTCCCGGCTGGTTTGTCGAGCGCTTTCCCGCCGAATACCATCGCAAGCGCCTTTTTCGGGAGAAGCCCGAAGCCCTTCTGCATGTGCCCCCCTTAGAAAACCAGGCTGTGGCGCAGAAAGCGTCCGAGCCCGAGCGAGCGTTGCTCGAAATGCTGAGCGAAGTGGGTGTGCGTCAGCCGCTTGAGGAAGCGCGTAAGCTCATGGAAGGTACACATACGCTTCGCGCCGATGTTTTGCGCAAACTCCTCAAATCTTGCACCAGCATCAAGACCGTGCGGCTTTGTTTACAGTGGGGGAAGGAACTCTCACTTCCCTGGTCGGAAAAGCTCGATCCGAAAGATCTGCCCACGGGAAGCAATCAGGCATGGGTATCTCGCTCTGCGGACGGTCTACTTGTACTTAAACCGCTGAAGTTTTGGGAACAGGCCGATTCCCTTGCCCGCTTGCTCGATTGAAGCTACTGAAATACAGGAACAATAATTCGCCCTATAATGCGGACATGACGAATCAAACCATCATTGACCAGATTGACGCGGAAATCGCGCGCCTTCAACAGGTTCGAACTCTGCTCTTAGGGACCACTATTCCGGCGAAACGTGGTCGGGGCGAAAACCAGCTGTTTGCACTGTCGTCGCCTTCGAGATCCGTGAAGAAGAAGCGCAATCTCACTCCGGAAGGACGAGCGAGAATCGCTGCGGCGGTAAAGAAGCGTTGGGCGAAGCAGAAGGCCGCAAAGGCTAAGAAATAGAAGAACTGGCAGAGTCGAAAGAAACAGCTTCACCGCAAATCTCCTTCATTGCCCTCTGGCAGAGTCGTCATTTGGCCTTTCGGCCGAACTATTAGATGAAAGCCTTGAGAGAGTTCGTAACTTCAGTCCGACTCGCTTCAAAAACTCCGAAATTCCTCGAAAAATCAAAAAAGATATTTGAGGAACAGCTAAACATGCGGGAGCTCGAAAGTGTCGTTCTCCGACCCAAATTCTTCCTCGCTCAATGTTGCCGATCTGGTCTTCTGAAATTCCAACTTTCTCCGCGAGTTCAAATTGGCTAGGCTCTCTATCCAATCGGAGCATTTTGATGCGGATGCCAGAATTAGACTGGACAATCCCCACACACGACCGTCCGAGTAGATTGACAATTCGAAGACACCGAGCGATATTACGGGTTAAGGATCTCTTACGTTGGGGAGTTCCTACGCTTCGGATCGACGGTCTGGCGAAAAATCAAAAAGATCCTTGACCTCGATTCCGAGATGATTGAAAACGTCACTATCGATTCGAAAGAAGCTGCGTTTCGGCCAACCCTTTCCAAGTTCGAGAGCTAAGGAAATCGATTGAGAGCCAGAAGCGCAACTCTTTTGCGGATCATTTCTCGCGACTCTCCCGGAAAGATCACGTAGTTCACGTATGCGTAATCCGAGTTGAATCCGCAACCAGGCACGCAACAAGTGTGACGAAAAAGCCATCAAGGAATATGAACTCTGACTTCATGACTGATGCATTTTTCAGGCAATAAGATCTGGCGGCGATCGAATTCAAAGATGACTGAAGCCTACCGTATAAGCAATGAAGCCTTTTAAGTCAGATCGGGCAAGGATGGAAAAATGAGCTCTGAAATGGCCTATTTCCCGACTCTTTCGTAGAAGGCTCAAACCTGTGCGAAGCCGGACTCCAATCGGTCAGAGATAGTTGGCCAGTGCGAAAAGCCCACAAACAGAGCACATTCTCAGATTTCGGTGGGCAGCGGAAGAATTTCAGAGGATCAGCTAATTGAGGTAGTTTACCGAGGCTCCAAAGAGGCACTCGCTCAGCTATTTCGCAATCATGCAAGGTCGGTACGCAATGTCGCCTATCGCATTCTGCGTGATGAGTCCGAAGCCGATGACCTCGTGCAGGAAGTATTCATTTATGTGTTCGAGAAGGCTGCAGCTCTTTGATGCGAGCAAAGGAACTGCCTCTTCCTGGATCATTCAGATCGCCTACCATCGAGCTCTCAATCGTAGGCAATATCTTTCCGTGCGGCAACATTACGATGTTCGCGAATTTGAAGAGCAACGCATAAGTGCTGGCGCGCAATCCCTGTTCGTTGACGCCGTGGTTGCCAAAGATCTTCTCAATCGTCTCCGCAACGAAATCACTGCAGACCAGCGGCAGACGCTCGAGCTCCATCTCTTTGAGGGGTACACTTTCAAGGAAATCGCTGAGAAGACCGGACAATCGCTGGGAAATGTCAGGAACCATTACTATCGAGCCGTGGAGCGACTCCGCGCCTGTATCTTCCCGCAAAAGGGCATTTGAGTGAGAGAATTGTTCCACGTTGGCTCCAGGGTGGAGCGAAGCCGGTGAATCCTCAATTCCATGACGAGTTCGTTGCCCTCTGTGCCCTCTACCATTCCGGAGAGATCACCGAGGAAGAGTGGGCACTGCTTCAGATCCACCTTGCCTACTGCGACTCCTGCCACCAACAGTTTCTTCAATTTGAACAAATTGCCTCGGGCGTCGTTCCTGCTCTGGCCTCGGTCGCCGCTGCGGAACCGGGGAAAGTGCCGCCGCAGACTGCCGCAGCGTTGGATGAAGCTGAGCGGCGGCTGATGGGCTCCGTCAGTCCGCCGAAGCCGATGGCAGTTCAAAAGCGGAAGATTCCATGGAAGCTGGCGGTTGCGGTTGCCGCTGCCTGCCTGATCGGGTTCGTGGCCCTGCTGACGCGCGATCGGATGACCTCCCACGAAGAGGCGCATCTCCAACCAAATCAGTTCCCTGCTCCTGAAGTGCAATCGCCTCCTGCACATGCAGTCCCAGGATCGGATGCGCAAGTTCCCAAGAAACCTGCAGAGGAAGCTGAAGTTGCCAAACTGCGCGCAGAGCTTCTCACTACTCAGGTCGAGCTAAAGAAGGCCAATCTGGCCAAGTCTCAGCTTGAGCAGAATTTAAAGGAAGAGCAATCCGCACGCGCGCAGCTCAGCCAGGAGCGCAATACGCTCAGTCAACAACTCGCTGCCGCACAATCGGAAGCGGCCTCCCTGCGCGATCAATCGACGACCGATAGCCTGCGCACGGCGGATCTCGCGGCCCGAGAGAAGGCGCTCGAAGCCAAAGTTCATGCCTTGAGTGCACAGATTGAGGAAAAGGACGTTGCCCTCAACGACAAAGACCGGATGCTGGCTCTGGATAAGGATTTCCTGTCGCACGACCGGGATATCCGCGATTTGATCGGAGCACGGAATTTATATATTGCCGATATCTTCGATACCAACCAAAATGGCAAGACAGCCAAGCCGTTTGGCCGTATCTTTTATACAAAGGACCGTTCGCTTGTCTTCTACGGGTTCGATCTCGACAAGCGGGCAGGCACCAAACAGGATGCTTCCTTTCAGGTCTGGGGACGTGGAAGCGATCAACCCGTCGTAAGCCTTGGCTTGTTCTATCAGGACGATGCTCATCAACGTTGGATCCTGCGCTGTAACGATGCCAAAGCGCTGGCCCACCTGGACATGGTGTTCGTCACCGTGGAACCTCCAGGCGGCAGCACCAAACCCACCGGCAAGCAGTTGCTGCGCGCATATTTGCAGATTCCGGCAAATCATCCCTGACGGCGCAGAGATTTTTGATACAAATCGCGTCCGTCGGCGGTAGACAGAGTGAACGCTTTTCACTTTCATGCCTTCGGAGCGCCGCATGCAACGCTGCTTCCTCATTCTGGGGATGTTCCTCGTGTCCCTCGCCGCTTTCTCCCAATCGACGAATGCCACGATCAGCGGCGGTGTCACCGACCCTGCCGGCAACTTCATCGTCGAATGCGAACGTCACGATCGCAAACGATGCGACCGGTGTTGTCTATTCGGCCACCACCAACAGTTCGGGCATGTATCTGGTTCCTATCTTGCCTCCCGGACACTATCACGTGCAGGTTGCAAAGCCCGGTTTCAAGACCATCATCAAGGCCGATGTCGTTCTCAATGTGCAAAGTGCCGTTGCGCTCAACTTCACCCTCCCCGTCGGCGCGACCTCGGAGAGCGTCACCGTGGACGCTGCCTCATCCTCCATCAATACGACGGACGCATCCGTCAGCACCGTGATCGATCAGAAGTTTGTGGCCAATACGCCTCTCAATGGCCGCAGTTTTCAGGATCTGATTTCGCTTACGCCCGGTGTCGTGACCCAAAGTCCTCAAAGCACTTCACAGGTTGTGGGGACCGCGGGCGATTTCAGCGTGAACGGTCAGCGCACCCAGTCGAACTACTACACGGTCGATGGAGTCGCTGCCAATATCAGCTCCGGCAATGGCGGCGGAGTTGGCGGCGCTGCCGCCGGTGGCACGCTGGCCGGTTCCACGGCGCTCGGCACGACGCAGACCATGGTCTCCGTCGATGCCCTCGAGGAGTTTCGCGTCCAGAGCTCGAGCTATTCGGCAGAATACGGACGCTCGCCCGGAGGGCAGTTTTCCCTGCTGACCCGTTCGGGAACCAATTTCTTTCATGGCTCCGCCTACGACTATCTGCGCAACAACTTCTTCGACGCCAACGACTGGTTTAACAACTACTACGGCACACCGATTCCAGCCCTGCGCCAGAATGATTTTGGCGGCACGCTCGGCGGGCCGGTCTGGATTCCTGGTCTCTACAAAGGAACCGATCGCTCCTTCTTCTTCGTCTCCTATGAAGGACTTCGTCTCACTCAGCCCAATGCCGCAACAATTCAGTACGTTCCCGACATGTTTATGCGCCAGCAGGCGATTGCTGCGATGCAGCCAATCCTGAATGCGTTTCCTGTACCGAACGGTCACGATTACGGATCAGAGAGCGAACCCAATCTCGCCGAATTCATTGCTCCGTTCTCCCTGCCCAGCTCTATCGATTCAACCAGCGTACGTGTGGACCATACCTTCGGCTCGAAGCTCTCGCTCTTCTTTCGCTTTGGCGATACGCCAAGTTCCACCGGTTCCCGGCCCTACTTTGCGCGAACAACGACCACCAGCAATGCCCAGACCTACACATTGGGCGCCAACAGCCAGATTTCAAGCCGATTCACCAATGAATTCCGCATCGGCTACGCACGCTCGGACTCGGCACAAATCGGAACACTCGACGACTTCGGAGGAGCCACGCCCATCGATCTCGCCTCAGCCTTGGGCGCCGGCTCCTTTGAGCACGTCATGCCTCTGGTCAGCTTCTCGATTTCCGGAATCGGGGCTCCGCTCATGGTCGACTACAACACCCGCAGTATGGGCAGGCAGTGGAACCTGGTTGATACCGTGAGTCTTCTCAGACGAAAGCACACCCTGAAATTCGGCATCGATTTCCGGCACATTAAGTCTCCGCTCACCCCTCCGGGCCTCGAGCCGTATACCGTCTTCACTTCACCCGATGAGATCCTTTCCGGAGCTCCGATTGCTCCCTATGTTTTCCGCTTCCTGCCGGCAACGCCGCTCTTCAATCAGACGGCGCTCTTCCTGCAGGATGAATGGCGCGTCGATCCCCGCCTCAATCTCTCCCTCGGGCTGCGGTGGGAATTGAGCCCGCCACCAACCGAAGAGCACGGAAACGATGCCTACACGGTCCTCGGCAATATCGATGATCCTGCCTCGCTCACCCTGGCTCCGAAGGGCACGCCCCTGTGGAAGACGGCGTGGTACAACTTCGCTCCGCGTGCAGGACTTGCCTGGTCGGTGCACAATCGGCCTGGACACCAGACCGTTATCCGCGTCGGCGGCGGCGTCTTCTTCGATTCAGCCAACGAGGTTGCGACACTCGGATACGATGGCCTCGGCTTTCGTGCGGCGGCCTTCCTCTCCGGCGTCACCATCCCCTTCACCACCAGCCAGCTCGATATTCCCGTGACCGTCTCAGCTCCCTACACGAGCGCCACCATCACGGCGTACCCTTCCCACCTGCAGCTTCCCTACACGCTACAGTGGAATGTAAGTGCTCAGCAGGCGCTCGGAGCAAACCAATCCCTGACCGTTTCCTATGTCGCCTCGGCCGGGCGCAGACTCGTTGGGCTCGAGGAACGCTCCGTGACTGCACTCAACCCGAACTTCGGGTACATCCAGTACTTTTCCTCCGGCATCACTTCGAACTATCAGGCACTCCAGGCACAATTCCAGCGGTCGGTGGCAAAGGGGCTTCAGGCTCTGGCTTCCTACACCTGGTCGCATGCGCTCGACTACGGCTCAAGCGCAACCGCGCTCCCGCTTCAACGAGGCAATGCGGACTTCGACGTACGCCACGTGCTCCAGATCGGAATGAACTGGGACCTGCCCAGGATTGCCCGTTCAGGAATCGAGAGCACCCTTCTGGATGACTGGGGGATCGACCTCCGCATGAATGCAAGAACGGCATTCCCGATTACCCTGGGCGGCAATTACGTGATCGATCCAGCGACCGGCAACCAATATACAGGCAGCCTCAACCTCGTCTCCGGCCAGCCAACCTATCTTCACGGCGCCCAATATCCCGGAGGCAAGGCCATCAATCCAGCGGCCTTCAGCTTGCCGGATGCCAATGATGCAGGAAATGCGCCGCGTAACTTTGTGCGCGGCTTCGGTATGGCACAACTCAATCTTGCCGCCCGCCGCGAATTCCGCCTCCACGATCCGATCTCCCTGCAGTTCAGAGCTGAGACATTCAATATCCTCAATCATCCGAACTTCGGATATGTGGACCCGAATTACACCGATGCAAACTTCGGCAGGGCTCAGCAGATGCTCAACAGCAGCCTCGGTACCGTCGCCGCCCAGTACCAACAGGGCGGATCGCGGTCCATGCAATTTGCCCTCAAGCTGATCTTCTAACCGCCACCTTCCTACCGCTCGACCCAGAGGTCCGTCCCCGGACCTCCACCATCCTGCACGCTTCAGGAGGATTTCTCGTGAACGCAATTCTCTCTTCATGTCTCATCGCGTCGCTGCTCTCGATGCCAAATCCGGGATTGAGTCAGGAACACGCATTCTCGGTCAAGGACGATATCGCCATGGTTCGCTTCAGCGAACCGTCCGCAGATACCAACAGTCCCGTGAGTGAAAATGCCAGGACTTCCCCGGACGGGAAGCATATTGCGGTGGTGACCACACAGGGACTCCTCGACTCGGACAGGATCGAATCCACCATATCCGTATTCGACCTCGATGCGATCAATCGCTTCCTCAACGACGCGGCTCGTCCGGCGCCGAAACCACGTGTCGTTGCCACCGTTCGGTCCTACCCGCACCGCGAACAGCTCGAAGCCTTTGCCCCCCTCATTAAGGACCTGCTCTGGTCATCGGATTCCACGCACCTCTATTTCCGCGCAGAAATGCCCGAGGGCGGATATCAACTCGATGCAGCAAATGCCGATGGAAGCCCGTTTCGCAGACTTACCCCTTCTTCCGAGGATGTGGACAGATTCGATGTCGTCGGACACGCTATCGTCTATTCCTACTCCCGGATCGGCTCCATTCACGTTTCCCGAGGCAAGGTCATCAATCAAGACGCATTGGATGTGACCGGCTATCGGCTGATGAATATCCTCTTCCCGCAGCAGATGCTCTCCTATCAGCCGACGACGTTGCGTGTCTCCGTGCTCGGCATGAAGGGAGAGAAAAGCGCTGTTCGCGACGTTCCTCATTTTTCCCTGATCGATATTCCTCTGGCCCTGCGCGTCTTCCCATTTCGCCTCTCGCCGCGCGCAGATCAGCTGATCACGGTCACTCCCGTTGAAGCTGTTCCGGCGGAATGGGAGAACTTTCAACCTGCTGCCTCCTTCGAACACCGCCGTTTACATGCCGGCGATCCGGCCCTGACCAATCCAGAAAACAGCCTGCGCCCTCGAGAGTATTCCCTCGTCAACCTCTCGACAGGAAACTCCGTTCCCCTCATCTACGGTCCGAATGCAGAACATCTGGGATACTACGACTCGATCAATACTTCGGTATGGTCTCCGGATGAGAGCCGAGTTCTCGTCACCAACGTTTTTCTTCCTTTGGGCGACAGCGCCGGGAAACCTGCGCAGCGGCGCACCCTGCCCTGCGCAGTTGCCAGCGTCGATCTCCCGTCGCGTTACGCGAGGTGCCTCTTCTACGAATCGGCCAAGCCCCTCTTCGAGAATCCAAGAGTGGTCGATGTTGCTTTTGGTCGGGACACCAATGAAGTTTTTGTCTTCGAGAAAATGGGCTCGACCGCTCAACAATCGGAACGATACGAGTTTGAGGGCGGAGACTGGCGCCTCGCCTCAACTGAGAAAGGCGCGCTCAGTGTCAATACGGCTCAGCTAAAAACTCATTCACGACCCGCCGCTCCGGACGAGATCAACGTCACCGTCCGGCAGGGCCTCAATGCTCCTCCGACCCTCTGGGCCTCCAATTCGATCACCGGCAAAGCCAGGCAACTCTGGGACCCCAATCCCCAATTCGCGCACATCGCCTTCGGTGACGCTTCGGTCTACACATGGAAGGACAAAGATGGGCGCAGTTGGGTGGGAGGACTGGTTAAGCCGGTTGGCTATCGACCCGGCAGGCGCTATCCATGTGTGATTCAGATGTACCAGTTCCGTGAGAACCAGTTCCTCACGGATGGAACCGATCCATCGGCATTTGCAGCACGCGAGCTCGCCAGCGCCGGGTTTGTCGTCCTCCAAATCCGCAAGAAGGAAAGCGTCCTCTCAGAAGCCGATCCTGCGGTGCATCTCGAGGCCTATCGAAGCGCCATCGACAGCCTTTCAAAGGCAGGGTTGATCGATCGAAGCAGGGTTGGAGTCGTTGGTTTCAGCTGGACCTGCTGGTACGTGATCAACGCACTGATTAAAGATCCCTTCCTGTTCAAAGCGGCAACAATCGCCGATGGCCTGGACAACAGCTACATGCAGTACATCCTCTTCAGCCCCGGACCGCCCAACACCCATGAACAGATGGACAAGATTCGCGGCGCCAGCCCATTCGGCGCGGGCCTGAAACTTTGGGTCCGCGACGCACCCGGCTTCCATCTTGACCAGGTTCAGGCCCCAGTCCGCATTGAGGCGATCAATCCGACGTCAGTACTGCAGGAATGGGAGCTTTACTCTTCCCTCTATTTACAGAACAAGCCTGTCGACCTCATTTACTTTCCACGAGGCACGCATATTCATCAGAAGCCCCTTGAACGACTTGAATCGCAACAGGGAGACATTGATTGGATGCGCTTCTGGCTGCAGGGTTACGAAGACCCTGATCCGGCAAAGCATTCTCAATATGAACGCTGGCGTGAGATGAAAAACAAACTTCGCAGCGAGGTTTCAGGCGCGCCTGTCGAGTAGACCGTATTTGGGTCCAGCCCCTCTCGCGCGCTTGAAAGGGACTGGACCGTTCGTTGAGACAGAGATGTTTCGTTCACTTGCTATTCATCTGCCTGGTAGGCTGGGTTGCTCGTGAGGAAAAGTGGGTTGATCTCCTGGTTGTGGCTGACCTTCGCACTTTTGATCAGGGTGCTGGCGTTGTAAACGCCAGTGATCTGTGGACGCACATAACGCATGTTCGTTCTCCTCTCTTGGTGTTGGATTATCCGTGCATCCGGATCACCTTGCAGACTCGTTTGCACAGACTTCGATGACCGCAACTAGGCGGTCAAACTCATGCGGGACGATCGATGTTCAGCCGCCCTGACCGTTTGAAAAGGCGTATGCGCGGACTTGAGCCAAAGTTCGAGTGCAATCGCCCTATAAAGAAACTGCATGTCTTCCACTTTTCCCAATACGACCGAGTGCAACGACCGGCACAAAGCCACTCGATCGACGTACCCCGCGTCGGAAAGACACGAGCTAGTGAATAGGCGTTCGATCTTCGACTCAGCCTTACGTAATGCATCCAGCGGGGCATGCAACTGGAAGGCCTTCCTGCG
Source organism: uncultured Acidobacteriaceae bacterium (assembly GCA_963832645.1). GTDB lineage: Bacteria > Acidobacteriota > Terriglobia > Terriglobales > Acidobacteriaceae > Telmatobacter. The sequence goes on from CAWHUU010000005.1 coordinate 13,880, forward strand.
CCTCTCAAGAATCTCCGCAGGAACAATTCCCCGCAGCGCCCGACGCATCAGTGATCGCCGTCGGCCGGGTCGCTGCAATTGTTCCGGAGGAATGGCAAAGAGGAATTCAACAAGTTCTTTGTCGAGGAACGGATATCGATACTCAGGCCGAGAGAGAGCGCCCGGAAAATTGCCTGGCAGCGTTTCTAATACAGCCCGCCAGGCGGTCTCGCTGTCGAGAAGGTGCGGCGCGACCCCGAAGCGACGCCGGCCCGACTCACGCCTACGGCCCATTGCAATCGCCCGTTCGCGGAGCGGCGGTGCAATCCACGGCGGTAACGTCTGCCTTGGTTCGAGCGCCCCGAAGTAGAGTCCCGCGGTGTATCTGGCAGTACGCAAGAGGGTGTGGATCAGCGGAGTTTGCTCGACAAGGGACCAGGCGATTGCCCGCTGGACCAGCATTCGAAGATCTCCTCTCACCAAATGGTCCGCAAGTTCCGGCCACGGGGACGGCACGCCTCCCAGAACTTCGTCTCCTCCGATGCCGGAAAGGATGCTGCGATAGCCCCGCTTCTCCGTCAGCGCATGCAGCCGGCGCTCCTGCGTCAGCGCAAAACTGTCCGCACCCGGAAGCAGGTACCTGCCCTCGTTTAGGTCGAGTGGTTCGAAGGTGCGCTGTGAAAATGCGGCGTTGATATGGATACCGGGCTTGCCGCGGTGCTTCTCCGTGATCGAAAAGTAGCGCCGCTCGTCAAGCGAACTCTCCGAATCGTCATAAAAGGAGATCGTATCGAGCAACTCAGACTGCGCGCCGGATGCACGGCGAATCGCGTCCGACATCGAGACAATCGATGTCGAATCCATGCCTCCGCTCAATTGCGCAAGGATTGGCTCCCCTGGCCCGGTTCGCCTCTCTACGGATTGCCGAAAGAGTTCGAGAAAATGCTCTTCGTACTCCCGGTCCGATTGGTATCGAATCGATCGCGATTGGACTGCGCTCCAATGAGAGCGCCGCGCAATCTTGCCGTCACGAATGACCACTACGTGCGCCGCGGGAACGGCTTTGATTCCTTCGTAAGGCGTCAGGTCGCCGCATGGGCTGCAGCCCAGATAGCATCCCACATAATCTTTCGAGAGACGTGGCTCTGCATACTCGGGCAACAAAGTATCAAGATGGGTTGCCCATATCAACCTCCGGTCAAACTGGCCAAAGTAGAGTGTTCTGCTCCCTGCGTGGTCTCTGGCAAGATAAAGTGTTGCATCTCTGGCCGACCAGAGAGCCAAAGCCCAGTCGCCCACCAGGCGACTGAAACAAGCCTCTCCCCAACGACGGAATCCGGCCAACACAATCTCGGCATCTGAGGTGAGCGCTTTGTTTTTGCTGAACAGTTTCGCGAGCTCAGCATCATTGTCGAGTCGCCCATCGAAAGCCAGCAGGTTCCCACACAGGTCCGTCACCGGATTCTGATCCATCGCCGATCGTGCATGACTGACGTACGGCTGGAACCCCATGCCGATTCTTCCGGCTGAATGCGCGCCGGTCGGCCCGGTCGCAAATTGAGTTGTGGCCTCCGCAAGCTTCAGGATCTCGGATTTGGCGACCGCTGCGCCAGGCTCTTTCAGCACACCGAAAATGATGCTCATGCGGAACCTCACCTAACACCTTTCGATCGTCTGAAACAGCTCGTTGACGTAGGGCTTTTCGTTCACGACGTGGCCGTCGACTTCCACCCAGGCGTGGGATTGAAAGGGACATACCTGCACACCGATCACCATCTCTGCTTTCCTGCCATGACGCCGCAACAACAACACAGTTGCCGCAGATCGTTGCAGGCACAGTACGGGTTTGAAATAAAACACACAGGCATATTGAAATGCGTGGCACAGCAGATCGATATCTTCCCGCTTGTCCCCTGCGTCCAGCGATTTCCTGCGCACAACTGCATGAACTCGGTTGAAACCATGCATCCACAGGAGCAAATCGCAATACAACAACAAGAACCAGCTCTCTATCACCAATCTGCCCATCGACGACCTCGCTCACAGCGCTCTTCCGGATTCGGCAATTTACGACAAAAATGCATCACCGCCACGACGGACTAGGCGTGCATGTTGAACCCGATTGATGCAAGGAGTCGAGGATCGCACGCAGCCCGATCCAAATATCGGGCGATGCTTCTGATACTCGCCTGGCAACGTGGATCCCTGCGCATCGGAGTTCCAGGCCAGTCCCCTCGCCCGTGAAGGGTCGAGTAAGCAGCAAGCATTGGTGCGTACAGAAAACCTCTCTCGATCGCTCGTGGATCGCAGACCTGCGCAAGCCTTGCTTTGTAGCAGTCCTTTAGCCTGCGGGCGTTCGTTTCTCTTTGGATGGATGGTGACCCCTGATGGAGAAGCAGGAGGTGTTCAAAAGAGATGAGCGGGTTGCCGACATAGGCCTCGCACCAGTCGATGAACTGACAATGGCCTTGCCCGGCGAGAATGTTGGCGCAATTCAAATCACCATGGAGAACCGTATCCGGTATCCCAAGGTCATTTTGCAATTCCGAGACGCGCTCGAGGATCTCTCTCAGTTCCCGAAGACGACGTCGTTCGATCCTGGGGACCTTTGTAGACGTCTGCAGGCCCATCACTTCTTCTATGCATTCGAAGATCTCTTCCGAACGAGTCGCAAAAATATACGATCGCTGATCGAAAGCGCCTGCCTCGAGCAGTTCCCGCTCCCTTCCAACCGTTCTCAGTTGAAGCTCGGCCATCGACACGATCGCATCTTCAAGAAAATTGAACAGTGCGAGTGGCTCTTGAGGTAATCGTTCGATGGCAAGAGCCTGCCCCGCCATGAGCCATGCATTCCAATCGGACCGGGAATCGACCAACTCAGGCAGGTATTCTTCGCAGATCGTTGACAGTAACTTGGTAATCGGGAGTTCGCTGTGATTCTCCTCGCCTGCTGCCTTCAGCCAATAATCGTTTCCGCCCTGCATCCGGAACCTCACCAGCGCAGTTCCTCCCCCTGCACGGACCTGTTCGATGTCCTCTTGTGACCCTAGTGATTGCCTGGTTGCGCGCTCCACCCAACAAACCACTTCATTGAGCCAGCCCATCCGCGAGAAGAGACTGAGCGCCTTCCCTTCCAATATCGAAAGCAGCGCCGAGAGGTCCTCTTCTGTCAACTCACCCGGCGCAAGTTGGCTCGGCATGACTTCAAAAAAGGCCGTAGACGTAGCCGGCAACAGCAATTGAGCGATCGCGCAGGAAGGCATACTACCTTGAGCGATGACATATTCAAGAATGAGAACCGGAAGATCCCATTGTGATCGAAGCGCATTGCGCAGTGCGTGCGTCAGGTTCACACCCTGGGGAATCGAGATGCGCGGCAGACGATAGTCGCCTATATCGCGAACTGCCAGAACGGCTCCCGACTCCGGCACAATAACCGCGATCCTGTGCTCTGTCATTTCCCCAGGCGTCGTCATTTTCCGGCCCCGCAGTTCGGCAAAAGATGTTGTCCTCGCAGGGAATCAATGAACTGGCGAATATCGCGTTCCAATGCTTCCAACTGCTCACCGGTCTCACGTGCCAGTTTCGCGGCTATTTCTTCAACGGTTTCTCCGCGTTCCAGCCCTTGCCAGATACAGGATCCGGTTGCATTGAGCGTAGTGATCTGACCGAGTCGGACATTGAGAATGACCGCGCCTTCTTCACTTACGGCCACCTTGAGATGCTGGTTTTCTTGTGCCATCGAATTTGCTCAGGACCTCAACTTCTGCACTACGACCTGCAGTGAGAAGGAGCTTAACCTCGAACACATTCACACGGAGAGAGAATCTCTGCTTTTGGCCAAAGTTACTGCTTCAACGGGGGCTTGGTCGGCGAATCTACGATGTGTCGCACAGACCTATGAACCTTGATGACTTCTTTCGGAAAATGGGAATTGACAGGAAAACGAATGAACCTTAGACGGGCACCGCAACTCCTGCGACACGGCTGAGTTGAGGCAGATCCTCAACGCGAAAAGTTATCTGCACGTCGCTGCCAGACGCTCCACCGTTCAATACGAAGCGATTCTCTTCCCTTTCAAGATAGCCGCAGAAGAATTTGACACCCCTTCGAAGGACATAGATCGGCCTTGACCAACCATGCTTCTTCCGATCGCTCGAAACATCTGGAACAGAATCGGTCTTTTCAAGCAGTGCCCAGGAGCCCGGAGCAATCGGTGGATCAATCCCGGCAACGGCAGCCCCGTCCGCAAACCGGATCATTCTGTTACCGAAATCACTCAAATGAGGAAACTTCATCGATAACGGCGCGGGCCATTCCACATACTCGTTTCGCATCGCCTCCCACACGCTGCTCGGCGTTGGCAGGGATGCGTGCCGCTCCGGAGCTTTCAACTCTGCGAGTGTCTTCGCGGCCAGCAGTGACTCGAGTGAATACCGCGTTTGATCCGAAAACCGATAGCCTCCGGCACGCAACAGGTCTGTATAGCGAGTCATGTGGAGAAGTGAGAGATGAATCAGCCCGTCCACATGAGGTTCCGAAGCGGTTCGGTGTCGATAACGCCTCTCACTTCTCTCACTGAATTGCGAATGCAGTTCCCTCTTCAGAAGCTCTCGAACAAAGCGATCCTCTTCCTTTGTCCGTCTGAACCGTTGATGTTTTGCGCGCAGCAAGCTATCTCGAGAAGCGTGTTCCCATGGCAACTGTAACGGAGCGTGCCCGCCCGCCTGTGGCATTGCGTCAAGCGAGCTGTATTCAGGCATGGGGAGAGAAAGGGCAAACATGCGGACGCGCCCAACGATGCGTACATCTCCCGGATAGATAAACTGCTCCCGACCGAGGTAGGCTCTGCGTGTGGAGAACGGCTGGAGCTTCCCTGGTGTTACGACGCAGTGGCTGCATCGGTACCCGTTTCCAAACTGAAGCAGATAGATATTCCGAGGGTTCGGACGTTGCTCTTCACTCCTCTCAACGGGCTCGACAAGAGCTATCGCTCCTGCCGGAATACTCGATCCGCGACTGTCTTCCGTTCCGACATGCACATAGAATGCGCCAGGACGATGCCATCCTTCCTCGCTCACGGCTCCTATTGGAACTTCAAACTGCCACCTCGACACAAGGTGCTTTAATTCGGCATTCGCATCGAATGCCGCCATTGGATGCAATTCGAGGGGAAGATCGATCCACCGGTCGCGAGCAAATGAATATGCTTCAATGAGCCGAGTTCGGCCAGCGTTTAATGTGTGGTCGAGTTCCTGCATCCCGTCGAGTCTGTAGCCGAAAAGTCTGTGCGCCCCGTCGAGAGTCATTGCGCAAGTGTCCGCAATGTCCAGAAGCGTTTTCAAGGTGGGGTGTTCGCCCGTGCGCTTGAGATTCGACAGCAGGTCTCTGATCGTCGCTTCGCGCCTTTCAAACACCCGGAATTCGTGTTCGTTGGTCGGCTTGATCTGTCTGAACAAAGCTCGGATATGGACCAGCGCTTCTGCAATTTCGTTTCGAGGCACACTCTTGTACATCGCCACTGTCTCCCCCTCAATAGTCGCAACATGGGAGATGCAGATTCCAGAAAAGCATAGGAACGGTATTACTGTTCCACCTGAGATTTCTTTGATCTGAGTATGATCGAAGCAACTAAAAATGGAAAGGAAAGACCATTGGAATCTCCTGGCCATACTTACGACACCAGATCTTTGTATTTACACAAACGCAGGTCAGAATGTAGGTCGATCCCATGAATATGCGTTTCAAGTCATTGATTTGCAATAGCTCCGTGAATCCGCCTCGATTCGTCATCAACAATTTCCAAAAACATGCGCTAACCGTCTTAACCACCTGTGTCGGCTGAGCCGAATTGGAAGCGGCAGAATCGACGAAACGCTAATCTCACAGTCTTCTGCAGTAAAAGCATGATCTGGCACCCGAAAAGTTCCTCTTTATGGGCAATCGCTCCGCCTACTTCAGGATGGCTTGTTGCCAGAATACTAACCGTCCATTTGGATCAGTTTTTGCCAGGCCCATCAACATTGGAACGCGCGTTCTGGCTCACTACGGCGGTAAGGTGCAGGTCCACGAAGTATTGAACCAATCCAGCTATCTTTCCTCAAGCGACCGAGTGCACGTTTAGCTGGGGGGGTGTTCGCCTTGGGTTAGCGGATGCGACGTCCGAAAACCAGCGATCTGGCCAACCGTAGATGAATAGAGCCAGAGCACCGTATGCCACGATCTCCCATTCGGAGATCTTCATAGGCTCGCCAGCAATGTAGACATACAGTGGCATTGCCAGACTCAGCAGACTCGCAGCGATTCCCCATTCCCGCTTCGGTGGTCGAACTTTTCGTGTAGTCCACCAAGCCATGGCGACGACAAGTCATGCACCGAACAGAACGCAACTCACGATGAGTGTTCTCCAACCGTCGTCGCCGTCGAAACGAGACAGTCCGCCGCTTCTGATAAGTCTGGAATAGAAATGAAGTACGGATATACCAATCAACGTGATTGAGACAATTCCGAAGGTCCATCCGAAATGTGGCCCTATTTCTTGCAACCCCTCTCGTATCCGCATTGCCTGCATCTTCTCTCGCGCCCGGATTGCTTCGACATATTCTCGATTCGACATGATCTGCTCGTCCGCCCGGTTTGGAATTGCGACACCATCATATCGCGCAATCTGAGCAGCAACGGCGCGTTCAGTAAGTCAGAGGGGCATTTCGGAACGTCTCGGGACTATTGTCGCCAACCCTTCCCCAACCCAAAAATGATGTAATGTCCGATTTGGCGATAAACCAGGCTCGGTTCTGCGGGTATTGTCCTGTGCATCGGCTTCATCCTGCTCCGAGCAGGATTGAGTGGTTCGCACATAAGAACGGTCGCCGGAGATTGCCCGCATGCATTGTATTGGATCGGTTGTCCGATGATGTTTGCTGCGCGCACTCCCGTAGTGCCGACGGAGAGTCCGTGGTGGTTTCTGAGGGAGCTCTATAGCATTTGGATACTTATAGGCTCAATCAATTCCTGCATAGGCTTCCAACGCTCGACGATCCGAGATGATTAGTGTCGACCCTCGTGATTCGAGCAGTTCCCGAGTTCTGAAGTCACAAAAGAGTCGAGTGACAGTCTCGCGGGCGACACCGATACACTCGCCGATCTCTGTATGAGTGAGCGCACAGAATAAACGTTGTTTGCCACCCTCCGCCTTCGAGGCCACATCACACTGCTCCAGCAGGAACCGGGCTAGCTTCTCCGGAGCAGTTGCCGTCAGGCCTAGTATGCGCACCTGCTCGCAGGCTCGGGCACACTCCAAACAGAGTTCGCGTGCCACGTTCACGTAGGCCGAAGGGTGGCGCTTCAGGAACCCAAGAAAGTCCGCAGTTGCGATTGAGGCGATGGTGCATGGGGATAAGGTTTCAGCGGTAATATCGTACCGGCTTCCGGAAAACGCAGAAGCAAGCCCAAGTGTTTCTCCAGGGTATGCGACCCCGAGGATCACTCGCTTGCCCGCGCTCGAGTTCAACGAGAGCTTCACTTGTCCGGTCAATAAATAGAGGACGTTGACCGGCGCTTCCTGTTCAAGAAACAGGATGGTTTCGGGTGGGTAATGGAAAGTTCTTCTGAGAGATTCAAATTCGAGGCGCTCTTCCGGTAACAATCGCTCAGTGAAATAGCCCGTTCTGCGGGCATTGGAGTTGTGTCGCAAATCTGATCCAGCGGTGTTTCTCATCGAATTCCTCCGTTCAGTCTTAAACTGTTCCGCAACCAAATCATTTGTGAAGTGCACACATCCTTGAGCAGATGGAGCAGTTGCCTATCCTCTTGCTCTGCACGGCGGCAATGCTGAAGGCGTTTTTACAAGTTCGGCCGACAGCTCTCCAATGACCTGCAGGAGATGGTCCGGCATATTCCGGAGTGTCGCGTCCACAAAGGTGCCGTTGGTGCTGAAGGACTCTGTGACACAAACTGCCGGTCTTTGCGAGCCGGAAGCTCGAATCTCAAATATCAGCTCTTCTCTGCTTTCAATGGGAATGGAATGGCCCAGGAGAATCAGATCGAAATCGCCGTTCCTGAATTGAACTATCGTCTCACTGACCGACCCCGCGGATGTGACATAACATCCCGCAGAATGCCGGACTGGCCTTTGATTTGCCAGAATTAACGAATCCACACCTACGGCGAGGACGACCGTTAGGGGCAAAGAAGACCTCCGGATCAGGCAGACATGTCTTGTGCGCCTGGGGAAAGAGCGCCATATCTCTCCCTTTTTAAGTTGAACGTTTCGGCAGCGACTGTTCAATATTGCTCACTTCGTCCACTTTTTCGCCGACATCGGCAAATTGACTCTCGCAAACGAGAATGGCGCGTTCGGCATTGTTCACCGAGTGTCAATTTCTGAGTTCGCGGTTATACGACAGTAATAACCAACCCGACTAAACGGTATAGTTCCCCAAAATGTTCAAAAGCATTAGGTCCAGAAGCGCCGGTTGGGCAGATTCGCATCTGCGGCGAAACTTGCACAGAAGCCCGCTTGCTCGGCCATCGAAATGAGTGAACCTCCTGGTGGCAACTTGCGTATGAACTTCCAGAGAGACGCTCAGCCATCGAGGACAGCCATGGAACAGATGATGAAGGATCTGCGCTTTGCCGTTCGAACCCTGCTCAGGGCTCCAGGCTTTTCAATAGTCGTGGTCATTTCAATTGCGCTGGGATTTGCGGCGAATGTCACCGTATTCAGCATTGCCAATGGGCTGCTGTGGGGAGTGCTGCCGGTGAAGGATCCGGGGCGCATGGTGATGTTCTCAGAGGGAGAATCCTTTTCATATCCCGACTACATCGACTATCAGGCGCAGACCGGCTCTGTATTCGAGGGCGGGATCGCGGCACACTTTCCACTGATCCCCGCCAGCATTGGCGGCAAGGGAGAGCCGGAACGTACTTGGGGCCAGGCGGTGAGCGGCAACTTCTTCTCGATCGCGGAAGTGCCCATGGAGATGGGCCGGACGATTACTCCCGAAGATGACCAACCGGGTGGGCACAACCATGTGGTGGTACTGAGCAGCAATCTCTGGCGGCGGCGGTTTGGCGGCGACAGAAACATTCTGAATCGCGAGATCGCGCTGAACGGGCAGAGCTATACGGTAGTGGGCGTCGCGCCGCCGGGATTCTATGGCGTGGATCGTGGCATCGTATCTCAGTTCTGGGTGCCTTTGGTTGTGGCAGAAGAGATCATGCCAGACCTGGCGACCGAAGGGGGAGTCAGAAACAAGCGAGACAACCAGTGGGTGATGCTCGATGCTCGGCTGAAGCCGGGCGTGAGCCGGACCGAGGCCGCAGTACTGGTGAACGTGGTGAAGAAGCGCATCGACGACACCTACCGCAAAGATAAAAAGGTCCATGAGAAGGTGACGATCCAGACAGCGGGCGGGCTGATCGCCGGTTCCGCGACCCCGGCATTTACATTGATGGCGGTGCTGATGGTGGTGGTGGGGTTGGTGCTGATGGTGGCCTGCGCCAACGTCGCCAACTTGCTGCTGGCGCGCGCGGCCGGACGGCAAAAGGAAATTGCGGTACGCCTGGCGCTGGGAGCGAAACGCTTCCAACTGGTGCGCCAATTGATGATGGAGAGCTTCCTGCTGGCGCTGACCGGGGCCGGGGCGGGTTTCGCGCTGGCTGCGAGCGCGGCGCATGCGATTTCGAATTTCAAGCTTCCGGTGCCGATTCCGGTGGTCTTCGACTTCAATGTGGATTTGCGGGTGGCGATGTTCACTCTCGGCTTGTCGGTGATCACGGCGTTACTGTTCGGGCTGGTTCCGGCGATGCGTGCTTCGCGGCCCGACCTCGTGGAAGCGCTCAAGGACGGCTCGCCGCTCTTCGGACACGTGGGGCGTTCGGGCCTGCGCAATACGCTGGTCGTGGTGCAAGTTTCATTGTCGCTGGTGCTGCTGACGACGGCCGGATTGTTTCTGCGCAGCCTGGGCAATGCCTCTTCGATTGACATTGGCTTCAAGTCAGACAACCTGCTGATGATGAGTGTCGACCCAAAACTGCAGAGCTACTCGCACGACAAGACCGTGCAATTCCTGTCTCAATTGCGTGAGCGCGTAACGGTGTTGCCGGGGGTACGCTCGGTGAGCTTTGCGGGCGTTGTACCCCTCAGCCTGGGAGGCAGCAACAACAACTTCGAGGCGGAAGCCACAAAAGATCACCCCAAGATGACAGTCCTAGCCAACGTGAACAACGTGGGGACTAAATACTTTCAGACCATGGGGATTCCCGTGATGCGCGGCCGGGATTTCAATGTTCGCGTCGATGATCAGCACTCGGTGATCATTAACGAGACCACGGCTGCGCATTTGTTTCCCGGTCAGGATCCGATTGGACGGCATATCCACCAGGACAAAGACAACTACGAGGTGATCGGCGTGGCGCGTAATTCCAAGGCCCGCACGATTGGGGAGGGCGCTAGCGACGCCATATACATGTTTCTCAACGCGGCTCCGGAAAAGGCAAACAGTATCTTCGGGACAACATTGATCGTCAAGACATCGATGAATCCACTTACGCTGGCGCAAGTGGTGCGCGAACAAATTACGGCGCTCGATCACAATATGGCGGTGTTCAACACCGAGACCATGCAGGAGCACGTGGACAAATCGTTGCTGCTGCCGCGCATTTCGGCGTTGCTGCTGGGAGTCTTCGGGACGGTGGGGCTAACGCTGGCAGCGATCGGCTTGTACGGCGTGATGAACTATTCAGTGCGCTGCCGCACGCGCGAAATAGGTGTTCGCATGGCGCTCGGCGCGCACCCACGCAACGTGCTGAAGATGATTCTGCGCCAGGGTCTCATCCTGACGGGCATCGGGATTGCGATTGGACTCATCATCGCCCTGGTTCTGGGGCGGTTCACGGCCAGCGTGCTCTATGGCACCAGTGGAACTGATCTGCTCACATTTGTTGTGGTGTCAGGGGTTCTGCTGGCGACGGCGACAATCGCTATTCTGATTCCGGCGATGAGAGCGGCACACGTCGAGCCCACTATCGCACTACGGTACGAGTAGGCTGATCGCAGGGAAGTCGGCAAAAATCGCTCTCAGCCATTCGTAGAATGCCTCGTTCGATCGAAATAATTCAGCTCTCGCGACCGCTGCGCGAGGCACGGGGTTCAATTGTTGAACGTCGGATAGTGGCCAAACACTCAGCAAACGCCACTTTAAAATTTCGAAGGCGACTGCAGATCTCCGCTTCGCATCAGGATGACAGCGCCTTTACTTAAGTGGAGAAATGCGTGCCGGTTTAGGATCTTTGGCGTGTGGTCGGCAACTCTTCCGTTTGAAGAATCCTTGCCTGAGCGCAGAAACGAAAAGTGGCCGGTTTGCCTGAAATTCCCGGCCGAGTGGTGGCATCGCACGCCCGCGTCCCGGGTGGCATTCGGCGACTAGGCTTCGGCGGTTGTGGGGTCGATGATGGTGGCGACCTCTGCAACGCTGTTGGCGGGGAATCCGCCCTGCTTTGCGTGTTCGCGGACCATCTCCTCGTTCGGCGCGATGTAGATGCAGTAGATCTTGTCGCCGGTGACGTAGCTGTGCACCCACTGGATGGAGGGGCTCATTTTGCTGAGCACGCCGCAGGATGTTTGCGAAATGGCCTTCAGTTGTTCGGGCGTGAGTGAACCTGCGCCGGGGACTTCGCGCTCGATGACGAATTTGGGCATGGCTATGCCTCCTCAACCTGATGATTCTGTAGTGTACACGGACGCCGAATGTGAATGGAGGCGTGGCAAGCGCCATGGGACGGGCCGCCGCGCCACTTAGAATGAAGAGAGCCTGATTTCAGGCGTGGGTTGCCGTTGGGTCGGCAAGCCGTATTGGAGAAATATCTTGCCGACTTACCGCAGATCGGTTGTGCCAGGCACGCCGGGTTCTCAGGCGTTGCCGCTGGTGGCGATTGTGGGCCGCCCCAACGTAGGTAAGTCCACCTTGTTTAACCGGCTTACGCGTAGCCGCCGCTCCATAGTGGGCGACGAGCCGGGCATCACGCGCGACCGCATCTATGGCGAGTTTGAGTGGGGTGGACGCCGGTTCCGGCTGGTGGATACGGGCGGCATTGTGCCGGACGATCCCGAGCTGATTCCCACGGAGATCCACAACCAGGCGAAGGTGGCGCTTGAAGAAGCCGATGCGATTGTCCTGGTGGTGGATGTGCGCACGGAACTGGCGAGTCCCGACTACGACCTGGTGAAGATGCTCATCCGCGGTAACAAGCCCGTGTTTCTGGCGGTGAACAAGGTTGAGGGCGAGGCGATGGCGCAGGAGGCGGAGAACATGCGCCGCCTGGGTATCCGCGAAGTGTATCCGATCAGCTCAGAGCATGGCCTGGGCATTGGCGATCTGCTTGAAGCGGTGGCGGCTGCTATTCCGCCTGTGAGCAGCGAGTCTGAAACCGAAGTCGAAGCTGCCATCGCGGAAGAGATCGAAGAGGGTGGACCTCTTAAGCCGGGCGCGGTGGACGCCGAGTTCCGGCACCGCACCCACGGCGAATTTGAGCAGCACGAGACTTCGATTGCCATCATCGGGCGGCCCAACGTGGGCAAATCGACCACGTTGAATGCGCTAACCGGGACGTCGCGCGCCATTGTTTCGCCGATTGCCGGAACCACGCGCGATGCGGTGGACGAGGCAATCGAATTCGAGGGGCAAACACTTCGGTTTGTGGATACGGCGGGCATCCGGCGCAAAGGAAAGACGCACCTGATGGCCGAGAAGCTGAGCGTGGTGATGGCGCGCCGCCACCTTGAGGCTGCCGACGTTGCACTGCTGGTGATCGATGCAACCGAAGGCGTAACCGCGGCCGACGCGACTATCGGCGGATATGCGCATGAGAGCGGCCGCAGCGTGATTATCGTGGTGAACAAGTGGGACGCGGTGACGACCGGACGCACAGACGGCAAGCCGCAGGCGGACAGAGAGATTTTTGAGCGGCAGATTCGCGCGGCCTTGAAGTACCTGAGTTACGCGCCGGTGATTTTTGTTTCGGCGATTGAAGCGACAGAGCGCGGCGGCAAGGGAATGTCACGGATACTAAACGAAGTAGTCGCATGTGCGGCAGAGCGGCGCAAGCGCGTAACGACTGGCCAGATGAACCGGTTCCTCGACAAGATCGATTTCCAGCGCGCGCCGGTGCCGATCGCAAAGCGGGTGCGGATCTTCTACATGACGCAGGCCGCGGTTGCCCCGCCTACGTTTGTGCTGTTTACCGATCGGGAAATCAAGCTGCATTTTGCGTTTGAGAGATTCCTCGAAAACCAGATTCGTGAGGCATTCGGATTCAAGGGAACGCCCATCTGGTTCAAGGTGAAAGCCCGGAGCGAAAAGAAGGACGAGTAAACGGGAGAGTTTTTTGGTGCCCAACCAAACACAGCCCGGAGGCGTGATGGAACTGGAGTCTGCCGATTACCAGGAGAAGCCCACTCGGCGGCGCTTCATGGTCATGGGGATGTTGTTTGTCTGCGTGGTCATCAACTACCTGGACCGCAGCAACCTCTCGATCGTTGCGCCCAGGTTGATGGATGACCTGCAACTTTCTCCGGTGAAGCTGGGAACCATTCTGGCGGCGTTTGGTTGGACCTATGCGATGTTCCAGGTTCCTGCGAGCCGGCTGGTCGATCGATTCAACCCGCGCATTCTGTTCGCTCTCGCACTGGCGCTGTGGTCTCTCGCAACGCTGCTCATGGGATTTGTGGGCACGTTTTTGGCGCTCATCGCGCTCCGTCTTATGGTGGGGGTAATGGAAGCGCCCGCTTATCCCATCAACAACCGGGTTGTGACCACGTGGTTCCCCGAGCGCGAGCGCGCCAGTGCCATTGGCTTCTACACTTCCGGGCAGTTTGTCGGCCTCGCTTTTCTGACGCCGGTGCTGGCATGGCTTGAGGCGCAGTTCGGCTGGCGCTTCATCTTTCAGGCCACGGGCGCAATAGGCATTGTGTGGGCGCTGGTGTGGTGGATGCTTTATCGCGAGCCTACCGACGCGCGCGGCGTAAATCAGGCGGAGTTGCGGCTGATTGAGGAGGGTGGCGGTATTCCCGAACTGAGCAGGCGGCTCGATGAATCGCGGACCCAATCGGTGTGGAAGGACCTGGGGTTTGTCCTGAGCAAGCGAAAGCTGTGGGGCCTTTATCTTGGCCAATTCGGAGTGATTTCGGTCCAGTGGTTCTTTCTGACGTGGTTTCCTACCTACCTGGTGACCTACAAGCACTTCGAATTAACCAAAGCCGGCTTGCTGGCGTCAGTGCCGTTTATGGCGGCGTTTGTTGGTGTGCTTTCGGGTGGAGTGCTTTCGGACTGGCTGCTGCGCCATGGACTTGGGGTTACGCTGGCGCGAAAGATTCCGGTGGTGACAGGTCTGGTGCTGTCGAGCACTATTTTTGTGGCAAACTGGCTCAACGATCCTCGGCTGGTGATCGCGTGCATGACGGTTTCATTTTTCGGTACCGGTTTTGCCTGCATCGCATGGTCGCTGGTTTCAACCATCGCACCTGAACGTATGATCGGCTTGACGGGCGGCATGTTCAACTTCATTTCAAACTGTGCGGCATTTATTGTGCCGATGGTGATTGGGCTCCTGGTTAAAGGAAATAGTTTTGCTCGTCCGTTGTTCTTTATATCGTCAATGGGCATTATGGGTATTTGTTCCTTCGTCTTCCTGGTAGGGAAAATCGAACGCATTCCGGAATAGGAGCGGCAGATGATCGCAGTCAATTGGGGGACTACGAACTTTCGTGCATACAAACTGGATGCGCAGGGGCACGTGGAGGCGGAGAAATTGTCCGACCGCGGCGCAGTCAACGTGCCGCCTGGCGGCTTTCAGGACGCGCTGACCTCAGAGGTTTTGGAATGGATGGACGGGAGCGATAACCGCATCCTGATGTGCGGAATGGTGGGCGCGCGGCGCGGCTGGAAAGAAGCGCCGTACGTGCCGGTGCCCGCGACCTTTGAACAGATCGTGAAAGGCGTCATTCAGCTTGAGGTGGAGGGACTGGATGTACGAATTGTGCCGGGACTGATTGGGAAAGACTCGAATGGCCTTCCCGATGTGCTGCGCGGCGAGGAGACCGAGGTCCTGGGATGCAAGTCCGAGTCTGCGGGAAATGTGCAGTACTGCCTGCCTGGGACCCATACCAAATGGCTTCGCATGGAAGGTGGAAGGTTGGGCTCATTTTGGACATCGATGACGGGCGATCTCTTCAGAGCAATCAGGACAGGCACAATCCTCCGCTCCTGCACGCAACACGCGCCCAACGATGAGAAAGCATTTCTGATGGGCGTGGCGCGGGCCGGGCAGGGAGGAGAGCTTGGACACCAACTCTTCGGCGTCAGGACCCAGGTGCTTACAGGGGACATGAAGGATACTGCGGCTTCATCGTATCTTTCGGGATTGCTGATTGGGAACGAAGTCAAGAATATCAGCGGCAAGGACGGCAGAATTCATCTCATCGGCGACGAAAAGCTTTGCTTGCTCTACCAGAAGGCTTTACTTGAATTTGGAATGATCGCGACTATGGAGCCGGAGGGAGCAGCCCTGAGAGGACTGCTGCGCATCAGCCGGAGCCTGAAATGGTGATTGGCGAGTGGCTGGCCAGGTGTCCCCTGATCGCAATTCTGCGAGGTATCAAGCCGGAGGAAGTGGATGACCAGTTTCGGTGGCATTTGGGATGTGGGTATAGTCATTGCCGAAATCCCATTAAATTCTCCTGATCCGCTCAAGAGCATTAAACGGGCAACGGATCTATACGGTCAGAAGATGCTGATCGGTGCGGGAACCGTTACGCGCGCAGCTGAAGTTGAACCGGTGGCCGAAGCCGGAGCGAAGCTCATCGTTACACCCATTGCCGATGCGGAGATTGTTCTCAACGCGAAGCAGCACAACATGATCGTTATTCCGGGCGTGGGTACGGCTACAGAAGCTTTCAACATGGTGTACGCCGGAGCCGATGCGCTCAAACTGTTCCCCGCGGATGTGCTTGGAATCCGCATGATGACGTCGTTGCGAGCCATTCTCCCCAAAGGCACGCGGCTGTTGCCGGTGGGTGGAGTTGACGTTGCAACCCTGCCTGCGTGGCGTGCTGCAGGCGCCGATGGATATGGGATTGGCTCTGCCATTTATCGGCCCGGCGCCACGGCGCGCGAGACGGCGGAAAAGGCGCGCCGGATGACCGAAGTTTTGCGCCAATTGTGAAACGGCAAGCACAACCCCAGACTCGCGCGAAAACTGTTACCTCAGTCAGGTTCCAAGCATCCAATGTTGCATGAGTCTTGAAAAAGCAACATTTGGCGCGGGATGTTTCTGGGGCGTGGAAGCGGCTTTTGCCGCAATTCCCGGCGTAACGGCGACGGCGGTTGGGTACGAAGGTGGCGCGCTCGAGCGCCCGACGTACAAGGATGTATGTACCGACCAAACCGGCCATGCCGAAGTGGTAGAGATCGAATTCGACAACGAGAAACTGAGCTATGAAAAACTGCTCGACCTCTTCTTTGCCATGCACGATCCCACCACTCTGAACCGCCAGGGACCCGATTGGGGAACTCAGTACAGGTCGGCGATCTTCTACCACTCTCCGGAGCAGCAGGCGCAGGCCATCGCCAAGATCGAGCAGCTTACGGCCGACGGCAGTTTCAAGCCGAAGCGCATCGTAACCAAGGTTGAACCGGCTCAGACCTTCTGGCGTGCCGAGGAATACCACCAGCGCTATCTGGAGAAGCGTGGACTGGCATCCTGCCACATCTAGCTACAGGGAACAGGGAACAGAGAGACCCTCGCCGGCGGACGGCGAGGGTCTTTCACTTTGGGAGGAGGCTATTTGCTTTGCTCTTTTACGGCTGGGTTGAATCTTCAATTGCTTCAGGGGCGGGTGATGCCGTTGCTTCAGTCTTCTGGCCCGGCTCGTTGATCCACAGGCAGGCAATCCACCAGATAAGGGCGAGCACGTAAACCGCACTGCCGGCGTTAAAGAGCTTCTGCTGAAGGCCAATAATTCGAATGTACTCAGCCTGACTACTGGGCACCGTGTGTGTGGCAATTACCTGCCAGATCACCCGCACGGCAGTCTGCGCCAGGGCGACGGTTGAGAGGCCGATCACGATTTGTTGAGTGTGGCTGCGGAAGCCTGCTGCGAATCGCCGGCCGAAGATCACTACGCACAAGCCAAGACCAATCGCAAGCATATCGACCAGGAGGTCGAGCTTCTGAGTCACAAACTGAACAAAACGCAAATCTGCCAGAGTCGAATCGAAGGTGATGGCTCTTCCAGGCAGGCCATCCACCCCAGAAGGCGAGAACCACTCCAGCCGTAGCCAGCAGGACTCCGGCGCCGATGATCCAGGCGAGACGTGAAGCGCTTCGGAAGGCACGGCGTGCCAGTTCTACCAGAACCATCAGAGCGACTAGCGCGGCAATGAAGTGCCAGGCTCAGGAAGATGGTGTTGAGGAGAATGGCCGATATGCGCCCCGAAAGCAGTCGGCTGGTAAGCAGCCGCAGCCCCATGAGCACGATGCCGGCAGTGAACCACGGAAAACTGCGGGCACGGTCTCGGCCGAGCAAAACAACGAGCAGAACCAGGATTGCCGCAAACGTCAGCGTCCAAAGGATCTGAACTGCTGAAAAATCGAAGTTGAAATGCATGTGTACCTTGTCTGGGGCGGCATTACTCGCGGTACGCTTGCCCCTTCACAAGTCTAAATGTCAGGTGCGGTCAATAAGATTATTGGCTTGCGCCTGCCATAATTTCAACATGCTGGTTTTGGCATCAGCCTCTCCGCGCAGACGGGAACTGCTTACGCAGGCGGGATATTCATTTGGGGTGCTGCCCGCGCATATTCCTGAAGATCCTCTTGATGGCGAAGATCCGATCGCTTATGTAACGCGTCTGGCGCGCGAAAAGGCGGAAGTGGTTTTTCGTGAACTGATCGCCAGCGGAAATTCCGGAGACGCGGATTCGCTTGCGGTGCTGGGAGCCGACACGACCGTCACGCTCGACGGTCATATCCTTGGCAAGCCAGAAAACGCCGACGACGCGGCGCGCATGTTGCGGATGCTCTCAGGCCGCACTCATCAAGTGATAACAGGCGTGGCTGTGGTGGTGGAGGATAAAGCTGAGATAGCCGCCGAAGTTACTGAAGTGCGCTTCCTTGAACTCACGGATGCGGAGATTGCTGACTATGTAGCAACCGGTGAGCCCATGGACAAGGCCGGAGCCTATGCCATTCAGGGATTGGCGGCGCGCTGGATTCCGCGTATCGAGGGTTGTTACTTCAATGTCGTTGGGCTTCCATTGGCGCTTATAAGTAGGATGCTTGACGATACACCGGCAAAGAGTGGCAGACTCATCCGGCATGAATCCTAAGATTTAATTGATCAATTACTTATTGAGATAGCTGACGTGACGGGTCCGGAGTGACTCGAACTCTTGTGCTGCTAGTTACACTTTCGTGTGATATCAAACAAATTCTGATGCCAAATTTCTCATTTCAAGGGTAGACTGGTCGCAATTAAAACCTAAAGGAAAAGTTGATGCGATCCAGCCTGGTTTTCTCCTTTGCAGTTCTCTCAGTTGCCCTCTCAGCATGTGGATTCGGTCAAACCCAATTCAAGGATCCAACTCAGGAAGAGTTGAAGATGACATCCGACCCCAAAGCGCCGGGTGCAGACGCAGTTTACTTGAACATAGAAGAAGCCACGAATGATCCCTTACATTATCGAGCCATTTATGCGCGCATTAAAGTCTTAACTGATAAGGGCAAAGACCTGGCAACTGTAGAGGTGCCCTATCTGCGAGGTAATTACAAGGTCAACGATGTGAAGGGCCGCACGATCCACTCGGACGGGACCATTATTCCGCTTGAGGGCAAACCGGACGACCTGCTGGTGGCGAAGAAAGGGGATACCGAAGTCGGCCGCAAGGTATTCAATTTACCCGGCGTCGAGGTGGGAAGCATCCTTGAATACCGCTATCAAATCGATTATGACGATAATCTCAACTCGCCGCCCAGAGTGGGATGTTCAAAGGGATTACTTCGTACACAGTGCGCATTACCAGTTCACGCCTTTTAAGAACTTCATGCCTGGTAACCACGAGGGCACGAGCATCGGTCCTGGTGGATGGCAAAGGCAGGTCTGTTAACAGCCTAGTGTGGTGGTCAAAATTACCCAAGGGGGTCTCCGTCGTATCCGATCCCAGGGGATTTTATTCGGTCGATGTGACAGATGTTCCCCCGATTCCGAATGAAGACTGGATGCCTCCGATCCAGAGCTATCTCTATAGGGTGTTTTTCTATTACAACTACACATCGAATGCAGGTGACTTCTGGGTAAGCGAGGGGAAGGACTGGTCGAAGGACGAAGACAAGTTCGCTGATCAATCAAAGACGATCCGTGAGGCTGTTACAGGTCTGGTCTCACCCACAGACAATGCTGAAGCAAAGGCCAAGAAGCTTTATGCCGCAGTGGAGGCGCTCGATAACACCGATTATTCTCGCAAAAAGAGTGAATCTGAGTTGAAGCAACTCAAGATGAAGGCGGCTAAGCACGCAGAGGACACCTGGAAGCAGAAGAGTGGAGATAGCGAGGAAATTGCGATGCTGTATCTCGCTATGGCGCGGTCTGCGGGCCTTACCGCGTATGCATTCAAGGTTGTTTCGCGCAGTCGCGGGGTCTTCGATCCCTCTTACATGGATATCGGCCAACTGGATGACACACTTATTTTGCTCGATCTCGACGGGAAGCCGATGCTGGTGGATCCGGGAGAAAAGATGTGCCCATTCGGAACGGTGAACTGGCGGCATTCCGATGCCGGCGGTGTGCGTCAAAGTAAGGAGGGTCCCGGCTACTCAATTACTCCTCCGCAGACTTATGCAGAAAATACAACAAAACGCACTGGATCGATTGAAGTCGATGTACATGGGAAGATCTCGGGAAACATCAGAATCATGACAGCCGGGCAGGAGTCACTTAAGTGGCGGCAGAGAGCACTTGCGGTTGACGCAGACCAACTGAAGAAGGAGTACGACAAATCGCTGCAGGAGATCATCCCCGATGGCGTGGAAGGGCATCTCGATCACTTTTTGGGATTGGATTCACCCGATTCGATTTTGATGGCGGTCATCAATGTTAAGGGGACGCTAGGTACGTCGACGTCGAAGCGTCTTCTGTTGCCGAGCACATTCTTTGAGTCTCGCCAACACGCGCCGTTCGTGAGCCAGGAAAAGCGGCTAGAACCTGTAGATATGCACTACGCGGAACTCGTGGATGACGAAATCTCATTCAATCTGCCTGACGGCGTGAGCGTTGAAGGTGCTCCCCAGGATACGCAGATTCCGTGGAAGGGGCATGCCGTATATGTTCTCAAGACGGCCACAAAGCCGGGTCAAGTCACTATTATTCGGCAACTTGTCAGGGCATTTGACATGGTCAAGCCGGAGGAATACCAAGACCTGCGCGGGTTCTATCAGAAGGTAGGCACCGCAGATCAGCAATCATTGGTACTCGCGGTTTCCGACACACCGGCTCCTGCAGCAGCGGCAAAGGGGAACTGATGCGTCGTCCGATATCGAACGCTCGAGGAATTTTCCTGTGGGCGATGGCATTTACATCGCTTATTGCTGCGTGCGCTCCCGCGGCCTTTGCCAAAAACAAAGCTGAACCCGTGCCACCGTGGGCGCTGGATGCGGCAAAGATCCTACGCCCGCAAACATCGGCGATGCAAAAGCTGTCGTTCTCTTTGATGAGTACCTTATCACTCTCGACGATAAATACCACGCAGTGGAGCGCGAACGCAGCGCGGTGCGAGTATTGAAGCCTCTTGGCCGTGAGTATGCACGATGCTCCGTCGACTATGACGTAGACGAGAAACTGAACTATTTCCGCTCCTGGACGATCACCAGCGACGGTAAGCAGTTTCAGGCGATGGACACCGACTTTACGGATCGCGGCGCATATTCCGACTCGGTCATGCAATTTACAGAGCGGCTTCGTATCGTGAAGCCGCCCGCAAACGATCCGGGCTCTGTAGTGGTCTGCGAGACGGAGAAGCAGCTCCGCAGCTATATGAATGAGGAAGAGTGGGACATTCAGGGTTCGATCCCCATTGTTCAGGAAGCCCTGGAACTTGCGCTTCCTCCTGGAGGCCACTATGCGGAGTCGTGGCGAAAATACGATCCGGTAAAGCCAATTGAGACTGGATCGAATCACCTGCGCTGGGAGATCAAAGACATGCCGGCGCTTGACCTGGAGAACATTTACGCGGCTCCGCCGTGGGGAGCGCTGGCCGCGCGCATGTCCATCAAGTGGGGAGACGGTGCGGTGAAGGGCACCGATAACCAGTGGCGTGCGCTGGGGCTATGGCAAGAGCAGCTTGAAGAGCATCGTGCCGATCCTAGCGCGGAGATCACCTCCAAAACGCAGCAACTGATTGCAGGTGCGCCCGACCTCTACACCAAGCTCAGCCGCATCACCAACTACATCCAGAAGAGCGTACGCTACTTCATTGTGCTACGCGGCATTGGCGGATGGCAGTCGCACTTTGCCACTGACATCTATCGAAACAGTTACGGCGATTGCAAGGACAAGACAACGCTGCTGATCTCAATGCTGCAGGCCGCGGGAATTCGCGCCCATTATCTGCATGTGGACACCCGCCGCGGAATTATCGATCCGGCAGCGCCATCACTTTATGGCAATCACGTGATTACCGCCATTGAGATGCCCGACGGTGAGAAGGACCCTCGGTTGCAGGCTCTTGTGAAGGCGCCGGATGGCAAGATGCTTCTGATCTTCGATCCGACCGATGAAGAGACGCCGGTGGGGTTGATCCGCACGCAATTGCAGGGTGCCTGGGGCAATATTGCGGATGGGCAGGACAGCCGCGTGCTGCAGATGCCCGTTCTTTCCGCCACGACTGCAGGGCTCATACGCAAAGGAAACTTCACGCTTGCTCCGGACGGATCGTTGACCGGAGATGTGGCGGAAACCTTCATCGGCGATGACGCTACAAATGAGCGATCGTTCATCAAGGACAGCGATGCGCAGGAGATCCACGATTCGCTCGAACGCAGGCTGGGCACGGATTTTGCCGGCCTTACCTTCAAGGGCTATCAGTTTGCGCAAGTCGAGGATCTGGCCAAACCGGTGAAGCTCGATCTGCATGTGAGCGATGCGAACTACGCTCACGCCGCGGGCCCGCTTCTGTTGTTGCGTCCTCGCGTTCTGGGGAGCCATGTACGCAACGTAAACGACGTGATGGAGGGCAAGCCTCGCGCATATCCAATCGAACTCGGTCACGTAGGGCACTATCAGGACAGCTTCGACATCTCAATTCCCTCGGGCTACGTTGTGGATGAGATACCGGACCCGGTGGACATGAATGTTGATTTCGCGAGCTACAAATCTTCGGTCTCGGTCAAAGGGAACCTGCTCCACTATGAGCGCGACTACGTGGTCAAGGATGTGGAAATTCCTGCCGCGAAGGCCGTCGATTTCCGCAAACTGCAGGGCGTCATCATGGACGATGAGCGAAGCACTGTCGTGCTCAAGAAGCAGTAGTGGAATTGCAAGGAAAACCGCCGCAGAGTTTTTCTCGGGTTCGTGAGGATAGAGCCGCCAAGTTGTTTGAATCTATTTGCTGGTGCTGGCATTCTAATGAGAGACCTTCATCCATTCCGACCGAAAAGGTATTCCATACTCCATGACTCATCCTTTGTTTTCTCCGCTGCAACTGCGCTCGCTTGTATTCGATAACCGGATTGGCGTTTCTCCCATGTGCCAATACAGCTATGACGATGGGTTTTCAAACGACTGGCAACTGGTTCACCTGGGGAGCCGCGCGCAGGGTGGGGCAGGACTGGTGATTGTGGAAGCCACCGCGGTAGTGGCTGAAGGACGCATCACGCCGGGCGATCTGGGAATCTGGAAGGACGAGCATATTGCCGGCCTGAAGCGCGTCGCGGAGTTCGTCCATTCGCAGGGAGCACGTGCTGGAATACAACTTGCCCACGCCGGCCGCAAGGCTAGTATGGGTGTGCCATGGGCAGGAGAGCTGCTGGTGCCTGCCGAAGTAGGCGGCTGGGAGCCGGTGGGTCCAAGCGCGATAGCTTTTGCGCCGGATTACGGCGTGCCCCGCGCGCTCGATCAACGCGGCATCGATGAGGTGATTGAAGCCTTTCGTTTAGCAACCAGGCGAGCCTTGAGTGCGGGCTTCGATTTTGTCGAGATTCATGGCGCCCATGGATATCTGATTCACGAGTTTTTGTCGCCGCTTTCGAATCATCGCAACGATGCTTACGGAGAGAGCTTTGAAAACCGCATCCGGCTTGCATTGCAGATTGTGGATGCCGTTCGTGCGGAGTGGCCGCATGACCTACCGGTATTTGCGCGCATCTCTGCCACGGACTGGGTGGACGGCGGATGGAGTGCGGATGAATCGGTTGAATTGGGACGGCATTTCAGCCAGCATGGAGTGGACCTGATCGACGTTTCTACCGGTGGCAACGTGCCCAAGGCGACGATTCCGGTGGGGCCGGGGTTCCAGGCGCCGTTTGCAGCGCGGATTCGCAAAGAGGCGGGTATTGCCACCGCCGCCGTGGGATTGATCACCGAACCGGAGCAGGCAAACGCTATCGTCGCCAATGGAGAAGCGGACCTGGTGCTGCTGGCCAGAGAGATGCTTCGAGATCCTTTTTGGGCGGTACATGCTGCAGCCACGCTCGGCAATGAGGCAAGCTGGCCCAGGCAATACCTTCGCGCTGCGCCCCATGGATCACCCGCGCGAGCAACGTTTCAAGGCAAGTGACCTGGACTTTGGATGCCACCTTGAAGGCGTGGAAGTGGCCGGCGAGACGGATCAACCGGCCATCCTGGCAAAATTCAGGGTTTGCAACTATGGTTCATTGGCAGGTTTTGCGCACAACAGCGCTATGAGCGCAGACCTATAATGCTCTAGGAAACAGCTTTGCGCCAGGTTTCCCCCCTTTTGACTATGGCTACACAGCTATCCCGGAAGCACGTTGACGAAACTCCCACGATCCCAGACCGTCTCTATTTCAAGATCGGAGATGTGGCAAAGATCTGTGAGGTTGAGACCTACGTCCTGCGTTTTTGGGAATCGCAGTTTCCGCAGTTGAAGCCGAACAAGAGTGGCACCGGCCAAAGGCTCTACCGGCGTCGCGATGTTGAGCTAGCGTTGGAGATCAAACGGCTGGTCCATCGCGAGGGCTATACGATCTCAGGCGCGCGCCAGGCAATGGAGCAGACGCACCACCGCCGTACTCCGCAGCTTAAGCTTGCGTCTTCAAATCCAGATCAGGCAAAGTTGCGCGATTCCGTGGCGAAGGCAGTTGGCAACGCCAAGGCCGAACTGCGCGAAATCATGGGCATGCTTGGCACGCCTGCTGCTCCCGCGCCGCGCAAACGTACGCGGGTAACGCAGCTTGCCGCTGTCTCCGGCTCGCTGTTCCCATCCTGAGTTCCGGCCAAGAGCCTCTTCAATTTCGATTTCTAATTTCGACGGCGTTCAAGACGCGCGAAGGACTATTGCACGGTGCGGCATGTCATTGCCCAGCGCTGTGCAGATCCAGATGCCGGGTCTCGCGCACCATGAGCAGGCCCGCGAAGGTGAGCACTGCCGAGAGCGAGAGGTAGTAACCCACATACTGGATTCCCCAGTTCCCGGCCAGCCACGTTGCGATGTACGGCGCCAGTGAAGCGCCGACGATGCCCGCAAAGTTGAAAGCCAGAGAACTGCCGGAGTAACGCACCGAGGTTGGAAACAGCTCTGAGATCAGCGTGCCGAGCGGGCCGTATGTCATGCCCATCAGAGCGAGGCCAAGCGCCATCATCCCGAGCGCACCCCAGGTGCCTGCTTCAAAGATCGGTCCCATCACAAGCCCGAAAAGAAAGATTGCACCGGTAATCCAAAGCATTGCCCGCTTGCGGCCGCGTTCGGCGATGAGTGCGGAAATCGGAATGGTGAGGGCAAAGAAAAAGATGTCAGCCAACTGCATCATCAGAAATTTGCCGCGGCTGAATCCGAGCGCTGTGGTTCCCCACGACAGCGCAAAGACCGTCATCAGGTAGAAGAGGACAAATGTGGCCAGACATAAGAGCATTCCGGCGAAAAGTGCCTTGGAGTGATCGCGAAAGACTGCAACCAGCGGCACTTGTTCCTGATGGCCGCTTTCAAGCGCGCGTTTGAAGACCGGCGTCTCGGTTATGGTGAGCCGCACATAAAAACCAACGGCGACGAGGACGGCGCTGGCCAGGAACGGCAGTCTCCACCCGAAGGAGATGAACTGCGCGTCGGTCAGCAGGTATGAGAGTAGAAAGAAGATGCCTCCCGAAAGGAAGAAGCCGATGGGAGCGCCGAGCTGCGGAAACATGCCGTACCAGGCGCGCTTGTTTTGCGGCGCATTCTCAATTGCGAGCAAGACGGCTCCGCCCCACTCGCCACCCAAACCGATACCCTGGCCAAAGCGGCAAATTGCCAACAGGATTGGAGCGGCGATTCCGATGGTGTGGTAACCCGGCAGCAGACCGATGGAAACGGTAGAAACGCCCATGGTGCCAAGAGCAACGATGAGCGTTGCTTTGCGGCCAATGCGGTCGCCGAAGTGACCAAAGAGCGCGGAGCCAATGGGCCGAGCAAAGAAAGCGACGCCAAACGTCGCAAGAGAAGCGAGCCTTGCCGAGGTTGGATCGGTGGAGGGAAAGAAGAGGCCGGGGAATACGAGAACCGCCGCCGTGGCGTAGATGTAGAAGTCGAAAAATTCAATGCTGGTGCCCACCAGGCTGGCCACCAACACCTGCCGAGGGGAATTCACAGGCGCTGCCACTGCGCTGTTGGATTGGGACAATGTGGACTCCGGGAATCGTGCGCTCACATGGGTCTCCGTGTGCGGCGGAGACTCCGAGTTGTTGAGCCATTGTACGGCAAGGACTGCAATAAAGACGAAACGGCGTGCGCAATCGCGCACGCCGCCGCTATCTCTTCTTCAATCAGAGGTCAGGCTGCAGTCACACCACCATCGATCGGAATTGCCGCGCCGTTGATGAAAGCCGCGTCATCGCTGGCAAGGTAAACCAGGCAGTTGGCAACATCTGCGGTACTGGCGAGCCGGCCGAGAGGTACTTCGCCCAGCCGCTCTGCCTTGCGTTCCGGGTCCTTGAACATCGTCTGCACAAAGGCGGTCTCCACTGTGCTGGGATGGACCGAATTGCAGCGGATATTATCTTTCGCGTATCGCACGGCAATCGATTTTGTCAGCAGGGTGAGCGCGCCCTTGGTAGTGGTGTAGGTTTCGTTCGTGAATTTGTGGCCAATCAGACCGCAAACCGACGACATGTTGAGAATGACTCCGCCGCCGCCTGCGCGCATGACCGGCAAAGCATGTTTCATGCCGAGGAATGGGCCTTTGACGTTCACAGCCATCATGGCGTCAAACGACTCCGCAGGCATCTCTTCGATGTTCTTCCTGATGTTAATTCCGGCGTTGTTGACCAGAATGTCGAGTCGCTTGGCGCGCTCCATCACGGCCGCATACGCGGAAATCCAGCTATCCTCTGAGGTCACGTCAAGCGGGATGAAGACGGCTCCGATAGATGCAGCCGTGTTTTCGCCTACAACCTTGTTGGTATCGCAGACGAATACCGTGGCGCCTTCCTCGCTGAACTTGCGGGCCACTTCAGCGCCAATGCCGGCCGCTGCGCCCGTAATCAGCGCAATCTTGCCTGAAAGACGCCCCGTACTCATTGCGCGCCCCCTTTGCGGACTTTGACGCCGGCCAGTTTCTCATAGAACTGAATGAGCCCGCCGTGATCTTCGGTTTGCTTGCCTTCCGCTTTCATTGCCTGCATGATTTCCATGACCTGGCTGGTAAGCGGAATCGGAGTGCTGATTTCATGCGCGGTGTCGAGCGCGTTTTGGAGATCCTTGATATGCAGCTCAATCCGGAATCCCGGCTTGTAGTTGCCCTGCAGCACCATGGGAGCCTTGGCATTGAGAACCGTGCTTCCGGCAAGTCCTCCCTTGATGGCGTCAAACACCTTCTCGGGATCCACGCCTGCCTTGGTAGCAAGTACCAGAGCTTCAGACATGGCGGCGATGTTGAGCGCCACAATGATCTGATTGGAAAGCTTGGTTACGTTGCCGGCACCGATGTCGCCGCAAAGCACGGCGCTGCCGCCCATCTTCAGCAGGATGTCCTTCACCTTGTCGAAGATCTCCTGCTTGCCGCCGACCATGATGGCTAGTGTTCCGTCGACAGCTTTGGGCTCTCCGCCGGAGACCGGCGCGTCGAGCATCTCAGCGCCCTTGGCTGCAAGTTCCGCTGAGACCTCGCGGCTGGCGAGCGGGGCGATGGAACTCATGTCGACCAGGATGCTACCTGCCTTGACACCTTCAATCACGCCATCCTTGCCGAGAATCGCCTTTTTGACGTGCGGCGAGTTGGGCAGCATGGTGATGATGATGTCGCACTGCGAGGCTACGTCTTTGGGCGACGTTCCTGCCTTGGCGCCTGCCGCGACTACTTCCTTCAGCGGCGCTTCAACTACGTCGAAGACCACCAGCTCGTAACCTGCCTTGAGCAGGTTCTTCGCCATGGGCTTGCCCATGATACCTAGACCAATGAAGCCGATGCGCATTTTTTATTCCCCTTCAAAAGTGTTGAAATTGCGTTCGCGACAGCATCCGATGTGAGCTCGAATTTTGTGAGCAGTTCGTCGTAGCCTTCGGCAGACATGCCAAAGCTGTCGTTGACTCCCACAAATTCTACCGGTGCGTGCGACACTCCGCGAAGTGCTTCAACAACGGCGGAACCAAGGCCGCCGATAATGGAGCCCTCTTCAGCGGTGACGATAGCATCGACGCCGCTTGCATATTGAAGGATCGCGTCGCGATCCAGCGGCTTGATCGTACCCACATCGATTACACGCACCGAGATGCCTTCCTTTGCGAGGGCATCCGCTGCCATAAGCGCGCGCGAAACCATGATACCCGCTCCGAACACCGCGGCGTCCTTGCCGTCGCGAAGCAATGTGACTTTTCCGATGGAGTACGACTCTTCGGTGGGGTAGATAAAGGGCAAGTCGTTCCTGTTGATGCGGATGTAAATAGGCCCGGGCCAATTCAGCACGCAGTCCATCATCTTTTCCACTTCAGTGGAGTCTGCCGGGCAAAGCACGGACATATTCGGCAGTGCCCGCATGATGGCAACATCTTCAACGCCCTGATGGGTCTTTCCGTCGCCGTAGTCTGACAGGCCTGCGCTGGAACCGCAGATCCGCACTGGCAGATTCGGAATGCAGATCGAGTTGCGGACCTGATCGTAGTCCCGGCCTGATGCGAATACCGCGAACGAGTGGATAAATGGAATCATGCCCGCGAGCGCAAAGCCAGCCGCTGTGGAAGCCATGTTCTGTTCCGCGATGCCCATCTGAAAATACCGCTCAGGAAACTCCGCCTGGAACATGGCGGATTGCGTGGATTTGCCGAGATCGGCTTCGAGGGCTACAACCCGGCTGTCCTGCTTGCCGAGTTTTACAAGGCTGGCGCCGTACGCGCTTCTCAAGTTAGGTGACTTCATTGCAGCATCCTCCGGGACTGTTCGATTTCAACCAGCGCCATGTTGTATTGTTCCTGGGTCATGATTCCGTTGTGGTAGGCCGCCGTATTCTCTGCAAACGACACGCCTTTACCCTTCACGGTTTCCGCCACAATCACTGTCGGTGCGCCCTTGATGGCGGCTGCCTGGTCAAGTGCATCCAGGACCGCGGCAACGTCGTGACCGTCAATGCTGATCACATTCCAGCCGAATGCCTTAAGCTTTGCTTCCACGTCGGGAATGTCGAAGATTTCTTTCGTCGGACCAGTTGCCTGAATCCGGTTACGGTCCAGAATTGCGGTGAGGTTGTCCACCTTATAGCGAGCCGCTGCCATGGCTGCTTCCCATAGCTGGCCTTCCGCAAGCTCTCCATCTCCCATTACCACGTAAACTCGCGCGGGGCTCTTGGCTAACCGGAGCGCAAGCGCCATGCCGGTGCCGATGGAGAGTCCCTGACCGAGAGATCCAGTAACAGCTTCCATGCCGGGAGTCATCATGTCGGGGTGGCCCTGCAGTTTGCCGGCGATGGTCTTTACTTTGCCGACTTCTTCTCTTGGGATCACGCCCAACTCTACAAGGGCGGCGTATTGAATGAGTACAGAATGTCCCTTGCTGAGAAGAAAACGGTCCCGGTTCGGATCATCGATGGCCTTTGAATCAAAGTTCATCTTTGCGAAGTAAAGGGACGCAACAATCTCGGCGAGCGAGCATGAACCGCCCAGGTGACCGGCCTTGCCGACGCCAATCATCTGAACGACATCAGCGCGCAGGTCCCACGCGATCTTCTTGATTTTCTGAATTTCCTCTGGCTTAGCCATCCAGCTTCCTCCCGGCGAAGGAATTTATCTTCCTTGCCTAGCGTGCAACCTGATTCCGAAAGCGCATAAACGTTCGGTCACGACAGGAATGGTCCTGCCATTGCACGAAGGAATGAGTGTAGTTCCGCAGAAGGACGACTAGGCGTGATGCGGGTCACACGCTTGAAGTTATCGCACACGTTGGGGTGCTCCGTGGATCTGCAGTCGTGAACTCCGTGCACCGGAGAAGCTTATCTGTGAAAGGAAATTTAATGGTCGGGACGGGCAGATTTGAACTGCCGACCCCTCGCACCCCAAGCGAGTGCTCTACCAGGCTGAGCCACGTCCCGACACAATGTAGCCGGCTCGGGCGAGCCGGCTTCTGGGGTTCCTGAACAGTTTACACCAGCAAGGCCTTATGCGCCTGAACTCTCCAGGGCAGGCATCTGCAGGCACGGTTGCTGTTTCACCCTGCTACTGTGCAGGCGGGACGTAATCGGACGGAAGCGCCGATCCCTCACCAAAGAAGAACATCTCCATCTGTTCAACCAGGAACTGTTGGGCCTGCGGTGTCCACGGCTGCAGGCGATACTCGTTCAGCAGCATCTTCTGGTGGTCAACCCATTCCGACCATGCGGCTTTGGAAACGTTTTTGTAGATTTTCTGGCCAAATTCCGAATCAAAAGGCGGCTCGTCGAGCCCTTCCATTTCCTTCTTGTTGCGTACGCAAAAAACAGTATGTGCCATTACTAGTGCTCCCATGGTCATTGTATTGGATTAACGCCGAGCGCTACGGAGTGGCAGCGGTTGTCGGTTCGTTGGGGAAGAATCTCCTTGACAGGTGCGGCGGGCCCCAATTCCCCTGTTATCAGACACCTTGAGCCACGCTTGCGCGCATGAGCAGTGAGGAACGCCAAGCGGTTGCGAAGCCCACATGCAGAGTTGAGCGATCAGGCACGAAAGGAGCGACAATGTCCCAACCGAATCAGACTGCTCTTTCCGACAACGCTGCAGGCGCCATTGCCTATTTCACTTTTGTACCTGCCTTGATCTTTCTGCTGATTCCGCCTTACAACACTAATCGGTATGTGCGCTTTCATGCCTGGCAGTCGCTGATGCTCAATCTATCGGCGATTTTGATCAGTTTTCTGCTGAGCTTTGTACTGGTGATTTTTCTGGTATTCAAAGCCGATTTGATGGTGGTATTTGAGCGGCTGGTCTGGGTTGGCTGGTTTGTCCTTTGGCTTATCTGTGTTGTGAAGGCGATGAATGGGCAACGTTTCAAGCTGCCGATTCTGGGCGTGCTGGCGGAGCGGCAGGCTTCTCAATAGGCGATAACCAGCGGATACAGCTGCGGTTGAGGCTAATCCTTTCATAAGAGTTTTTCTTGACAATCGTTTCTGCATGGTCTTTGATGGCGTGATCCGGGCTCATTCGCTTCCAGCGATCCTCCTACTTGAGGCTTCCCATCTTATGAAACGACTTTGCGCGAGGTGTGCTGGGTTCCAGAAATCCTAAATTGTGAAAAGGAGCTTCCATGGCTGATGCAACTGCCCAAACTGGCCTAAGTGACAACGCGGCCTCAGGCTTGGCCTATGTCACAATCATTCCCGCGGTCATTTTTCTAGTGGTCGCGCCGTACAATCAAAACCCTGCCGTCAAGTTCCACTGCTGGCAATCGATCTTCTTGGGGATTGGCTGGGTCGTGGTCTGGATTGCGCTCGCAATCGTGGGAGCGATTCCATTTTTGAATCTCATCGATTTAATTCTCTTTCCTTTGGCAGGGCTCGCATTCCTGATCGTGTGGCTCATTGCCATGATCAATGCTTTTCAGGGCAAGAGGTTTAGACTGCCCTTCATCGGCGAACTGGCGGAAAAGCAGGCGGGAGCCTGATTGCAGCTACATTGATGTACTGCTCCTCGCCACGTGAGCGAAAGCTGCAATGCGTGGGGACGGGCTAGTTGTGCCTTACCGCTTTCAGCGTCGTTTGCCCTTCTTGCCAGGCCTCATCTTTCGAGCCTTCTTCGGCGCAGATGCATTTGAGCGCCTGGACTTCTTTGCCTTTGCAGGAGACTTTGCCGGGGGGCGGCCGGTGAGCGGAATTCCTTCTTCCACAATCGAAAACTGAAGTCTACGTTCCTGAGCAAGCACACGATCGAGAATTACGTTCACCCGGTCGCCTGCACGGAAGGTGCGTCCCCAGCGAGTCCCTACAATCTCGTGCGTATTTTCGCGCCACGTGTAGTAGTCGTCCCGTAGTGAGTCGATGGGAACAAGGCCCTCAACAAAGAGGTCGGTCAGCTCGACAAACAGGCCGTATTTGGCGGGGTTCAGAACCAGAGCGGCAAATTCTTCGCCTACGCGATCCTGCATAAAGCGAACCTTCTTCCACTCCACAAGTTCACGCTCGGCTTCTGCGGCACGCCGCTCGGTCTGGCTGCATTCCTCGGCAATCTGAGCCAGATCCGGTTCGGAGATGGGGGGATCAATTTGCGATAGTGCTCCGGTTTTCTTTGAGTGGTCCGAAATTTTCGTGCGCGGTACCCGGCTGGAAGGCGAGCCCTCGTGATGATGAGTCCATGGAGAACTCAGGCGGCCTTCTGCGATTTCGCCGCCTCCTTCGATGCCTGCGCGCAGCAGCGCCTTGGTGATGCGATGGACGATCAGGTCAGGGTAGCGGCGGATGGGCGAGGTGAAATGCGTATAGGTTGGCGCTGCAAGTGCGAAGTGCCCTTCATTGACATCAGAGTATCGAGCCTGACGCAAAGATCTCAGCATGAGATAACTGAGGATTCGTTCTTCCGGTTTGCCTTCAATGCGCGAAGTCAGTTTCTGGTACATGCGAGGCGTTACTGCGATGTCTTCCGGCACTTCATGTGTGCGCGGATTACGGCCCTGGCCACGCTGTTCGCGGCGTTCGCCACGCGTTTGCATGCGCTTGACCGGCAACGCTCCCAGTCCGAGTGAATAACCGAAGCTTGCGGCAAGCTCCTCAAACTGCACTACGCGGCGAGGCTCCGGTTTCTCGTGAACGCGGTAGAGGGAGGGAACGCCGAGATCCTCGTGCCAGGTGGCGACGCACTCGTTGGCCGCGAGCATGAACTCCTCGATCAGGCGATTGGCCCAAGTTCTCTCGGTGCGTGTAACACCGCGCATCTGGCCCTGCTCGTCGAATTCAATCACGGGCTCCGGGAGGTCGAAATCGATGGAGCCCCGCTCTTCACGGCGCTTATTCATCAGCTCGGCCAGGTGCTTCATCCGTTCAAAGGCCGGCGTAAGTTCCACGTACCTGGCGCGGACTTCCTGGTCGCCCTCAAGAATGGCGTGGACTTCGGTGTAGGTCATGCGCGCTGCGGAGCGGATGACGCCTTCGGTGATTTCGTAACTTAGGATGCGGCCCGATGTATCGAGCTGCATAACACAGCTCAACACCAGCCGGTCTTCACCGGGACGAAGGCTGCAGATATCGGTTGATAGCTCCTGCGGCAGCATGGGAATGGCCCGATCGGGAAAGTAGACGCTGGTGCCGCGCAGGCGAGCTTCGAGGTCGAGATCGGTTGCGGCCTGCACATATTCAGCTACATCGGCGATGTGGACTTGAAGTTCGTAGCCGCCGTCCGCCCGATCGGATACCAGTACCGCATCGTCAAAGTCTCGCGCGGTCTCTCCGTCAATGGTCACGATTGGCAGATTGCGAAAGTCCTGTCGCCGGCTCACTTCATCGAGGTCGAGATGCGCCACGCGGCGCGCCTCGGCCAGTACATTTTCAGGAAAGGCGCGCGGAAGCTGATGCTTGCGGATCATCATCTCCACGTCCACACCGAAGTCGTCGGGAGAGCCGAGAACCTCAATCACTTTCCCGACCGGGGGACGGGTGGGAGTGGGCCAGCTTGTGATCTCCACATCGACAACCAGACCTTCCAGATCGTCGTGGATTGCTGCGGCCGCCTCGGTACCGAGGACACGGTGCGGTGTAGTGGCTTCCCCGGCCGCAGGCAGCTCCTGGCCTTCGGGAATGAGGATCGGCTGGCTCATACGGTCGTCAAAAGGGACAACCAAGTGATTAGGCCCGAAAGAGCGGTCGGAGCTGCGGTAATGAAAAATTCCCACCACGGTCGAATTGCGACGCTCAAGGACTCTTACGATGCGGCCCTGGCGACGCCCGTCCGGTTTGGGCGGCTCCACTTCTACCAGCACTTGGTCGCCCTGCATGGCGCCGCTTATCTCGTTGGGAGGAATGAAGATATCGTCCTGGCCGGTAGCCTGCCTGGCGTTGGGGCGAACAAAGCCGAACCCGTCGCGGTGCAGATCGAGCCGTCCAGCTGAGAGGTTGTCTCTGCTACCGGGCGGCCTGGGAATGCTCCATTGCTCGCGGTCAAGCTTGACCAGCGCTCCGCGAACGGTGAGGCGCGCCAGCTGTTCAAGCAGCAGACGCCGCTCGCGGCCTCCGCCGAGGCCAAGTTCGCGGATCAGTTGCTTATATCCGGCTTTGCCACCGGCTGAGCGCGCAATCCGGGCCACAAGTTCACGGTCGGTCATAGCTTTAGAGTAGGACATGTGTGCACATAAGGACCCGTGGATCCAGCGCAATGCGAACAAATCTAATCTCAAAATTCATCGAGGCTAGCAGAAAATAGGACGGGATTTGTTACGAAAGATGGTGCGCAATCCGCAGAAGGCCTGTGATCTATCGCGCCAGCCGCATTACTATAGGGGGCAACGGAGATGGTTTCCCCGGTGCTCGCCTGTGTGGCTGGGACCCGTCTTAAAATAGCAGCAGCAAACTTATTCGACCGGATCGCGGTGCGCAGACATTCGCTTTCGGCCGTTCGGAGCGCAAGAACCAGGCAGATCGGGCGTTCCGAAGTTTTTGCATTCTTAGGGCTATTCGTATTGGCGCTGCCTTGGAATCCCCGTCCAATAGGACAGAAAAGGAATTATTTTGAGCGCAATGTGGAAACCAAACCAAACCGGATCGACAAATGCTATTCCTACACCGGAACCGGTTCGTCCTGCAGCGCCGGCTCCTGTGCATGAGAACATCCCCAGCCGCCCTGCAGCCAGCGTATCGGGCGAACAGGCCACCATCGGCAAAGGGTTGTCCATCAAGGGCGAAATCAACGGCTCTGAATCTTTATATATCGACGGCAAAGTTGAAGGCAGCGTGAATTTGCCCGGCAACCGCGTGACTGTGGGCCGAAATGGTCAGGTTTCCGCCAGCATTACCGCACGCGAGATTGTGGTGCTTGGCAAGGTGCGTGGAAACGTCACTGCAACAGATCGCGTGGACATTCGCGCGGAAGGATCGTTGAGTGGCGACGTTGCTGCAGCCCGCATCAGCATTGAAGACGGTGCATTCTTCAAGGGCGGCATCGATATTCGCAAGCCGGACAGCAAACCGACTCCGGTGATGGCTTCAGTGCCCGAGCCCGCGAAGGTGGGTTAATTCAGCTAGACGGACAAAGTTAATATGCTGCGAACGCCCCTGCATGTGCGGGGGCGTTTGTGTCTTGAGGGCAGGTCCCAAGTTGACAAGTTTCCAAGTTGACGAGTTGCAGGAAAGCGAAATGGGAAGCAACAACTAAGCTATGCAGCTTGAGGAAAGGCTTTAACAGCTCGCGCTGGTCAGAACTCGTAATCTTGTAGACTTGGAAACTGTATTTCATCAACTGCTCTTAAGTTTGAGCCGAGCCATGGCGACTTTTGGAAGAGCTGATCCGGTGCGTTCGAGAATTTCCTTGGTGATCCCAAACCAGATTGCGATTCCTATGGCAAGGATGCATATGTCGTAGACTCGTGCGTGGCGCAAGAGAACCTGGCCGGATGTATGGCTCAACACCGAACCGGCGCCCCAGATCGCGATCCAGGCCACGGCTCCGCCCGTTATCGCAGCCAGCAGACAGCGGCCCAATTCGGCATAGTCAAGGCTGGCAAGTGAAACCATGTGCCTGCGATGCAATAAAGCGGCAACAGTGAGGGTCTGCAATGCAATGCCCACATCGGACGCGAAAGCCAATCCCATGGCTCCATGCATGCGGAACAACGTTACGTAGACAGGCCAGGAGACAATGGTTACCACTGTTCCTACAATGGCGGGGACCATAGTGTTTCCCGCTGCATAGAAGGCGCGAGAATAGATGGCCTGGGCAGACCAGAGAAACATGGATATAGAAAAGACGGCAAAATAGGCGGCGCACTCGCGCGACTCCGCCGCGGAAAAGCGGCCGCCGGTAAACACAAGATCGATTGCGGGTTGACCGAGCGCGATCATCCCCGAGGCAAAGAGCAGGCCGAGCGCAGCGACGCGCGTTACGGAATCTGCAACGCCGACGGCGAATTCGTATTGGCGTTTTTGCGACCAGAGGCTTGCAAAGAATGGCAACGAAGCGGCTCCGGCAGCCTGCGCCAGCATGGCCATCGGCGCGGTGAAGATCTGCTTCGCATATCCCATGAGTGCTACGGCGCCGCCAATCTTCGAGGCGAAGTGGGCGATGATCCAACTGTCAACAGTGACAAGTTGCATGCCGATCATGAGAGGGAGTGATAGCTTGAACCACTCGCGAAGACCCTCGTCATGCCAGTCGAGAATCATGCGATAGCGCGTGCCCGCACGCCGGGCGAAGATTGCATTCAGCAGGAACGGTCCCAAAAAGGCGCCGGCCACCGTGCCGACCGCAAGTGAGGCAACGCCGATCTTCTTTACGAGCAGGATGCCGCCGATGATAGTGCCCATGCCGTAGATGAGCGGCGTAATTGCCTGGATGCTGAATTGCTTGCGCACCAGCAGGACTGCGCTGAAAACACCGCCTGCCAGAAAGCACAACTGCGCAGGCAAAAGTATGCGTGTAAGCTGGACGCAGAGTGCTGACTTCTCCGCATCAAAACCGTTGAACCACCAGCGGACCCACCATGGCGCAAAAATCTCTGCGAGAACGATGACCGAACCCATCACCAGATACATGGTGGTCAGGATGACCGAAAGCGATCGTTCGCCATCTGCCTCGCGACCGGTTTCGCGGTAGCGCGTCAAAATGGTGACGAAGGTAATGGATGCCGCGCCGCCGACCAGGAAATACGAGATGACATCGGGTAATACGAATGCTGCGGTAAGCGCATCGGCCGCCGTGCCGCTGCCGAACAGCAGCATGATGTATTTGACCCGCACCAACCCTATGATGCGCGACAGAAATGTGGATACCATAAGCACAACTGTGGCGGAAAAAACCGAATGCGCGTGCGATGGCTTGAGGAGGCGCAGCCCACGCGACCACCACGAGGGCGGTGCGCCGGGAGCCTGGGTTGGCCTAGCTTCAGTCACTTGTGTTGATTTTATAAAGGGAGCCGGATGCGTGCTCTAAGTGTTAGAGTGCTGAACCAGCAGAGTCAGCCTCCACGCGGTTCGGAGGTCGAGCGCTACTGCCGTATGCTCTTTCTAGGGAGAGTTTCATGAGGTTCCTTTCCGTTATAGCGGGAGTTGCCGTGCTTTTGGGGATGAGTGCAGCCAGCCAGACAATCCACGGACGTGACGGAATTACCCTGCCGGATCCGCCGCCGGTCGATGCCGCCCCGGTTTCCGACGACTACTCCGGCACAAAGGTTGTGGACAACTACCGCTGGCTTGAAGACGCAAAGAGCGCGAAAACCAGGGAATTCATCAGTGAGGAAAACACCTACACTGCGCGCTACATGAAGCAGGACCGGATACGCCCGCAGATTGTGGACGATTTGTACGAGCTGGAAAACGTCTCGGCTGCAGGTGCTCCCATTCAGCGCGGCGACAACTATTTCTTCAGGAAGCGGCTTGCCGGAGAGCAGCAATTCTCGATTTATATGCGCACTGGCTGGACCGGCAAAGACAAGCGCCTTGTCGATCCGGCGCAATTCAGCAAGGATACGAATCTCTCGGTGCATCTTGAGGATGTGTCGCGTGACGGCAAGTTGATGCTCTATTCCGTTCAGGAAGGCGGAGCGGACAATATCAGTCTTCACGTTTATGACCTGGCTACGGGCAAGGTGCTGGAAGATGAGATGCCGACCGCGCGCTACCTCAGCCTGACATTCGCGCCGGATGGAAAGAGCTTCTACTACGCGATCAATGACAAGCAGGGTTCACGGCTCTATCAGCATGTCATTGGAACACGCAACTCGCGTGACACGCTGATCTTTGGCCGCGAATTCCGCGGCGAACTGCTGACGCAGAGCGATCTCTTCAATGCTTTTATTACCGACGATGGTCATTACCTGGTGATCGAGATTGCACGTGGCGTTCCCGCCAAGCGCGAAGACATCGTCTATCGCGACCTGACCAAGCCGAATTCACCGTTTGATGTGCTGGTGTGGGGATTGGAGTCGCGATTCTCGACGATTTATGCAAAAGGCGCGTGGTATGTGAAGACCGATTACAGTGCGCCCAACGGATGCATCATGAAGGCCTATCCCGGCGTGATGCCCGAGGCATGGATTCCGGTTGTTCCCGAGGGACCCGATCCCATTGACAGTTGGACGATTGTCGGCGGCAAGATTTACGTGAGCCGCCTGAAGGACGTGAAAACCGAAACCACCGTGTACCAGTTGAACGGCAAAGCTATAGGTACGGTGGCCTACGATGGTATCGGCTCGGCCTCAAAGATTGAGGGTAGGACGACGGACCGGTACGGGTTCTACGAGTACCAATCGTTCATCATGCCTCCAACGCTTTACCGGCTCGATACATTGACGGGAAGGAAAGAAGTATTTTTCGAGCCCAAGATTCCCTTTGACTCCTCGCAGTTCGAGATCCGCCAAGTCTTCTTCAAATCGAAAGATGGCACGCAGATCCCCATGTTTATCGCCGGCAAAAAAGGGCTCAAGCAGGATGGCAGCGTGCGGCTTCTCATGACCGGATATGGTGGATTCGACATCAACAAACTGCCAGCCTGGGATCCGCAGTGGGCTTGGTGGATCGAGCAGGGCGGCTGGTTTGCGTTGCCTAATCTGCGAGGCGGCGGAGAATACGGCGAAAAATGGCACGAGCAGGGCATGTTCGAAAAGAAGCAAAATGTCTTTGACGATTTCTTGGCTGCTGCCGAGTATCTCATCGACAACAAGTACACATCGCCGGAGCACTTTGCCATTACCGGCCGTTCGAATGGCGGGTTGCTGATGGGCGCGGCTATCACGCAGCACCCCGAACTGTTTTCGGCAGTGGTGTGCGGCTATCCGCTGCTCGACATGCTGCGGTACCAGAGGTTTCTGGTGGGCGCTTACTGGGTGACAGAGTACGGTTCGTCCGACAACCCTAAGCAACTGCCCTACCTGCTCAAGTACTC
This sequence comes from uncultured Acidobacteriaceae bacterium, assembly GCA_963832645.1. GTDB lineage: Bacteria > Acidobacteriota > Terriglobia > Terriglobales > Acidobacteriaceae > Telmatobacter. Next base: position 52,597 of record CAWHUU010000005.1, read on the forward strand.
GCCTTATCAGAACGTGAAAGCGCGCGCCGACTATCCGGCCGTCCTTTTCTTCACCGGTGACAACGATACACGTGTCGATCCGCTGCACGCCCGTAAAATGACCGCACTCATGCAGGCTGTTTCAAAGAGTGGCCGTCCCATCCTGCTCCACTACAGCGTGATCGGCGGGCACTCTGCCGGCGTCAGTGTCGACCAGAAGATTCAGGATGACGCCGATCAGCTTGCTTTTCTCTGGACGGAATCGGGCCCCGTGACAAACAAGCCGCAGAATGCAAAGCCTACGCAATAAATATTGCGGCATTTCGTTCTGATATGGGAACGAACACGTATAGTTTCCACTTGCGGGAATCGAATGGCGTAAGTCAGCGAATTCTCCTCGAGCGGCCGCGCGTCAAGAGGTATGCTGCATTGCATGCAGGAATCTATAGCAACTCCGTCCACGCATGAGACCAGAGATTTTGCAGGAATTTTGGCAGCCCTGGCCGCGGCCCGACGAACCGAACCGCCAGCGTGGAGTGAAGAAGAATTGCCGCATGACGTGGCCACGCTGAGCTATGAACGCGCCCTTCAGACACATGCACGCTATAGGCCGGCAAACGATGATTTATCGGTTCAGCAGCCCTATCCCGCCGACGAAGTTGCCCAGCGGCGAGACGGTGTTCCAGCGGAACCTGTCGATTCGTTCACCAGCATCAATGCACGCGACCGGAAGTGCGCCAGTATCACCATCAGGATGAGCAAAGCGGAGTGCGAGCAACTAAAACAGCGCGCGGCTGAGGCAGGGCTTACGATCTCAGCGTATCTTCGTTCCTGTACCTTCGAGGCTGAAGCGCTGCGTGCCCAGGTCAAGGACGCTCTCGCGGACCTGCGCAAGGCGAAAGCTCCTGTCGGCTTAAATCCGCATAAAGCAGATGCACAGGCTGCAAGCGGTGAGTCGGTCAGAAGCCCGCGGCTTGGCTGGTTGCGGCGTCTTGTATCCGACCCGCATCCCGGCCGCCATTTGGGCCGCGCGTGATTACTCCCCTTCGAGAATCAGGCACTTCAGATATTCGGTTTCAGGCAGATTGAGAATGACGGGATGGTCCGGTGCGGCTCCCCGGCGTTCAAGCAAACGAACACGGCGAGAAACGTCTGCCGCCGCTGAGGCTACGGCGCCTTCAAGGTCGGCCCAGCCAACATGATGTGAACAGGAGCAGGTAATCAGCAGGCCGCCCGGGTGCAGCATCTTCAATGCGCGCAGATTTAGCTCCTTGTAGCCGCGCAGTGCACCTTCAACAGCGCGTTTCGACTTTGCAAAGGCCGGCGGGTCGAGAACGATCACGTCAAAGCGCTCTCCCGCGTCAGACCAGTCGCGAAGAATTTGAAATGCATCGCCGGCAACCCAGTCGACCTCGGCTTGAATGTTGGCACTGTTGGCAGCTAGATTCCTCTCCGCAATTTCAAGCGATGCACGCGAGGCATCGACTCCCGTAACCCGGTTGCAGACCTGCGCAAGATGCAGCGCGAAGCCTCCCTGATAGCAGCAGACATCGAGTGCGCGGCCCCCCCAGTCCGGTTTGGCGTCGGCAAACTTCTTTGCCCAATCGCGCGCGGCAGCGTAGTTGCAGCGCTGGTCGAGAAAGGCACCCGTCTTCTGGCCCGCATCGGCGTCATAGTGAAATGCGAGGCCGTTCAGATGAAACTGCGTCGATGCTTTGGCGGATTTTTTCTTGAGGTAGAGCGGAGTTGTCGCGGGCGCATCCAATCCTTCGAGCTCGCGAACCCGAGGATCGGGCCGTTCGAGGATTGCGTTGGGCGAGAGCTCCTCGCGAAGCACCTGCACGCACACCTTGCGTACTTCAGTCGAATCCAGACCCTTCGCGAGTAGCTGCAGAATTGTCAGCCCGGCGTACTGGTCCACGACCACGCCCGGCAACTCATCCGCTTCGCTGAAGCAGATGCGGCAGGCGTCGTTGTCCTCATCGAGCATTGCTTTGCGGCGTACAACCGCCTTGCGAAGGCGCGCGGCCAGCGTTTGCAGCCACTCTGCCTGATCAATGGATTCGCGCGACACCAGCCGGAGAGCGATCTGCGAGGCTGAGCTGTAAAGCGCTGTTCCCAGCAACAAACCGCGGTTATCGGCAACCGGCAACAGGGGCGGCGGTGAGTCGGAGTCCGCAACGGTCAACGACTCAATATCGGAGGCGTAGACCCAGAGATGACCGGCACGGAGGCGATCGGATGCGCGCCGAGCGACTACCGCTCCGATTGCCATTGGGACAATGGGAGTTTCAGATGTGTATGGTCGGCGGCTTGCGTCTTCGCGTGTCTTCTTGGTTCTGGTCATCGGTTCCCCTGGCCGCTGCGGGAGCAGGGGAGCCGGTGATTACTACCGTTTCCTACTTTGCCTGCAACGTTTCAAGATACTCGCTCAAGTTATGAATTCTGAGAGTAGTGCTTAACTTGTCGTTCTGGTCCATGCTACCAAGCGTTGCACCCCAGTCCGGCATTCCTGGTTTGTTGTGACCGGTAACCGATGCTCCGTGTGACAGAACACCAATCACATGCTGCTTCGGATATACTCCGCCATGGTTCTTGCTAAGCATCGAGATATCGGTGGGCGGTGTTTTCAGAGACGAAGAGAGCTTCCCGTGTCCCTTGCCGTCAACTCCGTGGCAGGGTGTGCAATAGCTCGCGTACATGGCCTTGCCGTCGGCAGGCGACGTCTTTTTCGCATGGATAGTGACGGTGGACGAATCGCTTGCGAACAACATCGCAGCACCGAACACGACGCCAAAAAGGATAAATAAGGGTTTGTTAGACATGCAATTTGTTCCCCATTTCTAAATTTCTAGGACTTCAGTGGCTAAAAATATGCCTCCGAGGAATCGGCAAGATGTGATCTCGAACACCTAGACAGTGTTCAGCGGACACACAGAACCCTCCTGCAAACTCCCTTCCCGGATAGGCACTCATTGGGGGCAATGACAACGCTTGCGATCAGACTGAAGCGGAAGCGGCCTATAATGGGATATGGCGACTGTCCGGCAACCTGTTCCGGAAGACGTTCCTAACGCGGACTCAGCCCCCAAGGGGGACTCGCCTCTCGCTGTGCGTGAACCAGCCGGTTCCTCGATTGATCCCGATGCGGTAAGTCAACGTTTTGAAGCGCTCTTGAAGCGCGTCCAGGCCAACCGCCCCAATGAAGACGTTGCTCTTCTTCGTAAAGCATGGGAATTTTGCGTCAAGCACCACGATGGCCAGATGCGTGCCTCCGGTGAGCCGTATATCATTCATCCGCTTGAAGTTGCTGAAGTTCTGGCCGAGATGAGAATGGATGCGACCTCGATTGCGGCAGGGTTGTTGCATGACTCCGTTGAAGATACGCAGGCAACCAGCGAGGAGATCGGGACGGAGTTTGGCGAACAGGTAGCCCACATCGTCGAGGGCGTCACCAAGATCGACAAAATCCAGTTCGCCAACCGCGAGGACCGGCAGGCGGAAAATGTGCGCAAGATGCTGTTGGCGATGGTGTCGGATGTTCGGGTGGTGTTGATCAAGCTGGCCGACCGGTTGCACAACATGCGCACCCTGGAACACCTCAAGCCGGAACGGCAGGAGGCAATTGCCCGCGAGACTCTGGAGATCTATGCACCGCTGGCTCATCGCCTGGGCATGGGCAAAGTGCGCGGTGAGCTTGAGGATCTGGCCTTTCGCTATACCGATCCGTTGAGTTATGAAAAGGTGTCGGCTGCGGTAGAGGCCCGGCGAATCGAGGGGGAGCAGTTCCTGCGCGGCGTTGAAGAGACGCTTGTGGAGCAGTTGCGCGAGAACGGAATTCCGGCGCGCGTTGAGTGGCGCATCAAGCGCCTTTACTCCATCTTCCAGAAGATCGAACGCTCGAAGGTTTCGTTTGAACAGGTATATGACTTGCTGGCCGTGCGTGTGATTACGCAGGATGTGGCCGCGTGTTACGCCGTCTTCGGTTTGATTCACACCATCTGGCGGCCTGTTCCCGGCCGTATCAAGGACTTCATCGCCATACCGCGTGCCAACCGCTACCAGTCTCTCCACACCACGGTGATGGGCGAAGGCGGACACCAGTTCGAAGTTCAGATCCGAACCGAAGAGATGCACCGCATTGCCGAAGAAGGCATTGCGGCGCACTGGAAGTACAAGGCCGGTGAGGGCACGGTAACGGCCCGCGATGAGGAGCGACTGAACTGGATTCGCCAACTGGTTGAGTGGCAGAAGGAGATGACCGACCCCAATGAGTTTCTCTCAAGCCTGAAGATGGACCTCTATCCCGACGAGGTTTACACCTTCACGCCGAAGGGGAAGGTTGTGGTGGTTCCTGCCGACGCAACGCCGGTCGACTTTGCCTACACGATTCACACCGAGGTGGGCCACACCTGCGTGGGCGCCAAGATTAACGGCCGTATGGTGCCTCTCCGCACAAAGCTCCGCACCGGCGACATCGTGGAAATTGTTACGCAGAAGGACCACAAACCCAGCCGCGACTGGCTTACCTTTGTAAAGAGCCCGCGCGCGCGCAACAAGATCAAACACTGGCTCAATGAAGATCAGCGGCGAAGGGCAGTGGAGATTGGGCGCAAACTGCTGGAGCGCGAGGCGCGCAAGTTCAAGGTCCCGATGAATCAGATCGACGATCAGGATCTGGGTCGCATTGCCGGAGAATACGGCGTGGCGACAGCCGCCGATCTCCTGGCGACGCTCGGTCTTGGCAAGCATTCCGCCCATCAGATTCTGAAGAAGCTGGCGCCCGGATATGCGAATCTCTCCGACACCGAGAATGAGCCCGAGGTAAAGCCGGGATCGGGTGGTGAAGCGGGCATGTCGGACGCGGTGCGCAAGCTGCACCTCACCGGCTCCGATTCGCTGGAGGTGGAAGGCCAGAACGATCTGCTGGTTTATCGCGCGCGCTGCTGCAATCCCATTCGCGGCGAGGAGATTGTTGGTTATGTAACGCGGGGCAAGGGTGTTGCGGTTCATGCGCGGAGCTGTCCCAATGTGCAGAACCTGCTCTATGAGAGCGATCGCCGCATCAATGTGGAGTGGTCGCGCGCCGGCGAAGATGCTTCAGGGCGTACGCAGCGCTATCCGGTCAAGATCACGGTCTTTTGCGATGACCGTACCGGAATGCTGAAAGAGTTGACCGCCGTTATTTCCGACGACAATACCAACATCCGCGGCGTTGAAATGCGTCACGACGACGCGGGCGAGGCCGTGATTGAATTCGTGGTGGAGGCTGAGGATCTGCGCCACCTGAACCGCATCGTCCTCGGACTGCGCCGCGTCAACGGTGTTCGCTCAGTGCAGAGAACACCCAAGCTATAATTGGCTCAATACACCCGTGAATCGAAAAAACAATCCTCTCAGCGGAATCCGTGTCATCGATGGTGGCCTTGCCACCGAGCTTGAAAATCTCGGAGCGCGGATCGACGGGCCTTTGTGGTCTGGGCAAGTCCTTGAAGACGAGCCTGCCAAAGTTGCCGCCGTTCACCGCACCTATATCGCCGCAGGTTCACAATGCATTGTTACGTGCACCTATCAGGTCTCGCGCTTGGGCTATGCCGAGGTTGGCCTTCCAGCCGAGCGCGCGGATTCTGCGCTCCTCCGTTCCATCGAGCTTGCACGCAGTGCCGTGAACGAGGTTCCGGGGCAGCGCGCGTTGGTGGCGTGTTCTCTGGGACCGTACGGCGCGGCTCTCCACAATGGAGGAGAGTACCACGGCAACTACGACTGCAGCTACGCCGACCTGGTCCGCTTTCACAGAGAGCGAATTGAAGTAGTTGCCCAGGCACAAGCGGAGCAAGCCCCCGACCTGTTCGCGTTTGAGACGTTCCCATCGCTTGAAGAAGCCCTCGCCGTGGGCGAAGCTCTCGCGCCGTGGCCCGACATGCCTGCGTGGTTCAGTTTCTCCTGCCGCGACGAGAACCACGTCTCTCACGGCGAACCGGTCAGGGAAGTTGCAGCGGTGCTCGCCAAACTTCCGCATACCGTGGCCATAGGCGTCAACTGCGTTCCGTCAAAGTGGATTCCTTCACTCATCCAGGAGTTGCGGGCGGGAACGGAATTGCCCATTATGGTCTATCCCAACTCCGGCGAAGGCTGGGATGCAGCCAACCGTTGCTGGATTGGCGCCAGCGAACCTGTAGAGTTTGGTGCATTAGCGGCGGAGTGGTTTGCACAAGGCGCGCAGATCATTGGCGGTTGCTGCCGGACGGGACCTGCGCATATACGGGAAGTAGCGCAAGCAGCGAAAGCTGCCTTTTCAAATTGAATGGAATGCGGTTCTGGAACTATCCCACAAGCGCCAGCGATGCCGTGCCTTTGTGCGGTGGCACAAAGCGGTCGGAGCGCGATGCGATCGTCAGTTTTTCGCGGCGAAGGAGCTTGCGAATCTGAGAGCGGGCATGCTCGGCCCAGGGCCCGCGTTTGTCGATCCGAATATAGCATTGCCAGTGGCGCAGAGCGGACCGATGCTGACCTTTGCGCTCATACGCGAGAGCGAGGTTGTAATGTGCATCGGCATAGCCCGGCGCGAGACTTACAGCTTGCCGGTAGGCCGTGATTGCCTCGTCCATGCGCGCCAACTCGTCCAGTACGTTGCCGAGATCGAAATAGGCCAGAACGTAAGAGGGGTCGGCAATGGTCGCGCGGCGGTAGTACTCCTCGGCCTGCTGGTATTGGCGAAGGTGGAAGTGCAGGGTTCCGAGGTTAATGCTGGCCGGGGCGTAGTCGGCATCGAGCGCAAGGATCTGCTGATAGAGATCGATGGCGCGCTGCTTATCGCCACTCTCTTCTGCTTGCACGGCGGTCAGAAAGAGGTCCTGGATCCTCCTTGAGCTTGCCGGAAGTGAATTGCTCAGGACAGCGCGGTCCGATGCGATGGCCGTAGCTCCCAACGTACTTTCCCTTAGGATTTCAGGCTGGTCAAAGCGCTCAAAGTCAAACAGCAATTGCCGCCGAATCGGATCAACTACGGCACCATGATGGCGAAACGCCAGTCGTCCGCCGGCCCTAACCAGTCGCGCTTCAAGGAGCGGGTTCGCCATTCCAGCTACAGACTTCATGGCCAGAATGGAGTGCCGGATCGAAGCGGCGGGCACATCGTCCTCGCGCAGAGCGCGCAGAATCCTCAATTGGCCGAGGTCCTGAAAAGTATATGCCTTTTGCTGGGGGATAAGTCCGGCTCGCTCCCACCCCTGCAACTGGTGAGAGCTGATTTGCAGAATGCGCTGGACGTCCTGACGGCTGTAGCTGGTCACTCTTCAGTACCCCCGCAGGTAGTACGTGCTGCCATTGGCTCTGTCAATTCCCAATCTAAAAGCAACTCCCGATGAGGAACCGACCGATATTGGTTTCAGAAGAAGCTCCTGGAACAGGCACCAGGAAACCGCTCTAGGTGCGATTATGCCAAGAGAGAAGGTGGATAAGCAGATCGGAACTAGGTAAGTGACAAAAAACACGTGGATAACGGGTACTTGTCTTGGTTCATATCCAGCTTTGGACACAATATCGGCCTAGGTAACCTTTAGTGGTATTGCCTATATAGAATCGTTTTAATGACCATATAGAGAAATAGAAGAGCTATAACCCCAACTGCGCCCTGTTTCGAATACTTTGAAATGGATAGTCAGAAAAATTAAACAGGTATGAACGGGCTTCCAGTCCAGGCAAGACTCAAGCTTGCACTCGGTGATCGGACCACTTTGCTGTCGGTAGACGACGGCATAAAGGTGCTGCTCGGGTTTCGTGCAGAATCACTTCGTAATGGCGAGGTCTGTCTCCCTGACCGAATCCATCCGGATGACGGCGATGTTGCGAAAAGGCTGTTCTCACGCGAAGCCGAAGATGAATCTGGCGTAGTGAACCTTCGGCTTCGTCATGCCGATGGACACATTCGATGCGTGCGGGGATACTTCGCGAAGTCGAGGTCAGGTGGTGGCCGGGCCATGGTGCTGGACCTGCTGCTTGAAGATGCCGGGAGCCGGCACAAATGCATGCCGCAACCTGAGAGTCTCACCACTTTAGGCCCAATGATGGACATGGTCAGCGATGTTATCTATTTCAAGAATCGCGACCACGTCTATACCGTTCTGAATCGTACGGCCAGGTCGATCTTTCAGGCGCCGAGCCGTCATGGATCCGATCCCGTGGGCCTGACGGATTACGATCTGTTCTCCGAAGACTATGCAGACCTCTCCTATCGGCTGGAAAAGGAGGCGATGTCAAGTGACGGCGTCGCTACTGGGATCCTCGCTGCTCCTGGCGAGGGGAAGTCTAAAAAGTGGTTGAGTAGTTTGAACTACGCGATGAGAGGGTCAGGCGGAGAAGTCATCGGCTTGTTCTCGGTTGCGCACGACATAACGGTTCACCGCCAGATACAGGAGCGATTGCGCGAAAGCGAAGAGATGCTGCGAGATGCGCAGTCCATTGCCGGGATCGGCAGCTATCGCCTGGACATCGACGCCGGCTGGTGGAACGGTTCGGATCTCCTGTATGCGATTTTCGGAATCGGAAGCGATTACGAGCGCACTCAGGAGGGATTCGCCCGGATCATTCATCCCGACGATCGGGCGGCGACGATGGATTACTTCAAAAACGAGGTCATTGGCCAGGCAAAGCCGTTCGACAGGGAATACCGCATTGTTCGGCTCTCTGACGGCCAGGTGCGCTGGGTACACGGACTTGGCCGGCTGGAATTGAACGCCGAGGGCCGGCCTGTCAAGATGATCGGCACCATACGGGATGTGACTGCCCGTAAGGAGGCGGATCTTGCTCTGCGGGAGAGCCAGGAACTGATGTGTCTGTTCATCGAGCACGCTCCCGCCGCCATTGCCATGCTCGACCGCAACATGCGCTACCTTTCGGTGAGCACACGCTGGCTTGAGATGCACGCCCTCGAGGGAATGGACTTGATTGGCCAATCTCATTATGAAGTCTTCCCCAACATTCCAGAGGATTGGCGCAGCTTTCACAAGCGCGCGCTTAATGGAGAGACGATTCACCCCGGAGAGGAGCAGCTAGAACTTCAAGACGGGTCGCTGAGGTGGATTCGCCGGCGCCTTCAGCCGTGGCGGACCGGCGATGGCGCCGTCGGTGGCATCGTCATTTTTTCTGAAGACGTTACCGAGCGAAGGAAGACGGATGCGGAGTTAAGAGACAGCAAAAAGATGCTGCAGTTGCTCGTTTCGCATGCTCCTGTCTCGATTGCCATGTTCGATCGCGATATGCGATACATCGTGGCCAGCGATCGCTGGATAAAGGATCACACCGTAACCGCGGACGAAATCATCGGGCATTCTCACTACGAAATCAATCGCAATGTTCCAGAACGTTGGAAGGAGACGCATCGCCGCGGATTGGCAGGGGAACGGCAGAAATCCGATGAGGATCGATATGAGCGCGCTGACGGAACCTCTCAATGGATCAAGTGGGAGATCATTCCATGGAATGCGTCAGATGGTGTCGTTGGCGGCATCATCATGTTTTACGAGGACATCACCCAAAGCAAACTGGCTGAGATGGCGTTGCGCGGAAGCAAGGAATTGCTCGAGCTGTTCATTGCGCATGTTCCTGCGTCCATCGCCATGTTCGACCGGAACATGTGCTACGTCGCGGCCAGCGACCGCTGGATCGAAGACTATGAACTCTCCGGCCATGAAATTATCGGGCGATCGCATTACGATTTCGCCACGGACATTCCCGAGCGCTGGAAGCAGGCGCATCGCCGCGGCCTGGCTGGAGAAACACTGAAATGTGACGAAGATCCATTCGAGCGTCCTGACGGAACGACGCAGTGGATTCGGTGGGAGGTTGTGCCCTGGAGAGAAGGCGATGGCTCCATAGGCGGCATTATTCTCTTTGCCGAAGACATCACCAAGCATCGCGAGATTGAACAGCGGCTCAGGCTTGCCGCCAGCATGTTCAACAATGCCCGCGAAGGCATTACCATCACCGATCCCCGAGGCAACATACTTGAAGTGAACGAGATGTTCACCAAGATCACGGGATTCAGCCGGGACGAAGTGCTCGGCAAGAATCCCCGCATCCTCAAATCAGGACTCCAGAGCGACGAGTTCTACACCAACATGTGGCGTTCACTTGTCAATGAAGGAGAGTGGTCCGGCGAAATCTGGAATCGGCACAAGAGCGGAGAAACGTATGCCGAGACGCTGAACATCAATGCGGTCCACGATTCATCAGGAAGTGTTCTGCAGTATATTGCTCTCTTCTCAGATATCACGCAAATCAAGAAACACGAGCAGCAACTTGAGCATATGACCTATTACGATGTGCTCACCGGTTTGCCAAACCGCTCTCTACTGGGAGACCGTCTTCATCAGGCGATAGCGCAGTCGAACCGGCGGAAGCAGTACTTCGCGGTGGCATATCTCGATCTGGATGGCTTTAAGGACATCAACGATAAACACGGGCGCGAAGCCGGTGATCGGTTGCTTACCTCGCTGGCCTTTAATATGAAATGCGCCTTGCGCGAGGGTGATACGCTGGCCCGATTGGGCGGTGATGAGTTTGTGGCCGTGATTCTCGATCTGGACAATCCGGCATCCAGCTCCTCTGTGCTCGACGAATTGCTTGAGGCAGCGTCAGAAAAAGTGCAGGTGGGAGACCTGAGTTTGAGCGTCTCCGGCAGTATTGGAGTTACCTTTTATCCGCAGTCTGAAGAGGCGGACCCAGACCTGCTGCTGCGACAGGCCGATCAGGCGATGTATCAGGCCAAGCTTGCGGGAGGAAACCGGCATCACATCTTCGATCCTGACCACGATCAGAGCGTCCGCGGCCGGCACGAAAACCTGGAGCACATTCGCCGCGCCATTGCTGCACGCGAATTCGTACTCCACTATCAACCCAAAGTCAACATGCGCACCGGCAAGGTTGTGGGGCTTGAAGCGCTCATTCGTTGGCAGCATCCTGAGCGAGGACTGCTGCCGCCGGGCATGTTCCTACCGGTGATTGAAGACCATCCGCTGGCAATCGAGTTGGGTGAGTGGGTGATCGATAGCGCTCTGGCTCAGATGGAAGGATGGCGTGCCCGGGGGCTGGATATACCCGTGAGCGTGAACGTGGGCGCCCTCCAGTTGCAGCAGCCCGATTTCGTGGACCGCTTGACCAAGTTACTTGCGGCGCATCCGACATTGAAACCGTTCAGCCTGGAAATTGAAGTCCTAGAGACAAGTGCACTGCAGGATGTGGCGCAGACTTCGCAGGTTCTTAATGCCTGCCATAGTATCGGCGTTCTGTTCGCCTTGGATGATTTCGGTACCGGATACTCCTCACTCACTTACCTCAAGCGATTGCCGGCCAGCATTCTGAAGATCGACCAGAGCTTTGTATGCGACATGCTTGAAGATCCCGAGAATTTGAACATTCTTGAAGGCATTCTCAGTCTGGCATCGGCTTTTCGCCGCAAGGTCATCGCTGAAGGTGTCGAGACAGTGGAGCACGGGCTGATGCTGCTTCAATTGGGATGTGAGTTGGCGCAAGGCTATGGAATCGCCAGACCTATGCCTGCGGGCGATGTCCTGGAGTGGACGCAGAAGTGGAAGCCGGATCCGCGTTGGTGCACGGCGCCGTCTGTTCACTCCGGCAACCGTGCATTGTTGTTCGCATGCGTGGAACATCGAGCGTGGCTGGCCGCGTTTGAAGCGTACCTGATAGGCAAGCGTCATACACCCCCACCGATGGATGGGAGCGAATGCCGGTTTGGTAAATGGCTGGAAATAGAAACACTGGCAGGCCGCGGAAACGAGTCGCGCTGCAAAGCTGTCAGAAATGCTCATGGAAAATTTCATGAGATTGCTGCGGAAATCCTTCAAGCTCAAACGTTGGGCAGCAAATCCAGCGGATTCGAAAAACTCTCTGAGCTGCATGCTATGTGCAGCCAGTTCATGGGGGATCTGGAAACCATCGAGTGTGATTCCTGAATTGCGTTGCCGAACGGCTCCAGCACTTGCCAGGTCGCAGAACAACAATGGCTTCCGATATTCGGAAGCCATTTCACTTGAGATCGATTCGAGACGGAAAAACTGGAGCCGAAGACCGGACTTGAACCGGTGACCTGCTGATTACGAATCAGCTGCTCTACCAACTGAGCTACTTCGGCCTGCTCTCACGATTGTATCGTTGCGCCTGAGGAAGGTAAAGTTGACCGATGGCGAAGGGGTGCCAGTTGCGGCCGGGATTCCGTCGTCCGACTTCAAGCGAGGTGAATCATGAGTATCCTGACTCAAACGCTTCAGTTGGCCTTCAGGATCGCGCTAGTGTGGACCGGAGGTTTCCTGCTAGCTGCGGCCATGAATGTCCTTCTACCCGCCAAGATCGGCATAACGCTTTATGGCACAGAGAGTACTCTTCTCATTCCGTTCAACCGCCTCGGGTTCTGGACTTGCTTGCTGGCGGCGGTCACTGTTACCGCGCTGGTTGTGCTTCGCGCGATGGCTCTAGATCTGGGCTGGCGCTCGTTTCACTAGCGCCGTATTGCCGTACTGCGTATTTGATTGGCGTTTATACTACTGGCCATGCAGATCGATCCGATCGCGGAGTCGCAGAGAATTGCCGGCATATATCGCGGGATGTACGACGACGAGCTCATCAATCTTGCCCACGAAGCGGAAGATCTGACCGAAATCGCGCGGCAGGCGCTCGACCAGGAGTTGCGCAAGCGCGGGCTGGGCGATTTGTCGAATGCGCGTCCTGCGAAGGCTATTCCGGAACCCAGGCGTGAACGCCGAGCTGCATTGCTCGGCAATCAGGGCGGCGCTCCGCAGCTGATTATCGATTACCGGACAAATTTCGACACTGAACCGCCGCTTGAATACACGTGGAAGGCGCAGCTCTGCGAATGCGAATCGATGGTGCAGGCACAGATGCTGCGCGAATTTCTGCGGCGCGCCGGAATCGAAAGCTGGCTCGACCAACAAAGCTCCGGCTTTCGCAACAAGGGGATGGAAATTCTTAATCCGAAAGTGCTGGTTGGAGCCGACCGACTGGACCAGGCGCGCATGATCATGGCGAATCCGATCCCCAGAGAGATTTTTGAAGAGGCAAAGGTCGAAGAACCCGAGTTTGAGATGCCAAGATGCCCCCATTGCGGCACCAAGGACCCGGCGTTGGAGGGAGTGGATCGCTTCAATTCGTGGCGATGCGACGCCTGTGGGTATCAATGGAACGATTCCGAAGGGGGCCCGGCCGCAAGTCAGGAAGAAAGTTAGGCTTGCATTCCTCCATAAAACGGGAAGAGCCGCCCGGCAACAGGGCAGCTCTTCCCTCAGGGAGAATAGTTCCAACGGAGGCAAAACCATTAGAACTTTCTGGCTGCATAGTAGGAGCGGGGGGAAAGAGTGTCAAGCAGAAAACTTTCCAGAAATAAATTTCCTGTTATCAACCAGTTGCGGAAGGCGATGCACAGGCGAAACTGCCTTGGTCTTCGCTTTTGTTTTGCCTTTGCAGAGTCGCCACTTCCCGTTATTTAGGGGTGTTTCTTAGGGTTTATGTCCTGTTTTCCACAGGCAGTTGCCAGCATTAACCCTTCGGGTTCGGGCTCTTCGCCTGGCTCAGATCGTCGTTCAGATTCCGCCGCAAGTTGATGGACGTGAACTCCTCGTCGTAAACCGACGATGCCGGCATGCCTCGAGCAATCCGGTAGAGCGCCCTACCTCCACCCAGAAAGAAGCCAAGCAGAAGGGCCCCGCTGCCGCCTACGATGACAATTCCTGCGATACCTTCCAACAGTTGCGCGGTCTTGCTGATCTCGGAAGTGGTGGGCTGCGGAATCGCCACCAGATCCGCGTTGAAGTGCACGGTCTCGATGAGCCGATGACTTTCGTCGGGAATGGCATCACCGCTGACGAGGATGACGAGCGGACCGCTGCGGCGGACTTCGAGAGACGCAACATCGGAGTCCATCAACGCCTTTGTCCAAGGCGGCTGTGCCTTGCTTCCTGCCTTGATGTAATCGCGTATCTTCGACTCCATGACTTCAGCCATCTGCGGCGTGGGGTAGTCGATGACGGTGAGGGTTGCGGGACCCGATGACAGAGAGTAATTGGCGGTCGCCACTTCTGCGTCTCGGTCAAAGCCAACGAGTTCTGCCGGAAGCACGCCGCCACCACCCACATAACCTGCCGGCCCTTCGGCATAGTGCGTTGTCTGCGGGTCAAGTGAATGCTGCGGCAGATTGGCAAGAATCGGCGGCATCATAGACCTGTTTCCCGCCGGAACGGGAATCCGAGAAGCGAGTGCGCGCATTTCAGATGCGGCCAGCGGTCCGATATGCGAAAACGTCGCATCCACCAGGGTCTCGCCCTTCCAGAAGAGAACACGGTTATGATCTGAAGCTGCGCCGTTGCCAATATCAGCTTTAGGCCAGCCATTCTGGCGATAGAACGAATATGCACCGTAAGCGCCGGTGGCATTCTGGAAGCGGAGCGTGCGCAGAGTAAGCGATTCGCCGTCGCGTTTATAGGAGCGGCTGGCGCCGCCCGTGTATTCATATTCCTTGAGCGCAGCGGTATTCGCGGGGTCGGCTGCTGCTGCGTCGGTGAGAGTCTTCGCAGGGCCGTCAGCTATCCATCCGTCAAACACATCGGGTAGCAACGCGGCAGGCGGCAGCGGCAGCTTCACAGTTGTAACAATCTCATTTGCCGCCGGTTTACCGGCTCCGGGTGCGGGCGCTTTGGGTGGAACGGCCTGCGCCGCTAGAAAAACCGCACCCGCCGTAACCGTGGCCGAGCAAGCCATTACTGTAAGCCAACGCATCAACCCGCTCCGTCTCCAGCGCCGCCGTAGAAGGGACGCTCCATTCACAAGGTTACACTCTGCCCCGCATACCCATTAACTTGGACACTGCACGGTGATGAAAGGTTCCTTGGAGCACGTGCCAGTCATCACCACGTCGACGCGATCAAGTTGCTCTTCTGTTGGTTACGGCAGTGTCGAGATCTTTGACAAGCGGGCTGTATTGTAACGGCCCGAACGAAGCGCACTATGGTCAGCTTCATGGCCGGGAAACTGCATTTCCTATTCGATCAAGTCACGTGCTGAGAGTCTTTGGGGATGGGGTACACTCGAAAATCATGAATCGCCGCAGCTTCCTCGAAAACACTGCAATCGCTCTTGCCGGTTCTGTCGCAACTGGCCTGTCGGGCCAGAAAGTTGCAGCCCCGCAATCGCAGCCCGCGGCTGATGCCTTGAATCCACCGGGCATTCGCGTTGCCGGCATCCGGATGATCCCTGTCGTGGGCGGCAAATACAAAGTGTGGACAAAGCAGATGGGCTCTGGACCGATCAAAGTGCTTCTGCTGCACGGCGGCCCAGGGTTTCCGCACGACTACCTGGAAGCAATGGAATCGTTCCTGCCGCAAGCCGGAATCGAGATGTATTACTACGACCAGCTTGGAGTCGGTAACTCCGATATTCCCGATGACCCGGCCTTGTGGACACTGGAAAGGTACGCAACCGAGGTTGAGGAAGTCCGCCGCGGTTTGGGACTCGATCATTTTGTGCTGTATGGCCAATCGTGGGGTGGAATTCTTTGCATGGAGTATGCCTTGAATTATCAGCAACACCTGCGCGGGCTGGTGATTTCGAATATGACTGCGGGCATAAAGTCATACCTCAAGCGGAATGACGCGCTCAAGAAGCAGCTGCTGTCGGCCGAAGACCTTGCGCGCCTTGACGCGCTCTCGGAGGCAAAGGACTACGACAATCCCGATTACCAGAAGATAGTCATGGAGCAGTTGTATCCGCAGATGATTTGCCGCACCAACCCGTGGCCCGAGCCGGTATCGCGCGCTTTTCGGTTGGCGAATGAGAAGATCTACAACCAGATGCAGGGCAAGAGCGAGTTTGAGGTTACCGGAAACTTGAAAGATTGGGAGCGTTGGGATAGGCTGCACGAGATCAAGGTGAAGACTTTGACCATGGGCGCAGAACACGACGAGATGGACCCCGATGATCTGCGCAAGATGGCCACGATGATGCCGAACGCAACCTCTGCCATCTGCCCCAATGGCAGTCATCTGGCAATGTGGGACGATCAGGCGGTCTACTTCCGGCACCTGCTTGCGTTTCTGGCGAGCGTATAGCCGATTAACTCACAGGCAATGCACGACTGATGGTGGGCCACCAGGCATCGAATGCCGCGAGCGAGCGCTCGCATTGAATCCGGCGCCGTTCTCTTTTGTCGCGGATCTTTTTGCGAGTCTCTTCTTCGAGAGGCTCAAGCAGATCGAAGGTAATGTTGGCCGGCTGAAAGTTCTTCGCCTCAGCATGAGTGATGTAATTGATTAGAGATCCGAGTGCCGTCGCGCGCGGAATAGGGTCAGGCATTTCTCCGCGAGCCAACATCGCCGCATAGATACCCGCCAGCAATCCTCCGGCGATGGATTCTGTGTAGCCTTCAACGCCAGACAACTGCCCGGCAACAAAAAGACGGGGATACTTCTTGAACCGCAGAAACTCATCGAGCAGGAGCGGTGCGCAAATGTAGGTATTGCGATGAATCTGGCCATAGCGCAGAAAGCGCGCGTTCTCCAGGCCAGGGATCAAGCGCAGCACGCGTGCCTGATCTCCGAACTTGAGGTGATTCTGAAAGCCGACAAGATTGTAGCTATCGGCGCGCAGATTCTCCTTGCGTAGTTGCACAACAGCCCACGGGGTCTTGCCGGTGCGCGGATCGCGCAGGCCCACGGGCTTCATAGGACCAAAGCGAAGCGTATCGCGGCCGCGCCTGGCCAGCACCTCGATGGGTAGGCATCCCTCGAAATATTCGAGTTTCTCCCATTCTTTTGTGTCGGCCGGTTCGGCGACCAAAAGCGCGTCAAGAAAGCGGTCGTACTCTTCACGATCCATCGGGCAGTTGATGTAGTCGGCCGTTCCCTTGTCCCAGCGGGCTGCCATGTAAACGCGATTCATATCGATTGATTCAGCGTCGGCAATCGGAGAGATGGAGTCGTAAAAGGCAAGATGCTCGGAGCCGGTCAAACGCCCTAGCTCATTGCTCAAGGCATCGGAGGTGAGCGGACCGGTGGCAAGGATGGTCAGATCGTAGCCCTCGTCATCGAGCGAGGTCACTTCTTCGCGAACCACCCGAATAGCCGGTTCAGCTGCAATCGCTTCGGAGATTTGCCGGGAGAACTCCACACGATCGACGGCGAGCGCATGCCCTGCGGGGACAGCGGTCCTATCGGCAATACGCAGCAGCGTCGAGCCCGCCCGCCGCATTTCCTGCTTCAGGAGCCACGGCGCTGTGTTTGGTGACTCGCTCTTAAGCGAGTTGGAACAGACTAACTCTCCAAAATCCGTGGTCTGATGCGCCGGCGTGAGTCGAGGCTTGCCGTTGACTTCGCTGCGCATCTCAAACAAATCGATCTGGCAACCGAAGCGCGCAGCGGTCAACGCAGCTTCAGGGCCGGCCAGTCCACCGCCGATGATGCGAATCTTCACTGTGCTGATCCTGGACCGCGTGGAACAGTGGCGACTCCCCCGGCAAGTTGCATCAGCGCATCGCCTGAAACGCGCACGTTGCGCCATTCGTCGAGGAACTCCGCTCCCATTGCCCGGTAAAAGTCAATTGCGGAGGTATTCCAATCAAGGACCTCCCACTGTAGCCGTTTACATCCTTTTTCAACTGCGACAGCGGCTACCTGCTTCAATAGCAACTTTCCAACGCCCAGACCGCGGAATTCCGGAAGCACGAACAAATCTTCGAGGTAGATACCGGGGCGCCCCATCCAGGTGGAATAGTTGAAGAAATAGAGTGCAAATCCGGCCGGCCGGCCTTCATAGGCGCCAATCAGGCAGAAATAGTAGGGGTTAGGGCCAAAGCCATCTCGCAGCAGGCCTTCCTCAGTCGCAACGACCGCATCCGGCTCCCGTTCGTAGGCGGCAAGTGCCCGGATAAACGCCAATATCTGAGGTATATCTGCCTCAGTGGCTTCGCGTATGGTGACTGCCATATCCCCATTTTAGAGTGTGATACAGGCCACAAGCGTGCATGGCGGTGGGACCCTACCATGATGAATGCAAGCTTCCGCTGGTCTGACTCAAGCCCCTAGCGCAGCGATGGAAGGCTTGTCGCCCCATGAATGACGGCGATGAGATACTTGTGTCGGATACGCGGTTGGATTTAACGTTGGTTTTGCCGAGAATTTTGGTTTTTGAACAACGGGCGCCAAGTTCCCTGGGCAACCCGCTGCTAGCGGAAGCCATAGGAGATGTCGCGGTGAGGATGTGACTTCCGACCGCAACTATTCGGTCAGCAAACGCGTCTGCCAGAAACAGAGGTTTACCAGTTCTGGCGCGAGTTGCGGCCCAAATTACGATTTGATTTATAGAGCGGCATTGTTCGAGCCGCTCCGAAGGAGAAGAAACATGAAGCGCAATCTCTCACTTTGGCTGGGCGTTCTGGCTTTTGCCCTGCTGCCGGTATTTTCGCAAACGCCTTCTGGTCCCACGGGCAAAATCCATGGCCACGTGATTAATCCGACAGGCGAGCCCCAGGGCAGCGGTTCAGTGAGCTTGTCCACCGATGGGGGAGCTACCTTGAAGTACACTTTCCCCGTTGGCGCGGACGGCAGTTTTGCCGGTGAAGCTGCTCCCGGCACCTATTCGGTCGTGTACCGCGCGGCGGACACACCAGAAGGCAAGATGGTAGACATGATTCGCGGCGTCCATGTGGTTGCAGACCAGGATGTTCTGGCGGATGTCGATATGTCGCGCCAGGAGTTCATTGATAAGCTCCCTGCTGACCAGAGGAAGCAGCTTGAGGAACTCAAGAAGCAGAACGCCGAGGCTCTGCAGGCCAACAAGGTCATCAACAACTTGAACAATGACCTCAAGCTTGTGAATCAGAACATCCATGACGCCGAGAATGCGCGGGCCCAGGCGATTAAGGAACTGGGTGCATCGGCCACGCACGATGCCGTCGAAGCAAAGTCGAACGAAATCCGCACGGCCAAGTACAACGAGATCCTTCAACTCATGACCAAGGACACCGCAGTGATGCCCGATCAGTCCATTCTGTGGGCCGACCTGGCGCGCGCCCAACTCGGCCTGAAGAAGTACGACGATGCCGAGACCAACTACAAAAAGGCGATTGAACTTGAGACTGCATCGAAGAAGCCGAAGCCCGAAGTACTCGGCGCTGCCAATGCCGGATTGGGCGAAGTCTATGCGCGTCAGGGCAAGGTTCCTGAGGCACAGGCCGCCTTTGATGCCGCTGCCAAGTCCGATCCTACCCGTGCGGCTATGCACCTTCGCAATGAAGCAGTCATCTTCTTCCAGGAGAAGAACGCTCCTGCGCAGGTTGCAGCCGCCGACGAGGCGATCGCTGCCGATCCAAATCAGGCTGTCCTGTACTACATCAAGGGCCAAGGGCTGATTTTGAATGCGACCGTCGATCCGAAGACCAACCGCATCGTTCTGCCTGGAGATTGCGAAGAAGCGTACCAGAAGTATCTGGCTCTGGCTCCCACCGGACCCTATGCCGCTGAGGTAAAGGGCATTCTCGAGCAGGCTGGTGAAAAGGTCAACGCCAACTATAAGGCTCCCAAGAAATAGCGAGCCTTACCTTGAAACTCGAGGGCGCGTTCTGTTGCAGAACGCGCCCTTCGTATTTGCCGGTACGTAAAACAATTGCGGAAGGTCCTAAACTGGCGGGCTCTAATAGAATCCTTTGCATGAGCTTGGCTTTGTTTACATACAACGAAGCTGCAGCGATGGTGGCCGCGCAGGTTGAGAGGTTCAGGCAGACTCACCCTGCCGTTGAGCGCGTCGCTCTCTCGTCGGTCCAGGGCCGGGTGCTGGCAGTGCCATTGCGCGCCGACGCAGACCAACCGCCGTTTCCCCGCTCTACGCGTGATGGTTTCGCATGCCGGGCGGAGGAGATCATGCAGCGCGGAAGCCTTGCAATCGCTGGATCTACTCGGGCCGGCGAGGCGCCGATTGGCACTCTGCCACCAGGCAGCGTGTGGGAGATCATGACCGGAGCGCCCGTTCCGGATAGCGCTAATTGCATAGTGATGCTGGAGCATATTGGGTACAAGGACGGCAAAGTGCATCTTGCCCCGGGACGCAGCATCGCGGCAGGCGACAATATCGTTCCCCAGGGTGCGCAGGCGCGCAAAGGGGATGAACTGCTTCCTGCGGGCACGCCGATTACATTCGCGCAGGTGGCTCTTGCGGCGACCTGCGGTTACGAGACTCTCGAGGTATTTGCGAGGCCGCGCGTCGCAATTCTGTCTACAGGCGATGAGATCGTTCCAGTCAGTGCCGCGCCGGGACCTGCGCAGATTCGTAACTCGAACGGGCCCATGCTTGCGGCAATGGTCGCCGCAGCTGGGGGAGAGCCGGTGCTTCTACCCATCGCGCCCGACAATTCCGATGCGCTTGATGCTGCGATTGCCGAAGCTCGCAAAGCCGATATGCTGCTGGTGACCGGCGGAGTTTCGGCGGGAAAGTTTGATCTGGTCGAGCCCGCGCTAGCCCGTTTGGGCGCTATCTTTCATTTCACGGGAGTACGCATCCAGCCCGGCAAGCCGCTTGTGTTCGGAGAGATTCCAAAAGCAGAGGGAGAAGGGACAATGCCGTTCTTCGGGCTGCCTGGAAATCCCGTATCTTCAGCCGTCACATTTCTGCTGTTCGGCGCGCCCACATTGGCTGCGCTGGCCGGCTGCCTCGATCATTGCCCGCGCTTTGCACATGCGCGGCTCGCCGGTAGCGCAGGCAAGCAGGGCAAGGGCGGGCTCGCCCGCTTTCTGCCTGCCACGTGCACGTTCGGCCGCAACGGCGAGTTGCCCGCGGTGGAGCTGGTTCCCTGGCATGGTTCAGGCGATATCGCGGCCATGGCGCGCTCTAATTGTTTTATGGTGCTTGAAGACGATCTGGAGCATCCCGCCCCGGGTGCGATGGTTCGAATTCTGCTCAGGTAAGGACACCAATGCCGGAACCTACAAAACTCTCGCATTACGATGAAGCCGGAAGAGCCTCAATGGTTGACGTGAGCGCCAAGCAGGAGACGCGCCGCACCGCGACGGCATCTGCGTTTGTTGAGCTGTCGGCGGCGGTGCTGAAGGCGCTTCCTGCCAACCCCAAGGGGAATCCGCTTGAAGTAGCTCGCATTGCCGGAATCCAGGCGGCCAAGCGTACCTCGGAACTAATTCCCATGTGTCATCCTCTTCCGTTGACGCACGTTGATGTACAGGCCGATGTGACTGAAGGCGGAGTGCGTATCATCGCGTCAGCGGCAACCACCGGGCCAACCGGTGTTGAGATGGAGGCACTGACCGCGGCAGCCGTTGCAGCGCTCACGGTCTATGACATGACCAAAGCGCTTGACAAAGGTATCGTGATCCGCAGCGTGCAGCTTGAATCGAAAATTGGCGGCAAGAGCGGCGACTATTCACGGCCGAAAATTTAAATTCGCCGACCTTCAAGAGCGAACGTTTCCCACGCACGCTATTTACATTCATCTAGTTTGTCTGGTTAGGCCTGCGAATGCAGTCAATGTAGCTGCTGATACCCGCACCGATGAATGCGGGCGACATTGCCACGGCAATGATGACAAATTCAAATGGCCACAGGTTGTGATCGGTGGGATCGGCCGCGCAGTCGCTCACAATCAGGCACGCATTCGCCAGAAATGATGCGCCCAGCATTACGGTTGGTATCCAACGTTTCTTTCCTTCGAGGGAGTAGGTAAGAAGCAACCCAAGGACAAACGCGAGAATAGGAAGCCAGTATCCAGGCAACAGGCCCGGCGCGGACTCACGCCGAGTGTAGGGCAGAAATTTCCAAATGAAGACTACATGGAAGGCCACGCCGGCGAAGACCGCCACCAAATAGCGCCACTCCCGCGAAGTCATGGCATCCTCCCGGCATTCATTGCCACTGCTCTTGCAGTAGAGAATTCTCCACCAGAATACTGGTGCTCGAACGCGGTTCAATCTTTCGTTTCAACCGCGGGAACCAGAATGGCCATCGATCTTTTTCAGGATCGATGGCCATTGTTGTTTGCTGTTGGAGCGCACAATTAGTGCTGCATAGGCGGCATTCCACCGCCGGGCCGTGGGCCTCCGGGGCGCTCTTCCTTCGGCGGAATATAGGCTTCAGGATGAACGTGGCCGCGGTGGCAGGTGCCGCAGGTCAACGGAGCAGCGGGCTCCTCCATCTTGTCCATATCCGCGACCTTCTTGATGTAGTTCTTCTTCATGTTCTCGGTCATGGTGTACATGATCCTTGCCATCTTCTTTTCCGGCTTGGAATCATCTTCAAACTTGAGCCGCGGACGGCCATTGGGGCCAATGTTTTTAGGATCCTCCATATGGCAGTGATCGCAGTGCGTGCCAAGTGCGCCGGCCCAGCCTTCCATGATTTCGTGGACCTGATTTCCGGTCAGATTCTTGGGAAGCACTTTCAGGTTCTTTGGAGGCGGGAAGTTGCGCATAGGCCTGCCTCCACCTCCGGGAGGCGGACCCTGTGGGGCCTGGGCAATCGTAGAAATTGCGAAAATGGCCCCGGTAATGAGAGTGATCGCGACCGCTGGCGCGGACAGGGAAGTAATTTTCAAGGTTTTCCTCGCTTGGGGAAATGGGTGCACTCAGATGGACGGAATTCTAATTAACAAAGACCCACCTGCCAACTGAAGCATTTGTCATCTTTCTGGGCCCGGAGGCGCAGTTATGACCGGGGAGAACAAAGCGCAATGGCCAATCTGCTGCGTGTTTTATGCCGATTCGGACAGTTACGGCAGCCTCCGCCACTATAAAACCATCATCGCGAAGTTGCAGAGGAGAGGACCTGGAAAGAAGGTCAAGGCCGTTGTGCTCAGAGCGCGTGAGGCCAAGAGCCAGGCAGAGACGGCTCGGGCCGGAGGCGATCTGACGGAGAGCCACATCGCTTGCCAAGCCGCGATTCCGAGCCATCTCAGCGATGCTGAACTCTCCAACGGGCTCCAGTGCGCGGAGCAGAATGCATCCGGCCCGGCCCGCGGGTTCGCAGGAGACGTTCATGCAGAAATAGCGCCCGTAGATGGCATAAACGTAGGCATGGCCGGCGGGCCCAAACAGCACCTGATTGCGCGGCGTGGGTCCGCGAAAGGAGTGAGCGGCGGGGTCGGGCGGAACGTTGTGCGGACCTAGATAGGCTTCCACCTCAACAATGCGGCCGGCGACAGGTCCGGCCTTGGTTTGGCGGACAAGCAACTTGCCGAGCAGCCGCGGAGCCACGTATTCCGGATGCGCTTCAAAGAATGTGCGCGCCATCAGGTAGCCGGGAGTTCTTGGGCCCCGGCTTGATTGATCGGATCTGCGCTTCACTCCTGCTGCCTTTTCCATTCCTTGATGAGAGCCAGTACTTCTTCGGCATGGCCTTCAGGAGAGACCTTGGGGAAGATATGAAGCAACTTCTGGTCAGAGCCGATGACGAACGTGGTCCGCTCAATTCCCATGACTTTCTTGCCGTACATATTCTTTTCCTTCAACACTCCAAACTGATTGCAGACTTTCTCGTCTACATCAGCAAGGAGTGTATAAGGCAGGTTGTACTTGGCGCGGAACTTGGCCTGGTCGCGCGGCGTGTCGCGAGAGATTCCCAGAACCACCGCTCCGGCCGCCTGGATTTTCTTGAAAGTATCTCGAAAACCGCAGGCTTCAATAGTGCAGCCGGGAGTGTCCGCTCTGGGGTAAAAGAAGAGTATGACGGGTTTGCCGGCGTAGTCCGATAGACTGACGGTCTTATCCTCGTCGGTTTGCAGGGTGAAATTGGCGACTTTCTTGTTGAGTTCCATGGGGAATATCCTCGCACGTATGTTCATTGGAGGGCCGATAGTGGCCGTCAGCTTCGATTATTTACACGGTGGGCGGCAGATGTCACTGCGGATGAAGGAGCCATCTCCTGTTTGGCCCCATTTTGCGAGACGGATGTTTATGAGGTCAAGAACGCTGGCCGCCGTGACGCTGCTATCCGGTACGGCGCTTCTGGCGGTGCCGCCGGCGCTTGCGCAGTATCCCGGCCAGATCAAGCAGAACCAGTCAAACCAGACTTTGCGTGCCATTGGAGTGCTGGAATGGACCGGAGATGAAGACCACCCAAAGACAAGCCGGCTGATTCCAATTGCAATTTATGACGGCCAGCAACTGCAGGACGCGAGTATTTACCTTGCCAGGCCCGCGCCGCTGGCACTGTCGAGCCAGGTTGAGTACGAGCTGAAGCAGAATGGCAAGAATACGGGATGGTTCGTTGTGAACTCTGCCGGGCAAGTGCAGGGCGCGTGGGTTGGTTTTGGGATCTGGAAACCGTTGACTAAACCTAAGCCGCCGACAGCGGAAGCCAAGATTGACAAGGATGCGTGGGGCAACGACAACGACGACAGGCCGGTTCTGCATCGCAAACATGAGGACGACAAGCAATCGTCGGAGGATAAAGCCGGCGATTCAGGTTCGAATCGGCCGGCACCTGATCCAGATCGCCCTACTCTGCACAAGAAGAGTACTCCCGACGATTCGGATTCGTCGGGTTCAAATGCGATTCCCGCGCCCGATCCCGATCGGCCAAGGCTGACGAAGAAGGATGATAAGCCGGAAGGCCCTATGGACGCGATGAGCGACGGAAGCGTGGAGTCAGTGAAGACGCTCTCCGATCCGGGCCGTCCGAAGCTGACGCGCGGCAAACCGGAGGGCGAGGGCGGCGACGTGCTGCCAACGCTGATGGGTTTACCTCCCGATATGAGACAAGTGGTCGCGGTTTCCGATGCGAAGGATAGGCCGGAGCATGTGTGGAACTTCAAATGGGCTGATCCAGCGGATGAAGACAAAATGAAATCCGAGATGGAAGACATGGCTCGCGAAGCTCTGGGACTGACGAGCGAAACGAAGGAAGCTCCGGCGAAAGCACTACAGGCCAAAGCCGCGAGTAAGCGCACAAATTCAGCGCGCAAGAAGGCCATTCCGTTGCCGCCTCCCCCCGCGCCCCTTCTGGACGAGCAGTTCAAGGTGTATGAACTTGCGTACGGAGGAGGCGCAACGATGGTCTTGTCGGCGCGCACGGATGGTGAGGGCGCGAATCAGAAATTCGTAACCTTGATCTGCCAGCCAAATATCTACGGCAAGGCGACGTTGCTGTTTAAGAACGTGACGGACGGCGCACATCTCGACGTTTCTCCTCGGATGCGGCTGGTGGATGCGGTGGATGTGCTGGCGGACAACCGGGGCGATCTGCTATTTGAGTTGCGCGGGGCAACGCAGAGGGAATTTGCGATCTTTCGCGTGCTGCGCGGGCAGGTGACGAAGTTGTTCACCAGCAGCCCCATGAGCACGACGCCGATGCCGACGGAGAACGCCGATAGCGGTCATTCTTAGAGCTTTGCCTTGAAAGCGGGCGTGAGGACTACCTCGAATTGGGGACGCGGTTACAGCTGAAGTAACATCGAAAGGCGGTGGGCTGCATTCGGGCTCCTATACAATTGAGATAGGTCCCCAGCGTTCTAGAGCGAGGTTCTTCCCCGAAGATGTCATTAGCACCAACTGTCCCGTCCCCAGAAGCAGTCGTTGTCACCTCTTACGAATCGGTTCTGGCAAATCATTCAGCGGCCAATTCGCATAGCGTTCCTGCGAAGCAGGAGATCCGCATGGGCCGTGCCGCAACAATAGGCGACGGTTTGAATTGGATAACCGTGACTACGATGATCATCTTCCACGTAGGTTCTTTGGCGGCGCTGTTCCTATTCAGCTGGCAGCGGTTCCTGGTGATGTCGATCCTTTACGTACTGGCTATTAACGTCGGCATCGGCATGTGCTATCACCGTTTGCTGACGCACCGCGGATACACTACGCCGAAGTGGGTAGAGTACGTGATGTCAGTGTTTGCGACGATGTCGCTCGAAGGCGGACCTATCTTCTGGGTGTCTACGCACCGCGTACATCACCAGTTGAGCGATCACGAAGGCGATCCGCACACGCCGCGCGAAGGTGGCTGGTGGGCGCATGCCGGGTGGGTGCTTTTCGGAGAGGCTCTGCATGGGCAGACCACCATCCTGGCGAGGTATTCGCCTGACTTGAGCCGCGACCGTTTCTACGTTTGGCTGAGCAAGTACCACTGGGTTCCGATTGCGGTGAGCGGATTGTTGCTGCTGGCCGGTGGTTGGATGTGGGGCGGATGGGTTGAAGGCGTCGCCATGGTCTTGTGGGGCGTTCTGCTGCGTGTCACACTTGGATTGCATGCTACCTGGCTGGTGAATTCAGCAACGCACCTGTGGGGAAGCCGCCGCTTTGAAACCCGCGATCAGTCGCGCAATAGCTGGTGGGTGGCGCTGCTGACGGGCGGCGAAGGCTGGCACAACAACCACCATGCGCATCCGGTTTCAGCTCGGCACGGGTTGGCGTGGTATGAGATCGATCCTAACTTCTGGGGCATCTGGATACTGTCGAAGGTCGGCCTGGCGCGCAAGATTCAGGTAGCCAAGTTCGACCCTGCAAATCCTAAACCTGCTGGAAGCTAACTCGCTCTCGAGACGAAAAATGCGGCTTCATGATCCAGTGCTGGAATACCTCCGGTACTTGCTATAACATGCGATCCAAGCCAGCAGCGGACGTGCTGCCACTCATTCCAAGGAGAACGGCGATATGAACACGAGTCGCAAAGAGGAATTGATTGCAGACGTAAATGCCGACTCATCCCGTTCGGTGCGAAGCGCTGCCGGAGGGTATCGGGTCTGGATGGATGAGTCGCACACGTACTCGACGGCACGCGTACACGCCCTCAAGCACAATTTTCATGAGCACCCGCTCATGCAACTTTCCGAGTTGTCCAAGCTGGCCAGCGACCTGTACGCGACGAAACAGTGCAGGTTCATTGCTCCCGGCAGCAACCAGGCCTCAGCCTTCAAACACGATCCAAATGACCCATCCGGCCGCGACATCGACGAAGTTTTTCGCCGCATCGAAGAGCCGGGCTCGTGGATAGCGCTCTACAACATCGAAACCCACCCGGTGTACCGGGAGTTTTTGAGCGAAGTAGTGGCCAGCGTCCGACCAATGGTAGATCCTCAGGAGCCAGGCATGTTCAATGTTGGTGGCTTCATTTTCATCTCGGCGCCGCCTTCCGTTACTCCGTTTCACATCGATCGGGAAAACAACTTCTGGCTGCAAGTCAAGGGCCGCAAGACGATGAACGTCTGGGACCCCACCGACCGGCACGTCGTGGGCTCGAAGGTCAGAGCCAACTTCATCCTCACGGGTGCATTGAGTGAAGTGCGTCTTGGTGAGGGCTTCAAAGAGCGTAGTCACGAATTCGACGTGGGTCCCGGCGACGGCGTCTACTTTCCGAGTACGTCTCCGCACATGACGCGAAGCGACCCCAGTTGGACAAAACCGGGCGACTGCGTGTCGATCAGCATCGCCGTTGTCTTCTACACTGAGGTCACGCGCAGATCAGCAAATGTGCACGCATGCAATCTGTTGCTGCGCCGATTCGGTATCACTCCCAGGGAACCCGGCGAGGTGGTCTGGATCGACAAGCTCAAGTACCCGTTCGGCCGTGCGTTTGTCTGGGCGTTAAAGACTCTGCGTGGCTACAAGCCTAAACCGGGTTTCTGATCGCGCCCCGGTGACATCGCGCACCTGCTCGCAGCTCTAACGATCACGGGTGGCGGCAGATGCGTCATTAGCGGGTGATGCTACAGTTCCCTGCTTGCTCGAAGATCGAGTTCAAGACGCAACCCTGTACTCATCGCGTAGAACAAGGCCGTACGAAGAATCTGTCTTGTGACGATGTCGTGCAGGCCGCCGATATAGCTTCGCGCAACATTCTGGAGATATGGGTCATTCGAGGGCAGGGTATCGAATCCGGACCACTTGTTCTCGGAAGCAGAGGCCTTGAAGACCCTGAAGTCGGCTACCTGTGCAACTTTGCGCGGAACCAGATGATCAAGAAGAACGGCAGCGCAATCAGAAGCACCAGCACACCGGCGGGAAACCCAACGTACAAGTAGCTGTCGGCAAAGTCGATTTTGTGGGCTGCGCGAACGTTCCAGATCATCAATGCGTAGATGGAGATCGTGGTGCTGGCGAAGAATGTAAAGAATGCGGAAGCAACAGCGAGCAGCAGGCTCTGGAACAGGCTGAATCCCCTGAGTGGGAAGCCGAAGATTCTGCCGCCGCCGTGTACGGATTGTAGGGAACGCTCCATGCCCGGTGTGACCTCTCTCATCTAGAATAGTCTTTCATGGCAAGTCCTGCACAGATCGAGCTTTGGCACGCGGAGAAAGTGGCCACGCAGGTGACGGTGGCGCAGGCCGGGAATGGCATTCATTATGCGTTGTGGGGTGAGAACCGCATCTCCGACTCCGACCTGGAGCGGATGGTTGCGGCAGTTCCCGCAGCAATGTCCGGAGCGCTTGAACATCGCGCTTACTACTTTGTTCCGCTGGCGATAGCCGACACAGGCGACATTATGATTGCGCCCTCGTACAGCGTTGAGCTGGGCGACCGCGCAATCTGCCACCGCAACGCAGCATTCGGCGATATGGAGGCCGTATTTCTTTCCACGCGGCTGGTTGAAGACCGGTTCGGACTTGCGTTCGAGTTCTACATTAACGTTGCGCACAACTTTGTTGAGGCCGCGGGCGTGCCGGAGAGCTTTTCATCGCTGGTGTGGTCGCAGGCGGAGGCACAGGTGCGCGGCGAAACCAGCCAGGACGCTTGGGAGACTCGCCGCCGCGCGCAAGGGCACGACAGCGGGACCAGGAGCATAGACATCCGGATGATCGACGAGCGCGCACGCAACAGCTTTTATGAAGCGAGCTTTGCCGATGCGTTGGCGGTCTACATGCTGTCGCTGGCCGTGGATTTTGATTATCACGATCTGCGCGAGCGCGAGTATCCGTTACTGGCCGCTCCGGCCCTGGCAGAACGCCTGCGGCACGTCGCAGGCCTGTTCCCGGCGAATCAAGGCTACGAGTTCCAGATTCACTATCGGCGCAAAGGGTGAAAACAGATATTAGCTATTAGCCGTTAGCATTTGGCTGGTGTTTGTTTAAGCTAAGCGCGATTGATTTCTATGCGCAATTCTTCTGCGACTGACGACTGACAACTAATCCCTGTTCACTGCATTACAGCTATGCGACCGCCGCCGGTGGTCAGAATGACCAGGTTCATGGCGATGAAGAGCACATCGTAGTGCCAGCCCATGGACTTTTCTCCCCAGAAGCCGGTGTGCCACGAGGCAATCTTCTTGTAGACCGCTCCCAGCATAATGAGAATGAGGCCGAGTGCGGCCCATTGAGTGAGGAATCCGATGGTGAGGGCTACGGCTCCGGCGAGTTCCGCTGAGCCAATAAGAATGGTGAGGGGCACCGGCATACCGATGCTCTCTGCGCGCTGGCGTGGCGATTTGAGATGGCCGTATCCGCTGGCGCCGAAGACAAGCGCAATGACAATGCGCAGGATGAACAGGCTCCAGTCGGTGAACTGCATCGCGGCGTGGATGGTCATGGAGGCCTCCTTTGCAGCTTTCACTTGACCTTGATGAGGTGCGGGATTTTGGAATCCAACCCATCGAGCGAGAGTGAAACTGTAACGACCGGGATTAAGTTTCCTCTAGCCTGCATATCTCACATGCGCGTTTGAAATTGAGTAGAAGGAATTGAGGAAAGGACTTGGAAAGGCCGTCTTTTCATGGCATAACTGCGTTATCGAGACGTGGTCATGGCCGAGAAAAGGAGCGGCCTTTCTGATGACAGAGTGTAACCAAGAATCGTTCACATTTACAGCCCATTTTTCACGTCGGGTGCAGGCCGAGTTTACAGCCGGCCGGGTATCGAGTGATGGCGGAGCGCTGTTGCTTCGGGAAGCGGACCGCAGGATCAATCTTCTGGGTCGTCTGGCATCTTGTTTTAGCGATGGCCGGTCACCGTTGTTGGTCCGGCACCAGTTGTCGGAGATGCTGGCGCAGCGCATCTATGGTCTGGCACTGGGCTACGAAGATCTGAACGATCACGAGCAGCTGCGTTCGGATCCGTTGCTGGGACTGCTGGCGGGCAAGCGGGAACTGGGTGAGCCGCTGGCCGGCAAGAGCACGCTGAACCGGCTGGAGCTGACCGGCCGCAGCCTGCGCTATCACAAGATCAGCTATTCGTCCGAGTCGATGGATCGTTTGCTGACCGATCTTTTCGTCGAGTCGCACGCCACCGTTCCGAAGCAGATCGTGCTGGATCTGGACGCGACCGACATCCCGCTCTACGGCCATCAGCCGGAGCGCTTCTTCCATGGCTATTACGACAGCTACTGCTATCTGCCGCTGTATATCTTCGCCGGCGACCAGTTGCTGTGCGCGCGGCTCAGGCCGGCCAACGAGGATGCTGCCGCCGGTTCGGTCGCAGAGGTTAGCCGCATCGTAACGCAGCTGCGTGAGCGGTGGCCCGAAGTGCGCATCGTGCTCAGGGCCGACTCTGGCTTCTGCCGCGAGGAGCTGATGGGCTGGTGTGAGTCCAACCGGGTCGATTATCTGTTCGGCCTGGCGCGAAACAAGCGGTTGCGCAGGATCATCGGCGCCCAGATGCACCAGGCTCAGATCCTGCACCAGACGAGCGGCAAGGCGGCACGTGTGTTCGCCGAGTTCAGCTATCGGACCCACAAGAGCTGGTCATGCGCACGACGCGTGGTAGCCAAGGCAGAGCATCTCGATAAGGGCGAGAACCCGCGCTTCGTGGTCACTTCGTTAACTGCTGAGCAGTGGCACGCGCCGGACTTATACGAAAAGTTCTACTGCGCCAGAGGCGAAATGGAGAATCGCATCAAGGAGCAGATGTGCCTGTTCGCCGATCGGCTCTCAACCGACGAAATGAAAGGCAATCAGTTGCGTCTGTACTTCTCCGCCCTAGCTTACACCTTGATGGAAGCGCTGCGACGGCTGGGACTGAAAGGTACCGCCTGGGCAGAGGCGCAGGTGGATACGATCCGTCTGAAGCTGCTCAAAATCGGCGCCGTCGTTCGGCTCAGCGTGCGCCGGGTGCTGCTTCAGCTCAGTTCCGCCTATCCCTGGAAAGACCTGTACACCCACGCCTTCCACGCCCTACGCTGCTGACAAAGCCAGACTTGCAGAAAACTCAACTTCCACAAGCCGCTGAACTCATCGCATAGCGGAGCCATACGCAAAATAATCGCACGATCATGAAAATCACAACTCAATCGCCCTGTTCACCGCTCGCTGGGCACGACATGAAGGAAAAGATAAAACCAGCCGCTCAAATCGCCCCTATGTCCACACTGAAATCAGCACTCATGAGAAATCGCGGCTAGACCCTTGGAGATTTCTTCGAGGTTGATGAACGGACCGCTTGCCAGATCAATGTTTCGTCACCTAGTCAGATGCTAATTTTTCAAGAATCGAAAACTATGCAGAACCTGCGACAGGCTCTTATGGACCTCTCTCCGCTGAGCGCGGGTCAGCGTCTTCTTCGGCGGATCGTAAACGTCCGGACTTGTCTCTGTTTCACTAAGTCTCAACTCGAAACATCTTTGACCGTGAAAGACACGGAATACGTCAACCGAGCTTGAATGGCTCATGGCTGCGTCGCCCGTGATTTCGTGAACAAATTGAACTCCGCCAATGTTTTCCGTCGGATGTTCAGTAGAGTTGAGAAACTCCGGATACTCTGAGACGCCCTTATCGAACTTAGGAGGGTACGGAGTAGCGCAGATATCGGGCGTCATCTGTTCTTCCCTGGCACGAACTTCCCTCACTTGGAATGAGGCTGCGCCGAAGCTGGTGTCTCCAAACCGCTCAGAAGGATAGACAGCACAAATGACTGAGTCTTGCTCGCAAACCGGAATGTAGGATCTGATGCATGGTTGGATGTCGCCTGCCGTACAGACTTGGAAATTAGCGGGATGAGAAAACTGAAACGCGCCATTTGGGGCGGTAAATGTCTTCACTCGCTGAATCCGCCGTGGCTGCTGAGCACTGGCCAACAACGATAGCAGCACTGCAACTGCCAGTATGGTGGTAAATCTCCGGATGGCCGCATTCATAACAGCGATTGTCCTGTTGGGCTAATACTACAGTTGTAGATAGAAGACTGGGAGGGGTGATCCTCTTTTTCGGTAGTGGCATCGCAGAGCATGGAACTGGTGCCGTCTTCGCCATCGCGACCAGTGGAGAAGATGTTCAACGCCGTACCATCCTCGCCAGAGAAGGTGGGTGAGAAGGCGGCGTAATTCGGGGACGCTGAGCGGAACCTGCCCGACGGGAGTTTTTTTCTCCCCGTGCGCGCAGTATGGCGAGAACTGCGTGGGCCAGCATGGCCAGGGTGATGTGCCGATACCAGCCTTGCCAGTGGCGCACTTCGTAATGGTCCAGCCCGCACTCACCCTTGGCAGCCTGGAAGGCCTGCTCGATCTGCCAGCGTTGTCCGGCCACGCGTACAAGCGCTTCGAGCGTCGCTTTATGCGTGGGCGCATAGAACCAGTAGTAGGCATGTTCTGGTTTGTCTTCGATGCTGCGCCGCACCAGCAATCCATGGCGCCAGCCATCTTCTTCCCAGCCATGAATCAGTGTCCAGTCGTAAAGACGTTCTCCTTTGCTGCCCGACCCAGCGGAAACGCGCTCCCAGGCAAGGCCTGGCAAGTTCTGAGCAATCGTGTCCACGCGCCGTTGTTGGTGATCAGGCCAACGCATTCGTTGGTCTGAGGCGATGGCCAGCACATAGCCCAATCGATGTTCTTCGAGCCACTTGCGCAGTTTGCTGTTGTTGCCGTACACCTCATCGGCAGCTACCCAGCTACAAGGTGCACCAGCCTGCAATGCGCGCTCGATCATGCGCCGTGCCAGCTCTGGCTTGGTGGCAAACTCCGTCTTTTCTGGAACTGCTGCTGCGCGGCGACGGTCGCGATCGGCGGCCCATTCTCCGGGAAGATACAACTCACGGTCAACCAACGCCGCGCCCTTGTCGCTGGCGTAGCAAAGAAACACGCCAACCTGGCTGTTCTCGATACGCCCTGCCGTGCCGGTGTACTGGCGCTTGACTCCAACTGAATGCTCGCCCTTCTTCAGAAAGCCGGTTTCATCGGCGATCAGAACGGCATCCGGGCTGTTCAACCCTTCCAGCACGTAATCGCGGAGCTGATCCCGAGCAGCGTCGGCATCCCAACGCGCCCGGTCCAAAAGATGCTGTACGCGATAAGGAGACGCTTCGCCCATCCACTCAGCCAACTGCCAGCTGTTCTTCCGCTCACAATGGCTCAGCAAACCTTGAAGATAGGCGAGACTACGCTCCCGTGCCTCTGAGCGCGCAAACAACCCTGCGATGCGGTCATGCGATCGCAACAACTCACGCTTCCAACCAGATATTCGCTTCTCCATCGCGCACGCCGGAGAACCAACCAGAGCGAGTTCAGTCTACCATCTACAACTGTAGTACTAAGAACCTGTTCATAACTTTCGTACGACGTAAGGATATAGCAGGCGCTGCTCCGGGCCGACGCGATGCTGTGAATCTCAATTGCTGTTTCGCATTAATGCCATTACGACGGCGTAACGGCGGCTGTTACTGGACGGCTGACCAACGGGGAGCGGACGTACTCCGTGGGCCAGATATACACTGCGAGGCGGCGCGAGTAGTGCAGCGTGGGTTCCACGTCGGGCAGTGTGAGCCCGATGGATGCAGCCAGATCGTTTCGCTCGATATCGGCTTCGGCCTCCTCAAGCGGCCACGGAACGTAATGCAGAAGGTTGCGGATGGGCTGTCCGGCGCGGTCCTGGCTAAAGAGGCAGTTACGCTCGGCGACGAAATACTCAAAGCTGCCTCTGCGCTGCTCCGCCAGCCGGCTGCTTGGCCCCAGGCCCCGGTAGCGCGCGTTGAAGACGACCTCACTGTTGGTGAAGCGGCGGCTGCTGTAGAAAGCGAACTCGCGCTCCGAGCGTTGATCGAGCCGCATGTTGGCCCAGTAGTAGGGAAGGTTGTAAAAGGCGCGGGCAGCCAGCACGGCCATCAGGTTGCTGGCGTCCAGCGAAAAACTGTAGATGCCGGGCGTGTGAGTGAACTGGTCGCGGACGTAGGTGCGCAGGTTGAGGTCAGGGAAGCTGCGGACGCCAGGTACCTGCGGGACTCCGCGGATTTTAATGCGGTCGAGCCAGAAAGGAACCGCGCTGAGCCACGCCGATCCCTGAAAGATGTCTACTTCGAGCCAGTCAGGCAAGAGGGCGGCCATTTTTGCAGAAGGGATGGGCCAGTGCGCGAACAGCAGATCATTCCAGCGCTGAGTGAGCGCCCAGCGCCCGGAGGGCAAAGGCCGTGGCCGATGCGACGTACGTAGCTGAAATTGCTGCATTTGTCCCGCTCAGTCGATCTCTGAAGGCTGGCTTTGCTGTGCGGACTGGCGACCCAAAAGACAAACTGCGCTAAAGGGTCTCTATTGCAGCCCTCATGCCGTATTCTGTTCGCGAGACCTGAATCATGTCCAGTGAAACTTTTGTTGCCCCGCGTGCAAGTAATCAGACCAGTGTGTTTGCCGTTCACGGCGCCGATCCTGAAGTGCTGGCCTTTGCCATGGCCAAGTACTCGCGGTCCTCTCTCTCCATGCGCGAGTCGCTGGCCGAGATCAGCGCGCAGCGCGCCGAGCAGTTCCTGAACACGTTCTATTTTCAGTATGGTCACCGGTCTATCGCCGACCTGGCCCACATCGCGTTTGCCATTGAGCGGCTGACCCTACTTGCAGCTATTGTGCTGGTGGACGAGCAGCGCTGGGACGGGCAGGAGCGCTCAACCCGGTACCAGAACTTCATGAAGTCGGGCTGGTATTTTCCTGACTTTGGAGCAGATCAGGGCTCGGCCGTGCTCTACTCATCGACGATTGAAAGCCTCTTTGCTAGTTATCAGCGCACTACCGCGGCCGTGCAGGACTTGCTGCGGCAAAAGATTCCGTGCCCCGAGGCGATGAAGCCCGAGGCTTACGAGCGTACTCTTAAGGCCCGCGCATTCGACGTGGCGCGCTACCTGCTGCCGCTGGCCACGAACACTTCACTGGGCCAGATCGTAAGCGCTCGCACGCTTGAGACGCAGGTCTCGCGGCTGCTTTCGCATCCCGTGGCCGAGGTGCGCGAGCTGGGCACAAAGCTGCGCGAGGCCGCTATCGGCTCGGCGTGGAATGTGAACGCGCAAGCTGCGTCAGCATTTGCCGAGAAGATTGTCGCGGCCGATCCTGAGTTTGCTGCCGAGGCAGCGCAGTTCCTCACTCGGGAGGTACGGACAGCGCCCACGCTGGTGAAGTACGCGCAGTCCAGCGATTACCTGACGCAATCCGCATCGGAGCTGGCGCAGGCGGCCGAGGATCTGCTGGGGGATGTCCCCATCGATGAAGCGCCGCTGGTCGATTTGGTTGAGCAGACCGAGCCGCTTGAAGTTGAGCTCGCCGCAACGCTGCTCTACGCTGGCGGTCACCACTCTTATCGCCAGATTCGCGACCTGGTCGCAAATATGCGCGCAGCGCGCATCGCCGAGATCATCGACCTGGGTCTGCGGCATCGCGGCCAGCACGACGAAGTTCTGCGAGCATTCCACGCCGGGACCGGGTTCCGGTTCGACATCCTGATGGATATCGGCGGATTCCGCGACATGCACCGCCACCGCCGCAGCACGCAGATAATCCAGGGATTTACATCGAAGCACGGATACGAATCTCCCGGTGCGGCGGACCTTGGCGGCGACGCCGATATTCTTGCCGAGGCAGGTATTGCAGCGGAGTTCAACGGCGCAATTGAGGCCGCGCACGCGGCAAGCTTTAAGATTGCGTCGGGTTCGGCGCAAGAAGCAGCGCAGTCCGCGCTTTATGTGCTGCCATTGGCCACGCGCATTCGGGGACTGTTCAAAATGGACTTCGCGGAGGCGTTGTACATTAGCGAGTTGCGCTCAGGCCCTGCCGGGCACTTCAGCTATCGTCGCGTGGCGTGGGAGATGTACAAGGCCATTGAGCAGCAGCATCCGTTGCTGGCTAAACATATACGCGTCAACGACTTCACCAAGCCAATCGACATACTGCAACGGTAATTTTCGCAGGTACTCACGGGCTGTTGAATCCGGTGTTTCGCAGCGGGGCTGCCGCCTCCGCTGATAACTAGCATGTGAGAAAATGAAACTTTGCAGATGCAATCAAAGTACCGTCTTCTTGTGGTTCGCCTGGGCGCCATGGGCGATATCCTCCACGCTCTGCCGTCGATAACGGCGCTGCGCCAGGCGCATCCCAATTGGCAGATTGACTGGGTGGTTGAGCCCCGCTGGCAGGCATTGCTTGCCGTGCCGGGAAGCGCCGAGCGCGGCCCGCAGATGCCTATTGTGGACCGGTTGCATTTTGCTCCCACCAAGGAATGGCGCAAGGATCCGCTAAGCCCCAAGACCATCGGCTCGGTTAACAGCCTGCGCACACAGCTTAAGGCGGGCGAGTACGACGCTGTCATTGACGTACAGGGAGCGGTGCGCTCTTCAGTAATTGCGCGCATGGCCGGATGCCCGCGAGTGATTGGGGAAGCCGAGCCGCGCGAGCAGGCGGCGCGCTTGCTTTTCAGCGAACAGGTGGTGACGCACGGCGCGCATGTTATCGAGCAGGACATGGAGCTTGCATCCGCCGTCGCGGGCGACATTCTGGCATGGGTCCCGCCTGTGCTCCCCGTTGATCCGGCGGCCGAAACGTGGTGCGATGCGCTGTTTGCTTCAAGCGGCACGCGGCCGGTAGCGCTCATCAATCCCGGCGCGGGCTGGGGAGCCAAGTGCTGGCCAGTGGAGCGCTATGCTCTTGTAGCCCGCGGCCTGAGCACGCGCGGATATCGTGTGCTGGTCAACGCCGGTCCCCACGAAGAGGTCATGGCCGACACCGTTGTGAAAGGTACTGCCGGCAACGCAATCCCCTTGCTGACGACGCTGGAACAGTTGATTGCCGTCACACGGCGCGCGGCGCTGTGCATCGCGGGAGACACGGGTCCGCTGCATCTGGCCTGTGCGCTCGGCCGCCCCGTCATCGGCATCTTTGGGCCCACCGATCCGAGCCGTAATGGCCCCTATGGAACGCGATTCAGAGTGCTGCGGAGCCCCAACAGTAAGCGCGACCACAAGCGGCGTCCCGAACCGGAAGCCGGCTTGCTCACCATTCAACCGGACGACGTGCTGCGCGCTACGGATGAGCTGCTGGCGGAGGAAGAATCTTGACGGCCCCGCAAAGCAGCAATACAAATGGCGGCTCAATGCAAACGTGGCAAAAGATTGCTCGCCGCATTCGTGTTCCGCTGGGATTTCTCGCGGCGGCGCTTTATCTCTTCACGCTGTGGCAGCATGCGCCGCGTCCCGTTGCCATTGCGTGGAGCCTTGCGCTGGTGCTGCCGGGCCTGTGGCTGCGCGGGTATGCGTCAGGCTACGTAAAGAAAAATCGCGAGCTCGCAGTGACGGGGCCGTACGCGCACACGCGTAATCCGCTTTATCTGGGGTCAATGCTGATGGCCGCGGGCTTTGCCCTGGCGCTGCTGAGCTGGCTGGTTGCCATGGTACTGGCAGCAGGATTCGCCATCATCTACATCCCGGTCATTGCCTCAGAGGAGCGATTTTTGCGCGCAACCTTTCCGGGTTTCGACGACTATTGCCGAATGGTACCGCGCATAATTCCGCGCCTTACGCCCGCCAAGGCTGCGGGGGGAGGCGCAAACGAACCTGCAGGTGGATTTTCGCTCGATCTTTATCTCAGGCACCGCGAGTACAATGCTGCCATAGGGGTCGCGCTACTTTATTTGAGCCTGCTGTACTTTCGGCCCCTACTGGAAGCGGTTCTAAACCGTGCGCGGTGAACGATTCGGAACGAAGAGATTCAAAGATTTAAGGAGCCACGCCCGAAGTTGAAGACGCGCATGTACGCCACCTATATTCTCTTCTGCGCATTTGCGCTGGCAGCCTTGGCTCACGCCCAACTTGCGCCTCCGCAGCCGGGTTTCTCGTTTCCGCAAAAACAGACTCTCACCTACTCGGTGGATTGGCGCGTCTTTCCTGCCGGCACGGCTGTGCTGCACTTTGAAACTTTTGGCGACCAGGTTCGGCTGACTGCCAATGCCGACACCATTGGTGCCATCAATCTGCTGTTCCACGTGAGCGACCGCTTTCAGTCCGCCTTCGACCGCCAACGCGGATGCACCACCGAATTCAACAAGCAGACCGTGGAAGGCCGCCGCCAGATCAACTCCACTCTGCGCATCGACTACAACCAGAACAAGGCTATCCTCGACGAAAAGAATCAGGTATCCGGCCAGACCAAGCATGTTGAGACCCCCATCCCCGGCTGCGTGACCGACCTGCTGACCGGAATGTTTTACGCGGCGTCGCAGCCGCTAGTCATCGGCAAGAGCTTCACGGTTCCGGTAGTGGATGCGCAGAAGACCGTGCCCGTGACCATGCGCGTAGAAAGCCGCGAGGAGATCAAAACCTCGCTCGGCACATTCAAAACAATTCGCGTGCAGCCGACGGCGGATGTGGGTGTGGTAAAGAACCGCGGCAACATCTGGATCTGGTACACCGACGACGAGCGTCACCTGCCCGTGCAGATGCGCGCACGCCTCTTCTGGGGCACCATCACGTTTCGGTTGATCGGTAACGAGAACAAGTAAGCAGTTTCCGAGTTTACAAGTTGACGAGTTAACTCAGGGTTGGAACACATCCTTGTCAACAACAAGTTCCGGCTTTTGAACAAAATCCCGTTGCTGGTGATTAGCTCAAGGCCTCATAGGCGTGGCTTGTTCTGGCACATCTTTC
Source organism: uncultured Acidobacteriaceae bacterium (assembly GCA_963832645.1). Classification (GTDB taxonomy): domain Bacteria; phylum Acidobacteriota; class Terriglobia; order Terriglobales; family Acidobacteriaceae; genus Telmatobacter. The sequence goes on from CAWHUU010000005.1 coordinate 91,397, forward strand.
ACTCGTAAACCTGGAAACTCGTCAACTCGTAAACTGATTTTCAGGTACACTTTTTCTTCGCATGCTCAATTATTTTTGCCTGCACCATTAGAGGCTTCTGGAGTTCCACGATGCGTAGATCTGCCTTTGCCTTCTTATTTCTATTCGTATTCGCTGCTCTACCGCTCTGCCCGGCGCAAACCAAGCACCCCATGACCTTCGAGGACATGATGAAGATGAAGCGCCTCGGCGACACGGCGGTTTCGCCCGATGGCAAATGGCTGGCTTACTCCGTAACAACGGCCGATCTCGAGCAGAACACGCGCACCGCGGAGCTGTGGCTGCAGGCCATTGCAGGTGGCCAGCCGCAGAAGCTCGCAGTGGGCCAACCCGGCGACAGCGGCGTCGACTTTGCTCCCGGCGGCAAGCGGATTCTGTTCCTGAGCGACCGCGATCGCGGACAACAGATCTGGATCGCAGACTTTAACCCGGCCACCGGCACGGCCAGCAACGCGAAGAAGCTGACGTCTATCTCTACTGAAGCCGACAACGCCAAATGGTCGCCTGATGGAAAGTCGATTGTGTTTACTTCGGACGTCTATCCGGATTGCCCGGCCATCACCATGACCGACTTTGAAACCGGCAACAGCTGTAACGCGGTTCGCGATGCGGCGCTGGCGGCAAGCAAGGTAAAGGCAAAAATCTTTACGCATCTGCTTTACCGGCACTGGAACCACTACAACGACGACAAGCGCACCCACCTCTTTCTTCTTTCGGCCGAGACCGGCGAGATGCGCGACCTGACGCCGAACGATCCGCACAATGTTCCGCCCGAGTACCCGACGGACAGCCTTGGTTGCGGATGCGCGTTTTCGCCCCACGGCAAGGAGCTGGCATTCACTGAGAATCTCGACCCCGTGCGCGCCATCTCAACCAACGCCGACATCTTTACGCTCGACCTGACCAACCCCGCTGCGAAGCCGGTCAAGGTGAGCACATCTCCGGGCGGCGACTTCAGCCCCGCCTACTCGCCTGATGGAAAGTACCTGGCATGGCGCTCGCAGGCCCGCGCCGGATACGAGGCTGACAAGTTCCGACTGATGCTGTATGACCGAGCGAAAGGCAGCAAGTCAGCGAGTCAGCAAGTTCGCGAGTCGGCGATTCGAGACCTGTTGCCGAAGTTTGATAACTGGGTGGACGAGTTCGATTGGACTCCGGATTCGCAACACATCCTTTTTGTGTCTGGAGTTTCAGGTTATGCGCCGGTTTTTGTTGCCGGACTGAACGGAGGGACAAGAGCCTTTGCCGAACCTCCTGGTCCGGGCGAATTTTCGAGCCTCCATCCAATCAATACTGATGGTTACCTCGTTGCTACAAGAATGACAGTTTCAACTCCCCCTGAGGCAGTCGTCTTCGTGCCAATGGGAATGGAGATTGGGCCTCGACAGATCACCCACCTCAACGACGCCCTCCTCTCCCAACTCGACCTTTCCAAGATGGAATCCTTCTGGTTCACCGCGAAGGACGGTACCAAGCTGCAGGGTTTCATCATTCGCCCACCCGACTTCGATGCCGCAAAGAAGTACCCGGTCAAGTTCCTCATCCACGGCGGGCCGCAGGGCGCTTGGGGAGACTCGTGGAGCTACCGCTGGAACGCCGAACTGTTCGCTGCCAATGGCTACGTCGTCGTCATGATCAATCCGCGTGGCTCGGTCGGCTACGGACAGGCGATCGTTGACGGAGTCAACGGCGACTGGGGCGGCAAGCCCTTCACAGACCTGATGGAGGGCCTGGACTACGTAGAACTGCACTATCCCTTCATTGACAAGACGCGCGAATGCGCGCTGGGCGCAAGCTACGGCGGCTACATGGCCAACTGGGTGCTCGGCCACACCAACCGATTCAAGTGCATCGTGAGCCACGACGGCATGTTCAACCCTGAGTCGGCGTTCGGAACGACGGAGGAGGACTGGTTCAATATCTGGGAGTTCAAGGGGCATCCGTGGGACTACTACGGAAAGCCGGACAGTGAGAATCCCTACCGCAAATGGTCGCCGGCGCTCTCGGCCAAGAACTTCAAAACGCCGACGCTGGTAGTTCACGGCCAGCTCGACTACCGCCTCGACGTGAGCGAAGGCTTCCAGCTCTTCGACACGCTGCAACTGCTGAAAGTGCCGTCGAAGATGCTGTATTTCCCGGACGAGGGCCACTGGGTGCTGAAGCCGCAAAACTCGCAGCTTTGGTGGAAGACGGTAAACGACTGGGTAGACGAGTGGACTTCAAAAGCAGCTTTTAGCCATTAGCCTTTTTGTGCTGGAGCGAGCAACGTTGACTCATCAAGATGGAGCTAATTGCTAAAAGCTCAAAACTGAAAGCTGCTCTTATGCCTTTCCAACGCAAGCCGCGCGCCTTTCTCAACGAGAACGGACTCTACGACTACGCAGTGAAGGCGCTGGGCAGGCGCATGCGCACTGAAGTTGAGTTGCACCGCCTGATGCAGGCGCGCGTCGAATCGGGTGAGCGTGGCGAGGCTATCATCCGCACCGTCATTACAAAGCTAAAAGAGTACGGCTACCTAGACGATGCGGCCTTTGCCGAGACTTATGCGCGCCTGCGGCAGGAAAACGAGAAGTTCGGCTCGCGGCGCGTGCGCCAGGACCTGAAGCTGAAGGGCGTAAAGGCCGATCTGGTTGAAGAGGCCGTGGACGCGCGATACGGCACAACCGACGAAGAAGCTCTCGCCCGCCAGCACCTGGAACGCAAGCGCATTAAAAAGCCTGAGAATGAAAAGGAATCCGCCCGCATCATGCGCCGTCTGGTAGCGGCAGGCTTTTCAACCGGCGTCATTTACAAAATCCTGCGCAACTGGGACGTACCGGATGAGACGCTGAGTGCGCTTGATTCAATCGACGCAAGCGACACCGAATCCGGCGGCAACGCTTGAGCCGCCATCAGCTCTTAGCTTTTAGCTGTTAGCTATTGGCTCCAGCCTGCTAAAGTCCAGACGGTTTGTTCTCAAAACGAGAATGCTAATGGCTAATAGCTAACAGCTAAAAGCTGCTCTTAGTAATTGCCTCCCGCACCTTGGTCAGCTTTGCTTTGGGCAGCAGCTCGACGCTGTCGCCCGTAACGCGAACGCCAAGCTCCGCCCACAGCTTTGGCAGGTCAACTTCAACCGGCGTGTCTTTCCACTTTGCGTACATCTTGGTCAGCACGTGTGTTCCAGTAGCCTTGTCTCCGATGGCGAGCGCGCGTTCGATTGGCCATTCGTGATCGATGGTGCCGCTCTGTTCCACCACAGCGCGCAGTGCGTCGCGCAGTCCCTTGCGGTTGTGCGTCTCGCGGTGGATCTCCACGTCGGCTACGAGGCAAAACAGCGCGCCACCCCAATACGTGCGGCCCCAGGTGTGCGTACGGTCAAGACCCTGGTCACCGGCGTGCGGTTCGCCCTGCGGCATTCCATGCACCATATCGGACCATATTTGCTGCGCTTTCAGGTCGCCGGTCATCACGCGCGCAATCGGTTCGATGTACGACGCGAGCCCTTCTTCGAGCCAGTGATTTTCTTCGGGGAGATCCGGAAATGCCATGTGATCGAGTTCGTGGGTCGTCACCCAGTCACGGTCGAGGTCGGCCTGAGTCGCGTGTTCGCTGATACGCAGACGCGTGAATCCGGGAAATCCGTCGACGCCGCCCCAGGTGGTGCCGCCGATCCGCTCGCGGCGGCCCAGCGTCGGGACAACCAGGATGCGCGCGCGGGGCACGGGAAATCGCCCATAGTACGTGGTGATGGCCTGTGCCGCCGCGCGAATGTGGTTGAGGATCTGGTCGGTTGTCAGGTCCAGAGGTCCGTTGGCGATATCCACCTCAATGGTGGCTCCACCGACGGTGAACTGATGCGTGCTGGCGATGCCCTGACGCGCCCGCCAAGGTTGGGCGCCGGCGAATAGCGGCACAAGCAGGATGAGCACTAGCAGCTTGCTTACAAAACGAAGCATGAGCGCCTTTCAGAGGGGAAACGGGGAAGTTCGTACGCCAATGGAGCGGCACTACTTATAAATACGGACAGCCGGGCTAAAAGGTCACCATGGAAATGGAATCGGCGTGTCTATATCCGCGCCCCGCTCCAATTACACTGAATAAGCTATGCAATATCGCACGGGGAACGAGATACGAGAGCTGTTTCTGCGCTTTTTTGAGTCGAAGGGGCACCGCCGCGTGCACTCTTCCTCGCTGGTGCCTGCCAACGACCCCACCCTGCTGTTTACTAACGCGGGGATGAACCAGTTCAAGGACGTCTTTCTCGGCTCCGAGAAGCGCGAGTACAACCGCGCCACCACGTCGCAAAAATGCGTGCGCGCGGGCGGCAAGCACAACGACCTTGAGAATGTGGGTTTCACGCGCCGACACCACACCTTCTTTGAAATGCTCGGCAACTTCTCGTTTGGCGACTACTTCAAACGCGACGCCGTGAAGTACGCGTGGGAACTGGTCACCAGCCCGGAGTGGATGGGGCTTCCCAAAGACCGGCTCTATGTAACGATCTTCGAAGGTGCAGATGGCGTTCCGCGCGACGACGAGGCCGAGGGCTACTGGATTGAAGCCGGCGTTCCGAAGGACCGCATCTTTCAGTACGGATTGAAGGACAACTTCTGGCAGATGGGCGAAACTGGCCCCTGCGGCCCATGCTCCGAGATCTTTTACGACATGGGACTTGAAGCCGCCGAGAGGCCCGGTGTCGATAAGCCGTTTGGCCAGGACGAAGCGCGGTACGTCGAGATCTGGAATCTGGTCTTTATGCAGTTCGACCGCTCCGCCGTAACCGGGGCCGACGGCAAGACGGCATACAAGCTGACGCCGCTTCCCAAGCCATCGATCGATACCGGCATGGGCCTGGAGCGCGTGGCTTCCGTGCTGCAAGGCAAGGTGTCGAACTTTGAAACGGATCTGTTTACGCCGCTGATTGCACGTGCAGCGGAGCTGGTGGGGCTCGCGGAGTCAGCGGAGCTAGTGCAAAACGCAAGTTTGCGCATCATTTCTGATCACGCGCGTGCCGCAACGTTTCTCATCAGCGATGGCGTGTTGCCTTCAAACGAAGGCCGCGGGTATGTGTTGCGCAAAATTCTTCGCCGTGGCATCCGTCATGGGCGCTTGCTTGGGCAGGAGAAGCCGTTTCTCTTCGAGATGGTCTTTGCCGTGCGCGACCTGATGCAGGGAGCATATCCCGAACTCAACGAGGGCGCTGCACGCGTTGCCAAAGTTGTGGAAGCAGAAGAAAAGCAGTTCGATCGCGTGTTGAAGATCGGGCTCACGCGCCTGAATGAAGAATTGCAGAGCGGATTCAACGGCGAGAAGGCCTTCCACCTCTACGAAACCTTCGGCCTGCCGCTCGACTTCATGGTCGATGCGGCGCGCGATGCCGGCGTCAAATTCGACGATGAGGGCTTCGAGCGCGCTCGCTCCGAGGAGCAGGCCCGCGCCCGCGCCTCGTGGAAGGGCGGCAGCCAGAAGTCTGCGAGCCCAGCCTTCCGCGATCTGGCCAAGACCGTCTTTGAAGGCTATCGCTCGCTCAACTCCACCGGCTGCGAAGTGCTGGCCATTGTGAAGAGCGGCCAGGGCGTTCCCGCAGCCGCGGCAGGCGACGAAGTGGAAGTGGTGCTCGACCACACCAGCTTCTACGCCGACTCAGGTGGGCAGGTGGGCGACACGGGATTCTTCCTTTCTCCTGATGGCAACTCTACAGTTGCTGAAATTGTGGGTTGCGTCATGCCCGTGCAGGGTGTGCGCGCGCACAAGGCCGTGCTCAAGCAGCAGTTGGCTGTGGGTGGTCATGTGAACACAGCGGTTGACGGCGTGCGCCGCGACGCAATCCGTCGCAACCACACCGGCACGCACCTGCTGCATGCGGCGCTGCGCCAGGTGCTGGGCACGCACGTCAAGCAGGCCGGTTCCGCAGTGCATCCTGAGCGCCTTCGCTTCGACTTCTCGCACTTTGCACAGGTTGCCGACGAAGAGCTGCAAGAGATCGAGGACATCGTGAACCGCGAAGTGCTCGGCAATGCCCGCGTAGAGACGCTCGAAGACGTGCCCATCGACGTGGCCGTCAACGAGTATCACGCGATGGCGCTGTTCGGCGAAAAGTATGGCGACAAGGTACGTGTTGTAAAGTTGTCCGACGGTTTCTCAACCGAGCTTTGTGGCGGCACGCACACCAGCGCCACCGGCGAAATCGGCCTGATCAAAATTGTCGGCGAGGAATCGGTCTCCTCTGGCGTTCGGCGTCTTGAAGCCATCAGCGGCATGGGCTCTCTGGGGCTGTTTCGTGAGGACTTCGCGGTTGCGCAAGTAGCCGCGCAGGTCGCCGGTACTCCTACCGGCAGCCTCTCCGACGGTCTGCGTGCACGGCTTGCCTCGCAGGAGGACGAACTGAAAAAGCTACGCCGCGAACTTGACGAGATGCGCATGAAGTCGGCTGCGGGTGGGCTCGATGAAGCCATGAGCCGCGCTGTTGAAGTGAAGGGTGTAAAACTCGTCACGCTGCGTGCCGACTCGCTTGATCGCGGGCAGCTTCGCACACTGGTCGACAACCTGAAGCAGAAGACCGGCGAAGGAATTGTGGTGGTTGCGTCGGCGCAGCCTGAGGGCAGGGTAGCCATCATCGCGGGCGTCACGCCGGGTCTGATCAAGCACATCCAGGCAGGCAAGCTGGTGGGCGCTGTGGCCAAGCTGGTGGGCGGCTCGGGCGGCGGCAAACCTGAACTCGCAGAGGCAGGTGGCAAAGACCAGTCGCAGATCGACGCGGCCATTAAAGCTGCGCCGGCGATTGTTGGTGATCTGCTGGGGTAGGATTCGCGGTTCGACTCAGGTCGGACGACAGTTCAAGCCGAATTCTGGCCCGAGTCGAACTTGAAGCGAGAAAACCGGGCAACTTGCGGCTGCTTCACCAGTGTGAAGCGGCCTTTCTTATCTCACGACGTTTTGGGGACGCAAATTGAAGTTGTACGAAACACCCACCGACACAATCGGGTAGTAGCGAAACGGGCTTAGGCTGTTTGTGTACTTATGCGCCTGCGCCTGCAGGTTGGCCTGCACCGTGGGATCGGTCGCCACGTTTACGCAGTTCATCCCGTACTGGTCACATGCCTGGCCACCGGTCAGCGCCAGCGTCACTGAAGGCGCACCCACAAACGCCGCGCCCACTTCCACCGGAACTGAGAACCGCTTTCCGTGCCGCGAAAGCATGTTGCCCCAGCCGGCCGTCATGGTAAACGCGGGATTACGGGTGTTGAAGCCAACGTGACCTTTGCCCGTAATGGGGTCGATGGTTGACGCTAAGTACTTGACACCATTGAGTTCAAAACTCGATCCGCCTGCCACAAACATATTTGCAGAGAGCTCATTCTGATTTACCAGCAGCACGCCGGGACTCAGCCTGAATTCGTGCTCGGGAAATGGATAGATGTCCAGTGAAGTGCCCAGCGAAGCAAAGTTCAGATTGCCGTTCACGTTCATCCCGTTGCTATTCACATTGTTCAACGAGTATGTGAGAAGGTTGCCAACGCTGCGGATATTAGCGAACCGGTTCACATTCATCGCCGTCTGCAGATTGAAGCCCATGGGCGATATGCCGCCGCCAAAGGCAACCCGCGAAAATGGCGTGATCGTATCCGGTTCCATAACCCTTGCCGCGCGCACAAATGTGTTGGAAGGATAGTGTTCGCCAGCCTGGTATGAGAACGCCGGCGTTTCAAGTGGCGTGGATGTGCTCTGTGAAATCAAGCTAGAGGAGCCTGCAAAGATGGCAAGCGAGATTAAACACACTGAGCGTTTCACGGTACCTCCCAAAAAGAAACAAGGCAGTATAACCGGAAACTGGTGGCGCTGTCTGGTCTGACTGATCGCACCAGTAAACCGGAACTACAAATGCGTCAGGGAATCGCTCGATCAAACTAGTTAGGAACACCACGGTAGCAGAGGTTTGGTTTAGCAACAATGCATCCAATGAGTTATCGCGTTACGGAGGTACCCGCCGATACACCATCTTTGCACCTGAGGCCAATGACGTAATCTGGCCATATGCCCCGGCAGAACCGCGAAATTGCCCATATCCCCGCCCTGCGCAAGCAACTGATTACCTGGTATGAGGAAAACCGGCGCGACCTGCCGTGGCGCGCCGGAAGAGAACCTTATGCCATCTGGGTTTCAGAGATCATGCTGCAGCAAACCCGGGTCGCCGTTGTGGTCGATCGCTATGTGGCATTCATGGAGCGCTTTCCAACATTGCCGGCATTGGCACAGGCGTCCGAGCAGGATGTACTGGCCATGTGGAGCGGGCTCGGCTACTATCGCCGCGCGCGAATGCTGCACAAGGCCGCGCAATTTGTGACCAGCCAACTCGGCGGAGTACTGCCCGCTACGTCCGCCGAACTGCGCACGCTTCCGGGCATCGGTGCGTACACGGCGGCGGCAATCGCAAGCATCGCCCATGATGAGCCGGTGGCCGTGGTCGACGGCAATGTTGAGCGTGTGCTGTGCCGCCTAGCCGGCTGGGGAGAAGGTGGACGCACCAGTGCTGCCGCTCTGCGAAAGAAGATTGAAGGATTGGCCACCAAGATTGTCGATCCCGACCGCCCAGGAGATTTCAATCAGGCCGTGATGGAGCTTGGAGCCACCGTGTGCTTGCCGCGCAATCCCCAGTGCCTGGTGTGCCCCATCTCTGTGCACTGCACCACGCGTGGCGAACACAAAACTCAGCCGCGGCCGCGCATGTTGAGCCGCGAAGCTGCTTATGCGCTGTCTGTGCGCACTGCATCCGTTCGCCGCACTGCACACGGCAACGCTCTAAGGGAAGTTCTGCTTGAGCAGCGCGCGGCCACGCAAAGCGTGATGCCCGGCATGTGGGAACTGCCCGCTCTGCGCAGCGCGAAGGTGCCTGCCAAAGATCTACGCATGACCGTGCGTCACGCCATCATGCAGGTGAACTATTACGTCCTCGTCCGTACTGTTTTCGAAGACGATATTGACGCACTGACGGCTGACGGCGGAAATCGGAGGTGGGTTCCGCTCAATGAAGCGGCGGAAATGGCGCTTACCGGCCTCGCCCGCAAAGTGCTCACACGTGCGCACCTTCTGCCGTCGTTGCCGCTGGACGCAATTGCTACGCGCGTACGCCGCGAAGTACTCTGAAGATGTAGACAATCAGGTCTCGATCGCCCCCACTTCCTTACTCCCGGGAGAGATACATGCATTCATTGCGGGGAATTGCTGCCGTATTCGCCACCGCTCTGGTGATGCCTTTCGCTCCATCGCAACAGGCTTCTGACGCCGGCGTGCCTCAGGTCCTGGGCTTGCCGGTAGCGGCTCATGCAGCAGCCGAATCCATCAGCCCCGCAAGAATCAGCGCTCATGTGCGGTTCCTTTCGCTTAACCTGCTTGAAGGCCGCGGCCCCGGCACGCGCGGAGGCCGGCTCGCTGCGGATTACATCGCCACACAGTTCGCGCTCGCCGGTCTGCAGCCTGCAGGTGATGACGGCACCTACTTCCAGAAGGTGCCGCTCTACGCCGTCCACACCGATGACGAAAAGACAAAATTTGCATTTGACCTCGCCGACGGAAAGCCTGTCGATCTTGCCTACGGCACACAAATCGTCGCCAAAGACGAAACCGGCCAAACAGAAGCTGACTTCGACGCGCCGATTGTTTTCATCGGCTACGGAATTGATGCGCCTGAATACAAGTGGAACGACTACGCGGGCGTTGACCTCAAAGGAAAGATCGCGCTGGTCATCGTGAACGAGCCTCCGTCGAACGACGATAAATTCTTCACCGGCAAAGCGCTCACCTACTACGGTCGCTGGACGTACAAGTTTGAGGAAGCGTCGCGGCGCGGCGCGTTGGGCGTGCTTCTCATCCATCGCGAAGATCTGGCCAGCTATCCGTGGGACGTAGTGCGCAACTCCGGCGCTACTGAAACCAGTTACCTCGAGGGAGACAAAACGGCCACCTTGCGCGCGGCCGCATGGATACAGCACAGTGTTGCCCAACAGCTTCTCGGCATGGCCGGACTCGGCAACGTCGACCAGGCGATTGAAAACGCAGGCAAGCGCGGATTCCACGCCGTCCAACTGCAGGTAAAGCTGCACGCGCACATCGTAAGTGAGGTGCGCCGCTACACCAGCCGGAACGTTATCGGCCGCGTTGCGGGCGTGCACCCCGGCACCCAGGCAGTGCTCTACACCGCCCACTACGACCACCTCGGCATCGACACGAACGCCAAGGGCGACAACATTTACAACGGCGCAGTCGACAACGGCACCGGTTGCGGCATTTTGCTTGAAATGGCGCACGCCTTCGGCCAGGCAAGCATCCGTCCGCCGCACGACATCTACTTTGCGGCGGTCACTGCTGAGGAACAAGGTCTGCTTGGCTCGGAGTATCTCGGCATGCATCCACCCATACCAGCGTCGCACTTCACCCTCGATCTCAACTACGACGCGCTCATGCCACTGGGGATACCACTTTCGGCAACACTCACAGGGGCGGAGCGCACCGACTTCTGGCCAACCGTCCAAAACGTCGCGAGAGCGTTCGACCTCAAGCTCATGCCCGACTCAAACCCGATGGCCGGCTACTACTACCGCTCCGATCACTTCTCGCTCGCCCGCCACGGCATTCCTGCATTCTCCATCGATGAGGGCGACCTGTTTAAGGCCCACGCTCTCGCATGGGGACGTGCCCAGATGGACGATTACACTGAGCACCACTACCATCAACCTTCCGATGAGTTCCAACCCAATTGGAACTTCAGCGGCGATGCGCGCATGGCGCAGTTCGGTTTTGCCTTGGGATGGCTGGCAAGCGCGCAGGATAAGTCCATTGCCTGGAAGCCGGGCGATGAATTTGCGGCGGTACGCAAAGCGAGCGAGTCTCAGTAATAGTCCGCGCAACTAAGGTAGTATCCGCACTGAGTACAGACGAGTTTGCAGTGATGGCCAGTCAGCCTGAAGCCGCAGGTCGGGCATATCTGGCAGTGGTGATCGACTTGCTCGATTGGCGGCGCTGTGGCCTCTGCGGACGCCTGGTAGCAGGTAGCCGTCGGCTCACGATGTGAGAAATCAACCGGAAAATCGGGCACAAAATCAGGATCGAACGCCGTGGGCCGCCGTGGCAACATGCTCGACAGATTACCATGGAAGAGCAGGCGTTTTATCCCCCCAAAGGCCGGCTCTCCGGTGGGCGGCAAGCGCCTTCAGCTTCCAGGCGGCGTGCTCGTTTCTTCTGGCCCCGCATCACACGGCAATCACCCGATTTAACATCCCCACAGGAGGAGATATGGCAAGCAAAGCAACTGCGATTTGGAATGGTTCACTGAAGGAAGGCAACGGCACAATCTCACTGGCAACGGGCCTTTTGAAGGATGCAAAGTACTCCTTCGCCACGCGTTTTGAAGGCGCGGACACAGGCACCACCCCTGAAGAAATGATTGCAGCGGCACACGCAAGCTGCTTCTCAATGGCTCTTGGCGCGCAACTGGGCGGAGCCGGACTTACCCCCAACAAGATCGAAACCCAGGCTGCGGTTACCCTGGCCAAGACTGACGGCGGATTCGCCGTAACCCGCATCACTCTCACCACCACCGCCAGCGTCCCCGGCGCATCCAAGGAAGCCTTTGACAAGGCTGCCGCCGACGCCAAGGCCGGCTGCCCGATCTCGAAACTCTTTGCCGGCAACACCGAGATCGTGCTCGACGCAAAGCTGGTGTAAATAGTTGACTTTTGAGAGGCCGGAGCGCTGCGCCCCGGCCTTCTCGCAGACTACTGAAATTTGACACAGTTAGCCGCATTTGCGAGACTCAAAGTTGCTCCCTGTTCAGTCGAAATCGACTGAGCACGTACCGTGCCGAAGTGGCGGAATTGGCAGACGCGCGTGGTTCAGGTCCACGTACTCGCAAGGGTGTGGGGGTTCGAGTCCCTTCTTCGGCACCAAGGCCTTCCTTAAGCTATTCGCCTCTATATTTAGATTGGGGAATGAACCTATGCCGGGATGCTCTCCGGCGGTTTCGGTGTTTAATCCTCGCGGTAATTCTGTCGCTTTTCTACGGTTGTTGTACAAGCGCAAATGCGTTACACCGAACTAGCGGCTGCCCAAATCCGTCTGTCCACACTGATTCCGTTTCTAGTTGAGCGCGCATGCAGAGGCTTGCAATAGCACCTCGATTGAGCGTCCTGCAACGTGACCCCAGGATTCACCAGGTACTCGGCATCGTGTTGAGCCCAGTTGCTCGCCCCTGCAATTTTGTCGCGGACTAAGGCGCGATGCTCAGAGTATTTTCTCCGCTCGCAGGCGGTTGCTTCCGTGTCCCCGACTTCGTCGCCTTCACGCCGGCGCGCCTTCCATCCGTTCGTCCGGCAGAACGGCCACCGTTCTTATTGGCGCCCGTAAAGCGCTTCAGGTGCGCTTCAAGGTGTGCCTGCATGGCCTTGCGTGCGCCATCCGCGTCGCGGTGTTCTACAGCATCGAAGATTGCACAGTGTTCCTTGTGCGCGAGCGGCAGGGCATGAGGTAGCAGCAGTACCTTGTGAAGCGCCTTTACCAGTTGATTGCGAACAAGATCAATAAGGCCGGATACCAGCGAGTTCCCCGAAGCCTCGGCCAGCGTAATGTGAAACTCAAGATCAAGCGCCGCGTAACTCTTTTCATCCTTGAGCGCCGTCTTCATTCTGCCAATCAGTTTGCGCAGTTTTTCAATCTGCTCATCGGTGGCATGCAACGCCGCGTCCGCCGCCGATACCCCTTCCAGTGCCATACGTACTTCAAGCAGGTTCTCGATATCATGGCGTTCTGTAATTAGCCGCCACTCAATAATCTTGTGCAAAAACCGCTCGCCATCCTCCGCCACTGAGGTGCCTTCTCCCACGCGTGCATTCAGCACGCCCACAATAGAAAGACAGCGCAACGCTTCGCGCAATGAAGAACGGCTTGCACCAAAGTTCTTGCACAACTCGCGCTCGGACGGCAGATGATCACCGGGCTTGAGCTCGCCGCGGGAGATCAGGTCCATGATCTGCTTGGCGATCTCTTCGCTGATCGATATCTTCTGTACACGCTTTATTTTGGATTCGACGTTGGATTGACGTGGCTTTTTCATAGCGAACCGGATGCCTCTCGTGTTGCTTGCAAGTCTATACTCTCCATCCACGTAGAGGGGAGTAGACTGAATGGTCAAACCATCTTAAAGCGCGTGGACGGCACGAATCCATTACAGATGGATACATTCACCTTAGTAAGTCGCGATGCAGAAGTGCGGCGCGGATTCCGCCCGAACTGAAAGGTAAACGCAGGTATGAGCAAAATTGGATTCATCGGACTCGGAATCATGGGGAAGCCCATGAGTAGGAACCTCCTTAAGGCCGGCCATAGTCTGAACGTCTTTGACATCGACCCATCGGCAGTGGATGAGCTTGTCAAATCCGGCGCAACGGCCGGTTCCTCGGCCAAAGACGTGGCGGCAAAGAGCGAGATCGTTATCACCATACTGCCGAACTCTCCCATCGTAAGGTCTGTCATCCTGGGCAAAGACGGAGTAATCGAGGGTGCGCAGAAGGGCGCGATCGTGGTGGACATGAGCTCTGTGTCGCCCCAGACCAGCCAGGAGGTGGCTGCAGCGCTGGCGCAAAAAGGCGTTCGCATGATGGACGCTCCGGTGAGCGGCGGCGAGCCCAAAGCAATCGACGGCACGCTCTCCATCATGGCTGGCGGATCTCAGGCTGACTTCGACGAGATGATGCCCGTGTTCAAGGCGATGGGCTCGTCGGCGGTGCTCACCGGCGGCCATGGAGCAGGCAGCGTCACCAAGCTGGCAAATCAGATCATCGTTCAACTCAACATTGCCGCCGTGTCTGAGGCACTGGTACTGGCCACCAAGGCAGGTGTCGATCCCGAACTTGTGTACAAAGCCATACGTGGCGGACTGGCCGGCAGTACCGTGATGGACGCAAAAGTACCCATGATCCTTGCCCGGAACTTCAAGCCCGGAGGCTCGCTCCGCATCAACATCAAAGACATCGGCAACGTGCTAGAAACCAGTCACGATCTCGGAGTACCCCTGCCCCTGACCGCAGCCATCATGGAGATTCTGCAGGCGCTCAAAGCCGATGGCATGATCGATCACGATCACGCATCCATTGTGCGCTACTACGAAAAGTTGGCGCACGTTGAGGTAATGCCAATGCCTGCTGCTGGCCAATAGATCCGAGGAAACGGTAGTATTATCCGGTTGAAAACCCCGGAACGAGGTACGAAATGAAAACCTTTTCACGTCGTGATGTTTTAAAAACCAGCCTGCTGGCGCCAGCGGCAGTAGCGGCAACCGGACTCGGCCCCATGAGCGCGGGCATTGAGGCCGCAGCGGAAGAGATTCATCCGCAGGTGGCGGGAGCCGCGCCGAAAAATCTCATGCCCGGCGCGGGACGCGAACGGCTGTTGCTCGACTTCGGCTGGCGCTTTCACCTGGGCAATGCCGACGATCCCGCAAAGGACTTCTCCTACGGACTTGGACGCTCCGGCACCTTCCAGAAGACGGGCAACTTTCTTCCCGCCGGCAATCTCGCCTTCGATGACAGCGATTGGAAGGCTATCGATCTGCCTCACGACTGGGCCATCGAGTTGCCCTTCAAGAACGATCCCGCGCTCAACAGCAAAGGCTATTATCCGCTGGGACGCACCTATCCCGACACCAGCGTGGGATGGTACCGGCGCGTCTTCGAGCTCTCAAAGGAGGATGCAGGCAAGCGCATCACCATCGAGTTCGACGGCTCCTACCGCGAAACCATGGTGGTCTTCAACGGTTTCTACATCACTCGGCACAGCGGCGGCTACGATCCCTTCACGGTCGACGTAACCGACTTCGCAAACCCTGGCGGCGAAAACGTCCTGCTTGTGCGCGTGGATGCCACCTCGAGCGACGGCTGGTTTTACGAGGGCGCGGGCATCTATCGCCACGTCTGGCTGGTCAAGACGAATCCCGTGCATGTGAGGCAATGGGGAACGTTTGTTTCATCCGAAGTAAAGGCCGGCCAAGCAACTCTTTCCATCAAAACCGAGCTTGCCAATGACAGCACCGCCAACACAAGTGCGCGCGTCATATCCACTGTGCTTGATCCAGCCGGCAAAGAAGTGGGCAAATCAGTTTCGCCGCTAGCTGCAGTTACCAAAGGCGGAGAAGAAGCCGTCACGCAGCAGATCGTAGTTCGTCAGCCACACCTCTGGTCGCTTGAAGAGAGGAATTTGTATAGGCTCATCACGGAAGTGCGCGCAGGCGATAATTTCGTTGACCGCTACGAGACCCCATTCGGCATTCGCACCATCCGGTTCGATTCGCAAAAAGGCCTGTTCCTGAACGACAAGCCCGTCAAGGTGAAAGGCACCTGCAACCATCAGGATCACGCCGGCGTGGGTGCCGCTGTTCCCGACTCCGTGCAGTATTACCGCATCGCCAAGCTGCAGGAGTGCGGCTGTAACGGGCTGCGCACATCGCACAATCCGCCAACGCCCGAACTGCTCGATGCCTGCGACCAACTCGGCATGCTGGTTTTCGATGAAACCCGCATGATGTCGTCGAACCCCGAGGGCATCAGCCAGTTTGAGCACCTCATCCGCCGCGACCGCAACCATCCCAGCGTCTTCATGTGGTCCATGGGCAACGAAGAAGCTACCGCAAACACTCCAGTGGGCCTTCACATCCTTACCGCCATGAAGGCCACTGCTGAAAAGCATGATGGCACCCGGCCCGTATCGATTGCTCCCATTCATGCCATCGGCGTCGGTGGTCTTGTTGAATGCGATGTGATGGGCTACAACTACATGGACCCCGGTGCCGAGGCGTACCACAAGGAACATCCCGACAAGCCGGTCATCGGTACTGAGACCGTAAGCGCCGTTTGCACACGCGGCATCTACATCACCGACTATGAAAAGGGCTACGTAAGCTCATACGATCCCTACACCACTACCGGCCGCGCTTCGGCTGAAGGCTGGTGGAGCTTCTGCAACTCGCGCCCATGGCTTTCCGGCGGATTTGTTTGGACAGGCTTTGACTACCGAGGTGAGCCCTCGCCTAACACGTGGCCGAACATCAGCTCGCAGTACGGCTTCATTGACATGTGCGGCTTTCCGAAAGACACCTTCTACTACTACCAGTCGTGGTGGACCGAAAAGCAGGTTCTGCACCTGTTCCCGCACTGGAACTGGCCAGGCTACGAGGGCAAGGAGATCGCCGTGTGGGTGCACTCGAACCTCGACAAGGTTGAGCTGTTCCATAACGGCCAGAGCCTCGGCGCAAAAGAGATGAAGAAGGACGGCCACCTTGCATGGAACGTTAAATATGCGCCGGGTGCGATTGAAGCCCGCGGCTACAAAGACGGCAAGTTAGTGATGAGCACCAAGCGCGAAACCACAGGTGCGGCAGCAAAGCTCGTCATGACCGCCGATCGCAAGACAGTCAATGCCGACGGTGAAGAGGTAGCTATGTTTGCCGTCGCGGTTCACGACGCGCAGGGCCGATTGGTTCCCATCACCGACAACGAAGTCTGGTTCAAAGTCACCGGCGCTGGCAAATTGATCGGCACCGGCAACGGCGACCCCACCAACCAGGAACCGGACAAGGGCCCGTCACGCAAGGCCTTCAGCGGCTACTGCATGGCGCTTGTGCAATCGCTCAAGAACAGCGGAGACATTAACGTCGAAGCAACCTCTCCCGGTCTTGAATCGGCCCGCGTAACCATCTCGGCAAAGAAGGTTACGCTGCGCCCGCAGGTTCCCGTCTGGGAGCGTGAAGTGCCGAAAGGCCAAGGCATCACGGGCCTTTGGAGACCTGAGCCCGCCGCTGACGCTGCTTTCGCGCGATTTGCTCCCGACAACAACTCGATCTTCACGTTGCATCAGAGCGGCGGCCAGCTCACGGGCACAATGGAGTCTTCCGGCGGAGGCTCATTCGGCGCATCGGAGGGCGCAACTCCCATCGAAGCAGGCAAGGTCGATGGCACAAGTGTTTCATTCAAAATTGGCAACAGCAGTTTTGCCGGAACACTCAAGGGAGACCGCATTGAGCTTGAACGCGAATTGCCGGCGCCTCAATCCAATCCAGAGCCAACTGGAGTACGCTCGGCCATCGGCCCTGCACCGGACGGATCCGATCCTTCGCGCGGTCCTGCTCGGCCCATGCCCGCCAATGTTCCGGTAATTCTGCGCCGCGTGGACCGGTAAGTCATTGACGGCAAGCAATTTGGTATTGATTTGGGCAAGGTCATCAATCCGGTTGACCTATCAGTTTGGCAAACAAAACAACGCTTCCAGTCAACTGGAAGCGTTGTTTTGTTTGCCTGTAAGGCACCCAAGTCAAGGGCGCTATCCTTTGAGTGTTCGTACATACGCAATCACTTGGTCCACGTATTGTGCCGGTAGGCGATGCTGGAAACCGCCCTCGTTCACTTCAACAGGCGGCATCTTGCCATTTCCGGCTTCAATCTGAGTTCTAAAGGCTTCATCCGGCAAGCTCTGTATCCGTTGCGACGCGAGATGCGGAATCTTCGTGTTAAAGAACTTGTCAGCGCCTTCATTGCCCTTGCCATCCTCGCCGTGACACTTGGCGCAGGTCATGTCATAGACTGCCTTCCCGTTGTAGACGCGATTTGGGTCAAAGCGCGCTCCCGACACCACGACTTTGCGTTCGTGTCCACTCGGTATTGCGTGTAGCAGTACGCCGTCAATACCCTCCATCCACACTTCGGAAAGCGTCAGAACGCTGGCGGATTTATCAAAGACGAGATAACCGCCAGGGAAAAGTTCATTTCGCGCTTTGAGAGGCGCAACAACATTCACCCAGACTGCCCCGCCCTTTTCCGGCTGCACCCGCACGCGTCCAGTCCCCCTCGCAGACAACGAGAATTTGTAGCTTCCTGGCGGCATCGCTTTTGAGCCGACATGAAATGAATAGGGAACTTCGAAGCCCAACTCTCTATCCGATTGTCCAATTGCAGCGCCTGCCGTGAAGACCACAACGGCAACGAAACAAACCATGCTCCTCACCAGCATTTTTACACTTCTCATTTGCGTCATACTCACGTGCCCTCTTTCCTTTCGATTGCACTTACGTTGTTTGTTCGAGCACCCTGTGAAACCGGGTAACTCCATACCTTCGATAAGGTCTTCTTTAGCTCTCCCGCTTACATACCAAGAGGCAGAATACGAGCTGGATAAATCGCCTTGACCCAGCGCGTAGTTTTCCTGAGAGCTCATCAACAACTGTGATAAGCCTGGTTTTTGGCAATGAATTACCGCTGTGATCGCAGTGTGTGATCTGATAGCGACTCAAGTCACACAACGTTCACGGTTGTTAGGGCCCCAGTATGCCGGGATAATTTGTGAAGTTTTGGGTTAAGGGGAAGTCAAGACGAGGAATAAATCGCACCGCAATCGATGCTGCCAGTTCCGAGAATCACACTTACTACGCCGGCTGTCAAGAATTCTCTGATAGGCTTCCCGAAATTCGGATCATTGATTCACAACAAGATGAAAACCTATGCGGCTTCGGCTTCTATGGCCTTCTCTGTCAATCCAGCGATGTTGTCCAAGGTTCGCCTCGACAGTTTCCCCGCGATTTCCGCATTCTAGGTGCTCTACGATAACTGTATGGGCTCTCTGCTCCAGATTCGTGATCTTCGCGTCAGCTTTGCCGAGCTGGAGGTCGTGCACGGCATCAACCTCAGCATCGACGAGGGAGAAGTCGTTGGTCTCGTCGGCGAATCGGGATCGGGCAAGAGCGCCACAGCACTTGCAATCCTCGGCCTGCTTGGTCCAACAGCAAGAACTAGCGGTGAAATTCTTTTGCGCGGGCGCAACCTGCTTCAGCAGCCGGCAAATCAGTGGAGCCGTATCCGCGGACGCGAAATCGCAATGATCTTTCAGGAACCCATGACCGCGCTTAATCCCGTGATGTCAATCGGCCGGCAAGTGGCTGAAGCCGCTCAGGCGCATTTCCCGTCATGGTCTGGGCGCGAAGCCAAAAAGAAGGCTATCGCGGCGCTTGAGGCCGTCGACCTGCCCGATGCTTCACTTCGCTACGGTGACTACCCCCACCAGTTCTCAGGCGGGCAGCGCCAGCGTATTCTCATCGCAATGGCTCTCATCAACAATCCACGGCTGCTTATTGCGGACGAACCCACGACCGCGCTTGACGTCACTGTGCAGGCGCAGGTGCTTGAACTACTGTGCAATTTGCAACGGTCCTACGGATTGGCGATGCTATTCATTTCGCACGACCTTGCCGTAGTCGGCCAGGTGGCCAGTCGAGTCGCCGTCATGCAGGCAGGTCAGATTGTTGAGTCGGGTCCCGGCGCGCAGGTTCTCAGCGCACCGGCTCACACTTATACCCGCAGCCTGCTGGCCGCGGTTCCAACTCTGCGCACCCGGCGGGACCGCCCTCTGGCGGTTGTGGCCGAGGCGGCGAAGGTGAACTCTGCACACATGGATTAAAGGCTATTGGAAGCAAGCAAGTGAAAGGAGCAAATTACACATGGGGCAAATAGCACGCATCTGCGCGGTGGCGATGATCGCAGTTCTCCCAGCGTGCACCGCGCAAACCTCAACCCGCAGATCAAGGCCTGAACCCAAGCCGACGGCCACCGCTCCCGAGATCTTTGAGTATGTGCGCAGCGCCCTGCTTCTGCTTACTCCCGATGATGGCATCAACGATAATCGCGAAGTCACGATGAACTGGACCACTCACGTTATGACCATCACCGGCCCTGAAGGCCATTGCGATATCTACATGAATGCGCTGAACTCAAACGATGTGGCGTGGGATATCTTTGACCCGAGCGATGCCTACCAGACTCGCGGAAACCTTGTTCGCCTCACGATGGTTTCGGTCAGCGGAACGAAGGCACGAACCTGCTACGACAAGTCAGGTGCTGAAGACACCAGCATCCCGGGTAACCGCGTCAGGCTCCTGTTTTCCTATTCCAAAGCAGATCAGTGGCCCGGCTTCCAGGTAAAGTTCTCAAAAGCTATAAAGAAGCTCATCGTGCTCTGTGGTGGCATGCCCGAAGTGAAAATCTTCTAGGGTATGTTCCCATTGCACGTCCCCAAAAACACGCGCCGCCTCTCGCACGAAGCGAGACGCGGCGCGGCAGTTACAAAAATTGCGAGCTACTCGGCTGCTGAGGTTTCGGCTGGGGCTTCTACCTTCGCTTCTTCGATGGTCTCTTCTTCCTGAGCCTCGGCCACAACTTTCACCTTGATGTGTGCGGTCACTTCGCGATGCAGGCGAATGCCCACCACGATGTTGCCAACGGTCTTCAACGGATCGGTCAGCTGAATCTTGCGGCGATCGATGTCGAGGCCCTGCGCTGCAAGTTCCGCGGCAATATCGGCCGAAGTGACTGAACCGAACAGGTGGCCTGCCTCGCCCGACTTGCGGACAAAGCTCAGCTCCACCGGTTCCAGTTTCGCGGCCAATTCCTCTGCCTGCATCTTCTCGCTTGCCGAGCGGCGCGCAGCGGCAGCCTTCATCTGCTCAATCACTGCCTTGTTGGCCGTGGTCGCCTCCATTGCGATGTTGCGGGGTAGCAGATAATTGCGTCCGTAGCCATCTGCCACCTTCACCACGTCTCCGCGAAAGCCCAGATTGGGTACGTCTTCCTTCAGAATGACTTCCATGTGAATCTCTCCAGTTTCTACGAGCGGCTTGGCGGACTACTCTCCCGCCGCGAACCATAACGCCGCAATCTGCGAAGCGCTGGCCGTGGCCGGCAATCCAACTGCCGCACGAAATTCAAAATCAGGCCGCACGGGCGGCGCAAATCAATCCACAACGCGCATCATTAGTGCCGCGTCGCAAACGGCAGCAGTGCGATGTTCCGGGCCTGCTTGATGGCGCGGGTCAGGCGGCGCTGATGCGTGGTGCAAACACCGGTGAGCCGCCGCGGAACAATCTTGCCGCGCTCTGCCACAAATCCCTGCAACAAACGAACGTCACGGTATGGGATCGCATCGATTTTTTCTGTGCAGAACTTGCAGACCTTCTTGCGGCGGAAAAACTTACCGCGCCCACCCGGGCCGCCGGAGGGACGTCCACCTGATCGGCCACTTGGCCGAGCCGGCGCGCTTTCAGTTGATTGTGCTGGTGCGCTCGCTTCGGGCGCCTTGCCTACTGTTTCTTCAGCCATGTTGTTTCCTCTTTTGCTCTCTCGCGCCGTAGCGTCTTCTCTGACGTCGTTGCGCAAATGGATCGGGCCGCGCCGTCTGCGAACACTCGCAGACCGCGGCAGTTGTCAGCAAACCAGCCTTACGCGTTCGCCTGAACCGGCTGTGAAGCCTCCGCAGCCGGAGCAGGGGCAGGCGCAGCGGGTGCGGGTGCAGCAGCAGGGGCAGGCGCAGCAGCGGGCTCCGCGCTCAGCTTGCGGCGCGTTCCACGCAGGGCCTTCACCTTCGCCAAGCGCTTCTCTTCCTCGTCGATGCGAACGGTGATGAACTTGATCACCTGCTCGGTCACACGCAAGCGGCGCTCCAGTTCGAGCACGCCGGCTCCGTCGGCTTCAATCGTCAGCAGAACGTAGTTGCCGTCGGAGAACTTGCGCACCAGGTAAGCCAGCTTGCGTCGCCCCATCTTCTCAACAGACTTGACCACGCCGCCACCCGAAGTGATGGTGGTTGTAAAGCCGGCGATCAGCTTGTCGGCTTCCTCCTCGGCCACGTCGGGCCGAACGATAAACATAACCTCATACAAACGGGACATCGTTTAATTCCTCACAATCGATTGTGGACAGCAGTCAGCAGACATTGAACGGTGGACAGTAAAAAATCGAACAACCAACACGCCAGAGCGATTTCAACTCTGGTCCCCGTTCCCTGCGCCCTGATCCCTGTCCTCCTTCCGGTTAAACTCATTCATCGCGGCTGCCGGTCCCAGTTCGAGAATGCGTCGTGTGGCCGTTGCCACTCGGTCCAGCACCTCATCCAGTACCGTCAAATCCGCCTTGCGCATGGGCGAGAGCAAGTAATCCTTGCCTGCTCGCCTTCCGCCACCAGCGGCTACGGCCTCAGGGGGAAGATTGAGACTTACGCCAACGCGCAGCCGCAACCACTCCTGAGTGCCCAGGGCACCGGTGACGCTTCGGGCTCCGTTGTGCCCTGCAGGCGATCCGCGCTCCCTGATCTTGAAGGTCCCCAGCATCAGGTCAAGCTCGTCGTAAATCACGAGCAGGTCCTTGCCAGGGTCAGCTTCAAACTCCCGAACCAGAGCGGAAACTGAAAGTCCGCTCAGGTTCATAAAAGTCTCCGGCTTGGCCAGCACCACTTCGCGTCCCCCAAAACGGCAGGTCGCTGTAACGGCCCGGCAGCGCCGGTTCTGGACCACAACCCCCTCTTGCTGGGCGATGCGGTCGATTGCCATGAACCCCGCGTTGTGCGGCGTCCATTGATACTCAGGACCGGGATTGCCGAGCCCCACCACAAGAAACGGGGTTCGCCGGTCCACGGATTCGTTCGCGTCAGCCAAAGCTTACTTCTTCGCCGGGGCCTCGGCGTCGGTCTTGCCCTTCTTGGCCACTTCCGGCTCCGTCGCAGCAGGAGCCGCGCCTGCAACCGCCGCACCTTCCACTGTTTCGACTGCCGCTGCAGCTTCTTCACGAATGGCAATCACGTGCGCGATGGCTGCGTCTTCCGCGCTCACGTACTTGATCTTGTCGAAGTGCGGTAGACCGCTCACGCGCAGTACCTGATGCATGCGCAGTTCGGTGACATCCACATCGATATGACCGGGAATGTCGCCCGGCAGACACTCGATTTCGACCTCGCGCAGCACCTGGTCCAGAATTCCGCCGTCGACCTTCACTCCCTGCGGCGTGCCCAGCAGCTTCACGCGCACCTTCACGCGTAGAACCTTGTCCAGTGCAATACGCTTCAGGTCAATGTGGATCAACTGATCCTTGATCGGTTCGTACTGCCAGTCGACGATCATGGCCTTTGCAGCGCTCTGGCCGGGAATCTCAACGTCAAAAATCGTGTTGTGACCCGATTCGGAATGAAGAATCCGCGAAATATGCTTCGGGTCTACTTCAACGGCAACCGGCTCAGAGCCAGGGCCATAAAGAACTGCGGGGATCTTGCCGGCGGCACGCACGCGGCGCGCGGCATTCTTGTTGAACTTGCCCTCACGGGGCTTGGCTACAACTACTTCAGGCATTTCGTCTCTCGATTCTTGTCTCGGGCACGGTGGAGACAGCTATTAGCCGTCAGCTTTCGGCTCTCAGCCTCTACATAATGCTGTTTGCTGAATCGCTCCCGCTCCCTTTGTTTGAAGCAGCGCTTGAGCTTCTGGCTCTTCGCCGCTTGTTACCGTCATGCGCTGAATCGTGTCGCTCGACTGATTCAGTTCCTGCTTCTCAGGCCTGCGTTTTTGAAGCCAGACCGGTTCTTCTATTGCTCAAGCTAAAAGCTGCTCTTCAATTAAAGAGCGTACTCACACTTGTCTCCATGTGAATGCTCTCGATGGCTGCACCGAGCAGCCCGGCAACGGAGAGCACCTTGATCTTTTCCATCTTCTGCGCCGCATCACGTAGCGGAATGGTGTCCGTAACCACCAGTTGCTCAAGCCGCGAGTTGGCAATGCGGTCGATCGCCGGTCCAGACAACACCGCGTGGCTCGCGCATGCATGGACCGCCTTGGCTCCAGCATTCAGCAGCGCATCAACCGTCTTCACCAGCGTTCCAGCCGTGTCGATAATGTCGTCAATGATGAGGCAGGTCTTGCCGTGCACATCGCCCACCACGTTCATTACCTCGGCCACGTTCATATCCGTGCGGCGCTTGTCCACAATCGCCAGCGGCGCGCCCATCTTCTGCGCAAAGAACCGTGCCCGCTCCACGCCGCCGGGATCAGGCGAAATCACCATCAGGTCGGGCAGGTTCAGCTCGCGGAAGTGACTCACCAGCACCGGGCTGGCGTACAGATGGTCCACGGGAATATTGAAAAAGCCCTGAATCTGCGCCGCATGCAGGTCCACAAACAGCGCGCGATTCGCGCCCGCCGTCGTCAGCAGGTCGGCGATCAGCTTGGCGCTGATAGCCACGCGCGGCTTGTCCTTGCGATCCTGTCTCGCGTATCCGTAGTACGGCATCACCACCGTGATCCTTGCCGCTGAAGCACGCTTCAACGCGTCAATCATTACCAGCAACTCAACCAGGTGCTGATCCACCGGGTAGCAGGTCGGCTGCACCACAAAGCAATCAACGCCGCGCACATTCTCCAGCAACTGGAAGAAGACTTCGCCGTCGGCAAAACGCTGCAGTTTCGTCTCGCCCACCTTAACACCGATGTGCTCGCCGATCTTGCGTGAAAGCTCAGGGTTGGCGGTTCCGGAAAACAGCCTGAAGCGCTTGTCCTCGCTCAAATTGCGAGCCCGCTTGCGTTCCGAGGCAGGCTTGCCTTCCTTGGCCTTTGCCCCTTCGCGCGGCGTCTCTTTGGCTGCCGGCTCTTTCGCCGCACTCTCGGGTTGTTGGACTTCCACCGCTACCGTCACTGTCCCTGTTTCCATCTCCGACTCCCTCCAAGCTGGTTTGCTTTGGCTGATACTCGGCTACAAAAATGTGGCTGGGCGACTAGGATTCGAACCTAGACAAGTGCCTCCAAAGGGCACTGTCCTACCATTAGACGATCGCCCAGCATGAGCAGCCGTTCGCGAGTTTCGCCCGCTGAACGAACCACTGTCAATGCGAAAGCATGTCGCGCCAATAGGCTGCGCGCGGCAGAGTGCGAGTCAAAAAGCTCTTCACTCCAACTGGCCGCAAACGTTCGCAGGCCGCTTCCGCATCCCCCCGGGTCAGGTACAACCCGAAGAGCGCCGAACCGGACCCGGACAGCATGGAAACAAGAGACGAGGCTGCTTCCGGTGTGGCTGCACCCGCAAGTAGACGCTTGATCTCTGCAAGGGAAGGCTGCTGGGGAAACACGACACGTTCAAAGTCGTTCTGTATCCAGCTACTGATCCCGGTGCGGACAAGCACGGACTGTTGCGGTCCGGCCAGGTCCTCTCCACCAGAGAGGACACCGGAAGAGCCCGCTCTCTGCCCTCCCTGCGGAATCCCTTCCGCGAAGGCGCTGGCATAGGCACGGCTCAACTCATTTAGTTTACCGGCACTTGCCTCGGGGGTCAAACCTTCCGTGGCGCACAGGGCGTCCCAGTCGCGAAAGGCCTGTGGCGTCGATACCCCCACTTCCGGCGCAGCCACCACGCACCAGGTAGGCTCAACATCCGGAAGGGCATACACTTCCTGGCCGCGATCCACTCCCAGCACCGTCCCACCGACGAGAAACAGCGGCACATCCGACCCCACCTGGGACGCAATCTCCAGCCTCCATGAAGCCTGGGTGCCCCATCCTGCGAGCGCCTTTTGCTCAAAGGATGGGATAGCAGGAACCCCACTCTCAATTCCAAGTTCCGCTTCCAGTCCCACCAGCGCAGCCACCGCGTTGGCCGACCCCGCGCCCAAACCGCCCTGCACCGGCAAGCGCTTTTCGATGTGGATCTCAACCTCCGCCGAGCGCCCCATCTTCGTAAGCACCAGATCCACCATCTTCCACGCTGTATTGCGCGCATCCGTCGGCACGCGCGCATCGTTCGACGTCAGCCGCAGCTTCGTCACCGAGGCCGGTCGCGCCGTCACCGTAACAATGTCGTGCAATTCAATCGTCTGGTAAACGGTGGCCAGCGAATGAAAACCGTCAGGCCGCGGCGCTCCAATGCCGAGACCGAGGTTGACCTTCGCATGCGAACGAACACGTGTGGGCATACCGGATCATTGTAGAGTGAGATCCTTCGCAAAACCATGGAACAACAGGAATAGGCTCTGCGTATCAATGGAGGTACGACTCCGGGAGCCACTATGCATTTCCTGCTCTTCATGACCGCACTCTACTTTGCGCCGTCCATCATCGCCGCAGCGCGGCACACGCATAACACTACCTCCATCCTGCTGTTGAATGTCTTCCTCGGCTGGACCGTCATCGGTTGGTTCGTTGCGCTGCTGATGGCGCTGTGCTCCACCCCGTACTGGGCCTACTACTATCGTCGCGGATGGTAAAAAGAAAGATACATTGGACGCTGCTTGACTGCTTTGCTGCCACCGTCACCTTGGCGCCGCCGATGACTTCCCCGATGAATTCAATGATGCGCGAGAGAGCCGCACATCGCCAGGCTTTTGCCGTTCCGTCAGTGCCATTTATTTGGATAGCCGGAACACTCACCCTGCATCTGCGCCCCACATCCAGTTCCGCTATCATCCAATCAAGACCGGTTGCCCATTTTTGAGGAGGACTTGATTCTCAAATCTCGCCTCGGCCCTTTTACTTACGTCGTGTTATTCAGGGGCCCGGTCGTGGAGGAATGCCGTTGCCGCTCTCATCATTCCGTTTCACTTTCGCAGCCGTCATCTCCATCGGCGCCGCTACCCTTGCCGCGCAATCCAATCACAAACCTCTCACTGTTGAAGCCATCTTTGGCCACGGCTCGCTCACCGAAGGCGGCCCCGAGCAGCTCACCTGGTCGCCTGACGGCAAGCATCTCACCTACATCGACAGCGGCCAGTTGATGGATCTCGATCCCGCCTCAGGCCATACCCATGTGCTCATCAGCCGGGCCAAGCTGGCTCCACTCATTCGCAATAACGCCTCGGAGAGAGACCGCGACCGCCGTCGACGCTACCATTCGGCCAGCTACATCTGGGCGCGGGATTCGCAGCACATCCTGTTCGATGCCGATGGCCACCTCTGGATCTACGACCTCTCCAACAACACCGGCCTTGAGATCGGATACACAGGCGCGGCATTCGGCGACGACCCCAAATTCTCGCCCGATGGCAAATCCATCTCCTACATCCGCGACTACAGCCTCATGGTGATGCAATTGCGCGTGCCTGGAACGCCCACCGTGGCGGTGGCGCAATCCAACAACCCCGAATTGCTTAACGGCAAAGTCGACTGGATCTACAACGAGGAGCTGAACACCCGCAGCAACTACTTCTGGTCGCCCGACTCAAGTCGTCTCGCATTTCTGCAGATGGACGAAACTAGTGTGCCGCGTTATCCCATCGAGGATTTGCTCCCCACGCACGCGAGCGTCTACCTCGAGCAATATCCGCAGCCCGGCGACGCAAATCCCGATGTGCGTGTTGGAGTGGTTGATAACAACGGCGGCAAACCAGTGTGGGTCAAACTGCCCATCAGTTCCGGAAATGACTACATCCCTCGCTTCGGCTGGGCCGATGCGCGCACACTCTGGATTGAGGTCATCACGCGCGACCAGAAACGTCGTGACATCTATCTCGCTGACCCAAGCAGCGGCCAGTGGCGTCTCGTACTTGAGATCGACGACGAAAAGTTCATCGACGACAACTACGATGTCTCCGTTGCCGACGGCTCCATCGTGCTCACCAATTGGCTCGATGGGCACAATCACATCTATCTCTACAGCTACGACAAAGACAACCCAGGCAGCGCCACCGCCAAACTGGAGCGTCAGCTCACAACCGGCGGCTTCGACGTGAGCGAAGTCTACAATGTCGACTTCAAACAGAAGCGCGTTGTATTCGCCTCCAATGAAGGCAACTCGCTCGAACAGCAGTTGTGGAGCGTCAGCTTCGAGGGCAAGCGCACGCAACTGAGCCAGGGTGCGGGCTTTCACACCGCCAATTTCGCGCCCAATGGCGAAGCATTCGTCGACCGCCATTCAACGCGTCTCGGCCCGCCTGTTCTCAGCTTGTGTCAGGCCACAGGAAAGTGCAGTATCTTCTGGCAAACACGAGCCATCGAGCCATACCACCTTCGCGCGCCTGAGCAACTTGAAGTCTCAGCCAAAGACGGCAGTACGTTGTACGCAACGCTGCTTCTGCCTGCGGGCGTCACCTCTCCCGCATCCGTTCCTCTCATCATCAATCCCTACGGCGGCCCCGGATCGCAGACCGTCGCCAACAAGTGGAACGACGCTCTGCTCTTTGACGAGCTTCTCGCTCAACATGGTTTCGCCGTGCTTCACGCCGACAATCGCGGCTCGCCCAATCGCGGACGTGCCTTTGCCCAGGCCGCGTGGCACAACTTCGGCCCGGTGCAGCTTAAAGATCAGTTGACCGTTGTTGACGCCGCGCTCGCCAAATATCCGCAACTCGACCCGAGGCGCATCGGTTGGTGGGGCTGGAGCTGGGGCGGCACTTTTACGCTCTACGCCATGACACACTCTGACCGCATACGCGCTGGCATCGCCGTCGCTCCCGTCACGTCATGGCTCGACTACGACTCCATCTACACTGAGCGCTACATGAGCAAGCCCGCCGAGTTCCCCGAGGGCTACAGAGATTTTTCCGTCGTCAACTCGGCTGCTAATCTGAAAGGCCGACTCCTGCTTGTGCACGGCACCGGCGACGACAACGTGCACATTTCCAACACCGTTCAATTCATTGAGGCCTTGATTCAATCTGGAATTCCGTACGACCTGCAGATTTATCCCGGCAAAACGCATTCCATCTCAGGTGCCGATGATCGCACGCACCTCTACAACCGCATCCTGTCGCAGTTTGAGCAATACCTCAAACCGGCAACGAAGCAGTAGCTGCGCTTGTTAGCAATGTGAAGAAAAAAGAAAGGCCTTGGTGCGCCTACTCAAATGCAATTCATCGACGATTGAGCGGCCGGCTGGCTACACTTCATGGCGCTTGAAAAGGTCATCCTTGTCGCGCTTCGAGCAATCTGAACACTTCAGACAGCAAATCAGAAGGACAGCTACACCGAGGGTGACCAAAAGTGCAAGGACCGTTGAGTTGACCGCAAACCAATGAAATAGCCCAGTCATAAAGACACAGCCTTTTCCAATAACGTAAAGGGAACCTGCAACTCATCCCGAACAGAGTAGAAATCGGGATCACCTGTTGGACGAATCTTTCAGGCTCTGAGTTGATTATCCATGAACATTTTGTAATTTCAATTGAATTTAAGAGAATAAAAGGCGAAAATTGAAGATCGGTGGTGATTTATGCCAATTCGGAACTGGATATCTCGGGCGATACTCTCCCCAGCGCATCGACGCGGCCCGAATCTCCGGCAGTCGACGACGCGTTCGTGGAATCGGAAACGCCCGATCTGCTCCCCGAGTTGGCTTCTACTGCAACGCCCGCGCCTCAGGAGCCGGTCGCAGGCCCATACGTCAATTGGCTCTTCGTTGACCTCAACTCCTACTTCGCATCGGTAGAGCAGCAGGTTCGCCCCGAGCTGCGCGGTCGCCCCGTGGGCGTGGTTCCCATGATGGCCGACACCACCGTCTGCATTGCCGCCAGCTATGAAGCAAAGGCTTTTGGCGTCCGCACCGGAACGGTCGTCGCTGATGCGCGGCGCATGTGCCCCGACATCGTCTTCATCGAAGGCCGCCACGAAATCTACACCGAGTTTCACCACCGTATCGTCGAAGCCGTCGAAAGCTGCTTGCCTGTCACTGCCGTGCTTTCCATCGACGAGATGGCCTGCCGCCTCATGGGTCGCGAACGCCCTTTGCTCGCCGCCATGGAGCTTGCGCGGCGCGTCAAGGCCCGCATCATTGAGAGCGTCGGCCCCATGATGCGCAGCTCCGTCGGACTCGCCACCAATCGCTACCTGGCCAAGATCGCCAGCGATATGGACAAGCCCAATGGTCTCATCGCCCTCCCCCTCGACATCCTTCCCGAAGCGCTCAGCCATCTCGAGCTACGCGACCTGCCGGGCATCGGAGCCCGCACAGAAAAACGCTTGAACGAGAAGGGCCTCCACTCCGTGAGCCAGTTGCTCGCGCTCACCAGCGAGCAGGCCGGCGAGCTATGGGGTTCCGTCTGGGGCCAACGCCTGTGGCACTGGCTGCGCGGCGAAGACTTCGACATGTCCGAGCACGAGCATCTCAAGTCCATCAGCCACTCTCATGTGCTGGCCCCGGAGATGCGGACCGCGGAGAAAGCCTGGGCCGTAGCTCTTAAGCTGCTGCACAAGGCCGCCATGCGGCTGCGCGCGGCAAACCTCTGGGCTTCCAGCATTGGCCTCGCCGTGGGCTTCGCTGTTCCGCGCGGCGAAAAATCTCCGGTAAGCCGCTTCGGCGTGCCTACCCGAGGATGGCACAGCGACGTCCGCCTCAGCGAGTGCCAGGACAACCCCACGCTCATCGCTGCGCTCAGCCGCCTGTGGGCTAATCGCCCGGCGGGAGGGGAATACGATCAACCCTATTTCATCGGCGTCCAGCTCAACGGCCTGGTCCCTGACCACCTGCACTCCCTCAACCTCTTTGACTCGCTCGATGGCGAGCAGAGCCGTGCCCGCCTGCTCAAGGCAATGGACGAGCTGAATAACAAGTACGGCATCAGCACTCTGGCTCCCGCCACCATGCTCACCGCCTACAAAGCCGCGCCCACACGCATCGCCTTCCACAGCATCCCCGACCTGTTCTGACCCGCGGCCTTAGGGTCCGCAGGCGGCTCCGGAGCGTCACCGCACACCGATTCCCAACCAAACACCACCGCCATGGTTTATGCTGGCATCTCCACAGCTTGCCCTGAACCGGCAAACCTCGTATCATCCGTCGAGAGAAAAGCCACGAGAGTACAACTATGAGCGAATCCCAAGAGAACCCCAACCTGCGTCTGAAGGGCAGGCTGATGTCCGCCTCGGAGATTGAACGAACTCTGGTGCGCCTGGCCCATGAAATTGTTGAGAAGAGCAATGGTAGCGAAGGCCTTGCCCTGGTTGGAATTAAGCGCCGCGGCATTCCTCTGGCCGAGCGGCTTGGCAAGCTCATCTCCACCATCGAAAAGCGTCCGGTCGATACCGGCGTTCTCGACATCCAGTTTTATCGTGACGACCTGTCCACCGCCGACGTCCGCCCGGTCGTCACCCCCGGAGCCATCGGATTCGACATCGAAGGTCGCGACATCGTGCTCTGCGACGATGTTCTTTACACTGGCCGCACTGTGCGGGCCGCACTCGACGCCCTGTTCGACCATGGCAGGCCGCGCCGCGTTCAGCTCGCAGTGCTGATTGACCGCGGCCACCGCGAGCTGCCTATTGAGGCAACGTATGTCGGCAGAACGGTGCCCACCAGCAGCCGCGAAATTATTGAAGTCAAGTTCCACGAGGTTGACCAGAGCGATCAGGTATTGCTGGTCGAGCGCGTGGGTTAGTTCAACTCATCAAAAGCATCCGCGGTGGGTGCCGGGTGCCTCATCCTTCTCACGGTCACATCGTGAGAAGGGTGGATTAGCAAGGTCCTAAACCCGCCGCAAACAAGCTAGAGGCTGTGAGCTGAAAGCTGAAAGCCGAGAAAATGAGTCCCGTCACCGCAGTTCGTCGCCCGCTGAATCCACCTCCAATTCCTGCATCACCGTTTCCCTTCAATCCTGGTTCGTTGCTCTCCGTAATGGATCTGAGCCTTGAAGGCGTCGGCCACATCCTCGAACGTGCAACCGCCCTCGAACGTGAAGACCCGCTCAAGCGTGTCCACATCTTGGCCAAACGCCGCGTTGCTTTGCTCTTTTACGAGTCCTCCACGCGCACGCGCACCAGCTTTGAGTTGGCGGCAAAGGCCCTGGGTGCTGACACGACGCTCGTTTCAAACCTCAGCTCCAGTATTGAAAAAGGTGAGTCGCTAAAGGACACCGGCCGGACTCTCTGCGCGCTCGGCGCTCAGGCCATCATCCTTCGCCACAACTCATCCGGAGCCGCATGGCTGCTTGAAGCCTCCACGCACCTGCCTGTGCTCAATGCCGGCGACGGCATGCACGAGCACCCCACGCAGGCGCTGCTCGATCTGCGTACCATCCTTGCCCATCTCCGCGACGGAGCAACCCAGGTCACGCCGGAAACGCTCGCTGGCGTCACAGTAACCATCGTGGGCGACATCTTGCACAGCCGCGTGGCGCGCTCCAACATGCTGCTGCTGCCGCGGCTCGGCGCAAAGGTCGTGCTCTGTGGCCCCAAGGAACTGCTGCCGGAGATGGCCGCCGATGCAGGCCCCGGAATTGAGATCGAGCGCAACTTTGAAGCCGCGATACAGCGCTCGCAGGTCATCATGATGCTGCGTATCCAGGCCGAGCGGCTCGCTGGCCTGCAGCTCGACCTGCAGGAGTACAAGGACAGCTACCAGCTCACTGGCCAGCGGCTGGCCGCACTTGCCCCGGAATCCATCGTTCTGCATCCCGGCCCCATCATTCGCGGATTGGAGATCACCGCCGGCGTAGCCGACGGCCCTCAGTCCTGCATCCTCGAGCAAGTCACCAACGGCGTCGCCATCCGCATGGCCGTCGTGGAGCGCGCTCTGCTCTCCGCACAGCAAGGAGGCCGCGCATGACCGCCATCGCCATTCGCAACGGACATCTCATCGATCCAGCTGCCGGCGTCGACGCCGCCAAGGACATTCTGCTCAAGGACGGCCGCGTGGCCGAAATCGCGGGCCCAGGCAAGCTCAAGAACGCCAACGGCGCTCAAGTCCTGGATGCAACCGGCCTCACCGTAGCTCCCGGCCTCATTGACATTCACGTGCATCTGCGTGAGCCCGGCCAGGGATACAAAGAAACCATTGCATCCGGCACCGCAGCCGCAGCAGCAGGCGGATTCACCTCCGTCGCGGCTATGCCCAACACCACGCCCGTCAACGACTCGCCCGAGATCACCCGCTGGATGCAGGCTCCCGAGCGCGGTGCGGTGGCGCGAGTCTTTCCCATCGCCGCCGCCACACGCGGCTCAAAGGGCGAAGCGGTCAACGACTTTGCCGCACTCAAATCGGCGGGCGCGGTCGCCGTCACTGACGATGGACGCCCTATCCTCAAAGACAGCATGATGCGCGAAGTGCTTTCCGCCGCCGCGCGCATGGGCCTGTGCGTCATTCAGCACGCTGAAGACACGCGCATTACGCAGGGCGCCAGCATGAACCTAGGTCCGGTCTCGTTCAAACTCGGCCTGCGCGGCATGCCCGTCGAAGCGGAATCGCAGATCGTTGAGCGCGACATTCGCCTCGTGGCCGATCTGCGCGACACCCGCGCGCATCTGCACGTGGCGCACACATCCACCGCTACCGCCGTAGCCGCCGTGCGCCAGGCCCGCCGCAATGGTCTTCGCGTTACATGCGAGGTGGCTCCGCACCACTTTCTGCTCACTGAAGAGCACGTAGGCCTCTACGACACGCACGCCAAAATGAATCCACCGCTGCGCTCCGCCGCAGATCGCGACGCCATGATCGAAGGCATCCTCGACGGCGTAGTCGACGCCATTGCCACCGATCACGCACCGCACGCCACGCATGAAAAGGAAGTGGACTTCGAGCACGCCCCCAACGGCATCACCGGCCTCGAAACCGCTCTCGGCCTCTCGCTCCAGTGGCTGCACAAGGAGTGGAAGATGCCCGTCGGCCGCGTCCTCAGCCTGCTCAGCGCGCAGCCCGCAGCCCTGCTCGGACTCAAGAATCGCGGCACCCTCACCGTGGGCAGTTATGCGGACGTGGTCGTCTTTGACCCCAAGGCCGAGTGGACCTACCGTGCGTCCGAATCGAAGTCAAAAGCCAAAAACACACCCTTCGACGGCTGGACAATGCGCGGGAAAATCCGCTGGACCATTAGCGAAGGCCATATCTCCTACACCAGCGCATAATCGCCATTGGCGCATAACCGCAAAATCAAGACGGGCGGCATCTTCTCTTTGAAGATGCCGCCCGCTGTCACTGCCCTCAAAATATTCGTGCTTAGTGTTTGGCTTCAGACTCCGGAAGCGCAAACGCCATGTATCCCTTCCAGTCAGTGGGATTCGTCTTGCCTCCCGGCGGCACATAGGCTCCCTCTGGATACGGTGTGCCTCCTCCGCTCACGTTCACCAGAACATATTCCCGTCCGTTGACCTGGTAGACGGCGGGCACGCCCTGCGATCCGTTCGGCAGATCCTTGCTGAAGATCAGCTTGCCCGTCGCGCTGTCCAGTGCATAGAGCTTTGAATCGTTTCCGGCAAACAGCACCAGACCTCCGGCGGTGGTCACCATGCCGCTTTTCGGATAGGCATTACCCTTCATCTGGTCTTCTGGAGGCGCTTGCGGAATTCCGCCGTACGGAGCTTGCCATTTGATCTTGCCCGTATTCAGGTCGTACGCGGTGATGTAGCTCCAAGGAGGAGTAATGATGTAGGGCTCATTACCGTAGCCAGTTTTGTAGCGCGATGGCGGTCCCTCCACACCCTCTGGATAGGGCGGCTCAGACAGCGATCTAACCATGGCCTGCATCGCCGAGGACGGCGCGGAACCCGGCGGAGCAGCGTCCGGATCTCTCAGAAACGCCATCAGGTAATTGATCGAGTCGTCGCCCAGAGATGCAAACGGAGGCATCTGCCCTTTGCCCTTGGTGATGGTGTTCATCACTGTTTCCGCACCCTGGGTGCTGACCGCTTTGTCGATCTCCGGCCCGCGATCTCCCTTCAGCTCAGGACCATGACACACCTGGCAGTTCTGTTCGTACACTGCGCGTCCCATCTCTTCGTGTGTCGGAAACCCTGAACGACGCCGTTCTCTTCCTGCCGCAGGAGGCCGGCTCGGTATCAGGCCGCCGGCATTCGCGCTCGTTGAGTGTCCTGCCGGCTCCAGTTTCACAATCGATGGCATGTCCCTGTTCAGCACGTAGACCGTGCCATTGGTTGGATCCGCTGCGGATCCGAAGAAGAGTGCGCCTCCATTCACGCTGGGAAGATCGATGGTCTCCTGGTTTATTGATAAGGGCTCATAAAAGCCCTTCCGGGCCTTCGCAATACGCTCCCGCCAGTGATCCACTTCATCCGGCCGCATGAACCCGGTGTAGAAATCTTTATCCGTCCAGCCCTGGCGCGCGAAAGGCGGTGGCGCAGTGGGGAACGGCTGTGTGGGTGAGGTGTGCTCTCCCGGCACGTCGCTCTGCGGAACGGGCCGCTCCTCGATTGGCCAAAGCGGTTTGCCCGTCAGCCGGTTGAATACAAAGAGGAAACCATTCTTCGAAGCCTGCGCAACCGCATCCACCTTCTTGCCGTCGTGCTCAACAGTCACGAGCTGTGGCGCGGCATTCATGTCGTAATCCCAAAGATCGTGGTGGATGGTCTGGTAGTACCAGATCTTCTTACCGGTGCGGGCATTCAGCGCAACCAGGCTGTCGGCGTAAAGGTTGTTGCCCGGCCTGTCGCCGCCGTAAAGTTCATACTTTGCGGAGGCCAGCGGGACAAAAACAATCCCGTTCTTATCGTCTACCGTAAGCTCGCCCCACGCATCCACGCCGCCCATGTACTTATAGGCATTCTTGGGCCAGGTATCGTAGCCAGGCTCGCCGGGCCTGGGAATCGTATGGAACACCCACAGCAGCTTGCCCGTCAACACGTCGAATGCGCGAATATCACCCGGAGGCGCCAGATACCCCTCGCCCGTAGCGCTGCCCAGAATCAGAATGTTCTCGTAAATTCTTCCTGGTGTTCTCGACGCCAGCGGCCTGGTCGTTCTGCTGACTCCGATCTTCAGGCTCAGCTTTCCGTGGTCCGCAAACGAATCAACCAGCTTGCCGGTCCGTGCATTGATGGCCAGCTCATCGCCTCCGTACGGCACAAAGATCCGGCGGTCCTTCCCGTCTTTGCTCTCCCAATAGTTCGCACCGCGCATACCGGCGATTCCGCCAAAACGCGAACGCACGGCCGATTGCGGCGCAAACCTGTAGATCCATAGCTGCTTGCCTGTAGCCGCATCCACCGCAACTAGCGCTCCACCGTCTGCCGCAAAATACGCAACGTTATGCGCGACGATTGGACTGAAGGTGTAGGTCAGGTCATCTCCGGTCGGAAACTTCCACGCCTGCTCCAGCTTGTCGATGTTGCCCGTATTGATCTGCTTCAGTGAAGAATAGTGGGAACTCGCCGAGTTCCCAAGATAGTGCTTCCAAGTTGTCCATTCGGGCTGCGCCACGGCCATTCCGCTACAGCAAAGTACGAACAGAAAAATGTTCAAAACCTTCCGGGGATATCGCATCATCGTTCCTTGGGCCACTCCACTTGAATTGCGCAAACGCGCGTTCCAATCTGAATTTTCTGTGTAGACCATTCACGCAAGACGCAGACCGCCCCGCGCGACCTCCGGGCCCTCTCCACCACCTAGCCGCTAGGAACTTCGATCACCGGTATTGGTGGGTATGCTGCAAGACATACTTCGTATTATGCAACGAATGGTAAGGCCATCTTCTGCCAGACCGCACTCTATCACAATCGGCCAAAGGCTGGCAGAAATCGCCGCTCCAGGCCGCGCCGCGCTGTAATCAACAGGCACGGCCCCTCCACCCGGCAATTGGCCATAATCTTCTCGGACGTCCGGCCGGTCCCAAAAGTCTCGTCTCTGCGCCTCTTCTCTCTCCGACCGCAACAGGCTCTGCGGTACTATCTCCAGCCTCCTCATGAGCCTGCCGAACAATCCTGCGCCGTAACAAATTTGGACTCAGACAGTCCAAATTGCTACATTGACCTGAGAAGCCCGTAGCAGTTCAAGCCACCACCCCGATTCGCAATGCATACCAACCCGCGCCGGACTAGTCAGAACGGAGAATCGAAGCACATATGAAGCAGCTAACTTTTGCGGGCCTCTTTCTGGCCCTTGCCGTGTCCCAGGCTAACGCGCAGATCAACGCAGGTAATTTGAAGCCTCAGTCTGACCTTCCTTTCAATATCACCAAGGTAGCCACACTCGATCTGCCGTGGCGCATTGCCTTCCTGCCCGACGGCCGCATGCTCATCACAGAAAAGGTCGGAGCTCTTCAGTTGGTCACGCAAAAGGGAGAAAAGACGCCTGTAGCAAATGTGCCCGCCGTTCTCAGCATGGGACAAGGTGGCATGCTAGGCGTCTTCATTTCGCCGCACTACGTCCAGGACCACAGCATTTATCTCACTTATGCTGAACCCGGCGATGGCGGCTCAAGCCTGGCTCTGGCGCGCGCTCAGCTCAAGATAGGCAAGGATTCGGCAAGCCTCGAAGGGCTCCAGGTCATCTGGCGCGATCCTGAAAGAGGCCGTGGCGGACAGTTCGGTGCACAGGTCGCTTTCTCCCCGGACGGCAAGCTCCTCTATCTCACCTCCGGTGATCGCCAGCGCATGTTACCCGCCCAGGATCCTAACCAGCCCCAGGGCAAGATCCTGCGCCTTACGCTCGATGGCAAGCCCGCCCCCGGCAACCCAATGGCTGGCAAAGTCGGCGCAGCCACCGTGCCCGTCATAGATCCGCCACGCGACACTGAAGTAGCGAAGACCGCACCGGTCGTAAGAACATTTACCTTCCCCGGCCCCAACCTCACGCCGTCCGAGACATGGACCACCGGACACCGCACTCCCTACGGCCTGGCCTTTGCTCCCGACGGCCGCCTATGGGAGCTTGAGCACGGCCCGCGCGGCGGCGACGAACTCAACCTCATCGAGCCCGGCAAGAACTACGGCTGGCCGCTGGTTTCCTATGCCACCAACTACAACGGTGTACCCATCCCCAGCCCCGACACCCGGCCCGACCTCGCCAAGCCCGTCATCTACTGGACACCCGTCATCGCGCCCGGCAATCTCATGTTCTACAAAGGCTCCATGTTCCCGCAATGGAGCGGGTCGGCCTTTATCAGTGGCCTGTCCACCATGTCACTCAGCCGCATCACCTTCGACGGCAAAGGCGGAGCCACGCCCGCCGAGCGCTGGGATGTAGGCTTCCGCGCTCGCGACGTTGAAGAAGCACCCGACGGCGCTCTCTGGATGCTCGAAGACTCCCCGGAAGGCGGCCTCTACCGCCTCACACCCAAAAAGTAGTAACCTCTCCAACATTTTTGGGTATCCCATTCATCAAGCTCACTCTTGATCGATGAGTGGGATACCTCAAAACCCATCCCACCGCTTCGTCCCATACCTTCCATCTGTTCATTTCAATTCCTGTTCTTGCCTTCCACACCACTTGGAACTAACATCAAGCCACCTTCTTCCCCCGGCGGGTCGCCGGCCAATCGAAATTCAGGCAAGGGCTTTCACACGATCTGGGTCTTGCGGGCTGCGGCCTTTGCATCTCTTGGGGGTCAATATGTGTCTCAGCTTTTGTGGCTGGAGCAGGCTATGTGCTTGGTTGCTCTCTTTGGCATTTCTGTCGTTCTGCCACCCTGCCCTCACGCAGGAAATCATGCTGCAAGTCAACTACGTCTGCAATGGAGAGCGCCTGTATGTCGAAAGCTGCAACATTCACGACCTCTCCGACACGTCGTATTGCATGGTCGGTCATCCCGACAAATTGAAAAACGGCATGACGACCTACACCAGCACTACCCGCGGAGCGCTGAAAAAGCTGCTGCCCACCTGCCAGCCGCCAAGCCGGCAGGAAATTGCCGCCCATCAGGACTACGTCAGGAGACAGAACGCCATCCAGGCGGAAAACCGGCGCCGCAGTCAGGAGCAAATGAATGCTCAGGAGCAGCGTCAGCAGGAGTTGGAGGCGCAGGAGTACAAGAAAACCACCGAGCAGCGCAGGATCGCGCGCTGCGTGACCTCAGGCAGAGTTCCCGCCGTCTGCACAGGCAACGCGCTGGTGCGGGGCCTGGACGAGATGACGGGGCGTCTCATGTCGCAGGTTCAGCCGGACCTCAAGCCCGGCCCTGAGCTGTCTGGCGCGTTCGCCGGCACAGGCGGATGGCGCATTGAATTCGGCGACCGCACAGCATCTCTCACCTGCGCCGGCCTCGCAGCCGATCATTACACCTATCAGATCGAGATGCGCGGCAATGCCGCCTACGTCATGATGGACACGCGACCGCACCCAACCACGCTGGCCCTGCGCGCAGACGGCGCGCTCGTGGGCCAGGGCCCGCTGGTCATCGACGGGCGCGTCATCACTGGCTACACAAACGGCGGAGGTGGCGGAACTCCCGGTCATTACGAATCGCATCAGGTTACAACGAACCAGGAATTGACTCCCATGGAAGCCGCGCCGTACGCGGGAAGCGGCAACCTTACGCAGAACGGGCAAACGTACAACACGTCGACCACGTCGACACAATCAACCTATGTGCCTGCAACCCCGGCGGCAGGGCCTGCGCCAATTTACGCGCCCAAACGGGCAAATTGCGTTGCGCCCGCGCTTTCATCAAAGAATGCCGGTGCTACCCTGACCCAGGGCGCAACCGGCGTCTTGACCGCTCTGTTCAACAACGGTGACAAGGGTCCGCCCACTCCGCCGGGCATTCGCATGCACGGAATCTTCGCGTCTGCTGCTACCGGTTTCAGCGTTGAGTTTCATCCAGAGTCGGTAGTGCTTGGCTGCGGACCTGAGGCAGCGCGCGCCTATCCCTACACCGTGCGCGTTGAAGCCAGCCGCGCCGTAGTCGCCGTGGAAGCGCCCGATCATCCGCTGAAGCTTGTGCTCAACGCCGATGGATCACTCGACCCCGGCGGCACCGCGGCCTATCAGGTCCACGGCAGAGTCGTCACCAGCGAAAACGGAGACAGCTTCACGTTTGCTCCGCTTGAAAGAACATGCAATCTGGCGGCGCTCGCCCCGGCCACGGAGATTCCCGAGAAACTCTCTACGAGCATGACTGCATCGGCGGCCATTCCAACCGGATCAACCGCGACAGCCAACGCCAATCTCGCCATCCATTCGGGCCTCACAGTTCCAGCAGGACAGGCGAACCCCCTTGCCGGCAAGCCGTTTGTGGTGCTCAAGTCGAGCTTCGATCAGGTAGTGCGCGGAGCGGGCGTCACCGTGCCGGCCGGAACGCTGCCCATCAAGTACTTTGCCATGGCATGCGCCAATCAATCGCCCGATTGCGCTGCGATCGCCAATGCATACAAAGCCAGCGCAGCCGGCGGCGCACTCTCAGACTCTGAAGGCAATGCCACGCTGCCGCCACTGCCCCCCGGAACTTACTATCTCTTCATCTCAGCAAGGGTCGGCAATGAAGCATGGATGTGGCTGCAACCGGTGGCCATCCAGCCAGGCCAGAACCAGGTGGTCCTGAACCAGAGCAACGGAACGCGAGTGCAATAGCTCCAGTCACAAATCGCTGGGCGCTACGTGCCCCACTCATTGCGGTTTCGCAGGAGGTGCTCGATGAATAGGTACAGATAGCGCGTGTTGACGATCATTAAAGGCGGCAGAATTGGAGCGAGTGGCACCTGTCTGGTTGATTGGAATTTGTGCTCTCGCCAGTATCTGAAGCAGTCAACCGCCAAGAGGATTAACTGATCCCGTGTCGACAACTCTAACCCGCGGAGACAATTGCTTTGGATAGCGCCTCGGCAACCGCCTCTTGCTGGTCAGCCGTAATGCAATTGAAGAAGGGCAGTGCGAGCGTTCTGCGCGAGATGGACTCTGTAATGGCGAGGCGAGCCGCACTGGAACTGGGATGCGCCCGCCAGGCGCGCTGCAAGTGGATAGGGGCAAAATAGCGCCCGGTTGCAATGCCTTTACCGGCAAGGAACTCCTGCACCTTGCCGCGATCCACGCTCTCCGGCAGGCGGACGACGTAGACGAACCAGCTGATGACTCGGCGAGAAAGCGTACCTGGAGGCAGCTCCAGTTCCTGTATAGAAGCAAGGAGTGCATGGTAGTGTTGCGCGGCCGCCACGCGCTGCGCCAGTATCTCGCATAGGCGGTTCAACTGTACCCGGCCCAGAGCGCAAGCCAGTTCGGAGAGGCGATAGTTGTACCCTGGTTCTTCGTGATCGAGCCAGCCTGCATTCGCGTTGCGGCCTTGATTTCTCAGTTTGCGCAGTCGCGCGGCGTGCGCGGGACTCCGGCTGAGCACAGCGCCGCCCTCGCCGGTAGTGATTTGCTTGTTCGGATAAAAACCCAGGATCGCCAGATCGCCAAAGCTGCCCACGCGCTGCGAGTCGAACTCCGCGCCGATCGCCTCGCATGCATCTTCTATGACAACCAGGCCATAACGGCGCGCAATACGCTGCAGGGCATCCATGTCGGCCGCGACTCCGAAAGTGTGAACAACCAGAATCGCTCGAGTGCGCGGCGTGACGGCCTGCTCAACGGCTGCCGGATCGAGATTGAGTGTGAGTGGATCAATCTCGACAAAGACCGGAATCGCGCCCACTTGGAGTACCGCATTGGCTACAGCCACAAAAGCGAACGACGGCAAAATCACTTCGTCGCCCTGACCTATCCCGAGTGTAAACAGTGCAAGGTGCAGGCCGGCCGTGCCTGAACTGACCGCAACTGCATGGTCCACGCCATGATATGCAGCGAGCGCTGCTTCAAAGGCTGCAAGTTCGGGGCCCAGGCTGAGATACGACGTTCGCAAAACCGCGGTGACAGCTTCGATTTCTTCAGAGGTGATATCGGGTGCTGAGAGCGGAATGCCGGCACTCATGCGCGTTCGTCCCCGGTGCTGCCTGCTGTATCTGTCAGCGGTACTGGTTGCTTAATGAGTAAGCCATCGAGCGGAACCGTGGCCAGTACTTCCGCGATTGTGGTGGCGGCGCTTCCATTTCCGTAAGGATTGACCATTCCGGCAAGGCTTTTGCGGAACTCACTACTGAGTGCGCGCTCGGTTGCCGCGCAGATGGCTGCAGCCTCGGGAGCCACGTCGATAATGTTGCGAGATCTCTCGCGCCCCTTTTGGCGTATCCCCACATTCACGACAGGCAGAGCAAAAGAGGCCGCTTCCATGATCCCGCTCGATGAATTGCCCGCCAGCGCGTCAGTCTGGCCAAGCAGGCTCAAATAAGTCACGGCGTCGAGGTTGACGAACAGATGCGTACCGGCGCGCGTTAATGCAAGCGTCTTGGTGCGTTCAATGAGAGCCCGGCTGCCTGCATCCGCGTTGGGATACACAAACAGGAGCTGGCCGGGTACCTCGGCCATTGCGGCAAAAAATGCATCGGCTTCCACATTGGTGTCGCGGAGGATTGTGACAGGGTGCCATGCGGCCACAAGTGTAGGCGGCTTGAGTTCGAGACCTAGACGGTGTTGGAGTTCGGCGCGGCCGTACAGCGTGGAACGGCGTATGTGGTCCAGCGATGGTGCGCCCGCGCAATGCACGCGCCAGGGCTCCTCGCCCATGGAAATGACGCGGCGGCGGGCGGTCTCGGTCGAAGTAAAGTGAATCGCCGCAAGTTTGGTCAGCGCGTTGCGGACATGGTCGTCGATGGCGCCCTGACTTATCTCTCCGCCTTCGATATGGGCGATGGGAATGCGCAAAGCAACAGCAACGGCAGCGGGCGCCAGCATCTCATAACGGTCGGCGATCAGCAGCAACAGATCGGGCCGCCAGGAAGTGAGCGCATCGGCAAGACCGAGAATTGCTACGCCGATGGTCTTGGCCATGCCGGTATCGGTATCGGAACTCAGCAGACACTCAACGCGCGCCTGAATGGGAAAACCGTCATGTTCAATTTCACGGACTGTGTCGCCGAACTCAGGGGAAAGATGCGGCCCCATAACGAACACGCCAAGCTCAAGATCACGACGGCCGGCCAACTCGCGCAAGGGCCAATATAGATGGCTGTAGTCGGCGCGTGAGGTCGTTACGACACCAATGCGTCTTCGCGTTGAAGGCTCGCGTGAAGTAGAGGCGTTCAAGCGCACACCCGCTGACCAGAGGCATGCGTATAGGCAAGCGCAACCGCGCTGGGTTGGAAATCGGGAACCAGAATGCACAACTGGGCGAGTGCAGCGGTGGAGTTCCGTTCGTCAACCGCTGCATGCAGTGCGGCAAGTCCTTTCTCAAGCTGTGCACGTGCCAGACGCTTTGGCTGAATCGCGACCAGGTTGCCCGGACCAGTCGGGATGGCACATTCGGAGTCGCTCCAGAAACGCTCGCTCATTTTTTCTCCGGGACGAAGACCCGTAAAAACGCAGGAGGGAGCGTCGCCGTCCGGAACGATATGGCCCTTCATAAAGCTAGCCAACTCAGTGATGGGGTGCGCCGCAGGCAAATGCGGAGCCAGCAGAGCGGAAGAGCCGGGATGCGCTGCTGCAGAGAGGAGCAGGTCTACGGCTTCATCGAAGGTGAGAAAGTAACGGCGGACATCAGGATCGGTAATGGTCAATGGCTCGCCGCGTGTGAGCTGACCTGCAAACACTTCTGCCACGCTGCCGCTTGAACCCAAAACATTGCCAAGGCGCAGCACCGTACCGCCGGAAGTAAGGACAATTTCTTCGGCAACTCGCTTGGTCGCTCCCATGATCGATGTGGGCTCTGCGGCTTTGTCCGTGGAGAGCAAAATCATGCGTGCGCCAAAAGCGCTAGCTGCTGCTGTAACAATTTCTGTGCCAAAAATATTATTGGTGATGGCCGCAATAGGTTGTTCTTCGAGCAACGGCAAGTGTTTATGTGCGGCGGTATGAAAAACAATGCCAGGTCGGTGCATGGAAAAGAGATCCTGGATCAGTCCGCAATCCAGAGTGCTTCCCAGGATGAACGAGGGCTGCCGGACCGCGTAGGCGGCAACCTCTTCCAGCCCGGCCAATTGGCGCTGCAAATCATAGAGGTGGTTCTCGGCGGACTCAAGCATCGTCAGTCCGGGCAGGCCAAGGCGCGCCAAACGCAACGCGAGAGCGGAACCGATTGATCCGCCCGCGCCAGTGATGAGCACCGGCTTGCTAAGCAGAAAATCGAGGATTTCCTTCGAAGGCGATTCGAGAGCAGACCGCCCCAGAAAACTGCTCCAATCAAGCTCCCTGACAGGCGAAATCACAACAGAAGTGTAAATGAATGAGGTGCGGCGAAGAAATGCAGAACGTTTCCTCGCGTTCACGGGCTACCAGCCGTTATTCGAAGCGTCGGCAGGTTGCCTGCTCAATAACCATGAAGAATTGCGGTGAGCCTTAAGAAGCTGCACCCGGTCAATCACGCACACCAGCGTGACATTGCGTCGTGGTAGGCGCGCCGGAATATTCGAAACGCATCTACCTTATCCACCCGCTCGCCAAGGGTGCTTGGGCGTCGGTATGCAAAACAGACGACGGGAGAACCCATGAAATCGCGCGATAGTGCTCTGGGGTCCACTGCGCGAAGTACCGCGGCGTATTTTTCTGCGAACGGCCTGTGGCAGAAGAATGTCTTATTTGCGCCAATGCCGAATGGGACGATTGATCTTGGAGAAGAAAAATGCTGTTGAACGCCCTCGACCACTCCCGGCCAGGTGTCATTGAAGCAATCGTCCAGAATGATTACTCCGCCCTGGGCCAAAGCGCCTTCACTTACATATAAATCGTGCGAAGTGATTTCAGCAGTGTGGCCGCCATCAATGCTGACCAATCGCAGTTGCCCTCCACCCAGATCGACAAGCTGCCGAGGATCAAGCTCCGTCGAATCGCCTTCATAAAGAACCAATCGGTTGGTATCTGCGTGGCGTTTCAGGTTCTTCTTAAATTGTTCCAGGTCTCCCGCGCCGGAATGATCGATGTTGAGTTCCTGCTGAGAGAAGAGGTCGATGGCCACGGCGGGCTCACCCGTAACGCTGAGGAGGTAAAGCAAAATGAAGAGTCTTCCGTGATGCACCCCAATCTCTGCAACTCCACCCGATACACCGGCCGTTCTTTGTACTTCAGAGAAACCGACGATAGCCTGAATCGCTCCCGGAAAAAGCCATCCTTTGACCAATCG
Organism: uncultured Acidobacteriaceae bacterium; assembly: GCA_963832645.1. Lineage (GTDB taxonomy): Bacteria > Acidobacteriota > Terriglobia > Terriglobales > Acidobacteriaceae > Telmatobacter. The sequence goes on from CAWHUU010000005.1 coordinate 136,046, forward strand.
GTTTCCGTGCTTCACATACGCACTTAACTTTCCCTTTTTCATGCATTGAGCATATCGCGCTATCCATGACTGGCGTCGTGGCAGACAGCTCGTTCACCAATCTCGAAGTATCGCTGTGTGCTCCTTTGCCGCGGCTTAATCGAGACTCAGCAAAGGAGCACAGGTTCTATCGCGGCATAGGCATCGATTCAGCTTTGCCGATGGCGCGCTCGGTGAACCAGAGTGTATCGCCCGCGGGCTCAATTCCCGTGGGTGTCTTAAGTCCATTCTTGAGCATTGTCACGTGTGCCTTGTCGCCGTCGACTGTCAAGGCTGCAATCTCGCCACTGCCGTTTTCCGCAACGTAGAGTTTTCCGTTGGCTGCGCGCATTCCGTCCGGCCCTCTGACGGGCTGATCCATCCAGATATCGACCGGAGTTCCGGGCTTGCCGCTTGCATCCACCGGAATTCGGTAGAGCTTGTTGAAGAACACATTGTTTACATAGAGCACACCGTCCAAAAACGTGATGCCATCCACGCCTATCAGCGTCCGATGCTGCAGGTAAAGCTCCGCAGCAGAAGCGCCGGCCGCCAGCCTGTAAATCTTGCCGTTCGTCGTGTCAGTAATATAGAGCGCCTTGTCTGGACCTACGGTGAAATCGTTGCAGGTGCTGTCATCGCCCGGCAGGTCCCAGCGGATCTTTGGCGTACCAGTGGTGAGATCGAACCCTCTCAACGCGGTGCGCTTCTGGACCGGAGCGGTATTTGGCACCGGAGTCAGTTGGCATGTCCAAAACGTATTGCTGGCTGCGTCGGCCAAAATACCGAAGAACCAGGTGCCTGGACCTTCAGCGCTGGCGTCGATAAACTTTTCGGCGGTGGTTGAGCCCGAGCGCACCTTATAGACAAATGGCGAACTGGCGCTTCCGACGATAAGCACGCCGCCCGGCGCAACCGCCAGGCTTTCCGGCTGAGACTTGGCGTCGCCAATCAGAAGGTCGGCGGCAAATGCTCTTTGCGCGCAGACGGCGATTAATGCGATGCAGACACAGATAGAGAGTTTACGAGCGTAGGGAAGTGACATGGTTGGTTTTTCCAGAAGTTGATTTTTGATACCGCGGGCAAATGATATGAATTGGTGCGCGATCAGATGAAACAGGAGGAGTCTGGTTCGATTGCCCAGCACAGTATAGAGAGGGCCAAGTGAGATAAGCATCGCAATAAGCGCAGACCGTTTGCGGGTCATTATCTACGCCGGGCGCATAATCTCAAGTGAAGGCAGTCGAGCATTCGAGCTTCCTGCTTCGCTCAGTCGAACTCCCCCAAAGGTTCAATCTGTCGGATATCCGACTTTTCGGTGCCCCCCCTCCCTCACCGGGCATATTCCGCGGAAATTCTGCGCAACAAGAGATCACACTGGACGAATGCTTTACTGACACCTTCATTTGACACGTGCCTGAAAACAGCGCCGATTTCGGCCCATTTTGAGCCCCAAACGACCACTTTCTGCATGGAAAATGGCCGTTTTTGCCCTCGAAATGTGTGTCTTTCGCGTGCATCTGGCGTCATCTATCGACCTCATATAATGAACAACGGAAAGGGCGTGGGCTTCCGGCGCGCGCGAACAAGTGGTCATGGCGAATTTAGATGGGCGGATTGCGCTGGTTACTGGCGCTTCACAGGGAATTGGGCGGGCTTGCGCGCTGGAACTGGCGCGCGCTGGAGCAACGGTGGCGCTGGCGGCGCGCAACGAGACCAAGCTATCCGAGGTAGTCTCGGAGATTGAGTCAGGTGGCGGTAAGGCAGCAGCATTCGCGCTTGACGTGGCCAGCGAAGAGTCCATCAAGGCAGGGACCAAAGCCGTGCTCGACCGCTTTGGCAAGGTGGAGATTCTGGTGAACAACGCCGGCATTACTCGCGACACGCTCGCCATGACGATGAAGCGCGCCGACTGGGACGACGTGCTGGCGACGAACCTCACCGGCGCATTCCTGGTGACGCAGGCGGTTCTACGTCCCATGCTGAAGAACCGCTGGGGCCGCATCATCAATATCTCCAGCGTGGTGGGCCGCACCGGCCAGGCCGGCCAGGTAAACTACGCAGCCACCAAGGCAGGCCTCATCGGAATGACACGCTCGCTGGCGCGTGAGGTTGCGTCGCGCGGCATTACGGTCAACGCCGTAGCGCCAGGCTACATCGAGACGCCCATGACCGCAGTACTGGATGAGAAGCTACGCGATGCGATGATCGCCACCATTCCGCTTGGCCGCCCCGGCACTGACGGAGAGATCGCGCAATCAGTGGCCTTTCTGGCGTCCGATGCGGCCGCATACATCACCGGTCATGTGCTGGATGTGAACGGCGGAATGTTCATGGGATAAGAGGCTGCACGCGCCTGAAGTTACAGTTCGAAAATCCTGCTCTAACTTGAGCCGCAGACTTATCCGCATAGTTCAATTTCCATACTGAGCTGCAAGAAGATTCGAGACGAGTTGTGGTTCTATAATGATCCGTCTTGAAAATTCTTGTGCCATGCCGCTTGTCTGGCGGCTGGGAGGAAGCATGTCGGCCTTAAGCGCATCCTTATCGGTATTTATCGCAGCTACTCTCGCCACGGCGAGTTATGGGCAGGCCGCAAATCAGGGCTCCCTGCGTGTTGCTTCGCCCAACGGGCAGATCGTATTTGAAATTTCCGCCAACACCGTGAATCGGGGTGGCAGCGCATCATCGGAAACTCACTTGCAATACTTGGTCGAGTTTCATGGTAAACGGCTGATGAATTCGGCAGATCTCGGATTGAAGATTGCCGGGCAGCCAGACCTTGGGCCGGGAATGCATCTGGTTACCAGTCGGACTGAGTCGCACGATGAGACTTACAGCATTCCGGTGGGCAAAACCAGCCAGGTACGCGACCACTACAACGGAGTGCGCGCTGACTACCAGGATGCCTCGGGGCGGACACTTGGCGTCGAGGTCCGGGTCTTCGACGACGGGGCCGCTTTCCGCTATGTCGTTGGAGAACAGCCTGCGCTGAAGCAGGTGCGGATCGTCAACGAACTCACTGAGTTCAACTTTGCCAAAGACGCGCAGAGCTATCCGCTGATTCTTGACGGGTACAAAACGTCATATGAAGACGAATATCAACTACGCAATATAAATGGGCTGCACCACGACTGGATTATTGGTATGCCTTTGCTGGCCGAAGTGCCGGGCGTCGGGTGGCTGGCCGTGACTGAGGCGGATATCGAGAATTACTCGGGCCTGTATCTGCGCAAGGTGGGCGGTCAGAGTAGTTTTGCACTTCGTGGCGACCTGTCACCGCACGAGGACGCGTCTGGTGTTACCGACACGAGCTATGCGGTCGAAACTACCACACCCTTTTCGAGCCCATGGCGCGTGCTCATGATTGCCGATCAACCGGCAAAGCTCATTGAGTCGAATATCGTTCTGAATCTCAATCCGCCGTCAAAGATTCCAGATATATCGTGGATCAAGGCTGGTAAGTCTGCATGGGACTGGTGGAGTGGAGAAGCCGCACCGAGCGTAACTTTCAAGACCGGCATGAACACGGCGACGATGAAGCATTACATCGATTTCGCTTCGGCTTCAGGATTACGTTACATGCTTATCGATGCGGGGTGGGCCAAGGCACCAGAGCGCAAAGGACCGAACGACTACGCCGCGATCGCCGACATCACCCAGGTGACGGATGACATCGATATGCCCGAGCTGATTCGTTATGCCAATGAGAAGCACGTTAAGCTCTGGCTATGGTCACATTGGACCTCGGTCGACAAATATATGGATCAGGCGTTTCCGCTGTTTGAGAAGTGGGGCATTGCAGGCGTCAAGATCGACTTCATGGACCGCGATGACCAGTGGATGGTGGATTGGTACCGGCGCGTTGTCGCACTGGCTGCGCAGCATCACCTGATGATCGATTTCCATGGAGCCTTTAAGCCCGACGGCCTGCGGCGCACCTATCCCAACCTGATGACACGTGAAGGAGTGATGGGGAAGGAGTATTCGAAATGGAGTGCGCGAGTCACTCCGGCGCATAACGCGACACTGCCGTTTACCCGGATGCTGGCTGGTCCGCTGGACTACACACCAGGCGCTTTTGGGAACAGCAATCTGAAGAATTTTGTTCCGCGGCAGTTTATGCCTATGAGCCTTGGAACGCGCGCTCAAGAACTAGCGCTGTATGTTGTGCTGGAAAGCCCGCTCGAGATGGTTACAGACTATCCGGAGCACTACGCTGGGCAAAAGGCGTTCGACTTCATCAAGCAGGTGCCGGCAACCTGGGACGAAGTCCATGCGATTGGCGGCCAACCAATGGAGTGGATTTCCCTGGCTCGCCGCAGCGGCAGTGACTGGTACATCGGAACGCTGACCAATTGGGACGAGCGGACTGTGAAGGTACCGCTCGATTTTCTTGGAACGGGCAAATATGTCGCTGAGATCTATGCCGATGCGCCGGACTCGGGTGAAGAGGCAACGCATACGGCTTTCAGCAAGGAACCAGTTGACCGAAACACAATACTTACGGTTCGAATGGCTTCGGGCGGAGGAAACGCAATTTGGATCCATCCGTCCAAATAGCACTGAAAACAGTGCAGGTTAGCTGCATCCGGAGGGCATTCGCAATCATCTGAGAAGATAGATGATAGTGAATCCGTTTCGACATATTGCGCCTGGTGGGGAGACGTTGCGAAACATCTCCATTGTTCTCGTCTTGGCGGGGCTTTCGCTGTATGGCCGGGCACAGGGGCCGAACCCGACCTCCGCCACGAATCCCTTCTTTGGCAGCGTGACGACGCAACCGCCGACGGGCGAGACGCTGAAGCTCTCTCTTAATGATGCTGTTCGCCGCGGTATACAGAATAACCTCGGCCTCAAACAGGCCGAGAGTGCGGAAGATGTTTTGCATGGTCAACGCAATCAGGCGTTACAACAATTCCTGCCAACCATCACACTTACGGGCGACACGGGCTTTTACCAGCACAACCTTGCTGCACAAGGGTTTGGGCCGGGCTTGGTGAGCAAATTCGCGGCCCTATTTCCAGGCGGAAACATGCCGCAGGTTTCGCTTATCACAAAGGACACACTTACTGAGGGCCGGATTCACTACTCGCAGACGCTGTTCTCCGGCCCGGTGATTGCCGGATGGAAGGCTGCCGGAGCGGCAGAGCGGGCCGCGTACTTTGGCAAGATGACGGCGCGTGGCGAAGTGGTCCAGCAAGTGGCTATGGCATACCTGCACGCCATTGCCGCGTCGAGCGAAGTAGACAACGCCAAGGCGCTGGTGGCGCAGGCTCAGGTACTGCTCAATCACACGCACGAGGCTCATGTAGCCGGAGTGGTTTCAAACATCGACGAGGTGCGGGCGAAGGTTCAGTTGCAGGCGCAGCAGCAGCATCGGCTTTACGCGCAAAACGAGTATGAAAAGGATCTAATCCTGTTGAAGCGCGAGATAGGTGTCGATCCGGGGCAGGACATTGCACTTACCGATCCTGCGCCTTACAGTGACCTGGCCGAGCAGACGCCTGAAGAGGTGCGCGCCACCGCATACAAGAGCCGCCAGGACTACCAGAACCTGCAGAACCAGGTGGTCGAATATAAGGCAATTCATTCCGCGTATCGCAGCCAGCGCCTTCCTACGCTGAAGTTCAACAGCTATTACGGCACCAGCACGGTAAATGGAGCAGGCACGCGCGGCAATTTTCTGGCCATGGGTACGCTGAGCTTTCCCATCTTCCGCGAGGCGGAGCTGCGCGGCAACGAAGATGCTTCGCAGGCGCAGCTTGACGCTGTCAGGGCGCAGCTCTCCGATCTTCGAGTCCATATCGATCAGCAGGTGCGTTCGGCGCTGCTCGACGTAGCGGCGAGTAAGAAGCTGGTCGACGTGGCAAGGTCAAATGTCGATCTGGCGGCGGCCGCCTTGAGCGACGAGACCGATCGCGTAAGCGCAGGCGTGGACGACAACCTGCCGCTAGTGACGGCGCAGGCCTCGCTGGCGACGGCCGAGAGCAACATGGTGCAGAGTCTCTACCAATACAACATTTCCAAGCTGGCACTGGCACGCGCCGCCGGCGTGCTCGAGCTGCAGTATCGTGACTTCCTGGGGATGTGACCGCTTCAACTACGGAGCGCTGATCGAGGTAAGCTCATCGTGGACTCGGAGTATCATTCTTTCATCATTCCATGATCAAAATGCGGTCGTATCGTGAGAATTCTCCTGCCCGATCGCACCTGGAACCATTGAGGTGACCTCATGCGTAAGTTCACTGGAATTCTTGGCCTATTACTTTTTTTACTGGCAACACCTGCCATCGCACAGGTTAAAGACAAGGATTTGGGCGCATATCTTCCGGAAGTGACTGCCCGCGGACGCGCCCTTTATACATACGACCAAGCTGCATGGCACGCCACTGACGCATTCTTCGTGCTACATCCTGAAACGAACGGTTTGGCGCACTACATCTGTGTCAAGTCGACTGTTGGTTGGGTGGTTTATTTTCCTAAGTGGAACGCATTGCACGATCATATCCAAGTTATGTATCAAGCGGTAGAGACCAGCGAGCCGGGTGTGTTCAAGGCAACGAAATACGATCCGCCTCGAGAAGGACCGGACGATTTGATTGCGAAAGAGCGAGCGCTGGAACTGGCTATCGATGATTTTCGACCGCAAGGCCGTTCATACAATACAGCAATTCTCCCGGCCGAAGATGGAACCTATTATGTATATCTCTACCCGGGCCAAACAGAAGACGATATTTGGCCGATCGGAGGCGATGTGCGTTATCGAATCTCGCCCGACGGAGGAAACATCATCGAGAAGCGCCTTTTGCATAAAACGATTTTGGATATGAAATTTGACCCGCAACAGAAGGCAGTGGCAGGAGTGCATTCTCACGTATTGAGCGATGTGCCCGAGGACACGGATGTTCTGTATGTGCTTACGCGCAAACCTTCGATCCCAGAGTATATCGGTACGGGTAAGCGCGTCTTTGTGATCAATACTGACGGCTCGATCCAGATCCAAAAGAAATAATGCTCATCTGAAGTTTTCGGCCAGGCAGCCCGTGTAATTTAGAAACCAGAGGTCAACTCAATGGCGCGCAAACTCAAGATCGTCTATTACGTTGAGCCGAATTCGGCTGCTCTTGCTTCACGGACAGCTCAATACTTTGTTGAGATGGCTGAAGAGGCTGTGGCCGCGCGGGGCCGGGCGCGCATCGCCATCAGCGGAGGCTCTACGCCCAAGGCGGCATTTCAACTGCTGGCAGATCGCAATCAGCCGTGGTATTCGCGCATGCCGTGGGACAGGATCGAACTGTACTGGGTGGATGAGCGTTGCGTTCCTCCCGACGACGAGGCCAGTAATTTCCGCATGACGCGCGAGGCGTTATTGGACCGTGTACCGATACGGCCCGAACAGATTCATCGCATGGAAGGCGAACTCGAACCGCAGGAAGCGGCAGCTCGATACGAGTCCGGTCTGCGCAACAACTTCAGGCTTGAAGGCGCGGAGGCGCCAAGTTTCGATCTGGTGCAACTGGGCATTGGACCCGATGGACACACCGCATCATTGTTTCCACACACCGAGGCATTGAACGACATGATGAGCCTGGTGGCGGCTAATCATGTTCCCCAGGTGGACATGTGGCGCATTACGCTTACCTGGCCGGTGATCAATCATGCCCGGTCAGTGTTCTTTCTAATTGGCGGAATGGACAAGGCAGATGTGCTGAAGGAAGTGCTGACCGGCGCGCGGGACGTGGAGAGGTTGCCCAGTCAATTGATATGGCCTTCGAGCGGTATACTCACATTGATCTTGGATAGGAGCGCGGCCTCAAAGCTGCCCGCGACGGATCAGGACGGCTGCGGTTATCTGGAGAGAGAAGAATGATTCTGGCGGGAGATGTTGGCGGCACCAAAGTGAATTTGGCGCTGTACGACTTTGTGAACGGCAATCTGCAGCATGTGCGGGACAAGCGTTTCTTGGCAAAGGACTATTCGGGGCTGGAGGAGATCGTTAAGGAATTCATCGTCGCGGAGAAGATCACCGCGGCATGTTTCGGGGTTCCGGGGCCGGTGCGCGAAGGGAGGCTGCGCCTCACCAATCTTCCATGGACACTCGACAGCCGGGAACTCGCTACTCATCTGAAGATCGATTACATCTTTCTGATTAATGACCTGCAGGCGAACGGTTACGGAATCGCCGAGCTTACATCGGACCAGATCTACACGTTGAGCGAAGGCGATGCGCGGCAGATGTCGAACCGCGCGTTGATCTCAGCTGGAACTGGTTTGGGGCAGGCCTTCATGATCTGGGATGGGCGCGACTACGTTCCCTATCCCTCTGAAGGCGGCCATGCGGATTTTGCACCGCGCAATGAGGACGAAATAGACCTGCTGCGTTTTCTTAAGCAAAAGTACAACGGACGCATCAGTTCCGAGCGCGTAGTCAGTGGCCAGGGCCTTACTAATGTCTACGAGTTTCTGCGTGATGTGCGCGGACTGGAAGAGCCGTTATCGCTTGCCGAGCGCATGGCCAGCGAGGACCCGAACGCGGTGATTACAGAACTGGCTCTCGCTGCCAAGAGCGAAATCTGCGAAAAGACGCTGGACATGTTTGTCTCCGCATACGGGGCTGAGGCCGGAAACCTTGCGCTCAAGATTCTGGCGCTTGGTGGCTTGTACGTCGGTGGTGGCATCGCGCCACGCATCCTTGAAAAGCTGAAGGATGGTACCTTCATGAAGGCTTTTACGGATAAGGGACGGCTGAGCCAGTTGCTGGTGAACACTCCGGTGCGCGTAATTCTGGAAAGCAAGACAGCGCTGATGGGCGCTGCGGCTTATGCCGAATCACGCGCCGCGGAGCTGAGCGGAATTTCGCCGCGCGCAGCCAGCGTGAAGTTCAAATAGAGGCGGTCAAGCCATGCTCATGAAGGAGAGGAATCTCATTCTCTTTCTGTTTCGATGGGCCATTCGAGTATTGGCCACGGCCGCTGTGCTTTTTGCAGTCGTTTACCTGGGCGACTGGGCCGTATATCGCCTGCGCGGCTCGCCGCAGTCCAAGGTGACGGTGAATCGGTTCGTTTCAATTCCGCAAAAAGCGCGTAAGACAGAGTTCGACTTTCTGGGCACTCTTGATGCTCCCTGCGCGGTTGCCATCTTCAATCAAGGGGATGAGTATGCCTGCTGGAGGCTTCGCAGAGATCCAAATCTCGGCATTGAGATGCAGTAGGTTTCGTAACGAACCGCGAACTTGGCGAAGTTGATAAGTCACGATAAAGAGACATGTCACAAGCTAGGGTGACGTGAGTCACGACAGGGGACTAAAAGGAGGGCTAACATCGCTGAATCTCAAAGCACTTGGGAGTACGCATGTATAGCCGCACGCAGAATGAGAACGGCACATACAATACGCGGTGCCTGGACTGCTTTATGACGATCGCCTCCTGTGTTGAGTCGCCCAAAGAGCTGGACCTGCTGGAGGCTCATCACCTCTGCCCGGAAAAGGCATTGCATCTGCTCATGGAGCAGGAGCAGGCGTTTGAGGCACAGACGCACAGGTAGCGCCGCTTAGTTAACTCGCACGCCAATCCTTTAAAGGCAACGGAAAGGATTTGCCCGGTTGAAGTGTAGTTATGCAACTCACACTTTACTGGGTGGATTGAAATTCTGTGTCGGGTTTGAATAACTAGATCTCAGGACGCCTGCGGCTGGCGAGAAGACGAGCGCTCAGCGCACCACCGGCAACCGCGAACAGCAACAGCACAATGGCCAACAGAGTAAGGGCGGCCAGCAACCAAGCGGCGCGGCCCTCAGGAGGTGTCAGCATCTGCTGCATCTGTGCAATGGCCTGTGAGTCCACGCCCATTGAAACCCACTCCTGATTCATCTGTCCGGTCAGGGTCTGCCAAAAGTCGTCGTAAAACTTTCCCTGGTGGAACCAGAACCGCAGGGCAAACAGCGTGATACCAGTTGTGGCGGCTGCGGTCCAGCCACCGAGGATGCCAGTTATCAAACCGATGCGGGCTCCAGCTCCAATCGTGATCCACGCTGGCCGCTGGCTGCGCATATAGAGCACCACAACCCACGCGCCTGCAATGGCCATCAGCGGCATTCCAAGAATGCCTACCGGAGAAAGCATGTTGCACAGAATGCCGGTAGGAATTGCCAACATCAGTGCCGCGCGAAATGCAGGCTTCCACGCAACACTGCTCGCATCGCGCACAGCCTCACTCCAGCGCTCCGGCTGGCTTTGACCGCCACCGGTGTCCTCAGCGGAATAGACCAACTGAGGCAAGCCGCAGACCGGGCAGTAGCAAACATCGTCCTGCATGGTCTGGTGGCAACGTGAGCAGGTAACTTCCATAACTAAAGCCTATAGTATGGGGCCGCTGGGTTGGCAATTACCGATTGCACGCCGCAGAAACGACATGTGCCAACTGTAAGAGCAATGAATGCTGGAGAAGCTTCTGATTTCAGGAGTTAGCCTGTGGGGTTCCTAACCGGGCTTCGACGATTTCCTCGGCTGCACGAACTGCTTCTTCGAGCGTCATGTCCGTCGAGTCAAGCAGAACCGAATCCGGTGCAGCGCGCAAAGGAGAATCCGCTCGATTTCGATCGCGATGATCGCGCTCGCGCAATTCACGAATCACTTCCTCTGGCTGGACTTCCGGCTTGCGGCCAGTTTGGCCGAGCTGCTCGTAACGGCGCAGACCACGCACTTCCGGTGCTGCATCGAGAAAAATCTTCACCTCCGCGTTTGGAAAAACCACCGTGCCGATGTCGCGGCCTTCCATCACGATGCCGCCGTTCGTGCCCATCTGCTGTTGCAGGCGCACCATCCATGCGCGGATGGCTGGAAACACACTCACGCGCGAGGCCGCGTCAGAAACGGCTTGGTTGCGGAGCAAGCTCGTGACATCTGCGCCGTCGAGGAAAACCCTATTCCCCGCTTCACTTGGCTCGAGGTGGATTGTGGTGTCCGCGGAAAGTTCCTCGAGTGCCCTGGGGTTATCTAGAGAGCAATCGGCTCGTAACGCTTTGAGTCCGAAGGCACGGTACATGGCCCCCGTCTCAAGATTGAGCAGTCCGAAGTGCTGCGCAATGTGGCGGGCAAGCGTGCTTTTGCCGGCACCCGACGGGCCGTCGATTGCGACGATCACCCTGCGTGCCGGCGCGTTGGAACGAGAGAGGTCTTCCGCGGCACTCATCCGCGTTTCTTAGTGCTTGGCTTCGCCGGAGCGGTAAAGCCGTAACGTTTGCTGTTGCCGGCCTTGGCGCCTGCTGAGAGTGCCGGTTTGCGTGCCGGTCGCGATGAACGCGCATTCGTGCGCACATCTTTTCTTGGCGCGGTGCTCTTGCTGCGCAGTAAGCTGCTTTTGCGCGCCGGCGCGGCGTTCTTGCTTGCCGGCTTGCTGGTGCTGTGGCCGTTGTGCTGGCTTGCCGCTCCTGTCGCGCTCTTACCGTTGTGCGTCCCGTTGGTGCGATGTCCGTTGCTGCTGGTGCGCGAACCGTTTGTGCCCCAGCGAGAGCTGGAACCGTTACGGGAACTCTTTGAAGGCCGCGCAGTAGCCCGCGAGGATGAACGGCTTGACGATTCAGAACTCGAACGGCGAGAGGTCCGTCCAGATGAGGAACTCTGGGTCGGTTTGCGGTCGCGCGAGTGCGTGGCCGGCCGGCTGAAGTGCGGCCGTGCGGAAGGAGACTTCTGCGCCGCTGCCGGCTTGCGGGCAGCAGGCAACCGCGGCGAATGGGATTCGGGGGCCATGGCTGGCACCGGTTCCGGTGGCGCCGCGGGCTTGGCCGGTTGGTGAGAGAACGAAGTTGTCGGCGAGTGTCCCCAGCGATCGATCTTTTCTTCTTCGCGCTCGTGCGAGTGGAGGAAGTAAGACGACGCCGGCATGGCCGAACTTGCATACATGGTTGGCGCAATAGCGAACTCAGGCAGCGTGCCCGCGACGTAGAAGTGAGGCGCATGTCCGAGAGAGATGGTGTGCACTTGGCGCGTCGCCACCAGGCCGCGAAGCACTTCGCGAACTTTGCTGCGCGCGGTGAGAGGAGCAAGGAACAGCTCCACGTCTTCCATGGTGGCCGCAATTACGGCCTGCAGAAAGATGGAAGCGAGCACGGAAATGGCGGTGACCTGCGAGGTGGATGCGCCTTCTGCAATCGCTTTCTGATAGCGTGTGCGCAGCAACTGCCACTTGGGAGTCTGGCCGGGAGCAGCGATCACGGGAATAATCCGGAGCTGCTGCCAGAGCTCAGTGATGGCGCGCAAAACTGCCTGCTCGCTCACTTCGCGACCTAACGAGTGCTTCAAAGAGGGAATGGTGGTTTCACCGGCTTCTAGCAGTTTGTAGGCTTGCACTGCGAGCTGAGAAACCTGACGCGAGCCGGTGAGCTGCGGGCTACGGCGCCAATCACGGTCTCCCCGAAGAGCGTACACGTAGGGCAATACCCAGGAGGCAACAATGAAATCAGGGTGTTCGCCCGGCTGGCCCAAAAGATTCAGGCGCACTGCCACGCCTTCGATTTCCAGGCGTACAAGCAACTCCTCTGCAAGTGAAATGTGTTTTTGTTCGGGATTCGAATCTCGATGTCCCGCGACGGCCTCAACGAATGAGGGTGCGACGGAAGTGGAATACTGCCTGCGGGGCAGAAAGAGGCACAATCCGGTCTCTTCGATCCAGGTCCGGGCATCCTCAAAGGTGAGAGTCCCGTGTCCGCTCAAGCGCATCCGTTCGGCGCGCGATGCTTCCAATTGCTCTGCTGTCAAAGAAAAACCTCACTTCCAGGGTGACGATCGGGCATTTTCAGCGAGTTACAGCTCGCCGGAGTCTTGTTTTGGTTGTCGCCACTTCTCCCGCAAACCAAGATCCTATTGCGGGGACCCCAGTCAAGATTCTCTGCGTCGACCAGGCTCTGTCCGGCCTGTACTTTACCAATGTGCGACGAATGCCAGGCGTCCGGCTGCCCTGTACTCCTGAGAGAAGGGCGCAGCCACCCACCCAACAATTCTAAATGCGAATTAGATTCGATGGAAGGCCCGCTGTATCTCCTTCCAGGAGTACAACAAAGCGATGGGCCGGCCATGGGGGCAGCTTGTGGGGTGCTCGGTCTTGGCCAACTCAGCCAGCAGCCACTCCATACGAACCTGGTCGAGCGGAGTGTTCACCTTGATGGCCGCGTGGCAGGCGATGGAAGCGGCGATGCGGGTTCTTAAGATTGTAAGGTACTGATCTTGCATGACTTCGTCTGGATCAGATGAGCTCTGCTCAATCACCTGATTGAGCATCCTTTCGAGCATCGCGCCTTCCAGGCCCACCGGAGCAGCTTTGACCGCAAGTGTCTGTGGGCCAAAGGGTTCCACTTCAAATCCGTTCAGCTCAAGTTCTTCCGCGATATTGGCAAAAACCACCATCTTGTCCGGTTTCAGCTCCACCAACAAAGGCATTAGGAGGCGCTGGCGCTGCACCTTTTCCACCTGCCGATCGCGCAGAATCTTTTCAAATAAAATCCGTTCGTGTGCCACATGCTGGTCAATGATCCATAGCCCGTCATCGCCTACTGCCAGAATGAAGGACTCGCGGAGCTGGCCCATCGGCTTAATGGAAGCCAGATGGTTGAGGGTGGCAGCGGCCTGCTCGGTTTCAACCTGCGAGGCGGCCCGTGTGGCGTTGTAGTCGACGGTGCCGTTTGCTAGAGGCTGTGTCGGGTCAGCGTTGGGATCGCAGCCATCAAATATAGGACCGCTGGCAGGCTGAAACAGCGCAGTAGCCGCTTCTCTGAATGCTTCCCGGTCAAACCCGGGGTTGAAGCTACCGGGTGCAAAGGGCAGGCTGCCTGGAATCGGCGAGGGCTGGTGGGGAGTGAGCTGAAAACGCTCGGCGTCTGAATCGGTGGCGGGTGCACCGGTAGGTTCGGAATCCGGCGCGCCGGGCAGTGGTGAAGTGCTCGGCGGCATCAGCGAAGGACTGGCAGTTGGCTGTGAGTCCAGCGCGGCAAGAAATCCTGCGGCAGGGCGAGCCTTGATGAGCGCAGCACGCAGGCTGTCACGCACAAAATCGTGAACATGTGACGACTGACGGAATCGGACCTCGGTCTTGGCGGGGTGTACGTTCACGTCTACTTCTTCAGGCGGCATTTCAAGGAACAGAAGCACCACCGGATAGCTGGTGGGTGGAATCACGTTTCGATACGCCTCAGTAATGGCGTGGATAAGAAGGCGGTCGCGGATGAGGCGCTTGTTCACAAAGATATAGATGGAGTTGCGATTGAGCTTCTGCAACTCGGGCTTTGAAAAAAAGCCGGTGAGTCGCAGTGTGCCCGGTACTCGCACGGGCTCGTCGGGGTCTTTCTTCCATGGAGGCGGCTCGGGCAGACCGACGCGGTCAAGCTGAAGGTCAGCGGCCACAGGCAACAGTTGCGCGAGCGTATCTTTACCGAAGATCTGGTAGATGCGTTCCGCCGGCCGCGCCACCGGCGGCGCGGCAACGATGGTGTGCGAGGAAGAAACCAGCTCAAAGTGCTTCTCAGGATGGACCAGCGCATAATGCGTGACCAGTGCGGTGACGTGCGCGAGTTCGGTTGACTCGGCGCGCAGGAATTTGCGTCGTGCGGGAGTGTTGAAGAACAGGTCGGCGACGGTGATGGTGGTTCCACGCGGAAGAGCGGCGTCATCGACGTGATGAATCTTGCCGCCCGCAATTTCAAGCTTTGTTCCTGAGGTTTCCTCACCGGTTGCGGTCTCGAGCGTGACACGCGCGACCGAGGCGATGGAGGGCAGAGCCTCGCCGCGAAAACCGAGTGTAGCAATCTTGAGCAAGTCGTCTGCAGTGCGCAGCTTTGAGGTGGCATGTCGCTCGAAGGCTAGTAGCGTATCGTCGCGGTTCATGCCGTGTCCGTCGTCTGCAATGCGTATAAGCTTGCGGCCGCCTGCTTCAACTTCAACTCGGATGCGCGTTGCTCCGGCGTCTAGCGCGTTCTCAAGCAGCTCCTTGACGACCGAAGCCGGCCGATCCACTACCTCGCCAGCGGCGATCTGGTTGGCAACCTGGTCAGAGAGTACGCGAATGCGGCCCATAAGAATTCAGGGTAAATGCAAAGCGCTACAGAGGAAGCGGAGGAAAACGGGACCGCTATTTGTTGCAGTTATTAGGTTGTTGGCGTGGCAAGGACAGACTGAGCGGTTAGCAAGGCCTGGTCTCCCCTGTCATCTTTCTTTGAAAAGTGCAGCAAGTGCCCAGTGAAATTCGCGGATCTGTGTTCAGAGAAGGATGATAGCGCATGAGTAGTGCAGGATCGGTCTACGCGCCGAAGTAGCCTAGATCGCGGACTGCTTCCAGGCGAACGGCGAGGTAGTCCCAAAGCGCAGGGCAGCCGGCTTTGACTTCTGGGCCTACGCGCTGCACGACACGCTCGTAGCTGATGCCGTGTTCGCGCCAGCTTCCGCCGCGGTTGGCAAGGTTGATGAGCACCGGCATGCCACGATCGACTGCATGGGCAAAGCGAGCTTCAGGTGTGGCGGCGTCTTCAAATTCCTGCCAAAGCGCAAGGAACTTGTCGCCTTGTCCTTTGGGAAGCAGGCCGAAAACCCGCTTGACGCCTGCTAGTTCGGTGGCTTTGCGCTGCTCCCATCCGCCTTCGACAAACACCATAGTGTCGCCTGCGTCGATTTCACCAATGTCGTGCACCAGCAGCATGACGATCACACGATTGATGTCGACCCGCGTTTCGGCGTAGTGGGCCAGCGAGGCGGCCATCAAGGCGAGCTGCCAGCTATGCTCGGCGGAGTTCTCGTTGCGTTCGAGGCCGATAGGCCGTACCTTGCGGGTGACGGCTTTCAGCTTGTCCAGTTCAAGGATGAAATCAACGATCTGTTGCACTGCGGGCCTTTCAAAAACAGTGGCTAGGTCCAGTCTTGATCAAAGTGCGCCACAAAGCAAAAGATGCCGCTCAATCGGCGGCATCCATACTTGATTGGCGCTTGTATGAGCGCGGAAATTGGCGGAGAAAGAGTGTCTAGATACCTACGCCGAAGTCGTCGGCCTGATACTCGCCGGCATTCGCGTAGAAATCGTAAGGTGTACGCCGATTGAATCTTGCGCGGCTGCGCAGCTCAGCGCCAACGTAAATCCCGATGGCGGCTACGGCTATTCCGATAGAGAACCAGCCGATCATTCTTAGAGCCTTTGATTCGCCGGCTTCTTCTGAGAATTCTTCTTCGACTGGAACGAGTGCTTGTGGTTCGCTCGACATTACAGGTATTGCCTCCTGCACACGACCATGATACCGCAGTTTGTGTTTCCGATGCCTGTGTCGGAGACCACACAGGCATCGGTAATGTTTACGCAATTGAGTCGATTTGGGAAAGCCAGTTGGCCTTTTCCGAATCGGGTAAGAAGCTGCCGTGAATCGAGTTGGCGGCCAACTGCTTGAGTTCTTCGCGGGTAAATGCCTGTTTGATGTGGGCCAACAGGAATTCGTTGGCGAGATCGGAACCAAAAAAAGCAGGGTCGTCGGAGTTGAGCGTCACCTGGATTCCCGCATTGAAGTACGGGCGCAGAGGATGTGTCTCGAAGGATGGGCAAACACCGGTGCGGACGTTGGAGGTTGGGTTCAGTTCGAGCACGGTACTTCGTACTTTTAGCTCTTGCATCAGTTTAGGGTCCTGAATCGCCGATAGCGCATGGCCGATGCGCTCGGAACCGATGGAGAGGGCTTCCCAGATGGCTTCCGGGCCGGTGGTTTCGCCGGCGTGGTTGGTGAGGCGCAGCCCGTCACGTTGTGCGCGTTCATAAAGAGCACGAAATGGTGCGGAGCCGGTTCGCCGCTCGTCGCCGCCAAGACCGATGCCGATGATCGAAGGGAATTCGGCGCGCATCTCCGCGGCTTTACTGAAGACGCGAGCGGCTTCCTCTACGGTAAAGTGGCGCACGGCGTCGAAGATCCAGTAGACGGTGAGGCCCAAATCGGCTTTTGCTCGCTCACGGGCACGGTCGAGCGAGTAGAAGATGGGCTCGAAACAGTGCGGGTCAAAGTTGCGCCACATATAGATGACGCCAACTGAGATGTAGACTTCCGCGTGCACGACACCTTGCGCGGCAAGCCGCTGCATCATGTGCCAGGCGATCAGTTCGTAGTCGTCGGGTGCGACCAGCCGGCGGGTGACGGCCTTGTAGGTTTCCATGAATCCGGTGAAGTCATCGAAGCGGTAGAGGGCTTCGGCCTCATGGAGCGTGAGTGGAATCACGTCGTGCCGCGCGCTCAATTCCTGAAAGGTTGCTGGCGCGATTGTGCCCTCAAGATGAAGATGAAGTTCTGCTTTAGGTAGACGGCGTATGAAGTCTTGTATATCGCTCACAGGTTGAGTCTAGTAGCAGAGCGGGTTGAAAGCGAAATCTACACCACTGGACGATCAGCCGCACATCCTGGATGAGGCTGAAGGTAATGGCGAAGCTCCTATTTGATGCTGGTTTTGAATTGCTGGATGATGTCGTAGACAACAATCGGCCAAACCAAGTCTGGCTCGCCGTTGAAGGTTTCGATCCAGATTAATTTGCTCTTTTCGTCTTTAGTTTTGCGCGAGTACACAAGTAGAGAAGCGAGTTCTCGATCGCTGGGTCCAAAGTAGATGCCTTCGGCGTCAGTCTTTATTAAGACAAATGTAAGGTCAGGGGAGACTGACTGCTCGGTCTTGCCCAGCGATTGTGCAAGCTTCTTGAGCGATCTAGTGGTTGCTTGATAAAAAGGCCGAGACTCGACGGCGACAGTCTTGGCTTCTTTGAGCGCGGCTTTAAAAGCAGCTTGATCGCAATTGTAATAGCCCGTCTCAACAACGCACCCGGGGCCGGAGTAAGTCTGGGATTGGAGAGCAGGCGCGATTAAGAAGGCAGAACTAAGCGCCAGCGCGAGTAATGAAGTTTGCACGGAGAGATTATATGCCCCTCCAGAGCAATGACTTAACTCGATAGTGCGAGGAGTGTTTGGTGGTTCGGCAGAATCACCGAAGGCTTAGCCTTTTGGTGCAAACTCTGAGCGGTGGCGGCTGTAGAAGAAGTAGATCAGCAGGCCGATGAATAGCCACGCGAAGAAAGCCATCCAGGTCATAACTTCGAGCCCCATCATGAGCACGATGCAGAAGACGATGCTGAGCGCGGGGAAGAGCGGGCCGAAGGGTGCGTGGAATCCACGTTCTCGGTGCGGCTCGCGATAGCGCAGGATTAACACCGCAATTGACACCAGTACGAACGCGAAGAGGGTGCCGATGTTTGAGAGGTTCGACACGGTGCCAATGTCGAGCAGGCCTGCGGGAATGCCGACGGCAAATCCGGCAACCCATGTGGCGAATGCGGGGGTACGGAATTGCGCGTGGATGCGGCTGAAGATTTTGGGCAGCAGGCCGTCGCGCGACATGGCGAACCACACACGCGCCTGGCCAAGCTGAAACACCAGGATCGACGAGATCATTCCCGTAAGCGCGCCGATGAGCACGAACAGGCGTACCCAATGCAATGCAGCTCCGCCATTTGCCATTGAGAGCCGCTTGAGCGAGTTGACCACCGGCGCCGCATCGCCCATAACGGACTGCCACGGCACAATTCCGCTGAGCACTAGGGCGACCGCACCGTAGAGGATGGTGCAGGCGACGAGCGTGGCCAGGATGCCGAAGGGCATGTCACGCTGCGGATTCTGGCACTCCTCGGCGGCGGTGGAGACGGAGTCGAAGCCGATGTAAGTGAAGAAAA
Organism: uncultured Acidobacteriaceae bacterium; assembly: GCA_963832645.1. GTDB lineage: Bacteria > Acidobacteriota > Terriglobia > Terriglobales > Acidobacteriaceae > Telmatobacter. The sequence continues at coordinate 154,792 of CAWHUU010000005.1, forward strand.
TGATCGATCCGCCGGTAAGCACGCCCGTCCAGCCGTTGGGCATGAAGGGATGCCAGTAGTGCGGCTTGATGAAGCTTGCTCCCGCCAGCACGAACACCAGGATGGCGGCGATCTTGATGAGCACCATGATGTTGTTGGCGCGTGCCGATTCGCGGATGCCGCGCACCAGGATCACCGTAAGCACCATGACGACAAGAAAGGCCGGAATGTTGAAGCCAAAATGCCAGCCGGGGCTGTAGAGATTGTCGCCGGCAAAGTCCTGCAGGCCGGTAGGCAGGTAGGCGGGTGAGATCCACATGAGCGGCAGGTGGATGCCGAACCAGTCAAGTAGATCGACGATGTGCGCCGCAAAGCCGACGCTGACGCTCATGTTCGAGAAGGCATACTCAAGGATGAGATCCCAGCCGATGATCCACGCGCACAATTCGCCGAGCGTGGCATAGGTATACGTGTAGGCAGACCCCGCAATCGGAATCATGGAAGAAAGTTCCGCATAGCACAGGCCGGTGAACGCGCAGACAATGGCGACGAGCACCAGCGAGAGCGCGAGCGCTGGCCCTGCGCCGGGCCGGCCTGCCATGGCGGTATGGCTGATGAGCCAGTGAATCAACGGAGTTGAGCTGATGGAGGGTTCACTGAAGCTCTGCCCGGCCATGGCGGTGCCAATGACCGTAAAGATGCCCGAGCCGATGACTGCCCCGATGCCCAGAGCCGTGAGCGACCACGGCCCAAGGGTCTTCCTGAGCGCTTTATCGGGCTCTTCCGACTCCCGGATGAGCTTGTCAATCGACTTGCGGGCAAGCAGTTGGCTGAGCAGGTGCAATCTCCTCACGGCCGCCGGACAGGGCTACCAGCAGGCATTGATCTCAGAATACAAGTCCAGCATTGCGGCTCTTGGCTTCCAGCTGCTGGCTACTAGCTTTTGGCGCTCAGCTATTTTGGGTGAGAGCTGAGCGCCATCCTCGTGAACTGCGTCCACGAGGATGGATGAATGGAGATGTACGTCAGAAGTGGTTCTGCGGCATTTGGCAATGCCGGTGACCGAAGCAGGATGGAGCTGGCAGCAAAAAGCTGATAGCTGGAAGCTGTTCCTACCGCTTCGACTGGCCGCGTACCAACTTCTTCACTTTCTTCTTGTTCGAGCCGCGGGGCACGGTGCGCTTGGCCTTGGGAGCAGCCTTCTTGCGCGCGGCGCGCTTTACCTTTTTCCGTTCTACCTTGTCTTCAATCTTCTTGGTGTCTGCCACCGGTAAACCTCTTTCCTTCGAGTCTCTTCACGGCCGCCCGCAACGCGGGCAAACGTAATGTTTATCGTATCAGGGTTCGCGAGGAGGGCAAAGGATGAGATCGTTCTGTCATTAAGAGTAAGCCCTCATCGGGACGGGATATGGAAGCACAGGCTTGAGTAGCGCGTGGCCACGATGATTCCATTTCGTCAATGGAGCTACTTGTGCCAGGCCGTGAAGCGGTAAACCTTCCCGAAAGCCGATCCGCTGAAGCGAAAGAGAGATTCAAGGGTACAATTGAAACAGGTCAGACACCGACCTGCCTGCTCGGCTTCCGCCGTACCTTTGCTTTTGACGAGCTCAGTACCTTCACGCAACAGCCACCTTGTTCGCTGGAGTTCGTCATGCGTTCCAATCAGATCCATCGTGCCCTTTCCCAGGGCATCAACCGCTTTGAAGTGTGCCAATTGGTCTCAAAAGGCGTGAAACTCACGCACAAAACCGGATCGCGGTTTGAAGATTCCATCAACGATGTGTTGGATTACCTGGGCACGCACAAGCCAGCGACTGAATTACATCCGGCGATTGCGCAGATCGCGGTCAAGAGCATGAAGCCTGCTGCCTGAGCTTTCATCTTAAAGATCCGCTAAACGCACGAGAGGGACGGCTGATTGACCGTCCCTCTCGTGCGTTTAGTTCCGGATTACCGGCGAAACGTCCTGTCGTTAGACAACCTGAACGTTCTCTGCTTGCCAGCCCTTGGGGCCCTTGGTCACGTTGAACTGAACGCGCTGGCCTTCCTGCAATGAACGGAAACCGTTCGACTGGATGGCGGTGTGATGGACGAAGACGTCCTCGCCGTTTTCACGGCTCAAAAATCCAAATCCCTTGGCGTCATTAAACCACTTAACTGTGCCTTGTTCCATGTGAGTTACTCCTCATAATTGAGTTGATTTACCGCACGAACGCAATGTGGAAGTGTTTGCGTGTAGAGCGGTAACTCGGAACAGGCAAGTACTTCAGATCGAATTCTACAGTTAAAATGAGTCTAGCACGGTTTTGGATTTAGCCCTCATTAAATCGTTGAAATTCAATAAGAAACAAACCGATTTATATCCCTCTTTTTAGTGATGCAATGGCCCAAAATGTCTGCTACCGGCTTGGAATGATGGGCATGCAGCGGCGGGCACGAAAGTGGATGTGATGGCGGCCCCAGCGCCTGGAGCCTGCTGAAAGGTAGACTCATTTCCGCTGTGAGGTAAGTTTTGACGCAAAGTACCGCAATTGCCGGGGAGGGCACGCATCGACGCAATGGCGTTCTAGCCATCAATCCGGGGTCGACGTCGACCAAGTTTGGCCTGTATACGCGGCAGGGTGCAGTTTGGGTGCGCACGGTTCGGCATGGCGACGAGGAATTGCGCCGCTTTGGTGACAGGCCGATGGTGGCGCGGCTGGAATATCGGGCAGCCATGATTGCGCAGTCGCTTGAGGAGATGGGCTACGCTCCGGATGAGGTTGCGGGCGTGGCCGGGCGCGGGGGATTGCTGCCGCCAGTCCCGTGCGGTACCTACATTGTTGACGATGCAATGGTAGAGGAACTATACGCGGCGCGACGGGGAGAGCACGCTTCGAACCTGGGTGCGCTGCTGTCGCTGCGCTTTGCACGGGCGGCGGGACCGGCTGGCGTGGTCGATGCTTACATCGTCGATCCAGTGACCGCCGACGAGTGGCAGGCGTGCGCTCGGCTTTCAGGCTCGCCGTTGATTGAGCGCTCGCCAATAGGGCACGTATTGAACACGCGCGCCGTGGCCAGACGATTTGCGCGCGAGCGGAATATGCCCTACGAGGAACTGCGGCTGATTGTGGCGCACATGGGCAGCGGCATTACTGTGTCGGCGCATCGGCTGGGCCGCATGATCGACAACAACACGATTGAGGAGGGTCCATTTGGGCCGGACCGCACAGGCGGATTGCCGGTGCGCGCACTGATGAAGCTATGTTACGGCGGCCAGTTTGCACAAAAAGAGATGGACCACAGACTCTTTGGCAATGGCGGTTTGTTCGCGTACCTGGGAACGCGTGACCTTCTCGATGTGGAGAGGCGCATGGATGCGGGCGATCGCCAAGCGGCACTGGTTTGGGACGCAATGGCGTATCAGATTGCCAAGGAAGCTGGAGCGATGGCAACGGTGCTTGAAGGCAAAGTGGACGCGCTGCTGCTGACCGGCGGCATGGCGCACTCTGACCGGCTGACTGGACGGCTACGCGGGGCGCTTGAGTGGATTGCGCCGATTACGGTGTATCCCGGCGAGGACGAGCTGCAGGCGCTGGCTGAAGGTGTGTTTCGCGTGCTGGATGGCGAAGAGAAGGCAAGGAGGCTCGCCGAAGAGATTGGCAAACCGGCGAAGCTAGAGGCACCAAGGCAGCCACTGGTGCTTGGAATCGAGTAAGCACTGCACGTTTACCATCAATACATGGCACAGGGCATGCCGCTGGTTGAGGTCAATTCCGTTTGGAAAAGCTATGCGCGGCGCGCGGGGCTGCACAGCGAGAATCACGCCGTTGTCCAGGACGTGAGCTTTTCGATCGAAGCGGGTGAAACCCTGGGCCTGGTGGGTGAGTCGGGCTCAGGCAAGACTACGGTTGCGCGCATGATCCTCGGACTGGTGAAGCCGACGCGCGGCTCGGTGCGCGTGAATGGCCTCAACGTTGCAGCAGCCTCAGCCCAAGAGCTAAAGCGCATCCGGCGTCAGATGCAGCCTGTATTTCAGGATCCGTATGCGGCCCTCAATCCGCGCATGAAGGTGCTTGAGATTGTGACCGAACCGCTGGTGATTCACCGGCGCAATGCGGGGTTGGACTTTGGCAATGGGTTGAAGCAGCGCCGCGCGACTCTGCGCGCAAAGTGCGTTGAGCTGTTGCGCGAGGTAGGGCTGGATGAGTCGGCCCTGGCGCGGCATCCACATGAGTTTTCGGGCGGTCAGCGGCAACGCATCAACATCGCCCGCGCGCTGGCCCTGCGGCCGAAACTGCTGATTCTCGATGAGCCGGTTTCGGCGCTGGATGTAAGCGTGGGCGCGCAAATTGTGAATCTGCTGCGCAATTTGCAGCGCGAGCATGCTCTGACATATCTGTTTATTTCGCACTCCATGCCGATGGTGCGCTACCTGAGCACACGCATCGCTGTGATGGAGCGGGGGCGGCTGGTAGAGACGGACGATGCGGAACAACTGTGCGCGCATCCGCGCGAGGCGTATACGCGCAAGCTGATTGCGGCCACGCCCGAACTGCCTGCAGGCGTGGCCTGAGCGGATTATTTCGGCTGCTCTGAATGTGCAGGCTGCGCAGCTTCTGGCTTGTCCGCATCTGGTTGGGTCGCATCAGAATGAGCAGGCATTGCTGGGTGAGAAGCGCTCCCCGTCGAATTGATCATGGGATGATTCATCGGCATGGCGAGATCGCTCTGGCCTACCAATTCGACATCAAAGATCAAATCTGCTTTGGGCGGTATTCCGGGATTTGCTGCATCAGGGCCCGGGCGGCCAAGTGCGCCGTACGCTAACTGCCACGGAATAAAGATGCGCCGTTTGCCGCCGACTTTCATGCCGGCAAAACCCAGGTCGAAACCGGGGATGACGCGGCCCATGCCTTGCGGGAAGCTGATGGGTTGCGGGCCGCTGAGCTTGATTTCGCCTTTTTCGTCGCGTTCAAAATTGCCATCTTTGTCCATGATGGGCTGGCCAGGGTGGTCATACGATGAGTCGAACTTTCGACCGTCGGCTGCCAGCCAGCCTGTGTAGTGAACCTTGTACATTTTGCGTGGCTCGGCATCAGGGCCGGTGCCGATCGTGATGTCCTGCCAGCACAAGGAAAAGGCCGTGACCACGGGACCTGTTGCAGGCGGAATGCCGGGCGGCAACTGAACGCCGGTGGTTGCCGCGGTATGCGCAACCGGATGAGCAGCAGTTTTAGCATGCGCTGGCGTGTGCGTCGCCGGTTTGGTTCTGTTTTGGGAATACGCCGCAACACTGGCTACTGCGATGAATAAGATAGCGATTTTACAATTCATGAATACGTTCTTCTCCAGACAGGGACTCAAACGCGAGTGTAACAGGGTGAAAGTGAGCCGGATTGCCGGCTTCAGCTCAGTCAGCTCGCTAGCAAAGCTGCAAGCAACGCGGTTCTCGACGCTAGGTGTTCGATGATGACTGACTCGTGCGGTGCGTGCGCGCCTTCGCCCACCGCACCCAGGCCGTCGAGTGTAGGAACGCCCAGCGCGGCAGTGAAGTTTCCGTCCGAAGCTCCACCCGTTACCGCTTCGTCGAGCGAGAAGCCGAGATCAGCGGCGAAGGCATGAGCTTGCCGATAAAGTGCAGCAGTTCCGCAGGTGCGTTCCATGGGTGGCCGATTCAAACCGCCGCTTATGTTCAGCTTGCAGCGCTTGTCCGATGGTTTGAGCTTCACAAAGAGTCGTTCGATGCGCGGTCCGTCTGCTTTGCGCGCAATGCGCACGTCGATGTCTGCCGATGCATGCGCAGCGACAACATTGGTTGCGCTTCCGCCGCTGGCGATGCCGACGTTTACGGTGAGGCCACGCTTGAGGTCGGTCCAGTTGCTGATGGTTTCTACGACTCGCGCCAACTCGCGAATTGCGCTTGCACCTTTTTCGAAGTCGACTCCTGCGTGAGCGGCTACGCCTTCCACGTCGATGCGCCAGATGCCCGTGCCTTTGCGCGCTGTTTTGCATGCCAGTCCCAGCGCGGGCTCGAGCACATACACCGCAGAGCATTCGCGGGCGAGACTCTCAGTGACGGGGCGCGATACGGGGCTGCCGATCTCCTCCTCGCTATTGAGCAACAGGATGATTTCCTTGCCGGCATCCGGCAGGCCTGCTTCGATGAGCATTTCCAATGCAGTAAGGGCCATGGCTGCGCCTGCCTTCATGTCGAATGTGCCGGGGCCGAAAAGGCGTCCATCTTTGATGCGGCATGGCATCTGCTTGAGTGTGCCGAGTGGCCACACTGTGTCGAGATGCCCGAGCAGAAGAACGCGTTGCTGCACACTGCGGCGCGATCGTGGGCCAAAGCGTCCTTCGAGCAGATTTCCGTACGAGCGCTGGCGATGCAGCTTGACACGGCCGCCAAGTTCACCTGCACGGGCGGCTGCAATGGCGACACATGCGTCGACGGAGGCCTTGTTGTCAGAGGGCGACTCGGCCAGCACCAGTTTGCGAGTGAGTTCAAGGAGCGCCGGCTGTTTGCGGCGCGCACCTGCAAGCAGTGCGCGCATTGGAATGGGGTACTTTACTGCGACAGGCATTCGTGGGCCGTCCGTTCCTGAAGTCTTTTCGATTCTACTTTCACATGCACGTGAAGACTGTGCCGGCTACATTGCTTCCTTCAATCCACTGCGAATCAACCATCGATTCACAGGATACGCAGTGAAGAAGCCGCAGATCATGGCGATCTGCATCATCAGCCAATATCTGGGAGCGAATGGTGTGAGGTGGGGGTGGGGGAAGAGCTTAAAAAATGTCAGGGCAATGTATGTGTACATGCCTACCTGAAATGCGGAGATGGAGAGGGTGTCGGCTTTGATGGCGGCGACGATTCCCTGGGCGGGGGTTATGTTGCGCATGGGCAAGATGGCGAAGTATTGGAAGACAATGCCGAGTGCCCAGGCTGCGGCGAAGTCAATTGCGTATTCGGCCCATAAAACAGAGCCGAAAAGAGTGATGCCGGCGGTTGCGATGACGAACTCGCAGAGCACATCGGCGAGCATGCATCCGGCTCCACAGTGACTGGTGCCTACGGCAACCTGCCACGCTGAAGGCTCAATGCGCTCACCGTGCGTTTTGTCGCCGGATTGGGCTCTATGTCCACGCATAGACGAACCGGGCTTATTTTGGCCAACGCGGTAGTAGGTCCAGACGGCGATCAGGCTGAAGTAGAGCGCTGAGACAGGCCACACGACGTTCATGATGGCCATCTTTTGAGGGTGGCGGACCTCGTCCATCGCAATCCAGAGGAAGGAGATGACGGCAATGAGGATTGAGTCCCAAGCCAGGGCGCTGAGCAAAACACCTCCGTTACCTTTGGGATGGCACTTTGCCCTATACCCGTTGCAACCGCCGAATCTTGAGTATTCGAAAAGTAACCTGAGAAATCTAAAACGGTCAAAACCTTGGATTTATAAGTAATTGTGGTACTTACGTGTGCAGGGTGTGGCAAATTTGACACACGACGGAATTCAATTCCTCGTCTAATCTAGTTGAGACTTTCTTAGGGGAATTTGTTTTGGCACAGCCCGCACACATGGAACAGACCATTTCCGCGCAGATTGAATTTGCCGGGGTGGGCCTTCATTCCGGTGCAGCCGTCAACATGCGGCTCCTTCCAGCGCCCGCGGGATCGGGGATTGTGTTCCGCCGCACCGATCTGGACAATTTCGAAATCTCCGCCATCGGGCGCAACGTGGCCAAAGTGAGTTACGCAACCAGCCTCATGCGTCAGGGCGTGCTCATCTCCACGACCGAGCATCTGCTTTCCGCGCTGATCGGCATGGGTATCGACAATGTGATTGTTGAGCTCGACAACCTGGAGTTGCCGATTCTGGATGGAAGCGCGCTGCCTTATGTCGATGCAATTCTTGCGGCGGGTATTCGCACGCAGCGCCGCCGCCGCGAAAGCATCCGCGTTCTGCAGCCGGTTGAAGTCCGCGATGGCGACAAGTTCATCGGCGTTTATCCGGGGACTGGATATCGCATTGAGTACACGATTGATTTTCCCGCGCCAATCGGCAGGCAGAAGACATGCGTCGATTTGGCCAGCGAGTTGTATGGCTCAGAGATTGCGGCCGCCCGTACATTTGGATACAAGGCGGATGAGAAGCGCCTGCGCGATATGGGCTTAATTCGCGGCGCAGGTCCTGAGAACGCGATCATTCTTGGAACAAAGGGACCGGAGAACGGGCCGCTGCGCTTTACCGATGAGTATGTGCGGCACAAGATTCTCGATCTGATCGGCGATCTTGCACTGGCAGGCCGACGCATTGAAGGGCACGTAAAAGCGGAACGCGCAGGACATGCAATGCATACCGCGCTGGTTTCGCGTTTACTGAAAGACCGCTCGGCATGGGAGCTGGCGCATGTGCCGGCCGCTATACCGGGTACGGCTACGAAAAGCGCACAGGGCACGCCTCTCGGCGTACCCGTGCTGGCCGGGATTTAAGAACTACTCCTCGCAGGAAGATTCCAAAACAAGCAAACTGTTTCTCGCACTCTAATCCTGTGCTGCGTGCTTTCTAGTGCAATTTAAAGATGACGTTGATCGTCGTCTCCACGGCGACCGGTTCACCGTTTAGAAGGTATGGGCGGTACTGCCACTGTTGCACGGCGTTCAGGGCGGCCTGCTGCAGCATCATGGGGCCACTTATGACACGCAGATTTTCAATGCCGCCGGTGCGAGAGATGGTTGCCTGCAGAACAACAGTACCTTCAAGTCCCGTGGTGACCGCGATGGGCGGATAGTTGGGCGTGACCTTGCGAACGAGCAAGCCCTCCACTACCGGCGCGGAGACACGTACAGGACCACTCGCAGCCTGACGCACCTCGGGGTGATTTGACTTTGAGCCGAACACATTGGCGGTGTTGTCTGTACCTAGTTCCGCGGTTGCGAGGGTGATGGGTCTGACGACATCCGGCGTAGCCACGATGAGCGGCTTGTCAGGAAACTTTGTCGGCGCCGCGATCTGTCCATTGTCAAACTGCGAAGGCGCAGCTTTAGCGACCGTAACAGGTTCGACGGGTTTGGGCTCTTCGGGCCGCGGCGCGGGAGCAGCCATCAGGAAACTCATTGCCATGCGCGGCAGCGCGGAGGGAAAGATGAGCGGGACAAGAACCATCGCGAGCAAGATGGATCCGTTGAAGGCGAAGGTCGCGAACATCCATGCTCGGCTGCGTGTATGGATTCTGCCGTAGGACTCGAAGGTTGAATCTTCAAACATGGCTTGCCTCCCGTGAACTTCAATTCAGCGCCAGCCGGGAGGCAGAGAGTTTTAGAGGGCAACCGCCTGTTCACGCCGCGCTGAAGATTCGCGCGGCGCACCTCATGGCGGAAGAATATTTCGGCAGCGCTCAAGTGCTGTCGATTCCGCCAGCCATCCGATCATCCCGGTCAGAACCACTGTGCTGTTGTAGACACCGCGTACCGTCAAAGTGTTCCCGTCTGCCTGCATGGAGTGCATCGAGTGCGATAAACTCCCATGGTTCGCAGTGTTTTTCTTATCGGAGCTTGCATGAAGTTGTATCGTCATCTTTCCCTTGCGCTCGCGGCAGTTTGTGCCTTTGTTTCATTTGTTGCCCCGGTGAAGGCCCAGCAGGCGGGCACGCCAGATCCCACTGCAACTTTGAACTACATTCACAAGGCATGGGATTCGCTTACGCGCTCGACAAACAGCTGCGATTCGCTAGTAGATGTGAAGGTGCACAACGCTGAGGGGGAACGGCCTGTTCTGTACATGCCGGCGGATTTTCCTGTCCCGCCCAAGGTGCAGGCGCTGGCGCAGAGCTGCAACGTGAGAATCATTCCGTTGCCGAAGACGATTAACAAGCTGGGCGATGTGCGGCCTGATGAGTTGCCGACGCCGGGCCTGCTGTATCTTCCGCATCCTTACGTGGTACCCGGCGGCCGCTTCAACGAGATGTATGGGTGGGACAGCTACTTTATTCTGCTCGGACTTGAAGCCGATCACCGGCAGGCGCTTGCCAAGGGGATTGTAGACAACTTTCTGTTTGAGGTGGAGCACTACGGAAGCGTACTGAACGCAAACCGCACCTACTACCTCACGCGTTCGCAGCCGCCTTTTCTTACGTCAATGATCCGGGCAGTGTACGAAAATCCAAAGAGTTTTCCAGCGACGCGGGCCGGACGCTCGCTTGCGCGCGCATGGCTGGAGCGAGCATACACGCTGGCGTTAAAGGACCACTCAACATGGGAACGTCCGGAACATAAGGCAGGATCAACAGGCCTGCAACGCTACTACGACTATGGAAGCGGGCCTGTTCCGGAGATGGCCGATGACGATCAGTATTACGTGAGCGTGATCCGCTGGTTGGTGGATCATCCTCACGAGGGTGGCGACGGGTTCCTGATCAAAGGAGCGGAGCATCCCAATGCCGCTGAGGCGGCGCGGCTGAAGTCAACCAGTTGCGACGTGCATGAGAGTGACGTGTGCATGAATGCGTGGTATGGAGGGTATCGCCTGACGCATGACTTCTACGAAGGCGACCGCGCGATGCGCGAGTCCGGCTTCGACCCATCGAATCGCTTTGGTCCGTTCTCAGGTGCGACGCATCACTATGCGCCGGTAGGGTTGAACAGCCTGCTCTACCGCTACGAGCGCGACCTGCAGCATATTGCCTTGCTGCTGGGCAAGACGCGCGATGCCACCCGGTGGGATCGCCGCGCACATGCGCGCGCCAACGCGATGCGGCGTTATCTGTGGCGAGCAGAGGACGGAAGGTACGAGGATTTTGACTTTGTGCATGCACGTTCTTCGACCTATGCGTACGTCACGGAGCTTTATCCGCTATGGGCCGGCTTTGCCACGCGCGAAGAGGCCAACAAGACAGAGGCGCAACTGAGCTTGTTTGAGCGGCCGGGGGGATTATCGACGAGCAACACCGATACCGGTTTGCAGTGGGATGATCCTTATGGATGGGCGCCGACCAACTGGATTGCGGTGGCTGGGTTGTATGCGTATGGATTTCGCGATGACGCGGCGCGCATTGCGAAGCACTTCGACGGCACGGTGGATGCGGGGTTTGCCGCGGATGGAACGATTCGCGAAAAGTACAACGTGGTGACCGGGAACGCAGATGTGAAGGTGAGCACGGGTTACAGCGCAAACCAGATTGGATTTGGCTGGACGAATGCGGTTTATCTGAAGATGAAAGAGATGATGCCGAAGGCGGCGACGGCAAAGACTGCAAACTGATTTGAAATTGTCTCGAATACAGAAGGGGCGCTTCCATTAGGTAGGAGCGCCCCTTCTGCCGTTTCTGTTGGTGCAGCTCTACTCAGGCAGCTTCTCTGTTCCCTGCACGCTGAAGTTGCCGGTGACGATCGGAGCTGAAGTTCCGGGCTGGCCGCCGCCGATGGAGAGCGTGTATGCACCCTGGGAGACGATTGGATCGCCTGCCTCGGTCACCATGCTCATATCGCGCGGGTTGAGCTCGAACTTCACCGTCTGTTTTGCGCCGGGTTCCAGATGAATACGCTGGAAGCCGCGGAGCGCTTTGAGGGGCGCGCCATCCACCTTTGGGAAGGTGAGATAGAGCTGCACCACTTCATCGCCGGCTTTCTTGCCGGTGTTGGTTACGGTTGCTTCGGCAGTGAGCGTTCCGCCTGCCTTTACTTCAACAGGCACTTTCAGGTCGCTGTAACCGAAAGTGGTGTAGCTGAGGCCATAGCCAAACGGGTAGAGCGGCTTGCCTTCAAAGTAGCGATAGGTGCGGCCCTTCATGGAGTAGTCCTCGAAGTGCGGCAACTGATCTACGCCGGTGTAGAAGGTTACGGGCAGGCGACCGGCTGGATTGTTCTTGCCGGAGAGCGTTTGGGCAACCGCAGTGCCGCCTTCTTCACCGGGATACCAGGCTTCGAGGATGGCATTGGCGTGCTCGTTGGTCCAGTTGACGGCCAGGGCGCTGCCATTGGTGAGTACGACGACAACGGGCTTGCCGGCCTTGGCGAGTGCCTCAAGCAGGTCCTTTTCCGGTTGAGGCAGATCGATGCTGCTGCGGTCGCCGCCAATAAAGCCGGGAACGTTGACCGTCATCTCTTCACCTTCGAGCTCACTGGTGATGCCGACGACCGCGACAACAACATCGGCTTTCCGCGCGGCTTCAATTGCCGCCGGATCGACTTTGGCGTCGACGCGTCCCCAGATGAGGTGCATGTGCGGAGTGGCGTTGGCGTAGGTTCTCTGGTACTGAACCTGCACCTGGTAAGGATGGCCGGCCTCAAGATGAACCTGTCCGGTGAGGTCTTCAATGCCGTGCGGATAACCGGAGCGGACCACGGGTTTGCCATCGAGAGACAACCGGATGTACGCGTCGGTCTGCACGCCGAGGATGTAATCGCCAGTCTCCTTGGGCGTCAGCGTGGCTTCCCAGCGGATGGCCAGCGGCTGCACGGAGGCAACTTCAGCCGGCAGCGGCTGAGCTGCAATGTCGATGCCGGGTTCGGTACGGGTTGCGATCGGAGCGAGGTTCTGGCCTGAGCTCGAGATCTCTTCGGAGACGATGTCATGCTTGAGGTAGGTGACCTTCACGCCGGGCTTGCCGTTTGTGGTGAGCAGAGCATTGGGCACGGGCTCCGTGACTTTGCTCAGGAATCCGGTTCCGGGAACGTAGTTGATGGTGGAGCCGGCGAACTCCTTCTTCAGTCCTTCAAGGATGGAGACGGTGTGCGTGGGAATGCCGTTGTAGTTGCCCAGCAGAACGCGAGTCTGGTTTGCCAGCGGACCGATGACGGCGATCTTTTTTCCGGACGTGATGGGGAGCGTGCCATCGTTTTTGAGCAGGACCATGGCTTCATTGGCGATCTTGAGAGCGAGAGCGCGATGCTCGGGGCTGTCGAGCTGCTTCTCGTCGATCTTGGTGTAGGGAACCATGTCGGGCGGATCGAACATGCCGAGTTTCATGCGCGCGGTAAACAGGCGCACGAGCGCGGTATCGATCTCGCTTTCCTTGAGGTAGCCTTCTTTGACTGCGTCGATGTACGGGCGGTAGTCGTGGTCATCGAGGACTTTGGCGCGGAAATCGATGCATTCGTTGTCCATGCCGCGTTGCAGGCTGATGGCCGAGGCCGCGGCCTGCGAGGAGCGGAACTTGTGACCGTTGTAGATGTCGCGCACGGCTCCGCAGTCTGAGACCACGTATCCCTTGAAGCCCCACTTTTCGCGAAGTTGATCGACGAGCAGAAACTCGTTGGCGCAGGCCGGCTCGCCGTTGATGGCGTTGTAGGCGCACATGATGGAGTCGGCTTTGCCTTCAGTGACGGTAGCGCGGAATGCGGGCAGGTAGGTATCGATCTCGTCATGCTTGCTCACGTCAATGTCGGCAAAGTGCCGGGTGGGCTCGGGGCCACTGTGCACGGCGTAGTGCTTCGGCGTGGAGATGACGCGGTAGTATTTCGGATCGTCGCCCTGCATGCCTTTGACGAAGGCCACGCCCATGCGCGCGGTAAGGAAGGGGTCTTCGCCGTAGGTTTCCTGCCCGCGTCCCCAGCGTGGGTCGCGGAAGATGTTGATGTTCGGCGCCCAGAAATCGAGGCCTTCAAAGATGTTGCTGTATCCGCCGTTGGCGCGCACTGCCTGCGCGTTCTTGACGCGGGCTTCAATGCTGATGGCGGTTGCCATTTGATGAATGGCGGGGGTGTCAAAGGTGGCGGCCAGGCCAACGGGCTCAGGGAACTCGGTTGTGCCGTTGGTTGCCACGCCATGCAGAGCTTCATTCCACCAGTCATACGAAGGTACATTCAGTCTCGGGATGGCACGCGCCTGATTGACGAGTTGGCTGGCCTTTTCTTCGAGCGTCATGCGCTTTACCAGGTCTGCCGCGCGCTGCTGCGGCGTCAGGCTGGTATCCAGGTAGGCGGGTTTCTCTGTACCCTGCGCTCCTGCAGTCCATGTGGCCGCACAGCAGGCCAACCCTGCCACAGCCAATCGCAAAACAAACTTTCTCATTGTCTCCCTCACTCGCGGCGTGGCTTGTGTTTTGCCATGAATTTCCCTGGATGCAGCCCCACCGCCGAACCCGACTCTAAGTGGCTCGTCGAAGCACTGTCAAGCGAACGTTCCATTACAAAATCGGTTTACTGATGGGATTGACGGCCGGAGGTCGACTTTGTCAACCGTAAAGATCAGAGTTATTTGCGCTTGGGAACGCCGGTATGGATGTAACCTTGATGCGTCCTCTCACGTAAGAGCAATTAGAAGGGGCAGGCGGATGGACGGCGGGTCAAGAGCAATGGCCGAAGTTCCTGATCGCAATGCCGCGTGTGTCCTGTTCAGACAGGGCGATCTGGATGCGTTTGAATCGCTCTTCCGGCTTCACCAGCGGACTGTTTACGGTTGGATCTTACGCATCGTACGCAATCCGGCAACCGCGGAAGATCTGGTGGTGGAGACGTTCTGGCGCATCTACAGGGCACGAGCAAGTTTTGATGCCGGGCGCGAGTTTGCTCCGTGGGCGCGGCGTATTGCTACGCACGTAGCTCTGGATTGGCTGCGCGCACAGCGGCCTGAGACCGAACTCGATGATGAGGCGTTTGCAGCCTTGCCAGCAGGTGTGGCCGGCGACCCTGGAGTTGCGGCGGAGATTCGCGAGAAGACGGCACGGGCATTTGCCCGGCTGCCCCAGAAGCTGCGGGTCGCGGCTGTGCTTGCAGTGGTTGAGGAACAGCCTCACAAAAAGGTGGCCGAAGCGCTTGGTATTTCTGTTTCGGCTGTAAAACTTCGCGTCTTCCGCGCGCTTCGTTTGCTCAGGAAGGATCTTGAAAGGCAGGGAATTACGCCATGAGTGCGCATGATGAGGACCGCATGAAACAACTGCTGAAGCAGTCAATACAGCCTGTTGAAACCGACGCTGAACCGGCGCGCGATCTGTGGCCGAAGGTATTGCAGCGGCTCGACGAACATGCTGCGGCGGATTCGGCTGTGCGATCGCCATGGGTGTGGTTCGATTGGGCCCTGCTCGGTGGACTCGCAGTCATGGGCGCGAGTTTTCCGGCGGCGATTCCACTGCTTCTCTATTACCTGTGAACCATTACCCGTGTGTGGCGGCTACACAGCACGCTCAGAAAGGAGCACGACATGAAAAATCATCCTTACCTTCGTGCCTATTTGGCCGGGGTCTTTGTACCGACTTTCATACTGCCGCTCATGCTGACGGGATTTATTATTCTCCGCCTCGGCATTGGCGTTCAAATTCCGATTGAGCGCGGCCTTATCTTTCCCATGGCCCTTGTGCCGACGTTGTGGGGGCTTTGGAACATGCTCTGGCTGGCGACGAACCAGCGCAGCCACCTGCCGGTGGGTATACATGGCGCACTCTTGCCACTGCTGCTGGTTCCCTCCGGCACAATCGCGGCGCTCAGTCTTGGCATTCTGTCGCTTCACGCGAGCAGCGTCACCTGGTTCCACGCAATCGAGCTACCCTACGGCTTCATCGCGGTCGGCATCCTGGCCGCTGTGGCGGCCTATTACCTGGTGTGGAAGTACATCGTAGGTTTTTTGAATCGAATGCTGGCGATTGCTTAAAGGCAGCTATTAGCTTTTGGCCGTTAGCTCTTAGCTAAAGACTCGGGCGAGGCAAGGGGCTTTCTGCCGGAATGGAAGACTTTCAAGAAGCGTATGAAAGTAGCGAACGTTCGTTCTCCCACCCTTTGGCTAAGGGCTAACGGCTAAAAACTGGTTTTAAAAAAGTCCTTCAGTCCGGCGCGTACGGCGTGGGCCGCCATGGTTGCCTGTATCTCCAGCGCAAGGGCAAGAGCACTACGACCCTGGCGAGCTGTTACGCGCGGCTCACGGCGCGTACGGACTGATTCGAGGAAGGACTCGAGCTCAAGCCGCAGCGGCTCGCCAGAGGGGACCTCAGGCTTTTTGAAGCTCATTCCCGGTGCGGGAACACCGGCGGCTGTTGCCGCGGCTGCAAGCTTGGCCAAGGCTGCGGCGTCGAGCTTGTGCGCAGCAATGGCAGCCGCAATCTCCGGTGGAATGTTGGCATCGATGCCGATGACGAGCAGGTCGCGACGTGCGTAATCGATGGAGACATATTGACGCGGTTCAAAGAAGCGCAACTTGCGTACTGTTTCGGTAGAGACGCGCGATGCTGTAAAGTTGGCGACGCAGCCCGATTCGAATTCGACGCGGACGTTGGCGATATCGACATTCGGCGAAACGATGGGCAAGCCAACGGCGCGCACCTCGCGAACCGGCGAGCGTGCAAATGTGAGCACGATGTCGAGGTCGTGAATCATCAGGTCGAGCACAACATCCACGTCGAGCGAGCGCGGCGTAAAAACACTGAGCCGATGTGCTTCAAAAAACATGGGGCGGCGAAGCTTGGGCTCCACAGCTACGACGGCAGGATTGAAGCGCTCCAGATGACCGGGCTGGATGATGCGATTGTGCTTCTCGGCCAGTGCGATCAATGCGTCGGCTTCCTCGAGGCTTGCTGCCAGCGGCTTTTCTATGAGCAGATCGAGCCCGGCGGCGAGCAGCTCTGACGCGACTGCACAGTGATGAACAGTAGGAACCGCAACGGAGGCTGCGTCGAGCTTTATGTTGGATGCGAGCAGTTTTTCAACGGTGGGGAAAACAGGAATGTTGTAATTGGCCGTCGCATCAGCCGCGCGTGCTTCGTCGGGTTCAACTGCCGCAACCAGAGCAACTCCAGTTCCAGCGGACTCCAACTCACGATAGACGCGCAGATGATTACGCCCAAACGCGCCTGCGCCAACTACGGCTACACGTAAAGTGGATTGACTCGCGATCTTGCTACCCCTGTTTGCCTTCCACGGCCCGCAGGCAGCGGCTGTAGAGATCGAGCAACTGGGTCACGTGTTCTTCCGGCTTGGTTGTAGGGGTTCCCGCAAACCCGGTGGAGGGTGTGGCGGCCTTGCCTGTGCCGGTGGTAGCGGCGACGTACTTGAACAGATCAAGTGCGATGTCTTCGTTACGGCGGGCTCCAAGCCCGGCGCTATTCAATGGGTCCATTCTTCGTTCTCCGGCAGAAGTGTCTCCAAACAAGGATGCTACCAGAAGTGGTGAGCATCCATCACAGTTGAACCAGATCCCCCAGTTGAACTACCGAACTACGATGTGCGTACAGTTTAGAAGGCATTTCGTCGCAGACTTGGCTGAGAATGCCTTACCAATGTCCAGGATGCTTGTTCATCACTTTCAAGAGTTGTAGATACTCAATGTTGGGATTGGGGAACTCCGATGTCTTTTCTGCTTTCTGATCTGCTTTTTGCACTTCGCCAACTCCGCAAGTCTCCGGGGTTATCGCTGCTGGCTGTAGTTATCCTGGCGCTGGGCATCGGGGCCAACACGGCCATCTTTACCGTTATCGAAAGCGTGCTGCTGCGCCCATTGCCCTATGCGGACGCAAGCCGCCTGATTTACATTGGTCCGCCGGGTGAGAAGCCGAGCTTTGGCGCGACATCGTGGCTCAACTATCGCGACATCAAAGCGCAGTCGAAGCTGCTGGAAGATTCGGCTGGATATTCGGAAGACATTGCGGTGGTGGAGACGTCTGAAGGATCGCAGAGCGTGGTTGCGCCGCGGGTGACAACGAATCTGTTTGCGATGCTTGGCGGTAGGGCGCTGCTCGGCCGCACCTTCACCCAGGCTGAGGGACAATCGAACGGGCCGCCGGTTGTGTTGCTGTCGGAGGGCATGTGGCAGCGCAGCTTTCACGCCGATCCGGCGATTGTGGGACAGGTGGTGAATGTTTCAGGCAAGCCGCACGCGATTGTCGGCGTGATGCCGGGCAGCTTTCATTTTCCGGATTCGATGGGGCCCGATCTCAAAAACGGTGTCTGGCTGCCTCTTCAGCCCACCCCGGAGATGTTGAAGGACCGTGGCTACGGCTTTCTCAGCATTGTTGGCAAGCTGCGACCAGAGGCAGCCCTGGTGCAAGCGCAGCAGGAACTCAACAGCATTGCCGCGCACATTCCCACGGAGAGTACGCGCGGGACTGTGGCGTTCAGTGTCTTTCCGTATCAACGCGTTCTTACGGGGCCGGTGCGCCCCGTTCTTCTTGCACTGTTTTCAGCGCTGGGTCTGGTGCTGCTGATTGCCTGCGCCAACGTATCGAACCTGCTGATTGCGCGTTGTCTTGGCCGCAGACAGGAGTTTGCTGTTCGCGCGGCGCTCGGCGCAGGTCGCACACGTTTGTTCAGGCAAGTGCTTTGCGAGGGGCTTACGCTGAGCCTGCTCGGCAGCGGTCTTGGCGTTATTTTTGCCGAACTAGCAATGCTGGCGGTAAAGAAGCTGCCAGAGGGGACGATTCCCAGCGCCGATGCAATCGCGATTCACTGGACGGTTGTGTTTGTGCTGGCGGCGATTGCCATCGTGACAACCGCGATCTCGTCGTTATTGCCGGCCGTGCTGGTGGCGCGTTCCAATCCGCAGGCGGCGTTGCAGGCCGCTTCACGTGGAATTGGTGCGCGGTCAGTGAGCGGGAAACTCACCTCTTTGCTTACTGCGGGCGAGGTGGCACTCTCCACCGTGTTGCTGGTGGGTACGGGGCTCTTGTTCCGTACGCTGTGGAACCTTGAGCAGTCGCATATGGGATTTGATTCGCAACACCTGACGACATTCACCGTCATGCCCGCAGATGCCGCAGGCTTCTCGAACCTGGCCGTATCGGAGGACATGGAGCACGCCAAGAGTTCGGTGGCGACACTTGTCTATCAGCCGATGCTCGACCGCATTCGTCATATGCCAGGTGTTGAAAGCGCGGCCATCTCCACCAGCCCGCCGCTTTCCGGGATGAACATGGGCAGCTCATTCGACGTTGTTGGCAGACCACACCAGACTCCCAATCCGAATCGAACGCGGGTTTCCGCTGTGAGTGGTGGATTTGCACGGGCCATGAGAACACCGCTGGTGCTGGGCCGCATGCTCGGCGATGGCGATGTGATGTCGACACCATTTGTCACGGTCGTGAATGAGGCTTTCGCCAAGAAGTATTTCCCCGGCGTGAGCCCACTCGGAAAGCAGATTGAACTTGGCGGTAAGGATACGGGCATGATCAAGCCGTATTCGATTGTTGGCGTGTTGGCCGACCAGGTGGGTAGTAGCGTTGGCGAAGAAGTGCAGCCGCTGCTCCTGCTGCCGCAACAACAGATTCCCACCACCTCGCTGTTTTACCCCGCTCTATTGAGCACGGCCGTGAGCTTTGTTGTTAGGACGCGCAGCGACATTCCTGTAGAGAGTGAGCTTCGCGCTGCGTTCCGCCGGGATGCACCGGGCTTCGCTCTCGACAATTTCGAGACCATGCAGCAGGCGGTGGAGAAGAGCACCTTCAACCAGAGGCTTGGGTTTTACCTTGTTGCGGGCTTTGCGGGTCTGGCAGTAGTGATGGTGATCGCGGGGCTGTATGGAATTCTGTCGCAACTAGTGAGCTATCGCCGTCGCGAAATTGGCGTGCGCATGGCGCTGGGAGCGAGCCGTCAATCTGTGGCGTGGCTGGTTCTGCGGCAGGGTGGCGTCCTTGTGGTTGTGGGTCTCATGGCGGGACTTGCGCTTTCAGCCGCAAGCGGGCGTGTGGTGACGAGCTTCCTCTACGGGGTGCGTCCGCTTGATGTGACAACCTATGTCGCTGTTGTCTTCGCATTGTCGCTCATTGGCATTGCCGCCAGCCTGCTGCCGGCACGCAGAGCCGCGGCTATTGAACCCATGCGCGCCCTGCGCGAGGATTAGCGGAATCTGCACAGCATCGCAGGCCGAAACGGCGTTAACCTGAATTGGTGCGCACGGCTTACATCGGAATGGGGGCCAACCTGCCCAGCAACGCCGGCCCGCCTGATGCAACATTGGCGGCGGCTATTTCGCGTCTCGAAGAATTGGGGCGCGTGACTGCACGTTCTTCGTTGTATTCGACTACTCCGGTTGGATACGCAGATCAGCCCCGCTTTATTAACGCTGTTGCCGCAGTTGAAACCGAACTGACGCCATTCGAGTTGCTGGGCGCGTTGCTACTGATTGAAAAGGACTTTGGGCGCAATCGTGTTCGCGATCTGCGGAACGGACCGCGCACGCTCGACCTAGACATACTCCTCTACGGAGATTTTGTGATTGGCGGAGCCACGTTGGAAGTCCCGCATCCGCGTCTCGCCAATCGCGCTTTCGTACTTGTCCCTCTTTGCGAGATCGAATCTGGGGCAACAGACCCACGCACCATGCTCACCGTGTCACAATTGCTAGAGCGATTAATCCCCATCTCCGGTAATGGCATTGATTCAATTATTCAGATTCAAAGCGATGGTTGGTGCGCTGGTGCTGACGCAGATGGCGACACCGCTAATTAATGCCCAGGCATCGCAAGATTCGTCGACGTCGAAAGATCAAGTATCGCAACTAACGGCTCCGGCTACTACCGTTACTGTCTCCGCCTATCGCACACCGTTGAGCACGCTTGAAAGCCCTGTGACTACGCGCCTGCTCACCCAGCGCGATCTCAGTTCAGTTGCGGCCGTTACGCTCGACGGCAAGATTCGTCAGATTCCGGGGCTTGAGCTGTTTCGGCGCTCGAGCTCACTGGTGGCCAATCCGACGTCGCAGGGTATCAGTCTGCGCGGGCTTGGATCTACTTCGGCAAGCCGCACACTGCTGACTGAAGATGATGTGCCGCTCAACGATCCGGTGGGCGGATGGATCCACTGGCAGGAACAGCCGGAGCTGGCAATCCAGAGTGTGGAACTGGTGCGCGGCGGGGCGAGCGACTTGTACGGCTCAAGCGCGATCGGTGGCGTGATCAGCGTGATTCCGGTGAGGCCTAATGCGACAGGCGGCGAGCTTCGATCTGTCTACGGCGGCGAGGGAACATACGACACCAGCGTGCTGGCGCAACATACTTTCGGACCGTGGGGGCTGCTGGGCGCAGCAGGCATGATCGGCACCAACGGCTACATTCAGATGGCTCCAGATAATCGCGGGCCCATCGATGTGGAGAGCAAGGTTCACAGCCAGAATGCGCTGGCGATGGCGGAGCATGCACGCGGGCCGCTGAGGCTGTTCGCGCGCGTTAGCGGATTCAATGAGTCGCGGCACAACGGCACTCCGTACCAGATGAACGCTACGCGGCTGGTGCGTTATGCGCTGGGTGGCGATTGGCAAGGGCCGAACTCAGCGACTATGACTCTGCGCGTGTATGGTTCAGATGAGCGGTACCGGCAGACGTTTTCGAGCATTAAAAATACGCCAACGGCTGAGTATCCAAACTGCAATTATCGCTGCACTGAGTCGCCAACGAAATTCACGTTTGTTCCGGCCAACGAGCTTGGTGGAGCTCTGGAATGGAATCAGCCGCTGGGTGCAGGGCTTGTGTTGATTGGCGGGGCAGATGTGCACGACGTCCGTATCTGGGATCGCGAGCAGAGCTTTGTATCAAATCCAGCGCTTACAAACATTCACGATCATCAGCGCGACTCAGCGCTGTGGGCTGAGGCCATGTGGGTACACAATGCGTGGACGGTGACTGCATCGGGCCGTTTGGACTGGTTTCAGAATTACGATGGGCAGCAGTTGAACTGGACCGGTACGGGCTGGACGCCGAACGCAACCCAACCGCCGCAATCCGATGAACGCATCTTCAATCCGCGGCTTGGCTTGTCGCGCAAGCTCTTCGAGCACTTTGCGCTAACCGCCTCAGGCTTCCGCGCATTTCGCGCGCCGACGCCGAGCGAGCTTTATCGAGCAACACAGGTGGGTAACAAGCTGACAAAGCCCAACGGAGGTCTGCTGAGCGAGCGCGCAACCGGTTGGGAAACGGGCGTGGCGAGCCAGTGGCGCTGGGGCACGATTCGTGCGAGCTACTTTCTTACCCAGGTCAACAGGCCTATTATTGCGGTCACAACGAATCCAAACTCTTCGCCGATTTTGTTAATGCGCGAGAACCTTGGCCAGATTGAAAGCCGCGGTGTTGCACTCGATTTCGATGTGGCGCTGCGGCCGTGGCTCCATGCAGACGGCGGCTACCAGTACGCCAACGCCACCATTACGCGTGGCTCGGTCGATGTCGGCAATTGGATTCCTGAGGTTGCGCACAACATGGCAACGCTGAATCTGAGGGCCTCGCGGCCAAAGCTGGGTTTGCTCAGCCTGCAGAGCCGCCTGAGCGGACACCAGTATGACGATGACGCCAACGCTTATCTGCTCCATGGTTTCTTTCTCCTCGACGCATACGGCTCGCACGACATTGGCAAACGGTTCCAGGTGTTTGCATCGGGTGAGAATCTGTTCAATCGAGCGATTGAGGTCTCCAAGACGCCGAGCACAACGCTGGGGCAGCCGCGTGTTGCCCGGTTCGGGATCAATGTCCGCATTGGCGCGGTGAATTAGCAGCCAGCTCTCCCGATAGAATCATCTGGTGAGCGTTCGCTTCGAAATTGTTGCTGAGACCGAGGCGGGGGGACGGCGCGGCCGCATTGTGTTGCCGCATCAGACCGTTGAATCGCCCGTATTCATGCCTGTGGGCACGCAGGGAACGGTGAAGTCTGTTCCGCAGGACGCGCTTGAAGCTCTTGGCGCTCAGATCATCCTTGGCAATACCTACCATCTCTACCTTCGTCCTGGCCACGAGACGATCCGCCGCCTTGGCGGCCTGCATCGCTTCATAAGCTGGCCTCACGCGATGCTCACGGACTCGGGCGGCTTCCAGGTGTTTTCGCTTAGCGAATTGCGCAAGGTGACGGACGACGGTGTTCGCTTCCGCTCGCATCTGGATGGCAGCAGCCACTTCTTTACGCCAGAGCACTCGATGGACGTACAGATTGCGCTGGGCGCGGATATTGCCATGGCGTTCGATGAGTGCACGGAGTATCCCGCGGAGCGCAGCCGAGCCGAAGAGAGCCTTCGTCTCACCATGGCTTGGGCGCGGCGTTCGCTCGACCATCACCGGGCGCATCGCAATCAGGTTCCGTGGAGCGGTGAGTTACCGGGCGGTGAGCAGAGCCTGTTCGGCATTGTGCAGGGCGGCATGTATACGGATCTGCGGAGGCAATGCGCCGAGCGGCTTGTGGAGATGGATTTTGACGGCTATGCCATTGGTGGATTGAGCGTGGGCGAACCGCGAGAACTGACTCTCGAGATGATTGCCGAAGTTCTGCCTCTGCTGCCTAAAGACAAGCCGCGATACGTGATGGGTGTTGGCTATCCGGATGAGATTGAGCAGTACGCTCGCATGGGTGTGGACATGATGGACTGCGTGTTGCCCACGCGCGCAGCGCGCCATGCGCTGCTATTTAGCAGCGAAGGGCGCATCAACATCAAGAACAAGAAGTATGCCGAGGACCAGAATCCGCCCGATCCGAACTGTGACTGCCCGGTCTGTAAGCGATATACGCGTGCGTATCTTCGCCACCTGATGCAGGCCGGGGAGGGCCTGGCGGCAACGCTGAACTCCATTCACAATCTGGCGCACTACCTTGGCATTATGCGGCGGGTACGCGCGAGCCTTGAACAGGCGTCGTCTGGTGTCGCCGAGCGGCGCTAGATGGCGCCGCCAAGCAATTGCTTCAGAGCCTGCACATACTCGCTCAGTGCTACGCGGCCCGTTTCGGTCATGCGGTAGATGGATTGCGGCTTGCGCAGCACGAATTGTTTTTCAACCGTGACGTAGCCGGCCTCTTCCAGCTTGAGCAACTGCGCACCAAGATTGCCGTCGGTTGAGCCTGTCTTCTCGCGCAGCCAGGTGAAGTCGGCTTGTTCAACTCCAGCCAAAAGCGAGAGCAGAGCCAGCCGCAGCTTGCCGTGTACGACTGGATTCAACTCAGGCAGGTCAGGCATGGACCGCCTCATGCGGTCGCTTGGATCCGCGAATCATGGCATAGACGCCAAATACGATTTGGCAGAAAAAAATCGCTGCTAGAAACACGATTGTCGTCTGTTTTGCGTCGACGAAGCACGTGGCAACGGCCGCCACCCACCACACAACAGCACAGGCCAGTTGCATCTTCCATTTCAGGATAAGTCCAGATGTAGCGTTGGCCATGCCGAGCATTGCACTAATAAACGCAACGAAGACATGCGCCTCGAACCTGTGGCTGACTCCCATGGCCATAAAGAGAATGAACATCGTTATTCCGAGCGAAATCCAGATGGAACCAATAGCGCGCCCTATGGTCGTCTCGGGTTCCCGGACTCTTTTGCGCGATGCCACCACAATAGTGACGATTGCCGCGGCGATCATGGAAACCGGCCACGCCAGGTTGGAGCCGCCGAAGGAGGCCCAGGCGATAGCCACGTAGTAAGCTACCCCCCACAGCACAAAGGTCCAGCCCCAGTTTTCAGTCTTACGTCGGCCTGCTGCCAGCATGCTCTCGATCAGCTCAAGCCTGTCTTTGAGTTCGTGTGTATTCGTTTCATCGTTCATGCGATTCATCCTTCCTTGCCGCGCTTCTCTGCACGGCCTGCAATTTCACACTGCGTATTAGGGCTTGCGAGTTAGCAGCATCTCCACACTTGGGCGTGGAGGATTGTTCTGAAAAGTCACGGTGGTTGTCTCCTGCCACTCGCCCTTGGCGGTCAAGTGCATGGTGTTTTCAATTTTTGCGGGTCCCGCATCGTATCCCCAGGAGAAGCCGTCGGTAAGAACAGTGAGGGGTGCATCAAGGTAATTGCCATCGTGATATGCCCGGATGTGGTAGGTCCGCGAGGCATCATCGAACGCCACCGTTGCCAGGGCTTCGAACTGCGCTTTTCCATCCGCTCCGGTGCTCTTGCCTTCAACTAACAGAACAAGACCGCCGAGTTTGAACTGAATGCTCTCGTTCTGGGTGAGGTGTAGCGGTTCACCTGGTCCACGCACGATGGTGACTGGCCCTGTCCACTGTCCCACGAGGAACGTCAGTTTCTGCATTGCATCACGTTGAACGCTCGCGCTCGTCACAGGCGGCTGCTGTGCCGCTGCAACTACTGAAAGCGAAGTAAGCAATGCTGCACACAGCCCACGCAGTGGGTGGAGAGAATTTAGGTGAATGAAACGAGATCCGTTGAACATGCCTTTCTCCTTCTCGACGGCACTTTCGTAGATTGACCCAATCGCGGAATTTTTCTACATAGAGTACTCTATAAAATAGAGTATCGAATGTCAAGAAGTTTCTTTTTCACGGCAGGAGGCTGCTTCAGATTGTTGTGGTTTGTATTTAAAATCATCTACTTACCGTTCGTTTATGAGGTGCCTAGAGTGGTTTTGGACCGCCTGCAAGTCTATGATGAATCCGTGCCTCAGCACGAAAACCTTGGTGACACCCTGGCCAATGCAATCACGCATGGGGCCGGTGCGGTGCTGGCAGTTGCCGGTGCGGTGGTCCTCATTGCTGCCTCCACTCGCGGGTCCGCATGGCACGTTGTTGCGTGTTCTGTCTTCGCTGGCACGCTGATTCTTGTCTATCTGTGTTCGACGCTCTACCACTCGCTGGTGCGCACTCGTGCACGGCACGTCTTTCAGACTCTCGATCACTCGTCGATCTATCTGCTCATTGCGGGTACGTACACGCCGTTTGCCTTGATCTCATTGCGCGGGCCATTGGGCTGGACGTTGTTCGGCATCGAGTGGGGACTTGCTGCGACGGGAGTTGTGGCAAAGAGCGTTGCGCTTGACCGTTTTCGCCATGGCAGGCTCGCGGTTGTCTCGGCTCTCGTTTATCTGCTTCAGGGCTGGCTCATCATATTTGTTGCGCGGACACTGATTGCGGCCGTTGGCTGGCATTGTGTCGCATGGCTTACGGCGGGCGGAGTGGCCTACACGCTCGGCGTAGTGTTCTTCGCGCTCGATCGGATTCGCTATTTTCACGCTACCTGGCACGTGTTCGTACTTGCCGGCAGCATCGCGCACTACTTTGCGATCCTTTTGTACGTAGCGCCGTGACAACGAATGTCAGTAGCCAGGTTTCTGGATATTGATCGAATGCCGTGAATCGTGCACTCGTTATCCTTTTCAGGCGCGCGATTATGGCCTTCGCGTACAATCTGCTTTTGGCGCGCACAGCAGAAAATCAGCTCCGGTGTCTCGATTTCAGCGGCATCGCAAGAGCTTGGATCAAGAGGGAGCAGACAGGTGAATCGCCTGGTAAGACTTGCATATAAACGTCTCGGGATCATTCAGCTTGGAAGACGCCGTGTACGAGACCTGACCGATTTTATTGAAGATCGCAAGATCGACGTGGTGATCGATGTCGGCGCAAATGTCGGTCAGTTTGGCGAGTCGCTACGGTCTGAAGGGTACCGCGGAAAGCTTGTCTCCTTTGAGCCGGTTGAGTCAGCTTTTCAGGCGCTTTCAAAGAAGGCCGCGGCTGACAGCAACTGGGAAGTGCATCAATGCGGTCTTGGCGTGACGCCGGGTTCGGCGGTAATCCATGTATCAGAACTGTCGGTTTGCAGCTCGATTCTGGACTTAACCAGCGCTGCAGAGTTTCTTGACGGGCGCATGGCGGTGGACCACACCGAGAAGATCACGATAAGCACGCTCGATGAAGTTGCCGCTGCGTTAAGTGGGAACATCCTGTTGAAGATTGATACGCAGGGGTTTGAAAAGCAGGTTCTTGAAGGAGGACAGCAGACAATTCCGCGCGTGAAGGGAATTTTGATGGAACTGCCGATTGTTCATCTGTACGAGGGGGTATGGCAGTTTCACGAGGCACTGAAGTTCATGTCCGACATCGGCTTTGTTCCTGCACAAATTCAGCCTGTGGGCTTTCACAACAAGGACAATGCGTCGGCAGTTGAATTCGATTGCCTGTTCCGTCCACGTGGTTTTATTGATGTACCGCAGAGCCCGCGCGGAGATTGAATTGGGATTTGCGATGGCTATTCAGGGATTTGAACTGAACATACATGCTAAGTCCGGATGGTGCACCAGCAGCGAGTGGGCAGTGCGCATCGTGGCCAATCTATAATCGTTCCAGGATTCTCAACGCGCTTTTTCGTTAGGGCATAGCATATGCGGTTGTTTGGCAAGAAACTGAAACAGGAACACAAGATCATGTTGCAGGCGGAACGCGCCAAGGGTGCGCTGCTGCCTGAATATCACCGCGCTACGCCGGAGTGTCCGCGTCCCGACCGCTGGCGCATGTACGACTCAATGACGGCGGAAGCCGAGGTGTTGGAGTTTCTGCGTACGCTGGTTACGACGATCAAGCCAAACCTCATTGTAGAAACAGGATCTTTCCTTGGCGTCAGCACGGTGTGGATGGCGGAGGGTTTGCGGGAGAACGGCTTCGGGCGCATAGTGAGCTGCGAACTCGATCCGATGGTATTCGCGAAGGCGCAGGAGAAGATTGCCGCATCAGGACTGAGTGAGTGGATTGACCTTCAAAACGTATCAAGCTTTGATTTGAAATCGACCGGGCAGATTGACCTGTTCTTCAGCGACAGCGACCTGGACGTTCGCGAGAAGGAAGTTCGCCAATACCTGCCACGGATCAGTTCGACAGGTCTGATACTGATGCACGATGCAGCCTCGCATCCGGGGACAGTCAGAGATGCGGCGCTTCGTCTTGAAGCTGAAGGGTTGATCTCAGTTGTTCTGTTGCCCACGCCGCGCGGGCTGGCCATTGCACAAAAGAGAGAAGGGCGAAAGTAGGCCAGACCATCGAAGTTCGCTGTGTTGTCCACGGCAATTCTGCGCGTCAGCCTATTCGATATTCCGATGGATAGGCATCGAGTAGTTTCGCAAGCTTACTTTATCTGCCTGCCATGAACTCTTCATTTTGAGGATTCACAAGTTGTCCGCTTGAGAACAAGCCATGGGTGTGTTTTGCCGTTACTACCCAGGGCAATGCGAGCGAAAAGACAAGCCGCGCCGCAATTGCGCCGGATCCAAATCGGCACAACTTTTTGAAATCGAAGCGGTAGGCGACCCACAGCTCGAACGCCAGAACTGCCAGCAACGGAACGACGCTCCAATACAAAAGAATCAGTGCAACAATTTCGACCAGGCATCGCTCGGCGTTGCGGAGCAGGCGCGGCCACCGTATCCGTGCTTGGCCATCGCAGGCAGCGTACCGTCCCATCTTGCCGATTGCCGATTGCAGCGTGAACCTTGGCGCGTAAAGTGCTTTTGCGTTGGGAATAAAGGCAGGCATGGTCTGCTTCCGTGCCTCGAGGTCGAAGAGGGTATCTTCGCCCAGCAGTACGTGTTCAGGAAAGCCACCAACTTGCTCCCACAGCTTTCTGGTAAAAGCCATTGACCGCGCCGTACACGATTTGATGGGCGCATCCGGATCCAACCGAATGCCAAAGAACGGCGCGGCCGCAACATCCCAAACGGTGCAGTTGTCGGGGTCGATGGACGAACCGCCGAGCGCGTACTCTGCCTTGCCATCGACTAACGGAGCGGTTAGATTTCTAAGCCAGTCTGGCGAATAACGGCAGCCGGCATCGGCGCATGCAATCACGGCCGGCTTTGCGGCTTTGATAGCGTTGTTCCGGCCTCGTGCGATAGGCCCGGCGGAGTATTTCAGACTGCAGGTTTCGTCGCGGATCGGAACGAACCGTGCATCCTTTGCCTGTATTGCCTGAAGCCGTTCCCACGTTCCATCCTTTGACCCACCGTCGACTACGATCACTTCGGCTGCCGGAGGCTCTTGAGCGAGCAGGCTCGCGACCAGCCGCTCTATGTCATTCACCTCGTTTAGGACCGTCGCAACGACGCTTACAGGCTGCATGGCTGAAGTATAGTGCAGTAGCCTTTCGCGACTCGACAACCGGATATGCTGAGGATTGCCGGAGGACTGGGATGGGAAATAATGGTCGGGACGAAGATTCAGAGTGAGGTTCCATCCAAATGAGAGCAATTGAAATGGGCGGCCATGCGGTGCCGGTGCTGGGGCAGGGGACATGGAATGTCGGCGATTCCGCAGGCGTGCGTGCTGCTGAGATTGCAACTTTGCGCCGCGGCATCGAGCTGGGCATGACGCTGATTGATACCGCGGAAATGTACGGTTCGGGACGTTCGGAGAACCTGGTGGGGGAGGCTATCAAGGGCCTGCGCGATCGCGTGTACATTGTGAGCAAGGTGCTGCCGTCGAATGCATCTTTTGAGGGCACGGTGCGCTCGTGTGAGGCTAGCCTGAAACAATTGCGGACGGATTCGCTCGATTTGTACCTTCTGCATTGGCGCGGTCGTTATCCGCTCCAGGAGACCGTTCGCGGATTTGAGCGCCTGATGGAACAGGGCAAGATCCGCGCGTGGGGTGTATCCAACTTCGACGTTGACGATATGGAGGAACTGTTCACGACGCACGGCGGAACGGCATGCGCAGCCAACCAGGTGCTCTATAACCCGGAGCACCGGGGAATCGAGTTCGATCTGCTGCCCTGGTGCCGTCAGAACGGAGTTGCTGTGATGGCCTACTCACCGGTTGGGCAGGGCGGAAGGCTGCTGTCGTCGGCGGCCCTGCGCGGCATTGCGCAACGTCATGGAGTTTCGGCCGTGCAGGTTGCCCTCGCCTGGTGTTTGCGCCAGCCGCTGGTGGCGATCCCCAAGGCCAGTTCCATCAGGCACGTAGAGGAAAACGCGGCGGCTGCGGCTCTGGAACTGGATGCCCAGGACCTGGCAACGATCGACAAGACTTATCCGGCCCCGAAACACAAGCAGCATCTGGATATGCTGTGAGTGGTGGCGGCAATTTAATTTTCTGAAGGCATCTCTATGTGGTCGATCTCCAAGGTGTCTACTTCACCGCGGATTGGCTTCAGTTCCAGCCCAAGCTGTTGCTTTATCGCAGTAAAGAGGAAGGGATCGTTGGAATTGTAGGAAGCGAGTGCATCCTCACTGCTCGGCGTCCAGCGCAGAGAGAGGTTATAGCGGCCTTGAAGGCCAGTACGGTCAACCACAATTCGCCCGAGATCGGCGCGCGCATCTTGTGTTAGATTCTCGGCGACCTCTCTAAATAGACACCCTCTTAGCTCCACCCAGCCTCTCGTCTGCCGTTCATGGCTACATAACGTGCCTCTTAACTCATCATGCCGTATGTCATCAGGTCTGGATTTCTGGAGTTTGGGGCCGTTCTTGGCGATCACCAGGGCATATAGGGTACTTCACGGGCTCCACGATTTAATCGGAGTTTGAAGCGCTTCGCAAGCATTTCCTGGAGCATCTCTCGTTGTTCTACGAGACTCGGATGGGCGTATTTGGTTGTGTCAAATTTGGCCTGAATATCAAATTGCCGTTCTAAGAGCTGTGAAGGTCCACCCGACCATAGCCGTTCGTCATAAATCCCGTAGGCATAGTGAATCGCGAACCGCAGCGTGATATTCGTCGCGATAACGCCATTCCTGGTGAAATACATTCACGTCGCAGAATGATCAGGGTCGATGTTTTGCCTGACACTGACAACCTCATAGGTTGGTCCGGCTGCTGCGGCAATAGACTGAGAATCGAGGAAAGTCGATGTATTGAACACGAACCAAATGCCAAATCCGGCTCGAAGTATATGGGTCGGTCTGAAGTCTCCGACCATCCACATGCGACGCTTCTCCCTTCGTTGAACCTACGGCTCAATTATCTGACGGCAGATCCTCGGCTAAAGCATTCCACGAGGGAGTCCGAAGGGATTTTCCGGGGTTTCAGTAGCTCTGGGACGCGCTACGGATTGGATTGACCCTGGTTGCGGTTTAACGGTAAAATCGTAGAGTTTGGCGTTGCACTCCGTTCGGAGTGCGCGGGAGTCATTTGGGTCTCCGCTGGTAACGGCGTGTGTGCGGCCCGCCTTCTGATGCAGTTGTCTGTATCCGCCCCACGGCAAAACCAGGGATGCCCAGGTTCTGCTGTAATCAGCACACGACCCAGGATTAAGAGGCGCCTGATCTGGCTTAGGATCAGCTTGCCGGAGGATTTGTTATGTACGCAGTAATTCGCACCGGCGGCAAGCAGTACCGCGTCGCGCCAGGCGATGTGCTCAAGATTGAGACCATTGCTTCAGATAACCAGACCATCGAGTTCAGCGATGTACTTGCTGTTTCCGGCGAGCCTGGAACTGTGGCCAAGCCTTTTGCCGCCAAGGTGACGGCGGAAGTAGTCGGCGAGGGCCGTGGAGACAAGGTGCTGGTGTTCCACCTGAAGCGGAAGAAGCAGTACAAGAAACTGCAAGGACACCGCCAGAATTTTACTGAGGTGCGCATCAAGGCCATTGAGGCCGACGGCGTCACCTACACCGCTGCCAAGTAAGCGCGGAATCAGAACCAAGAAGGGATTAAGGCAATGGCACATAAGAAAGGTGGAGGCAGCTCCACAAACGGACGCGATTCAAATGCACAGCGGCTGGGCGTAAAAGCCTTTGCCGGTCAGATCGTCACTGGCGGTTCCATCATCATGCGCCAGCGCGGCACCAAGATCAAGCCCGGCCAGAATGTGGGCATCGGTTCCGATGACACGCTGTTTGCCAAGGTTTCAGGCCGCGTAAAGTTCTCTGACCACGGTAACCGTGGCCGCTTTGCCTCCATTGAGCCGGTAGGCGAGTAGCCTTACCCGCCCGCAAAGGGGCGTAGTCGCAGGGTTTCATTTAATCTGCAAAAGCAAAGGCTGCGGCATTGCCGCAGCCTTTGCTGTCACTGGCCGTGCCCGGTTTCTAAGATTCTGATTCGCGGCCCTTCAGGTTACGCGTGAGCACTTTCTCTACAACCTTCTCCACATCGGTTAGGAAAAAGCTGTTGGCGGGTTGCTGCACGGCAATCTGGGTTCCGGTATGGCCCAGCGCCGAAGCGATTTCATTCCAGCGGTAGATGGTGGAGTTTGCCGGCATCATCATCGGCTTTCTGGCGGCTTCAGGGAATGCGCAGTAGGCGGCCCAGATCGCCAAGGATGCCAGAATCAATACCTCATAGGCGAACTGCAAGCTATTTGTCAGCGACAAAGACCGCTGCGTCAAAGCAGAGAAAATAAAGTCATTCGCCGACATCAAACCGAAGCCCAGAGAGATCCCAAAAGCCATGTCGCGAATCGACAGACGGAGAGCATTCATGCTCAGGCAGAGAAATGCCAGCAGGCAGAGCTCAAGCACGCTGAC
The DNA here is from genome assembly GCA_963832645.1 of uncultured Acidobacteriaceae bacterium. Taxonomy (GTDB): domain Bacteria; phylum Acidobacteriota; class Terriglobia; order Terriglobales; family Acidobacteriaceae; genus Telmatobacter. The sequence goes on from CAWHUU010000005.1 coordinate 186,821, forward strand.
TGCGCGCATGAGTCCGATTGCAATTTCAGGAATGATCGCCACTCCATGGTGGAGGAACGAGATCGATGAGAAAGTGAGCACCACGGAGACGAGAATTGCCCAGCGGAAAATCACGATGCCGATCTTCATCAAGCCGGGCAGAGCCGAAAGCGCGGAACGGAATATTTCGATACAGACCAGCAGCAGAACTATCGCGCTGGCGAGGTATACGCCCCAATAGGAGAAGTAATAGAGGTTGTAATAAGCCCCACCCCATGGCCGCGTGTACAGGTACAGGGCCGCCAGCAACATCGGCATCGAAGCCACCCGTAGGGCAAGATAGGTTGCCATGTAAGGGAAACGGCGATACAACTTCCGCTTCCAAAACAGGAAACCGGTCAGCGCCCAGAAGCTGAACTCGACCACGCTCAGTGCCGACATTGCAAGATGTAAGTTCATAAGGGACTAATTCGCCAACTTAACCAGAACGATCTCAGAATAGCGCCATTCCCCACTCCGCTCAACCCGAGAATGGGACATAGGGATGGCACTTTGGTGTTACTAGTCGGGAACCGCCGAATTTCTTAGTTAATGCCGCCCCCACAGGGATGGCCCGGGTAGCAAACAGGCACTGGCAAGCTAGACGCTGCCGACAGATGGCTCTTTGCAGTTGGTGCGGGCTCAGAGGAGAGCGAAACGGCGGCTGCGCCTGCAACAACAAAGGTCAACGCAATAGCCCTGATTACTGATTTCATCGTTGGTAACTCCATATTTCCTAGATTGGCCCGAATAGTGCAGCCATGTGCGATCAGATAGTACTTTATTTATCTGTATAAATCTAATTACTTCAATAACATGGCGAGTTAGTAACTCATGATGTTACTGAAGTAATTTCGTGAAACTTAATCTGGTCGCTTCCAGGACCTGAATTCCGCGTCTGAAGTACACCTCAAGGCACCTTTATTGCACTCATTTCTGACCCCATCCGCGTGATAAAATAGACACAGTCGGAAGGGTTCAAAAACGCTCGATCTTCATACGGTTAACTGCCGTCTTTCCTACCGGATTCATGTTTCAGAACCCACCCCTTTTCCAAACAGGGGAAGCAGTCGAATGCAGCGCGACACGGACATTTATGGCGACTAAAACAATGACAATCGACGTACCTGATCAGTACCCTCCTTCAGGCACCAATAGTGGCAACAGCGGAAACGGCAAAGGATCCTACACCGGCGAAAACATCAAAATCCTTGAGGGCCTTGAGGCTGTGCGGCTTCGTCCCGCCATGTACATCGGCTCTACCGGTGACATGGGGCTTCACCATCTTGTTTACGAGGTAGTTGACAACTCCGTTGACGAAGCCCTTGCCGGCCATGCGAAGAGGATCGAGGTTGTGATCCATGTCGACAACTCGATCACGGTTGTCGATGACGGCCGCGGCATTCCTGTCGACATGATGCCGATTGGCGACGGCAAGATGATGCCGGCTGTGCAGGTTGTGCTCACCAAGTTGCACGCAGGCGGTAAGTTCGATGCGTCCAACTACAAGGTCTCCGGCGGTCTGCACGGAGTAGGAGTGAGCTGTGTTAACGCGCTCTCGCAGGAGTTCAACGTCGAGATTTGGCGCGATGGAGCAACCTGGGAGATGGATTTCAGCTGCGGACTCCCGATCAGTGAGTTGCGCAAATCGGGAACAACCAAGAAGCTCGGAACCAAGATTCATTTTCTGCCCGACAAGAGCATCTTCAGCGTGACCGAGTACAACTACGACACGTTGGCACAGCGGCTGCGTGAGTTGGCCTTCCTCAATAAGGGGCTTGAAATCACTCTCACCGACGAGCGCAATGCCGATGCCAAGACCGGCGAAGCCCGCCGTGCCGAATTCAAATACGCGGGCGGCATCGCGGAGTTCGTCAAGCATCTCAATCGCGGCAAGTCAGTCTTGCACGATAAGCCGATCACGATGGAAGCGATGCGTGACGGCGTCGAAATTGAAATCGCGCTCCAGTACAACGACTCGTACTCAGAGTCGGTTTTCAGCTTTGCAAATAACATCAACACCGTCGATGGCGGCACGCATCTCTCCGGCTTCAGAACTGCGCTTACACGCACCATCAATGCAATCGGCCAGCAACTTGGACTCTTCAAGGACTTGAAGGAAAACCTGAGTGGCGACGACGTACGTGAGGGATTGGTCGCAGTGGTCAGCGTGAAGCTCTCACAACCTCAGTTCGAAGGCCAGACGAAGGGTAAGCTGAACTCCGATATCGCCGGTACTGTGCAGGCTTTCGTGAACGAGCGCCTGGGGGGATTCCTCGAGCAGAATCCGCCGGTGGCAAAGCGCATTATCAACAAAGCAATTGAAGCAGCCCGTGCACGCGAAGCCGCACGCAAGGCCCGCGATCTGACCCGCCGCAAGGGCGCCATGGATGGTGGCGGTTTGCCTGGCAAGCTCGCTGATTGCTCCGAGCGAAACCCTGACCGCTGCGAGCTTTACCTGGTTGAGGGCGAGAGCGCGGGTGGCACCGCCAAGCAAGGCCGCGATCGCCGGTTCCAGGCCATCCTGCCGCTCAAGGGAAAAATTCTTAACGTTGAGAAGGCGCGCTACGACAAGATGCTGGGCCACGAGGAAATCCGCGCCATGATCACGGCACTTGGATGTGGCATTGGCAAGGACGATTTTGATGCTACCAAGATCCGTTACGGCAAGATCATTCTGATGACCGACGCCGACGTGGATGGTTCGCACATTCGTACGCTGTTGCTTACGTTCTTCTTCCGCCACATGACGGAGCTGATCAAGCGCGACAACATTTACATCGCGCAGCCGCCTCTCTACAAGATCAAGAAGGGACGCTTCGAGCAGTACATCAAGGACGATCGCGAGTTCGTGAAGGTGATGGTGAAGCGCGCATCAGAGGGCATGATTGTGCGCCACGGTGAGGCCGCCAGCAAGATTGAAGGCGGAGACCTCACGCGCTTTATGGGCACGCTCAGGGAGTATCTCGATTTTGTCGAGAAGGTCGACAAGCGCATCCGTAATGAGAAGCTGACCGAGATGCTTGCGCGCGCCGAACTGACACACCGTTCCGACTTCGCTTCGAAGACCGAGGGGCAGGTGCCGGAGAAATTGGCCAGCCTGCACGCCGAGCTCGGCGAAGTGGCCGACGAATTTCAGTTCAAAGTTGCCGCGCCGGTTGAGGACGAGGAGCACCACACCTGGTCTATCTGTTTTACCGATGGGCAGGGCGCAAAGCGCTATATCGACTGGACGCTGGCCTCGAGTCCGGAGTTTCGGCAGATGATGTCGAAGTTCTCGCAGATCAAGCAGTATCTCGAACCGCCGTTTCTCATCGAGTACGCGGCTAAATCCGCGGCCACTGCCGAGCCGAGCGCGGAAGAGGAAGAGCCTGACGCGGAAGGAGCGCCACCTCCGGGCAGCGCAGAGGTCCGTGCGGAGTCAAAAGCGGGGGGGCGTACTTCACGTGTCTCACGCGAACCAGTTGAAAAAGAAACTGCACGCGAACTATTTGCCTACATTGTTGAACAGGGAAAGAAGGATTATCAGGTTCAACGCTATAAGGGCCTTGGTGAAATGACCTCATCGCAACTTTGGGAAACCACAATGGATCCTGAGAAGCGAAGCCTGCTTCGAGTCAAACTTGAGGACATCGCAGAAACTGATGCGATCTTCACCACGCTCATGGGCGAAGATGTTGAGTCGCGAAGGAAGTTTATTGAAGACAACGCGCTCGACGTAAAGAATCTCGATATCTGATAAGCAGGGCAGCGCACGGGGAGTGATTCTAAATTCGCCCACCCCAACCGCCGCTGCCCGGAACCATTCCCTAAGGAGTTCGTGCAATGAATTTTCATCGCAAATTTGTTCCGCTCGCGGTCGTCGTACTAGCTTCCACACTGGCGTTCAGTGGTTGCAAGTCAAACACGCAGCCTGATGCAGCACAGCAGGCCGACACTCAGGCGACCCCGGCACAACCCGATGCCGCTTCTCAAGCCGCTGCGCCAGCCCGCTCTGCGCCCAGCCGGCCCGCTCCACGCGCCCAGCAGGGCCCCTATTCACAGGCTGCTGCACCATCGCGCCCCGCACCTGCGCCTGCTCCTGTTGCAGTCGAGCTTCCGGCCGGCACAAACATTCGGGTGCGTCTCGATCAGGATCTGGGTTCGAAGATCTCGCAGCCGGGTGACTCATTTACCGCGACTGTCGCGGACGACGTGGTGGTCGACGGCAAAACTGTGATTGCGCGTGGATCGCGTGCAGACGGCGCCGTCATTGATGCCAAGCCGCTGGGTAAGTTCAAGGGTGGAGCAGAGCTGGTCATCAAACTGGAGCGAGTGTCTACCAGCGAGGGCAGCTTCCCGGTCTCTACGAGCTCGGTGGCACAGGCAGAAAAGGGCAAGGGTAAGCGCACGGCCGTGTTTGCCGGTGGCGGAGCGGGACTTGGCGCATTGATCGGCGGTCTTGCGGGCGGTGGCAAGGGTGCAGCCATCGGTGCGCTGGCCGGTGCCGGTGCCGGAACGGCTGGTGGCGCAATGACGGGCAACAAGCAGATCATATTGCCTGCGGAAACACTGCTCACATTCAAGCTCGAGCAGCCCGTACGCATTCAGCCGCGCTAACTGGCGCTTGAAGCGACAGTATTTTTCAAAAATCGAAAAATCAATCAGGCTGCGAAACCCCGGAATTGAGTATCATACCAACTTCCGGGTTCGCAGCCTTTTTGCGTTGCTCGCACAGGAGTGTGAATGAGAGTATCGATCTCAAGTCTTGTCATAGTGGCCATAGCTTGCATGTCCGCCAGCGCACAAACTCCAACTTCCGATCCACTCGCAGAGTCGCGCACCTTTCATTTTGAGCAAATGAAGCCAAGGGCCAATGCCAACGGGTCGGAGAGCCGATTCTTCTTTACCGGCACACTGGTGACGGGCGAATCCATCAGCGTGCATGAATCCGTTCAGCCGGCTGGAACCGTGCCGCCTGCGCCCCACACGATTCAGCATTCAGAACTCATTGTGATTCAGGAAGGCACGGTTGAGTACCATCATGACGGCGTGGTCGAACGCGCGGGGCCGGGCAGTATTCTTTATGTCAAGATCGGTACGAAACACTTTGTGTCGAATGTCGGGACAGCTCCTGCGAAATATGCGGTGATTGCTATTGGCGGCGACGTCAGAAAGTGACCGTGTTCTTTAATGCTGATTCCCAACTGGAGCGTTCAACATCCATGACAAAGCAGCCAATTGTGCTGGCCATTTCCAACTCAGACGATCCTCAACTCGCGATGCTCGCAGAGATCCCGCACTACCTTGTTCAGTCTGCTGAAGCGCTTGAAGCCGCGCCGCGCGATGCGGAAGCAATCCTGCATTGGTCGGGGCCGCGCGATCTGGTGCGCTCCGCGTTTCTCATGTCGCCCAATCTTCGCTGGGTTCACTCGCGATCTGCCGGCCTTGACAGTATGCTCTTCCCTGAACTTGTGCAAAGCGATGTTCCTGTGACCAACGGCACGGGTGTTTTTTCCCAGTCGCTTGGCGAGTGGGCGCTGGCCGTGATTCTCTTCTTTGCCAAAGATATTCGCCGTCTGCTGCGCAGCCAGGAGGCGTGCCAGTGGGACCAGTTCGATGTCGAAGAACTTCCGGGCCAGACTGTCGGCATTGTTGCGTACGGCGATATCGGCCGTGCCGTTGCAAGCCGCGTTCACGCGATGGGCATGCGGGTGCTTGCGCTCAAGAGGCATGCGCCCACCTCTCCCGATCCGTTTGTAGAGCGCTTCTACGGTCCCGCTGAATTGAATGCAATGTTGGCCGAATGCGATTTCGTGGTAGTGGCAGCACCGCTTACGGCGGAAACTCACCACCTTATCAGCGATGACGCTTTTGCTGCGATGAGATCAAATGCCGTGGTGATCAACATTGGCCGCGGGCCCGTGATCGACCAGGCAGCGCTGGTGCGCGCGCTTGCAGCGGACAGGATCAAGGGAGCGGGACTCGACGTATTTGAGCAGGAGCCGATTCCACCTGACGATCCGATCTACAAGCTGCCGAACGTGCTCATTTCGCCGCACAGCGCCGATCACACAAAGGATTGGCTCAATCAGGCCATGCGCTTTTTTCTTGAGCAGCATCAACGCTACTCAAACGGTCTGCCGCTCATGAATATTGTTGAAAAGCATCTGGGATATTAAGGTTCGATTCGCGGCGATCTACAGCGCTACTTGTGCCACACTTGTCCGCGGCCGTTGCTCTTCACCATATACATGCGCGTATCCGCGGCTCCAATGACCGCGTGCACAGTGGCTCCATCGGCGGGAGCGGTGGCCAGGCCGACGCTGGCGCGCACGCTCAGTTCCAAACCGCCTTTCATGTGGAAACGCGTGCTCATCAACTCACTCAGTAGTGCGCTTGCCTGGCTGTGTGCATCTTCCGCATTAGTCTCAGGCAACAGGATCACGAACTCATCGCCACCGTAGCGGAAGCACCAATCCTGCTTGCGACTCAGTTCGCGCAGGCGCTGCCCGGTGCGCGCCAGCAATTCACTGCCGATCAGGTGGCCATGAACATCGTTTACCAGTTTGAACTGATCCAGATCAATGAAAGCAAGACTCAATGGCAGCTTCAAGCGGCTGCATCGGCTCAGTTCGCGGCCCAGCACTTCATAGAGGTGCCGTACGTTGTAAAGGCCGGTGGTGTCGTCGGTGATGGTCAGTTGCTGAATCCGGGCGACGTCGTGAGCGTTCTCAATCGCAATGGCGGCATGATCGGCCAAAATGTGCAGAAACGCGATTGTGTAATCCGTCATCTGGCCGGTGTTGGGATTAAAGATCTCGATTGCGCCGTGTGTTCCCTTGCGGCCGCGCAATGGTAGTGCAATGACTGAGCGGATATTATGCGAGGTTGCGCCGCCTTCTTCCATTAATCGTGGATCGGCTGAGGTCTCCGGCACAATGAGGGTTTCACCATGTTCCACCACCCAGCCTGCGACGCCCTCGCCCACCTTTACGCGCAGATCGCGCAGCGCATCCTGCTCGCCACCCGCGGCAATGGCGTAGTACAACTCCTGCTTGGCTTCGTCGAGCATCAGGAGAGTCCACAGTTCGGCTTCCATGATGCGTTCCATGTGTTCCAGGATGGTGCGCAAGATGGTGTCAAGATCGAAGCTTGACGTCAGCGAGCGCGCCAACTGGTGAAAAACAAGCAAATCGTCGAGAGGGATGCGTCCTTCCGTCTCATTCGTCATAGGTGAGCCAATGTGAGAACTGTTTGAGAACATTCTTTCATATCAACGTGTGCTGCACTTTGCTGGGGAGAAATTCAAAACAGACATTGAAATGGCTGCAAATTCGCAGGGCTCGACTAGCCTCCAATATGCACCATTGATCGTGAAGGCTTCAAGAATCCCGGCTCTCCGATGTGATGCCGCGCTTCCTTTCCCTTGACGGTGCCCACAATGTAAGCGCGCAGTTCTTCGTCGCCCGCTCCGGCCCGCAGCCGTCCGTACAAATCGTGCTCCACTTGCGAAAATAGGCAGGTGCGAATTTTGCCATCCGACGTGAGCCGCAGGCGGCTGCAAGCTCCGCAAAAGGCCTGGCTCACCGGCGCAATAATACCGATTTCTCCTACGCGGTCAGCGAAAGTATAGCGGCGCGCGGTTTCGCTGGCTTCGCGTTGTGGCATTTCAACCAGCGGCAGGACTTTGCTGATGCGTTCTACGATCTCCTTGAGAGTGACTACGATCTCGGGCGACCATAGTCGGCCCTCTTCCAGCGGCATGAACTCGATGAATCGCACCACGACATCTTCTTCGCGGGCAAAACGTGCAAAGCCTTCGATCTGGTCGTCGTTGAATCCGCGCAGCAGAACACAGTTGATTTTGAGCGGGGTCAATCCGGCGGCGCGTGCCGCGCGCACTCCGCCAAGCACTGTGTTGAAGCTGCCGGGTATGCGCGTAATCCGCTCAAAGGTCCCAGCTTCCACTGCGTCCATGCTTACGGTTACGCGGTTCAGTCCGGCGGCCTTGAGCGGAGCGGCAAGTTCTTCCAGAAGATGCCCATTGGTGGTGAGCGCGAGGTCAAGCAGTTCGCCATCCAACGTGCGCCATGTGGATAATTCCTTCACCATGTCCACCAGGCCGCGGCGCAGCAAAGGTTCTCCACCGGTGAGCCTAACCTTGGTGACGCCCAGGCCAACAAATAGCCTTATGAGCCTCAGATACTCGTCGCTATCGAGTTCGGGGTACTGCGCACCCACCTCGCCGGTGCGGCAGTACACGCACTTGTAGTTACAGCGATCGGTGATGGAGACGCGCAGGTCGTGGATCACCCGCCCGTGACTGTCATACAGACGGGGTTCCTGAGTGGTAGACGCAAGGCCGGAAAAGGAAGTAACTGCCATCGACACCTACAAGGCTATACCGTTTCAGGTGATTATGGCCACCCCGCGGCTCAACCGCTACGGGCCGTACAGACACATAGGTCTCGGTTGGATGGGCAATAGGTTTTAATTGACCGCCGACTTGCTAAGTTGTTGATTTGTTTAGGAGGTTAATATGTCTACTGGGCCCAATTACACGATTTCCTGAAATTATCGGATCTGAGATGGACCCGAGCTCCGTTCTCCCTCTCTTGATGCCGGCGGTGGAATCTGCTCACTGGTCTTGCTGTCGGCGATGGAGCACTCCCAAGCCTCGAGTTTCAGGGTATGGCTAACCACAGCGAGGTAGAGCACCACCTCGCATACCCCGTAACTCCGCGAAGCGTTCTGTGATTCATCAAACAGCCTCTCGATAATATCCAAATAGCCATTTACAGGGCGGAAGATTCGTGTGCAATCGCACTTGCTCACACGCATGGTACGATTGCGTCTCATCCGAAACTTTTTCCGGCATTACCCGCCGCATGCGGACATAGTGCACATCGCATAGCGGCGAGAACTCCGGTTTTGTTTGTCTGTCCTTCGTTGGCCGCTCCAGCCCCCCCCCCGCTCTCGCATGCAGATGGACCTTTGCTCACAACGGCTCGCCCATTGCAGGCGGTCAATCGGGTCAGACATTCGCGCCGGAACTTCATAACGAGCTCTAGACGTGTTCAGGATTTTCCATTTGCGAGCGGAACGATCTGGGAAGTTCACCCTGATTGAATTCGACACCCTCGGCTGCCAACTTTCTTGCTGCGCTTTCGAGAGTAGCCCGTTTCGTCTGTAGCTTCCTCTCCGCGCCTTCTCGATCTGCTGTTGAAGCAAAGACCTCGTACGTTGCCAAATAGGCGAGCTTGCGGTCGTAAAGGTCAATCTCCTGATGTAGCGATCGTAGAAAATACTTGCCTTGTACCGGCGCGGGATCGTTCGCAGGTACAGCTTTTTTCACGAGTGTCTTTTTCTTCACGGAAGCTCCTTTGTGGTGCAGCGTGTGTTTGGTAATCAGATTGTCCAAGAGGTCGTTCGATGTAGGGCCGGATTCGTAGAGGAGGTAGCTCATACCGCACCTCGTAGCGAAAACCAATAGTAGCGCCGCCAGCAAAACAGGCAACGAACTGGTTGAAGCAGAAACATGGCGATGAGTCCATCAAAGGGGCGTAATTCCGCTGGTTTGAATTGAGTCGAGCTGCACCGGGGACACATGCGTCGCGGCCACAGTACTCGCGGCAGCCAAGTGGGCCATGCCATTGTTTCAGAGTTCATTGGAAGAGTCCTTTCACTCAACTCATCGCGAAAATCACCGACTAACGGATTCTTCAGGCAAGGTTGTTGCCGTTGAAGATCGGGAAACTCACTGTCCGTGCAAGCGATGGACGGTCGTCGTTGGTAAAGTCCGGGCTCGCCGAATCAGGCCAATTAATTGCTTGTTGCATAGCTCAATTCCAACGAAGGTCCTTGCTGGATATGGCGGGCATGAAGCGTAACTTTGGCAATTCGGAAGCCAGGATATTTGAATACGCGCAGCGAATGTACCTCCGCAGCGTTAAAGTTTCCCTTTACCCGCCTTAGGGCATGCTCGATAGCATTGTGAATCGCCGTTTTGGAAGTTAGGCCAAAAGCTAGACGCGAGGAAAAAGCCTGCAGCCCCAAAAAATACCAGCCTTCTCCTCGAATTCTCTGCTCGAGTGAAGGCGCAGTCACATTTTCGACGACGGCCCATTTGGTGCAATATATCTCCTGGCGCAACCGGACGCCGCTGGGCAGGATGCACCTAGTACGCAGAAACACCGTTTGCGGTGTCACGCCCGGAGCTTTGGCGGTACTGCGGAAGGTTCCTGGCCATCTGCATGGGGTGGGACGATTGCCGGAAAGATGTTTTCAGCAAACCGGCGAGCCAACCATGCTGCATCCGATTCTGTATTTGCGTTGCCGACTTCATAGGCGACTTTGGCATCAGGCTCGGCGACAGAGCATCCTAGCTCTATATGAATGTGCTTTCTATTAAGGGATGAAATATGTCGCTTCACATCCGATTGGCCTTTACGGAAGAGACTCATGACGGCTCCAGTCTTGCGCTGCTTGCTTGACGCGGACTCGTCTGAAGCGATGCACAGAGTGCCTAAGGCGAGAGGGGTTAACTTTCTGGCTACTATCTCAAGTATATGCTTCATACGGCTCGCGCGCCGCCCATAGGCCAAGTAATTGGTATTTGGCGCGTAGCGCCTCTCTACAGAGCACCATTGACGAATGAACTCATAGCCGACATGGCTTGTGTCACAGATAAGCCGAAATGGAATTCAGCATTCCGAGCCAGCAGCCAAGCCCATTTGACCCCGAAAGAAACCAACGTCCAATTCTGGCCGAAGGGTCTCCGTAACTATATGGCTGATATCACGAGCCTTGACCGAATGCAGTCAAGGAAATCTGAGCATTTGGGTATTCGGTCTCGAAATCAGGTGGTTGCCGTTAGTCGATCCGGGGAGTTCCGCGGCGCAGCACCAGCCCACTGATCCCAAAGAATGCAATCAGTCCCAGAGCCAGAAAGAAGTAATACGCCATTGGGTGTGCCCACCCGGGCGAGTAGGTCAAGTCCTGCCCCACCCACAATAGCAGCACCATGGCAATGACCGTGAATTGGCCGGCAATCACCAGAAATGTGTGCCCAAGGTCGCGCCGCTTGTCCAGCGCCTCCACCTGGTCAGGGGTCAGGTTCTGCTCTTCAGGGGGAAGAAGGGGATTCGCCATCTTGATTCTCCATTGCGGCAGACGCGCCCTGCTTTCCGCCTCCGGGCAGCCTGCTCATACTATCGATTCAATCATATGCAGCCACGCCAGCGCCAGTGGCGTTCAGACTCGTCCAGACGCCCGCTAATGCAATTTCCTGATGGAGAGCACCGCGCTCTCGGCGCAACATGCTACAGTGTTATCCAATTCCAACCTAGGAAAAGGAGCGCGCCCATGCGTAACACTGCTTTTAGCGGCGTCGCACCGTCATGCCTAGCTGTAGCCTGCAAATCACTAACAGGTGTGCTGCTGGCGTGCTGCGCGACTGGGTTTCTCTACACCGGGCCCCTCTCAACCGCACAGGATTCCAAAAAGCTTGCAGTGCTTCCGGCCCCGTCCGAAGGCAAGGCAATTGTTTGTATCTATCGTGTCGGCAGATTTACGGGCTCCGCCTCACATGACGAACTTTTTGTAAACGACATTCATCTTGCCAAACTCCTTAACAGCGAATACGCCTTCACTGAAGTTCCGCCGGGAACAGTAGTCATCTCCGGTTTGCCGAAGATGTACTACGGAGGCATCGTCCAGTCCACCGGCGCAGCCCTGAACCAGGCAAGGCAAAAAGGGAACGAGCGGGCCCGTTTTGAAGCGGAGGCGGGCAAAACCTATTACCTCAAATGGACCGCGGGGGCCATGGCAACGGGCATCAAGGTGACGCCTATGGATCCGTCCGTTGGAGCCAAAGAGATGAGCAAACTCCGCCTTTCCAAGCCACCCGACGACAAGAACGAAGCAAAACCTGAAATCAAAGACTCTGAAGAACCGGAAGCGAAATAGATTCATTCCCACGGACTGGATGCCGCGCCTCCTTCAACCCAAAGCGGAGGCAGGTTGGACTGCGCCCTCACGTGCTTCAGACGCGGTCTGGCGATCCGGTGAAGGATTGTCGGCCGCGTCCATACGCTTATGGCTTGTAACCCACCGATTGCCCGTAGAGCGGCCTCGTACCTTCAGGCAGCTTGAGTGTCCCGGCCACATCGGCTCCGTGCAGTGCGTAAAACCAGGCGTTGAGCCCTTCTGAAGCGGCGAACAGATAGACGTTCTGGCCAATGAAGCCGGTGTCCACCTGTGCGTAATCCAGGCTGGCGTCCGCCACGTAGATGATGGTCACTGCCGCATGCGCGCCTGCTCCCTGGGCTACTTTTGCGCGCGCATCTCCTGATATGACTGGGCGCAACCGGTTATGTTCAGCCTCGTACACATACGATCCTTCAGCCATCACAACGTAGAGCGCAACTTCCTGCTTGTTCATGGCTGAGGGAGCTGTCCGCCCAAGTCCGGATTTCAGCTCGCGCGAACGGTTCACGCCATACGCTGCCCACAGCAAATTCGAGAGAGTCTGCATCGGCAGTGGCTTGTCAGCAAAGGAGCGCGTGGTCTGACGCTGCGCCAATGCCTCCATCAAGGGCATGCCGCCCGTCATGTTCGGTTTCGGCAACTGGATGGGAGGCTGTTGGGCGATTGCAGAAGAGGATGCGATGAGAACGATGAAGAATGACAGCGCAACGAAGTGGAGAGTCCGCTTCGGTAGTGTATGGGCAACGTGCATGTGGTTACCTCTGAAGCTAAAGGGTTGTGCACGCCTGCCTCCCGAGGGCGTGCGCATTCAAGGGGAAGGAAGTCAGAATCCGGGCCCGCAACTATTGGACGTCGAAGACCAGCAGCCGGGCAGGCTCCGCCGCGCGATGCGGCGCAGCCACGATGAGTTTGTTCCACGCGGGCACAAGAAGGCCGGTTCTCGCGCCCGCCGCCGTTGGAACATGAGCGATCGATTTCATGCGGTCGTTTGCCGGCGCGTCGATAATATCGATGAATCCCTCACCGCCAATTGCATAGAGTCGGTTACGGTCCTGGTCCCAAAAGAGGTCGTCTGCATCACCGACGGTGCTGATTCGTTGCACAACCGCCGACGCGTCTTCCCGCAATTCGAGAAGTTGTGCCGGCGTTCTGCATGCGACGAAGAACCTCTTGCGAGCGCGATCGACAGCCATTGGAAAATTAGACTCGGCACCGAGATGTGTCCACTTTGATTGGATTCGCAAAGGCGCCAAGTCGATTAGGGCAATGCTCTGATCATGCGGCAGATTGACGAGAAGGCGTGAGCCGTTACTAGACACTTGAAATGATTCAGGGTGTGCCGGCAGCCGTACCTCGGCTTTTGGTCTTCCCTGCAGGTTCCAGGGAAGAAACGCAATGGCGCCATCTCCATAACCAACCAGTAGGGAATTGGTTTGATGATCGTAGCGCAGGTTATCGGCATCGCCGCCCAGCGATATTGAGCCTACCGACGAGAGTGTATGGCTGTTGTACGCGTGCACCACTCCATCACCACCGGTGGCTACATAGAGCGCTTCATTTTGCGGCTGGTAGTACAGGCCCTGCGGTTCTTGCAGCCCTTTGATTTGACCTGCACGTTTGTCATGCGTCAGATCCACTACCTCCACTGTGCCGTTACCGAGCTCGGCCACAAACACACGATTACCGGCGGTGTCGACGGCAAGGTGATCGATGCGCCCTTCGACGCCGGGTAAAGAAATCACGCGTTCGAGCTTGAGCGGAGGCTTTTGTGCATTTGCGATCTGCCACAGCGAGCAGACGCCTAAAAGTGCGGCCGCGATCGGTATTGAGACTGCACGCAGACTCATCGTAATAGCGCCTTTGTGTGCATTAGTCCGTGAGAAACGCCAGAGACTGGAGTTGGGTAATCTCAAACGGCTTGCGGCAGCGCATGTTTGCGCAGGCCAGCTTGTCGTCCCGCCTCACCATGTACGATTGCGCCTTGGCAAACTTTGCACGGTCTCGCTCATCGGCTCCGCGCGGCAACTGTGCCCGTTTGCGGCGCACAACCCAAGTGACTTTGTACTCCGCCGCCTGGCCGCATTTAGGGCAGGTGAGTGTGTGCGTTCGAAGTTCCGTGGTCTCGCTAAAAAAATCCCGCTCTTCCATAGCTGGCCCAGCTTTCTGTTTACTTGTCCGCCTTCCCGGCAGGCAAAGACCCCCATTTCGGGGGTCCGGTGCGATTCGCTTGAATGGGTGGCACTTTCATTCCACCGGATTCTCCTCCATACTCATCCTTGTGGTGACGAAACGCAAGCCAACCCGATTTTCAGCCGCAAAGGCGGTGAAGGCCAACGCCCGCGAGCGGGTGGGCCAACCGAAACCTGCGCGGGTACTTAACGACAAGCCGCGGACCGGCCGCCAGGCCAAGCACAAGCCCAAACTCCAGGACGTATTGCGGCAGGAAGAATAGTGAAGTCGGTTGGGAAGGCTTTGGTGCCGGGGCTCCTTAAGTCGATTTCCAGCCGGAAAGAACCCTGTAAGACGTTTTGTATGACGTAAGACGTCCGCAAGACGCGAAACTGTGGAGTGTCTTACGATGTCTTACGTCGGTTTGCGGAAAATCCTCGCGATGTAAGACGAACCAGAGATGCTTTTCGAGTGGTTGTCTCACTACTTCTGCTCTTCTTGGCTTTGAACGGTGTACGGACCAGGCAACACTGGTTCATGCTTGGTGTCGGCACCAGCTTTGCCCTCAACTGCAGTCCGCTTGGAGTAGATGCGAAATTGCACAACCAGGTCCAGCAACACCGGCACCGGCTTTCCATCTTTGATCGCCGGCTCAAACTTTGCCTTTCGGATCGACTCCACCGCGTTTTCGTCCAATCCAAAGCCTATAGGCCGTGCCACCACGATCTCTCTCGGTTTGCCGTCTGCTCCAATGACAACGTGATACAGCGACATGCCTGCGACCCCGTAGGTCTGCGCATACTCGTTTGAAGGTGGCTCAAACTTGGTGAGAAGTCGCGCCTTCTGATCCACGTCATCTTGATACAGTACATCGTGATCAGACGGTTTGTAATCGGTTCTTGCGGCGGCCGCTTGATAGTAGTGCTTCCAGAAATCCGGCATCGCGGCAATCATTCTCTCATCGATCGAAGGCGCAAAAATCCGATCGAGCGCCTCGCGTAACACCATCGCCGAATGAGCAGGAGAAGTCGTGCTTGTCGGAGCATTGGGATCGAACGGACGCTCCTCTTGAGTCTCAACTTCGCTGCTTGCGGCTGCGGTGGCCACGGCTTCATCGTCTGATGAATGCTTCTTCTTTTTCGCCTTTTTCGGCTTTACGATCCGTTCGCGGTCAATGGTGATTTTTAGAGTCTTCTTTTTGGGAGTGATCTGCACGCGGTCGACAGCCTTCATCGGATCTTGATAGGAGGCCGCGCCGAGAAAGTGCAGTCCATACCTTGCGCCTTCAAGCTGGATCTTGCGGCTGGTCATGCGCACTTTCTCAATTTGCACCCCGCATAACGTATAAGAGCCGCGAGCCGAGTCTCCGATCAGATTGCCATGTTCATTGAAGCTAAGCGAGTCTGAAAGGAATCCACCGCGAAGAAACAGCGGCTTGCCCACCAGCATTTGCTTCAATTCGTCTTCCGTAATACCTCCGGTTGCATTTTCCAGAGGTCCACTATTCTCGAAGCCTGCCTGCGATGCTACGTACTGAGCCTGATCTTCAGCGGCGGTGGCACCTTCGTTTACGGACGATTGAGCATAAGCGGTAAAACGAGGGAAAAACAGCAATCCCACCAACGTGAGACCCACGCCAAACCGGGAGCACAATCGGAGCTGAGGGGAGTGCAGCTGCATATTTGCCTTTTGCGCAACTCTATCAGGAAGTCGAAGCCTAATACGTATAGAATTTCGCATTCGAAGCAAATCCGTAAAGGCCTCAAATGCTGCCATCTTGCGGCAATAAGTGGTCGTAAAGCGCTTCGGGTACGGTCGAATATTGATTAGCCTTTTTGATGTAGCCGCCAGAGAATCCGTCGAAACAATCCCATGATCCTGCGTACGTCCCTTTCGCCAGGCGCCAGCCTGCGCAGGATCAGCCGAACGTCGTGACGATTTGCATTGCGCATCGATGCGGGAGAGTAGTGCGCCGCATCCATTACTTCCTCGACCAGCCCGGCCAAAAGTTCCATTCTGCTCGATGATGCCGCCGGATGACGCACATTCATTTCTCCGTTCGAATTCAGCTTTGGGCTGGAATCTGTTTCGGATGAATGAATGTGCGCGGTCAACTCGTAGAGACAAACCGCGACTGCCTGACCGAGATTCATTGAGGGCTGCCGCGCATCGGTTGGAATCTCAACCAGGATTTGGCAATAAGAGAGGTCGTCACGTGTGAGACCGTGCTTTTCAGGTCCGAAGACAAGAGCAATGCGCCCGCCGCGCTCCAATTCTTCTTTTGCCAGTTGCGAAAGATCGGGGAGCCGCACGACGCGCTGCTCCGGCTTGCGATGGGTGAGCGTTCCGGTGCCCACCACCAGGGTGCAATCGGAAACAGCATCTACAAGGCTTACGGTCTCACTGGCCGTCTGCAGAATTTTGGGAGCACCGACAGCAGACTTTGCTTCGCGCCAATGAGCCTCAAATGGAGATACAACTCTTAGATGAGAAAATCCGAAGTTGGCCATTGCGCGCGCGACCGCACCGATGTTCAGCGGATTGCGTGGCGAAACCAGCACCACGCCGATCTGTTCGCGTTGGCTCTGAGTCAGCAAAACCTGATTGTAGTGCGAAGGGGTATTCCGAAGGTAGAAGTGCGAGCCATGCAGAGAACGCCAAAGCCGGAGACCACGGCACCCAGGCCTGCAATTGCCGTGACCTCCGGCATCAAGATTATCGTTGGCAAACGTCCTTATTTGTTTAGCGCGAAGTTTACATCGATGGTTGTGTTCACTTCAGTGGGCTGATTGTTCAGCAGATAGGGTTTGTATTGCCATGTTTTCACTGCGTCAATCGCCGCTTGGCGCAGCATGGGAGGGCCACTTACAACCTGCAGGTCAGTCACACTGCCGGATCTCGAAATCTTGGCCTGAAGGACCACCGTCCCTTGTACGCGAGCCGATTTCGCAATCGCCGGGTAGATGGGCTGCGTCTTGCGGATCAACATACCCGTTGCCACGCCGGACGATACAGATACGGCTCTGGGCCCAGAAACTTGAGTGTGCGACTGATCTGTAAATACGTTTCCGAAAGAGTTGCCGCCGTTAAGCGCCGCCATGCTGGCGCCTCCCAGTGGGGCCGGCGGAGGTGCATCAATTGATGGTGCCGACTTTGCGTTCTGTGGGAGCCGTGTTGGCGCCATCAGTTGAGTCTGCATCATTTCCTTTTGAGCAATTGCCGGTGTGATCTCGCGGTCCCCAGGACCTTCGGACTTCTGCGAATCTCCGTCCTTGGCTTCCTTCATGTCAAGAGCGTGGCTTGCCGAAGGTTTGGTCTCTGTATAGATATCAGACCCGGTATCGGTGTCGCTGATTGTCGCGGCCTGTGTTGTGGTTACGATGTTCTTCAGCTTGCTGCCCGTGCTGTAATGGAAGAGTTGAAAGGCAACCAGGAGCAGGGCTCCACCGAAGACGCAGGAACTGATTATCCACTTCTTTTTGGCCGCCCGCTCTTCTTCTTCTTCCAGTATCTGATTTAACAGCAGAGGCCCCGAATTCTCATTCTGTTCTTCGGCTATCATTGCAGCCTTGGAAAAGATAGGAACATCGGGTTTCCGGTCAATCAGGGTGACAGTCGCTCCCGTGATTTCATCGATTCTCGAATCCACAGTCGGAAGCTTGCTTACCACATCGTCGATCGATTTGACCCGGCGGACAAACGAGGGATCTTTAGGGGTTGAAGGTGTGGAAGCCGGAGATACTGAGTCTGCCGGGGGTCTTTTTGGCGCCCTGACGGCGGGCGCTGGAAAGCCTCGCGGAATGACGGACTGTTCATCCGGTTCCGGAAAAGGAGTCACATTCCCAGCCGGCTCGAATCCGAGGCTCGTATCTTGCGCAACAGTATCAACGAACTTCGCGGTCGTCGGTGCAACCGGAGGCGGCTCCGGAGCACTGATCTCCAAAGGTGCTGCCGGAGATTCTGATCCGTCCCACTCGCCAAAATCCGATGGCAGTGTATCGGGTAGGTTTTCGCTTATCTCTGCACGCGATGCCATTGTCCATCATCTCCCTTCTCATAGATAACGCCCTTGTATGTACGTGTCTCGCGCGGAACCCGAGGTGGCGGGGGAGTTGCCGATTTTGCAGCAGCGGCTGCCTTTTCGGCTACGCGTTCAACAACCAGATTCTGCTCTCTAACCGGCGCGGGCTTGGGGGCAGCAGCCTCGCGCGGAACCGATGCACTGCTCTTGCGTGCTATGGATTCCCGTTCATGAACCTCTGAAATCGACTGGTCTGCGACTTCATGTCCAATGGGCCCTTGCGTATGAACTGTCAGGAGTGAAGCCACGTCGGGCAGCGCATCTACTTTGAGCGTTACAGTTGCAGTGGCTACCGAGTAGGTCCGCATATCATCCGGAGTGAACACGGCAACCAAAGTGTGTTTCCCCGGAGGAAGTACATTGCCTTCCCAAGGGCCGTATGCGAATGTTCCCGGAATTGAGGAAGTCGCGTTCAGCTGCGCATTGCTCAATGGCGTTCCATACTGAATCGCAGCCGGAGTGTGCCATTCAATCTGCGCCTTCTCAAGTTCCACCACCGTAATTGATATCGAGGCTCTTACAGGTTCGTAGTTCATTGAATCAGTGGGCGTGAACGTCGCGGTCAGCGTGTGCTTTCCTGCGGGAAGGATTTCGCCGAGAGTGGGCTTGAATTGGAAAATGCCCGGAACCGATGCCGTGGCATTTAGCTCCGCGGAGGTTAGCGGAGTCCCTACCGAAATGGTCGCAGGCGAGTTCCACGTAATTGTTGGCCTGGCCATCTCCACTGACAAAGTTACGGCCGTTTGAACCGACGGATAATCGGCATTGTTGTAAGGCCTGAAGGTGACTGAAGGTGTATGTTCACCGACGGTGAGCAGTGTTCCCGCGCTGGGGAAGTACTCAAAGGAACCTTCCTCTGAAGCGGTGGCATTCAGCTGGCTTGTGCTTAGAGTAGTGCCATACTTGATCGACTCCGGCGTTGCCCAGGTGATTCTAGGCGGCGCTTTCATCACCGTAACCGTTATGCTGCTTTGAGCGCTGGCATACCGTGAGCCGTCAGCAGGAGTGAAGTAAGCCGTCAATACGTGTTGACCTGGCTCCAGAATCTCGCCGGCTTCGGGGCTGTAAACAATGGTGCCCGCGACCGAGGCTTTCGCATTCAACTGAGCCGGCCCCAGCTTGGTGCCACAGCGCATCCTCTCAGGTACAGGCCAGTCGATCACTGGTTTCAACTTCTCTACGGAAATGGAGACGGTAGCCTTCGTCGCTGCGTAGTTCTTGCTGTCCGCCGGAGTAAACACCACTGCAAGTGCATGTTCGCCGGCCGTCAGAACCTTTCCGATCTCCGGCGAATATTCGAAGCTGCCTGCGACTGAGGCCGTGGCGTTCAATTGCATCTCGCTCAGTGGCATGTCACAAGTAATCGGACGCGGTACGGTCCAGTTGATCGTCGGCGTTGCTTTCGACACGGTGATGGACACCGCTGACTGCACCATCTTTCCTTCTTCCGACGTGAACGTGACCCAAAGGGTGTGTGTTCCAACTGGAAGTACGTATCCTGCCGCTGGCGTGTACGAAAAGTTACCCGGAACCGATGCCGTTGCATTCAGGTGCGACTCATTCAGCGGCATGCCAAATGTGATTGGCTCCGGCGTTGCCCAGGTGACCTCAGGCAATCCGCCATTGGCGGGGGTTCCGATCTTAACTTCCTGAGTCACATTGGCGGAAGTTTCCCTGCCTGCGTTGCGATCCAATGAGGACAGGCCTTGCTGTGTGTCGCCGGTTGAATTTCCAGCGCCGTTCCTATTTGTTCGGACAGGGTGCAACGTAATAGAGCCGGCCATTTCCAATACGGCCTGTGAGAACGGGGAATCCGGATTTGACATAGGCAAATGTGAACTCTGTGAAAGCTGGATTGCTTCACTGCTTGCCGGAACCTTCCAGCGAACCTGCCTGCCCAACGCGCTCGCCATCTGTTCTTCAGGCACCTGCGAAGCGCCCGGCTCAAACCGGTTGATCACAATCTCCAACCCCTGGCGATCGCCCGGGAAATATCTCGATATGAGGCGTTCTGCGTTGCGCAGATCGGAGATGCCCGACTGACTCACAAGATAGATTCGATAGGCCTCACTAAAGAGTGAGGTCTCCATCAGGTCCACTCTCGAGCCCACATCCACAATGACATTCGTGAAGACTTTGCGGGCCGTCTTCATCAGTTTGTCGATTGCTTCGCTCGAAGGCGATATTTCCGGAACCTTACCTGGCGCCGCAAGCACGTCAAGTCCTGACTCGTGCCTGACGACGATTGCTTCAAGCAACGAGGGATCCAATCGTTCGGGATCCTTGAGAGCATCCTCGGTGGAGTATTCGCTTGAGAGGCCAAGATTCAGCGCCGCGTCACCCAGGGGTAAGCCGAGATCGATCAGCAATGTCCGCTGTCTTGACTCTTGCGCCAGTGCGGTTGCATAGCTGCATGCAAGCGTTGTTGCACCGGAGCCGCCTTTTGCGCCAAAGAAGACAAGTTGCTTTGCTTCCCAGCTCTTTGCCGGATTGATTTTTGCATACCGTGTGTCGGCGGCACGCTCAAGCGCGCTGGGCGTGCTGAATTCAAATGGCGCATCCAGATATTCACGCGCGCCGGCATTCTTGAACCGCTCGGCCAAATCCTGTTTGGCTGTCCAGGAGTATGCCATGATGGTGGCCGAATTTCTGCTGGCGATATTCTCCACAATCTGGATCGCGTAACCCGCGTCGCTATCCGCGTCGATCACAATCACATCGAAGTTGAGATTCAGGAGTCCCGTCACCTCGTCGAACGACGGCGGGTATGAGGGGAATTGACGAATATCGGCTCCCGGCCACTTGGCCAGGGCTTCGGCCACTGCGTTGCGCTTTTCGGCGTCCGGCCCAATCAACGCGATCAAAAACGGCTCGGCGGCAGCTGCGCCTGCAAAGTCCATATCAAGATTAGGAGATACGTTCGCACTCATTTAAATAACCCAAGCCTCCGCATACCATTTCTTTCACTCGGCTCCAGTTTCGTTACGCATGGAGCGGAGTTCTCTGGAATCTTCTAGCACTCACCCAAGCGTGCAGGAGCCGGGGATGTTCTGCGCGATTAGGGGCAACTATTACCGCGCAGCGAAATCGAAGCTTCACCGCCGGGTTGAATGCAGAGACTTTTTAGCAAACTAGTTTTGTATTGCTTCCTGTCTCGCTAGTGAGTAATTGATGATACCCGAATCATTACTATTTTGATCCCATTTTGAAACTTATGTAACTACACTCAGGTAACACTAAAGTTGTAGAAATCCACTTTCTTTCGTATTGTTACGCTTACTGGAGCGGGGTGTCCTGAACCACGATTGCTGTTAAGGGCATGCCGGGTTCAATCTCAGCCTCGTCGCCTTTTGGCAGAATTCCCGTCACATGCACTACATTGGGATTCGAAATCTTGGCGGCCTGTGCGGCGATATCAGGGGCGGCGAGCGTGAGATTTGCCTGCAACGGAACGGTTATTCCGTGCACGTCCAACGATTCAACTTTGAAACTGATCGATCCCGGCATGCCGCCCCGCCCGGCCTTCTCTACTCGGGTGATGGTGGCTTTGCCCAGGGAACCTTTTGCTGCCAGAATCTTGTCGCCGAGCCGAATATCCTCGTCAAGCTTCAAGAGCAATGTGTCGCCCACTTGCGCCGTGTCGGATCTTGCATCGCTTCCTATCGTCAACCGAAGGGCGAGGCTTTTGTGCAGAATGTTGTCATTGAGCAGCAGGACCTTGGGCTTGGGGGCTTGCCGTGGCTTCACAATAAATGTGGCGTCAACGATTGTGCTCGGGAGCATGCCGGGATCCAGCGCAATCGCCTGTACGCGGGTATCATTATTGATCTCGATTGGAGCGACATACATAAGGGAGTTTTCCGTCGGAGTCCAACCGTCAGTGGTGTAATAGATGATCGTGCCCGGGATCGGGCTTGAAATCACCAGCTTTGTCCCCGGCGTTACATAGCCCGCATATTCACTCAGATATGGAGGTAATGACCGGGCAGAGTCTCCAAAGGCGCGTTGCGGTGTGGGTGCGTTATAGGTGGACGGCGATGTGCCGGTCTCGGGAGTTTGGGCATTCGCCGGCCTGGTTATCTGGGGCGGCTGCACTTTGGCCTTGCCAGCGTTCTCCATTGATTGCTGGTTCAGCAGAACTCCCTGGCTGATTGCCTGCGACTCAGCACACTGACTACAAAGCAGGGCACAGGCGAAGAAAACCACTGAAATATTGACCTTCATAAGCGCCTCAAAACAAACGGAAAGGTAAGTCAAAACTTATTCTGTTCGGACATTAACAGTACCAAGGTTACTAATGCACTAGTACTTCCGTGTCATCGAACGCCCCCTATTTGCTCTTGTCACTGTTGGTACATGCCTCCACTGGCCTTACGGAGCGCGTCCATGTCTGCGATCTTCCGAACAGTGGAATGCCAACATAACCGCGAAGTTCTAGCTTGTCGCCGTCGAGCCGAAGACTACCGTGATACGTTTTGCCGGTTTTAGGGTCGTAGAGCGTTCCATTCCGCGCTTCATCCAGACCTTGCGGCTCAAATCCGCTACCAATCTCCATCCCACACAAGGGACGCGGGCGCAAGGCAAGATCCGGGTTGTGGATGTCGAACTGCGCCGGCGCTTCCCTGCTAACTGCAACAATCCACATGCAGATGAGATCTCCGCAGCGGTCTACTCGAATGACCGACCCGGTTGGCTCGGTCCATAGTCCCCTGATTCCGGACAGTTGGGCTCCGAGGCTACAACCCAGTGCCTGCAAGAAGATCAACAAACCGAATACTTGCTTCATTAATGTCGGCTTCATGGTCGTCTAGCCCACAAGCGCGGCTTGAGGAACACGCGTGCGTTCCGCAAGCAGGCGCAACACAGGGGGATACGCACGTAGCAGATGTGCGAGCCCAGGCGCGGAGATCATCAGTCTCGATACAGCCGTTGCCAGCGCAATTGATCCGCGCAACTCGCGTTTCAGCTTTGCCGCTAACTCTTGCGGGCTGCCACCCTTCATATAGATACCCGCGGCCAATACGGCGCTGTGCAGTGCAATGGACATTCCGTCACCAGAGAATGAGGGTATTACCGCGGCCTGATCGCCAAGCCGCCACAAGTCCGGATCGGTATCGCGCACCAGGTATCCGTAAGGAATCGACGAGAGAGCAAGCGGTTTCGTCATCAATGGCAGGGCACCTTCCAACCGTTCGGCGAGATGATCTGAAAAGTTCAATATTCGAATGAGCAGCGTGGGCCAATGATTCCCGCAACGTTGCAGCATCGAGCGATCAACAAGCAGGCACAAATTCGCGTTGCCATCCTCAGTAAGTTGCAGCCCCGCATAACCTCCCGGAAACAAGCAAAGCTCAATCCAGCCGCGCAGTGTCTCTTGTTGCGTATGCGCCAAGGCAAAATACATCTTGAACGCCACCAGATTGTTCCGATTTCCAGGCGATCTGCGCCAGCCATTGAGATCGTGTTTGCCGGTGGCGAGAAAGACCGAACGCGCCCGCAAATCGTCGCCATTAGTTTTCTGTGCGCTCCAGCCGGCATGGAAACGCCGTAACGCAACAATCCTTTCACCACGCTGGACATTCGCTCCCTCACGCATCGCAAGTGCCAGTAGCGCTTCATCCAGGGTTTTCCTGGAAAGTGCCAAAGCAGCAAAAGGCAGGTGGTATTCAGCAATACGCTTTTGCCTCGCCAGACGAATTCCGGAGACAGGAATTGCGCCAAGGCCGGCGAGATCCAGACCAAGCTGCGCCAGATATTGCACCGCTTCGGCACTCAGGAACTCTCCGCATACCTTGTCGTGCATCCCGGTGCTCTTCTCGACAATCGTCACTTCCCGGTCCGGGCGTGCCAACAAGATCCCTATGGCCGCACCAGCCGGTCCGCCACCAATCACTAGCGCTTCAGTGGAGTTCATCATTGTTTAACCCGCGGCTTTACTCGCGACACGCAGAGTCTTCCCGGCCGTTTGCCGTAGATATTGATCTCTTGTGCGCTGAGCCCTGTTGCGCGAATGTAGGCGTGCCAATCTTCGGGAGAAAAGCTGCGCCGCACCGACACTGGCCCATCGTGTCTAACGAACCGGTGCCAGTGCACGACATTCGAAAGCAGAGTGAACGCGTAGTACGGCACGCGTCCGCGCCTCAGGTCATTGACAAACCATCCGCGATCGGCCACTCGCTCCATCCAGAGCAGAAATTCAACAATCTCTTCATCGGCAAGGTGATGCGTGAATAGCGAGCTGATTACCAGATCGACCTTCGCGGCGGGCCGGTAAGCATTCATGTCGCAAGTCACCCAATCGATCTCGTTGTCATGCCTGCCGAACTCTTTTGCCGCCCGTGCAGCGTATGGGTTGCGATCCAGCCCGGTTAGCCGCACCGCGACCTTGCGCTTGCGCGCGGTTTGTTCAATGCGCCGCAGCATATCACCCGCTCCACAGCCAACATCCACAATGTGCAAAGGCTCTTGTGATGTACCCCAGAATTGCTCAAGCCATTCCAGCGTTGGTCGATAGGTAAACACCGTGCGGTTCACGCGCATCAGATCGCGCAGGCAATCGCGGAACTCTGCATAGCTGCACGGTTCGTCCATCAGCTCGGTGAGCTCTGCTCGTTGATCGAAGTTGTGAGCGTCAGACAGCATTGAAGCGCATCGCCTCCGCCGTCATTCCCGGCCCAAATGAGATAGCGCAACCACGCTGTCCACTCTTCGCCTCGCCCAGCAGTTTCTCCATCACAAACATCACCGTGGCCGACGACATATTGCCGAAGCATGAAAGCACGCGGCGCGAAGCCAGCAGATCATCCTCAGAGAGTTCGAGCCCACTCTCAACCGCGTCAAGGATTGCGCGGCCCCCCGGATGAATTGCCCAGAGGTCCACTGGAGCATCGCCGGTAATTTCGGCTTTCTTCGCTTTCACCGCTTTCGCAATCTGATTCGGCACCTGACCCGAGAGAACCATGTCGAACCCGAAGTCGCCCACGCGCCACGTAATCAAGTCGCTCGTATTTTCGATGCGCGTGGCAGCAAAGCTGTCGATTTCAAAGCCATGAGGATCTCTGCCCACAAGCGCGGCCGCGCACCCATCGCCGAACAGCAGAAATGAGATCACCTCATTCAGGTCTTGCGTCTCGTGGAAGTGCAACGAACACAGTTCCAGATTCACGACGAGCGCCAACGCGTCAGGATCTGACCGCACAATGTGACGCGCCAACTTCAGTCCGTTGATTGCCGCGAAGCAACCCATGAATCCGACCATCGTGCGTTCGGTCGAGCCTGGAAGTCCCAGGTGATCGATAATGTCGAAGTCGAGTCCCGGCGCATAGAAACCGGTGCAGCATGTCACCAGGACATGGCGGATCCGTTGCCTCTCGTCGTTGGTTATTGCCAACCGGTCAAGCGCCTTGCGCGCAAGCAGAGGAGCGCACTGCTCAAACAGCTTCATCCTCTCTGCAGTACTGGGGAAGCGCCCGCTCCCGTAAAAGCGCCAGGCATCAGTGGACTCACCGACGGATGCGCGATTTACGTGCAGGCAAGAATAACGATGGTGAATGTCAGACTTTGCCGCCAGCCGATCGAAGATCGATCTCGCACGTCTGTCCTTGAGCATGTCGGCCGCGAACTCCACGAACTGCCGATGGATGTCGTTTGCCGGAACGGCCGTTGCAATCCGTTGCAAATATGCCTTTGCCATCAGTATCCAGTATCCTCGCGTAGTCTTTCTCGCCGAACTGAATTGGTTTCCGGTGATGCGGGTGCCGCTTAATTCAAATGGGGAATCGTGTGCGGCGCAGGGGCTTGGGCAATTTGCCGCGCTTTTCTACCTTAGATGCCCGCCATGGAATTGGGTAACCCGCAAAATAACTAGTTTGTGTGGGGGTGACAAACAAACGACAAGATTTTGACATTCGGAAAATTCACCACCGATGCGGCGCCGATGCCGCGCATCAACCCTTTCCACCGATCTGTCCATAGACACGAGACACGCCCTTTTGAATCGTCATAACCCTTTCATCCATCTTTGAAAGCATCGAGAACAGGTTTTACTTGGCTTCCCTCGCGGTTGGACTGCATCGTATCTTCAAAGCGTGGGCTTCCTGCCGAATCGACAATTCCACCAGACCACTAACGCAAAGGTGACTCAATGAACAATGCAAGAGCTTATTCCGTTGCAAGCGCGACATCGCCCTTTACGTCCACCACAATAACCCGCCGAGATCCTACTGAGAACGACGTTGAGATCGAGATCCTCTACTGTGGCATCTGCCACTCTGACCTTCACCAGGCCCGCAACGAGTGGAGTGCCATGCCGACGGTGTATCCGTGCATCCCGGGTCACGAGATCGTGGGCCGCGTGAGGAAAGTTGGTTCTGCGGTCACCAAGTTCAAACCCGGCGACCTTGCCGGCGTCGGCTGCATGGTTGACTCCGACCGTACCTGTCCGGAGTGCAAGGCTGGACTTGAGCAATTCTGCAACAACTTCACCCTTACCTATAACGCACCTGACAAGCACCTCGGCGGCGTCACCTACGGCGGATATTCCGAGAGCATCGTCGTCGATCAGCACTTCGTACTTCACATTCCG
Organism: uncultured Acidobacteriaceae bacterium; assembly: GCA_963832645.1. Taxonomy (GTDB): domain Bacteria; phylum Acidobacteriota; class Terriglobia; order Terriglobales; family Acidobacteriaceae; genus Telmatobacter. The sequence continues at coordinate 213,643 of CAWHUU010000005.1, forward strand.
TCGAATCTGAATCTTGCCGCTGCGGCGCCTCTGCTGTGTGCGGGCATCACCACGTACTCGCCCATGCGCCACTGGGGCGTTACCAAGGGAAAGAAAGTTGGTATCGTCGGCCTTGGCGGACTCGGCCACATGGGAGTGAAGTTTGCTCACGCCCTTGGAGCGCACACGGTGGTCTTCACCACCTCTCCCTCAAAGAAAGACGACGCCCTCCGGCTCGGCGCCGACGAAGTTGTCATTTCGCGCGATGCAAACGAGATGAACAAACACATGGGTAGCTTCGACTTTATCCTCGATGCGGTCGCTGCTCCCCACGACATCAACACCTACTTCAATATGCTTAAACGAGACGGCAACCTGACCATGGTCGGCGCACCTGACGATCCGCTGCCGGTAGCAGTCATCGGACTTATCTTCAAGCGCCGCAGCTTTTCCGGCTCGCTCATTGGCGGAATCGCGGAGACGCAGGAGATGCTCGACTTTTGCGGTAAGCACAACATCACCTCCGACGTTGAAGTCATTCCAATCCAGAAGGTCAATGACGCATACGAACGCCTGCTTAAATCTGAGGTCAAGTATCGCTTCTCCATCGACATGGCTTCCCTCAAGGCTGAATAATTGCTTCTCAGGCGGAGCGCCGCAGTCGGCATGGCGCTTCGTCCTGGAGATCGCCTTCAATTCGACATTCCTCAGGAGCAATTACCCATGGAGATCAAACGACTTGGCTCTGAGCCTACCGGCGCAGGGCCTGCGGAATATTTCACAGGCTCAGTACGCGTAGACAGATTGATTGAAGCACCAGCCCCCGCTCGCGTAGCCGCGGTCAACGTCACCTTTGAGCCTGGGGCACGCACCGCATGGCACACGCACCCGCTCGGCCAAACGCTTTTTGTAACGGCCGGTCTGGGGCGTGTTCAGCAATGGGGAGGACCTGTACAGGAGATCCGCCCCGGCGACGTGGTCTGGATCGCACCCGGTGAGAAGCACTGGCACGGCGCCGCCCCCACAACTGCCATGACCCACGTCGCCATGCAGGAGAAACTCGACGGCAAAGCAGTCGACTGGCTCGAGAAGGTGACCGACGCGCAGTACAACTGTTAGGGACCCCTGCGACTGTTTAGCGGTTATCCGTATGGTGCGACTGCGCACGACGGCTGGATCATCGCCACCGCAGTAGCTCCAGTCTTCACCAGTGGAATCGCAACGGCCTGGCTGCCTCCGCGCCGCGCCCCCCCCTCGTCGACCCCATGCAGGCCTTACGCGCAGAATAGGACCCGTCCGTCGCGTCCTATACTCATAAGTGCCTAAACGCTAGCCGCGTATGATCTAGCTGCAAATGATTTTCACTAATCCAGCGAGTGTGGCGTTCACCGAGATCAGCACTGCGCCGATCGTGCGTTTCTCGTTGCTTGCATTCAGCTCGATCTTTTTTCTGGTCGATCCGTTTGCGTGCATCCCTTCGTTCCTGGCCATTACGCAGAGTGCCGATCCGGCGCGCCGTAAGCGCATGGCGCGTAAGGGCGCCATCACTGCGTTTATCGTGCTCACCAGTTTTGCTGTCGCGGGGCAGCTTATCTTTCGCTTGTTCGGCATTACGCTGCCGGCATTTGAAGTGGCGGGCGGGTTAATCCTGCTGTTGATCGGGCTCGATATGCTCGAAGCGCGACGCTCGCCTACGCAGGAAACGCTCGGTGACGCGGAAGAGGCCGCAGCCAAGGAAGACGCGGGGATAGTGCCTCTCGGTATTCCCATGCTCGCCGGCCCTGGAGCGATCTCTTCGGTGATGATTCTGGTTGGGCAGGTTCAGTCGCTGTGGCGTTGGGAGATGGCCGCGATCCTGGGCTCGATTCTCATCACATCTCTGGTCAGCTACTGGGTGTTGGCTGCAGCGGGCCGTATTCGCGTGGTGATGGGCGAAACCGGAATCCGCATTCTTGTCCGTATCATGGGGCTGCTGCTGGTGGCGCTCGCCATGCAACTGTTCATCAATGGACTTACGGACTTAGGCATCCTTGCGCGCCACTGAGGGCGGCACAGTGGAGCAGCGTGGTCAGCGGGATTTCCTGCGTTTCCCACATCTTCCACAGGCTGAGCACTTGCGCAGGAACCAACCCCTTGCTATTCTCAAAAAGCTGCAACGAAGCAGGTGATTTTAGTTGCTGAACCACTTGCTTTACAGAGAGCCGCATGGTACTCTTTAAAAGTTGCAGAATGAGTAAGAAAGCCTCCCGGTGGCCAGTGCGGCCTGCCCCGATTGAGGGAAGTGGGAAGCCGAAGTAATGGAACAGGTTCGAAGGGTCAGGTGAGGCGGAAGCCCCTGAGCCGCTGTAGGGAATCCCACAGAGAACAATCCATTGCATGACCGAGGAGCTGGTCTCCCGTGTGCCTTAGTGGCACAAGCGCTTGTGCGCTGGTCAATCTTTGATATCTCGCGCGGTGCGGACCGCTTGACTGCTCGGCATAATTTCGAGTCCATTGGATGGCCGAAATAAATGCAAAATCAAGCCAAATTGTACAGAAAAAGCTTGACTTCGAGTGACGGGTTGGATAAGGTTAAAAGGTTCGCGCAAAAACGCCGATGCGTGTTTCGCAGCATCGGTTTCCAGCGCAATCAAGTTCGAGGACGTCCGGGTGCAAATCCGGAAATCTCGATCCACGGCCTCGCTTAGGCGAACCAGCCGTTAAGGATCTTTGACAAATTGGTTGAACGTGCCAGTCGTGAGAAACGATCAGGTTTGGCTTGATCATTCTCACAAGGTAAGGTGCCTCATAAGCTGAGAAGCTTGAGGCACAGTCGAATCATCTCTGACCTCCGTCAGAGTGGTACGACATCAGGTTTCAAACGAGAGTTTGATCCTGGCTCAGAATCAACGCTGGCGGCGTGCCTAACACATGCAAGTCGAACGAGAAAGTGGAGCAATCCATGAGTACAGTGGCGCACGGGTGAGTAACACGTGACTAACCTACCCTTGAGTGGGGGATAACTGAGGGAAACCTTAGCTAATACCGCATAATACCTACGGGTCAAAGGAGCAATTCGCTTAAGGAGGGGGTCGCGGCCGATTAGTTAGTTGGCGGGGTAATGGCCCACCAAGACGATGATCGGTATCCGGCCTGAGAGGGCGCACGGACACACTGGAACTGAAACACGGTCCAGACTCCTACGGGAGGCAGCAGTGGGGAATTTTGCGCAATGGGGGAAACCCTGACGCAGCAACGCCGCGTGGAGGATGAAGTCCTTCGGGACGTAAACTCCTTTCGATCGGGACGATAATGACGGTACCGGAAGAAGAAGCCCCGGCTAACTTCGTGCCAGCAGCCGCGGTAATACGAGGGGGGCGAGCGTTGTTCGGAATTATTGGGCGTAAAGGGTGCGTAGGCGGTTTGGTAAGTCTTATGTGAAATCTATGGGCTCAACTCATAGACTGCATGAGAAACTGCCGGGCTTGAGTGTGGGAGAGGTGAGTGGAATTCCTGGTGTAGCGGTGAAATGCGTAGATATCAGGAGGAACACCTGTGGCGAAAGCGGCTCACTGGACCACAACTGACGCTGATGCACGAAAGCTAGGGGAGCAAACAGGATTAGATACCCTGGTAGTCCTAGCCCTAAACGATGACTGCTTGGTGTGACGGGTACCCAATCCCGCCGTGCCGTAGCTAACGCGTTAAGCAGTCCGCCTGGGGAGTACGGTCGCAAGGCTGAAACTCAAAGGAATTGACGGGGGCCCGCACAAGCGGTGGAGCATGTGGTTTAATTCGACGCAACGCGAAGAACCTTACCTGGGCTCGAAATGTTATGGACCGGAGTAGAAATATTCCTTCCCAGCAATGGGCCGTAATATAGGTGCTGCATGGCTGTCGTCAGCTCGTGTCGTGAGATGTTGGGTTAAGTCCCGCAACGAGCGCAACCCTTATCCCCAGTTGCCATCATTAAGTTGGGCACTCTGGTGAAACCGCCTCGGATAACGGGGAGGAAGGTGGGGATGACGTCAAGTCCTCATGGCCTTTATGTCCAGGGCTACACACGTGCTACAATGGCCGGTACAAACCGTCGCAAACCCGTGAGGGGGAGCTAATCGGAAAAAGCCGTCCTCAGTTCGGATTACAGTCTGCAACTCGACTGTATGAAGCTGGAATCGCTAGTAATCGCGGATCAGAATGCCGCGGTGAATACGTTCCCGGGCCTTGTACACACCGCCCGTCACATCACGAAAGTGGGTTGTACTAGAAGTCGGTGAGCTAACCGCAAGGGAGCAGCCGCCCAAGGTGTAATTCATGATTGGGGTGAAGTCGTAACAAGGTAGCCGTAGGAGAACCTGCGGCTGGATCACCTCCTTTCTAAAAGAGAAACGATGCTGGTTCATTCCTTCCGCGATAGCGGACCACCTTCGGGTGGCGAATGAGTCTGTCATCAAACCTGCAATTGCTGTCCCTGACAGCAGGCGCGGGAATTCTGATACAAGCCTTCTTTGCTTGATCTAAGTTCGCACGATCGTCATGGGCGGCGTAGCTGCCCAGCATGTTCAACCTTGTCCTCGAAACCCTTTTGTAATAAATGAGGTTTTTTGAGAGCCGCCGGGCTCCTTCTCGGCGGGTGAGCGGCCAACCCGGGCCTGTAGCTCAGTTGGTTAGAGCGCACCCCTGATAAGGGTGAGGTCGGTAGTTCGACTCTACCCAGGCCCACCATCTAAGCCACGGGTGCCCACCGGGCCCTCGGAAGCGTTCGCGCTTTCTGGGGTGAAAGATGTGGGGCTGTAGCTCAGCTGGGAGAGCACCTGCTTTGCAAGCAGGGGGTCACCGGTTCGATCCCGGTCAGCTCCACCAAAACTCATAAGCTGTTTCCTGATCGCCGCCATCGTGGATGACGCCGATCAGGAAACAGGCTGGACGGCAGAGTCATTTGCCTGTCTGGCAGGTTTCAACCGCCTGAGGGCGGGCCTTCTTTGCGAAGGTTTGGATGTTTGACAACGAAATTGATTGGGTAAAGCGCATTCTAGGCGCTCTTTGCCGTGTCGGCTGCCGTGAGGCGCCAGACGAAAGCAGGGAGAGGTTTAGATGTTGCTTTAATACAAGGCCGAGCACATGCAGATGAGTGATTGAAAGTTTGTCACTCAGGCAAGTGTTCAAGTAAGAAGAGTGTCTTTAGGAGTTATGGCTTCTTAAGCGCGTGAGCGCTCAAGGGTCATGCTCAGAGGCGGAGAATAGGTTATCTCCCATCAGGACCGAAGTGATTCGGCTCCCTGCGCTGGAGTTAATTCTATGGTCAAGCTACTAAGGGCGCACGGTGGATGCCTTGGCAGAGACAGGCGATGAAGGACGTGGCAAGCTGCGATAAGCTTCGGTAAGCCGCACACAGGCGCTATAACCGGAGATCTCCGAATGGGGAAACCCTCCTAGGCAAACCCTAGGAACTTCCCGCTGAATACATAGGCGGGATAGAGCGAACTCAGGGAAGTGAACCATCTCAGTACCTGAAGGAACAGAAAGAAACCTCGATTCCGAAAGTAGTGGCGAGCGAAATCGGAACAGCCCAAACCCGTAGCATTTCGGTGCTTCGGGGGTTGTAGGGTCCGCAACAGTAGAGTTACCAATCTGGTCGTTAGCCGAACCCTCAGGAAAGTGGGTCCATAGAGCGTGACAGGCGCGTAGGCGAAAATGATCCAGACTCGAAGCGGATACCTGAGTAAGGCGGGGCACGTGAAACCCTGCTTGAATCCACGGGGACCATCCCGTAAGGCTAAATACTAGTCTCTGACCGATAGTGAACCAGTACCGTGAGGGAAAGGCGAAAAGAACCCCGTCGAGGGGAGTGCAAAGTACCTGAAACCGTGTGCCTACAAGCAGTGGGAGGGCTATGCCCGCAAGGGAATGCCTGACCGCGTGCCTATTGCATAATGAGCCGGCTAGTTATTCTTGTCAGCAAGGTTAAGCGTAAGCGAGCCGAAGCGAAAGCGAGTCTGAACAGGGCGTTCAGTTGGCAGGAATAGACGCGAAGCGGGATGATCTACCCATGGCCAGGTTGAAGGTGGGGTAACACCCACTGGAGGACCGAACCGGTGTTTGTTGAAAAAAGCTCGGATGAGCTGTGGGTAGGGGTGAAAGGCTAATCAAATTCCGTGATAGCTCGTTCTCTCCGAAATAGCTTTAGGGCTAGCCTCGGACGAATTGCACTGGTGGTAGAGAGATGGATGGACTAGGGGGCTTTCCGGCTTACTGAATCCAACCAAACTGCGAATGCCAGTGACAACATATCCGGGAGTCAGACGGTGGGGGCTAAGCCTCATCGTCGAGAGGGAAACAGCCCAGACCGCCTGCTAAGGTCCCCAAGTTACAGTTAAGTGGGAAAGGAAGTCGGAACGCTCAGACAGCCAGGAGGTTGGCTTAGAAGCAGCCATCCTTTAAAGAAAGCGTAATAGCTCACTGGTCAAGCGGTCCGGTGCCGACAATACAACGGGGCTAAAACTGTACACCGAAGCAGCGGATGCACACCATTAGGTGTGCGTGGTAGGAGAGCATTCTCAACAGCGTCGAAGCCAGACTGAGAAGACTGGTGGAGCGTAGAGAAGAGACCCTGCCGGCATAAGTAGCGATAACGGAGGTGAGAACCCTCCGCGCCGAAAGTCTAAGGTTTCCTGAGGAAGGTTAATCCGCTCAGGGTTAGGCGGTCCCTAAGGTGAGGCCGAAAGGCGTAGCCGATGGACATCCGGTTAATATTCCGGACCTCCCAATGTTCGTTTGACGATGGGGTGACGCAGAAGGATAAGCAGGCCGTCCTATGGCTATGACGGTCGATGCGCGTAAGCTGGCGCTGGCAGGTAAATCCACCAGAGCAACAGTGAGGCGCAAAGCAGGCCCGTTTGGGATTCAGCTGCTGATTTCACGCTGCCAAGAAAAACCTCTAAGGAGAACAAAGGGAACCGTACCCCAAACCGACACAGGTAGACGAGGAGAATATCCAAAGGCGCTCGAGTGAAAGCTCGTTAAGGAACTCGGCAAATTGGCTCCGTAACTTCGGGAGAAGGAGCGCCCACGTAAGTGGGCCGCAGTGAAGCGCGTACGGCGACTGTTTAACAAAAACACAGGTCTCTGCTAAGTCGAAAACGACGTATAGGGGCTGACGCCTGCCCGGTGCCGGAAGGTTAAAAGGAGAGGTTAGCGCAAGCGAAGCTTTGAATTGAAGCCCCGGTGAACGGCGGCCGTAACTATAACGGTCCTAAGGTAGCGAAATTCCTTGTCGGGTAAGTTCCGACCTGCACGAATGGCGTAACGATCGTACGACTGTCTTAACGAGTTGCTCGGCGAACTTGTAGTACCGGTGAAGATGCCGGTTACCCGCAGCTAGACGGAAAGACCCCGTGCACCTTTACTACACCTTAACTATGGGTTATGGTTCTTGCTGCGCAGGATAGGTGGGAGGCTTTGATGCCAGGTTCTCGGACTTGGCGGAGCCAATGGTGAGATACCACCCTGCGAGTGCTGTGATCCTAACCTGCTCCCGTAATCCGGGAGAGGGACATAGTTAGGCGGGTAGTTTGACTGGGGCGGTCGCCTCCTAAAATGTAACGGAGGCGCGCGAAGCTACTCTCAGGCTGTTTGGAAATCAGCCGTCGAGTGCAAAGGCATAAGAGTGGTTAACTGTGAGACCTACAAGTCGAGCAGGTGCGAAAGCAGGCCTTAGTGATCCGGTGGTTCTGTATGGAAGGGCCATCGCTCAACGGATAAAAGGTACGCCGGGGATAACAGGCTGATCAATGCCAAGAGTTCATATCGACGCATTGGTTTGGCACCTCGATGTCGGCTCATCGCATCCTGGAGCTGTAGAAGGTTCCAAGGGTTAGGCTGTTCGCCTATTAAAGCGGTACGTGAGCTGGGTTCAGAACGTCGCGAGACAGTTCGGTCCCTATCTGCTGTGGGCGTAGGAGATTTGAGGAGGGCTGTCCTTAGTACGAGAGGACCGGGATGGACGAACCTCTTGTGTTCCAGTTGTCCTGCCAAGGGCACGGCTGGGTAGCGAAGTTCGGTTGTGATAACCGCTGAATGCATATAAGCGGGAAGCACGCTCCAAGATGAGATCTCCCTGAAGGGCCCAGGAAGACGACCTGGTTGATAGGCTGGGTGTGGAAGCGCAGTGATGCGTGTAGCTTACCAGTACTAATCGCCCGTTCGGCTTGTCCATAGAATTAACTCTGCGCAGTTGCAGACAACTTCTTACAAGCCTTGTTCCAATCAATTTCGTTGCGTTAGCTCTGACGAGCAAAGTTCTTTGGCGCCAGATTGCAGTCCGCGTTCCTACTCGGCCCGGGAGAAACAATCCGGGACAAACTAGACGTCGCGGCAGGCTGCGGGCAACCACCCGCCAAGCGCCATCACAAGCTGAGGCTTTCTTTACGAAACGCCTCTGACACTTTGCCGGTGACCATACTGCGAGGGATCACCCGTTCCCATCCCGAACACGGAAGTTAAGCCTCGCTGGGCCGATGGTACTGCACGGGTGACTGTGTGGGAGATTAGGTGATCGCCGGCATAATTCTTAAACACAGAAGCCATCCCATATCGGGATGGCTTTTGTGTTTTGCTCGCCTGAATTTAGGGTCAATCATTCGCAACTGAGTTTAGATCCTGCCCACGACTATGTCGCCGGGTACTCCAATGCCGATTCACTTACTTGCTGGCCACTATTGCGATTCTCTTTTGATGAAGCAAGTGCCGCCAGCAAAACAAGCAGAGCAATTGCGGAGTAGAACAGATAAGACGAGCCCAGACTCCACACGCCGTTCGAAGACGTATTATCAAGGCCGGGAATACGATTTGAGATAGCTACTATCGCCATGGTTAGCACTGCCAGCCGTACGGTGCCGAGTCTCTCTACCTGCGCCAATAAATACAGAATCAGCATGGTGAAACATCCATAATGGTGTTCCCAGGCAATTGGTGAAGCCATCACCACAATCCCGCCAAAGAAGAGGTAGTCAGCCGAAGACCGCGACCAACCTTTCCACCTTGGCAGCAGCAGCGCTATGAGCAAAATCAACCCGGTGAATGCGGTGCTTACGTAGTAGACCATAGGCAAGTACGGTGGATAGATTTTCGGACTCCAATTCAGCGCGTCCCCGTTGCTCAAAAAACGGTTGAGCAATCCGTTCATGGACTGGTTTGGGTAGTACGCCTCGCCGCGTCGGCCTACGAAACTGAGCACACGGAGATAATCAACTGAATTTCCCCACCCGAAGCGAAGTGCAGCAATGCCCTGAACGACTGCGATGGCGCTCGCAAGCGCATTCACAAAGCGCCATTCCTTTCGGAAGAGTCCCCAGACCAGGAATAGAGCCATCTGAGGCTTAATTGCGCATGTAAGCCCAACTGCAAATCCAGACCAGCCGCGCTTTCCCGTGCACCACAGCAGCACTGAGGCTGCCCAGGCGCAATCAATGAAGATCTGAAATTGGCCCGCGAGAAGCGCAAAAGCAATAGGGAGATACAGAAGTGTGAGTGCCGTAATCGAAAGGACATCCACTAGCGACAATTCTCCGCGCAGTCGCCTGTAGAACAATGCTTCCAAAACGATCATGACCGCTATGCTCAATAGCCCTAAAATCGCCAAGGAAAGTCTCGGAGAGCCCGTAGCGTTCAGCCACTCGTAAAGAAATAAAGAAGAGGGAGGATAAATAAACTTCCAATGATCGTTGAAGAAGACTGTGTAGATCTGATGCCCAGATTCCTTAAAAGAAATATCGGCGATCTGAGGTAGAACAGGGAATCGACGCCGAACAATTGTGGAGATCCTAGCGCACGGGCGGATGTAACCAGATCATAGATCGTCGAGTCCTGGGGATTGCTCTTGGAGACGGATGAATTCCAAAACTGAAAGAAGAAAGAGAACATCACCGCGACCGCGGCCACAACAGCAAGCCAGTTCCGCTTCATATCCTGGGGGTATCGCCTCCACGTTTATTGTGGCATAGGCTCAGAATTCTTCGATAACAATGAACTGGCGGTGATCAAGATCAGTCATGGCCATCTTTGTAGGCTCACAGATTTCAATGGAAGACCGTTGGTAAGTTACGCAAACGCCGATAGGCATTCCCAGCAGTTTGTGGAAGACCAGCTGATCACACTCATAATTCCCAAAACAAAAGGCCATGCTTCTGAGCACGGCCTCTCTGCTTTCCGTTGCTTGAAAAATGAATTCTCAGGCAGCCATTATTGCGCGCCGCTATCCGCCAATGCCCACCGGCAACGCCGGCAGCGCGCCGCTCCCTTTCGCTTCCGCCAGGATCACATCAATTTGCTGCAGCACCTCCGGCACAGTCATGGTATAGATCTCGCGCCGTGAGTCGTAGCCTTCCTCTATCAAATGCTTTAAATAACGTCCCGCCACCTGAACGGCCATCCTGTCGGTAATCACCTTGCCGGAGCGCTTCTTCTGCTCGACCCATGCGGTGCAAGGCAGCGCAATGCACATCGGGCGGCCGTTTACCTCAAAGCGCACATCCACTGCATCGGCGTGGCGCGTTGCGATCGCAACCACTGTGCCTTTCCAGCGGCAAGCCAGATCCTCGCCGGTCCAGCGGTCGGTTACATGGAAATCTTCGTACATGTTTCAAGCCTATCGCTCCGGGTGCCTGAGAGCAAGTTTGCAGCAAGATTGGTGCCGTAAATCATCTTGCGCGCGCCCCGTGGACGCTGTTCTTGGCCCCCTGATAGACTAGTAAGGTTGCAGTCGTAGTACCTCCAACCGTACGGACCCGCCTGCAAGTCTACCGACGAAGGAAAAAGAAAACTCCGTGGATACGCAAACTCGTCATGCCCTGAAAGGGGATAAATTTGCCCAGGCTACCGCCGACAGCTTCAGTTGGTTGAGCGGTCACCGTACTGGTGTCATGCGCTGGGCCATTAGTGGCGGCGCGGTTCTTATTTTGGCAATTGGCGCGCTAGTCTTTTGGAATTTGCGCACGGGTGCTGCCGATGCCGCCCTTGGCGCAGCAATGGATACCTATAGCGCACCGCTTGAGCAGCCGGGATTGCCAGCCGGGAACGGCGTCTATGCCACTGTCGCCGATCGGCTCAAAGCCGCAAACAAGCAATTCGTTGAAGTGGCCCAGCAATATAGCTGGCTGCCGCAGGGCACGAGGGCCAAGTACTTTGCAGGCATCACTGATGCCGCCCTTGGCCAGAATTCCTCCGCTGAAACTCAGTTAAAGGCTGCTGCCGGATCATGGGATCGGGACCTTGCCAATCTCGCCAAGCTGGCGTTGGCAGGCCTTTATCATCAGACGGGCCGCGATGAGCAAGCCATTGAGATGTATAACGCTCTGATCGCCAAGCCCTCTGAAACTGTAAGTGCGGCCGTCGCGCAACTCGATCTTGCCGATCTCTATGCCGCCCAAGGGCATCAGGATAAGGCCCGGGCGCTATGGGCTCGCATAAAGGATGCCGATAAGGACGGCGCTGCGGGGGCGATAGCATCGCAAAAGCTTGGGGCCAAGCAGTAGGCCCATCTCGAGATAGCAAAGACTCGCGGAGCATGTGTTCCGCGAGTCTCTGTTTTTTGGGCGGTCTAATCTGGTTATGGCTTTGAGCACTTCTCAGGTCGTCTGCGTCTGGTTGTCATGAGCACCAGCCAGGCCATTTACGCAGGTTGGATGGAGATAGTAAACAGTACAGTCGACGAACTGGCGCGCGTCCGCATGCAGGAAGCCGCAGTGGAGGAGCTCGTCGCCCAATACGCCTCCTCGCTCTACCGGGTTGCCTACTCCGTACTTCGCAATGCAGCCGATGCTGAAGATGCCGTGCAGGAAACATTCCTCAGAGTCTTGCGGCATCGCGACACGCTTGAAGAAGTACGCGACCGCCGAGTCTGGCTCATTCGCATCGTGTGGAACATCGTTCTCGATCGCAAGCGGCGATCTAAAACTCGCCCTGAGACTGATGATGTCGACGAGATGGCGCGCATTCTGCCCAGTGCCGGACTGTCTGCCGAGCAGCTTGCTGCCGCGGCCCAGCATCACGCGCGTGTTCTTGCCTGCGTAGATAAGCTTCCAGCCAAGGAACGGCAGGTCCTCATGCTCTCGGCTTTCGATGAGTTATCGAGCGTGGAGATTGCGGACGTGCTGGGCATTACCGAGTCGAGTGTTCGTTCGCGCTTGTTTCGCGCGCGCAACCTGATGGCAGAGATGCTCGACCATGCAAGGAGTCTGCGATGAAGTCTCAGAATGTGTTTGATTCAAAATCGAATTCAAGTGCCGATGCCATGCGCAATGCGGAAGACACCTTACGGCTCATCGCAAGCCTGCCTGCCCCCGAGGGACTTGAAGATCGCATGATTGAAGGTCTGCGTTCGGCTCCCCGGCAGAGTCGCGTACTCAGTTGGCCGGGCGCGATAAGTTCCAGCCGCGACCTGCTCCGCACCGCTGCTGCTGCGGCCATTGCTTTTGTGATCGTTGGTGGTGGCTGGGGAGTCTACTCGCGTGTTCAGCCGGGCAGCGCCACTGCAACCATGCCTCAACCTGCCACGGGCAATGGATTCTCAAACGCTGGCGCGGTGCGTGTGCCACAAACGCTAGCGGCTCCTCAAGCTGTGCAACCAACGTCAGCCAATCAAAAAACGGTGAGTCCCGACGCGATCAATCCGAATACAGCAAAGGCGGATGTGAACAGTCCTGCAAAGAAAGAACCCGAAAAGTCGGTCGCGAAACCACAGAAGCACCAGAAGGCCGACTCGGTGAAGGAGCCTTCTGCCCAGTCAGCAGCGCCGGTCGCCAGGTAGCTGCAGGTTATGAGTCTCTCACAGCTTCCTTGATCGCCATTCCCAGCGCTGACATAATTACCGCGCCCCAAAAGGCGGGCAGAAAGCCGGTCACTCTGAAGCCGGGAATAAGTGCCGGTGCCATCATGATTGCCAGACTATTGCTGATCAGCAAAGAGATTCCCAGCATGACCGTGCCTTGCGGGAGCGAGATCATCCTGAGCAGGGATCCAATGATTGCGTTCAAAAGGCCAATTGCCACCGCCGCGATAGCTGCGGACTGGATGTCGAGTACGAAATAGCCTGGCACGAAATTCGCAACAATAAGCATTGCAATTGCGCTTAACACCCACTGAAGCAGCAATATCATCATGTTCTCCTTGGGGACGGCCGGGTGGAACGCATAGCGTTGATCTACCGTATAACATGCCAGATTCAAGCATGGCACAGGTACATTATCGGAGAATTGAATTGATGCGACCAAGATTCTTAGCAGTCCTGCTGGCTGGGCTTATCACCGTCTCTCCTGTAATCGCGCAGAGCAAGCCGCCTGCCGGGCGGCCTGTTCCCGACATCCGGCAACTGATGAAGGAGGTTCGCGAGCACCAGAAGAAACTTGAGAAGGTGCGCGAGAACTACACCTACACTTCGCTCCAGACCACGCAAGACATCGACTCCAAAGGAAGGGTGACGAAGACCGAAGCGCGAGAGGCAGAAGACTTCTTCGTCAACGGCCACGTAATCGAGCGCATCGTGAAGAAGAACGGCCAGCCCCTCTCAGGACGCGACCAGGAGAAAGAAACCAATCGAGTGACAAAGCTGGTTGAGAAGGCGCAACAGACGCCGTCGGATCAGCCGCTCCAGGGGCAATCGATCAGCATCAGCCGCGTGCTCGAAATCATGGAGGTCTACAATCCGCGGCGCGAGATGTTTCGCGGTCGAGAGAGTTTTGTGTTCGACTTCAAAGGCCGCAAAGATGCCAAAACCCACGGCATGGTTGAAGACGCCTCAAAAAAACTGCAGGGAACCATCTGGATCGACGAGGCCGACCGGCAGGTGGCCCACCTCGAAGTGACGTTCGTCGATAACTTTCACATCGGCTGGGGACTTTTCGCCAACATTCAAAAAGGCTCGAAATTCCGCTTCGATCAGGCGCCCGTGAACCAGGGCCTTTGGCTGCCCACCGGCGCCGAGGCCACCGTGCAGGCGCGTGTGCTGTTGCTCAAAAACATGCACCAGCATTTCATTGAGCAGGATTTCGACTACAAGGTCTTCAGCGTTCATGCCCAGCAGCAGGAAGATCCCAAACTCGTGGAGCGCGCACCGGCCACCGCCCCGGTTGCGCACTGAGTTGTAGAGTCCGGCGTCAGCGCTGTGCTCCATCGCGCGCATCCCGCCCTATCCGATAAAGTTGAACCATGTTCGTGAGGCGATTTTCAGTTGTCCGTGTGGATGAAGCGGGCGAGCAGCACGCATGCCCCGTCGCCTGGATCGACAACTTCGCCATGCGCAACTTCACTAACGACGCGGTCTTTGACGACACGCTTCCGGTTGCCGATGGCGTGCTCGAAGCCGGAACCCAAGTTCCGCTCGACCGCCTGCAGACTGCGATGGACGACTGGTTCCGCCGCAAGGGCTACCTGAAAAAGGGTGACAAACTCGCAGTTTTAGAGATCAAAAGGCCCTGAAAACGCCCGTTTTTGGCTCAATAACAGGCCAAAATCGAGGGCTCCTGTTTACTCAAGTGCCAACTACCTCTTCGCGGTTTTGTTCATTTCAATGGCTTTATGTGCCGTGAGCTGGCTACCAGACGCCACCTGTTGAGGGGTAGGGGGTCTTGCGTTTTCACGCTGCCAGCCGTCCGTGCCAGAGCTCGAACTCGGCTTGCCGGCGCGCCTTCAGGCCGGCGCACTCAACTCCTCCGGTGATGTCCCAACGCAGAAGCTGCTCAGCGGCGTCGGCGTGCTGGCCGTCGTTCAGCACCTTGAGCAGCGTTGACGAGGCCAGCCGACCCGCGCCCAGGTTGAAGCAGAAATCCACCAGCGCATCGAACTGCTCCTGCGTGAGCGACACTTTGACCAGCCGCCCCACTGCCTGCTCGGCCACGCGGACGTCGGCGAGAAGAAGCTCCGTGGCACGCTGTTCGCTGATGCCGTCAAGAAAGGCATCGGACTTCAGCAGCCGATGGCCGTAGCCTATGGTCGGAAATCCATTGACGTCGTTGTAGGTGTGGCTGCGAAAACCTTCAGACCGCTTGAGTAGTTCCAGTCCTGCCGCGCTCAGTTGCATTGCGTCCCCATGTGCGGGGCATAGAAGCCCCCAAGGCCGACGCTAGCAGGACCGCGGAATTAATCTGCAAGGTTCAAAATGGTGTTATCGATGATGCTCGACAACGATTGGAAATGAGAGTGCATGGTTGTCTAATGCTCATCAAGAGCCAACTTTTGACGACCTAGAACCGGTAACATTCCGGTTGGCCGGTCACAGTCCCTTACCCCAAAAGAGTCAATTCAAAGTGCATGTTGTCAACTGATTGCATTCCGCCACCACGTCTAAAAGGCGAGCGTACGCTCGTCGCCAATTACGTTATAGAAACAATTAGCCCCCGGGTTGCGATGAGCCCTGAACTGAACTGAACGAGACCTATGCGGTCGTAGCGCCTTCTTGCTCGCTTTCATCGCAGTAAATCAGCGCGATCCCGATTGTCCAGAAAGGAGCCGCCACGGCTCCGGCAAGAATCGCTGCGAAGGCCTCTGCGATGCAAGTTACGATCTCGTCAGTTCGGGGCAGGAGTATGAATTGGCCGAGGACGATCGCGCACGAAAGAATCATGAAAGCGCTGTACAAAGCCGATACCCGACCGCGGTCATCGTTGGTCAAAACTGCACTGCGCTTCATTGCCGCCCGGCTGCCGACGCGTTCCAGTATGCATGATTGGATCGCCACCGCGTAGCGAGTATAGATGCGTATGCTGGAGACAATGATCCCAAGCAGCCATCCACCAACAACTGCGAACCCAATTGCACCCGCAACTGCCGGCGAATTGAAGCCAAGCGCCGCAGCTACCGCGAGCACTCCTGCACCTGCGATGGCGAAGAGAATACCTGGAACAAGCAGCCGCATCAGGACAGAGAAAACAATCCCCGCGACTGACCAGATGCGTATCGGGGGCCGCTGTTGAGGAGGCGAAGTTTGAGGAAAGTTCTTCATGTCTGCGACTGATCGGACAACCATTGCCGATGAGAGCATTGATCCTAGCAGCATGAGCGTGGTGGCAACGAGCGTTCCGATGATTGTCGGCAGCCAACTTGGAATTGGTTGCTGCCGAGTGCCGGCGTCCGTGCGGTAGATCCAAAAAAGCAAGGGATACACTGCGGCAAGCACAGGACCCATGATCGAGATGGCTATGAAAAACATCGCGCGCTGCCGGTAAATGCGAAAGCTTCTACCTATCAAGTTGAAGATAGAAAGACGTGGTAAAGCATCAGTCATGGGACCGTGCCTCGCTGTGGCATTGAATCACTGGACATTATGCCCCCCTGCTGTACCTGAAGTCACGGGGCCGTATTGTCGGCCACGGTTACCTTTGACGTTATTCGCCTAAAATGCAGTGAGTTCTGGTTTGCCGGTCACACAGGCTGTTGCCGCATTAGAGACTTTTCGGCAGACTGAAACCCATTGTCTCGGCTGGGGCGAACTGCTGGAACCTGCTGAGACCCTGGAGGCCGAACATCATTGCCCCGGTTCCGAGTTGCTGAACGGCTTCAGCCCTCTTCGTTATTGGACCATCTTTTGCAGCAAGTCAAATTGTTCCTGGGTTCCAAGCACAACCAGCACATCGTCAGGGTCGATTTTTGAAGCGTCCTTAGGATGCAGATCAAAAGTGCCATCGGATTTTCGAATGGCCAACACCATGGCACCTGATGTGTTTGTGATGTCTGCCTCCGCAATGCTCTTTTGATTCAGCGGCGAACCCGTGGGAATGGTGATTTGAAACAGGCTGAAATCGAGGAGCCCGTTGTGCGTCACCAAGTCGAGAAAGTCTATTGCCACTGGCTGCGTTGCCATGGCAGCCATTCGAACGCCCGAAATGAAATACGGCGAAATGACTCTGTTGGCGCCGGCCATCGTCAGTTTCTTCTCGGTATCTTTGAGGCTCGCCCTGGCCACGATGTTGAGACTCGAATTGAGCTGGCGTGCCGAGAGCGTGACATAGACGTTGGCCACGTCAGAATCTGAGCAGGCTATAAGGCCTTTGGCGTAATGAATACCTGCGGCCATCAAAACAGCATCGTCGGTGGCATCGCCAATAAGTACCGGAACGCCTTTCGTCTCGAGTTCATCAAGAGTTTCCTTTTTGGGGTCGATCACGACGAAGGGAACCTGCGAAGTCTCAAAGACTCGCGCTACCTGATGACCCACTCTGCCAAATCCGCAGATGAGGTAATGATCCTTCAACTCCTTGATCTTCTTATCCATGTTTCTCCTCTTACGATAACCGGTCATCTCGCCTTCAACGATGATCTCCACAACCTGTCCGGCAGCATAGATCGCACTTCCGACACCACCCACAACAATGAACATAGTGAATATCTTCCCGGCGGGCGAAAGAGGATGGACTTCTTCGAATCCAACGGTAAAGAGAGTAATGACGATCATGTAGACAGAATCCAGGACAGTCCATTTCTCGATGTACGTGTATCCCAGAATTCCGATCACGACAATGATTGCGAGAAACATCATCGCGGGTAAGAGTCTTCGAAAAGGGTGCCTCATATCAGGTCCGCTCCTGCTTTTCTACACCGTCACTGTGTTCTGACTTGCTCCGTCTATGGTGCATCCGTGACGAACTCCCGACCATGGGCCCATAGACCATAGGCAAACTCTTATCCAGCGGAAGATATCTATTAGGTTAAATGCAGATTGGACTCGTATATACGTCCGCAACTCAGAACGCCAAGGTCGGCAAGACCGGAGCCCCCCTCTTATCCACAGAAATATTCCCCAGCCGGGTCCGCTCGGCCCGCTGCGAGGGTGCATCCTTTCTTAAAGGCATATGCAGCCTCTCCCGCTGGGGATTTTTGGGAAGGGCTGAGCGATTCCGGCTTCATAGTCCCACGCGCTGATCATCCTCTTAGATTCGCTTTTTATTCGCCTTTTCCAGCCGACCTGGGAACCCCAAAAACAGCGAATTTGCCCTTGGCAATCCAGTTACTCTGTTTGCACCTTTTGTGGTGCATTTTGTAAGCCACCTGATATCAGGAGCTTATCGCCATTTTGATGGGAACTCATTATTTTTCAACGGCAAAGCGTGAAACGATTCCACCTTTTCGAGCACTTATCTACGTGTCGAATTGGTAAAATGGGGGAATGGTCATGAGAAGGAAACCACGCAAACTGAGCTTGAACACTCCGCTGGGTATGTGGCTGATAGCGGCGTGTTCATCTGTTGCGCTGACCGCGTTGGTGGTCATGTTCGCCACGCGGACGGTACATGCGGATGCGCGTCTTTCCCAATCCGTTGTTGCCACTACGGGCGCGCTCCAAAACGCAACCCCGTCGTCGGAATCGATTGATGCAGAGCGGGTAGCCTCCCAGGCACAGAAGGCGGCAATCAATCGGGGCGACAGGCTGCACGGCATCGCCTCCTGGTACGGAGGCGTATTTGACGGACGCAAAACTGCCAGCGGAGAAACGTACGACATGTACGCAATGACAGCGTGTCACAACACGCTGCCATTTGGTTCGTTGGTCAGGGTCATCAACCGCAGAAACCATCGCTCCGTGGTAGTAAAGATCACGGATCGCGGCGACCTGGTGGAGCCGGATCGGATTATCGATCTCTCGTACGGGGCCGCGCAGAAGCTGGCGATGGTCAAACCGGGTCTGGCTAAGGTAGACCTGCAGGTACTTCGGCTGGGGGAATCGCAAGACAACTAAGCAGAGGTCAAGAATTTAGGTAGTAGGAAATGCCAGCCGCGGAGGGGCTGGCATTTCTGTTGTACGCCGTGCATGATTGACAGCTTGGGGGTGTAAGTCCTCTTCACATCCAGATGGGGAGAAGTGATAGCGAAGCGCAAGGGCGTCATCGCGAGGTGAGGTCTGAAGGAAGCGTGGAGCAAAGGCGCGAGCCGATGGACAAGAACCGGATACAAGGCCTACGGCACCGGACGAGCGGGCAACTGATCGCGAAGTCCTCAACCATCAAGGGTGCTGGTGGTAAATTCGGCGGTTGCGCGTTGAAGGCGGTCATTCTTATCACGGGAGGTCTGTTGCATGTTCTGGGATCAGGACTGAGGGTGGAGTAATCCATTCTGACCGTGCAGCAGGAGTCAGCAGCGGGCACAGTAGGCCGCCACGGCGACCGAAGGCCCAAACGGCAGGAAGCGGTGAGTAGGCAGCGAGACTCGATGAGCGGTAAGCGGCAGAAAATCCAGCTACAGCTGGCCTTTGGCGAGGAGGGGCGGAGTGAAGCTCCAAGGTCTTCTCGCGAAGGGACCGAAACGCGCACGGCGAAACGCATGCCCGAAAGCCCGGCCGGGAACGATGGACAACTGATGGAAGAAGTCTGCGGGCGGGAGAACTGTTTGCAGGCTCTTAAGCGAGTGAAGTCCAACAAGGGCAGTGCGGGTATCGACGGGATGACCGTCGGGCAATTGCCCGGCTACCTGGTGGAGCACTGGCCAGCCATCCGCGAACAACTGTTGAGTGGGACTTACAAGCCGCAACCAGTGCGGAGGGTAGAAATACCCAAGCCGGACGGCGGGGTACGACAGCTGGGTATCCCGACGGTGCTGGACCGCATGGTGCAGCAGGCGGTGATGCAGGTGCTGCAACGCAGATGGGACGCGGGATTTTCCGAACACAGTCACGGGTTCCGTCCCGGACGCTCAGCGCACCAGGCCGTGGCCAAGGCGCAGCAGTATATCGCCGAAGGCCGTAGCTGGGTGGTGGACCTGGACTTGGAGAAGTTCTTCGACCGGGTCAACCATGATCGGCTGATGAAGTCGTTGGCGCTGAGGATCGCTGACAAGCGAATGCTCCGGCTGATCGGATCGTTCCTGAAGGCGGGCGTGATGGAAAACGGGCTGGTGGGTCCGGTGGATGAAGGAACGCCGCAAGGCGGACCTTTATCTCCGCTGCTGTCGAACCTCGTGCTCGATGAACTTGACCGGGAACTGGAGCGGCGCGGTCACTGTTTCGTGCGCTATGCGGACGATTGCAACATTTACGTGCGCAGCCAGCACGCGGGGCAGCGTGTGAAGCAAAGCATTACCCGCTTCATTACGCGCAGGCTCAAGCTCCGGGTCAACGAACAGAAGAGCGCGGTGGCTCGACCAGTAGAACGCAAGTTCCTCGGCTTCAGCTTTACGGCAAATGGCCAGAAGCGGCGCATCGCCCCCAAGGCCATCGTGCGGTTTAAGCGAAAAGTTCGGGAACTGACGTGCCGGACTCGGGGGATCAGTCTGGAGCAGATGACGAAGGAAGTGGCCGACTACCTGCGAGGGTGGAAAGCCTATTTCGGCTTCTGCCAGACACCTTCAGTGCTGGGAACTCTGGATCAATGGCTGCGGCACAGGCTGCGGGTGGTGATCTGGAAGCAGTGGAAGCGGGGAACAGTGCGGTACCGGAAACTATGCGAGCGTGGAGTCAAGAGGGACCTTGCGGCACACTCTGCTGGGAACTCTCGCGGACCATGGCGTATAGCTAACAGCCCCGCAATGAACATCGCGTTTCCGGCTGCGTACTTCGACTCGCTCGGACTTCCACGGCTGTTGATCGCGACCTAGCTCAATCTTCCGAACCGCCGGATGCGGACCCGCATGTCCGGTGGTGTGGCAGGGGTGGAGAGGTGACTCTCCCCCCTATGCCGATTGGGTGAAAGATAGCTTCTGGCTGCTCAGTCGTTATCCGGTCTCGTATACGGCTTCTGCAGGTACGCCCGGGCCTGGTTCACGCCTCCCTGGGTGTTGTCGTTGGTCTGGATGGCGAGGCGGTACTCGTTTACGGCGCGGTCGCGCTGGCCGGTAATGTCGAAGATCTTGCCGATCTGGATATGGCTCCACACCTCGGTCCAGCGAGGCTCGTCGTCACCGCGAAGCGCATCGCGATAGGCGTTTACGCTTGCCTGATAGTTGCGCTGGGCAAACAGCACTTCGCCGATGCGGTAGGAGGCCAGCGAGCTGTTCGGATTGGCTTCCAGGGCCTTCTTGTACTCGGTCAGCGCGCCAATCAGGTCGCCCTGTGCCACAAGCTGCTGGCCTTTGAGGATGGCGACGCGCACCTGCAGGTCTGGAGTGGTCTTGAGTACCCACTCGTCGGGGTCGATGCTGATGCGTCGCGGACGGCCGAAGGTATCCACCACATATTGGGTGTCGGTGCCGACTACTTCAACCTTCTCGTTTTCGGTCTTGCCATCGGTTTCAACGCGCAGATCAACCGGCATACGGAACAGATCGAGATCCTGCTGGATTTCACCGATGGTGCGGAATCCTTTGTTATTGCCCAGGCGGTAGACGGCGTACTTGTTCGTAAAGCGTGGCGCGCCGGTGCCGTCGATCCACTGCGCAAAGAAGGGCGTAAGCTCCTTCTGGCTCTGCGCCTCGGCTACCTTCTCAAAATCACGCGAACGAATGGAGCTGTCAATGTACTGGCTGAGCGCTCCTTTAAGCGTGGCCAGGAAGGCCTTGTCGCCGATCTCCCCGCGAAGCATGTGGAACACCATGGCACCCTTTTCCAGGGTCATGGATTGGAACTGGGGCGAGAATGGCGCCAGGCGGCCCGCGCTTGAGAGCGGAATGGTGTCGTAGGCCAGCGCGCCGGCGGAGACGTCTTGAAGAGCGGCGCGCATAGCTTCCTTGCCGCTCTCCTCCTCCAGATACATCAGCTCGCCGTAGCGCGACATGCCATTGGTGATCCAGGCATCGTCGAGCGAGTGCGGACTAACTTCAGAGCCCCACCACTGGTGCGCAATGGTGTTGGCAAGCAGGCGGATGCCGCTCTTGTCGGCCACGCGCGAACCCTGGATGGCGGCAATCTCCGGCGCCCAGACGGCGGGCAGCGTGTCATCGGGAATCTCAAGGACGTTCAGCCGGCTGCTCTCGTTGGCGCCAAAGGCGTCGGTAAAAAAGTCGTACTCTTTGCTGGCGGTTTGCGCCAACTGGTTGGATGAGGCCTGGTGGCTGATGGTGAGAAAGACTCTCACGTTGCCCGCGCCCACGGACACAGGCCCCACAAACCGGCCGGCGATAATTGTGCCGGGAAAGCCGGGCTTGGTCCAGTTAAAGTCGTACTGGTCACCTGGTTTGCCGTCGGCCAGCGTAACGGTGTGCGGTGCTCCTGTGCTGCCGCTGGCAAACACATGCAGGCCTTGTGGCACCCGGATGTGCATCTCCGCGGTGAAGCGGTCAGTCATAAAGCCGGTGGTGGGGAACCAGCGCGCGGGATACAGCAGATAGGTGATAGGCTCCTGGATGGCAGCCAGCTTCAGGCCCTCTACGGGGCCATCTTCGTTGCCGGTCAGCACGCCCTCATATTCGAAGGTCCATTTCAAAGTCTGGCCCTGAGTCAAAGGTGCGGCAGGTGTCACGCGGATGGAGCCGTCGGCCATGCGCTCAGCATCGAGCAACTTGCCGGCTTCGTCGGTAATCTTGGTGATTTTAAGAGCTGGATGAAAGCCGAAGCTGATGACCTCAAGATTGGGCGGCGCGGTAAAGCTCACCTGGGCTTTGGCCGTAATGTGGTGGGTGGCCGTGTCCAGCTCGGCGTCGATAACGTAGGCGGTAATGTCCAGGCTGGGGCGCTCGCGCTGCGCCCACACGGGGGTCGCAAGCGTTAAGACAGCCAGAAAAAGGGCCGCTGACGCCACAAAGCGGAGGGAAACCGGCGATTCGCTTGCTCGCCTGAAGTATCGTGCAACTCTATGCATAACAATCATCCTAGCCTTGCTGCCGCTCGGCCGGCAGCCGGATTTTCGCAGGCCCACCTCAATTGCATTCAGGATTGCACAGCCAACTCGGCCCGCGATGGGGAACCCGCGGAAATTTCGCCGATGGTTACAGCGGCTACTCGTTCGATGGCGCTCGCCTCCTTGCGCCGGTTGTCTGCCGGGTGAGCGTTCAATGCTGCGTGGATCGCCCCCAGGTCCTTCTTCATGGACTCGCGAGCAGGCCCGTCCGGTAGCAAAAGCGAGAGTTGCTCCGCGATATTTGACGCAGTGAAGTCGTTTTGAATCAGTTCCGGAACCGCCCGTTTGCCGGCAATGAGATTGGCCATGGCCACGTACGGCACCTTGACCACGCGCTTTGCGATGGCGTAGGTGAGCGCGGAGACCCGGTAGACGACGATAAAGGGGTTGCCGATCAGAGCGGCCTCTACGGTGGCAGTTCCACTGGCTACCACGGAGGCGCGGGCGTGGAACAGCGCGGCACGGGCGTCTTCCACCAGCCGGACCGAGAGATCGGGGGCCAGGTCAAGGACGCTGTGGTGAACCTGTGCACGCTGCTCGGCGTTAAGCGTGGGCGCAAGCGGCACCATGAATTCGAACGGCTCGGCGTTCACAAGCGGCAGACTGCGCGCAGCTTCCAGGATCGTAGGCAGGTGGTCGCGGATCTCGTGCGGGCGGCTGCCAGGCAGCAGGCCAATCCAGGTGCGGGTGGGGTCGAGCGCATTTACCCGGGCGAACTGCTCGCGGGTTACGGTGGGCGGCGGTAGCTCAGCCAGCGGGTGGCCCACGAATTCAGCCTCGACGCCGTGCTCGCGGTAGAACGCCTCTTCAAACGGAAAGATCACCAGCATCTTGCGGACGTACTTCTGCACCTGATGAATGCGGTGTTTCTTCCACGCCCATAGCTGCGGGCTCACAAAGTAGATAACCGGGATGCCTAGCCGGTGAAACTCGCGCGCAAGGCGGAAATGGAAATCGGGAAAGTCAATGAGCACAGCCACATTGGGGCGGCGCGCGCGAATGGCCTTCTTGAGCTTGCGGAACTCGCCGTAGATGCGGGGCAGGTGGGCAAGCACCTCGGTCAGCCCCATCACGGAGACGTCCTCCGCGCGGACGATGCGCTCCACGCCGGCAGCAGCCATGCGCTCCCCACCCATGCCGAAGAGCGTGACGGATTTGCCCGAGTCGGCAAGCTGTTCCCGGAGCGCGGCGGCCAACAGAGCACCGTAGTGCTCGCCGCTTGCCTCGCCCGCCGAGATGAAGATGGTTGGGGACATGATGAAGGTTGGACCGGCCAAACCGCAAAAGCGCTTACGTGCCCACAATCATATCGGGTTTGTGCACTCTGTCAGTCGAATTGAGTTGGCCTGAATTGCGCTAGCCCACGACGTTGCGTCTCGCCCGAACGGCCTTTGCCAGCTCTGCCAGCAGCGTGCGAGTTTCGGCAAAGTCGATGCATGCGTCGGTGATGCTTTGGCCGTAGACGAGCGGCTGGCCGGGAACCAGAGTCTGCGCGCCCGCCACCAGGTTGCTCTCGATCATGACCCCCATAATACGGATATCGCCACGGGTATCGCCGCCTGCAATCTGCGCGGCGACGTCCTTGCACACGATCGCCTGCCGGCGGTAGTCCTTGTTGCTGTTGGCGTGGCTGAAGTCGATCATGATGCGCGGCGGGATTCCTGCCTTTTCCATCCGGGCGGCGGTGTCGGCTACGCTGGCGGCGTCGTAGTTCGTGGTCTTGCGGCCGCCGCGGAGAATGATGTGGCAGTCTGGATTGCCCGTGGTGACAAAGATGGCCGACTGCCCATGCTTGGTGTGGCCAAGGAACGTGTGCGACTTGGCAGCGGAGAGAATGGCGTCCACGGCCACCTGCACGTCGCCGGAAGTCGCGTTCTTGAATCCAACCGGGCACGACACGCCCGACACCAGCTCGCGATGCACCTGGCTCTCGGTAGTGCGCGCGCCGATAGCGCCCCAACTCACCAGGCCAGCGATGTACTGCGGCGAAATCATGTCGAGAAATTCGGTGCCGGTGGGTACACCCATCTCGGCCAGGTCGAGAAGCAGATGCCGCGCGTGCCGCAGGCCGTCGTTGATCTTATAAGACTCGTCGAGATAGGGATCGTTGATCAGGCCCTTCCAGCCGATGGTGGTGCGGGGCTTCTCAAAGTAGACACGCATTACGATGCGCAGGTCAGCCGAGTGCTCGGCGATGGCGTCCTTGAGCAGCGCGCCATATTCGCGGGCGGCCTTGGTGTCGTGAATGGAACACGGCCCGACCAGAACAAGCAGCCGGCTGTCACGGCCGGCAAGAATCTCTGCGATTTCGTGGCGGGCGGCGAAGATGGTCTCGGTGGCGGCTTCGGATACGGGGAATTCCTCTTCGAGGAAGACCGGCGGCAGCACCACCTTGGTCCATTGAATGTGTATGTCTTCAGTGTTGCGAAACATCATACGTTCCTGGTGCGATCCAGCCCCTGAAATAGGGAAGTTTGCCGGGCAAATTGACCGGAGGGCTTACATAGAAGGTTATCAGCCGGAGGTGGCGGAGGGCGCAGCTCCAGACTTCCGGCTCCCGGCTGCTCGGCCTTCAGAACGGCCACGGCAAATGGACGCGGTTGTGCCTCTCGGAGCCTGTGCCGATGTACGTTTTCCCCTTCTTCACCTTGGTTACGTCGCTGTAGTTGTGCGTCTCTTTGCCGTTCGTATCGGAGTTGGTGAAGGAGAACGTGTGCTCTGAAAGGGCACCCAGACTGCCTGTGCTCTCACTTCCGTCACGGAAGTGGAACTCCAGAAAAGCGCCTTTGGGGTACTTGGCAAGCTTGGCTTCAATCTTTCGTGCCTGCTTTTCAAGCTTCTTTGTGGAAACGGCATATCCCGTCGGCATGGTGAGGTTGAACGCAAAGACCAGCGCCAGGCATACCGCAAAATTTCTTGCCAGAGAGAGAACCGTCATAAAGCCTCCACATGAAACCAGCATCAGGCAAAACAGAAAAGGGAATTGTACTGCGGTTTTGTCCCGCTGGCTCAGGAAAGCGCCGCTGCGTCATTGGTGATAGCGTTTTTCGCCGGCTGGTATCTCGGTTTCAAGCTGATTCTGCCTGGGCGGCAGCGGACAGGTGGCGTATTCGGTGTAGGCGCAGGGCGGGTTGTGAAGCTTATTGAAGTCGAGTACGAGGGAACCGGGTTGGCTCAGGCCATGGTCAGGAAATACGGTATACAAAAACCGTCCGCCTCCGTACGTAGTGGTTCTGCTGGTGTGGTCGCGGAGCATGAAAAACAGCTCTTTGTCACCGGGCTCTTCAATCACCGGCACAAGTTCCATCACCTTGCCGTTGAGCGTGAATCTGGCCACGCCCGGCGCGGGCAGCTCTAGCGTGGTGCCGATAACGGTGGCAATCTTTTCAACCTTCGGAGTTTTGTAGGGAATCCATTGTGCCGTCACGCGATATTTCCTGTCGGGTGGGTACCAGTTCAAACCCTTGAAGCTAGTGCGCACGGGCGAGTCCGCATCTTTCACGCGCAGCATGAACCGGTCGCCGCGTTCGATAACCAGGAGCGTGAGTCCCCGCCATGCCATGGTGGAAGCGACTGATTCATCCGCGCGCAGCGGGCCATCGTGTGCAGGCTTTCCGCCCACAGTAAAGCCGGCTGGGAATCCTCCCGCAGGCGCACTCAGTTCAACTGTTTCCGTATCCTCGGTCTTCGCGTTTGAATTTCCAGTAGAGCCTGCATTGCCGATGACCGTGAGTACTCCCAGATGCGCAGGCGCCTTGGCGGGCAGATGGATTGTGTTATCAGCCGCTGAGCCCATAGTGTTTGCGCCGGAATTGAGCCAGTCGAGACCGACAAGCGTCAGCCAGCCGTCACGTGCCGAGATTTCCGCCTCGCGCTGCAATCGCCACGCCTTCAGGTCCTGCTGCCACTTCTTCGCAGACGAAGTCTGAGCTTGAGCGAAGCTTGCTGAAGCGGAGAATACTAGCGCTGCCGACAAGGCCGAAGCTAGTGCCGTGTGATGTATTGGGAGGGAAATCAGCCGTGCCATCGAACGCCGCGAAATCCGCAACGAAGCGTGGGCCGTGCCAATCTCCCGCTGTGGAACAGTAGTCTGACGATGAATGGTGGGGATATACATCTTCATCACCATCTTCCTATGTGTGACTGCCTAAGACAATCGCAAAACCCGCATGAATCGCGGACGTGATGGCCTTAGGGTACACTTTCGGTTCCTTGACATCGCTAGAAAGCGGTACCTACAATTCAATTAGAGGACCGTGTAATCTCCCTCGTTAACTGCTTTTCGATCAAAAGCTTAGCGGGCGGGTCTCCGGTTGCGGCTCTTGAGTCAAGTAATGCAAGCGCACGAGGGCAACCGGGACGGAGAGCTGGGAAAATGGCTGATCTACGGTTAAGTCCGCGAGAGCGGTTGGTATTGACCGCGATCATCGAGGTGTACATCGCCACAGGCGAACCGGTGGCCTCGCAGGCACTTGCCCGTCTTTTTGCTGATCGTGAAGGGTTGAGCTCAGCCACTCTGCGCAATGTAATGGCGGTGCTGGGTGAGTCCGGAATGCTTGAGCAGCCGCACACCTCTGCCGGGCGCATTCCAACGGCCGCGGCATTCCGCTACTACGTAGAGCAGCTTACTCAGTCAACGCGTATGGCTGCCGGAGCGCAGGCTTCAGGCGGAGTCTCGCAGCGTCCCACCATCCTCACAGACGAGCGGATCGGCCAGATCAAAGAGAGCTTTTCCGGCGTTGCCAGTTCGCATGAGTATCTCGAGCGAACCTCGCATGTGCTGGCGCTTATCTCCAAGGGGCTTGGTGTGGCCCTCGCCAGTTCAACTGAGCAGCAGATTCTGGAGCACATTCATTTTTCGCGCCTCACCACGGGCAAAGTGCTTGCTGTGGTGGTTACGCAGGGTGGGGCAGTGCAGGACCGTGTGCTGATGCTTGAGCACGACCTGACGCACCTGGAGCTTGAGACAGCCGCACGCTATCTCAATGAGAGCTTCCGCGGCTGGCCAATCGAGCGGATTCGCGGCGAGGTTGCGCGTCGCGTCGACGTTGAGCGCGAAGCGTACAGGCAGTTGCTCTCATCGGTTGAAGAGCTGTGCAATAAGGGTGCTTTGGCTGCGGGCGAAACCGGTCCGGCGATCTTTGTTGACGGCATGGCCAATCTGATTTCGACGGAAGTGGACCGCGAGCGGCTGCGCCAGATGCTTCTGGCGCTTGAAGCCAAGCAGAGACTGATTGAGTTGTTGAACGCGTATGTGGATGGACGGCAACAGGAAGTACGCGTGGTGGTGGGGCTAGATGCGGCCTCGCCGGCCATGCAGGACCTGGTGCTCATCGGTGCTCCGGCGCGGTTGGGTGGCGCCAACCTGGGCACGGTGGCGGTGATTGCCCCCACCCGCATCCAGTACCAGGAGATGATCCAGGCCGTAAGCTATATTGCCGGACTCTCCGAGCGGTTATTTGAGAATCCGCCGGATTAAGCCGGCTTGAGTTGAATCCGCAGCATCCCTGAAGAATCAAATAGATACGGCTGTCCCGAAAGGCTTCCCCATACGAGCCACGGTCGGCCGGTCGCCTGAAAAATCAGACGAAAATACAATGGAATCAGCAGTTCCCGAATTCCTGAGACAATAAACACTGATGAAGAGAATCATGCGTAAGAGAGACACAGAATTGGTAGATTTGGAGACCCCTGAAATCGCTGCCGGGGCGGCGGTAGAGGATGCCGTCCCGCAGCCTGAGCAGGAAGAAGCAGCACAAGCCACTGGTGAAGTTGTGGTCGAGACCGGCGAGCCGGTTGCCCGCGCAGAGTATGACCAGCTGAAGGCAGAACGTGATCAGTTGCTGGACCGGCTGGCGCGGCTGCAGGCTGAGTTTGAGAATGCGCGCAAGCGCGCCGAGCGCGAGCGTGTTGAGTTTCGCGACATCGCCACCGGGAATGTGGTCGATCAATTCCTGCCCGTCATGGACAACTTTCAACTGGCGCTCAGCTCGACCGGCGATGCGGAGCAACTCCGTTCCGGAGTGGCGCTGATCATCAAGCAAATGGATGAAGTGCTGCAGA
The DNA here is from genome assembly GCA_963832645.1 of uncultured Acidobacteriaceae bacterium. GTDB lineage: Bacteria > Acidobacteriota > Terriglobia > Terriglobales > Acidobacteriaceae > Telmatobacter. Next base: position 242,415 of record CAWHUU010000005.1, read on the forward strand.
AGATGCAGGTGAACGCGATTCCCACCGTCGGCGAGCCGTTCGATCCGCGTGTGCACGAGGCGCTCGGAACGGTAGAGCGCGAAGATATTCCCGACCAGCATGTAGCCGAAGAGATTCGCCGCGGATATCGTCTGCGCGAGCGGCTGCTGCGTCCAGCGCTGGTGCGCGTGGCCCACAATTCAAAACAGATTAGCGAATGAGTACAAAGACAAACGTGAGCAAAGCGGATTACTACGAGGTGCTGGGCGTTTCGCGCGACGCCAGCGACCAGGAATTAAAGAGCGCATATCGCAAGCAGGCGATGAAGTTTCATCCCGACCGCAATCCCGGCGACCGGGCCGCGGAGGAGAAGTTTAAGCAGGCGAGCGAGGCTTACCAAGTGTTGAGCGACGCGGACAAGCGCGCCGCATACGATCGCTACGGCCATGCCGGAGTTGGCGGCCAGGGAGGATTCGGCGCGGGTCCGTTCGCGGGCGGCGTGGACATCGGAGACATCTTCGGCGATTTGTTCGGCGAAATGTTTTCCATGGGTGGCGCAGGCCACCGTCCTTCAAGGCAGCAGCGCGGCGACGATCTCCGCTTCGATCTGGCGGTTAATTTTGAAGATGCGTTCTTCGGCACCGAGGTGGAAGTCAAACTGCGCAGGCTTGAGGCCTGCCCCACCTGCAAGGGCTCCGGAAGCGCCTCTGGGCGCGGTCCGAGTGTTTGCAGCCATTGCCAGGGGCGCGGACAACTACGTTATCAGCAGGGCTTCTTCTCTGTCGCGCGTACCTGCGCGGCGTGCAGCGGAACCGGAACAGTCATCAGCGATCCCTGCTCGGCCTGCCGCGGAGAAACACGAGCTGCCAACGAGATCAAGCTCAAGGTCAAGGTTCCGCCGGGCGTGGAAGATGGCACCCGCATTCGCTACGCAGGCGAGGGCGACGCAGGACGTGGAGGAGGACCCAAGGGTGACCTCTACATCGTGCTTTCGGTGCGCGCGCACGACTTCTTCGAGCGCAATGGCTACGATCTGCACTGCGTCATTCCCATCAGCTTTCCGCAGGCAGCCTTGGGCGCGGAGTTTGAGATTCCCGGTGTCGACGCACCGGTCAACGTCAAAATTCCAGAGGGCACGCAAAGCGGGCGCGAGATTCGCATACGCGGGCGCGGATTTCCGTATCTCAACGAGCGTGGCAGCGGCGATCTGATTGTGAAGGTGGTCGTACAGATTCCGCGCAAGCTGAACCGCGCGCAGCGCGAACTGGTGGCCAAGCTGGCAGAGACGATGAACGTTGAAAACAAGCCGACCTCCCCGAGCCTGATCGAGAAAATGAAAGATCTGTTCAGCTAGCAGTCCGGGGTTCCGGGTTTGCGCTATCCCCTTTAAACCGAGGTGCAAATAGACAGCACCTTGGCAAAGGTTGGTTGCACGGCTAATCACCAAGCGCTGAGGTCCGGCTTTCAATCAGCCAGCCGGTCGCAACTAGATGTAAACTATCCCCAATTCCAATTTCAATGGAACGTGCGACCCATTCCCCGGTCGGCCGGAAAGGGGTAGTGCGCATGATTTCACGTCGGAACATTCTGAAGGTTCTGGGAACATTGCCTGCGGCGGGGTATCTGGCAACCAGTCGAACGGGTTGGGCAGAGGTACCAAAGCCGAGACTGCCTCAGCGGTTGCTGGGAAGAACAGGCCGATGGGTGACTCCGCTTGCCCTGGGCGGTCAGGCCTCGCTGCAGTGGACTGCGCCTGGGATAGATGCGCCGGATATCATTGTGCGCGCGGTACAACTCGGCGTGAACTACCTTGACTCGGCAAATGTGTATGGGCCAAGCCAGATGAACTACGGCGAAGCGTTCCGGCGCATGCACCTGGTGCCGGGCACTGCCGACTACAATGCTCCGCTGCGGGCAAGTCTTTACATCGCCAGCAAGACGCGCGAGCGCTACGGGCTGGGGCCGTCGAGCCCGGCTGCGGTTACTCCGGGCGCAACAGCGGTTACCGATTTAAAGCGCACGCTCACGCAGATGTTTGGCGATGGCAAGGGCTATATTCCCGAGGGCGCGTACATTGACGCGATTCAGATGCACGCCATCCAGTCGATGGATGAAGTGGATCCGATGTATGCGGGTATGGCGGAGCGCGGCGGCAAGATGCCCGATCGCATCGGGTCGATCGCTGCCATGCTCGACTATCGCGACGGCACCAACTACACCGGACTCAATCCCGAGCATAAACAGTATGTACGGCACATTGGCATCACCGGGCACTTCAGCTCGCCGGTGCTGATGGAGGTAATGCGCCGCGACACCGGCAACAACATCGACACATTGCTGGTGGCGCTGAACGCGAACGATAAGCTGTACACGTCGCACGAATACAACGTGCTGCAACTGGCCATGGCGCGAGGCATGGGCGTGATCGCCATGAAGCTGTTTGCGGATGGTGTGTTCTACGGCAAGGACCCGCATTTCTCGCGCGTGCCGGCTGACGTGATCCGCAGCGTGGGCAAGCCGGACAAGATCAGCCATGACGATCTTGTGCGTTACTCGCTATCAATGCCGGGTGTATCATGCGCGGTTACGGGCATTGGGCAAATCGATCGCGAGAAGCTGGAGAACGATCAACTGGTGGCGAACCTAGCCTCGGCAACGCAGGATCCCGCATCGGCGCTCGAACGTGAACGGATCGAACACGAGATGGCGCAGCGCTACGGCGCCAGCACGAACTACTTCCAGCTCAAACAGTCCGGGCTCATTCAGCCCACTGAAGTGAAGGTGGAGAAAGCGGCTGGAACAGACCGGGTAACGGTGCGTTGGAATACGGCGATTGCCGCCGCCAAGCCGATCACGGCATACGAGATCAAGAGTGATGGAAAAATGCTGCTCTCGGTGCCGTATCGGCCGCAGATTACCAATGAATTGTTGTGGGCTAGTGTGCCGGCTTCCGCTGTTGGCGAGGATGAAGTGACGGTGACAGCCCGAGAGGCCTGAGCCGGAATATCAAAAAGCCGAGCATGACAAAGGGCTTCACGGAATGCAACCGTGAAGCCCTTGTTTTATGCCGGATCGAATCTGCTTGCCTTCACTGCGGCTATGGTTCATTGAACTCCGCCCACACACCTACCTTCCCGTAGTAAATGCGCAGGCTGCATTGCTTTGCTTTCATGCGCGCAAATGCAAGCTGGAATGGCTGAGATTCAGGCAGCTTTCCCGTCTCCATCGTTGTGCGAACCAGGTCCTTGGTCTGGTCGTACTGGGCGCCCGGGGTCACGTCTTTGTTGACGATCACGGTCCAGTCGTCCTTGCTCGGAAGGAAGTACATCGAGTACGCCCCCGGCGGTATGCTCGTGTTCCCCAGCGTAAGCGTAGTATCGGTGAAAAGGATCATTGGTTGATCCCCCGGGGTCCATATCTTGTCTCTCGGCAAATCTTTCTTGAGATCGTCTACCTTGGCCGCAAAACTGACCTTAGCCTGTTGCCCGTCCTCGAAGACACACGTCGAATCTCGAACTTGCGGCGTGGTGGGTTGCTGAGAGTATCCGGAAGCAGCAATTAAAGCAAAAAAACCAACGGCACGTACTGTTCGCCAGAGCATGACATTTCCTCCGCAAATTGTAGCTGGGTCGATCCGATCGGGCCGCCGGTGAGTGACCTGCTGAACGATTGCCCGGAAGCATTTTCGGTCGCCTGAATCTGGTCGAGCGAGGGAGTTTACCTTCCGGGCTATTCTATACCGTCAAATCGAAAAGCGTTACATTCCACGCGTACTGGTAGCATCCTGATTAGCATTCACGCAAAGCGGTTACCCTTGATCAGTATGTCGAGCGCGACCAAACAAAAGCACGACGCGGTGCGTGAGCTCCCAGGAAATTAGCCTGCACGGATGAGCGGCGTTGCGCGGGGCCGACGTGAATCGGTTCGATATGCGGCCCCGCCTTGCGAATGGCTATGCGTTGCCCATGACAATGGTGTGCGGGCTCATGGGGATGGCATGTTGCGTGATTCCAGTGAAGCCCGCTTCCTTGTACATGGACTCAAGCTCGGCAAAGGTGTAGGCATCGCCCGATTCGGTGCTGGTTAGCATTGTCATGGCAAATGCCGCCGGCATTGGCGGTGAGACGCGGTCGGGGTTGGGCACGAATTCAAGAGTCGCCGCCTTGCCTCCAGGCTTGAGTGCGGACCTCACCTTCTTGAGGAGGCTGACGTTGGTCGGCACATCGAAATGGTGCAGGAAGTTAGTGAGCAGGACTGCATCGTAGGGGCCGCCGAAATTCACTTCAAAGGCGCTGCCCGGCAGCATGTCATAACGATCCTGAACGCCAGCCTTCTTTGCATTATCGAGAGCGACGCGCAGCACCGGAGCCCAGTCAAGGCCGGTAACGTGGGCCTGCGGATTCTGCTTTGCGATCTCAATGCCGAATAGTCCGTGGCCCGCAGCAATATCGAGCACCTTCATCGGGCTCTGGCTGCCATTGAGCACAACCGCGCCAAGTGGAGCGGCAAGCGGGGCCATCATTGGGGCCATGGTTTGAGCAAACTGGACCCAGATGGGATTATCGGGCTCGACCGTGCCTGCGCCCGGCAAACTGGTGCGGCCAGTGCGCACAATGTCGGCAAGATGTTGGTCCGGTTCGTGGAGCGCGGCGTTGCCAAGGAACTGCGCAATCGACGCGAGACATGCGGGCGAGCGTGGATCAAGGAACGCAGCGCTTGTGGGCGTGTGTTTGTAAACGCCGTTCTCCTTGACGAGCACTCCGTTGATGACCAGAAAGTCGCACAGGATCCGCGTGCCGCGCTCTGAAGCTTTGCAGTGGCGCGCAATGGAAGCTACGTCGCCAGGTCCCTCACCAACTGCGCGAAAGATGTCGAGATCGACTGCTGCCTTGAGGGCCGCGGTGCGTTGATGCGCCTGAAGCATTTCGAAGACAAGGCTCGGAGTGAGAGGAGCCTCTGAAGCAGATTGCATGGTTCAACCTCCAGTGGTTGGTGACGCTGCCGAAGTTAGGACCTACTGTCTGTGGGGGAACTTTTTGTCGCAAGGGGGGACAAGGTTGCGACATACGCCAAGTGTCAGCAGCCTAACACAGGAAGGGCTGCGGCTGGCAAGCAAGGAAAGACCGGAGCGATGAAGTGAGCAGACCCGTCGGGATCAGCCTCGCTGCGCGTAGCTGGAGAAGAGCTCACCCCATGGAGTAGTTGCCAGCCAACGTTCGTAGATCTTTCTGTCCTTCACCGGCCAGCGGTACCAGTCGTGATAAGACTCCGAGCCGAAGACAAAAACATGTACAAGCGGCGTGTGAAAAAGCAGCGATTGTATCCCTTTGAGCGGGCCAAACCAACAGATATCGCCGATGTGGCTGGCCATGTTGTCGCCCACCTTGAACTGCCAGTTCTCAGCCGAGATGTCATCGCCGACAAGCCGAATCTCTTCCGGTTTGCCAACGCCGAGTCCGGCATTGTGTCCTAGGTTGATGTACTTGATGTCCATTGGATTAAAGCCCATCAACTTCGCTGCCACCGCGTCAATCGCAACCTGATCTTTGCTCGCCAGCATCACGTTCTTCACGTGCGGCCGCATGGTGCGAGGTCCCGGGCCGTCTCCGGCCGTGGTGCCGTCCATCACCGCGAACAGGCCTGAATGTATCTCGCGCTGAATAGCCAGCAGATCGACAAGCGTTTCATGAATCCATGAGTGCGTGTAATGGCGGTGCGTGGCCAGCAGCCCACCGAAGGCGTTCTTCATGGCTCCCGTAGTGGTGGTGTAGATGTGGCACTTCACCGTGGGCAGATGAACGATGTTCTTGCCGAAGAAAAAATCGGGGATATGGATTCCGTCTGGAAAGATGTTGTCGAGTACCTTCATCTTTGCCTTGGGCGTGTAAGGGATCCACTTCATATCGCTGTCACGGAAGTTATAGAGAACCGGTACATCATGCTTTTTGAAAATCGGAAGGTAGTGATTCAGGTCCTCGCCTTTGAATGCGTTGGTGACCACGGTCTTGTTCTGCACGCAGACAAGATCGTTGAACCCGCTGCCCCTCAGCGCCTTGATGGTGCCCTCAAGCTGCCACGGCGTCGTATTCGCGCTTGGGAAAGGGTAGTGCCAGGAGATGTTGTCCTTCAGAATCGTACTTGCCTTCGGGTCGAGGGCATTTGGCATCCCTGCCAACTCGCACAACCGCGCAATATCTGCCAATACCGTTTCGGGGCGCGTACGCACCGCTGCAACAATCGATTGCTCGGCCAAGATCAGGACCTCCCTGCTGACGAACGACTTACTAAGAGTTTACCGCCCCGCGGATTATCTTCCTAAAGGGCAAAGAGCACAACTGCAATAACGCCGGCTCCGATTGCCAAGCTCATTCCATCTGTAATGGCAAAGACAACGGGATCCTCGTGGAGTTGTCCCCGGGAAGCGAGCAGCCACACGCGGCACAGCCACAGGAGCATGAGCGGCACAATCAACCACAGCAGACTCGGATTGCGATAGAGTGCTGCGACATCGAGGCCATTGATGTAGTTGGCGAAGATGACAACCGATGCAAATGCACTTGCCGTGCCGAAGACGCGTAGTTGTTCGATATCGGAAAGATGATACCCGCGGCCGTTCTTCGGAATGGAATCGCTGGCGCGGAGATTTTCCAACTCGGCAAAACGCTTTGCTATGGCAAGAGAGAAGAAAAGAAAGATCGAGAATCCGCCGAGCCAGTTTGAGATGTGTGTCTGAGTCGCCGCACCGCCGGCCAGCAGCCTGAGTGTGTACAGCCCGGAGAGGATAAGCACATCCACAATCGGAATTCGCTTGAGCACGGTTGAATAAGCGAGAGTAGCAACCACATACAGAAGCAGCCAAGCACTGAACGTCGCGGGCAACCCTCGTGTTAGAGCAAGTGCTAAGGCAAAAAGAAGAATCGCCGCGCCCAGTCCCGCGAGAAGAGAAAGATCACCGGCGGCAAAGGGCCGGCGGCGCTTGTCGGCATGATGCCGGTCCGTCTCGGTGTCCAGCAAGTCATTGACGATGTAAGTGCCCGAGGCGGCTAATGAGAAGCTGCAAAACGCGAGAACCCCGCTCAGGAAATTGCTGCGGGAAATGATGTGAGCAAGCAGAAGCGGCGCCAGGACCAGCAGATTCTTGACCCACTGGTGCGGCCGCATGGCGCGGATGAGCGCAGCCGCCGGATGATTGCGTTCTTCAAATTCCATCGCAGGTCTGATCTTTCTCGAACGCATCCGGACACGCAACACAATGCTCGAATTCGCAACCATGGGCTGCGTTGAGTGGCTCAGCAGCGGCAGGTCCACGGAGGCGTTGCCGATGTAATCAAACTCGCGCGGTCCCAGGCTTGAGCGAAGACGATCCAGCTTGTTACTTCCGCTCAGGTTGAGATCGCCGTCGGAACCAAGCACTCCCTTGAATATGCCGAGGTGTTTGGCCACTCTGCGTGCAAGCTCAATGTTTGCGCCGGTAGCGAGATAGATCTCCCGGCCAAGCCGGTGCTGGTCCTCAAGGAACGTGAGCAGTTTGCGGTTGTACGGCAGATGAACAACGTCGAGTGAAATCGACTCCGTAACGAAAGCCTTGAACACAGCCTTGCCGCGCATCAGCTTGCCCGGCAGCGCGAGCAGCAGCGATGGACGCCTGCGAGCCAGAACCAGCAGAGAATCAACCAGCGTGTCGGACTTTACCAGCGTCCCATCCAGATCGACGCAGAGCGGCCGCAATGTTGTCTGAGCGGACTCCTGCGTATGAATGGCCTGGGACAACGGCTTACCTCATTACGGCGCGGTTGAAATCAATGGCGCCTCTTTCAGGGGTGGCTCCAACAACCATGGCGATCAGCGCATTTCAAGCAGCCCCTGACACTATTCTGGCTCAGATTCCGGCGGACTAGACCGAGTATATCGCCGGCGTATCCAGGTATAAACGCACTCAAAAGTGGCAGGTAATCAAACAAAAGTAGGTCTTGAAGGGAACGCCGAATGGCTGGAGGGAAATTAGTGGATCTGAGCGGGATCGAACGTGAGAAGTAATGCGGGCGTCTGAGCCCACAGGCCAAATCCTGACCCGAAATGCAATGCAGGGAAAAACCTATGACTGAATGGAATTGAGGGAGAGTTTGGTGGAGCTGAGCGGGATCGAACCGCTGGCCTCCTCGTTGCGAATTCAAGGTTCGACCCCGGATACAGAGACATCAGACGAAACCAAGTGACACAGAGAGGCAGTGTTCATGCTGGTTTCCGCCTTGTTCGCTGCCTTTTGAATGTGCCTGAACGACACTGCCAGCTCTGGCCCGACACGGGCAGGGATAGTCCGGTTACGACACAAGTTGAGACACAGTCCCCAAAGGAATTGGCTGGCAAGTCTTCGGTGACAAATTTCGAGCGGAGTGCAATATTGCACTAGTGGCCGGATAGGTTCTCGCACTGGCAACACTGCCCCCCATTGTCCTTCAGTCTCAATTGTCTTCTTCCCGGAGCGACCCTCTGCCGGACACTCAACCGGCGCGAGCGGAAATTGCGACGGCAAGGCGACAGCGACGATCACAATAGGAGGGACTATATCGAGGCGGAGTTAGTTGTCCTCACAGCATTTGGAATGAAGGCTTAGGCACCTTTTTTCTGAGATACTAGGGAGAAAAATTCTGGAGAATTTGAGCTTGCGGGGTCTTCTGGATGCGGCGGATATTGATCAGCCAGTAACGTCCGGTTGACGTCCGAGTTGGCGTCCGAGTTGGCGTCCGAGTTGGCGGTGACCCGATCGCGACTAGAAGACTCATGCATATACTCCGGAACTTATACACTACTTTTGCGAACGCATTATTATTCTTAGCAGCTGTTAACTGCGTATAGAGTAGTCTTCAGTCTCGATTACGTGAACTGAATAATTACGCGTCTTCGTCGGCAATGAAGGCGCTTGCAGTATCTGATTTTGCTGCGGATTTGCGGTCTTCCTCGGGCATATGTTGGTCCCTAGTCGAACGAGTTTACTATTCAGCTAGATCTGTCGTGGACGGTTCTTTGGCACAATGAAATTTCACACCGCGCGAGTAAAGATGGATGGCCTGTATTTGTTTCTATTAGGCGGTATGTGTTTCTTATTGTTAGGGACTGCATTGGGGCTATCGACTGCTGCCAAAACCATCGATTTTAAGGCAGCTTACTTTAGTGCACGATGTCTTGTTCAACATGGCGACCCATATAATCCTGGCGAAGTGCTGCGCTTACTGCAGGCAGAAGGAGGTGACAGCACATCATATTCCGATCGCACTCGGATGGCCGCAACCCGGTATGCATACCTCCGTCCGCGTTTACATTTACGGTGCCTTTCGCAATGTTGCCTTGGGGAACAGCGCAGATTTTGTGGATGGCCCTTACGGCGGGGAGCGTTATTTTTGCCGCATTCTTAATATGGAACCTCGGGGCACGATATGCGCCTGTGCTGTCCGGCGCTCTAGTCGGCTTCTGCGTAGCCAACTACGAGACCATCATGATCACTGGCAATCCTGCAGGAATCGCTGTGAGCTTCTGCGTAATCGCTGTCTGGTGCTTTCTCGAAGAACGTCACGTATTGGTTGGGGCTCTGTGCCTTGCAGCGAGCCTTGCAATCAAGCCCCACGACGCGGGTTTGGTTTGGCTCTTCTTCTTGCTTTCGCGTGGAAGCTATCGAAGGCACGCGCTGAAGACTCTGCTAATAACGGCAGTTCTCAGTGTACCGACTGTTCTCTGGGTCACACATCTCGCGCCGAACTGGATCGCGGAATTGAATTCGAACCTCACTGCATTTTCTGTGCACGGCGGAATCAACGACCCGGGGCCAGACTCAGTGGGCGCTCACGGCATTCTTATGGTCACGAATCTGCAGGCCGTATTCAGCTATTTCAAAGATGACCCGCATTTCTATGACCCAATGAGTCTGCTGTTGTGTGGTCCGTTGCTGTTGATGTGGATTGTGATAACGATGCGCGTGCGACCAACACGCGAGACTTCACAACTGGCGCTTGCGGCAATCACTCCGCTTCTCCTATTACCCATCTACCATCGATCTTATGATGCGAAGCTTTTGTTGCTTACTGTTCCAGCGAGTACTTTGCTCTGGAGTGAAAATTGCCGGGTTGGCAGGCTCGCCGTCTTCCTGACCTCGGTTGGCATCGTTTTGACGGGAGACCTGACTTGGGCAGCCTTCTTTAATCTCGCCTTTGCGTTGCAACTGACAAGCGGTGGGCTGCTAATCCAAGTTTTGACAATCGTTCAGGTGTTTACCGTTCCAATCACACTCTTGTTAGTCAGTGCTTTCTACCTTTGGGTGTATGCTCGACACGTCTCCGGTCATTTGCCGCTAAGATCCGGTGTCTAGAAAGAAGGTGCCAAGAAGTCGATCTCTGGTGAACCAAAGACAATAGCGAGAAGCTCGTTGGGTTCGATGAGTCTTGAGTGAATCGTCCTTCTTCTGGCTTCTGAGTGTATCGTCGCCAACCGGCAATGTCGTTAGCAAGTGAAAATGTCCGCTTTTCGTAACAAGTGAAGTGTCCGGAAAGGTTAATCATCACTCGTAGTAGAGGCGGTGGTAAAGTGCGAATCCCGCGTAGTTTGCGGGATTTGCAAGTTAAGAGGGAAAGTCGGTTGTTTGACTTTTCCTCTTAACGTCTTTTCCACGGCTTTGATTTGTTTTTTGGTCAGCGGCGTCAACAGTTTTCCTTCTGCACTGTAATGCCCGACGCGAGTCAGCGATCATCAGTGTCAGGGTGGTGTCCAGGTGCTGATGGATGATGGCCTTGCATCCGGCCAGAGTGGGTCGACTCGGCGCGTTCGATCTGCATCACCAGGTTGCGAAAGCGCACGGTGTTATCGCGATCAACGGTGCGCTCAAATCGTTGTGTGAAGACCATTTCGAGGTTCCTGTGCCGGCAGGAGATGAATGCCGTTCCGCGCTCGGCTGGGTACTGTGAAGCGTCGGTTGAACTCGGCGATGTAGTGTTCGTTGATAAACCTGTTGGCCTCTTCCAGTGTTCTGATCCCGCGTAAGCGTATCCTGCGGCAGCTGTCCTGCCAGGTGGAGAAGTTGCGTTCCGAGCGGCCTCGCGCCTGCGGAGAGTAGGCCGGAATCATATGCACTCCAGCTCCTTCATGGCCCGGCTCACCTGTGTGGGACGCTCATAATCGACCTTGCCGCCGCTCTTCGGCGTGAGCCAGAAATGGGCCCGCGGTCGGAATACAGTGAACAAAACAATCCCTTCTCTTCAATCACTGCCGCAGCCGGCCATTACACTGACGGTCGTTTCCTCTTCGGCAGCTGCGCGTAATAGATCTCGCTGGTCGCGTCATCCAGGATCACGATTAGATCGTGCCGGCGCTCATCCTGAAACCAGTGGTGATCGCTGCCGTCGATGTGCACATCATCCCCGGCAGCGGGCGCCGCTCCCGCCGCTTGCGATGCACACCCGCCGGGCCTTGCGCCTTACCAGACCGGCTGCCTGCAACGCCTGCTTCACCCATGTGTAGCTCAACCCGATCTGATGATCCTCGACAAGCTTTTCGTGGAAGTGCCGCACGTTCAGATCGAAGTACTTGTCCCGATACAAGCTCAGAACCTGTTCGGCCTGTTCCTTCGCCACCCGCCTGCTGCTCGGCTTACGCCGTCTCCGGTCGAGTAATCCCTGGGGGCCTTGCTCCTCGAGCCGCTTCCGCCAGCGCCGCATCTGCCGCTCGCTGATGCCGATCAGCTCGGCCGCCTGCCACCACTTGATCTTGCCCGATGTGGCTCGTAACAACACTTCCTGCAACTTCATCGCCCGCTCCGCTGCGGTCTGCGGATAGATCGCCATGCTCTCGCGCATGGCTCCATCCTCGCCGCCCGTTATGCGGACACTTCACTTGCTACAAACACCGGACATATTATGTGCTAACGACAGTCGCCAACCCGGCAATTACTCCCCGGTAAACAGCGTTTGCTTCGAACAGTCGATTGAATCCGATAGTATCCTTGGGGCTCCATCGAACCCGTGAAAATCCACTACTTTTACCCCTGCTGTGAGTAAAAAGGGCTCTTCATCCCCTGTCTGATAGAGTGAGCAACTCATGGGCATATGCGACCTCCAAATCTGAGGGAGTGAGGGTGCCTTTAAGCATTACCTCCGTCCTCCCTCGATCCTTTGGTGTTATTGACGCCTCAACGGGCTGGCGCTCCACTAGAGCTGGATCATCCTTAAATCGTTCAAAAGAGAACACATGAGTTCACACAAGCTGAAGAAACTCGCATTGTATGTTTTGCAGGCCTTTCTCTGCGTTGGCGCGATCTACATGGGCATGGCCATTCTTGGAGGCATACTCTATCTCCACGAAGCATCGAAGATCGACTACGCGGATATGCGACCGGAAATATTCGACATTCTAAAGACAGAGAGCATCTTGGTTGGTTTGGGCACATTGCTTCTTTTCTGGGTCGGATCTGTACGAACTTATCTGGCGCGGAATGGAAAAGCTGAACGAAGAAGAACTGACGATCAGCAAGCCTCTTTGAAGTTCCCTTACCGCTTTACTCAGTGCGTCCACCTCTTCGCTCGAAAGGAACACCCATGAACCGTATTTCGGCAATTCTACTTCTCTCTTGCTGCGCTACTTGCTTTGCCCAGGTGCCGCAGATCAAAAGCGGGTCCGCCGTCTACATCGAACCGATGGGGGGATATGAAACTTACTTGGCTGCAGCGTTCGTCAAAAGACACGTCCCGTTAGCCATCGTGACTGACAAGGACAAGGCCGATTACATCATTCGGAGCACAGTCTCCCAGAATGTGCCGAGGACTCCGCAGGTAGTGGTCAACAACAGTGCAACTGCTACGGTGAACGAAGGAGACAGCGGCAATCAGGCATTCAATCAAGGATGGGCAAGCGGACAGCAAGCAGCAGCCGAACGAGCAGCTAGACGTGCGGCTCTAGGCTCGACAAGCGTAAGCATTTCCGTAATTGACCCGCATACATCGCAGATCGTTTTTGCCTCATCCGCAGACAAGGGCGGGACTACAAATCAAGTAACAAAAACCGCGGAGGCGTGTGCGAAGCACTTGAAAGAGTTTATCGAAAAGCCCAATAAGTGATGGCTCGCCTTTCCCCGCAAGAGAACTGCAGTACGGGCGGAAAGTAATGGCTTTAGCCGGCATATCTCACATGCGCGTTTGAAATTGAGTAGAAGGAATTGAGGAAAGGACTTGGAAAGGCCGTCTTTTCATGGCATAACTGCGTTATCGAGACGTAGTTATGGCCGAGAAAAGGAGCGGTCTTTCTGATGACAGAGTGTAACCAAGAATCGTTCACATTTACAGCCCATTTTTCACGTCGGGTAGAGGCCGAGTTTACAGCCGGCCGGGTATCGAGTGATGGCGGAGCGCTGTTGCTTCGGGAAGCGGATCGCAGGATCAATCTGCTGGGTCGTCTGGCATCTTGTTTTAGCGATGGCCGGTCACCGTTGTTGGTCGGGCACCAGTTGTCGGAGATGCTCGCGCAGCGCATCTACGGGCTGGCATTGGGCTACGAGGATATGAACGATCACGAGCAGCTGCGTTAGGATCCGTTGCTGGGAGTGCTGGCGGGCAAGCGGGAACTGGATGAGCCGCTGGCTGGCAAGAGCACGCTGAACCGGCTGGAGCTGACCGGCCGCAGCATGCGTTATCACAAGATCGGCTATGCGTCCGAGAAGATCGATCGTTTGCTGATCGATCTTTACATCGAGTCGCACGCCGCAGCAGCCGGAGCAGATCGTGCTCGATCTGGATGCGACCGACATCCCGCTCTACGGCCATCAGCCGGAACGCTTCTTCCACGGCTACTACGACAGCTATTGCTATCTGCCGCTGTATATCTTCGCCGGCGACCAACTGTTGTGCGCGCGGCTCCGGCCGGCCAACGAAGATGCGGCCGCTGGCTCGCTCGCAGAGGTTAACCGCATCGTAGCGCAGCTGCGTGAGCAGTGGCCCGAAGTGCGCATCGTGCTGCGGGGCGACTCTGGCTTCTGCCGCGAGGAGCTGATGGCCTGGTGCGAGTCCAACCGAGTCGATTATCTGTTCGGACTGGCGCGAAACAAGCGGTTGCGCAGGATCATCGGCGACCAGATGCACGAAGCTCAGATCCTGCACCAGACGACCGGCAAGGCGGCACGTGTGTTCGCCGAGTTCAGCTATCAGACCCACAAGAGCTGGTCATGCGCACGACGCGTGGTAGCCAAGGCAGAGCATCTCGATAAGGGCGAGAACCCGCGCTTCGTGGTCACTTCGTTGACTGCTGAGCAGTGGCCCGCGCGGGACTTATACGAAAAGTTCTACTGCGCCAGAGGCGAAATGGAGAACCGCATCAAGGAGCAGATGTGCCTGTTCGCCGATCGGCTCTCGACCGAGGAAATGAAAGGCAATCAGTTGCGTCTGTACTTCTCCGCCCTGGCTTACACGTTGATGGAAGCGCTGCGACGGCTGGGACTGAAGGGTACCGCGTGGGCAGAGGCGCAGGTGGATACGATCCGTCTGAAGCTGTTCAAAATCGGCGCCGTCGTTCGGCTCAGCGTGCGCCGGGTGCTGCTTCAGCTGAGTTCCGCCTATCCCTGGAAAGACCTGTACACCCACGCCTTCCACGCCCTACGCTGCTGACAAAGCCAGACTTGCAGAAAACTCAACTTCCACAAGCCGCTGAACTCATCGCATAGCGGAGCCATGCGCAAAATAATCGCACGATCATGAAAATCACAACTCAATCGCCCTGTTCACCGCTCGCTGGGCACGACATGAAGGAAAAGATAAAACCAGCCGCTCAAATCGCCCCTATGTCCACACTGAAATCAGCACTCATGAGAAATCGCGGCTAGCCATTTCCTCTTCCCCGCTTGCGAGACGGCTAAGATCGACCCGACCCGACCAATGAAGAGTTGGCGAACTGCTTGGAGGCGACTCACGAGGGCGATTCAATGCGCACAGTGCGGCCTACTCCAGAATCCGTGTGAGAAGTGCTCGAAATGCGAAGCGGATACAAGTGAACTGAAAAGCCCATTCGCCGGATTTCGCTTCCACGATCTAAGGCATCAGGCAATCACTGAGCTTGCCGAATCCAAAGCAAGCGACCAAACCATCATGGCGATTGCCGGACACGTCTCCAAGAAGATGCTGCAGCACTACTCCCACGTTCGCATGGATGCAAAGCGGAACGCGCTGGACGCGCTCTCAATGAAGCCAGTTCAAAAGGGAGATTCGGGCGACACAACGGCAGGTTACGACACAAACAACGACACAAAACTGAGGCGGGAGATGGAAGGCATGCCTCAAGTTGTTGAGTCTTTGGTGGAGCTGAGCGGGATCGAACCGCTGGCCTCCTCGTTGCGAACGAGGCGCTCTCCCAGCTGAGCTACAGCCCCACAACTTCTCTTATCTTAACAGCGGCGGGGAGTTCGGGAAAGAGGCCCACGGCCAGGCCACTCACCGGTCCCGGCTGCAACCTCAATAGTAGTAGCGGGTTTTGGCGGTCCAGGGCGATTTGGGGTAGCTCCGGTGCAGCAGCTCAAAAGCGGCCTTGCTGGTCGGTGTATAAGGAGACTTCGTATCCCCGTTCGGGCTGTAGGAATAGCTCTGGCAGGCGTAGTGGGTAGCGCGCACAGTAAGCGCCAGGGCCTCCGGAACCCGCGGATCGTCAGGATGCGCCTTTGCGTAATCGATCACCCGCTGGCCAATCACGGCAGCTGAATCCGGCAGCTTCTGCAATTGCTCATATTCCGAATTCGCGAGCGAGCTTTGGCTGGCGGGCAGAAATACCGGATCAGAAATTGGAGGAGCAGTACGCTCGCCGTAGCCTGCCTGACCGTCCCATGGCTTGCACCACCAGTTGTTGCGGAACTCATCGAAGTAGCCGTAACTCGATACGCGCGGAATGCCGGATTCGAGATAAGGCCGAATCCCCGGATTGTGCAGAATCGTAAAGTCGGCTGCGAAACCCACGCTCGCTCCGGCAGCGTCGCGGATCGGCTTGGGTAGCAGTGGTGCAAGCGCGGCAGCGCTTTGAGCATCCTCAAGCAGCACGCTGCGGGTCCACGCGACGATTGCAATACCCTCACGAAGGTTCCGCGGAAGCGCGGTAGACTTTGCAGCCTCGATCAGCAAGGGGAGCGGAATCTTCTGATTGAGAATGCGAACCGCATCCTCGTCGAACTCGACTGGATGTTCAGCCTCAGGGCAGGGTGCAACCTCGTTAACTGCATGCGCTCTCTCATTGCACTGGCCCTGCAGGTCGGAAGCGCCCTGTGATCCGGTACTGAGTGTGGGTCGCGGAGCGAACTCGAGAAACTCAGAGTAGTTGCGCGCGGCCGACATGCGTTTGCCGAGCAGAGCATTCAGATTCGAACCGGGCTTCTGCTTACGGAGCGTGGGAAGCGCCGCATCGAGCAGCGAACGCGCTTCTGCCGCGCGGTTCAGGCCAATGAGCAACCGCACGCGGTGATAGAAGACCGAGTCGTAAGCGGGCGAGCGTGGAGCAATCTGGGCTGCATCGGCAACCAGCGCGGGTGCAAAAGAATCGGATGGGGTAGCACGGGCCATTGCAACAACCAGCCAGGGCAGCGCGTGCGTTTGTTGCCAGGTGTCGTATACCGTGGTTGCCGTACCGCCCCCGCGCCACGCAGCAACCCAGTCAAGCAGCGGCGCAGCGCCTTTCACATCCACATTCTTCGCGAGCAGAAAACTCAGGTCTTTGAGATCCTGGCCAAAGTTGGGGTCGGGCGCGGGACCTGCAAGCGCCGTGGCAAACTCAGCAGCGCGCTTCTTGGGCTCAGTGCGGATGCGAATAAAGTTGAGCTCGCTTTGTACAGCAGCGCGCGACGGTTTGGGACTGGGCAGCGCAAGCAACGTTTCGAGCATCTGCTGTGCGCGGCGCATGGTGGCGTCGTCGTAGCTCGCCAGCTCGCCACTCCACGGGTCGGTTTGCTTCCCCGTAGCAAAAGCTTTCCGCACAACCGAACGCGCTGCAAGATAAGCGCCCCAATCACTCCACGGCGAATCGTGGTCCGCGGCGATGGCAGCAAACTGCTGCGCAGCCTGATCGAACTGCCGTGCGTAGAAGCTTGCCGACGCGGTTTGGTAGGCGCGATCCTGCTTCAGTAGCGCGGGGGCTTCGGCAGGCGCAGGCGTCGGTATCTCTGCTGTCTTCCCGGAACAATTTGTGAACACGACATCCTGCCCGTCAATCCAGTCAGCCAGCCACTTGCTTCCCCGTCCCCAAGCCTTTGCGCGGCTTTCGAGTGTGACAGTGGCGTTTTCAAACGCCGGGTCGGGACAGTTCACATAGTATTCGCCGATGATGTCACTGCCTTGCCAGTTCGTTTCTAGTGAGGGCGTCTGAGCGTCGGGGCTGGTCGGCGGCGCATACTTCGCTCGTTCGGCAAGCCACCTGTTGCGAGGTTCAGCGGCACGCTTTGCCTGCCAGGCATCCTGTTGCTCTTGTTGCGCCTCGCGCTTCTGTTCCGGCGTTGCGCTTGTCCACCATGCGTCATCGTGTTCCGTCGGCACAGCAGGAGGCGCATAGGCGTGCTTCTCATCTGCGGAGAGCTTGCCGCCTACCAGGTAACGGTAGGCAACGGCATAATCGTTCGAATCAAATCCGGGCTGAATAATGCCGAGCTCTCCATTCGCAAATCCCGCAGGGTTGTCGGGCTTTGCATTGTTAACAAAGACCTCCGGCTCCCAATCAGGGCCGCATGCTTCCACATCGCCCTTGGGTAGCAACAACACCGCAACCACGAAAGCAGCAATGCTCAGGTAACGTCTGCTCATTGCAGTCTCCGTTCTATGCTTGTGCGCGTATCGGGTCCCCAACCGCGATCAGGGAAGATGTAGATGCGTTTGCCTTCAAGATGCTGGGGCCAGGGCTCTGTGGTCGAAACCCCTGTTGAGAACTGGCAGAGCGGCTCGCGAATTCTAAAGTCATCCACGTTCGGTGGTGCTCGACGGCGGTCCGGCTCCATGCGAAACATCATCGGAACGGCCTCATCCACCGGCAGGCCACGCAGCCAATCGTCGTAGCTGCACCAGGAGGCAAGCGCGGTGATGGAGAGCGGCAAGCGGGAAGGCATTCGCTTGCGTAGTTCAATCAGAGTGTCGCGGTAGAACCGCCGTTGCGATAGCGTGGCGTCGAAATCAACCTGCAAGGCGGCAATGCCCGGTTCATTGGCGGTGGCCAGCAGACCGCGCACAACTTCGTCGCGGTTTTCATCGTTGAGCAATGCGCTGGGTGTGGTTTCAATGCGGACCACAGGCATGCGCACGGCCGATGCAGGCATCGCAACCGGATTGCGCCGAAGCTGGCTCTGTACCGCTGCACCAACCGTCAAAGTGCGATCGAGATAGGCAACGGCAAAACGCCGCGCATCCAGCGAGTGAAGGTCAGTGCGCTGCTCCCATGCCCACAGCGTGACGTGGGGCAAATTGGCAAGCCTGCCCTTCGGCTGCGGAAGTGTATCGGGACGTATCCCGAGCGAACATACGAACGCGGCTACAGCAAAGGGAAGCCATTTCCATGGAATCGTCGTTGGGGGCATAGCGGCAGCAGCTATACGATGCACCATGCCCGCTCAGAATGCAAGGCCGGAGATATTTCTACCTGCGTTTAGATCGCTGCAGCGTAGCTCAGCCGTTCAGCTTGCAGCGCAGGCCGGAAAATCTAACGCGCGTAGGTGAATGTAGCGCAGCGGGTGCTGGTCTTTCCCAGGGCATCGAAGGAGAACACCGGCTCGTCCAGGCCTGAGAACAAAGTGACCTGCAAATTGCGTCCCGAAACAAAAGTCGCCATCCACTGCGTGCTCTCGGTGCCACACAGAGTGTTCTTGTGGAGGAAGCGCCGCTCCGATGGAATGCTCAGCCGGTACAGGTGACCTTGCACGCCGGAATTAACGTCAACATCGAAGAGCGCGGCAACCTCTGCAGTTTTCAGGTTGCGAATGGGCGCAATGGTAAACGGCGTGAAGTTGATGGTGATGGAATTCTCGCCGATGTTGATGTCGCCCGTGATGGCCCTGGCATTGGTGCTGGCGGCGCGCCAGTAGCCCTGTTCCTGCTGGGCGCTGAGTAGAAGAGCAGAACCGAGAATCATTGCGGAGACGGCGATGAGTTTCTTAATCTTCATACCTTTTAGAACCTGGCGCTGGAATCCTTTTCTAACTTGCCAAACGTACAAGGCCGGGGAGGAAACCCCGGCCTTCCGCTCCAGAGCGCTAGTACCACCTAGACCCACCTGGAGCTTAACTTGGTTTAAAGCTGATTCATGTTGAGCAGGAACTCGGCGTTGTTGCGCACCTTCTCAAGCCGGCTTATGAGCAGTTCCATCGCTTCAACGGGCGAGAGCGGATTGAGCACCTTGCGCAGTACCCAGATGCGGGAGAGGTCGTCCTTGGGGATGAGCAGCTCTTCTTTTCTGGTGCCGGAGCGCTGAATGTCGATGGCCGGAAAGACGCGCTTGTCCACCAGCTTGCGGTCGAGAATGATTTCCATGTTGCCCGTGCCCTTGAACTCTTCGAAAATGACTTCGTCCATTCGGGAGCCGGTGTCAACGAGCGCCGTGGCAATAATGGTGAGCGAGCCCCCTTCTTCAATGTTGCGGGCCGCACCAAAAAAGCGCTTGGGCCGCTGCAGCGCGTTGGAGTCAACGCCGCCTGACAGCACCTTGCCCGAGGGCGGAACGATGGTGTTGTAGGCGCGGGCGAGACGCGTGATCGAGTCGAGCAGAATCACGACGTCGCGCTTGTGCTCCACCAGGCGCTTGGCCTTTTCAATCACCATTTCGGCCACCTGTACGTGGCGTGCGGCTGGCTCGTCAAAGGTGGAGCTGATAACTTCGCCCTTCACCGAACGCTGCATGTCCGTGACTTCTTCAGGGCGCTCGTCGATGAGCAGAACGATCAGCACAACTTCAGGGTGATTCGACGTTATGGAGTTGGCGATGGACTGCAGCAGCATCGTCTTGCCGGTACGCGGCGGAGCGACGATCAGGCCGCGCTGTCCCTTGCCCACCGGGGTAAGCAGATCCATCACGCGGGCGCTCAGGCCTTCGCGTACGGTCTCCATCTTGATGCGCTCCTGTGGATAGAGCGGCGTCAGGTTGTCGAATAAAATCTTGTTGCGCGTCTCTTCGGGCGACTCAAAGTTGATGGCTTCAATCTTCACCAGCGCAAAGTACTTCTCGCCCTCATGCGGGGGGCGCACATTGCCGCTGATCGAGTCGCCGGTCTTCAGGTCGAACTTGCGAATCTGCGAGGGCGACACGTAAATGTCATCGGGGCCGGGCAGATAGTTGTAGTCGGGCGAGCGGAGGAATCCATAGCCGTCAGGCAGAATCTCAAGGACGCCCTCGGCAAAGATGTGGCCTTCCTTTTCGCTCTGTGCCTGGAGGATCTTGAAGATCAGGTCCTGCTTGCGAAGGCCGCTCGTACCTGGGATCTCCAGGGTACGCGCAATGCGGCTCAGTTCTGTAATGTTCTTCTCTTTCAGTTCAGCTATGGTCATGTTCACCTGCAAGGCGGGATGTTTGTGAAGGGATTTGGGAGGGGGGAGTACTCCAGATTAAGAACGGAAGATTCAGAAATACAACCGGCGCTGCTTAACTATACAGCATAGATCGTACCCAGGACGAGGATCGAAACGCCGGGTAAACCAACCGCCCTGTAAGGACGGCTCTCATATTCGTTCTCTTAGCTTAACTTACGCAACTGCTCCCTGAAAGACGCCGTTAGGCTGCGCGGCGTCTTTCCTCCGGCTGGGTCTCGGGCATTCGTACATTGCCCAATGTGCCAGGATTAGTAGTATGAAAGCGGCTAAGAACTTCGTTGGTGGTGTCTTGCAGCCGTGTATTCGGCTTGTGCAGTTTGCGGGTTGCTTTGCTCGCCAGTTGGCAGAGCTGGTAGCGGTTGGACACATGACTTAGTGCCCCAAAAACCAAATCAGAACGCATCATAGTCTCCTTGTTATTCCTCAGCTGCCCGGCATCTTTCTGGTGTTACGCCGGAGCAGTACGGGGAGGCCAACTCAGCTAGGACCGCCCCAAGTACATCACTTCAATTCTTAGACGCACGAAATCCGCGTCCAGTTCAAAAAACTTTGCGCACTTTCGTGCCTATTAAGAGGTGCCGTTTGCCCTATGGGTAACAACAGCTGACAGAGATCTGAACCCGTGGCCAGAAGTTTCCTTCCCGGAGAGACACTCCGGAAGCATCAATCGCTAGCATCGACTCATTAGTATGATGCTGGAAATCGGCCGGCGGGCGCACAAAATCGCAATCTGCAATCTGCCCTATATGGATGGCTTCCATGAATGTATAACGGCACTAGTTTCAGGTCAACAAATTTTTAGTACCTAATACGGTACATTGGTCTGACATTTACCTGTCCCATAATTTCATTATTTTCAAAGGTATACGGAGATCCAATTCGGAGCCTTCGTGACCTCAAATGACCATCCTGTGTAGTTACTCTTGGTACCTGGTCTCTGAAATAGGCACTTGGTACCAGAGTGGTAAATTTCCATCGCCGAAAGGCTAAATCGAGCGTCCATCCGGGTCCCTTAGGATTGGCTCGCCATTTTCGTCGGTCCCCGGATGCTCTGGCCGCTTGCCGCCTCCGCGAGCGGGAGCAATCAGCAGTGATTCCAGCCGGAAAACGATTAATATCGTCAAGAAAATGCAGATGCTTACATAGAGTGCAGATCCCCAGCCAAAGCGGAGGGCTACATCGTTAGGCGGCAACATCGGCTTGCTCCCCCGCGGCAAGCAGGCTAAACAGACCCGGTTGCCGCAATCGCAGATGAAGGAGCTATCGGCCGGAGAGAGCCGGAACATGAACCAGATCGTTACTCTGGCCACTGATTATTGATATGGGCCGAGCTGCCGGCAGGCGTTCGGTCCAGCCCGCCGCGGAGATTTCAACAGGCCAACCGCGCTTACGCCCAGTAACTTCGGTCGAGAGTCCGGTATTGGATCGCTTCAGCCAGGTGCGGCACAGCCAGATTCTCCGCCCCCTCAAGATCGGCGATGGTGCGCGCCACTTTCAGAATGCGGTCATGTGCGGGGGGCTGAGAGTCCCTGCTGTTGCATGGCGCGCTCCAGCAGCCGTTCGGCGTCGGCGCTAAGCTCGCAATGCGTGCGAATCTGTCTCGTCGCCATCTGCGCGTTGGCATAATTCTTTTCCCCGGCTTTCTTAAAGCGCTGCCGCTGGCGCTCGCGCGCCGCCATCACTCGGTCGAGAAGCTGTGCCGAGCCTTCTGCCGCCGCGTCGAGTACTCCGGCGACCGATTGAATCTTGGAGGTCTCAAGCGCCTCTTCAAAAGTGAGCGGCGCGAGGATCGACGGCAGCCGTTTGGCCAGCATGGTCTTGCCTGAGCCTGGCGGCCCGATCATCAGGATGTTGTTTCCGCCGGCTGCGGCCACCTCAAGCGCGCGCTTTGCGGTCTGCTGTCCGCGCACATCGCAAAAGTCCACCGCAAAGTGCTGTAACTCGCCCAGCAGTTGCTGCGTGTTTACGCGGAGCGGCTTGCGCTGCACTGCGCCGACCACCGAACCGTTCAGCAGATCGATCACGTCGGTGAGCGTCGAGACCGGATAAACATTCACACCCTCCACCACCGCAGCTTCGGGCGTGTTCGCCGCCGGCAGTATCAGGTTGGGAATCTTCTTCTCGCGGGCGAGTATCGCCACCGGCAACATTCCCGGAAAAGGCCGCACGCTGCCATCGAAGCCGAGTTCGCCCACCAGCAGGAACTTGCCAATGTCGCTGACGCGCAGTGCGCCGTATGCTCCAAGAATGCCCACCGCGATCGGAAGATCGAAACCTGAGCCCTCTTTCTTGAGATCGGCAGGTGCAAGATTGATGGTGATAAACGTGGGCGGAATGGTGTAGCCCGAGTTCTTGATAGCGGCGCGCACGCGATCGCGGCTCTCACGAACTGCGGTATCGGGTAGCCCAACGGTGTGAAAGATGTCTTTTTCTGTAACGGCCCCGCTGTAATCGACCTCAACATCAATCAGATTGGCGTCGATTCCGTAGACGGCCGCACTAAGCGCTTTAAATAACATGGTGGTTTAGATTGCCAGCGAGCTTATCAGAAGATAGGGAATCGGAGTCAGTGACTGGTGAACAGAGCAAGACAGGTTACATGGTTACTAGTTAACGAGTTTACAAACCTGTAACAACTGAAATCGGAGATGAGATGGACGAGCAACGAAATCTATTACGCCATTTTCTTGCGGCATTGGCATACCGGACGCAAAAAGCTCTCCGCGGCGCGTCGCCGGAATTCGCCAACTTTTCTGTGGGTGGCAAGGTGCGCACGCCCCTCGAACTCGTTCGCCACATGGACAGCGTGCTTGGCTACGCACGGACATTCATCATCGGCGGCAGCTACCGTCCGCCTGAAGCGCAAACTCTCGCCGAAGCGACCACTCACTTTCATGAAGTCGTTAAAGATATAGCCCGCCACCTCGAAGCAGGATCGGAGATGCATGGGATCACTCCTGAACAGATGCTGCAAGGACCTTTTTCCGACGCCATGACGCACGCCGGGCAACTTGCGATGCTGCGCAGAATTTCCGGCGACCCGGTTCCGCCGGAGAATTTTATCTACGCCGATATCTCGACCAAGAACCTTGGCCCCGACCAGTCCATACCCGCGCGTCCCGATGCAGTGTGGCCGGAAAAACCCTAAGTTCGAAAAGCAGATAGAATCTTGGCGTGACGACCAGTCTTTTCGACCTCTATAAAATCGGTGTTGGCCCTTCAAGCTCGCACACCATGGGGCCTATGCGTGCCGCCTGCACCTTTGCCGGCGACCTTGCTGCGCATGGCAACATCGGCCACGTTGCTCGCGTGCAGATGGAGCTGTACGGTTCGCTCGCGCTAACCGGCCTGGGACACGCAACCGACCGTGCCGTGCTTCTCGGGCTTGCCGGAAATGAGCCATCCACCATCGATCCGGATTCGATCGAGTCCACCGTCGCAGGTATTCGCGCTGCGCGGCTGCTCAATCTGGCGGGCACTCGACCAATCGCATTTAGTGAGGCGACCGACCTGCTTTTCGAGCGCGACACCATGTATCCGCCGGGCGCGGCCATGCAGCATCCTAACGGATTGCGCCTCACGGCCTTCGACGAGTCTGGCGTCGCACTGGAACAGCGCACGTTCTTTTCCATCGGCGGCGGATTCATCACAGAAGATACTGCCAGTGGCTCAGGCGAACTGGCTCAGGCGTCAGAGGACGCCCGCACTATTCCTTTCCCATTCCACAGCGCCGCCGAGCTGCTAACCGTGGCTCATGCCAACGAACTTTCCATCAGCCAGCTCATGCTTGAGAACGAATGCGCGCTCGCGAGAGATAGCGCGGACCAGGCTCCCGTTGAAATCGTGCGCCAGGGCATCGACCGTATCTGGACGGCCATGAAGGATTGCGTTGCGCGCGGAATTGCAACCGAAGGCATATTGCCCGGCGGATTGAAAGTGCGGCGGCGCGCTCATCGGCTGGCGGCGCGGCTCGAACAACGCGAAGCCGACGGCATGCCGGTTGATGCGCTGGGACCATTGGACTGGGTAACCGTCCACGCCATGGCGGTGAATGAGGAGAACGCGGCGGGCGGAAGAGTCGTTACCGCTCCCACCAACGGCGCCGCCGGAGTGGTGCCCGCGGTGGCACACTACTACGACCGCTTCATCTCCGAGTCCGATCACGAAGGCATCGTTAATTTCTTCCTCACTTCGGCGGCCATCGGCATTCTGTACAAGGAGAACGCATCGATCAGCGGTGCTGAAGTCGGTTGTCAGGGCGAAGTCGGTGTCGCCTGTTCCATGGCCGCTGCTGGATTGACGGCAGCGCTTGGCGGTGACAATGAGCAGGTGGAACATGCCGCAGAAATCGCAATGGAGCATAACCTCGGCATGACTTGCGACCCTATCGGAGGCCTTGTTCAGATCCCATGCATCGAGCGGAATGCGATGGCCGCGGCCAAGGCGGTGCAGGCTTCGCGTATTGCTCTTCATGAGTCCGGGGAACATAAGGTTTCTCTCGATCAGGTGATTCGAACCATGTATCTCACCGGGCTCGACATGCAGTCGCGCTACAAGGAAACAAGCCTTGCCGGATTAGCGCTTAATCAGATCGAATGTTGACCAATGATGCTGAAAGCCGCGTCAATTGCGGTGAAGAAGCATCTCGATGAATGACACGTACAAGGCAGCGCGCAATGTAACTTCGCTCGCGATGTGTTGAGCAAGATGCAGGTAAGTGTCTTCGGTCTTCTGATTTGTTCTTCGGACACCCGTCGGGTACGGAAAAGTTGTTGACGTTTTTTCCACTCTATATACTTTTTTTTCTTGACATCGATGCGACACAATTCTATACATTCTTCAACTGCAATATAACTATTGCAGAAATCGATGCAACCCATCGAAAAGGGAGAATAGGCAAATGGCAACCAAGAAAGCAGCCAAGAAGGCAGCCAAGAAGGCACCCGCGAAGAAGGCGGCGAAGAAGGCCGTAAAGAAAGCCGCAAAGAAGAAGTAGCGGTAGACCAACTAAAAGGCAACACTGAGGGGAGCGCAAAGCGCTCCCCTCAGTGTTTGTGCACAAGACCTGATTCGTCGGCAGCTGTACAGGAAATGGAATGCAACTCACACGGCAATCTTGATGCATGCGCAGCAGTAAACTGGTTCATAGAAAGAGAAAGTCATGACGCGACGCCGCTGGATCGCCGAACATTGGGACGAAGCCACCGCCTTCATCACCGGCGCGCAGGCTGAGCACCTTGGCCGCGTGTTGCGCGCGCAACCGGGCATGGAAGCCGATGTAGTCGCGGGCGGCCACGTATTTCACGCCGAAGTCGCGGCCGTCTCACCCAGCGAAGTTCGCTTCAACCTGGTTGCCGAAGTGCAGGCCGATCCGGCGCTGCCCGTAACCCTGGTGATGGCGGTGTATAAATTTGATCGCATGGAGTGGGCTATCGAGAAGGCGACCGAACTCGGTGTTGCCGCCGTTGCCCCGGTGATCGCTCAACGGACCGAAAAGCATCTGGCGCAATCGGCGGCCAAGCGAGCGGAGCGTTGGCGTCGCATCGCGCATGAGGCAGCGCAGCAGTCGCGCCGCTCGGATGTGCCGCTGATCCATCAACCTGCCCCTCTGGCTTCCTACGTGCGTTCAGCTTCCAAGGCATCGCGCATCGTTCTTGCCGAGCAGGAACGTACAACCACATTGCGGCGGCTGGTGGATGATGGCGTAGAAGCAGCCGGAGACGAGATGCCGGTGCTTGAAATCGCCATCGGTCCTGAAGGTGGGTGGGCCCCATCGGAGGAAGCCTTGTTCGACGCCATCGGATGGAAGGCCGCGACGCTCGGCCCGCGCATTCTGCGCGCTGAGACGGCTGCCATCGCGGCGTTGTCAGTTGTGGCCTCAGTGTTGGAGTGAGCCGCGGAACATTTCGCAGCTCATATCAAGTTGCTGATTCCTACAGCCGTGCAAAATGCAGCAGTACTCCAGCCAGCGCGCCGCCGGTAAGGTCGCCCACAATCGGAATCCACGCGTAGCTCCAGTTCGAACCGCCCTTGCCGGGAATGGGCAGTAGCGCATGCATGATGCGTGGGCCAAGGTCGCGCGCAGGATTGATGGCGTAACCGGTAGTGCCGCCGAGCGAGAGACCGATGCCCCACACAAGGCTGCCGACCAGCCATGGGCCAAGACCCGCCGCCGGTCCGTTGATGGAAACGCCGTGCGAGAAGATTGCGCCGGCAATCAGCACTAGCATTCCCGTTCCTAAAGCTTCGCTGAAGAGATTAAACGCAGGATGACGTATCGCCGCATTCGTGCAAAAGATGCCCAGCTTGGCTGCGGGGTCGGGTGTAACGCTCCAGTGCGGGCCAAAGTGCAACACCGTCAGCGTTGCTCCCAGCATCGCGCCAAGCAACTGCGCCGACCAGTAGACAAGCACCTGCGAATAATTGCCGCTTATCACTGCGCTGGCCAGTGTAATGGCCGGATTGAGATGCGCGCCGGGGCTGCCGAAGGCTTGCGCAACCAATACGCCGCAGAGCACGCCAAGCGCCCATCCGGTGGTCACCACCATCCAGCCCGCATCAGCGGCATATGACTTGCGCAGCGTCACGTTGGCGCATGCACCGGTCCCGAAGAGTACGAGGACCGCTGTGCCTATAAACTCACCCAGCCAGAGAGAATGCATATGTTTACCTTTGGATCTCCGGGCTGTCCCGCCTAGCACTGCGAAGCCCGGATGCAAATTTGAAGGACCAGAGCATTTTCAACTGCCGAGCCTGCATCCGCCAAGGGCTCTTTAGTACGCGGTCACTTTTCCTTTGCCGTTGGTGCTGTGGGAATCGCGGCCTCATATTGCGGCCAGTGGGTGATCAGTTCGTTCACCACAACATGTCCCACGCGATAAGCCGCCTCCAGCGCGGGCAGATAAGCGGCATATTCGCCGATGCGCTGGCTTGCCAGGCTCTCGGCCGCCGTCAGTCCGCGCGGCTGCTGGTCGAAGTTGCTCACCGTGCGCAGCACCAGCACCCGCTTCAGATCCACGCGGCCGGCATTTGCCAGAAACTCAAGCGACTGCAGCGTGCCAGTATCTTCCATCGCCGTGGTTGCGAACTCACCCTTGCCGCCTGAAAAGTACCGCATCCAATCCGTCGCCCACTGGTCCAGCAGCTTGCCATGCCAGAACGTCGAAGACGAAATCTCATCGCCGAGGGCAACGTGCGGAGGCCGCTGCGCAGCCGCGCCGTCAAAGTCCGCGCGAATCTGCTTCAACTTGTCCGAGTCATCGAGTTTGGTTTCATGCGAAAGATTGAAGGCCCACTGCACCAGCCCTTCGTTCAGCTCGTAAATCTGCCCCGGCCGCGCCTGCATAGGCTGCTCATACGGCGTCGACTTGCCGAGCGGCAGAAAGCCCGTGCTCCAGTCCGCCGGAATCTCGCGCGCATCGATCTCGTATGCCAGGTCTGCATCCAGCACCCAGCGTGCCCACGCTGCCGAGCCAAGCGAGATGCGTTCCGGCGAGCCACCGGCGATTCCAGCCACCAGCCAATACGCATGGCTCAAGTCGAAACGCGGGTCCATGCCCAGCGCCATCACAGTCGCAGCGGCGTGCGCGGTGCCCGGCCCGGTAACCGTGGCCATCTCGCCGTCGTCGTTCATGCGCACGGCATGGTATCCGGCGGGCAGCGGATACTTGCGATCGAGGTGATCGCGCTCCACCCAGTACTGGTACTCGCCGGGCGTGTCGCCGGTGTCTGCGCCCTGCTCAAACATGGCCAGCACAACCACTTTCACCGGAATGGGTTTCGCTTGCGCTCGCAGAAAAGCGGCAGAAGTTGTCAGAAGCAAAAGGGCAGAGAGGACCTTCGTTCGAGTCATCATTGATTGCGATGTTACGGGAAAGTGGCTCGCAAAGAAACAGCTCTCAATCCGGCTGCGGAAAAATCAAAACCAGGTCTGCCGCATGTACGCCAGATACTCCTCGCCAAACTTCTCGGCAAGCAAACCCTGCTCGATGCGTGCCCTGCGGAACTGGATGGCAGCCACCACCGGCACGATCAGCAACAGCCACAGATAGTCGCTGAAGAGAATCAGGCCGAGCAGTGTGGTTGAAGCAAACAGGTAGATCGGGTTCCGGATGCGCGAGTAGATGCCCGTAGTGACCAGCCCTGTGGGTTTCGCGCCAACGTTAAACGCCTCACCCAACTGATTGCGAGACACATTCAGCAGCACGAATGCGGCAACGGCAATTGCGAATCCGGCGATGCGCCAGGGTGTCCACGCCAGCTTGGCGGAATGCATGACGAACAGGAGCACTCCGGTAAATGCAATCACGAGCAGCGACGATCTGAGAATCAATGTGGAAACTCCTTTCTACGGAGCTTGGGGATGCAGCAGGAGATCATTCTAACGGCGATGTGCCCGCCCGCACCGCAACAAAATGCGGCGGGGTTATAGCATGATAAGAACACCAGCGCTATGAATCCGGACCCGCGCGAAAGTTGATAACTGGCTCTAGCACTTACATCCGCCGGAGGACAGGGCGATGAATGGATTTGGCAAGCTCGCTATCGGAGGACTCATGATCGCCTCAGCAGCAACATCGCAAACCCCCGCCGCGCATCGCTGGGCCATTGTGCTCCACGGCGGAGCAGGCGTCATTCAGCGGGCCACCATGAACCCTGAGACCGAAAAGGCGTATCACGCCTCAATGACCAGGGCAACGGAGGCCGGCGCGCAGGTGCTGGAAAAAGGCGGCACCTCGCTCGACGCGGTTGAAGCCGCCATTCGCATCCTCGAAGACGATCCACTATTCAACGCGGGCCGTGGCGCAGACTTTGCCGCCGACGGCAAAAACGAGCTGGACGCCGCCATCATGGACGGCTCCAACATGAACGCCGGCGCGGTGGGCGATGTCACACGCACCCGGCATCCGATCTCGCTGGCGCGCGCCGTCATGGAAAAATCGCAGCACGTATTCTTGGTAGGCCAGGGCGCCGATGAATTCTCAGTCCATGCCGGGCTTGAGCAGGTTGACCCGATCTACTTCTTCACTGAGCGTCGTTGGCAATTGCTGGTCAAGGAACTCAAGGAGGAAGGGCTGCCCGTTCCTCCGCGGCCCCAGGGCGCACCGCCTCCACCAACTGCCGAGGAGATTTCGCAGCTCCCTCCCGTTGAAGACATCAGCGCGCATAAGTACGGCACCGTGGGCGTCGTCGCGCTCGACCGTGCCGGAAACCTCGCAGCCGGCACCTCCACAGGCGGTACCAACGCCAAGCGCTGGGGCCGCGTAGGCGACTCGCCCATCATCGGCGCGGGCACCTACGCGTCGAACCAGTCGTGCGCAGTGTCGGCCACGGGAACCGGCGAGTACTTCATCCGGCTCACCGTCGCGCGAACCGTGTGCGCGCTGGTGGAGTACAAGGGCATGAAGCTGCAGGACGCCGTCGACGAGGTCATTCACAAAGAACTCACCGACATGCATGGCGACGGCGGTGTCATCGCCATCGCCCCCAACGGGGACATGGCCTGGAGCTTCAACACGCCGGGAATGTACCGCGCCCGTCTGGCTGAAGGCGGCAAGATCGAGATCGCCATCTTCAACGACGAGCAGTAAACGGGTTCAGTAGTCACTACGAACCATGGCGAGGCCTGTACCTGTCTCGCCACCGTTTTGCGTTTTCGCCTCGTACAAGGCTCGCTGAATCTTTGCCGTTCAGTCTCAGTTGGATCGTTACGGGCGGATCTTTCAAAGTGAGTAGCGGATGCGCGCGGCGATGGCTCACCTGAAACGTAAGCGTTTCACCATTCACCTTGAGGTTGAGCATGGGTTCCGGCAAACCCGGCGTCGATGTGTAAGGCTTTTCCGCAGTCTCGCGCTTGTGCAGATAGAACATGATCGCGCCTGTCAGACGTCCACCTTCATCGGCAATGACCATTGTGACGGCGGGCAATCCATCCGTGTTGGCCCGCCATACGCCGACCAGCCTGGAATGAGCAGACTCACTGCCATCCAGATCTTGTGAGTGGCCTCGAACGGCAATGACCGCGCATGTTGCTATCGTCAGCCAGAATAGGATCCTCAGTAAAGTTGTCCTGTTCATAACTTCCCCCCTTTAAGCGCGTTGCACGTTCACTGTTGCTTTGCCAAGGCCGCCGTCGCCAGTGATCCACCTAGCCCCATCGTCTCCACCGCCGACGACGGCACGATCACCATCGAGCCGCGTTCCTTGATGGCTTCGTAGAGCATGTTCATGGCGCGCAGGTGCAGAGCCACCGGGTTTTCAGCATAGGCGGCCGCGGCTTTTACGAATTTGTCGGAGATTTCGGTTTCGGCCTGGCCGAGGATGATGCGAGCCTGCCGCTCACGTTCGGCCTGTGCCTGACGTGACATGGCATCCTCGAGAGTCTGTGGGATTCGCACGTCGCGAATTTCCACTGACTGCACGGTAATGCCCCATGGATTGGTCTTTTCGTCCAGGATGCGTTGCAGTTCGTGTCCCATCATCTCGCGCTCGGTGATCATCTGTGCCAACTCGTGTCGTCCAATGGATTCGCGGAGACCAGTCTGCGCGCTCATGTTGATTGCCTCGTCAAAGTTCTCAACTTCAAGGATGGATTTTTCAGCGTTCCACACCATCCAGAAGACGATGGCATCCACGCTGACCGGAACGGTATCGCGGGTCAGCGTAGATTCCGCAGTCACATTTTGAACCCGGACGCGCTGATCGATGAAGAGGCTGATCGTCTCGACGACGGGGATTACGTGAAACAATCCCGGGCCGCGCAGACCCAAATATTAGCCCAGGCGCAGCAGCGCTGCCTTTTCCCATTGCTGGGCCACCTTGATGGCAAAAAGGAAATACACACCAACCAGTACTCCGGCGATAAGTGGCAGCGGATTGTTGATCAGAGCGGTGGCAATCGCTCCCGAGGCGCTGCAGATAACGAAAACTGTCACTGCAACACGGTTAAAAGGGACAGAGTCAACTCTAAGTCTTGCCATTACGCATTACCTCCGGCGGGCCGGTTCTTGAGCGAGCCCGCGCAATTCGTCGATCAGTTCTGCGACCGTGAATCCAGCAGCCCCGGCGCGCGACACACAATCGGCAATGATCTGTGCTAATTGCCGTTCGCGTTCCGCGTAGGCCCGCTTGATCTTTTGGGCGCTGATAAAGGTACCGGTTCCCTGGTGCGTCTCAAGCAAGCCACCCAGTTCGAGTTCGCGGTAGGCGCGCACCACTGTGTTGGGATTGATCTCAAGATCGACCGCCAACTGACGGACGGTGGGCAACTGGTCGCCACGGCTCAGCTGTCCAGAGGCTAATCCGCCGCGCACCTGGTCGATAAGCTGGCGGTAGACGGGTACGCCGCTGTGCATGTCGAGCTGAAAGCGAAAGCGCGTAGCTGTCTGCCGGGAACTCATGATGAAAATCAATGTACTATAACTCTAGTACATTATGTCAAGAAAAAAGTTCAGCACGCCGGCGCAGTGGGCCATTTCGGGCGTACGTCGTTGGCGTTACTTGGTTGCGAGGTGCCACTTGGTGCGCGTGTAGGCAATGCGGAATCCGGCGCGCTCGGCGTTGCGCTGCGAGTCGCTGCCGGGCCGCGCTGCCATCATGGCCAGGTCGCAGCCATGCGTGAATGCGATGCGCATACGCTCGCGCAGCAAAGCGGATTGCAGGCCGCGCCGCCGCATCTCTGGAACGGTTGCCGATCCGGCAAAGAGGGCTACACCTTGGTGCATGCAGAGCGCACCCGCGGCTCCGGGAACTCCGTCCAACTCGGCCAGAAAGCATACCGTGTGCTCGCGTGCCGCAGTCACCTCGCCCAGCTCGATTAGAAAGTCGGCAAACTCAGGATGACCGTATGACCAGCCCCTCGCGCCGATCTCGCTCCATAGCGTCGCCTCATCGGGACCAGCAACGCGAACGGTAATGTTGTGCGAATCCGCCGGCCCAGGTTCCTTTACTTCCTGATACACGACGTTGCTCAGCTCCGCCGGCCGGTAACCACGTGCACACAAAAGCGCGAACGCCTCGGCTCCGGTAAGCGGGCTCACCTCGTGAAATACGGGCGCGCCACGCTCGTTAAAGAAAGATTCAATCTTCTCCAATGTCTCGGTGGTTAGCTCTTCAAAGATGCCAAGGCCGAAGGTCTGGGTTATGGGAGAGTCCACGCCGTCAAACACAGCATAGGCTCCGCCGCACTCCATCCATGTGGCTTCACTTGCGGGTCGCAGTCGGCGGCGTGCCTCGGCGTGTTGCACGCACGCAAAACCCTCGGCGCGCTCAAGGCGCCTTGACAAAGCCAGATCGGAAAGCAGCATGGCGTTCAGTTTAGGCGCAAGCACCGTCGCCCTGGCAAACGAAATGCAAGCTACTCGCCTTACGATGAACCAGCTAGGAGCTAAAAGCTAATAGCTCGCCTCCAGAGGCTTCTCTTGTATCCAGGCGCACAAACCAGCGGTAAATTTCCGCTGCTAGAATGTTGCGCATGGAAACCGTCCAGTTCAATCTGCCGCAAGATCGCATTCCTCGTGTTTGGTACAACGTCCTTCCGGATTTGCCCAAGCCCCTCGCTCCGCCGCTTCATCCCGGCACACACAAGCCGCTGGGACCTGAAGATCTGGCGCCGCTGTTTCCCATGAGCCTCATCCTTCAGGAGGTGAGCAACGAACCGGAGATCGAGATTCCGGAAGAGGTGCGGCAGATCTATGCGCAGTGGCGGCCCTCGCCGCTCTACCGCGCGCGGCGGCTTGAGAAGGCGCTGGACACGCCCGCCCACATCTACTACAAGTACGAAGGCACAAGCCCCGCAGGCTCGCACAAGCTCAACACCGCAGTGGCGCAGGCTTACTACAACAAGGAGGCAGGCACCAAGCACCTCTCCACGGAGACCGGCGCAGGGCAGTGGGGCTCGGCGCTCTCGATGGCGTGCTCGTACTTTGGCCTCGACTGCAAGGTCTTCATGGTGCGCGTCAGCTACGACCAGAAGCCCTATCGCCGGGCGCTCATGGAAACCTTTGGAGCATCGGTCACGGCAAGCCCCAGCACTGAGACTGAATCCGGACGCGCAATCCTCGCGCAACATCCCGATTCGAACGGTTCACTCGGCATCGCCATCTCTGAGGCGGTTGAAGTTGCGGCCAAGGATCCCAACACCAAGTACGCACTTGGCAGCGTGTTGAATCACGTGCTGCTGCATCAGACGGTGATCGGCCAGGAGGCGATTGAGCAGATGGCGCTTGCCGGCGAAGAGCCTGATGTCATCATCGGATGCACCGGAGGCGGATCGAACTTTGCCGGATTGGTAATGCCGTACATCGGCCTCAAGATCAAGGGCAAATGCAGCGCGCGCATCGTGGCCGTGGAGCCCTCGGCTTGCCCAAGCCTTACCAAGGGCCGCTTTACTTATGATTTTGGTGATACGGCGCATCTCACCCCGCTCGTGAAGATGCACACGCTGGGCAGCACCTTCGTTCCGCCCGGCATTCACGCCGGCGGACTGCGCTACCACGGCATGGCTCCGCTGGTTTCGCACGTGCTCGACCTTGGTCTGGCAGACGCCATCACCGTACAGCAGCTCGACGCGTTTGCGGCAGGCGTCAAGTTTGCGCAGGCCGAGGGAATCGTTCCCGCGCCCGAAGCCAACCATGCAGTCGCCGGAGCTATCAAAGAAGCGTTGGAGGCCAAGGCCGAAGGCAAGCAACGCACCATACTGTTCAACCTGAGCGGGCACGGCCACTTCGACATGCAAAGCTACATCGCCTACCACTCAGGCAAGCTCGAAAACTATGAGTACCCCGAAGATGAGATTGCGATGGCGCTCGCCGGCTTGCCGGCGTTCGAGTAGCAATCAACTCAACCTGTCAGGCCCAGCAACAAAGGCCATCCCGCTTGGGGATGGCCTTTGTTGTAGCTGAAAGCTAAAAGCTGAGAACTGCTCTTACGGCTGAACCGGAACCCCGTTGGAGTTTGAGTTGCGTGCCATCGCCTTCTGAGCCAGTACTTCGGTAGCATGATCTTCCAGTGCCTGTGCCTCGGGAAGATAGCTGATCGCCTTTTCGATTTCAGGATCCCAGTTGGCTAGTGTGCGCAGACCCTGCAATTGACCAAACGCGATGGTGACGATCTTCTCCTTGATGCGGACCTTCAGCCAGTCCTGCACGCCTTTAATATCGGCGTCAGTGTACGGAATGTCCCGGCTGGTGAGGTACTTCTTGAACTCATCCATCACACCGTCATCAACCTGGAAGCTGGGGGTGACCGTGTGATTCGATAAGTAGATCGGCGCGAACCGGAAGAAGACGTCCTTGTAAAGAAGACTCTCCTGGAAATGGTTAGTCTTGGGCGTTTCAATCTTTTCGTCGGGTGTAATGCCGCCGCCGCCATAAACCGTACGGCCTGAATCCGTGAGTTTCACTTCGCGATTGCTGGAGTCGCTTGGTTCAGCGCCTGCATGGTTGTAGTAGTAGTCGTACAGCGACACACCCTTGTAGTTGCGCTGAATCAGCCGCCCTGAAGGCGTGTAGTAGTGATAGGTCGTCAGCGCCAGGCCGGTATTCTCGCTAAGGTTGTAAACCGTCTGCACCAGGCCCTTGCCGAACGTCGTTTCTCCCACGATCAGCGCGCGATCGTGATCCTGCAACGCTCCCGACACAATCTCGGCCGCCGAAGCGGTTCCGCGATTCACCAGCACAACAATCGGGAAGGTCTTGCCGCCGTTGCCGTGTGTAGCGGTGTAGTTCTGGTCAGGATAAGCGCGTCCGCGCTGCGAAACGATGGTCTGTCCCTTGGCCAGCAGGTGGTCGCAAACATCCACCGCCTGGCTCAGCAATCCGCCGGGATTGTTGCGAAGGTCGATCACAAGTCCCTTAATGTTGCCGAAACTGTCAATCGCGTCCGACATCTCCTTGCCGGTAGTCTCCTGGAACTGCGTCAGGTGAATGTAGCCCACACCGGGACGAATTTCGTACTTCAGGTCAACTGAAGGATGCGGAATCTCATCGCGCACCAGGTCAAACTGGAGCGGAGCAGCCTGGCCGTAGCGAACCATCGACACCTGAACATGCGTGCCCTTGGGTCCCTTCAGAGCTTTGGCCACCTGGTCCGATGTCCATCCGTCTGCACTCTTGCCGTCAATCGAAGAAATCTGGTCGCCGGGGTGAATGCCCGCCCGGAAAGACGGCGTACCCTCGTAAGGCGTAATCACGTACACATGATCCTTGCCATTGGCATCGCGCTGCTGCTGGATGACCATGCCCACGCCGTAGTAGTGCCCGCGCTGATCTTCGCGAAGCCGCGCATACGCCTTGGGGTCGTAGAAGTTGGAGTGCGGGTCCAGCACGCGCAGCATTCCCGGAATCGCGCCGTCGTAGATCGCGGTGTCAGCTTTGTCCCCGGTAATCGGCTCCGCATAGTTCTTTTCAACCACAGCGTAGACGTCGGCAAACGATTTGAGATTGTCGCGAAGCGTGCTCTCGTCGGTTGCGGTCTGCGCACCCACTCTGCGTTGCAGAACGGTGCCTGCCACTGCGCAGACGACAAAGAAGAGAGCGATTGTGAAAAGGGCGCGGCGTGCGCGGGGAGTCATAGTCGGATACAACCTCCGATGGGCGATTGCTGCGGAAAGCCAAATGCGGTCTTGAGCAGGGGCATCCCGTTCGATTGGGTACCTCCCCGTCGCTTCCCCATACAATTTCGCCTTGCCCTATTCCGGCAAGGCTCAGGAATTTGGGAAACCGCTGAAGGGGCTCTGCAGAGCCGCCCGATGCTCAAGTATATCACCGTGTTATTTGACTTCGGCGGCCCGGAACCGATAGCCGGCGGGCAGTCCGGGGGTAACCAAAGGCATGCCGCGACTCCGCCAAAGCCATGCATCCAAAGGAGGAATCTCGCCTTACAAGCCTACACTTCGCGGCCATTGATTCCTCAGCTGGAGTTGAGCGCCACAAATGCGGCCTCAAGTTCGATCTTCTGCTCCCCTGGGATTTACAATGACGTCTATGCAAGTGGTGGCAGTCTTTCGCCGCTTGATGTGTTGACCCTATGACTTTCAGATTCCTTCGCATTCCTGCAGCGGTCGTGTTTGGTACGGCGCTGCTCTCCGGCAGCCAATTCGGACTCGGCCAGACCGTATCCCAACAGAGCCCTTACGGGGGCACTGTCGTCGAGGAGATCGTCGCCCGCATAAATGACCAGATCATTACCCGATCTGACTACGATCGCGCGTTGGCTGAAGTGGATCAGGAGGCCCGCCAGCATGGCGCCACCACCATGCAAGAGGTGGCAGCGGCCCATAAGGATCTGTTGCGCAATATGATCGACCAGCAGCTCTGGCTCTCAAAGGGCAAGCAGTTGGGCATCACCGGTGATACCGAGCTTGTCAAGCGCCTCGACGATATCCGCAAGCAATACAACCTCAAGTCTATGGAGGATCTCGAAGCGGCCGCCAAGCAGCAGGGCGTATCGTTTGAGGACTTCAAGCAGAACATTCGCAACAGCATCATCACCCAGGAAGTGATGCGCCAGGAGGTCGGCCAGAACATTCGGTTCACCCCCGGTGAGGCGGAACGCTACTACGAAGCGCACAAACAGAATTACGCTCAGCCGGAAAGCGTTCACCTCGCGGAAATTCTCGTCTCAACCGACGGCGCTACCGAAGGGCCCAAGCTAGAGGCGGCCAAGGCGAAGGCCGAGGATATGGAAACCCGGCTGCACGCCGGCGGCGACTTTGCCCAGTTGGCAAAGTCCTTCAGCGATGGATCGACCGCCGCGCAAGGTGGCGACCTGGGCACATATCAGCCCGGAGCCCTGGCAAAAGTTCTTGAAGACAAGACGTTTTCTCTCAAGCCCGGTGAATTCACGCAGCCGATTCTGACCCGTCAGGGCTACATCATCCTCAAGGTCATCAGTCATACAGCTAGCGGGCCCAAGCCATACAAGGAAGTCGAAAACCAGGTCCAGGACGACTTCTACATGAGCAGAATGGAGCCCGCCATTCGCGAGTACCTCACCAAGCTTCGCGAAGAGTCCTTCATAGATATCAAGCCCGGCTATACCGACACTGGAGCGAGCCCCAACGAAACCAAGCCGGTGTTCAGCGCATACACGCCGCCTGCTCCCAAAAGGAAGGTAAAAGTCGAGCGCACCCGCTTCCGCGAAACAGCGCACGGCTTCCGCCAAAAGTCATCGGAGCCTGAGTCGGCGGCAGCACCTCAGCAGCAGGCTGCTGCAGCCAAGGCCGCCCCCGTGGAACTGGCGAAGCCAAAGATGGAAAAACAGCGCGTAGGCTTCCTTGAGAAGCTCCACCTCAAAGGTGCAAGCGGACCCGAGCAGGCGATGAGCGAGAGGCCCGGCAAACGCGAGAAGATTCGTTTTGGCCAGGCGCCGCGCAGGACGTTGCCCTCGGCAGCCACCGAGACTGCAGTTGAGGATGCAGGTGCAGTTCCGGAAGACGCAGCCGCTCAGCAAGCCGAGTATTCGCTCGAACAAGCTCCGGTCGAAGTCAAAACGCGATTCAGTGACCGCGCCCGTCACCAGAAAAAATCCTCTTCTGAGGAGCGGACCGCGCCAACAGTCGATCCGTTGGCCCCTGCGGCACCCACCGCTGCCGACATCGCCGATCGCGCCACGCAGTCCAGTCCGCTCGGTCTGAACGGAGATACCGCGACCAAGAAGAAGAAGGTCGTGACGGAGGGCGAAAAGACCCGCCTCTCCGACCATGCGAAAGAGCCGCAGTCCGAGCAAGAGCAAAAGCAGCAGCCGCAGTTCACTCCGCTGCCCGCCATCCCCGGAGCGCCCGCGCCGGCAGACCATCCCACAGTGCAGCCGCAGCAATAAGCGAGCCAGTTAGATAACCACCCGCAGGGCCTGGGAGAAATTCTCAGGCCTTTGCTTTTGCCATACCGTTTTAGGGCCTAGAGTCCCCAATCTTCACAGCAAAATGTATGCCTTCAGGCTCGGCAAGAAAAGTGCTGAAAGCTGAGAGCTGATAGCTGAAAGCTAGTGGCTTCAAGCTAGAAGCTGCTCTCATCATGTATTCTTTCTCGCAGAATGAAAGAAATTTATATTAGCGATCTCTCCACATTCGAAGATGGCAAAACCTTCGACGGATTCTTTCTTGTCCTGACGAAACAACAGCGCACCACCAAAACCAACAAGCCGTATCTCAACCTCATCCTGGGCGACAAGACCGGCCAGCTTGAAGCGCGCATATGGGACCCAGCCGACTCGCGCATCGCCAAGGAGTTTGAGGTGGGAGACGTTGTTAGGGTGCGCGGCGCATGCTCGCGTTATGAAGACCGCCTGCAGGCAAAGGTCGATCAGTTACGCCTTGCGCAGCCTGACGAGGTAGAGAAGAGCGATCTGCTGCCCGCAACTGGCTACGATGTCAACGACCTCTGGCGGCAGCTCAGCAATTTCGTTGAGGACCTGTCCAACCCCGACCTCAAGGCGCTGCTCACGGCCATCCTCTCCGATCCCGCCATTGCAAAGGCGTATCGCGAAGCGCCCGCTGCACGTCAGTTGCACCATGCATGGCTCGGTGGTTTGCTTGAACATGTGGTTAGCCTGCTCCGGCTCGGTGAGCGCGTAGCGGCGCACTATCCGCTGCTCGACCGCGACCTGCTGCTCACCGGCGTCATCCTCCATGACATCGGCAAAATTCGCGAGCTCTCATGGGAAACGGGTTTCGACTACACCATCGAGGGCGTACTGCTCGGCCACATCCAGATGGGCGTTGATCTGGTCGAGAAGACGATCGAAAAGTTGCCGCACTTTCCTGACCGCCTGCGCACGCTCGTGCTGCACCTCATCCTTTCTCACCACGGCAAACTTGAGTTCGGGTCGCCCAAGCTGCCAATGATTCCCGAGGCGCTCGCGCTTAACTTCATCGACGACCTCGACGCCAAAATGCAGGCTGTCATGAGCGAGTTCGAGAAATCCGCGCGCGAAGGCAAAGGACCGGACGAGCTGACCGGGCGCGTCTGGTCGCTCGACAACCGGCAGTTGCTGAACACAAAACGCTGGCTGTCAGAAAAGCCGAAATAGCATCGGGAGAACATTGGGCATTGAAGACACTCACCAGCGCTGCGTGCCTCGCCGAAATACTTGACCGGCTGAAATCTGTGCGGCCCGATTCATCGCGCCAGTGGGGCATGATGACCGCCCACGAGATGATCTGCCACCTGAACGACAGTCTGCTCGTGGCCATGGGGCGCAGGCAGGCCAGCCCCGCCGAGCGGCAATACGGCCCTCTGATGAAATGGTTGGCGTTGAATATGCCCATGAAGTGGCCGAAAGGTGTGCCCACGCGGCCTGAAGTCGACCAGCAGAAGTCCGGCACGCCACCAGCCGAATTCGACGCAGATCTGCGCGAACTGCTCGCGCTCACCCAGGAGTTCACGCGCCAACCACGGAGCTTTGCGTTCGCAGTGCATCCCATCTTCGGCCAAATGGCTGAGGCTGAATGGATGCGCTGGGGCTACCTCCACGCCGACCACCACCTCCGCCAGTTCGGCTGCTAATCAGTCACTCTTGGATTTTCCAATTACCCGGGTGCCCCATTCATCGAGCGTCCTTTGCTCGATGAGTGGGATACCGCGAATCCTCGTTCAGTACGGCGTCATCCCGCACTTAGTGCGGAATTGGTGGAATGCCCGCGCGAAAATTGATGACAGGCTCCAAACTCCGCGTTCAGTTAGTCGCTTGCCTTGTCGGTTCAAATCAGCCTACTCTCATCGCGCGAGCCCTACCCCAGAAAGTGCAGGATCTCAATCGGCACCTGATCTCGAAGTTTCAGATGCAAAGCACCATGCCCCGTCCGGGTCATGGTCGTGCTTTCTGTTTGATTGATAGAATTGGTGCTACAAGTCAGTAAGGCCAAAATCTCCATCCCATAAGGTCGTTATGGAATCCGGCGCTCGATATTACAGGCCCGAACTGGATGCGCTTCGTTTTGTAGCTTTTCTTCTCGTCTTTCTCTATCACGCATTACCGGATGGAAGTGATCCGCGAGTAGTCAAGTTTCCGGTTGCGGCCCTTTCAATCTTGGATGCAGTCAACAAGGCCTGTTCATTTGGCTTAACGCTCTTCTTTGCACTTAGCGCGTTTCTAATTGCTGAACTTCTCACTCGCGAGAAACAGCAGGCAGGTACGATCAAAGTGGGAGCATTCTATGTTAGGCGGATTCTCAGAATCTGGCCTCTGTACTTTGCGGCTATAGGCTTAGGACTCATCTTCTGTTTCGTGCCCGGCGGGAAACTAAGTGAGCTTTCCGCAGTGCCATGGTTTGCCGCATTCCTGGGATCTTGGTGGATCGTCCTGCACGGAACTCCTCTTGCGAATCCCATGAATCCCTTATGGAGCATCTCTGTTGAAGAGCAGTTTTATCTGGTCATACCCTGGTTTATAAAGAAGCTAAGTCGTAAGGCAATGATCATCGCCGGCCTTTTGATCATACTTGCATCCAATCTATGGCTCGCGCATATCGCCAATATGTCGCATTCGGATGCCAGATTATGGTTCGATCCGTTCGTGAATTTTCAGGTCTTCGCTGGTGGTATATTACTCAGCCTCATCTTAAAGGGCTCCACCCCCAATTTCTCGCTTAGGTCTCGATTGGCAATCATTGGTGCGGGAGCGGCATCTTGGATGCTTGCCACCTATGGCTTCCACGTTCGCTTCCACGCATTGCCTTTCCCAGGGGTTGGGCACGTGATTTTCGGATACCAGGCCGCTCTGATTGGCACGTTATTGATTCTCCTCGGCACTCTCGGAGTCAAAGCATCATTAGTTCCGGGGTGGGCGATCTATCTGGGACGAATTTCGTTTGGGCTGTACGTATTTCATGATTTTTTCCTATTCCTTTCCGAGCAATTCACGATCGGTCATCTAATTACCCTGGGAATTCGGAGCTACCCATTGCGCATCGTTCTAAGCGGTGGGA
This sequence comes from uncultured Acidobacteriaceae bacterium, assembly GCA_963832645.1. Lineage (GTDB taxonomy): Bacteria > Acidobacteriota > Terriglobia > Terriglobales > Acidobacteriaceae > Telmatobacter. Next base: position 283,884 of record CAWHUU010000005.1, read on the forward strand.
TTGACAGTCTGCTTCCGCTTCTCTTCACGATAGCCACTGCTTCACTTTCTTACCGCTTTTTCGAATCCAAGTTTCTCAAACTGAAGAAACGGTACACGGTCATTCAGAACCAACCGATCCCGGATGAAGCGAAAGCCTGAAAGAATGCACGAGACGGAATCGTCGCCTGAGGCAGTGCCCCATTCATCGCCATGAGTGGGATACAAGGAATCCTTGTTCAGTATCCAGTCATCCCGCGAAGGTTATCTTCGGAAGTGCCGGACCACCAAATTTACCGTTGTCATGCTGAACAAGGCGGCTTGGGGCCCCGCGCGGTCTTATCGAGTGGGGTAGCGAAGCCGGGAAGTGAGGGATTTGATTTTGCATTTAATCTAAGCGTCGCCCATCAGCAGCCGCAATCCCGGAACAACCTCCTGATCATCTACGGCCAACTAAGGGTCGTCTTCTCGCAGCACAGAACGTGAAGGGTCGCGCGGGTCTGCGTGCACCTTGACGGTTTCGCCTTTGTAGAAATTTGCCCAGGCCTTGGCATCGTCTTCGTTGCCAAAACTGCGGCTGTAGTCGCCCATCTGCTGCTCGGGATAGCGGTAGACGTATGTAAGCGTGGCCTTGTAGTGAGACAAGTCCATGGCATAGCGCGGGAAATTATCCTGGATGAAAGCGATGTTCACAATGTCAATGACGGCTGAGATGGTAGGCCAATTGCGGCCGCGAGTGCGCTTGATCCAATCTTCCACCGCTCCCCAGCAGATACTCACGAGCAGCCCCCCAACTAGCGAGAATATTAAGACCTCGCGGCGGGTGAGTGGCCCGCCTCCGCCGCGCACGAGGATGTTCGCAATTAGGGGAGTCATAGTCGGGCTTGTCTCCTACTGAATGATCCTTGTCCAGGGCTCAGACGGTGGTGACTAGACAAAGCGCCGGAGCCGCGACCTTACGCACCGCGCAAACTTATCCCCTAGTCCCCTCGTAACCTTGGAAACTCGTAACCTCGTCAACTGCCCTTAACAAACCACTCCCATTGCGCCTTCGTCAGCGGCACCACCGACAGCCGTCCTATCTTGACCATCGGTGAATCGACAAAGATCTTCGCAACCTTCACTTCGTCGAGAGTTCTGGGCTTCTTCAGCTTCTTGCCCACCTTGACCCGCACAATCGGCACCTTGGGATCGGAGGCGTCCACACTGAGCACAGAGCCGGTGCCCACCGCGGTGCGCTCATCGCCCGTGTGGTAGAAGATCCATTGCGCGCCCGCTTTCATATTGCGCAAATGCATCACGGCCGTGGGATTGGTGACGCCATCCCACACCGTTTCCTTGTCGTGCAGAAAGTCATCGAAAGAATAGACAGTTGGCTCGGTCTTGAAGAGGAAGTAGCTCATGGGCTCCATAGTACGTCACAAATTCACAAACTTGATTTGTACCAAAAAACCCCGTTTCAGCTCTCGTTCCATGCATAGCCCAAACCCCGCTAAATTTCTATTTGCTCCGCCCGTATTCACCAGGCCGGAAGGGTCTCAGCCGTGGTGTATTTGAACTCGTTAACTCGTTAACTTGGAAACTTGTCCCCTTGTCTCCTGCCTAACACCCTCCGGTACAATGAAATCAATATGATCCGTTTCTCCACAGCCGGTGAATCCCACGGCGAGGCCCTGATTGCGCTCATTTCGGGCCTGCCGGCTGGCGTCCCCGTTGACCTTGATTTCGTGAACCGCGAGCTTTGGCGCAGGCAGCAGGGCTATGGCCGTGGCGGGCGGATGAAGATTGAAACCGACAAAGCCCACGTGCTCTCCGGCGTGCGGCATGGCAAGACCATCGGCACCCCCATCGCCATTGAGATCGTGAATCGCGACTGGAAGAACTGGGAAGAAAAGCTGCCGGTTGAAGCGGGTGATCCCGCCAAGCATCAGGCTGTCGCATCGCCGCGGCCCGGACACGCAGACCTGGCCGGCGCTCTCAAGTACAACTTCAAGGACGCACGATACGTGCTGGAGCGCGCATCGGCGCGTGAATCCACCAGCCGCGTGGCCGCAGGCGCATTCGCCAAGTTGATGCTGCGCGAGCTGGGTATCGGCGTGTTGAGCCACGTGATCCGTGTGGGCCGCGTTGAGATGCAGCGCTCCGCCGAGTGGGAAGAAATCGTCTCTCTCGCCGCGAAAGATGAAGTGGTGCTGGGCTGCGTCGACGCAGAGACTGAAGCGCAGATGAAGGGCGAGGTTGAAGAGGCCTCACGCACCGGCGACACGGTAAACGGCGTCTTCGAAGTAGTGGTGCACAATGTCCCGGCCGGACTTGGGACCTACGCCAATTGGGACGAACGTCTTGACGGCCTCCTCGCGTGGTCGGTAATGAGCCTGCAGGCGGTGAAGGCAGTGGAGATCGGCCGCGGCGTAACAGCGGCGGAGTCGTTCGGATCGCAGGTGCACGATCCCATCCACTATGCGGCTGATGCCACCGGTAAACCGACGCGCTTTACGCGCCCGCACAACAACGCCGGCGGAATCGAGGGCGGCGTTTCAAACGGTGAAGACCTGGTCGTACGCGGATACCTGAAGCCAATCTCAACGCTCCGCCGCCCCCTCGAGTCGGTCCGTTTTGACAACCGCGAGGCTACCAGCGCCAGCTACGAACGCAGCGATATCTGCGTGGTTCCGGCGGCCGGTGTAGCGGCGGAAGCCATGGTGGCTGTTACAGTTGCAGACGTTGCCCAGTGCAAATTTGGCGGTGACTCCATGCAGGAGATGAAACGGAATTTCGATGGATTCATCGAACAGATACGGAGATACTAAGCAGCAACGATGATTTTGACGATTCGCAAATATCCGGACCCTGTACTTTCGCAACCCGGTGAGCCTGTCACCGAGTTCAACGACGAACTGCGCAAGCTGGTAGCAGACATGTTCGAGACAACGTATGCCTCTCAGGGTATCGGTCTAGCCGCACCCCAGGTAGGCGTCTCAAAGCGCCTAACAGTTATCGATCTAAGTATGGGCAAAAATCCCGAAGAGAAGTTGGTGCTCATCAATCCTGAGATCACTTCGAGCGCGGGCAAGCTGTACGAGGAAGAAGGATGCCTGAGCTTTCCCGATATTCGCGAGAAAGTTGTGCGCGCAGCGAAGGTGCACATCCGCGCTCAAGACGAGTATGGAAAATGGTTTGAGATGGACGGCGAAGAGCTGCTCTCACGCTGCTTCCAGCATGAGATCGACCATTTGGACGGAATGCTCTTCATCTTCAGAATGAGTGCGCTCAAACGCAGCCTGAGTCTTCGCAAGATCAAGAAGATGCAGGCTGAAGGCACGTGGTAGAGCGGTGAAACTTGTTTACTGCGGTACGCCCGGTTTCGCTGTTCCCACGCTTGAGGCTCTGCTGGCTGCAGGCCACGAAATTCCGCTGGTGGTTTCGCAGCCCGATCGTCCGGTAGGACGCATGCAGCAATTAACCGCACCGCCTATAAAGCAAACCGCGCTCGCAGCGGGTTTGCCGGTCGTGCAACCCGAAAAAATCCGCATTAACGCAGAGTTCCGAGCGCAGCTTGAGGCCATCGCCCCCGAGGCAATAGTGGTTGTTGCCTACGGGCGCATTCTGCCCAAATGGATGCTCGATTTACCGACGTATGGGTGCATCAATCTGCATGCTTCGCTGTTGCCGAAGTATCGCGGCGCCGCGCCTATCCAATGGGCCGTAGCCATGGGTGATGCGTACACAGGCAACACAACAATGTTGTTGGAAGAGGGCTTGGATACCGGACCGATTCTGCTGCAGCAGACAATGGAGATTGGGCCGGAGAAGACAGCCGCGGAGTTGTTTGATGTGCTGGCGAACGCCGGCGCACCACTGGTTGTGGAGACGCTTGCAGGATTGGCGGACGGGTCTGTTACGCCGAAGCCGCAAAGCGAGGAGGGCGTTACCTTCGCGCCCATGCTGGACCGCGAAGATGGCCGCATGGATTTTGCTGCCCGCGCTGCCCACGAAATCTACAACCGCTGGCGCGGATTCCGGCCCTGGCCGGGAGCATTCACCAGTCTCGACGGCAAGAAGTTCATTGTGCACCGCATGGCGCTGGCCGATGCGGAGATGATTGCTGCACACATTGACGCGCAGCCCGGGCTCGTTCACGTACACGACGGCCGGATGTTCGCCGCGTGTGCCGGGGACACCTGGATCGAGCTGATTGAAGTTCAGCTTGAAGGCAAGAAACGAATGCCTGCTACGGAGTTCCTGCGCGGAGTATCGCGCGGCGCAGTAACGCGGCTCGGTTAACGCAGATGGCCGCCGTTTCTCCAGCACGCAAAGCTGCATTTGAGATTTTGATGGCAGTGGAGCGTAGCCGTTCGCACTCCGACGACCTTCTGCGCGGCAAACATGTCAACGCGCTTTCCGCAGCCGATCGCAACTTGACGACAACGCTTGTGCTGGGTGTATTGCGCTGGCAGATCAAGTTGGATCGGCAGATCAAAGGCCTGCTCGCACATCCCAACGCCCGACTCGATGACGAAGTTCGGATTGCACTGCGGATGGGAGCGTTTCAGTTGCGCCACCTCGACCGCATCCCCGCGCGCGCTGCCATCGACGAAAGTGTAGAGCTTGCCAAGCAGGCCGGGCACCACTTTGCATCACGCATGGTCAATGCCGTTCTGCGCAAGCTGAGCGCCGCGCCACACGTCGAATCCGAACCAAACAATGCCGCTGAGCTGGCGCTTGCTCAAGCTCATCCGCAATGGTTGGTTGAGCGGTGGGTTACTACGTTTGGCCTTCAGGAGGCGGCCGCAATCTGCCGCCACGGACAAATGCAACCGGAGTTAACCGTGCGGCTGGCGATACCGGAGGCTGAGAAGGAACTGGCAGAGGCGGGTGTATCTCTTAAGCAAACGGAACTGGTGACAGCAGCGCGCACCGTCATTTCAGGAGACGTGACATCGACGGCAGCTTTCAAAGAGGGCCAGGTTCGCATTCAGGACGAAGGCTCGCAATTGATAGCGGAGATTGCAGCGATGGCCGGCACTTCGGATAATCGGTCTCTCGAGCACATTCTCGATGCATGCGCCGCGCCGGGAGGCAAGACGCTGGTGCTCACCGAGCGCAATCCGAAAGCACGCATTGTTGCATGCGAGTCAAGCGAACAGCGCTGGCAACAGTTACGGCAACGCCTTGAGCGCTATTCCGATCGCGTGGAGTGCCGGCTGGCTGATGCGACTGCACTCACTGATCATGCAGACTTCGACCTTGCGCTTGTTGACGTCCCGTGCAGCGGAACGGGCACGTTGGGTCGCAATCCTGAGATACGGCATCGGCTGTACGTGGAGGACTTGCCCCGCCAGGCGGAACGGCAGCGTGCAATTCTGAGCGCGACCGTGCGCACTCTGAGGCCAGGAGGCCGCCTGATCTACTCAACGTGTTCGCTGGAGCCTGAAGAGAACGACCAAGTGATCGCGGCGACGCTCGGTGCAAATCCAGCGGTGAAGCAGATCCGGTTTGAAGAGATCCTGGATCGCCTCGCGCAGTCCGGCGCACTCACCACGGAAGGAGCAAGGCGGCTAGGCGAGATCCTTACGTCCGAACGAGCCTTGCGCCTGCTTCCCAGTGCATTTCGCACCGACGGATTCTTTGTGGCTCTGCTTGAAGTAAAAGGCTGACCGTCGACCACGGTTTCGGGACATCAATAGCCCAAGTCAATATTCGAAGGTCACAACTCTAGCCTCAGCGTATAGAAATTCACGATGGCAATCTGACCTTGATTCTCAAGCGCATAGTAGATGTCGACCGGATCTCCAACCTTGATTTGAGCGGCGGACGGATCGATCGGTGTATCGCGGCAACGAGGACCGTTGACTGCGAGGCGTGAATGCTCGGCGGATGCGTTAGCAGATCGCCGTGAGTCGGGTATGGCGGAAAAAGAATCGATGGTGTAACAGACTCGCTGTCCCGGGAGCAGATCGCCGGCCTGTTCGCCGTACTGCTTTGCTTCCACGCTTACAACCGTGCCCGGCGCGAGCAGCACAGCATTTGCCTGCACGTCTTACGTCGAGCTCTGGTCGTGAGGACGGCTTGCGCGGAATCCTGTGGGAGATAGACTTGCGAGGCCCACAAAGACAGCGAACAAGCCAGAGAAACTGCGGCGCATAATCAGTCTTGCTCCGGCGGAAGTTTCAGTTCGTCATAGTTGCGATGCAGGATGCTGCAGAGTGCTTCCACCACAAATTCGTGATCTGCGCGCTGAGGCAGACCGGAGACAGTGATGCTGCCAACGATGCCGGCGTTTCGTACAGTGATGGGAAACGAGCCGCCGTGCGAGGCGTAATCGGCGGTGGGCAGCCCGCGCGCTTCAAGGGAGTCGTCCTTACTTTTCAGCAGGAGCCCCACGCCGTAGGAGCTGTGGTGAAAGCGCGCAACACAGTTGCTCTTGCGGCGTACCCACTCAACATTGTCGGGCGTGGTGCCTTTAAGCGCGGTGTAAAACAACGGCTGATTCAAGCGGCGCACGTCAATCACAACAGATAGCCCGCGTTCCTCAGCCATAGCACGAAGGCGAGAGCCAATCTCCCATGCCATCTGTTCGTCCATGTGCTCGAATTGCAGTTCGCGTTCCTGCAGGTTTACGCGCTCAAGGTCTTCACTCAATCCCATTTCGAAGTCGTCTCCTCGCTATAGATCTAGATGCAGCTTCTACCTGCGGCGTATTATCGGGCAGCGGTCAACTTCACAATCGTCGTCTGGTCAACCCTTGCTCCCGCCTGCGGAAACTGCGCAATCACCGATCCCGGAACGACAGGGGCCTGAGGCGGAGCATTACCGCTGCCAACCTGGCCAACCGGGACGGTCTGATAGGTCGGCGTTGCGGTCTTGATGCCGACCTTCGACAGCTGAATCTGTGCGCTCAATACCGGCCTGCCGATCAGGTTCGGCATCACGTATCCATCTGGATTTTCATCGTCCGGTGTCGCTACCAGCAGGCCCACGGTCGGTTGTGCAATATCCAATGCGTGGGCCGGAGGATCCTGGGCGAGCACGGTTCCCTCCGCAACGGTTGTTGATGGCAGATGCGCGATAGGTCCAACGTCAAGGCCGGCGCGGCGTAACTGCAACTCTGCGGCGCGCTCTTGCAGTCCGACTGTATTGGGTACGTCCACCTTTTGCGGACCAAGACTCTCAGACACGCGCACGTGCCACTCGCGGCGCACCACGGTTCCCTGCGCGGGTGATTGCGTAAGGATGTGCCCTGCGGCAACATCGCCGGAGTAGTAGCGGTTGTCCACGTTGAGGTTGAGTCCAAGGCCTGAAGTCACGCTGCGCGCCTCGGAAATTGTCATTCCCTTGAGCGAAGGCACCTCCACCTCGGCTCCGTGGATGGCGAAATGAATAGTGATGATTGCGGAGAGCATGCCTACCGTGACCAAAAGCAGCAGTAGGGAAGCCACTTGGAAGAAGGTCTTGATGGATCGGCTGTTCATGACCGCGAATAACACCCCACCAACATTGTCTCGCGTCTACCTCAGGTTGTCTGTTACCGGTTCGGGGTGAATGGTGACTCGTTGAACGTCAGGGCATTCGAGTTTGAAGCGATCCTCAAGCGCCGTGATGACGTTGTGGACGTGGTGCATGGGCAGATCGTCAGGCAACGTGCAGTGACATGAGACGTAAATGTGCTCGGCTGTGCGTCCTACCGTGATTTCGTGAACGTCAACGATCTCCGGGAACAGCCGCGCCGATTTTAGCAGCGCGTACTCAATCTTCTTGTCCGCCTCAACAAATTCGTTAGGCTGTTCGATGGTGGCCGGCTCGCTCTCAATGTGAGTCAGCACGTAGTCAATTTCAGGAGCCGCGCGCAGGATCTGTGCTTCCAGGTCAGATACGAACGCATGCGCCTTGCGAAGCGGCAGAGTTTCATCCAACTCTACATGCTGCTCCACACGCAGGCGTCCGTGGAGCGACTGAATGCTCAGTTCGTGAACGCTGACATTATTGCGGGCCGCTACCGCACGTACGCGGTCGAAGATGCTCTCCGTGCGGACCTCGCGGGGAACGGTGTGGATGACCACATCGGCGTTTGGCAATGTTTTGTGAACCGCATGTCTCGCTGCCTGGACCAGTGCATCGGTATGTTCAAAGGTGTAGCGGCGAGGAAGCGCGAGAGTCAAATCGGCAAAGTAATCAGGCCCGGCGCGGCGTACACGCGCCTGCTCAATGGCGATGACTCCGGGAACCTGCGCTACATCGGCCATGATTTTGCTTCGCGTCTCCGCTGGTATGCGGTCCATAAGAACACCGACAGCTTCATGGCCCAATATGAAGGTAAGGCGCAGAATCAAAACCGATACCACGATTGCAGCCAGAGGGTCAGCAAAGTCGAGCCAGAGAATTCCAAAGGTTTCGCCAATCCAGCTTGCAATCAGGCCTGCGAGCACAGCCACCGATGACCAGATGTCACTGGAGAAGTGGAAGGCATCGGTAGCGAGGGCCGGACTGCCGGTGCGTACCGCGACTTCGCGCAGGCGGCGCGAACGCCAGAAATCCACGCCGATGGACGAGATGACCACCAGGACCGGCCATACCGAGTGACGCAGTTCAACTGTGTGTACAAAGATGCGCGACAGGGCTTCCCAGATAATCCACGCGCTGGATACGGCCATCAGAATGACTTCGCCGATGGCGGAAAGATTTTCGATTTTGCCGTGCCCGTATGTGTGGTCCTCGTCGGCGGGGAGATCGCTGACCCGAACCGAAAAGAAGGTCATGGCCGCGCCAACCAGGTCGAGGCCCGAGTGGGCAGCATCAGACAGCACGCCCAGCGATCCGGACAGAATGCCGGTGATGAGCTTGAGAGCGGTCATGGCCGCGGCGGCGAGCATGGAGTTCAAAGCCACGCGCCGTTTTTCCGAAGAGTGATTCTCGACGCTCTTTGCAGCCGGACTGGAAGTGGAAGTCATGACGCTTTTCTAGACTACAGGCGGGCGGACACCGGTGTACAACCCTGCGATTCCGAAGGTGTAGGGCTGCCAGGATGGACCTATAAAGCCGTTTTGCTTCATGAGGCCGAGCATCTGCGGAGGCGGCGGAAAGTTGCCTACAGATGCAGGAAGATAGTTGTAAGGGGCCGACTTGCCGCAGATGAGCCTGCCGATAGCCGGCAGAACTCGACGGAAGTAAACCGCGTAGGCCTTTCCAATCAAGCCGCCGGGCTCGCTGAACTCCAGAATGCCAAGCTGTCCGCCGGGCTTTAGTACTCGATAGAACTCCTGCAGACCGACTTCGTAGTTGGCAAGATTTCTGAATCCGAAGGCCGTCACGATCAGGTCAATCGACTCATCTTTAAACGGGAGATGAAGAGCATCGGCCTCAAGCGGGACAGCATACGCCCTGCCCGGATCGTCTTCAACTGCACCGAACTTCCGCGCGCCTCTGCTGAGCATGCCTCGCGCGAAATCGCCCGCAATCACGGGACGCGAGTTCCGTGGACGCCGCCGAAGTAAAGCCATAGTCATGTCGCCGGTGCCGCAGCATATATCCAGGACGGCGGTATCGGGATTGGCAAGCGTCGTCCGGAAGCGCCGCGCAGTGCGCCACCACCAGAGGCGGTCCACGTTTGCAGAGAGTACGTGATTCAGCAGGTCGTAGCGCGGCGCAATGGCGTCGAACATCTGCCGCACGGCCTGGGCCGCGCTGGCTTCGTCCGAGGTTCCTAGCGGTTTAGCTCCTGTCGCCGGCATGGCTTCCAACCCTTGTCAAACTCCGGTGTGATGCCGGCGAACCGGGCTACCCTACTGCAGCAGTGAAGGCTCGTCGTCCTTGCCGTTCAGTTCCTCGGGAGGAATGATCACGGCTGCCGCCACCTTATCCTCTGGTTCCAGGTTGAGGATGCGGACGCCCTGGGTGGCGCGGCCGGCGGCGCGGATGGTTTTGGTGTCGCAACGGATGATCTTGCCGAATTGGCTGATGACCATCAGTTCCGAAGAGTCGTCGACGAGTTGGATAGTATTTACCCGCCCAATACGCGGCGTGACTGCCATGTTCTTGACACCCTTGCCGCCGCGAGTCTGCAGGCGATACTCCTCAACATCGGTTCGCTTGCCAAAACCGTTTTCCGTGACGGAAAGAATGCGGAAGGCGCCCGCCTCGTGTTCCTTGGGTGTTACGGCCACCCCGACAACAAAGTCGTTCTTGGCGAGACTGATACCCCTAACTCCATAAGCGGGCCGGCCCATGGAGCGTACGTCGCACTCGTCAAACCGGATAGCCATGCCGAGGTGAGTGGCGAGGAAGATAAGCTGCGAGCCGTCGGTGATTTTGGCCACAACCAATTCGTCTTCCTTGTCAATGCCTATAGCGATAATGCCGCGCGACATGACGTTGGAGAAGTCCTTGAGTGGAGTCTTCTTGATCGTACCGTTGCGGGTGGCGAAGAAGATGTATTTGCCTTCCTCCTGAAGATCTCTTACCGGCAGGATGGCGCGCACGTTCTCACCGGGTTGCAGATCGAGAAGACTCTGAATGCTCTTGCCCTTGCCTGCCGCGCCCACGTCGGGAATCTCGTAGACTTTGAGCCAGTACACACGGCCGGTGTTGGTAAAGCAGAGCAGGTATGCGTGAGTGGAGTCGATGATGAGCTGCGAAACAAAATCTTCTTCGCGCGTCTTCATGCCGGTGCGGCCGGTTCCGCCGCGCCGCTGCTGACGGTACGTCGAGATCGGCGTCCGCTTCAGGTAGCCCTGGTGGCTCACGGTGACGGCAACCTGCTCGTCTGCGATCAGGTCTTCAAGCTGGAGTTCGGCGCTCTCGTCAATAATCTGCGTGCGCCGGGCATCACCGTATTTGTCGCGGACTTCTTCGAGCTCTTTCACGATGACGGCGCGGAGCTTGGTGTCGCTGGCCAGAATCGCTTCATACTCGGCGATCTTCTCGCGAATTGCCTTCAACTCATTGAGGATTTCATCTACGGAGAGCTGTGTCAGGCGATAGAGTTGCAGTTCAAGGATGGCATCGACCTGCCGCAACGTGAGGCCGCTCTCTTCGTGCGGCAACCGCTCACGGTCGAGCTTGATCACGATTTCCTTGCCCTTACCCCATGCATACAGATTCTCGCGAGCGTCAACGCGCGAGTTCGATGCGCGAATGATCTTGATCACCTGATCGAGATTGTCGAGCGCGATCTTGTATCCCTCAAGGACGTGCTCACGTTCGCGGGCCTTGCGCAGCAGGTATACGGTGCGACGCTGCACCACGTCCACGCGGTGGTCAATGAAGGCGCGAATTGCCTGATCGAGCCCAAGTTCCCGCGGCTGCCCATTCAGCACCGCCAGGAAGATCATGGAGAAGCTCTCTTGCATCTGCGTGTGCTTGTAGAGCTGGTTGAGAACGATCTCCGGCTGCGCGCCGCGCTTGAGTTCGATGACGATGCGCATGCCGTCGCGGTCGCTCTCGTCGCGAACATCGCTGATCTCGTCGATGACCTTCTCATTGGTGAGGTCCGCGATGCGTTCGATGAGCTTGGACTTATTCACCTGATAGGGAATCTCAGTGACGATAATCGCCTGCTTTTCCTTGGTCAGGTTTTCTGTCGCCACCTTAGCGCGCATCATAAAGCGGCCACGGCCAGTCTTGTAGGCCTGCGCGATGCCGCTCTTGCCGTAGAGGAATCCGCCGGTGGGGAAGTCGGGTCCCTGGACGTGCTTCAGTACTTCAAGAAGTCCGCCGCTCGGATTGTTGACCAGCGCGATGGCAGCGTTGACGATCTCGGTGAGATTGTGCGGCGGAATGTTGGTGGCCATGCCGACCGCAATACCGCTTGAGCCATTCACGATCAGATTGGGTATGCGCGTAGGCAGAACCGAAGGCTCAAATGTGGACTCATCGTAATTCGGCACAAAGTCCACTGTTTCCATATCGATATCGGCAAGCAACTCGCCTGCGATACGCTCCATTCGGCACTCGGTGTAACGCATGGCGGCGGGCGGATCACCATCAACAGAGCCAAAATTACCCTGCCCATCGACGAGCGGGTAACGCAGTGAAAAAGGCTGCGCCATGCGGACGAGCGTGTCGTAGATAGCCGAGTCGCCATGGGGATGATAGACACCCATGGCCTGGCCCACAACTTTGGCGCACTTGGTGTACTTCTTGTTGTGCTGCAGGCCCATCTCATTGAGCGTATAAAGTACGCGGCGATGCACGGGCTTCAATCCGTCGCGCGCATCAGGCAACGCTCGCCCGATGATGACGCTCATCGAGTAGTCGAGATAGGAGCGGCGCATCTCCTCTTCGATGTTGATTGGGATGAGATTTGTGCCGCCTGGTGGCGTACCGCCGTCGAGAGGGAGTTGGGGATTCTGATCGTCTGCCATAGGGTTGTTCGAAGCTCGCCGGAGGGCGGCAAAAAAGTCCGGAAAAATGCAGGGCCGGGTCCGCGAGTCCTACTGTTATTTTACGCGTTCAGCAGGCGCTTTAGCAAGGCAGATAAACGCAAATAAATGGTTATTTTTCTTTATCTTACGATGAGGCACCGTGGGTGTAGCCGGTGCCACTTCAGATACCCGGCCAAGGCGAGCAATCCGGTGCGATTCCGGGGGCGGGAAACCGGTCCAAGCGTGGTGATTCCAGCGCCATTTTTATGCTCATTTCGGGAGCTTAAGTTTGCCTACAACAGCCCCGGCAGGCTCAAAAGACAAAACACCACTTGAAGTAGCACAATACCGCCACCCGCGGCCAGGGCCAAACGGCTGCGTGGACCCTCGTAGGCATCGGCAAACACTCCAGCTACAAACGTAGCGAGAAACGGAATTGACCAAAGCCAGGGACTGCCCTGCGTACCGGTGAGCACCAATCCCAGCAAAATCACGGAGCAGAACAGCGGCGTGGTATTGCCGAAAAATCGAGAACGGCGCAGTCCAAGATACAAAATCAACGAAGCTGCCACGGCGATGGTGATACCCGCATTGCTGAGTGTGGTGAAGAAGTGCTTTGCCGGATCGAATGAGAACCAGACCATTCCGGCTGCCGAACGGAAGACATAGCTGAACGCATCCGGAGAAAATCCGTAGCAAGCAAAAAGCAGTAGCAGAGCACCTACTGAACACACCAAAACCAGTGGGAGCGCCTGAGTGCGACGTCCTTCCGCGACCCAGAGCATCAGTACGAGTCCCAGCAGCGCCGTGACGGGCAGCGCTACGATATGGGCGGCGGCAGCCACGCCAAAGATGAAAGTGAGCAGCACGAGGCGCGGACGCCACTTCCGCCTAGGGCCCTGCATTGCATGAGCAACACCGATGCAGGTATAGATGCCGCCATAAACGCCGAGCGCAGCCAAAACCTCAGGATTGGGAGAGACGCACGCTTTCAGGATGGGCGGCGAAAAGCAGTATAGTGCGAGCGCGGTATATCCGCCAAAGTTGCCAAAGAGCCGCCGGCTCACCCACCAGACACATCCCCCGAGCACGCAGCCTGCGAATAGGAAGGGAAGGCGCAGCAACAGCAGTACATGCGTCATTTGATGGCGAAGTTCCCAAGTGCTCACCTGGCCGGCTGCCTGAACCACGCGATCTTCCGGCTTGCGGAAGTGATCAAGCAGCTTCTCAGCGGTGAAATTCAAGGTGAGCGGGAGACCTGCTATGCGATAGGCCAGAATGCCGTCGTGGATATTGCCGCAACTAGTGTAATAGCCCGCCAGCGCAGAAGGCCGTTCCCATGTTTCGCGCCCGCAGCGCGCGTATTGGTAGTCGCGATCTGTCAGGGTCTGATGGCCGGTGAGCCAGAAGCCTTGGACCAGAAATGCGAGCAACAATCCGGCCGCAATGCGTTGCGGGGGATTGAAGCGAAAGCGGCGAAGGATTCGGTACTGGTGGGTCATCGCGTGAGCAGGCAAGTTCCAGTCTAAATGGCAGAGGCGGAGGTGCAGTCCAGCGATAAATGGCGTTGTTTGAAAGAGGGTGACAGAAAATTTGGCCTGCGCCACTGGCACCCGCTACACTTCTCCTTGAAATGGCAATCGCTCACGACAATACGCCGGAACGACTGGTGAGCGCCGCGCGTGCCGACGAAGAACAGAACTTTGAGCTGAAGCTGCGGCCACGCTGGCTTGGCGAGTTCATTGGCCAATCGAAGGCCAAAGAGCAACTTGCCATTGCGCTTGAGGCGGCCAAATCGCGTGGCGAAGCGCTCGACCATGTTCTGCTGTTCGGTCCTCCCGGCCTGGGCAAGACAACTCTTGCCACGATCATTGCGAATGAATTGGATGTTGGGTTCCAGCAGACTTCAGGGCCGGCGCTTCAGATTCAGGGAGACTTGACGGCGATTCTCACCAACCTGCGCGAGCGGCAGGTTCTGTTTCTAGACGAAATACACCGCATGCAGCCGGTGCTGGAAGAGAAGCTCTATACGGCGCTAGAAGATTACAAGCTTGACATTATTATTGGCCAGGGCCCCGCGGCGCGTACGCACGTGATGGAGATAAGGCCGTTCACGTTTATCGGAGCTACGACTCGTCCAGGGTTGCTCTCATCGCCTCTGCGCTCGCGGTTCGGGATTTTGCTTCGCCTGGAGTTTTACACAGAAGATGAGCTGCGCGTTATTGTCACGCGCTCGGCAGAGGTGCTGCAGATTCCCATTGATGAGGACGGTGCCGCGGAGATTGCTCTGCGCTCGCGCGGGACACCGCGTATTGCCAACCGTCTTCTGAGGCGCGTGCGCGATTACGCGCAAGTGCGCGGATCGGGCATTATCGACAGGCCTACGGCAAATGCCGCGTTGACGATGCTTGAGGTTGACGCGCATGGATTCGATGAGATTGACCGTCGCCTTCTGATGACCATCATTCAGAAGTACGATGGCGGACCTGTGGGGCTGGGCACGCTGGCAGCAACGCTTGCGGAAGAGGAAGACGCGCTCGAAGAAGTGTACGAACCGTTCCTGATTCAGATTGGATTTCTGGATCGCACCCCGCGTGGCCGCGTGGCTACGCGTCTCGCGTATGAACATTTCGGCCTGGCAATGCCGGGCCGCCAAACTCCGCTGTTTTAGAGGGGACACGTCATGGCAGAAACTCCATCCACCATGCTCGAACTTGGAACCATCGCGCCGGATTTCGCGCTCACGGACGTGGTGAGCGGAAAGACTGTTCACCGGGATGATTTTCGCGGCAAGAAAGCGTTGCTCGTGATGTTCATCTGTACGCACTGTCCGTACGTCAAGCACATTGAAAAGGAACTGGCCAGGTTTGGAAAGGATTATGCGGCTCAACCTGTCGCAATCGCTGCCATCTGCTCCAATGATGCTGTGAACTATCCGGCCGACAGTCCCGCCGGACTCAAAATGCAGGCAGAGACATTTGGCTTTGCATTCCCATACCTTTACGACGAGACGCAGTCCGTTGCGCGCGCATACGACGCGGCCTGCACTCCGGATCTCTTTCTGTTTGATGCCGATTTCAAACTCGTCTACCGTGGACAGTTTGACGGCAGCCGTCCGAGCAACACGGTTGCGGTAACGGGGCAGGACTTACGCGCCGCTCTCGACGCGGTGCTTGCAGGCAAGCCGGTTTCCACGGACCAGAAGCCTTCAATTGGATGCAACATCAAGTGGAAGGCATAGAGGGAGCATTGTTTCGTCGGCGATGACGGAGTTCTCTGAAAGATTTACGGGGAGAGTCGCGGAGTACGCTCAATACCGGGAACGCTACGAGCCGGAGGTTGTGTTGCCCTTGCTCCGCGATTGGTGCGGCTTGAAGCCAAATTGGCGTGTGGCCGATATCGGCGCGGGAACGGGCATGGCCGGCGATCTCTTTCGAGCAAACGGCAACCGTGTAATCGCTATCGAACCGAATGCTGAGATGCGCGCGGCCTGCAGGTCATTACACGTTGGCGATGCCATGTTCAATGTTCAAGACGGAACTGCAGAGGCAACGGGGCTCTCCGATGCGTCGGTTGAAATAATTGTTGTTGGGCGTGCCCTGCATTGGTTCGATGTGGAAACGGCGTTCCGCGAGTTCCGCCGTATTCTCAAGCCGCGGGGATGGGTCGCGATTCTTGCTTGCGGGCGTGCGGAAGATGGACGCGAAGAGAATGTTGCGTTCAGGCAGTTCCTTCAGGCCACCTCGGGCAGAGACTTCTATCGAGATCCGCTGGTGAGCGTATATCAGCGACTGGATACGCTCTTTGCCGGTGGACGCTTTATGCATTCTGAGGCGAACGGTGAGATGCATTTGGACTGGGAAGCATTGCGCGGCCTGACTCTGTCGCTCTCGCATGCTCCGCTTCCGGATTCCGATGCATACCCAGCGTTTGAAGCCGAATTGCGCGGCTTCTTTGACCGCTACGAGCAGGGCGGAATAGTTACTCTGCGAAAGCGCACCTATGTAAACGTGGGGCAGTTTGAGGAGTGAAGGTGACCGGGTGCGGAGGGTATTCTTCAAGCGAATCAAGATGCCCATGGTCACATTTCTGAGGCCCGGAGCGGCATAATCTCTTGGAATACGCTGTAGCTCGAAGCCAGAATGCGAACTGAGCTGCGAACAGCGAATCTACAGTGTCTTCTTGCCGGTAATCAGTCCAATGTGGTCGGCGCCCGCGCCCTTTGCAATGTCCATGACCCTTGCCACCGCGGAGAAGTCAAGATTGTCGTCGCCCTTTACAAACATTACTTTGTCTGCCCGCGCCGAAAGGATCGAACTGAGGCGGCTTCCTAGTTCATCAATGTTTATCTCTTCATGATTGACCTTGTAGCTCAACAGCCCACCGCTAACGCTCGTAATCTGGACCACGAGAGGAGTCTCAGGGCGGATATGCGCGCCGATCGAAGGGTGAGGCAGTGCAGCATCGAGCGCATGAGGAACCACCGGAGCAATGAGCATAAAGATGATTAACAGAACCAACAATACGTCGATCATGGGAGTCACGTTGATCTCACACCACACTTGACCCGAAGTATGACCACTCTCTGTCGTCATGGGACAACACCTTCCTCACTTCCTCAGGCATTCAGTCGCCTAGGGAAATTTCGTCGCGACTAGAACTGCAACTGCTTGTGCTTATAGACACCGCGGTTTGTCAAATGGTTCCCGCTCGATAGTTCATGCGGAACACGCCGGGTCCGGAATCTCGGACCCGGGAGTATGAGAACCACAACTTGCCGAGAAGTTATAGCGTAGGTGAGTCATCCCCGAGCATCGCTTCACGCACTATCTTTATCGGCGGAAAACCCTGCTTCAGAAAGTTGTCGTGAAACTTCTCAAGCGAAAACGCTGCCCCTTCCTTCTTCATCAGGTCGGCTCGCAGCTTCATGATTTCGAGTTTGCCAAGCGTGTAGTAGAGATAAGTGGGGTCGCCGGCACCCCGCTTTGTTTCCAACGCCGCCGTTTCCTTTGACTGGTAGCCTTCCTTGTGGAAGAACGCTTGGGCCTGGTCAAGAGTCATCTTGCCGGTGTGCATCTCAATGCCGACGATAAAGCGGGCGTCGCGCAACAGCGCATCCTGCAGTTGACCAAGGCGAATCAATTTCGACTCGCGCTCATCCTTCGCGCCGGTACCCGGCTGACCGTAGCCTTGGTCGAGCATCATCTGTTCGCAGTAGTGGGCCCAGCCCTCGGCGTTGGTGTTGGCGCCGAGAATCTTTCGCACTCTGGATGGCGCCTGAGGGACCCAGAGAAATTGAATGTAATGTCCCGGGTACGCCTCATGAACTGCAGTGGAGATGACGGTGCCGACGTTGAAGGAGTGCATGTATCCTTCAACCTCCGCGGGAGTCATCTTCGGATCCGGCAGCGTAACGTTGAAGTATGCTTCAGTCGCATGTTTCTCAAACGGCCCCGGAGTGTCCATGCTGGCCAATGTTGTAGCTCGCATGAAAGGCGGAGTTTCTTCAACGATGGGTTCTACTTTGGAAGGAATCGTAACGATGTTATGCGAGCGGATGAATGCGATGAGGCCGTTGAAGGTTGAACGGAAAGTCGCAAGCAACTGATCTGGAGCCGGATGATCGCTGTTCAGTTCGTCGAGAACTTGCTCTGGAGTCTTGCCGGGATCAAGCTCGTGCGCAACCTCTTTGAACTGTGCCTGGTTTTTCTTGAGGTCGGCCCAGCCTATCTCAAGCAGCCTGTCGAGTGGGATATCGACCATTTCGTCGTATTTCAGCTTTTCGCTGAAGACCTTCGCGCCGATGCGGAAATCGCCATTTGACTGCGGGAGCACGTCACTTTTGAGCCAGGCGAGATAGCTTTCAAGACTGGCCACTACAGCCGAATTAGACTTTTTGAATTCTGCCTTGAGCGCCGGATCCTTCGCGTCGGCAAAGGCCAACGGAACATCCTGCTTGAAGAAACTGATGATGCCCGGCAACTGCTCGATGGCAATCTGCGTGAAGATATGAGGGGGACTTTTGAGGTTGGCGCGCGCTTCTTCAAGCACGGTAGGCATATGCTTTTCGCGTGCAATTAGCGAGCGCAGCCGTTCATCCGGTGAAGCGAACTTGCGCTCCATCAAGACGAACGCAGCATTCGCGCAGGTGCTCGAGTAGTCGTCCGCATTTTTCTCCCATGGCCGGATGGTTTCGAGAGTGAGCAGTTGCGAGCGGATCGATCCCAGCACAATCTCGCGGTCGCTTCGCGGTTCAAAGTCCGCTGGATTGGAATCGGGCTGAATGGCCTGAATGCGTGTCTCAAGGCGTTTCAGTGCGGCGATCTCAGCATCAATAGTTTTGCGCGAAAAGTCTTCCAGCTTTCCGTCGTATTGGTGATAGCCAACCTGCGTGCCCAGGGAAGGAGAGTAAGGAAAGTAAACATGGTCAAAGTATTCGTCTGAAAGCTTTTGGAATTGCTGCTTCCAATTTTCTGACGCTTCTCGAGCGGAGATGCTCGCTGATAGCGACACTCCAATCGTGATCAAGGCAATCAATCGTTTCATCTGTCCTCCCTAGACGGGTTGTATTCTATGCAGTCGCCGCCGCGGCGGCGAGGTTCTCAGTCAATTCGCGAATTTCCAGCAGAACTTCATCCGGTCGCATGGATTTTAACGGGTACTTCAACAGACCCTGGGGCGCGAACTGTGCGCCGCGTTTGGCATTGCGTGCTACCAGGCGCATCAGGTTCTCAGGGTCTACGGCCGCGTTCTGTACAAAGCGAACCTGAAGCTCGCCACGCTTGCGATCGATTTGCGCAATTCCGATTCGTTCGCACTCAAGGCGCAGCAGGGCGGCTTCAAGCAGATAAACAGAAGCATCGGGCAACGAGCCGTAGCGGTCTTCCATCTCGGCGCGCACTTCGCGGATTGCCGTCTCGCTCTTCGCACCTGCAATCTTTTTGTAAAGCCGCAAGCGCTGGTTTTCTTCCGGTACGTAGCTCTCGTCGATGCGCAGCGCAATGCCGAGATTGAGCTGAGTTGTCGGAAGTTCTTCGGCACCCTCACCTTTCAGCTCCTTTACGGCGGCTTCAAGCATAGTGGTATACAGTTCAAAGCCGACGGACTCAATGTGGCCGCTTTGCTCCCCGCCCAGCATGTTTCCGGCTCCGCGCAACTCCAGGTCGAGTGCTGCAATCTTGAAGCCCGCGCCGAGGTCGCTAAACTCCTTCAACGCTGCCAATCTTCTTCGAGCGATCTCAGTCAGCTCGGTGTCCTGCGGAATCAGGAGATACGCATAGGCACGCCTGTTTGAACGTCCTACGCGGCCGCGAAGCTGATAGAGCTCGCTTAAGCCGTGACGGTCGGCGCGATTGATCAGGATAGTGTTTGCCAGCGGAATATCGAGACCATTTTCAATAATGGTGGTTGCTACCAGCACGTCATACTCGTGGTGCATGAAGGCGAGCATCACGCGTTCCAGCTCGTTCTCGCTCATCTGGCCGTGGCCAACCACCACGCGCGCCGCGGGAACCAGTTCCTGAATTCGCGATGCGATCTCGTAGATGGATTCAACGCGGTTGTGAACGAAGTAGACCTGCCCGCCGCGCTCCAGTTCGAGCTCAACAGCAGAGCGCACGATCTTTTCGTCGAACTTTGCAACTACGGTCTGGATTGCCATGCGATCTTTGGGCGGGGTCTCGATCACGCTCATGTCGCGTAGGCCAACGAGCGACATGTGCAGCGTTCGCGGAATGGGGGTTGCGCTCATGGCGAGCACATCGATCTCTTTCCGCATTTGTTTGAGGCGCTCCTTGTGCCGAACGCCGAACCGCTGCTCTTCGTCGACGACGAGGAGGCCAAGATCTTGAAACTTGATGTCTTTTGAAAGCAGGCGATGAGTGCCGATGAGGATGTCGACTTTGCCAGTCTCGACCTTCTCGACAATCAATTTTTGCTCCTTCGCGGTGCGGAAGCGCGAAATCATTTCGATGTTGATTGGAAATTGCGAGAAGCGCTTTTTGAAAGTCTCAAAGTGCTGAAAGCTGAGCACTGTCGTGGGTGTTAGCACGGCAACCTGCTTGCCATCCTGCACGGCTTTGAACGCAGCGCGCATGGCCACTTCGGTCTTGCCATATCCCACGTCGCCGCAGAGCAGCCGATCCATCGGTGTGGTCGATTCCATGTCGAGCTTGATGGCGTCGATGGCAGTGATCTGGTCGTCTGTTTCGTTGTAGTCGAACGCGTCTTCAAACTCGCGCTGGAATTCGTTGTCCTTTGAGAACGCCGTGCCTTCAGCAGTGTGTCGCTGCGCGTAGAGCTTGAGCAGTTCTGTGGCCATGTCCTGCATGGCCTTGCGGACGCGCGCCTTGGTCTTGGTCCACTGCTGAGAACCAAGCCTATTCAGGACCGGCGCCGGACCCGTATCGGTCGAACGATACTTCTGAATCAGGTCAAGACGCGTGAGCGGCACATAGAGCTTGGTCTGCTCCGCGAACTCCAGGATCATGAACTCGACGCTGAGCCCGTCCTGTGTGATCTCTCTAAGGCCCTGGTATTGCGCTATGCCATGCTCTACGTGAACCACATAATCGCCGATGGTCAAGTCGCGGAAGTCCGAGACAAATGCGGCGGTCTTGGAACGCTTAGGCTCCGGCCGAGCCGCTACGTCTGCGTCGTCAGAGAGATCATTCGCTCCAAAGACAATCAGGTTTGCATCGGCGAAGCGGACACCGGCCGAGATGGGCGAGCGCACTATTACGGGCACACGCAGATCGCCGGCCATGTAGCTTGACTCATCGATTACCTGGTCACCGCCCGGTCGCGCCGCACGGCTGCCAAGTCGGTAAGGAATCTGATAGTCGCGCAGCACAGTGGCAAGCCGCTCAACGTCGCCCTGGTTGGGTGCGGCCAGAACGATGCGAGTCTCAGCCTGCATCAGGCCCCGTAGTTGTTCGGTGAGCGCTGGTATTGAGCCGTGGAAGCGGAGTGTGGGGCGTGAGGCCAACTCAATTTCGCCGAGCGTCGCATCTTCATCCAGCACGTCAATTGCGCCAAGCTGATCGAGATCGAGGCCCATGTGCGATTTGAGTTGAGCCTGCAAAATCTCAGGCCGAAGATAGATGTCCTCAGGCCGAATGAGCGACCCGATACCGGAGCGCTCATGCCGTTGCTCAACCTTGTTCCACCAGCGGTCAATCTGATTGCTCACCATGGCTGGTTCGTCGACAAACAACACGGAACGCGCAACGAGTGTTAGCAGCGACTTCTCAGCACCGGCAACTGCGGTAAAGAACTCCCAGCCCGGGAACACGCTCACGCCGCCTGCCGCGGCGGCTTCCTCTGCCATCTCCTGCTCGTCGGCGCCAGGTTCAGCCGAACCGTCGAACTCCAGCCGCTGTTTGCTGAGACGCGCATGAACGGCGGCCAGCAAACGCTCGGTTACGGGTGTCTCTGTCAGCGGCAGAAGTTGTGTTTCATCCAGAGGGGAGAGCGATCGCTGGGTTTCTGGATCGAATCTGCGGATGGTGTCGATTTCGTCGCCAAAAAACTCGATGCGAATCGGCCGGTCCTGTTCGGGCGAGTAAACGTCAAGAATTCCGCCGCGGCGCGTAAACTGCCCAGGCATCTCCACAAGGTCCGTCTGCGTGTATCCAACCGATGCCAGATGAGAGGTCAGAACTTCCAGGTCCAACTCTTCACCACGACGCAACTGAACGGCAAGGCCGGCATAATATTCGCGATCGAAGAGCTTGAGCGCTACCGATTCAACTGGCGCGATGACGATATCGACCGCGCCAGTGGCCAGTTTCCATAATGTTGCTGCACGCTGCTCCTGCACGTCAGGGTGCGGCGAGAGATTTTCAAAGGGAAGTACGTCGTGAGCGGGCAGCCGGACAACGCGAAGCGGATCGATGGCTCCGGTGAGCTCGCAACCGGCCTTGAGCATCGGCTCCAGTGCATCGGCTGCTTTGTTGTCAGCCACGACAACAATCACCGGGCGCTTGGCCGCCCGTGCCATCAGCGGGATGTAGAGGGAACGCGCGGTCGCGGTCAATCCTGACACACGTCTCCGCCCCGCATTAAGGCTCAGGTGCCTTATTACGCGTTCGAATCCCGAAACTTGCTCCAGCTCCGCGAAGATTTCGCGGACAAACGGGAGAATCATCTAGTGTGATTTTATCAGCGAGCGCGAACCGCTGCGGTGCCCGCAGCCGCAGTGAGTCAGGTACGATTAGGCTTGATCAGTGCGGCTTACCCGGCAGAATAAAATGCTCGGCGCAACGCGGCTCGTAAGCGTCGCCCGGCACCTTTACGGGGCTGTTGTAGGGCGCCGGCTTGCCTTCGATAAGGCGCTGCGAATAGAGTGCCCGCGCGCCGCATGAGCAGTAGGCCATGCACTCGGTGATGCTGCCGCCGTAGGCGTTCACAAACCAGGTCAGGTTCAGCATTTCGCCAAAAGGAAGTGCGCGGAAGTCGAGGTCGAGTCCTGCGATCAGCACATCGTGGCCGGCGTCGAGCAGGTGACGAGAGAACAGGAATAGCTCGTTTACAAACTGCCCTTCGTCGATAGCGATGCACTCCACCTTCTTGCCAATCTCTTTCTCGCGCTGGGCGATGGCCCTCAGGACTTCCCAGGGATTCTGCGAGTTGAACTCAATGGCGTTCATTTTTCCATGGCCGTTGGGATTGCGGCTCTCCACCACGCCCGGACCGCCCTTCGTGTCGTCGCTCGGCTTTAAGACAAGTACGTACTGGCTGGCATACTGACGCCGCATATCCGCGCGCCGCAGCAACTCCGCGGTCTTGTTGCTCCTCATCGGCCCCATCATCAGTTCAAGCTTTCCCATCACGTACTTGTCCTCTCACTCTGAATAGCTGTTCATTGCTCCCGGATTTTCATCATAGCTCCGCAAAGTTCAAGAACCTTCTGGAAAAGGGGCCAACTTCTGTGCTAATTTGCGCCGGGGATTCGTACCCTGTTTTCGCGCGGGCGCTGGATGATACCGGTAGAATGCGATCAGCATCTGCTTTGGATAATGGAGTGCTCCTGATGAAAGCAAGTAACACCGAATCACCGCGCATCCTGATTGTTGGCGGTGCCGGTCAGGTTGGCGTGGAACTGCAACGAAGCTTTAATGGATTCGGCTCTGTGGTAGCTGTTGACCGCGAAACATTCGATATGGCAGATCCCGAGCAGACACGGGCCCTGGTTCAAAGAGAGAGGCCGGACGTAATTTTGAATGCTGCGGCCTATACGGCTGTCGACCGCGCTGAGTCCGAACCGGAGATTGCCAGAGCCATCAATGAAACAGCTTGTGGAGTAATGGCGGAAGAAGCACTGAAGTTGGGCGCGCTGCTGGTGCACTATTCAACCGATTATGTGTTCGACGGTGAAAAACGGCAGCCTTGGGTTGAAAGTGATGCGCCGAACCCGCTGGGTGTGTATGGTGCCACGAAGCTTGGCGGCGAAAAGGCCATTGAGCGGGTGGGCGGGCGCTATCTCATCTTCCGTACTAGTTGGGTCTACGGACCACACGGTAAGAATTTTCTGCTGACGATGCTCAAATTGGCCGGTGAACGCGACCGTCTTTCGATCGTCGATGACCAGATCGGTTCTCCTACAACTTCAATCGAGTTGGCAAATGCTACCCGTACGATTGTGGAAGGTGCGTTGTCAGGAAAGTTCGGGCCCACGCAGGACTGGGCCGGTCTCTATCACATGACCTGCGGAGATGCGGTTACATGGTTCGGTTTTGCGCAGGCGATCTTCCCGCGGGCGGCAATGCAGTTGAACGTGCGGCAACCAGAGTTGGTACCCATCAGCAGCGAGCAGTATCCAACGCCAGCCAAGCGCCCGCGGTACTCGGTACTCTCGAATCGGAAACTCGCAGACCGGTTCGGCGTGAGTCTCGCCAGTTGGCAGGATGCGCTGGATGAGGTGTTGCGCGCATATCGCGACGTTGCTTGATCCTCAAAGGCATAGTTGTTCCTGCAATCTGGACCGGAAAGAAAAGTCCACTCACAAGGGTTCCATAGCTGCATGCAGCCTGAGCGCGTCATCGAGTAACTGGGTGAACGAGAGTATTTTGGTGGAGGCGGCGGGAGTCGAACTATTTATGCCATTGAAAACAAGTGAGTTGCTGATTTCACATGGGCGAAAAGGGCCACAATGTCCACAATGCCGAATTGATTGTACGTTCATTGCACGGCGTGGCGGGAATTACAGATTGCATCGTTTTGCCAATCTGTCTTTGAATTGCATTCTGCAGAGCTGGTACTTCTATTGCCTGACAAAATAAGCTAACGTCTGCCTGTCGCAATAAGCTAATATTCATTCAGCATAAAAAGCTAACCGGAGACGATATGTCAGCTCCCGCAGAAAAACTGGCTCAATCGCTGGAAGTTCTGAGCAAGTTACAGCAAGCTGGCAGCAAAGCCGCCATCCGCGCCAAGGATCTGTCGCGCACCCATCGTGAGCGCCTGATCGCCAACGGTTTTCTGCATGAGGTCATCAAGGGCTGGTATATTCCGAGCCGTCCCGAAGAAAATACCGGCGAGAGCACGCCTTGGTATGCATCCTTCTGGAGATTTTGCGCGGACTATTTGAAGGTACGCTTTGGCGATGCCTGGTGTCTTTCTCCGGAGCAATCGCTATCTTATCTGGCGGGCAATCGTACTGTGCCGCGACAGCTCATGGTGCGCTCACCTCGTGCCCGCAACCGGATCACGGCTCTTCCGCACAATACGTCTTTGTTCGATGTTCGCGCTGCGTTGCCCAAATCTGACGATATGGAATTGCGCGACGACCTGCGGCTTTTTTCGCCAGAGGCCGCCCTGATCGCATGCACTCCCCGTTTCTATTCAAGCAACCCGACAGATATAAGGGCTCTACTGCTGACGCCGCGCGATGCTTCCAACCTTCTTCGCAGATTGCTTGAGGGTGGGCATTCGACCATCGCCGGAAGACTCGCGGGCGCCTTCCGCAACTGCGGCCGGGAACGAATCGCCGATGACATCGTCAAGACAATGACAGCCGCCGGGTATGAGATTCGCGAAAACGATCCGTTCGCTGACAAACCGGGGCTTTCCTCTTCATCGAGGGAAGCCTCTCCCTATGTCCACAGAATTCAACTGATGTGGCAGAAAATGCGCGAGCCCGTCCTAGAGTTGTTCCCTTCGGCGCCCGGCCGTCCGCGCGCCGTTCAGGCGTATCTGAAGCGTGTGAAGGACGCGTATAGGTCGGATGCCTATCACTCACTCTCTATTGAGGGGTATCAGGTCACGCCGGAACTGATCGAGCGGGTGCGCACCGGCGTATGGAATCCCGACGCCGACCCGTTGGATCGAGAACAACGAAACGCCATGGCGGCACGGGGATATTGGCAGGCCTATCAGGCAGTACTCGAAAGCATTGGAAAAGTGTTACAGGGTGAGAATGCCGGCGAAGTGGCGGATCACGATCACGGCGCTTGGTATCGAGAGCTCTTTGCGCCAAGCGTAGCTGTGGGCCTCTTGCGACCAGCCAATCTGGCGGGCTACCGCAACGCACAGGTCTATATTCGCAATTCGATGCATGTGCCGATGAACCCGGACGCCGTTCGCGACGCGCTTCCGACCCTTTTCGATCTGCTCCGCAATGAGCCGAAGTCCGCAGTTCGCGTTGTTCTCGGGCATTTTCTCTTTGTCTACATTCATCCCTATATGGATGGCAACGGACGCATGGGGCGCTTCCTCATGAATGTCATGCTAGCCTCCGGAGGGTATCCATGGACGGTGATCCCGGTCAGCGAACGCACTGCGTACATGACGGCTCTCGAACAGGCGAGCGTTCAGGAAAACATTGTGCCCTTTGCGCGCTTTCTCGGCAGCCTTGCCGAAAAAGGGCTGCGCGGAGAACCGTATCCAAATACGCCCTGATTGTCATTCCGTTCGTTCCAACACAGAATCAGAGTTGATGGGATTGGATGAGTCCAAATCGACAACGCGACGCAAAAGGAAAGAAGTCTGGAGACCCACGGGAAACCGGCTGGACGACGCTGGGTTGGGACGATCTAACCGATTGGGCGGGATCGCGTTCGGTGGAGCGAGGACGAATCTATCAAAAACAGGGGCGTGTCCATGGTCTCGAGATCTCCGAGGATGGATGGCTTTTGGCTACCGTGACTGGCGGCGCACGGTACGCAGTTACGGTCTGGTGTGAGCCATCGCCGGACAGGAGCGGGGCGATCTATTCCCGCTGCACCTGTCCTGTGGGCGCAAGCGGTTGCAAGCACGGTGTTGCGGTAGTGGCTGAATACCTTCAAAGATTGAGTGGCGGTGAGGCCGTTCCTGTTGCAGATCAGGACGATGACCGCTGGGAACTGCTTGCCGATGAGACTGAAGAGGAGAACGCTGAAGACGATCCCGGTTTCGATTCCGACGAAGATGATCCTGATGAAGAAGATTTCTATGTCCACCGTCATCGGCATGCAGAGACTGGTGGAAAGAAAACGCGCAAGACGATCGACGAAAAGATTCGGAAGCATATAGAAGCCAAAGACCGCGAAGATCTGGTGGAGTTGGTCTGGTCTCTTACCGAGCGGTTTCCGGAGTTGCGCGAAGAGTTCAGCGACCGCATCGCCTTAGGCGAAGGAAATGTGGATCATCTGGTCACAGAAGCGCGGAAGGAGATCCGGCGCGTTGCTTCCGAATCCGGCTGGCAAAACAATTGGAGAGACGAAGGACATACGCCGGACTACAGCCGCGTGAAGCACCGCCTGGAGCGATTGTTGGAACTCGGCGCACCCGATGCAGTGGTGCGATTGGGTACTGAGTTGATGACGCTGGGCAACGAGCAAATCGGTCAATCAAACGACGAAGGTGAAACCGCTGAAGCCGTGGGCGATTGCATGCCGGCGATCTTTCGAGCAGTGGCCGCATCGTCGCTCACGCCTGCGCGCAAGCTGTTATTCGCCATTGATGCGCATCTGCGAGATGACTATGGCATTGTCAACGATGCCGCAGACGCTGTTTTGAAGATGGCAGGCACACAGTCTGCCTGGTCCGAAGTCGCCGATGTGATGGCGCAGCGCGCAAAGTCTCCAGTGAAGGACAATGATCCCTACTGTCGCAAATACCAACATGAGCGCATCGCCGACTGGTTGATCCGGGCGCTTGAAAATGCGGGCCGCGAAGGCGAAATTCTTGCGGTATGTGAACAGGAAGCGCGCGCCACCGGCAGCTATGAACGATTGGTTCGGCGTTTGATCGAGATGAAGCGGTATGACGATGCCGAGCGCTGGGCGGCCGAGGGAATCGAAAACACGGCTGCAAAGCTGCCCGGCATTGCGTCGAGCCTGAAAATGCTATTGAGGGAGATGGCGACTCAGCGCAAACAATGGCCAATTGTCGCAGCTCACGCAGCGTTGGAATTTTTCTCACATCCGAGTCGCGAAAGTTTTCAGCAGCTTCTCAAATCAGCCACCAAAGCGGGCTGCGAAGAACGCATTCGCGGCATTGCGCTCAACTTTCTTGAGACCGGTATAGCGCCCTGGCCGCTGCCGGGAAAGGCATTCGCGAAGGGCGTCGCAAATGGAAAATGGCCTCTGCCCATGCCGAGCTATCTGCTCCCGCTTTTGAGCAGTGACTCCAGATTTCGCTCAACCTCAGGCCCTCATTTCGACGTGCTGATCGACATGGCCATTGCTGATCGCCGGCACGATGACGTGCTCCGCTGGTACGATGCCATGTCGGCCGGTCTGAAGCAGCGAACCAATACGCCATGGTTTGGTTCTGGCGGCTACGGAGATCAAGTAGCAGCAGCAGTGGCGGAATCGCATCCCGAGCGTGCGCTCGACCTCTATCGCCAACGCATCAACGATCATTTGCCGCATGCGGGCGTCTCCTCATACGAGGCGGTCGCCGGTTATCTGCGCAAGATGCGGCCCATCATGAAGCGACTTCAGCGAGCAGAAGAATGGGATGCGTTGCTTGCCGACATCCGCCTGCGCCACAAGAATAGGCCCAAGTTCATGGAGATTCTTGAAAAACTGGATCCGAGGCCGATTGTGGAGCAGAAGAAAGTTCGTCGTTAGGTCGGGGAACGGCAGGTACGACTTGTGATGAAAGATGCTGCGGCCGAAGGCAAGCAGACGCCTTCTCAAGAACAAGATCTCGAAGAAGAAAACAAGGCGCTTCGTGCAGAGATTGAGCGACTGCGAAGAATTATGGCAGCGAACGGCATGACAGCGGCATATTTTCTTCCCTGTAATCCGTTGAGCGGACTCGATATGAAGTCATGCGAAAACAAGAATAAGTGTCATACGCACTCAGCCATTTGGGACGATCCGATGGCATCGTTTTCGGAAGTGGGTTCCTTCTATTGCACGTTTTGGTTTGTGCCACCTGTAAGCTATAGAAAAATCATGGTGGAGGCGGCGGGAGTCGAACCCGCGTCCGAAATCGCTGTCAGCCAGGAGAGTCCATGCTCTGTCCGGTTCCGAATGATTCGCCGCTGACGCTCAGAACGGACAAGATGCGTCAGAAGCTAGTCCGATGATCTCGCGCGAAACGACACGGACCGAGCCGCTCACGCCAGCCTACTGAATGACGTCCGCTCACAGCCCATAGGCAAAGCCGTGGAAGACGGCTGCTTAGTTAATTAAGCAGCAAGTGCCAGATTATCGTTGGCAACTTTTGTTTTGCAGGCGATTACGGGTGCCCACACCCCGACATGCCTCCTAAGCCGCAATCGATCCCGTCGAAACCGTGACGCCCCCAACTGTCGGCTCTCCAAAAGATGAACAGGGAGAACCTGAAGGTGCGAACCGTTGCAACTGGTTCGTGCTGCTATCTCTATTCTATGCTTCTTTTCGACTCCGCATCGCCCGCCCGGAAAGTCCCATGTTACTGCATTTCGTCTACTGCTTTTCGAGGTCGATCTTCAAGTATTCGTGCCGGGCAATGGCCGCGCGAATCTCTGCCGGTTTCTTACCGAGCTTGGTCTGCTGGTAGGCAAAGAAGCCTTCCTGGGCGCAGGTGGAGCACTCGGCTCCGTGCAGTCCCTCAAAGCAACTGCGCAGGCTTGTATGGCCCAGAGCTCGATCACAACGGCAATTACAGGGAAGCTGGTAAACCACACTGCTGATCTGTGCGACCTTCTGATAAACGTGCCTCTGCCAGGCATATTGGAAATTGGACCCGGTGAGTTTTGTGCCAGAAAGAATGGGCGGCAGGGCGCTTACTCTGAGCGGCGCGGAAGGGTGGTAGGCCGGTACGTCGTCGGCTGGATTGGACCACTGCGCATAGCTCACGGCAGTCAGGGTGAATGCCGCAACGGCCAGGAGCCAGCGGCTCTTCAACATGTGTTTCATAAGACCTCTCTCGGTCACATTCTATCCGGAGACGGAATGAATTGAGAATTCCAGGCGGCACCGCGTTTAAGTGGTCCGGCGGGTGACCTCTCTTCTCCATGAAGACAAAAAAACGGCACGAACGGTTTAATGTTCGTGCCGGGAGGCCAGTGACGCAAACTACTTCCGGAAGGGAGGAGACGGTTTCAACCATCTCAACCACCGGAATAAATACAGCGTAGCATAGATTCAGGGTAATGCAAATACAAAATTCGAAATCTTTATGGCTTCATTACGGAAATCTCATAGGCCGTCTCAAATGATGTAATTCGGGCTATGATTGAGCATGTGGCGGGTTCACCTTTGCCGTCTTCCAGAGGAATGAAATCGATGGAAAGTCAAACAGAATCAGATACTTTGTCGGAAACCAAGCCTGCTACGCGCGAAGCCGTCGACTGGGTAAAGATGGGGCTTTTTGCCACCGCATCGGCTTTGGCAGTAGGATTGGCAGCGGCCTGGTGGTACCGAGGTACCCTCAAAACTCTCCGTCAAAGCGGAGAAAACGAGTCAGATTCCAGTTTTAGGATATCGCCGGACGATTCCGAATAAGGGTAGTGTCCTAATAGTGCGTTGCTATCGTCTGGGCTTATCAATAAGTCCGATGGAAGCGAAAAGCACCATGGCCACGAGGCCGATTATGAGCAGGTGCGTTGGCGTGAGCTGGGACATGGATTGTTCCTACAAGTGCATTGCCGAATATCTTAAAGCATTGAGGCCGCCTGCTTGGCGGCCTCGGTGGCGCATAAATTTGGTTCCAAACTCCGAGCCTCGATCAAGGCATCCCTTGGGCGATGAGGCTTTCTGGTTCAATACCGGTGGCCGCAAACAGTTACCCCTCAAGCCAGATTTTCAATCTCTTTGGCTAATTGGAAGTCCTTTTCGGTGATTCCGCCGGCATCGTGGGTGGTCAGCGCGATGCGCACGCGGTTGTAGCGAATGTCGATGTCGGGGTGGTGGCCCATGCTTTCGGCCTGTTTGGCAATCTGATTCACAAAATCGACGGAACTCAGAAAGTCCTTGAAGGTGAAGGTTCGCACCAACTCACCTGAATCGATGGTCCATTCAGGCAGTTTGGTGATGCGGGCGCTGATCTCGTTCCGGGTAAGTGCTGGCATGTCTACGCTCCTGAGGTGGGGAATTGAGCGTTCTGACCTGATGGTGGAGGTCTGCCGGGGCGGCGGTTTATTGAAGCCGCCCCGGCAGGCTGATCCTATCCTATCTCCGAGCCTTCTGGTGAAGAACCCATCGCGAAGCTTGCGAATCGCTTGCTTTGGCCGCTGATCTCCGACCGTAACTCCTGCCACAGCTCATTTGGAATTTTGAGAAACGCCTCAACGACCGTGGGATCGAACTGTGTGCCGGAACAGCGCAGAATTTCTTCGCGAGCAGCGTCAAAGCTGCGCGCCTTGCGATAAGGCCGATCGCTAGTGATGGCGTCGAGCGTGTCGGCAACGGCAAATATCCGGGCGCCAATGGGGATTTCGCGACCCTGCAGACCGCTGGGATAGCCGGTGCCGTCGAAGTGTTCCTGATGGCAAAAGACGATCTCTGCAGCGCCGGCAAGGAAGGGAATTTTCCGCAGCATGTGGTAGCCGCGCGAGCAATGTTCGCGCATGACTTCCTGTTCCTCAGGAGTCAATTTGCCGGGCTTTCTCAGGATCTCATCGGGGATGGCCATCTTGCCGATGTCGTGCAGGAAAGCGCCGCGTGCGATCACCTTGATTTCTGAAGGAGCCAATCCCATGGCGCGTGCCAGTGCGATGGTATAGGCGGTTACGCGCTTTGAGTGGCCTTCGGTTTCGGAATCCTTAAGGTCCAGGGCGTCACCGAGCGCTTCTAATGTCACATCGTAGGAGTGTTCCAGGTCTTCCATGGCGTGGCGAAGCATCTCGGTTCGAGCACGCACCATTTGCTCCAGGCTTTGCTGGTAGTTCTGGCTCTCTGCAAGAAGCTGCCGGTGTTTCAGCGCGCGCTCCACCGTGTTCATCAGGTGTTCGCGCTCAAAGGGCTTGAGCAAGTAATCGTAAGCGCCCCGACGCATCGCGTCGATGGCAACGCTGATATCGTGAATCGCGGTGACCATGACGACCGGAAGATTCGGATGCTGTATATGGATCCGCTCAAGCAATGCGATGCCGTTCAAATCCTGCATCACGATATCGGTCAGCACCAGGTCGTACTCATTGATCGCGAGCAATTCGAGGGCCTGGCGTCCGCTTGCCGCAAGTTGTACTTCATAGCCGCGCCGTTCAAGGGTGGAGCCCACCATTGAGCGGACATGCGCCTCATCGTCGACAACCAGGACCCTTGCCGGCCTGCTGTTTGCAAGCCGACGGATCTCTGCTTCGGCATTGGCAGCGACGGCTGAGTTGGGCGTTGATGATCCCATCAGATTCAAATCCACGAAGTCTCCTCCCAGCCCAGACGGTCGTGTTTCAGAGGTGATCTCACTGTTCACAGCTCTTCCTGAGTTCACGCCGCTGGTTCCGGAGCCTGCTCTAAGTAAACTAGGATTCATAGTTTCTGACCATGACTAAAAAGCGTTATATGGTTGACTTGCATAGGGAAAGTAACCGCTTAACGGAGTCCGTTTTTTCAGCTTTCACGGATATAAGACGGTTCCGCCTTTGAGACGAACAACGCGAAGGGAAGGGAAAATAATCCAAACTTTATTCAAACTTATAGGCCTAAAAACACCTTCTACCTTAGATGCACGACCGCGAATTTTGGGAATTGTGAAATTCGTGCATTTCGGCTTCAGGGATTCCTAGTTTGACTCAAATACGGAACGGGCATCCCGCAATGCGCGACGAGCGGGCTCTATCCTGTAATCGGTCCAAAATGAGTTATTTATGTGCCGGATAGCCCGCGGCCGGTCTATTTCTTGCGGGAGACGTCTGCCCTCCGGATCTCTACCCAGCCTTCTTTGATTACCTGTTGGCTCCTGGCCAACGCCAGCGCTCCTGCCGGCACTTCCCTGGTGATGCACGAGCCCGCGCCGATATATGCGCCGTCGCCGATCTCAACCGGAGCGACCAGCGTGGAATCGCTGCCAACGAAGGCCCCCTCGCCGATCTTGGTGCGGTGCTTGTGTACGCCATCGTAGTTGCACGTAATAACGCCGGCGCCGATGTTGGAACCGGCGCCTACGTCGGCATCACCCAGATAGGTGAGGTGGTTTGCTTTGGCTCCCTTGCCGAGTTTGGTCTTCTTGGTCTCGACAAAATTGCCAACATGGGCATCCTCGCCGATCTCGCTCTCAGGACGCAGATGCGCGAAGGGGCCGATTTTGGCGCCGTTCTTAACCGTACTGTCTGTCAGGATGCAGCTTTGGCGCACCAGAACCTTGTCGCCTACCGTGCAGTTCTCAATCACCGTATAGGACCGGATCAGGCAATCTGCTCCAACGCTGGTCTTTCCCAGTAGTTGGACAAAAGGCTCGATCACGGTGCCGGCGGCAACTTCAACTTCGGCGTCAATCACACAGGTTTCGGGTCTGTAGATCGTTACACCGGCGGCCATCAGCCGTCGGGCGGCATCTTCTTTCAGCCTGGCATCTTCAGCGACCAACTCCGGAATTGTCTTCACGCTTTCCACTCTCCCGTGCTCCAGAATTGCTTCTGCTGGAGCGCTTTGGTTACGACGGCGATCATTGCCCGGCTCCAGCGGCAGCTCCAGCCGGACGTTTCGGCATGGGAATGGTGATATCAATCGGGTGGATCGAACCCATGTCCAGCGCATCCAGCCCAGGCTTGATCTCCGGTCCGTTGCCCACCACAAGCACTGCAAGCTTCGCCGGGTGGACGTATTTCTTTGCTACCTCGGTTACTTCAGCCAGCGTGACTTTCTCAAGCGCTGCACGGTATGTCTCAAGATAGTCGGCAGGATATCCGTAAAACTCAAGCTTAACGCGTTCATTCAACACCTTATCTCGCGTGTCGTAACGGAACAGGAATGAGTTGAGAATATTGTCCTTGGCGCGCTTCAGCTCTGTTTCCGTGAAGGGCTCTGTGGTTAGTCCCTTAATCTCAGCGAGAGCCGCTTTAGTCGCGTCCACAGTCGAGGGGCTTTTGGTGAGAACTTCCACTCGGAATTGGGCAGGGTGGTCGTAGCCGAATCCAAGTCCACCGCCGACCGCGTAGGCCAAGCCAAGCTCGGTGCGCACCTTCTGGAAGAGCCGGCTGCCGAATCCGCCACCGAGAATTTCGTTCATGACGGCAAGCGCCGGAACGTCAGGATTGTTGCGCTCCGTGCCCAAGCCAACGATCTCGACGTTCGACTGATTTACGTCGTCTTTGTTGATGAAGTACAGGCCGGGTGTCGGACCGTTGAACACATCGTGGCGTGGAGGTGCGGCGACAACGGGTGGCAGGCTCTCAAATGTTGCGCGGACCTTGGCTGCCATGGCTGTCGGATCAAAGTCACCAGAGATGGCGACGATGAGTTTGCCTTTCAGGGAGCGATCGTGCCAAGACTCTAGATCGGCCAGCGTGACTCCGCCAATCGTGGCCAGTTCAGGCTGCCGAGTGTATGGACTGTTTACGCCGTAGACCAGCTTGGAAGCCTCGCGGGATGCAATTGAGCTTTCGTCATCGTTGCGACGAACAATTCCGGTCGCTTCCTGCTGCTTTGCCAGCAGTAGTTTCTGCTGGTCGAATTTGGGATGGAATAGGAGGTCCATTGCCAGATCGTAGACCTGATCTGCGTCGCCCTTGAGCGAGTTCCACGAGAGGTCGGTTGAGTCGTCGTCGCCTCCCGTTTCAATATGCGCAGCCTTGGCAGCGAGAAAATCGTCCATCGCATCGCCATCCATCTTCGCTGTGCCGCTGGTGCGCCAAGCTTCGCCGTAAAGGTCGATCAACCCAGCCTTCGAGGGATCAACATCGCGCTCTCCGCCGGGAATCACCACCGAGCCGGAGATGAAAGGCAGCTCGTGATCTTCCTGCAGAAAGACGACAATGCCGTTCTTGAGCTGAATTCTTGTCGGCTGGTGTGGCTTGAACTCATGCAGCGGAGGAATGGGAATCTTTTCCCAGGGTTTTATCGCCTGCGCAGTCACAACGGAGGGCACTGCAACAGCACCGAATGCGGTGGCTAGAAACAATTGGAAAGCACTCTTCAAGATTGACCTCTTCATTCCGCGCCTCCATTCGTATCTTCGCCCGTCTTGCCGGCATTTGTGGTGGCAGCCTGCGTAATAATCTCTGCGCTGGTCCGATTCGAGGCGACAAATATCTTATTCGCTACGCGCCGTATGTCGGCCTTTGTCACCTTGTCCACGCGATCCAACTGCAGGAACAATTCCCGCCAATCGCCGTACCGAGTCTGATATTCCGCCAGAGCATTGGCGAGCCCCTGGTTGTCTGCCAGGCCACGAAGCAGGTCCGCACGAGCGCGGGTCTTGAACATCTGCAGCTCAGCGTCCGTCACATCGGTGGTCTTCAGCTTCTCGATCTCTTTGTGAATGGCGTCGCGCATCTCCGCCGGGGTGTGGCCGGGAAGAGGAACTGCATAAAACGCAAAGAGATTTGGATATTTCGCGCCTGGGAAGGGGCTGAAGCCTTCAGACTCGGCGGCGATTTGCTGATTCTCCACCAGGCTCCGATAGAGCCGCGAGACGCGTCCGTTCGACATGATGTCCTGAATGGCGTCATAAACGGCATCGTCTGGATCGCGATAGCTGGGCCGGTGGTAGCCCTCAATGTAGAAGGGCTGTGTCTGCTCGCGAATGACGACAGACTTCTCCGCGAACTGCTTCGGCTCTACTGTCGTCAAATCCTCGGGCTTGGGGCCTGCAGGCACTTTGCTGAAGTATTTCTCCAGGATAGGCATTGCCGTCTTTGCGTCCACGTCGCCTACAACCGCCACTACAATGTTTCCTGCCACGTAGTACTTCTTGTGAAAGGCCATGGCCTCAGTAGCCGAAAGCTGGCTTACCTCGCTGGGCCAGCCGATCGAGCTACGCCCATAGTTATGGGCAACATATGCCGTGGCCAGAAACTGTTCGATGAGCCGCCCGATGGGATTTGAATCGGTGCGCATGCGGCGCTCTTCAAGCACTACATCGCGCTCCTTGTAAAACTCTCTCGGAACCGTGTCGGCAAGCCGAGAGCTCTCAAGCCAGGCCCACAGTTGCAGGCGATTCTCCGGCATCGACCAGTAATACTGCGTGTCATCCAGGCCGGTTTGCGCGTTCAGGCCGTCCGCACCGTTCTGTTCCGCAACTTCTGTGAACTGATTGGGGATTACGTACTTGTGCGCCTCTGCCTGTGCTTCAAGGAAGGCTTTGTGCAGTTCTTCCAGCTTCTTCGGGTCACGGCCAACTTGCTTTAGGAACTCCGCTTCGTAAGCATCGTTGGCCTTTTCAACTTTGGCCAGAGCAATCTTCTCGTCAGCGTAATCCTTGGTGCCGATCTCGCTTGTCCCCTTGAAGGCGAGGTGCTCGAACATGTGCGCCAGCCCGCTCTCGCCCGAGGGATCGTCGACGTCTCCCGCATCGATAAAGGTGTCGTAACTAAAGACCGGAGCTTCAGGCCGATCGCAAATGATGATCGTAAGTCCGTTCGGCAGCACCTTGGTGGTGATCTTTTGCTCAAAGCTCTTGAGATTCTGCGCATGCAAGGACCCAAGAGCGATAACTCCCAACGCCAGCGCCATGACGACAGGCGCTACCGCAATTTTCTTCCAGAACCGTATCAAGGTTCGGTTTTGCATTCTGACTCCTTGTATGCAGGATTTGCTCAGATCGAACGGAGACTGCTGCGCCGAATTCCGGCGCTGCCGCATACTTCAAACCTATTTCCCCTACCCAAGCGGGGTCAAACCCTGACCCCGGCAGCGAAGGCACAGATCTCGATCAGTTACGACTATTTATCGCATACCGTGCAGACGCGCCGCCGTTGTCTTTGTATGCTAATCCCGGCAGACATGTGACGAAACGCAGTTATTCGC
Organism: uncultured Acidobacteriaceae bacterium; assembly: GCA_963832645.1. GTDB lineage: Bacteria > Acidobacteriota > Terriglobia > Terriglobales > Acidobacteriaceae > Telmatobacter. Next base: position 320,544 of record CAWHUU010000005.1, read on the forward strand.
TGCCAAGCGCCATCGTAAACGCGTAAAAGAAATCAAGAGACTTCCAATACGAGTCCGCCGGAATCCGTTCATCGCGGCCATGCGCGCGGTCATCACCCCGCTCAAGCGCGATGGCAGAGAACCCATAACAGGGAATTCCAGCCTGCGAAAAATAGATGGAGTCGCTTGCCCCGTTTTCCATCCGTGCGACTACAGGAATGCCCGGCCAGATCTCGTGCGCAATGCGCGTCAGGGGATCGAACACCTCTGGGATCGGCGCAGGTGGTGCAATCGATCTCCGGTTAGGAGCTGTGTCAGAAACTACGCCCGAATCGGAAACGTATTTCACGCTCAACTTGCTGTCACCAAAGATTTCGATCAACCTCCGCCGAATCTCTTCAGGAGAGTGGCCCGGAAAGATGCGGCAGTTCACGATTGCCTGGGCGGTTTGCGGGAGCGCATTGTTGGCTACGCCGGCATTCAACCGCGTGGCAACGCATGTTGTTCTCAGGTTGGCGTTGAAGCTGGGCTCGGCGCTAAGCTGCGTAACGGCGGCCATATCAGGAGGAGTGGCAATGATGGCGCGGATGCTTGCGGCAACCTGGGGGCGTTCCTGTTCGGCAAGCTTGCTAAAGTAGGCGCGAGTTACATTATTCAACTCGAACGGGAACGTGAAGGAAGCGAGCTTGTTGAGCGCCGTCGTCAGCTCGTAGATGGCATTATCGAGCCGCGGCAGTGAGCTATGCCCACCACGATTGACCGCTGTGACCTGAAAATCGGAGTAGACTTTCTCGGTTGCTGCGACCTCAGCAAGAAGTGGCTTTCCCTGTTCCAACTGCACGCCGCCACTGTCGAGGTTAATCACGAACGCGGCGTCAACCAGTTCAGGGTGATGTGCTAGCAGCCATTGAGCGCCGTTGAATTTACCGCCTTCTTCGTCAGCGGTGAGCGCGAGAATCAGATCGCGTTTGGGTTTGAAGCCGTCGCGGTGCAAGCGCAGGAACGTGGCGACCATTGCTGCGTCGCCATCCTTCATGTCCAGGACGCCACGTCCGTAGAAATATCCGTCTTTCTCTGTCAGCTCGAATGGATTCGTGGTCCAGTCTGAGCGCAGCGCTTCAACCACGTCCATGTGGCAGAGAAGCAGGATCGGCTTGGCGGTTGGCGTTCCAACCGCGCGCATTCTTACCACGAGGTTCTGCTTGCGGGGATCCGGGCCCAGCAGATGAATGTCCTGCGCAGCGAATCCCGCTTCGAGCAGCCTTTTCTGCATGGCGGCAGTTGCCGTGGTTACGCTGCCACGCGGCGTGTCAGTCGTATTGATTGCGAGGAGTTCCTGCAGAATTGACCGCGCCAGAGCTCGATCCTGTGCCGACGCAACCGGGAGCGGCTGCTGCGCGAGTAGCCCTATCGCGGAAGACAAAGCGAGCAAAGCAAGAACGAGAAAAGATAAGCTGCGCAGCATAGTCCTATTGTACGGTTCTGGAATTCCGCCATAGGGCGCTGCTGCGCGGATATCAGCTTTCGAGTCGCGCCATTGGATTGACGATCAGCCAGGCCGCCGCCCCCAGAATTGCCAACGCGGTCGCAGTCAGGAAGGATGCCTTCCATCCAAATGCCTCGGCGATCATTGGAGTGAGCGAGGAAGTTACCGCGCCGCCGATCTGGCAGGCCATGTTCATGGTTCCTGAAACCACGCTCGCAAACTCACCGGAAAAATCAGCCGTCACGCTCCAGAAAGAGCTTTGCGAAAGATACAGCGCGCCAGCCGCGCCAGCCAACAGCGCTGTTGCCGTAATCGCACTCGCCACCGTTGATCCAATCGCAAGCAGGATTCCCGTGAGGAGCAATGAAAAAGCAGGCAGATAGCAGCGCCCAACACGTTCGCTAACATGGCGAGCAAGCCAGTCGCTGGCGACGCCGCCAATCATTGATCCCAGAGTCATCGCAACAAACGGAAAAATCGAATAGACAGCACTCGTCTTCAGGCTTAGTCCACGTACCTGTGCCAGATAGATGTAGAACCAACTGAAAAATACCCAGCCAATATATCCGAACGTGAAGTAGCTTCCGGAGATTGCCAGGACTTCCTTACTGGTAAAGATCTTTAGCCAGGGCGTGCTGCGCTTCTTTGCTTCAACATCCGTGGCAGCTTTTGGAGCGTCACCGCGTCCGGCAACAATCATGGCCAGCTCGCTGCTGCTGACCCAGGGATGCTGCTCGGGTTTGTCGCGGGTAATCACGTACCAGATTCCCGCCGCAACAAGGCCGACAACAGCGCAGAACCAGAATGCAACGTGCCAGTCGTATGCCAGAATGATCGACGTCAATATGGGCGGCGCGATGGCCGATCCCAGGCCGACACCTCCAAATACTATGCCGGCGGCCTTACCCCGCTCATGGAGCGGAAACCAGCGCTCGATGAACTGATTACTCGAGGGGTACATGACCGCGCTGCTTGCTCCCAGCGCGACTCGCACCAAGATCATCAGCAGCAGCGCGCCGGGAACGGCGGGTGGCACCATGGCCGTCAGGACGGTAAAAACTCCCCACAATATCACGCATAGCGACAGAACACGCCGGGGGCCAAATCGACGCAGCACAACTCCGCCGGGAATCTGGAAACTGGCATACCCGATCAGAAATGCACTGAATACCCAGCCCAAATGCGCATTGTCAATGTTAAATTCCTTGGCAATTTGAACGCCCGCGATGGAGATGTTGGTCCGGTCAAGAAAGGCGATGGTGCTCATGACCAGAAGCCAAATCACAAGCAGGTAACGCATGGGCAGCCCTTGACCCGGCCGTCGTTCCGTCGATTGGCTCATGTCTTTCTGTGTCTCCCTGGGCGCTTTTTGAACTCGATGCCAAGCCCCCGATTTCTGCAAGCGTCCATTCTCTCCTTTCAACCCACAGATTGGAAAATCAAATACTGCCCGTAGCGTGAGAAATATTGAAAATTCTGATTCGGACCGGGTCATGTCCATTGAGTAACGAGCAAAGTCAATAAGGATGCCGCAGCCCATAGAATGCTCAACAGAGCGCATCCATTGAGCGAAATCAATCTGCTTCTGCAGTAGGATGTACGGAATAAGGGCCAACTCCGGGTTTAGTTGCCCAACACTTTTCTTTCGCAATCTCTGCAAATGGGCTACTCTGGCCAATGAGCGCATGGCACGGGTCCTGGTCAAATTTCGTAGAGCGATTCTGCATGCCCTTGAGCACGACGTCGTCAATACGGCCAAGGCTGTCGCATATTCCGGCATGCTCATGCTTTTTCCCGGATTGCTGCTCTTCGCCACTCTGCTGGCCTGGGTGCGGGAGGGGCCGACACTCATGGGCGAAATCAGGGTTGTGTTTGAGCAGTTCCTGCCTGCAGACACCCTGGATTTGCTGCAAAACTATCTGCTTTCGCGACGCGTGTACTCATGGCAGCTGATGCTGTCGGCTGCGGGGCTCACGCTTTTTGCCGGCCTTGGCACAATGCTGTCTCTGATGGAAGGATTTCGACGAGCCTATAAACTGCCTCGCGAAGCCTGGGGTTTTGGAGAACGGAGGCTCAGGGCTCTCTTGCTGGTGCCCATCGCGCTGGTACCTTTGTCGATTGCCACTCTGATTGTTGTGTTCGGCCACCAGATTGAGTTGTGGATGGTTGATAATGCCGGCGGAGGAATACGTACAATCGTGCTCTTCCTGTGGCGCTTGGCGCGATGGTCGGTAGCCGCCCTATGCAGCGTCGCGGTTCTCTCGGCGCTTTATCACTTCGGAACCAAACGGACGGAGCATTGGCTTCTGGTGGCGCCGGGCGCGATCATGGGCACGCTCGTCTGGTTTCCAGCCACGCTCGTATTCGGGTGGTATGTAACCAGAGTTGCAGACTACTCCATGTTCTACGGTTCGTTTGGCGCCGGCATCGCCACACTGGTGTGGCTTTACATCGTATCCTTTAGCGTGCTCATCGGAGCGGAATTGAATGGTGTGCTCTATGAGAGCCGACAAGAGAGGATCATTGAGACCAAATCCAGCCAGCCTGATGAAGGCGAGGGCCAGCCGCCGTTGCCATTGAAGTAGCGAGTTATGCAGCGGTTAGGGGCCTCAGCTACTGGCAAACCCCCGATGTACAATAAAGAAAGTCGTTCCCCGCTGTGATTGTCCTAGTAACCCGAGCCCTTCGAGTCGAACTCTGAAGCACCTTAAGTGGAGCTATCTCTATGTCTTCTGCTGATTTTAGCTTGAGCGAGACGCCGCTGAAGCGCCGCGCCAAGATTGTGGCCACACTGGGGCCGGCATCAAATACGGAATCGGTGATTCGCGATCTGGTTCGGGCCGGAGTTGACGTCGTCCGGCTGAACTTCTCTCACAGCACCCACGAACGCAAACTTGCAGTGTTGAAATTGATCAGAAAAGTGAGCCGCGAAGAACGCAAGCCGTTGTGCATTCTGGGCGATTTGCAGGGACCCAAGATTCGCACCGGCGCACTGAAGGATCATCAGCCTGTGCTGCTCAAGGCCGGCGGCAAGTTGACTATTACGCCCCGCGAAGTGCCTGGAACGGCTTCGCTGGTGGGAACTACATTCAAGACACTTGCAGAAAACGTTGAACAAGGCTCTCGAATTCTGCTCTCCGACGGCCTGATCGAACTGCGCGTTCGAGAGGTAAATGGCGGTGATGTCAACTGCGAGATTGTGAATGGTGGAATGCTGGGTGAGAACAAGGGCATTAATCTGCCCGGAATCCTCGTGCGCGTTCCTTCGCTCACTGAAAAGGACGCCGAGGATCTGGAGTTCGCACTGAAGAACGGTGTGGATGCCATCGCAGTGTCGTTTGTTCGCACAGCCGAGGATGTTCGTCTGGTGCGCAACCGTGTTGCTGCACTGGGCTTTGACACCTGGATCATCGCCAAGCTTGAGAAGCCGCAGGCCATCGAACATCTCGACAGCATTCTGCAGGTTGCGGACGGCATCATGGTTGCCCGCGGCGATCTGGGTGTTGAAGTTCCGCCCGAGATGGTGCCCGCAATTCAGAAGCACATTATTCGCCGTGCATCGGACTACTCGAAGCCGGTGATCACTGCTACGCAGATGCTGGAGTCGATGATCGAAAATCCGCGCCCAACTCGCGCTGAAGTTTCTGACGTGGCTAACGCAGTTTACGACGGCACTGACGCCGTGATGCTTTCCGGTGAATCTGCCGTGGGCAAGTATCCGGTGGAAGCGGTAGCCATGATGGCGCGCATCGTATCCGAGGCTGAACGCGACATCAAGGATCAGAACCTGTGGGAACCGAGGATGCGCCAGTCGCACCTGTCCATCGCTGAGACCATTTGCGAGGCTACGGCCCACGCCGCTGACGATCTGGATCTTCGCGGCGTTGCCTTGTTTACTGAGTCGGGTCAGACGGCTCGTCAGCTCTCGAAATATCACCCCTCGGCGCCGATCTTCGCGCTTAGCCCTGTCGACGTCACCATCAATCGCTTGAATCTGCTGTGGGGAACAACACCGATCCGCTGTCCCAAGGTCAGCAGCACTGAGGCCATGGTGGAGACGGCGGAAAGGCTTCTCGACGTGAATGATTTCGTGCGCCCTCGCGAGGTGATTGCAATCGTTGCTGGAACCCGGACGAAATCGGGCTCCACCAACTTTATGCGTCTGCATGTGATGGGCGAGCAGCAGATGGAGGGCTATCGGTTCCAGCTCACGCGTGACCCTGAGACGGGTGAAGCGGAACCGATCGAAGGCAAGCCAAAGCGAGGTGCTCGCAAGCCCAAGACATTTCGCAGGTACCCCTCACCGAACCCGCCCAAGATCTCGAATCCGTAGTCTGGCCGGCAATCAGCGGTCCGTCACCTCGTAACGCGCCACCATTCCTGCCATCATGTGGTCGCTGATGTGGCAATGGTATAGCCAGATTCCTGTTGCATCCGGCACCATGTCTGCTGTGATCATCTGCGCGGATACAACGGAAATGACGTCCGTTCGCAGCCCCCCGACAATCACTGTGTTCCCATGCCAATGCGGAGTGTGCGCGTTGTTGAAGTCGCCAAGCGTGGCTACATACCATCGCACGTGGTCGCCTTTCTTCATGGTCATCATGGGCATGTTGCCATAAATGTATCCATTGATGGACCACTTGACATTGGTGCTCGCAAATCCTTTCCCTGCTACAGTTCCAAACATTCCGGTGACCGTCAGTGGGCTGAACTCACCACGGTTCACTCCTTTGGGGTCGGTTGTATGGTCCCGGATATTGTCATCGAGATACCAGCTTTCGTTCTCGTTGATTGCGATGAACATGTTCACGAATTCGTGGTCAACGTCCTTGGGCCGGCCATCGGGAAGTGCCCAGCCCTTCCGGGTCACGATAATGCCTCCAAACAGACCTGCGGCCACGTCACGCAGTTCTTCGCAATGCGAGTGGTAAAGCCAGAAGATCGAGCTGGGATCATTAGGGCCTGGACCTGCCCGCTCAGGAATCTCCCAGTTGTAGACGTGAGTGGCGCCTGGTGCGACGCAACCGTCTTCCTTATCTGCGCCGCTGGTGCCGTCGTTGTAATCCGCGCCCTCTGAATCCTTTTTATAGACCACGCCGTGCGGATGCATGCTGTAAGGGTGCGTGGCATTGTTTCTGAAGACAACCTTTATGGTGTCGCCGACTTCTCCGCGCAGGATAGGTCCCACCAGCCCGAGATACTGATCTTCAGGAGCGCGTGGCTTAAGCTTCGAGAATGTTCCATCCGTATACTCGCGATATATGGCTTTCTTGTATACGCGGCCGATTTGGTGCGGTCCGGATTCTGTATAGGTCTTGGCGATCTCATCGAACTCCATGCCCATAGCTTCATCGCGGCCTGAGGGCGCATAATCCCATTGCACCTCGTCGGCGGACACGTAGTAGGTGCGTGTTTTACCTGTGTCCTGTGCGGACACGGCGATCGTCGAAGCAGCCTGCAAGCAGAAGGCGGCGACAGACACCTGCAGTATTCTGCTTATTACTCGAACCCTCTTGGGCGAATTCATCTCTCCTCCAGGGAATAGAAAGGTGGCGACATCAAGCGCAAGAGATTCTGCGTTCGCTCAATATCATCAGGGTTGCTTGGCACATAGCCTTTTGAAGGGCGGGAATTGTTCCGGTTGATGATTGCCTCTCGGCCCATGGGGATCGTGGCGGGAGGAGCTCCGATGATGGAGATTTGAAACCGATCAGGTAGAAGAGTCAATGTAAAAATGGATCAGCGAGCCGAAATGCGTTCCAGTTAGGAAGGCATTTCGCGCTCGCTGATGCTTATGCGCAAAGATTTAGAGATATGTGTTACTTTGCTGCAAGTTGGCGAAGCACATACTGCAGGATGCCGCCGTGCTCGAAGTAGCCAATCTCCTGAGGTGTGTCGATGCGAACCACGGCGTTGAACTCCTTCACCTTGCCGCCTGCGGCTTTCGCCTTCACCGCGATGACCCGGCTATTGGCGAATTTGTCCTTCAGCATTGTCGTCAGGCCGGGGAAGTCGTACACTTCTTCGCCGGTAAGGCCAAGCGACTCGACATTCTGACCCGTTTCAAACTGCAGCGGCAGAATGCCCATCCCCACAAGGTTGGAGCGGTGAATGCGTTCGAAGCTTTCAGCAATGACCGCGCGGACACCCAGAAGTTTCGGACCCTTTGCTGCCCAATCACGTGAGGAGCCGGAACCGTATTCCTTTCCAGCCAGGATCACCAGCGGCACACCGCGTTCAGCATACTTCACGCTTGCGTCGAAGATCGACATCTGCTCGCCCTCCGGCAGCAGGCGGGTTACTCCACCCTCAGTGCCCGGTGCGAGTTTGTTGCGCAGGCGCACATTGGCAAAGGTGCCGCGTACCATCACTTCGTGGTTGCCTCGACGCGAGCCGTAGCTGTTGAAGTCTGCCGGCTTTACGCCATGCTCCGCGAGATATTTCCCGGCCGGTCCGTTTGCCTTGATGTTGCCGGCCGGTGAAATGTGGTCGGTGGTCACGGAGTCGCCCAGCACTGCAAGCACGCGCGCGCCAAGAATGTCGCTAACCGGAGGCGGTGTCTTGGTCATGCCGTCGAAGTAAGGCGCCTGACGGATGTAGGTTGAATCGGGCTCCCACTGGTACACATCGCCGGTGGGGAAGCTCAGGCCCTGCCAGCTTGCGTCTCCTTCTGAGACGGTGGAGTACTCCTTGCGGAATGCTTCGCTGGTTACACCCTTCTCGATTGCCGCGGCTACCTCAGACTGCGATGGCCAAATGTCCTTGAGGTAGACGGGCGTACCGTCTTTGTCTGTTCCAAGCGGGTCGGTATCGAAATTGTGGCCGATGCGGCCTGCAAGCGCATACGCAACAACCAGCGGTGGGCTCATAAGATAGTTGGCGCGAACGTCCACATTTACGCGGCCTTCAAAGTTGCGATTGCCGCTGAGCACACTGACAGCGACCAAACCATGTTCGTCGATGCTCTTGGAAACGTCGGCGGGCAGGGGGCCGGAGTTGCCGATGCACGTGGTGCAGCCGTAGCCAACGACGTTGAAGCGCAGCTTTTCGAGATACGGAAGCAATCCGGAGCGTTCGTAATAGTCCGTCACAACGCGCGAACCCGGAGCGAGCGAAGTCTTGACCCAGGGCGGAACACTCAGGCCCTTTTCAACCGCCTTCTTGGCCAGGATGCCCGCAGCCACCATGACGGAAGGATTCGAAGTGTTGGTGCAACTAGTAATAGCAGCAATCACCACCGAACCATGGTCGAGGTACTGATCTGGATCAACGTTGAAGCGCTCTTTCACAGTCGTCGTCACGTGCAGCGGAAGTGTTTCGGCAGCTGCGGTGTCGGCAACAGCATTACGTTCCCATGCAGCGGCAGTGCGTGTTCCCAGCGGCTTGGCTGTTGGCGCCAGCAACGAGGGGAGCTGTTGCGCGAAGCTGGAGGCAGCGTCTTTCAACAACACGCGATCCTGCGGGCGCTTGGGGCCCGCCACGCTCGGTTCAACGCTGGCAAGATCCAGTTCGAGCGTCTGCGTGTACTCCGCTGCAGGTGAGTCGGCAGTGTGGAATAACCCTTGTTCCTTGTAGTAGGCCTCAACCAACGCGATCTGTTCCTCGCTGCGGCCGGTCAAGCGAAGGTAGCGAAGTGTCTCTGCATCCACCGGGAAGATCCCACAAGTTGCGCCGTACTCGGGAGCCATGTTGCTGATGGTGGCGCGATCGGCGAGCGGCAGTTCGGCGATGCCGGGTCCGTAGAACTCAACAAACTTGCCAACGACTCCGAGCTTGCGCAAAGCCTGTGTTACGGTCAACACCAGGTCGGTCGCTGTTGCGCCTTCGCGCAGCTTGCCGGTGAGCTTGTAACCAACCACTTGAGGAACAAGCATGGAGACCGGCTGGCCAAGCATCGCCGCCTCGGCCTCAATACCGCCCACGCCCCAGCCCAGTACGCCAAGGCCGTTGATCATGGTGGTGTGCGAGTCTGTGCCGACAACCGTGTCGGGATACGCGACCTGCTCGCTGTCTCCCTCGGCGGTGAACACCACGCGCGCCAGATACTCGAGATTTACCTGGTGGCAGATGCCCATTCCTGGCGGCACTGCGGAGAAGTTACGGAATGCAGTCTGGCCCCACTTGAGGAATGCGTAGCGCTCGCGATTGCGCTGGAACTCAAGCAGCGAGTTCGCGCTGTATGCTCCAGAGGTTCCGTACTCGTCCACCTGCACAGAGTGGTCGATCACCAGTTCGGCTGGCACCAGCGGATTGACCCGCTCCGGGTCACCGCCAAGCGAGCTGATAGCATCACGCATCGCCGCCAGGTCCACGACCGCGGGAACGCCCGTGAAATCCTGCATCAGCACGCGTGCGGGCATGTAGGCGATCTCGCGGCTGGGTTCGGCCTTGGCGTCCCACTTGGCCAGAAACTCGATATCGCCCGCGGTGACGGTGACGCCATCTTCGCGGCGCAGCAGATTTTCAAGCAGGATCTTCAGACTGAATGGAAGGCGGCTGAGATTGAAGCCCTCGGCCGCAAGCGCGGGAAGGCGATAAATGATGTAAGACTTGTTGCCGGATTTGAGCGTGGCCTTGCTGGCAAAGCTGTTCATCAGGGAAGGACCTTTCTATCCGCAGTTCTCGCGGATGAATCTGTGGTTCGGCGTATGAATCGCAGAATTCGTTGCGTCAGAACTCTGCCGGCCGTTGCGGCGCATAGTACCGCTTGCGGACCTGAAAACATATCAACTGGATAGATTACTCAGCGGGAGGAGCGCCGTCCACGGTCGTGCCGGCCTCGGCGAAAGCGCCTGAACAAAGGCTCCTCAGAAATGAAAGATGGGTGGCGCATTGATTCCACCTGAATTTTATCGTGAAGCACGCTACCCGGGGAATGGGATTTCGCCGCAGGCGTCGGCGCGCAGAGAACCAAAAGATGAGCTTGCAGTAGATGGCGGCAGCCGATAGGCTCGAAAGAATCCAAGGAGTGAACCATGCAAATGCGCGCGGTACTGACCCTAATCGCGTTTGCTTTATTCCCCAGCCTGTGCGCGATGGCCCAGAATGGAGCCAAGTCACCTGGAAACACTGCACCGGCATCAACCGCCTCCACATGGCCCACCGCCGATGGCAGCGTAATGTTGCCGAATTTCCACTTTGGCACCGGCGAGACCCTGCCTGAATTGCGCCTGCACTACATCACCCTGGGCACGCCGCACCGCAACGCTGCCGGACACACGGACAATGCCATCCTTCTGCTTCACGGCACTGGCGGCAACGCACACTCGCTCATGAATCCTCTGTTCTCGAATGTGTTGTTTGGTCCGGGGCAGCCTCTTGACATCACAAAATACTTCCTCATCCTGCCGGACGACATCGGCCACGGCGAAAGCTCCAAGCCTTCCGATGGCCTGCACGCGCACTTCCCGGCCTACGACTACGACGACATGGTGCGCAGCCAGCGCATGATGCTCGGCGAGATGAAGATCGATCACTTGCGTCTGATCCTTGGCACGTCGATGGGCTGCATGCAGACGTTTGTGTGGGGCGAAACCTATCCAGAGTTCGCCGATGCGCTTGTGCCGCTTGCGTGCCTGCCGGTGCAGATTGCCGGGCGCAATCGCATGATGCGCTACATGATCATCCAGGCAATCAAGCTCGATCCCGCGTGGATGGGCGGCGAATATAAGACTGAACCCATGCAGGGGATTCGCAACGCAATCGAGCTGGGGTTTGTGATGGGCTCAAGCCCGCTTCAATTGCAGAAGAACGAACCCACTCGTCAGCAGGCCGAGCAGTTTATCGACAGTTATCTGGCGCGGGCTGACGCAAATGTGGATGCAAACAATATGATCTTCTACTTCAACGCAAGTCGGAACTACGATCCCAGCCCGAAATTGGAGCGCATCACAGCGCCGGTGTTGTGGATGAACTCTGCCGACGATTTCATCAATCCGCCGGAGTTGGGTATTGCCGAGAAGATGGTGAAGCGGATGCCGAAGGCGCGTTTTATTCTGCTGCCGATTTCAGACATGACACGCGGGCACGGAACGCACACAGTAGCTGCGGTCTGGAAGGATTACCTGGCGGAATTCATGCGCGCCACCGAACCCAAGCCTTAAGCGGCGTGGTACTGAACGGCGCGCATCTGCGAATTATTAAGGTCGCCTTTTGCCGCCTGGGCGAGGGCCGCTTGAATGTCCACCGCTGCGAGGCGCACTGTTGCTGCGTCCACCTCCGCGGTTTGCACCTCCACCACGGTTCTGGAAACTCGATCTTCCGCCACCCGGTTTGTTGAAACCTTGCGACTGTGGCCGCGATGGCCGGGACTCCGCTCCTCTGTCACCAGGCCCTGTTCTGGGTCTCGAACCTGCGCCACCCTGCGGGCGTGGGCCAGACGGCCGCGAACCAAAACCGAACGCGGGTCGAGATCCACCCTGACCACTCGGCCTGAACGGCTTACCTGCCGGTCTTGTCCCCGCGGTGCGTGGCGGCCCACTCCTGGGTGTAAACGGGCGTTCAAATCGGCTATTTTCACGCGGAGGACGTGGGCGTTCTGAGCCTGTCCTCTCGGAGCGAACGGGCCTGTCATAACTTCTCGGCGCGGGTCGATCTGTTCTCGGTCTGTCAAACTTCGGCCGGTCGAAGTTCGACCCGCCAGACCTTGGACCCCCGGTTGAGGGCCGTGACTGCCTGGGCCGCTCACCTTCCGCATTCCGCCAGCGAGGCTTATCGCCAGTAGGCTTGCCCTTGAATGGGCGATCTTCAAAACGGCCGGTAGTCGGCTTGCCTCGGAAGGGCTTCTTCTCAAAACCGCCACCCGCAGCAGGCCGGCCACGGTAACCGCTCTCACCCGCAGGACGAAACGGAGGGCGCTCGGGGCGCTCTCTCTTGAAGCCCTTGTCCGTTTGGAAAGAAGGAGCACCCGAGGCAGGTTTCGGCGCTCCTGTCCCGTATGTGGGCTTACCTGGACTGAATGCTCTCTTTGGACGGAAGCTACCCGCGCGGTCCTCAGTAGCTTCGCCGCGCTCGAATGACCTTGGCGCAAATGGCTTGGCTGCCGGACGCGGGCTCGATTTTGGCCTTACCGTGGGTAATTCTGCATCAATGCGGTTCCGGCGTCGCACCTCTTTTGCCTTGGGAGTACGCAGCTTTCCTTCAGCCGCAAGCCGCAGCTTTGCCAACTCGTCCGGCTCCAACTCGCGCAGCTTTCCAGGTTCCACATCCAGAACCAGCGGTCCATAACCAACGCGCCGGATCTTCTCGACAAAGTGACCGATCGCCGAGAACATCTTGCGCAGCTCGCGATTGCGGCCCTCAATCAGCACAACTTCATACCAGGGATTGTCACCCTGCCTCACTTGCCGAACGCGCGCGGGAGCTGTGTGCACTTTTCCTGAACCGGGCTGGCCGCGGTCGATCGCTACGCCACCGCGCAGCTTGTCCAGTTCGTCTTCGCTTGGCTGACCGGCAACCTTCACCAGGTACGTCTTCTCCACCCCCGATGCAGCTTTGGTGAGCTTGTTCGCCAGCTCACCATCGTTGGTTACCAGCAGCAGCCCCTCGCTCAAGTAGTCCAGGCGGCCAACGGGGTAAAGACGCTCGCGCATCTTCTCAAAGAACGTCATTACGGTCGGCCTGCCTTCCGGATCGCTGACCGTGGTGACATACCCCTTCGGCTTGTTCAGAATGAAATAGCGATGCCGTTCTGCGCCGTGGAGGAGTTTTCCGTCTACACGAATGTGGTCGCGCGAAGGATCGGCCTTCGAGCCCAGCTCGGTGACCACAGTCCCGTTCACCTGCACGCGGCCTTCTGTAATCAACTCTTCGGCTCTGCGTCGGCTCGCAACCCCTGCTTGCGACAGAATCTTCTGCAGGCGTTCGAGCTTAGGCGGCGACTGGGGCTCAGAGGCAGCTTCTTCTTCTACTTCAGCGGCCTCTGCCTCGGCATCAACAGGAGGATATTCGATGCTTGCTTCCGTGCTCTCCGGCTCGACACCGCTGGCTTCCAGCGCATTTTCGTCGCCGAGATAGGCTTTGCCTTCGCCGTCGGCAGGTTCGCCCAGAGGATCTTCGATTCCTGCTGTGGGGGTTGGGACAGGCACTGTTACCTTGCGCTTGCGTTTTGGCTTTGGCTCCGGCTCCGCCTTTGACTTAGGCTTTGACTTTGGTTCTGGATCGATCGGTGTGATCTTAAGTGCGGTAGCCTTTACGCTCTTTGTCGACTTCTTCGTTGCCATCTCGGCAGCCTCGGTTTCTTCTTACTGTGTGGGAGGAGGTTCAGCTTGCTCGGTCTCGGTATCCTTACTCTCTTCGACCGGTTCGGGTTCGCCCGCCCCTGATTCGCTCGATGACGATTCAGTGTCTGAATCCTTGTCGAATCCCATCTCTTCCTGCAGTTCCGGTTCGGCTACCGGCTGTTCGGCATTCTCAGTCTCTTCAAATTCAATAGCAGCCATCTTTTCGAACTCTTCCATCGATGGCAGCTCCGACACATCCTTGAGGCCAAACCGCATTAGAAATTCTTTGGTCGTCTTGTAGAGGATGGGTCGCCCGAGCACAGGCTTTCTCCCGGCGGTGGCAATCAGTTTGCGTGCCAGCAGCGAACCAAATACGCCTGATGAATCCACCCCACGGATTTCGTTCACTTCAGGTGCTGTCACAGGTTGCTTGTAGGCAACCACGGCCAGAGTCTCGAGTGCGGGCAACGAGAGTTTCATTGCCGGCTTCAGACTCTTGACGAACGAACGCACCACGTCGTGGCACTCGGGCTTTGTCGCCATGCGGAATCCGCCGGCGATCTCACGAATTTCAACCCCGCGATCATCCGATGAGTATTCGGCGATCAGTTGGTCAAGGATGCCCCGCAGAATAGCCCGCACCTCGCGGTCGCGCTGCTTTGCTTCACGCTTCTGTGCAGCCTGGGCAGCGGCTTCGTCCACACCTTCGCCGGCTTCCTGTTTTGACGATTCGGATTCGGCCGGAGTCGTTTGAACCTCTTGTGGGCCTTCGTCCGCGCGGACTGACTCGGGCTCCGGTGTCGGCTCAACGGGCACGTCAGTCCCGGCGCCTTCGACCAGGGTGTCAAAGTCGATCTCGTCGGTTGTTTCCGACTGAGGCGAGTCTTCGGAGGCAGCGGTGTTTGTGGCGGCTTGCTGCTCGGCCTTATATTCCAGGGCCTCATCCGGGAATAATTGAGCGAGTTGAGCCAATGTGACTGGCTCTTCGGCGGCGTAAATTACTGCTTCAAGTTTTGCTTTAAGGCTCATTCGAGAATAGGTACCTAGAGTCTCTTATTAGCTTTCGCGCGGGCAGCGCTGGAAGCCAATTTTTCCGAGTTCAAAAAGGGAGGAGCGACACAGACTGGATGTCTGTTTGCGACAACCGACTCAGAAATCGGGAAAATTGGCCCCAACCCTCCGGGTTGCGGAGAAAATCCCGCCATACTTCGTAGTTGTCCTCGCCTTGGAATAGCCAAAGTCTTCGTCCTCCGCCTCGTCCGACGCGATTTTCTCCAGCAACGCCACCCACTGGAAAGTTAATAACAGGCTCTAGAGTATGGTACCGGATAGAAAGGGCTCTGTGTGCCTGCGAGAGGCGGGCGAAAACGTGGAACACGCGCCTGTTTCTGGAAAACTCAGACGTCTTGGGGGATAGCTATTCGAAATGAAGGGGAAATCGCCGCAAGTTCTACGAAATGGCGCGGAACAGAACGTAGAGTAATCCAGAAAGTAGGGCAGCGGCAGGCAATGTAAACACCCATCCGGCAGCGATATTGCGCACGGTCGAGAGGTGCAGGCCGTTGCCGTTGGCCGACATGGTGCCGGCTACGCCCGAACTCAAAATATGCGTAGTGCTTACCGGCAGGCCGAATTGGTCAGCAAGGAAGATCGTTCCCATGGCCACCAGCCCGGCACTCGCGCCCTGGGCATATGACAGATGCTGTTTGCCGATTCTTTCACCCACGGTTACCACAATGCGTTTCCAGCCGACCATGGTGCCCAGACCGAGAGCAAGAGCGACCGCAACCTTTACCCAGTCAGGAATAAACTTGGTGGCCTGATCGAGCATCTGCTGATAGCTCTTGAGCGAAGCCACTTCAGCCGTCGAAAAAGCCGGATTATGGTTCTTTTCCATCAACCGCAACGCTTCGTTGGTCAGGTACATGTCGTTGCGAACGGTACTCTGCATCGGCGCTGGAAGGGACTTGAAGTCGTTGTACTGTGCCATTTCGCTACTGCTCTCAGCGATCAAGCTCTTGACTGCGATGACGGTGTTGGGGCGCATTTCCTGCGTGCGCAGAAACTGTGTGACTTCAGTGCGAGGATCCGAGCTTATGGCGCCATTGATATCGGCATGGTTCTCAAGGATCTGTCCGGCTTGTTCCGATGCAACGATATAGCTCTGCACGTAGGTAGAACTGAGCCCATGATTCAGCGCATAAGCCGCAGGCACGGTGCCGATAAGGATCAGCATGATCAGACCCATGCCTTTTTGCCCATCATTGGAACCGTGGAAGAAGCTGACACCGGTACACGTACCAATAAGCAGGATCCGAATGGGCCACGGCGGCGGGGCGTCATTTTTTGGCGGTTCGTACAGCGTGGGATATTTAATGAGCCTTCTTGAAATCAGGATCAGCACGCCCGCCAGAACAAAACCCATGACGGGAGAGACCAGCAGGACTTCAAGCACCTTGATGGCTTGCCCCCAGTCAACGCCTGAAGCTGCACCGTGTGGGCTGAGAAGCTGATTGGCAAGCCCTACACCGATGATGGAACCAACCATGGTGTGTGAACTCGAAGCGGGCAAACCAAACCACCACGTGCCAAGATTCCATAAGATTGCCGCGATAAGCAGCGCGAAAACCATCGCGAATCCCGTGCCGGAACTGACACGCAGGATCAGTTCAACAGGCAGCAGAGTAACTACGGCGAAAGCAACCGTGCCAGTAGAGAACAACACGCCCACCAGGTTGCACAGCCCCGACAATACGACAGCGATCGTCGGCTCCAGCGAATGGGTATAGATGACGGTAGCGACAGCGTTTGCCGTGTCGTGAAACCCGTTTACAAATTCGAAGCCAAGCGCAATCAGCAGCGCCATCGTAAGCATCACGTAGGGCCATGTGCTGGCTATTGTGATGCTGTCGAGATCCCTGCCAACCTGGTAAGCGATATAGCCTAGTCCGGCAATCAGCGCAATCAGAAATGCTGCGACACCGGCACGGTCGGGGGATTTCTTCATCTTGCTGTCGAGCAGAGTCTCGCCCGACGGCATTCTTTCAACGACCGCTGCGAGGTCTGCCATCAGAAATCACCGACGCGGCCGGAACGAATCCGGGTCCGCATGGTCCTCCAGACTTCGGTTGTTAAGGTGGCGCTGAAAAGGGAATAGGAATGAGCAGGCTTACCAGAGGAATGAAAAGGGCCAACTGAGAAAGCGATCATAAAACCCCAACAATCGCAAAATAAGCGCGACTGCTTTCCCGGTGGGGAGGAGTTAATGCCGGGCAACAACTGATTCTACACCGGGAGGCCCGAAGACTTTAGTGACGTCGAGCCCTTGAGGTGGAAAAGCGGTCAGGACAGGATTCTGAAATGGCCGTTTCCAAACCATTGTGCGCACAAAGACTGGCGAAGTGAGTGCCCTCGTTAGCTATGGGAACACCGTTGCGAAACCGCGCCAATTTATAGCGCATAACTATATTAAATTCAATAGTTTAGTTCCAATCGTCGTGGGTGGGGGCTTGGGTCATTATTTCTTCGAAGTTGGAGTGTTTTTTAATGAATATCTCACTGAAGGCTCGGTCCTGGCGAAGCAGGATGGCCTGAAGCCTTACTAACTCCAGTAATGCGAGGAACATAGCGATCAAGGCGCGCTCTGAACGGCTTTGGCTGAGCAGCTTTTTGAGAGCGATCGGCTTATCTTCCATCGATAGCCGACGCGACAAAAACTGGATCATCTGTCCGACGGTTACGGAGTCTTCTTCGACGTTTATGACGGGCCGGTTGCGGGCGCGCTCCAGAATGTCGCGGAAGACCCGTACGAGGTCCACGGTATCGGCTGCGATCTCCGGTTCGGCGCCGGTGTCTTCCTTAAAGTCACGTACGCCGGGGTTGGTCCACGTGGCAGCTTCAAGCATTTGCTTCTGCTGCAGCATCTGGGCCGCGTTCTTAAAGCGCTCGTGCTCCAGCAGGCGCTCCACCAGCTCGCGGCGCGGATCTTCCACTGCATCTTCAGGGCCTGAAGGCGCACGCGGCAGCAGCATCTTGCTCTTGATATGGATAAGCAGCGATGCGGTGTAGATGAACTCGCCGGCAACATCCACGTCGCTCGCTTTCAACTGGTTGACATAGGCCAGGAACTGCGCCGTGATGCGCGCGATGGGTATGTCGTAGATATCGATGTCCTGCTTGCGGATGAGGTCGAGCAGTAGATCGAGCGGGCCGTCGTACACCTGCGAGACGATGACTGAAAACGTGGAATTGTCCACTTCGCCTGCACGCAGTTCGTGCTTGATGAAAGGCTTGGAGGGGTGCTGTGCCGCAGAAACATTGTTCGCCAAAGCTACAGCAGCTTCCTGAGGTTCGGCGGCTTCGGGCTCGTCCGTAGCCTGTGGCTCCTGAGAGGCCGTTTCCGGCGCAGCGGCCGGCTCCTCGGATGCGGCAGTCTCTACTGTCGCGGCAACGGGTTCTTCCACTGCGCTACCCGGTGCGACAGATTCTTCAACCTGCTCTGCGGCTGTCTCCGGATTGGGGTGATTCAATTCCATCTGCGGTTCAACTGCGCCGTCTTTGCCGGCATCACTTTCTTCAACGATTGCCTGGCCACCCGGCCCTGGGGCGAGCTCAACGACCTGTTCGGAAGATTGATCAGCATCCGATTCAATTTCCGCGGATATTTGCGGTGGCTCTTCAGGCAACTCGTTCGATTTGTCTAATTCGTTCAAATCGTCCGGGAGTTTTGCAACGTGTTCTGCCATCTCGTCGGGAACCGGGGAAGGAGCTTCAGCTTCCGTATCTTCACTTATTGCAGATTGGGCCACCATTGTCACTTCGTCAACAAGTTCGTTGGTCATCACATCGAGTTGGTCGGTGTCTTTGGGGAAAGCCTCTTCGACTTCGGATGCGGCTGCCGGTTCGCGCGCTGCTTCAGGCGTCAGATCCTCTGTCGCGGCAAAGGTTTCACCATCCGGCTTATCCTGAATTGCAGCTTCAGGTGCAGGTTCTTCGCTTACGGCCAACTCCGGCTCGGACTTCTGAACCGGCTCAGCTTTTTGCTGCTCAACTTCGGCGCCGATTGCCGGTGCATCGGCGATTTCAGCCGGTTCGATTGTGCTTATAGGTTGCGCTTCGGCTTCAGGTTCCAATGCCTCGACTGTATCCGATTCCAGATCGGACTCCAGCATAGCCTCAGCTTGTCGTTGCTCAACTTCAGCTTCGGGTGGCCTCGTATCAGATAAATCAGCCGGTTCGATTTCGCTCGGCGGTTGCAGTTCTGCTTCAATTTCAGGTTGCGGTTCAGGCTGCGGCTCGGGCTCAACAACTTCGGGCTCAGAGGTCGTGTCCAGAGCCGGAGCGGCGTCCTGCTCGACAGGAGCCTCAGCCTCAGCTTCGGCTTTCCGGTCGACTTCGAGTGCGGCCACTTTTTCGAGTACGGCCGCTTCGCGCGCGGCGACGCTTTCAACTTCCGGCTCAGAGGCAGTTTCGGCCACCTCAAGTGCTTCGACGATTTGATCCTGTGCGGGGGAACGATCAGTCAACTCAGCTTCTTCCCGAAATTTCTGGTGTCCGGCAACGATCTCCGGCTTGATTTCTGTAGGGTTCTTTTCGGTTCGCGAAAACAGGCCAAAGCCTGTGCGGAAACCGCTCAGAGCAAAATCCAGCGCTTTACGCCACCAAGGGACCTGCTTTGTTTCCATCCTTATTTCTCCCAGGCGGTTTAGGCAAAGATCAGATACTGGACTTCACGGAGAAGGGCAGCTTCATCGCGGCGCGGACATCCTGCATTGTCTGCTCAGCACGAGTGGCAGCGCGGCGTGATCCGTCAACGAGGATTTCTTCCACGTTTTCATCGCTGAAGCTCGCGCGGCGTTCCTGAATCGGAGTGAGCACCTGCACCAACGCATCCGCTGCCCAGCCTTTGCACTCAATGCAGCCGATCCCTGCCGTACGGCAGCCTTCGTAGACTTTGGCCATCGTCTCCGGAGTGGAAAAGACCTTGTGCAAATCGCCCACCGGACACTTGTCTGGATCGCCTTTATCCGTACGCCGGACGCGCGCCGGATCGGTAACCATGGTCTTCAGCTTCTGGCGAACCACGGATTCGGGATCGGTCATTTGGATGGTGTTACCGTAGCTCTTCGACATCTTTCGCCCATCGGTGCCGGGGAGCTTGGGTGAAGGCGTGAGCAGTACCTTGGGCTCGGGCAGAACTTCTCGATCGCCCAACTTGTAGAACTGGTTGAAGCGCCGCGCGATTTCTCGTGTCAGCTCCACGTGCGCCTGCTGATCCTGGCCGACGGGCACAAACTGTGGCTGATAGAGCAGAATGTCGCTGGCCATAAGGACCGGGTAACCCAGGAAGCCGAATGTGGTCAGGTCCTTGTTGGTCAGGTTCTCCTGCATCTCCTTATAGCTAGGCACGCGTTCGAGCCAGCCCAAAGGCGTAATCATTCCTAGTTGCAGCGGAAGTTCGTAGTGCTGGTTCACTCTGCTCTGCACGAAGATGGTGCATTTTGCCGGGTCGAGCCCCGCGGCAAGAAAGTCGAGCGCGACTTCGCGCGTGTTGGGCGCAAGTTTCGACGTGTCGGCATAGTCGGTGGTCAGGGCGTGCAGATCGGCAATGAAGAAGTAACAGTCGTATAGGTCCTGCAGCTTTACCCAGTTGGCCAGCGCCCCCATGAAGTTGCCAAGGTGCAGCTTGCCGGTGGGGCGCATGCCGCTCAGCACGCGCGGCCGGGCAGATGGATTTTGGAGAGATGAGTTCAGAGGTTCAGACATCTTGATCTTCGATTCGATATTCAATTTCAGGATGACGCCGCAGTATGCTACCGACTGTCTGGAAAAGCTCATTCCATTGTATCGGCACTGCTGGCGGCAGCTAGATTACTGCGGGCGGCTAGATGTGGATAAGGGTGGTGTATATGAGCCTGATGGAGGGTCCCAGAAACATTGATATGAACGTCCCGCCGAGGAAGATCATGAGCAGGTAGCTCAGCCATATCGGAATGCGGTCGTACACTTGGACGGCGTTGTACGGAAGCAGATTGCGGGTTACGCGGCTGCCGTCGAGCGGTGGAATGGGCAGCAGATTGAAAAAGAACAGGGAAAGGTTGATGAGGATGGCGAGCGTGCAGAGCAGCACAAAGGGCTGTGGTAAAACTCCCCCGAGACCTCCACGCAGCGACGCAACAAAAGAATACTTCACAATATTCCGGCCATCCGGCATGACAAAGGCCATTACGATGAGGGCCAGCGTCGCGATCACAACGATGAGCAAGTTCGAAGCGGGACCGGCAAGCGTTACCAGATTGTCGTCGCGGCGGATCTTGCGAAAGTTGCGGGTGATTACGGGTGTCGGTTTGGCCCAGCCGACGAGCATGCCGCCGAACATTCCCATCCCGACCAGCGGCCCGAAGATCATGATGGCCGGAAACAACAGCGTTCCTATCGGGTCCACGTGGTACATGGGATTGAGCGTGATGCGTCCTTCGAGACGCGCGGTCTGATCGCCAAGTAGCGAGGCCGTCCAGGCGTGAGCACACTCATGCACACTGAGCGAGAAGATGAGGAGGACGAACTCGAAAACGGCGATGAGAAAGGCGGTGGACTGCAATGAGACACTCCAAATGATTGAAAACTCAGGTTAGCACGTTGGCTTGTGTTCTCACTATGTGGCGCTGGCCGGGAATGCGCCAACCGCTTCGCCGTCAGCCACATGATTGCCGGCGAGAACAATGGCGTGGCTGGCGATGCGGGCACGCGCTCCGATGTTGGTGTGCACCAGGGTGACGCGCTCGTGATCGTCGGACGCGTACGACTGAGAGTAAACGCGCGCGAAGGAGCCGATGACCGCGCCCTTGCCGATGGTGATGCCGCCGCGGTCGTTGAGCAGAGCTCCCTGGCGGATTGTTGCGCCATCGCCGACGGACAGGTTGTATCCAAAGGTGAGGTCGACACCGTGATAGATCTTTACGCTGGAGCCGATGTGCTCAAAGATGTGCCGGGCCAGCATGCAGCGAAAGCGCAGCCCGAGCCAGTGGTTCATGCCGATTGGTGAGCGGTCGAACATCTTCCAGAACCAGAGCAGAGGTTTGCGCCGCGCGTAGCGCTCGTGATCGGTGTCGGGATAGTATTCCGCTTCGAGCGTGACGTTGGCGGGGTCGAGCGAGAGAGCAAGGATGTTGCTGGGCAACTCGGACGTGAGCGTGCTGCTGGACTTGGCGCCGTGGGGCCGACCCAGGTAGAGCTGGTGCAGTTGATCGCGAACAATTTCAGAACGCCGCTCGGGGGAACCGTGGCGAACCAGTTCATCGTCGAGAAACTGAAGCCAGCGGCGATAGAGTTCCTCCGCTTCAGGCGCGGGATGGGGAACGAAGTTGTGATTTGCCATACGGTAGGAAGATACCATGGCCGACGCTCAAGCCGAGAGGAACGAAAAACCCCGCCCGGATTGCATATTGGGCGGGGTTTGAATTCAGCGAGCTTTCCAAAGTGCTAGCGCTTGCCCTGAATTGTTTTAGGAGATCTGCCCGCTTTTTTTGCTGCTCGTTTAGCGGCGATCTCGTGCATTTCTCGACCGTAGTGCGACCGGTTAATGCCGATCTGAAGGGCCATGTTGATGAGGTTGCTTGTGCCCCAGTAGAGCGACAGTCCCGAGGCGTACTGCCACAGCATGAAGCCGAAGACAACAGGCATCATGAAGGCCATCATGCGGCGCTGTGCCGGATCCATGCCTGGCGTCGGCGTCATGTACTGGGTGAGGAACATGGTCAAAATAATGATGATGGGCAGGATGTGCAACGGGTCGGGCTGTGACAGATCGGTGAGCCAGAACCAGTGTGCCTGCCGCAGTTCGACTGCATTCAGGAGCACTTTGTAGTAGGCGAAGAACAGCGGCATCTGAACGAGGATGGGCAGGCAGCCGCCGTACATGTTGACGCCTTCCTGCTTGTATAGCGCCATCATCTCCGCATTCATTTCGTTGCGCTTGGGGTCGGTTGCCTTCAGGCTCCCATACTTATTCTTGAGGGCGTCGACCTTGGGCTGAATGCGCATCATCTTAAGCTGCGACTTCATCATCATGAAGCGCGTCGGCAAGAGCGCCACCGTGAATGCGACGGTGAAGAGGATGATTGCCCAACCCCAGTTGCCGATTCCGTGCTGAACCATGAAGCGCAAAACGATGTAGAGAGGTTTGGCGATGATTGTCCAGAAGCCAAATTCGATGAGCGGCTCGAGCGTTATGTCGTTTGGCTTACCATCGGGGCCGATGGCGTGGACATTCTTAAGAGCGTCGGTTGCCTTGGGGCCCGCGAAGAGCCGCAGGTGCGTGTAGCCGTTGGTGTCGCCGATCGCCAGGCCAATTACATCGGCAGGTTTTGTCTTGCTGGTGGGGTCGTCGAGTTTGCTGGGCAGATCGATGGTGTTGTGCAACGTGACCACCGACGTTCCCGCGGGATTGTAGGGCAGGAATGCAGCGGCAAAATAGAGATCCATGACCGCTGCATAGCTATAAGGCTGATCGAGCGTGGCGTCGTTGCTGACCTTTTTGGCGGCCATTGAGTCATGCTTGCCGTTGAGCGACCAGGCGAACTCGGAAGCGGCCGAGGTCCAGATTTGCGAACGCTTTGTTGACGTAGGCAGGAACTCTTCCATGTCGCCGAGTCCTGCAGGCCACTCGACAAGGGCGCGCACCGGAACTCCATTGCGCTTGACCTCGGTTTGAATATCGATCACGTAGCCGGTATCGAAGTGGAATTTCTTGAGCACGTCGAGGCCGTTGGCGGCGTAGTGAAACGTGACGGTGCTGGGGGCTACGACGAGGCCGGTTGCAGACGGCGTTTGGCCGGAGACGGTCACCTGGTAGAGAGCGGAGTCCAGCTCCTTGGTGAGTTCAGGCTCGTAAGTGAATAGCGAAAGGGGATAGCCGAAGCGTTCCGACGTTTGCGGCTGCACCAGATCGAGCGGCTTGCCGTCGGAGTCTTTGTAGTGCTTGAGAATCCAGTGTCTAACCTGCGCGCCACGATTGGTGAAGACGATTCTGTACAGGTCATTTTCAACCGTGGTGGTGCTTTCGGCGGAGGCGGCGATCGCTGGGGTATTCGGCTTTGGCTTTACCGGCGCTGCCTTGGCGGATGCCGGTGGCGTTTGCTGGGCAGCGGGTTGGCTCGGCTGGCTTTGGGCCTGGGACTGGGTTTGTGCAGGCTGCGATTGCTTTTCCGGCGCCGGGGCTTGCCCGGGTTTGAAGAAGAACTGATAGCCGACGAGCACGGCCAGCATGAGCGCAAAGAAGACGATGGTCGACTTCATGTCGCCGCCGCCACCACCGCCGCCGTGACCCTGCGTTTGAAGATTTGGATTCTGAATTTCTGGCAAAGGATACGTCCTGTGAGTACTGGGAGGCGCCCTAGCAGGCAGCCACTCTTCCTATGGTAAAGGGTCGTGCCGAAAAGGTCTTGTTTGTGAAGAGCCTGATTGCTCGGGTGAATGATTATGGCTTCCGCGGGGAGGGGGTACGGGGTCAAGTCCCCCAGGGGAAAATGGATGGCACCGAAGCAGTCTCCACATAGCTAGTCCGGTGCCGCGCAGTGGTCCATGGGTAGCGATTGCCATTGATGCGTATTCCGAGCAGGTGGGCAGAAACTTGCATCCACCCGGGCCCAGCGTATGCAGGGCCGGCGAGAGCCATCGGCGATAGAAATCAAGCAGCGCCAGTAGAATGCGCGTCATCGTGTGGGCTTCGCTTCGGCAGAGATTTGCGCGCTCCGTTCCGCTTCGGACTTTGCCTGTTCAAGGATACGCACGATTTCGGTCTCGAGTTTCCTGAAATCAATGGTCATGACCGTACGGCGGGGATGAAGAATCAGGTCGCAGCCTACTGGGAACAGGTCAGTGTGCCGGCGAAGTGCCTCGCGCATGCGGCGCTTGATGCGGTTACGTTCGTGTGCCTTGCCGAGTACCTTGCCTGCGGTAAGGCCAACGCGGGGAGCAGGCAGATTGGTGGCAGGATCATGCGGAGCTAAGAACCAGCTCATCGAAGCCGACTGGCGCTTGCGGCTCGCCGCGTATGCGCGCTGGTAGTCAGCATGCTTGCGGAGGCGCAGATGCGCCATCGACTGACGGACAACGGGCGTGCTCTTGGCAAGCGTGTTGTCGTCAGTCTTTTGAATTTGATTCATAGCATTGCAGCCGATAGCCCGATCCGGAATCGCGATACCTGAGTTCCGTGGCAACCAGCAGGCAGGGGCGGGGACGAACTAGTCGCGGTAACCGGCGCTTACGGCAACACGCTTGCGGCCAATGGCGCGACGGCGGCTTAGCACCGCGGCTCCGGCCTTGGTCTTCATGCGCGCCCGAAATCCGTGTGTTTTAACACGGCTGCGGCGGTTGGGTTGAAATGTGCGCTTTGGCATTGAAATGCGCTCCTGTTTCCATTAGAGAATCTACGCTTTTGACAGCATCTTCAAGTATATCTGAACCTCGGCCAGGAATCCAGCGTACATTACGTCAGCATATGCTTGGGGCGAAAACGCGACAAAACCAAGATGGTGCAGGCGACGAATCGGAGGCCGCGATTTCATCTCCGTGCATCCAATCGGCGCATCCAAGAAAAATGGGAAGGAAAAAATCGGAAGTATGTGATCGTCCACACACAAGATGCGTCACGAATCGAACTAAGATTTTGATCAGGAATTTTATTCAAATCCAGCGTTGTGGCGTGAGCAACGCGAGCCTTTGCAGCATACGTACGACATCGTCGACGTGTGACTTTGAGACGCGCAACGTGGTTCTCGCGAGTAACTCTGGTAACATTGAAATCGACTTTCACCATCAATGGTGCAACTCATTCACAGCCTTGAAAAGTTCTGTTAAAGAGTGATTGAAGCGAGTGCAAGATGTGCTACTATCGGGACCGTTCAAGAAAGTTTAACCACGTCCCACGGAACGGTTGTGTAGTCCACCGCCCCGAGGTCATTATTCAGGGGCAGACCAGCAGCATCAGGTAGTCAGGAAACGAAATTTGTGGCGGCCTTAGCGTCATTTTCCGCCAGCAGAGTCCCGTTGCCTGAATTGACTGTTCAAACGCGCCCGTTCTCAGCAGGAGACGTGGGTAAGGATACGTACGATGGCATTTGCAACTTCTCCGAGTTCAGCTCTTAACCCCTGGCTCCAGATTCTTGCGGCACTTGAAAAGAAAGTGATCCGGCAATCGTTTGAGACGTGGCTCAAGCCGACGCGCTACAGCCACACGAGCGGCCGGACGCTTTACGTACGTGTTCCTTCTCCTGAATTCCAGCACATTGGCGACAGATACGGCGACCTGATTCAGGAAGCGATTGACCTTCAGTCTCTTGAGCTTGACGACGTAACGTTCGTGACCGCGGAAGAGGATCCTTCCATTCCGCCGCAGCGCCGCGATGGTGGATTTGGGCCTGTGCCCGCGCATGCACCGACGGCTCCGCCTCCTTTGCCCGCGCGTTCTCCCGAACAGGCGCGTTTCGACTGGTCGACAGCGGCACAGCTCAATTCGCGTTACACGTTCGACAACTTTGTCATCGGCAACGGCAACCAGTTTGCGCGCGCGGCTTCGCTGGCAGTTGCGGAACGGCCTTCGAGGGCTTACAACCCGTTGTTTCTGTATGGCGGCGTGGGAATGGGCAAGACGCACCTGATGCACGCCATTGGCCACGAAGTGAAGCGCCGTCAGCCTTCGTCGAACATCTGCTATGTTTCAGCCGAAAAGTTTACGAATGAGATGATTACCTCGCTGCGCAACGATCGCATGACGAGCTTCCGTGATCGTTTCCGCTCGGTGGATGTGCTGCTGGTTGACGACATTCAGTTCATCGCGCAGAAGGAGCGCACGCAGGAAGAGTTCTTCCATACTTTCAATGCGCTGCACGAGAGCATGAGGCAGATCGTAATCGCCTCCGATCGTCCGCCGAAGGAACTGGCCGAAATTGAAGACCGGTTGCGTTCGCGCTTTGAGTGGGGCCTGATTGCGGACATTCAGCCGCCCGATCTGGAAACCAAGGTGGCCATTCTGCTGAAGAAGGCCGAGAGCGAGCAGGTTCAGCTGCCCACGGACGTTGCGCTGTTTGTTGCTTCGAACGTGCGCACCAATGTGCGCGAGCTTGAAGGCGCGCTTGTGCGGTTGGTTGCGTGGTGCCATCACAATCACATGGAGATCACGCTGGCTTCAACGCAGCAGTGCCTGAAGCAGTTCATCGACATGCAGGTGCGTAAGATCACGATCGAGGCGATTCAGCGCGCTGTGGCTGAGAATTTCGGCATGCGGGTGAGCGACCTGAAGCAGAAGAACAATTCGCGCAACGTGGTGGTGCCCCGCCAGATTGCCATGTATCTTGCCAAGCAGATGACCGAGGCCAGCCTGCCGGAAATTGGCCGCCAGTTCGGCAACAAGCATCACACCACGGTGATGCACTCGATTGCCAAAATCGACGAGCAGCGCCGCACCGACAAGGACCTGCACCGCACGCTCAATAAGCTGCAGGATCTGCTGAACGGCTAACGCGAAAACAGATTGAAGCTGAAATGAAGATGGCCCACGTGTTCCGATGTGGGCCATTCTTATTTGCGGCGGCTTGTCTGAAGCGTTCCGAATTCCTACTGCGGCTGCATGTTGTAGAGGAAGTATGCGCGCAGCTCGAGATAAGGTCCGTGGAAGTCTCTCGGCAGAGGCGGATAGTTCGATCCGGTGAGTGCGCCCCAGGCCGCGCGGTCGAGAGCAACGTCGCCCGAGCGCCCCTCAAGCACGAGGCTGCCGTCCATGAGTCTGCCGTTGGGCAAAACCTTGAAACGAATGGCAACCATGCCTGACTTGTAGATAGGTGGATTCACCTCGTCTGGGATCAACGGGTCCCATGTGCGCTCTGTTTCGTAATGCCAGCGTTGCAGCCAGCTTGAGAAGTCAACACCCTGGGTGTCTGAAAGAACCTGAACTCCGCCAGTGCCTGCTCCCGGGTGCTTGGACAAGATATCGGGGCCCAGATTGCCTGCCGTTCCCTGGCCACGGTCGCGCGCTGCGTTCTTCATTGCGTTGCGTAACTGGTCTGCCGGGTTTTGCGAATTCAAAGCAAAGTTAGGCCGCGCCGGCACGGCCGGCGGCTTGGGGTTTTCAATTTGCGGCTGCGACTGCGGCTGAGGAGCAGGCTGCTGAGCCGGTTGCACTGGAGTGGGCTCGGGCGCCTTAGTCTCTTGAGGGGGCGGTGGCGGCGCGGATTTCTGAATCTCCTCGAGCGTCTTCTTGTCGATTTGCGGAGGCTTGTCCAACGGCTTCTGCTGTACTTTAGGCCGAATCTTCTCAAGTGCGTCTGGAGGCAGATCGAGATAGGTCAGATCCTTGCGCTGCTTAATGGCGTCGAACGGATCAACCACCTGAGGCACTTTCAGCAGATACTTTGGAATCCATGTTGCCGCCGAGAGCAGAAGGAAGTGAACCAGGAGCGCGATCCAGATGCCCTCGCGCAAACGGGCCCAGCGCCGCTCGTCTTCGAGCTCGCTGATCATCGACAGTAATTCGTGGGTGTCGTAGTCGACCCAGCGCGAGGCGCCTATAGATGTATTAGCGGGGGGACGGTCTCCAGAGGCGGAAGCCGACGCGCCGCTTTCGGGTGACTCCTCATCAACCGAAGAGCTTTCAGTTGGATTGGTCCCGGTGGGCTTGGAGGGCTCGTTTACGTCGGCTGGCGCTTCGCGGATGGGCATTCTTCCTGGTGGGCCTCTCGGATGGAGTAATACCGTGCCGACTCCTTATCGAGTCCTTCTTAGGTATTCTCTCATCTCTCGGAAATAGGAATCCAGTGACCAATGCAGTGGTTAGATACAAAATGCCCTAAAACCTGCCATCCGGTCCGCCCCGTACAATGGATTCTTATGTATGGACGCTGAACCGACGGAAAAGGAGCCTGTTTGAAGCAGCTTTTCGTTCATTTGATGGGCTGGTGGAAGCTGATTGCGTTGCCGGCAATCGCGAAATTCGGCCTTTGGGGCGTTGGCCTGGTTGCACTGTTGGACTCATCTTCGGTTCCGGTTCCGATGGACGCCATTCTGGCCGTCTACATCTGGAACAACAAAAGTCATTTTGTTTTCTGCTGCATTCTCGCGTCTCTTGGTTCAGCTATTGGTGGGCTGGTGCCCTACGGGCTGGGCAGGGCCGGTGGCGAACTGTTTCTGCTGAAGCGCGTAAACAGGGAGCGTTTTGAGCGGATTCGCAACCGTTTTGAGCGGCAGGAGTTTCTCGCGGTAATGATTCCATCCATGCTGCCGCCGCCCACGCCGTGGAAGATATTTATTTTCGGCGCGGGTGTTTTTGAGATGCGCGTACTGCCGTTTTTGGTCGCGGTTTTTACGGGACGGATGGTCCGCTGGCTGGTTCTGTCGGCATTGGTGCTGGAGCTTGGACCGGGCGCGGCCGATCTGGTGGCGCATCATGCGCTGACGGTGGTCGCAGTGATCGGCTTGCTCGCAGTGGCCGGATTTGCCTGGTGGTGGATGCGCAAAAAGGGCTCAGGAAAACTGCTGGAAGACTGATTGTTCACGTGAACTGATGAACGCGTAATCCTGCGTGTTGCAGGCTGAGCCTGCAACACGCGGAGTTCGTTATTTGCTGCGGATTACTTGCCGGCTAGAACAGTTCTCTGCGTCGAGAGATTCAGTTTGCGCACCAGCGCGGGAACGCCGAAGGCAAGTCCTAGCACCAGAGAGGTAGAGGCCAGATCGTTGCGGTAGAAGGGGATTCCAGCCGCGTAGCAAGTCTCAAGGCCGGCGAGCGTGTGATCGTACATTCCATTTGCCATCCATACAGCGAAGTTCGAAATCAGGAAGAACGAAGTGGGACCAAGCAGGGCTGCGATGACCACGCGCAACGTTGTCGCGCGCTCTCTGAGCAGAATGCTACCCAATGCGAGCGCGGCCGCGTACCAGATCCACGTGGGAACGTACGCATACCACTCGAACTTGTAGTTGTACGCGTAGACGGTCAAATAGCAGTCAGCGGCCATGAAAACGGCCAACGGAGCCAGCATCTCGCGCCATGAGCGCCGTGCGCCAAAGTAAAGCAGCGCGCCACCGACGGCGGTAAAGTTCAGCCAGCCGGCATGTGGAATGACACGGGTGAGAACTGCAGCCAGCAAAAGCAGATAGGCGACCATTTGGACCTCATCTAGTGGAGTAGGGGATGGATTCCCGGTAGAAGGAAGGGCTGCAAAACTGAGAACTCTTCCTGTTCATTCTCCAGTGTGGGGGTCTGAGAGTCAATCGGATGATTTTACGAGGCAAACAAATATTTCCATCGGGAGCAAATAGAGGTGTTGGCTCTACTTTTGAACTCGGCTGCCCATACCCTCTGCGGCTTCGTCGCGATTGTCTACGATGTAAGCCCACGCTCCCAGCGGCGATTGATTGCTGTTTCGTGATGCGAGGAATGAGTATCTAAAGCGCAGATCACTGAATTCCACGGTGGTCCAGGTGCGGCCAGGCATTAGGCTTGGCGGAGGCACGCCGGGGATGGGCTCATGGCCGAGGTCACGGACGATAGCCCACGTGCCCCAGTCGAGGTAAACCTTGCCAAGGTTGGTTTGTTTTGCTGCCTCTACCGCGGGCGTTACTTCGGGTTTGTAGATTACGTCCTGGCGCGGATCGGTGGTTATGTCGCCGGTCCAGGTGTTGACTTCGGCGGACTGGTAGTACTGCGGCGTCTCCATGATGACGTGCCAGCGGTACGGGTTCACAGGATAAGGCTCGAGGGCCATGCGCAGGATGGGCGCCGAAGTGACCTGGATGTTGTCAAGCGAAGCACGCGCCTGAGCCTGCTCTGACCAGCGCCAGCACCAGACGACTACGATTCCCACGAGTGCGAAGATGGCCCAGCCGCGGCCGCGGAAACGCTGCTTGCGTGCGCCGATCTCGGCATCGGTCAGGCCGAGGATCCAAGGCATGATCATGGCGATCAGCAACAACGCCAACAATACCGGCTCAACGATGAAGACGAAGCTGCCCGCATACCAGCGTGGATTGAAGGGAAAGAACGGGCGCACGCCGTAGTTGTTGGTCCAGTCGAGCAGAATATGACTGAGCGCCGCGATGAGCGCTATGAAATAAAGCCAGCCCCAGTGCACCGGCTGTCGCGTCTGCTCGGGAGCCCCGGGATCATTGGGCATTGCGGTGCCTTTGCGTCTTCGCCGCCGATCAAGCCACAGATGCAGCAACCACACGAATCCCACGATAACGGCGGCAACGAAGGGTGCTCCGAGAAGTGTGTGCGTAATGCCACGATGATGCTTGAGTTCTTCAACCGGACCGGCCAGGCCCCAGAAGATGTCCATGTCGGCGGCTTCTGCGGCCAACACGGCGGCCACCGTGGCATAAGCCGTCTTGCGGTTCAGGCCAGCCCGGCTGATGCAGGCTCCGGTAAGAAAATGTGTGACTGGTTCCATGTTGAGAGATGATTGCGGTCTTCAATTCCATATTAACGGGGCGATGCGGAGTGGTTCACGGCAGGCTCTATAATCCACCCCATGGAAGCTGCTTCAAAATCCTCCAAAGATCCGACAGAGCGCGCTGAGGAGTTGCGCGCGGAACTTGTCCGCCACGAGCACCTCTACTACGTACTGGACGCTCCGGAGATTTCGGATCAGGAATACGACGCGTTGATGAACGAGCTCAAGAAGATTGAGGCTGCGCATCCTGAGCTTGTTACGCCCGACTCGCCCACACAGCGTGTGGGTGGCAAGCCTGCAGAGGCCTTCAAGAAGGTACGCCATTCGCGGGCTATGCTGTCGCTCGACAACGCCTACTCCGCCGAGGAGCTTGCCGATTGGGATCGCCGCGCTCATGAACTTGCCGGTGAGCTGCCGGTTGAATACACAGCAGAGCTCAAGCTCGATGGGCTGAGCGTTGCGCTGCAGTACGTGGCTGCGGAGAACGGAGGCGCGCGCCTGACGGTGGGCGTAACGCGCGGCGACGGACAGGAAGGCGAAGACGTCACCACCAACATCCGCACTATCCGCAGCGTGCCGCTTTCTATTTCGGCGGAGAAGCTTAAGAAGGCTGGAGTGCCGCAGAGCTTTGAGGTGCGCGGCGAAGTTGTGATGCCGGAAGCTGCCTTTCAGCGCACCAATGAAGAACGCGAGCGCGAAGGGCTACCGCCGTTTGTGAATCCCAGAAACTCTGCCGCCGGAGCGGTGCGAACTCTCGATCCGAAGCTTGTGGCAACGCGGGGACTGGTGTTCTTTGCATATTTTTTGCTTGTGGATGGAGAGTACTTTGCCGCCGGGCAAACGGCTACGCTCGATGCATTGACTGCGCTTGGCTTCCGCGTGAATCCGCATCGCGGCCGAGTACAGACGATCGACGAGATGACGAAGTTCATTGAGGACGCGGAACAGCGGCGCGCGTCCCTTGGCTACGAGATTGACGGCATTGTCTTCAAAGTGGACGGGCATCAGGCTCAACAGCGTCTGGGCTACACGGGGCGTGCACCGCGCTGGGCCATTGCCTACAAGTTCACTGCGCAGTCGGCCATCACGCAGGTTGAGGACATCATGATCACGGTTGGGCGCAGCGGCAAGCTGACGCCTACAGCGGTGCTTACGCCGGTCTTTGTCGGTGGCGTTACGGTAAGCCGCGCCACGCTGCACAACGCGGACTTTATTGACCGGCTGGGCCTGTTGCTGGGCGACTGGGTCAAAGTCGAACGCGGCGGCGATGTCATTCCCAAAGTCGCAGAGGTCATCTCAGACAAGGATCATCCGCGCGGGAAGAAGCGATTTGAGTTTCCTGCGAATTGCCCTGAGTGCGGCAACCCCGTGGTGCGCGCCGAGGGCGAAGTGGATTGGCGTTGCGTGAATGCAGATTGCCCCGCCAAACTGCGCGAATCGCTGCTGCACTTTGGCTCACGCGGTGTGATGAACATCGAAGGGTTGGGCGATGCCGCTGTGCAGCAACTGCTTGACCACGGCCTGGTGAAGAGCGTTGCCGATCTTTACTCATTGACCGAGGAGCAAGTGATGGGTCTGGAGCGGTTTGCGGAGAAATCTGCGCGCATGCTCCTGGCTGAGATTGAAAACTCCAAGAAGGCAGGACTGGCGCGATTGCTCATGGGGCTCGGCATTCGCTATGTTGGCGAGCGCACTGCGGAATTGCTGGCGCAGGAGTTCGGCTCCATCGATGCAATCATGGCGGCGAGTGCGCAGGAACTGGAGAGGGTGGAAGAAGTGGGGCCGCGGATCTCCGAAGCAATCCTCGAATTCTTTTCGCGTCCCGCCAATAGCGTGCTGGTTGAAAAACTACGCGATGCAGGCGTCGTTATGACCGCCGAGAAGAAGGTGCGCACTTCGCAACTGGAGGGTTTCACGTTTGTGCTCACTGGCACATTGCCGAATCTGTCGCGCGACGAAGCTAAGCAGAAGATTGAGGCAGCCGGAGGCAAGGTATCGGGATCGGTGAGCAAGAAGACGAGCTATGTTGTCGCAGGCGAAGAAGCAGGATCGAAGCTCGACAAAGCGCAGGAACTGAAGATTACCGTCATCGATGAAGCCGGCCTGTTGACGTTGCTTGAAGGATGACGGACTTTCATCCATTTGCGCGACGCCGTATGAGGTCGGTACGGCATTCATGTGCTCGCGTTTCACGCTCGCGTTCGCGCTGCCACGCCTCGGCGCGCCAGGTGGGGGAGGCATAGCGCGGTTCATCGGGAGGCGGAATCACAGAGCCGCCTGACTTTCCCTCCATTGCAATTAATTCAGCGCCAGGTTTGGTCGCTGGCATGGAGATAGGCGTGACGGACGGAGTGATGAGCCTTGCCGAGGATTGCTGATCGATATCGTCGTATGCCGCGCTGGAGATCAAGCTTGCATCTGTGCGGGCTACTCTTATTTCTGCTTCAACCTGAGTCGCGCTCGCCGTTTTTTGACTGATGGCCCGTGCCATGAAGTCGTCGACCAGCTTGTGCAGGCATGTTTGGCCACACAGGTGCCTTGTCCCCGGCCGCAGGCGAATTCTGGAGCTCCAGCCGCTGACGCGCAGCTCTCCGCTCTGTTCGTAGGCCACAAACCAGTGATTGGTCTGCTTCTTTTCATTGCCGCAAATGTCACACGAAATTGCCTGCCGGATCACGTTGATGCCTCCAACTCCTGAGTCTTGCCGCAGAGCCGTTGTTCCTATTTCATCGTGCATTTGCTTCTGGTAGTTAAGACAAATTCGAGCCGAGTTGAATCCGATTCCATTCTAGGAATTGCTGATTGAGATTGTTCTGAATTGGGATCTTAACTGCCAGCCACAGACGAATCGCGGAAATGCAGAAAGGGTGAAGAAGTATGGCTTCTTCACCCTTTCTTTGATCCGTATGTGCCGGTGGATTAATCGCGTGGTGCGAAGTAACCTTTCTTGGCGCGCACCTGGTATCGTCGGTCGGTGCAATACAGATAGATCGTTCGGAACGATCCGTCGGTCTTAAAGTCAGCAGGCGTGTAGATGAGCGCATACTGACTGCGCAGTTCCTCTTCAATAGTCTTGAAGGAGGTTGCCACCTGCTCGACCGAGGGCGGGAACAGTACCTGTCCGCCTGTCTCCTCGGCAAGTTCAGTCATCACCTTGTCGCCCGCGCCGCGGCTTGGGGTCCAGTTGGTGCTGATGGCGTAGATGATGGTCTCCGCGCGCTGGCACTCCTTGATGGCCTCATTCAGGTAAACGCGGCTTTGGTTGTCAGAGCCGTCAGAGAGCAGAATGATGGCTTTGCGTACAGGTTCCTGTCCGCGCGAGGTCAGCAACTTGTCGTGGCATGCGGTGTACACCGCGTCGTAAAGCGCCGTGCCGCCGCCGGGGGACAGCTTGTTCACGCCGGTTTCAAGCGCATCCAGATCGTTAGTCCAGTTCGCAGTAACTGTGGGGGTAACGTCAAATCCCATTACGAAAGCGCGGTCGCTGCGGGGCTTTACAACACTCAGGAGAAAATCAATGGCTGCCTGTTGCTCGAATTTGAAGCGCGAATGAATTGAAGTACTGGTGTCGATGACGATGCCGACACGCAAGGGCAAATTGATCTGCTGGTGAAACGAGTTCACCCGATCCGGCGCCTTGCCGTCATCGAGCAGAGCGAAGTCGCTTTGCTTCAGGTTGGGGATGTAGTGGCCGTGTTTGTCGGTGACCGTAAAGATGAGATCGACTTCGTTTACGGACGTTTTCAGCGTAGTGACGCCCACATCCGAATTTGGCTCACCGGACTGCGCACCTGCGTCCGGCTGTGCGGTCTGGGGTTGCGCCTGGGCCTGTGCGGGCTTAGCCTGCGGCGTTGCGGATTGCTGCGCGTGCAAGGGAACAATTACGAGGAAAGTTGCGAGCGCAAAACTAAACGTGGTCCACCGGCGATAAAAAGAGTTCGCCCGGGGAGTAAAGGACAGTCTGCTCATGTCGTTCCTATTCTAACAATTGGATGGATTTCAAGGTATTTTGCTCTGAAGCCCGTACCAGCTCAATCACTTGGCCTCGGGCGGGACGAAGGGGGCGCTTTCCAGGCGTTTCAGGAAGCTTTCCAGCGCTATTGGTAGCGGTGCTTCGAGATGCAAGTCCTTTTTCGTGACCGGGTGGTTGAACTCGAGCTTTGCCGCATGCAGAAAGTTGCGTCCAAGTTTCAGTACCTCCGGCGCGGAGCGTTTGCGTGCGGCCCGCGACACGGCTGCTTGCGAAGCGACCTGATCGGTAAGCTGGCCGGCGCCGCCATAGAGCGTATCGCCCACCACGGGGTGACCTAGCGATGCCATGTGCACCCGGATCTGATGGGTTCGTCCTGTTTCAATGCGCACCTGCACGAGAGTGAACTTGCCGAACCGCGTGTCAAGCCGGCGCAGCACTTCGTAGTGAGAGACTGCCGAACGGGCATTTTCGTTAGGTTTGACCGTCATGCGGGTTCTTCGCACGGGATCGCGGCTGACGCTTGCTGTAATGGTGCCGCGTTCCCGTTGAAGCTCGCCCTGCACGAGCGCTATGTAAGTCTTGTTGATTTTTCGGCCGGAGAACATTGCGCCCAGCGCTGCGTGCGCGCGATCGTTCTTCGCCACGATGATCAGGCCGC
This sequence comes from uncultured Acidobacteriaceae bacterium, assembly GCA_963832645.1. Classification (GTDB taxonomy): domain Bacteria; phylum Acidobacteriota; class Terriglobia; order Terriglobales; family Acidobacteriaceae; genus Telmatobacter. The sequence goes on from CAWHUU010000005.1 coordinate 356,311, forward strand.
TGGTGTCTTTGTCGAGCCGGTGCACGATGCCTGGCCGCAGCTCACCGCCTGTAGACGAAAGCGCTTTGAAGCGAAAGAGCAGGGCATTGACGAGCGTGCCTTCACTGCGTGCTCCGGGTGTTTGGCCCGCACCGGCGTGAACCATCATTCCGGCGGGCTTGTTGACCACGGCCAGATCGGCATCTTCATAAACGATGTCGAGGGGAATGTCTTCAGGCGCTGCTTTTAGCGGAGCGGGATGCGGCTCGCCGGTGATGGCGATCTGCTCGCCGCCGCGCAACCGGTGCGATGCTTTTTCACGCTTGCCGTTGACCAGAACATCGCCCTGATCGAGCAGCAGCTGAATGCGCGAGCGGCTTATGCCTCCCGTGCTGGGTGCTGTGGCAGCGAACTGAGCGAGGAATTGGGCAAGGAATTGATCCAGCCGCTGCCCGGCTGACTCCGGTGGGACCTCGAAGGCGCGGCTGGCGGCTTTTTCGGCGTCAGGCATGGGTATTCTCACCGGTTACGTCTTTCTGTTTTCGCTCGCTGAGCAACAGTGCGCTGCCGATGACCATGAGAATGGCCGCCAGTTGCGGACCGTCGAGTGCGCCGTTGATGATGACGCCGCGGCCTTCTGGATCGCGCCACAACTCGGTGATGTAAATGACGAAGCCGGTTCCCATGAGCCACATTCCGGCCAGGTCGCCGCTGCGGTGCGCTGCAGGTTGCCAGACTAACAGGAAGACCGCGAGAGTGAGGAACGCCAGGGCCGCGTAGGCCTGTACCGGATGCAGCGGTACGCCGAGCGGTGTTCCGCTCCAGATGGCGGCGAGCGGATGCGAGTAGATAACAGCCCAGGGGACTTGTGCGTCGGTACCGTAGTCCGATCCGGCCAGTAGAGCGCCGAACTGCTCAAATGCCATTCCCAGAGCCACAGGAGCGGCCAGAACGTCGGCTGTTCGACGGATCGGCAACCGCCTTAGACGTGCATACATCGCCGCGGAAACCAACCCCGCCGCGGCGCCCACGCCTGCAAGCAGAGGATGATGCACCATGGCCAGCATGAACATCCACGAAGGATGCTGACGCAGTTGGCTGGCGTTGACGATGACGAGCAGAAGACGCTGGGCCACGAGCGCTGTGAACAACGCGACGACGCAGAGGTTCCAGATGTGCCCGACATGCAAACCGGCCGTGCGCGCCGTGCGCTGAGCAAGGAACAAACCCGCCAAAACGCCAAATGCGGCGACGGCGCCATACGACGGAATGATGAATGCGCCAATGTGAAAGAGGACTGGATGCACTTAGAGCAGCATACGGTATGACGCGCAGGAATCGAAGCTTTGATGCGAGCGGTGGGAGGAAGAAATCAACGGAAGGTAGAATCCGGCCCACGGGGCCGTGAGAGATGTGCTGGTGAACCCGTCCTAAGACGGTGGAGCTCTCCGCGGTTCATTAGGCATTCCGGACTGGCGGACACGGCACACAGAACCGATTGTCGAGTCGAGCTCCTGTTCAATGAATGTAGGTTCAACCAGCGTTGATCGCCCACCTGCTTTGCAGGCCGGTTTCTATTGCGGATAGTAGGGTTTCGCGCGCGGAATTGCAAGTCTTGTGCTAAACAGGGGGCCTGTGCTAGCGTTACCAGCCCGCCTTCTAAAAGAGCAGCAGCCGGGGCAGTCAATGCGGTTGGGTATTGAGAATCGAAGGAATTGTACTCGATTTCGAGGTGGTTCAGGAGGCGGTCTTCTCGTCGTCCGTGAGGACCTCGTCGAGCATGCCGCGCAGGTTTGCGGTCTTGACACGGCCCACGCGCGGGTCAGCGGAGGCGGTCTGCGAGAGCTCGTCGGCTAGATTCAGTGCGGCCAGCACAGCAACACGCAGAGAATCCACAGTGCGCCCATGTGCGGCGACGGCACGCATCTTGGAGTCGACGCGCGCGGCCAACTCACGAATGTGCTGTGCATCGTAACCGGAGAGATGGTAGGTCTGGTCGTAGATTTCGACTGTGACGTATTCAGTAGGCTTGTCGGGCTGTTCCGCGTCCATTGTCTACCTCGGTGCTGAGGTTACACCATTGCGGCTCTTGCTTTATAACTGCAGTGCATCAAGCTGACTCAACAGCCGCTCGACACGCTGACGAATATGATCGCGCTCGTTCTTGAGAGTGATGATCTCACGTTCGAGCGATTCAATGCGTGGTGCTATCTGGCGTAAGTCACCTTCCGCCTGCTGGGCCCGCTCTTCAGCGGCGGTTCGGGCTTGCCGTTCCCGCTTTACCATCTCGACCGCGCGAATAATCCGATCCTCGAGCGCCGAGAAATCGTCCGCACTCACTGTCAAGGCAACAGGCTCACCGTTCTTGCCGGATTTCTCCAGCTTTTCCGATTCGGCAACTTGCAGTTGCGAAAATATCTCTGACATAAAAAGACTCCAAAGTTAGGCCTGTTCGAGCTAGTATAGCGCCAATCGGAATTTGGACTTATCCCTCTGAGGTGGTAAGTCCTGAATCGGCCAAGACCTGGGTATCTAACTTCGCAGGCGAGCCCCGATCTTGGCAACAGTGTCAATTATCTGCACTTGGAAGCTTTGAAGCTCCTCTTCTCGCAGAGTCCGGTCGAGTGCCTGGAATGTTGTACCCATCAGTAAGGAATATTCGTTCGCTCCGAGTCTGGAGTCGTTGAAAACCTCTCTCACCCGCCAATCGACCAGTTCGGGAATGCGGATGCCAGCCAAAGCATCGTTTACTCGCTTCCAGGGAATACTCTTATCGAGAATAAGCGAAAAGTCGCGTCGAACAGCCTGAAATTTTGAGATTTCGTGAACGGCGGGCTTGCGCTGGGGTAGTTTATAGAGCCGGTCAAGATAAAGTTCACCCACGAAGACCTGGTCCTTGAGCTTGCGGTTAGCGGCCTCGCGAGGATGCAATTGCCCAAACCAACCGATCGTAACGCCCTCAACAGCCACCCGAGCGGCCCGATAGGGATGTAGCCATGCAGGGCTTAAACCGGCGTCGGCCGGGAACTGGTCAAAGTAGACTGAACGCGCCTGAAAGCGGCTAAGTACCTGTTCCACAGCGCCCTTTACGTCGTAGAAGTCAACGGCGCGCGCGGCATGCATTGCAGTTTGCTGGGGAACGGAACCGGCCACTCCAAGGGCAAGTGAGGGGCGTTCCTCCACTTTCTCCGTTGAGCCGCTGAAGACGGTTCCCAGTTCGAACAGACGTACATCGCTGATGTCACGATTCAGGTTGCCTGCAACCATCGTCAACATGCCAGGCACGAGCGAGGGACGAAGGACTCCAGCTTCTTCGCTGAGTGGATTGCCCAGAGGAACCACCAAACCGGGTTGGGGCGCGGTAAGTGCCGCTTCGGCAGCCGAACAGAACGAGCTACCAATCGCTTCGTGAAAACCGGAGGACATCACGGTGCGGCGCACGGCAGTTTCTGGCGCGGCCCATGGCAACGCCTTAACGCCCCCTCCAAATGCAGGCAGGGTGTTAGCGAAGCGGTTGTACCCGTACACGCGCGCCACTTCTTCAATCAAGTCGATTTCGCGCTCAATATCGAGACGCCAACTGGGCAGAGCTACCTGCCATTGCTCTTTTCCGGCGGTAGGGGTGGCCGACAATCCGCAACCGAGCGCCGCCAGCACATTTTCAACCGTCGCTGCCGTAATGCCGTCCTCGTCCACAGTGGTACCGAGGATACGTTGCACTTCACTTAGCGCCAGCGCAACAGTCTTGCGCTCTGCGGTCCGGGCCTCAACTGTAGCAACGCGGACATCCACGAGTTCGCCCTCAATGGTTCCACCATTTGCGAGCAGGATGCTGCAGACGATGGCCGATGCTACAGGAGCGGCGTTGAAGTCTGCGCCGCGCTCAAAACGATGGCTCGCATCAGTGTGCAGGCCATGGCGGCGTGCCGTACGGCGAACGGCCATGGGATCGAACCACGCAGCTTCAACCAGGACATTCTTTGTCTCGGGCGTAATCATGGTGTCCCAACCGCCCATGACGCCGGCGAGTGCGAGCGCCTTTTTGTGATCGGCTACGACAAGATCTTCCGGATCGAGCGCGCGGTCGATGCCGTCCAGGGTCTTGAGTTTTTCGCCCTTCTTTGGGCGTCTGACCACGATGCCACCCTCGATCTTGTCGAGGTCGAAGGCGTGCGTTGGCTGTCCCATGGCCAGCCATGCAAAGTTGGTGGCGTCCACGGCATTCGAAATCATCTTCTGCTCAAGCATGGCGAAGTACGATGCCACCTCGGCGCCTGGGAACCAGTCGCGTGAGTTGCCGATGGTGACATTGCGCAGCACGCGGGCAGTGAAGCGACCACATGCGTCTTCCGCTTCGATCTTGACGGAGAAGGGAACCTTGGCCGGTTGCGCGGCGGGCAAGGGGAATTCAAGCGCAGGCAGAGGAAGGCCGTAGATGGCCGCAGCTTCGCGCGCCACGCCGTAGTGGTTCATGGCGTCAACGCGATTGGTGGTGATGTCCATCTCGTAGAGAGAGCCATTGCCCTCGCCTAGCGAGTAAATGCCTTCGACGGCGATTCCGCGCAGTGTCAGGTCCTCAGCAAGTTGCGCATCGTCCACGGGTAGTCCCGGAAGGTATGCGCAGAGCCATTTAGTCAAAATCTTCATGTGAACTCAATCAGCGAGTTTGCGTCCGCTTCGCGGACGTTCGCAAGTTAGCGGCGTTGTTGCTTTCCGCTTTGTGTTTCCAATACTCCCACCAAACCGTTAATCAGTTTGGCTACTTCAATTCCTGCGTCGAGCAACCGCTCTGTTGATTGCATATCGAGAAAGCTCACGTCAGACGCGAGTAGAATCTGTGTCTGCAACTCGAAAAGCGATTCACGTGCCATTCCCAGCGAGTTTCGCAATTGCGCGTCCATCAGTCTTCCGTGTCCCTCGGCGATATTGCTTGCGATAGAGACTGCCGACCGCCTCAGGTGCAATCGCAGTCCGAAGGTTTTGGACTTTGGGAACTCTTCAGTTAGCACATATACATCACGAGCACGTGCTATCGCCTTTTGCCATGCAATCAAATCTCGAAAATGCTGCGTTCGTGCCAACGCCTTCGTTCTCCCACTATTACAGCTAACTTGCTGACTCTCTGGGTGCGGGTAGCGCACGCCGACTTGCTGCATTACACAAACTGATTCAGAAACCGCATGTCGCCTGCGTAGAACTGGCCGATTTCGGCTACGCCGTACTTCATCATGGCGATGCGCTCCACGCCCATGCCGAAGGCAAAGCCGGAGATCTTTTTAGGGTTGTAAGCGGGTTGCTTTTCCGCAGCGAAGGCGAAGACCGCGGGATCGACCATACCGCAGCCCAGCAGCTCAATCCATCCGGACTGTTTGCATTTGCGGCAGCCTTTGCCACCGCAATAGATGCAACTGATCTGCACATCGGCGCTGGGCTCGGTAAACGGAAAGAACGACGGAAAGAAGCGCGTCTTTACGGACGCCCCGAACAGCGCTTTCATGGAGTGATCAAGCGTACCCTTCAGGTCGCTGAAGGTGATGTTGGTGTCAACGCACAGTCCTTCAACCTGGTGGAAGATGGGCGAGTGTGTTGCATCGGCGGCGTCGTTGCGATGCACTTTACCTGGAATCACGATCCGCACCGGCGGAGGTTGCTGTTCCATAGTACGCATCTGCACGGGCGAGGTGTGCGTGCGCAGCAGCAGGCGGTCGCGCTGCGGGCGGCGCTCCTGACCGGCGACGACGAGCGTATCCTGCGTGTCGCGCGCGGGATGGCCGGGCGGAAAGTTCATGCTCTCGAAGTTGTAGAAGTCGGTTTCGACCTCGGGGCCTACTCCGACCGAGTAGCCGAGCGCCGCAAACACGCTTACGATCTCGTTGAGTGTGCGCGTAATGGGGTGCTCCGCGCCCATCAGGCGCTGCGTGCCGGGCAGTGTGATGTCGATGGCCTCGGCCTTCAATGAGGCGTCACTCGGTCCGGAGCCGAGTGCGGCGTCGAGCAGCGCCTCCACTACGGACTTCAGCGCGTTGAAGCGTACGCCGAGCGCCTTCTTGGCTTCGACGGGGGCGGCCTTAAGCCAGCGTCCTGAAACTTCGTTGAGCCGTCCTTGCTTGCGGCCCAGCCATTCAAGGCGGAACGCTTCAACGGCGGCCTCGTCGCTTAAATTGGATGCGGCTTCGCGTGCCTGTTGCTCCAGTTGCGCAAAGGCTTTGTCCAGGCCGGCATCGTCAAATGCCGTCAATTCAGGTATGGGTTGGTTCGTCATGCTGTAAACAATAAGGATAAATCACCGCTGTGTGCGGAGGCTTCATGTTCTATGTAGTTGCTGCAGGTTGTGTCGTAGCATTGGAACCATGAAAACCAAGCTCGGCGTCATACTTCTCTCTCTTTCGGTCTTTATTCTGAGCAATGTCGCGGCTGTCGCCCAGCCTGCCTCGGCTGTCTATGAGCAGAAGTCCGGTTTTGTCGATGCCAACGGGGTGCTGATTTACTACGTGGAGTTTGGCCGGGGAGCACCGCTTGTTGTAGTGCATGGAGGGCCGGGTGCGGATCACACTTATTTCCTGCCCTGGCTATTGCCGCTCGCCCGTAACCACCGACTCGTCTTTATTGACGAACGCGGCTCCGGGCAGTCAGAGCGCCTTCAGGACGTGAGCAAATATACCGTGGAGGCTACGGCAGACGACGTTGAGGCCGTTCGCGTTTCGCTCAACCTGGGCAAGATCGACCTGCTGGGGCATAGTTACGGTGGAGTTCTGGCGCAGGCCTACGCGCTTAAGTACCAGCAGCACCTGAACCATCTCATCCTCAACAGCACCTTTGCTTCCACGCGCGAAATGAACGCGGTACTGGCCCGCGAAAAGGCGCAGATGCCGTCCGATAAGCTGAAGCGGTTGAACGAACTTGAGCGGGCAGGGCTCTTCGGCAAGGGAGACATGTGGGAGCACGGCCGCTATTCTGCCGAATACGAAAAGCTGGCCTGGGGTGATGGCTATTTCCCGTTCATTTACGGCGCGCGGCCCGATGCCAGTTACGATCCAACTGCTAACGCGCCAACAAACTGGGAGCTCTATCGTGAGATGTGGGGATCTGACGGCGAGTTCGTCATCGACGGTAACCTGAAATCGGTTGAGTATGTCGACCGGCTGCACACCATCAAGGTGCCGACGCTGGTGCTGGTGGGCGATCATGATGAGTGCGATCCCTCGCTGAGCCGCGAGATGCACGAAAAGATTGCTGGATCGGAGCTGGTGATCCTGCCCAACTCCGGCCACATGAATTTTGTCGATCAGCCGGATATGTGGATGAAAGCAGTGGGTGACTTTTTACATCAGTAGGGATAATGGTGGATAAACAATTGGAATTACGTATTTTTTACTTGAGGTCTCTGCTCGTGTTTGGTCTCATTTGGGGGGCGGGCCTGCTGATTCAGTTGCCCTTCGTCATTTTATCAATGGCGAGCAGCGATACCTTCTTCAGTTCTTTCTTTGTCGTGTTGAATAGCCTGACCATTGCCCCTGTTTGTGTTCTGGCGTTCTGGCGCAGGCGGGTGGCATCTATCTGGTTGGTACTCGATGCAGTTTTGATGGCTGGGTATGTAGCCGATTTCATCTTCCGCGCACGCGAATATCCGTGGGGGCTCATTCTTGTAGCTACGGTCTCCGCCCTACTGGCGATTTGTCTGGCAACGATTGAGATAAAGCGCTGGCCCGGGGCGCTGGATCGAAACAAGGGTTGAGTGTTGAGAAAACGCACTGCGGCCCGGAGTTCGAACGAACCCCGGGCCGCTTTTCCGCCAGTCGTATTTCAGGTCGGGTTAGGCTGCTTTGGTCTGCGCAAGTGCCGCCTTGGCCTGTTCGGCCAGCTTGGTGAATCCGGCCGCGTCGTGAACGGCTATGTCGGCCAAAATCTTGCGGTCCAGCTCAACACCGGCCTTCTTGAGGCCGTTGATCAACTGCGAGTAGCTGGTGCCGTTCAGCTTGGCTGCGGCCGAGATACGGACGATCCAAAGCGAGCGGAACTGCCGCTTCTTTTGTCGGCGGCCAGAGTAGGCAAACTTCAAGCCGCGTTCAACGGCTTCCTGAGCTGCCTGGTAAAGCTTTGATTTGGTAAGGAAATAACCGCTTGCACGGTTAAGGATCTTTTTGCGGCGATCACTCCGCTTGGTACTGCGTTTTACGCGGGGCATTGGTGGTTCTCCTTTTTGCGTTTCCAGTTACGCGGCTGGAGGCAGGTAAGGCCTCTTCACTCGCTCAATTCAAGCCTGATTTTCTCGCCTCTGCGAACGCATTCCGCAGGTGGCGGGGGCCAGTATCTGTTTCGGCCCTGTTTGCAGCGGCACGGACCCAAACCAGAGGTCTGCCGCACGCAGTACTCAGGCGTAAGGGATCATGCGCGCTACCTTCGCGTAGTCACCGTCCGAGACCAGCACAATCTTGCCTAACTTGCGCTTTGTCTTGGGGGACTTTGACGAAAGAATGTGGCGCGTCTTGGTCTGGCCCCGCTTGATTTTGCCGGTGCCAGTCTTTTTGAAGCGCTTCTTCGCGCCCGTATGGGTCTTCAACTTGGGCATTTTCTTCTCGATTTTGGCGACAGCTGTAGCCATCGCCGCCAATATGGGCCGTTAGACAGAGATTCCCCTGCCCCGAAAGGCCTCAATTAGTATACCGCAGATCGGAAAAGCGGGTTACAAGTTGACAAGGTTCCGAGTCTACAAGGACTTATCCTCTTACGCTACCAATTCAACAGTGCTGGAAGCTGTTGCTGGAATCTGCATATCCCTTTCTCGTCAACCTGTACACTTGTTAACTCTTAGGCTGCTATTCCGACGGGTCCTCGGCTGTAAACGGAGAGCAGCACGGCTTTTCTGTAGCGTGGAAGTTCATTAGCTCGGTGCGGGTGCCGTCCGGATCGTACATATTGAACTGGTATTTGCCGTCCGCGCCAATCTTGGGGGCTGGGTCGTGGTGTCCATCGAGCCGGTGGGAGGCCTCCAGTTCCTTATAGGCATCGGGAACCGAAGGCACGCCGACTGCGATGTGGTCCATTACGCCGAGCGCGTGCTGGGTCATGTCGGCAGGGATGCCCGAGGACCCGGAACTCATCATGTACTCCATCCAGTCATGACCGTCGGGAACCTGCTGGCTGATCCACTCGGTCTTGCCGTTGCGGCCTCCCCACCAGTAAGGCTTGAAGCCCAGCAGGTCGCGGTAGAACGTGTCCTCTTTTGCGCGGTCGTGGACCATGTAGCCGAAGTGGATGATGTGGTGGCCGATCAGCTTGGGTGCATTGATGGCCTTGGGATGCGCTGGAGGCTGCACAAACTCGACCGTGTTGCCCTCTGGATCGAGAACGCGGAACCACGAGCTGCCGTCATTGCCTTTATCTACTTTGGCCGGAGTCTTCCAGCCTTTCGCTGCAAGGTATTTGCGCATGCCTTCTGCGTTATCGGTTCTCCACGCCGCGTGGTCGAGGCGGCTTATACCCTTGCCTTCAGGCAGTGGCAGCACTTCAACAAATTGAGTTGGAGTAAATGCGTAGCGCACGCCCTTGGGATTCTCGGGATCGGGCAGCTTGGCTGCGCCGAGCGTGTCCTTATAGAAGTGCTCCGCACCCGCAGCATCGGTTGTGTAAACGGCCAGATGCGAAACGCCCGTGATTTTTGGGCGGACAGGACCGTTCTGGGCAAAGGCGGTTACGGCGAAGGCAGCGAACGCTGCGGCGGCAAAGAACCTGGAGTTCATACAGTACCTCATGAATCGTGGCTTCAAAACAATAAATGGAAGCTGTAACTACGCGCAAATTGGCTGCTGTGGTTAGTTTGCAGGGCGAGCCCAGGAATTGAGGGAGTGATTGCCCAGGTTGAGGCTGGGAGCTTTACATATGGCCATGGTGAGTTGTGCCGAGACGCAGGGAAGTAACCCTGCCAAGACTGAGAATCTACGCTGCCGGAATGCGCATCTCCTCAATGGCTGCCGTCAGGCTCGCTGCCAGAGTTTCCTGGGTCGTTGGCGTCAGCTTTTCTCCCTGGCTGGTCAGGTAGAAGACGTCGATGGCCGTTTCGCCTTCAGTATCGATGAGCGCCACTTTGATATCGCATTGCAGCGTCGACAGCGTGAGGGCGATCTGACGCAACAAGCCAGGCAGGTCCTGCGCCACCACCTGTAGCAGGGTAGAGTGAGTCGATGAATCCGGATCGAAATCGAGGCGCGTGGGAACCTCAACCTTGATGTTGGAGGGATGGTTCATGTGGCGGCGGGATTCAAGCAGTTGCTGGACAGCAACCTTCTGCGCAACAATGTCGTGGATGTTGGCAAGAAAGCGGTCCCTTTCGGAGGGATTCAATTCGATGGTGCGGAAGACATCGGAAAATTGAAAGCTATCCACGATGACGCCTGCATCGTTGGAGTAAGCTCCGGCGCGGACAATGTTCATTCCCCAGGCTGCTAACGCTCCAGCCACGTCGGCGAACAGCCTGCTGCGGTCGCGCGTAATCACGGTAAGGTCGTAGAGCTGGCGGCTCGGACGAAGATCCAGTTGAACGTTATCGTCGTCGAGATTCAGAGCCATTTGGAAATGATTGCGAATCTGCTCAGGCAGCCTCGTTTGCAGATAGCGTTGTGGAAGCCCTTCGAGGAACTGTCCAAGCGCATCGTATTGAGTAGCCGGAACCATGGAACGGAGGCGATTCAGCAACGTCGGGTCGATAGCCGCGTGATACCTCACCTCGTCCACTGACCGGTCCATGAAATTCGCCGTTGACATATAGAACTGCCACAGGTTTTCAGCCTTCCACGGAGTGAGCGCTTCCGGGTTCACGGCCTTGATGTCGGCAAATGTCATTACGGTAAGCAACTTCAGCATCTGCGGGCTGCCGATTTTGTCTGCGAACGCGCGCACATTTTCAAGGTCGAAGATATCGCGGCGCAGTGCCGCAGACATTTCGAGGTGCAGCTTGATCAGCTTCAGTACGGTCTCGCGCTCTTCTGCGTCGAAGTCCAGCCGGGCAAGGAATGCATCGGCCAACTCAACGCTTTGCCCAGCATGCTCTCCCGAACGCCGGCCCTTGCCTGTGTCGTGCATCAGCAGAGCCAGCAAAAACAAGTCGAGCCGGTCAATCTCCGGCAACAACTGCGCCAGCCTGTGCTCATAGTCCTGGGTTGGATTACGCAATTGATGAACGTTGTCGATGACCAGGAAGGTGTGCTCGTCGACCGTGTAGCGATGATAAGAATCGCGAATGACCAGGGCGTCGATTCCATGGAACTCGGGAATCAGCATTTCCAGTACGCCAAGGGCATGCATGGTCCTGAGCGCGTGCGCGGCATGCGGTCCCAGCAGAACTTCGCGCAGGGCATTCCAGAGATAAGGTCCCTCGGGTATGTGAATCGCCAGTACCGGCAGCGCGTCGGTAATGCGGTCTTCCGCTGCCTGCGAGAGCGTGTATCCGTGGGTCGCCATCAGGGTGAAGATGCGCAGAATCGCAGTGGTGTCGTTAAACTGCGCGCCAGGCTGGATGTCGATGCGTCCCTGGTCGAGAAGAAAATCGGTGCCCGCAATGGGTGTGCGCCGCCGCCGGAACTGCTTGTAGAAGCTCACCGGCGCAGGCAGATGCTCCATCAACAATGCGGCTCTGCGGTAAACGACGCGTGCGTGCCGGTAATAGGTCCGCATCCAATAGGAGGGGTCGGCGGTTCCGCGGGTCTCGAGTCCAATAGAGAGCGCCGCAGCTTCGTCCTGCGATTGCCAATCGAGCGTGTTGTTATCTCGTCCATGACGGAAATGCAGAAAGCAACGTGCTGCGGCAAGAAAATCGAATGCTGCCTCTGCGTCTCCACGTGCGCTTTGGAAGACTCCGCCACGCTGCCGAGGCCACTCCTTAGCTTCTTTCAGGTGAAACAGGATGGCGAACCAGACGGCAAGGTGATAATCGCGCAACCCGCCGGGACAGTCCTTGATATTCGGTTCCAGATGGAAGATTGTGTTACCAAACTTGGCATGACGTGACCGCGCGATCTCTCCGAGTTTTTGCGAGATAGTATTCCAGTCGCTTAGCATCAACCCCGGAAAGACAACCTGATGCAGTTGTTGATAGAGGGGAAACTGGCCGGCGAGAAAGCGGCGGTCGATGGTTGCCAGGGTGAATTCGAGATTATCCGGGTCGAACCGGCCTGCTTCTTTTACAGTACGTGAGCTGGGGCTTGCCCGCAGGCCAATGTCCCACATGCCCTGGATGATCGCCCTCACGGCTTCGCGCGACTGCTCCTCAGTACGTTCATCCGCGAACGTAAACAGCACATCGATGTCGGAGAAAGGGAAGAGGTCTTTACGGCCGTATCCACCGAGGGCCAACAGGGCACCGTTTACCTGCGGAGAATCGGCAAATGCGCGACGCCACATCTCGATAAGGATTCTGTCTACAACAGCTGACCGGCGGCGAATCGCAGCGGTACCGTCGCCCGTGCGCTCACAAGTCTGGCGGACAAGCGCCATCTCGCGCAGATACTGCTCCCGAAGATCGTCAACCGCCAAAGCGACTGGATTCATAAGTAGTTGTGCGTGGCTCGCCGAAGCAAAAAGGATGTTTAATAAGCATACAGTGATGAGGCTCGGAATGTGAATGTTTCATTACATACATTGCCGAATGGGAATTGGGTGCCAGTGACACGGAATAAAGGCCGGAGGTAAGTATGAGTTAACAGGTCCGGAGGGGTTCTATACACTGAACCGGGGCCGAATTCACGGCTACGGACCACACTCTGTAGTTGCAATGGGGGATGCATAGATGTATTCGCGATTTCGTTATGTATTTCGGGTATTCTCACCGGTTTTAGCTGTGCTTCTTCTTATTATCTGTTCACCGGCTCACGCGCGAGCCTTGCCATGCACTCGTCCATGTCTCCGGCACATGATCACGATGTATGTCGACGCGATGGTGGCGCACTCTCCTTCGCAACTGCCCTTGGCGAAAGATGTGCGCTTTACCGAGGACTCACAGGAACTGAAACTTGGCGAGGGATTGTGGAAGACAGTGACCGCAAAGGGGCACTTCCGCCAAGACTACGTCGATCAAAAGCACCAGATTGTGGCGGCGCACGTTGAGTTGTTTGAAGGGGAAGCGCCGGTCCTGTACTCGGTGGTTCTGCACGTTGAGAATCATCAGATCGCCGGGATTGAGACGCTGGTGTTTCGCGTCCCGGCAGACGACCCTAAATCCAAGCCGGATCAGTTGGTCCAGCCGCTGCCCGTGATGAACGATCGAGTTCCTCCGGCTAAACGGATGCCGCGCGAAGAGATGGTCAAGACGGCTCTGCGATATACCGAGGGACTTCGCGTGGGCAGTTTCGTCCAGGCAGAAGTTCCGTTTGCGCCGGAAACCTACAGGCTCGAAAATGGAATTCGGACTGCCGGTGAAGGTTGTACTACGAGTTCAGTCTGTGTCCCCGCCACGCAGAAGATCATGCTTCACCCCGACATCAAGGCAAGTGTGGCTGTGGTCGACGAGCAAGCGGGCATCGTGCTCTTGTGGATGAATTTTGGTGACACGCACTCTTACGGGCCCGGCCGGGCACTAGTTACATTCGAGGCTTTCAAGATTTATGGCGGATCCATTCACGCGATCAATGCATTCTTTGGATTTCTGCCAAAGGATACCGAGCGCGGATGGCCTGCAGTAGATTGAGGTCGTAACGGCATTCAGGCTGGTGAGCTACGACATATTTGCCTTAAAATGGCGCAACTAACGCGGCATGGGGTGTGGCATCCCTCAAAAGAGGGAGTGCACTTTAGTTAGTCTTTTGCATTACTTAGGTTATGTGCGATCGGAACAAGTAGACCAGATCGTCGATTGGCCAGCTGGCCAAAATAGTGAAATTGACTGGAATGCAGCCATTCTGCCGGATAAGCCGCTAACGCAGGCGCGGCAGGTCAAATTGGCTGCGAGGAGGGCGTCATCACTGCTCGATTGCGGTTGGGAGATCTGCTGATCGAAGCGGGGCTCGTAAGCCCGGAACAGGTATTTCTGGCGCTTGACCGCCTGAATGCTCGAGGCGGACGGCTGGGCGATAATCTTGTAGCGATTGGGGCCATTGAGAAGAAGGTGTTGGACTCGTTTATTCATCGCATCCCTGCCGAGCCTCTCGACATCCCTTCCAGCGGCATCGATGAACTTGATCTGATGAGCCTTCTGCTCAAGCTGGCCTACATGAACCGGCTGGAAACCTGCCGCGAGTTCATTGAGGCCATCAAGCTACCCTATCCTATTGTTTCCGAGCTGACCAAAATGGCGATCGATCGTAAGTTGATGCGCATTCTTGGTTCGCACACCGACAACCCGCTCGATATGAGCTATGCCTTTACGGATGAGGGCAAGCGCTATACTCTCGATGCTCTCGAACAATTGCGTTACGTGGGCCCGGCGCCGGTTGCTATTGAAGAGTTCAACTACCGTGTCAATTTGCAGAAACTGACAAATGAGCTGGTCACGTTCGATCGCATTCGCAAAGGGCTGGGCGAGCTGACTTTCGACGACAGCATGATCGAGCAGTGCGGCCCCGGCGTCAACTCCGGCCGCGCTATGCTTCTCTACGGGCCTCCCGGAAACGGCAAAACCTCTGTTGCGCATTCGCTGGGCAGTGTTTATGCCGACGTGATCTATGTCCCGTACGCGATTTCAGTGGAAGGGCAGATCATTCGCTTCTTCGACCCCAGTATCCATATCCCAATCCGGCGCGCCGACGACAACGAAGAGGAAGATTTTTCGGTGTCGTTTGTTCGTTCGCAGGAACTCGATATGCGTTGGGTGCCATGCAGGCGTCCATTCGTTGTGACTGGCGGCGAACTCACGCTGGATATGCTTGAGTTGCGCTACGACGCAACGGGCCATTTCTACGAGGCCCCGCTGCACGTAAAGGCGCTTGGTGGCACGTTTGTAATCGACGACTTCGGCCGCCAGTTAGTAAGCCCAACCAATTTGCTCAATCGTTGGATTGTGCCGCTCGAAAATCGTATCGATTACATGAAGCTGCATACGGGCAAGAGCTTCAGCATCCCGTTTGAGGAGCTTGTCATCTTCTCAACGAACCTTGAGCCGGAAGACCTGATGGATACTGCGTTTCTGCGCCGTCTTCCTTACAAGATCGAGGTGGGCGCGCCGACGCTGGAGAACTACCATCGCATCTTCCATAAGGAATGCATTCGCCAGGGACTGCAGTTGACCAGCGATATTTTTGACACGATCGTTTACAAGATCACCAACGAAAAAGACCTGGATCTGGCCGGTTTTCAACCGCGTTTTATTGTCGATCAAGTGGTGGCGACATGCCGCTTTTTAGGCTTGGTGCCCCATTTCGAGCCGCGCTTTATTGACTACGCGCTTAACAACCTGCGCGTGCACCGCACCAGCGAATCGAAGATCACACACGCGCGAGTTTAGTTTTGCGCGGCACAGGCATTGAGCGCGGATCCCGTGATGGGTTCGCGCTCTTTCTGTTTCAGAAGTTGTATCGCCAGGCAGGTTTCGCGCCGGAAGCTGGCATCCGGCCACAAACAAGGCGGCGGAATGGTGTGTTGGAGCAGTTGCGGGCTGGTCCCGCGATGCGGGCGTCATAGGCTGATGGGAGTAACATGGACCATGCGCAAAATGCTCTTTGCCGTGGCGCTGATATCGGCGCTTTCGCTTGGGTCAGCTCAGCAGACCATTCCGGCAGATGGCGATCACGACGGTCTCAGCGATGCACTTGAAGAGACGCTGCTGACGCAATTTGTTCCGCACTTTCTGACCAACCCGAAGGATTGTTCGCTTCGTCCCGCACAATTCGTTCCGTTTGCGGCCAGCCCCACGATTCAGGCAGAGAATGGAACGATCTATGGCCAGGCATTTCCGCGCTCTGGCCAAGCGGACCAGGTGGAGCTGCACTACTACCACTTATGGCGTGTGGATTGCGGCGATTTGGGGCATAACCTCGACGCAGAGCATGTCTCCGCGCTGCTGTCTCGCGACCAGGAAGGGAATTGGAAGGCGCTTTATTGGTATGCCGCAGCTCACGAGGACACGATATGCGATACCAGCCAGATTGCCAGAGCGTCCGCGCTCGACGCCGAACATCGCGGGCCAAGCATCTGGATATCAAATGGAAAGCACGGATCGTTTCTTAGCGGCCTGCTTTGCTCGCGCGGATGCGGGGGCGACGAGTGCCGGAATTTTGCGCCGCTTTCAGTTTCAGAGGTCATTAATCTCGGTGAGCTTTCAGCACCCGAAAGCGGAGCCACGTGGGTGGGTAATTCGCAATGGCCTCTGGCAGTCAAGATGCAACGAAGCGACTTTACTGACGAACGTCTGGCAAGGGTCGAGCGGATGCCGGATACCGCCATTCTGTGGGCAAATCCACAGAAGCGTCCTTATCAGGTTGCGATCCACGGCGGTAACGGTACCGCCGCCGGCGTGGTTGCCGGAGCTCGCGCAACGGATATGGCTCTCTCGGCCACCGATGAGGCTCTGGACCTCGCAAATGTGAAGACGGGTAACGCACTTTCAAGAGCGTCAGACAGTACAGGCAGAGGTCTTGCAAAGACCTTTAGTGGGGTAGGCAAAGCGCTCCGCATCAGCACGCAAAAAGTGGGCGATGCTCTTGGCGTTCGATAGGGCAGGATTCTAGCGAACAGATAAAAACCGGCGTCACAAACTCCGATTGAGGGGTGTGCGCCACCGGTTTCTTAGCTTGGGTTAAAGGGCGCCTTCGCCGCGCTCATCGTTACGAATACGGATCGCCTCGTCCACCTTGCTGACAAATATCTTTCCGTCTCCGATGCGTCCGGTGCGTGCGGCAGCGATGATCGCCTGAATTGCCTTTTCTTTCATCTCGTCCAGAATCACGAGTTCGATCTTCACTTTGGGTAGAAGATCGACCGTGTATTCCCGTCCGCGGTAAAACTCTGTGTGGCCCTTTTGGCGGCCGTGACCGCGGGCTTCCAGAATTGTCATGCCTTCAATGCCTGCCTCGAGCAGCGCATCCTTCACAGCATCCAGCTTTGAGGGCTGAAGAATAGCTTCAATCTTGAGCATAATCAGTATTGCCTCGTTCGATAGCGTATCAGGACCACCGTGAAAATGGCAGTTGCCTGATGAAAGTTTTTCGGCCCGCTTTGAATTGCTGCGGGGCGTTGTGATTAAGCTTCAACGCGCCTCGGAATCCTTCTCAGGTCGTCAAATGAGACTAAAGCGCGTTGAACCCGAAATGCAAGTCAATGCGGGTCTAGTTGTTGAAGTCGTAACCCTCTTCACCGTGTTGCGACAGATCGAGGCCGGCGGCTTCATGTTCTGGCGAGAGCCTGAGCCCCATGATCTTATCCACAACAAACAAAAGAATCAGAGTTCCCACGATCGAAATTCCCCATGCCACGCCTACCCCGGCGAGTTGGTTTAGAATCTGACTCCAATGTCCGTCCACGCCACCTGTCGGCACGCCTGCGCCGAAGATCGGATTGATAGAACTGGCCGCAAATACGCCGGTGAGAATAGCGCCCAACGTTCCGCCCGATCCGTGCACGCCGAAGGCGTCCAGCGAGTCGTCGTAGCCGAACTTTGCCTTGACCTTAAAGACCATTAACGAGCAGAAAAAGCCTGCGATCAGCCCGATGACGAGTGCCGACATAGGCTGCACAAAGCCTGAAGCTGGCGTAATTGCGACGAGTCCCGCCACTGCGCCGGAGATGGCTCCCAGGGCTGTGGGCTTGCCGTTGTGGAACCACTCAAAAATCGTCCAGCCAATGGCGGCTGTCGCGGTGGCAAAATGCGTGTTCACAAAAGCGCTGGTGGCCAGCGGTCCGGCTGAGAGAGCGCTGCCCGCGTTGAATCCAAACCAGCCCACCCACAGCAGGCAGGCGCCGATAAAGCTCAGCACCATCGAGTGAGGCGGCATTGCAGTTGCCGGATATCCGGCGCGTTTGCCGAGGTAAAGGCATGTAACAAGAGCCGAGACGCCGCTGGTAATGTGGACCACCGTGCCGCCCGCGAAATCAAGGCTCGGGATGTGCGTGCCCAGACCATTCAGCAAACCACCCACTCCCCACACCATGTGGGCCATCGGACAGTAAACAATGATCGACCAAAGAGACAGAAAAACAGCCATCGAACTGAATTTCATGCGCTCGGCGAATGCGCCGGTAATCAGCGCCGGCGTAATGATCGCAAACATGAGCTGATAGATCATGAATGTCTGCTCGGGAATCGTAGCCGCATAGTCCGGGTTAGGGGCGACCGTTACCCCACGAAGGAACATGTGTTCAAAGCCGCCCACGAACATGTTGCCGTGTCCAAAGGCCAGCGAATAACCGATGATCGCCCAGATCACGCTGATCAGCCCCATCATGGCAAAGCTTTGCATCATGGTGCCCAGGATGTTTTTCCTTCGCACCAGGCCGCCGTAGAAAAGTGCAAGTCCGGGGCCGGTCATCAATAGGACCAGGGCAGCCGAAACCAGCATCCATCCGTTATCGCCCGACATCTGGGCGCTTGCTGCTGCCGCCTGGGTATCGTGAAGTGCTTTCTCGAGTGCGTCAATCTGAGCTTGAGTTGCCGTTTGGGCGGCAGCCGGATGAGCCAGCGCCAGCACCCCGCCAATGGCAGACAAAAGAGGTAGTTTCGATGTGAAGCCGAACATAAGTGGTCCTCTCCTCCGATAAATACATGGGCAAACTGAGTCCATGCGCTTTGAGTTGGCGGTTCTCCGGCCGCCGTTCCGGATTGAAACACACACAAGAATTCCGGCGGCGCTTAGTTGCAACTACCGGAACAGGGCTTCAGGGAGTAAAACCTGGCTGAGCCGGCAATTCCTCGCTGAGGGGGGCTTCAACCTAAGCTTTCATAATAGCTGTAAGGATTTCATAAGGATTCAAAATCAACATCTGGCATTTTCATGAAGCCTGTGCATAGAAAGAAAGGGCTTAGCAATGTTGGGATAGGCTACCTAAATCGCTATGCATCAACGTCCTTCTGGGGCGCCGGAATTCCCTCAGACAAGACCACCACCACAGCCCCGGCAATTCTAATTGCCGGGGCTCCGAATTTGCCTTGGGCAAAACTTGTTTGGGTTTAGACGAACCGCAACGCCAAATTGTGAGAGCGCAAAGCTCTGGTATTTTGGTACTTTTGCACGTCGGCCGCTGAATACGGGATGCGCCCCGGCGCGTCCAACCATTGCGAATCTGGTTCACCCAAAATGGACAGATCGGGAAACTGCAGCGCTTTGCATGCATTCTGAACAGAGGGAATGAAATCGCGATTATTCTCTGTTTGTTCTCGCCTGGTTGCTTCAGGAGTCGCGGAGTACGCACCGAAAGGATTGAATCCGCTGTGAAAGCAAGGGCGTTATGTAGGGGTAGCATCTTCGTGTTTGCAATCGCGGTCTCGGTGGTCTGCCCGCGGATTGCTTCCGGGGCACCAGCTCAGTGCCGGCGAGTCGAGATGCAGGGACAAGTGGATGCCGGAAAGGAGTGGCGGCAGGCGATTGGCCGAGGCTGGGTATTCCGCATAATCCCCATCAAGCCGGGAGAAAAAGGTTATTCAGGCTGGGATCTGGTAGTAGATCGCGCAGAAGGAGCGGGATTTCCTGATGCGCTGCTGGTGGCCACGCCACCCTACGACGCCATCAATCAGCGGGAGGTGGGAACCACCTTTGGTCTACGAGCGCAGGATGCAATCGGCTGGAATCCTCGCGTGTTTCAGTTTCTTACCAATTCATCTGACTTGCGGAAAGCACAGAAGCTCTACTTTGCCTTGCACAACAGTCAGGCCGCAATCCGGCGCAACGCAAACTCTGCTCAACCGAAGAGCGATGAAGATGCCAACGACGCAGCGGAAACAGCTTCCAGAAGCCTGATGGAGTTGGCTGAGCGGTCCGCAAATGGAGAGTTTCGAATTCTGAGCGCACGGCTTACGCCCGGAACCGCCAACGCTTTGCCCTATGCGCAAAATTGGGCCCTTCAGGAGCGCTACACCCCTCACACCATTGCTCCAACCACTTCACCTACTCCATCTGGAAAACTCGACTCGATCAAATTCGAGATTGTTCTGTGGCTGCCGTTGAATTGGAAAGCTCCGAGATCGGTCAAATCCGAACCGGCGCCGTGCCAGTGAGACGTAGAGCAGCTGGTCTCTGTCTTCAATTCTGCTGCTGCGGCAGGATTCTAATGGTGGAGCAGATGGCGTATTTTTCCGAAGAAAGCTTTGGAAGTACTTGAAACGGCGCTGAATCTGGGAGTCCCGCAGTATAAACATCCGCCTATACCTCTGATTCTGAACCGCGATATAGTAGAAGTATGGCTGTTTCGGCGGAGCGAGATCGTTATTTATTTGGAGCGCTTGAAAGTAGCGCAAAGAACCGGGGCAAGGTTCTTGAGGCAACTTACGGCATTGAAGAGCCGGAAGGAGTCTTTCTTACTTCGCTCGACTATGCCATCAATTGGATTCGCAAGAACTCTGTTTGGCCCATGACCTTCGGATTGGCCTGTTGCGCGATCGAAATGATGTCTATGGGCGCTTCGCGGTTCGATGTTGCACGCTTTGGCGCGGAGGTGTTTCGGCCTTCGCCAAGGCAAGCTGACCTCATGGTGATCGCAGGCCGGGTTTCGCAGAAAATGGCGCCGGTAATCCGGCGGCTTTACGATCAGATGCCCGAGCCAAAGTGGGTCATTTCCATGGGCGCATGTGCCACTTCAGGCGGGGTTTTTCAAAACTACGCGCTTGTGCAAGGCGTGAACCAGGTGATTCCGGTGGATGTGTACGTTCCGGGATGCCCTCCCCGCCCCGAACAGCTTATTTACGCCATTACCCTCTTGCAGGAGAAAATTCAACGCGAGAAGGGTAGTCTCAAGAAAACACTTAACTTGGAATAGCGTCTAATTACCCGAAAGAAGAATCTTGGGGTCCGGTTACTGGGTAAACCGGCGAAGTCTTCGGAATTATGCGCAAAAATGACTCAAATTTGGGATGTCTAGACAGGTAACCCGCGAAGAATCCTCATCTCCAGAAATGGCGCTATGCTACTTTAAGGAATGCTACGCGCTGTTTAAGGTGTAGCGGTCGCACCTGATCCGAAGGCGTCTCGAGCCGAGGATAAAGTTCATTCAATTGCCTTTATCCATATGTTCAACAGTTGATTAGGCGGAGGATACACCTATGTTTTCCCTTTCCACCAAATCTTTGAGCAGGGTGCTAGTACCTGCCTTGCTTGCATTGGTCCCAGTTGCGCTATCGGCGCAGGCTAGTGGCAGTTCCAACACGGGTACCAACCCATCGAAATGGGACATCTTCGCTGGATACAGCTACCTGGCCCCCAAAGGAACCGTAACCACTACGACCACCAACGGAGGCACCGCTTCGGCCAGCTACAAGGCAGTCAATGTTGGTGGGCTGTTCAGCGGCGCCTACTTCTTCAACAAATACGTAGGCGCTCAGGCCGAATATGGCCTGCATGAATGGGGCAGCGAGGTTGCCGGCAGTAGTGTCGGAACGCACGGCAATAATGATGGATTTCAGACCGTCGCGGGTGGTTTGATTGGCCGTTTCCCCATGGAGAACATTACACCGTTTATCCATGGCCTGGTGGGTGGAGCGATGGTGAATGGCCCATTGCATCAGCCCAACAAGTGGGGACCGCAACTGACTGCGGGCGGCGGCATGGACTATGAGACCCCGTGGTTCAACCACCACCTGGCGATCCGTCTCTTCCAGGCCGATTACCAATACACTCACGTCAACTTTGGCCCTGGCCCGACTCCTCCGGGAGGCCGTGCCAATATCAACGGCGCAAGGCTTAGTACTGGTTTCGTGATTCATGGCGGTTCGATACTGCCCCCACCGCCGGTGACCCTTGCTTGCTCCGCCAATTCGACTTCGGTCTTCCCTGGTGAACCGGTAACAGTAACCGCAACTGCTGGAAACCTCGATCCTAAGATGAACGTGATCTATTCGTGGAGTGGTAGCGGTGCCTCGGGCAACGGCACCACAACCACGATCCAGACCAGCTCGCTTGAGCCCGGCAACTACACCGTTAGGGGCAACGCGAAGGAAGGCAAGTCTGGCAAGGAAGGCTTGAAGCCCGGCCAGTCTGCAGACTGCAGCGCCAGCTTCACCGTCAAAGCATTTGAGCCGCCAACAATCAGTTGCGTCGTGAGCCCAGCAACCATCAAACCCGGTGAGTCGGCAACGGTTACGTCAACGGGTATGAGCCCTCAGAATCGTCCACTCACCTACAGCTACTCGGCGACCGGCGGAGATATCTCCGGTACCGGCACTTCTGCGCCGTATTCCTCAGCGGGGGCCCGGGCGGGTACGGTTGGAATCACATGTAATGTGGCTGACGACAAGGGGCACACGGCCAGTTCGAATACAAGCTTGACCATCGTGGCTCCACCTCCGCCGCCGGTTGAGAACCCTGAAGTGAAGCAAATTGAAGCTCGGTTGGCATTGCATAGTGTATTTTTCCCGACGGACCTTCCAAAGGCTGCGAATCCTGAGGGCGGACTTGTTACCAGCCAGCAAGCAACCCTCACCACTCTCGCGACGGACTTCAAGAGATACCTCGAATTCAAATCCGACGCTCATCTGACCTTGATTGGACATGCGGACAAGCGGGGATCGGCCGCATACAACAAGGCACTTTCAGAACGGCGTGTTGAACGCACGAAACAGTTCCTGGTTGAACAGGGAGTTCCCGAATCCAGCATTCTAACCCAGGCCCTTGGCAGCGAGGAGAACCTCGCAAGCAACCAAGTGAGTGATTTAATCCAACATAATCCGGATCTGAGCGATGCTGATCGGCAGAGAATGCTTCGCCGACTTCCTGTAATTGTCCTCGCCCAGAACCGTCGCGTGGATATCGTCTTGAGTACCACAGGTCAGCAATCGGTGCGCATGTATCCCTTTAATGCCGCAGATTCCCTGACTCTTCTGGATACAAAGGCTCCGACGCGCAAGACCTCAACACGCAAGAAATGATTTTTATTGGCGGGGGCGATTCCGCCCCCGCCGGTAGAGCTATTTAGCAATTTCAAAGGAGAAAGATAATGACTCGGCGCGAATTAAGTTCAGCGTGCCTGCTTGCGGCGGCGGCGAGCTTGGCCCTGCTTCCAATG
This sequence comes from uncultured Acidobacteriaceae bacterium, assembly GCA_963832645.1. GTDB lineage: Bacteria > Acidobacteriota > Terriglobia > Terriglobales > Acidobacteriaceae > Telmatobacter. Next base: position 379,420 of record CAWHUU010000005.1, read on the forward strand.
GGCTGTAAAAAGGCTCCGCCTATCACCCTGTCCGCAAACGCAGCACCTCCAGCAGTGTTTCCGGGAGAGCCGGTCACTGTGACGGCCACCCCTGGCTCGGTGTCGACCAAGAAGAACAACAACGTGATCTATAGCTGGTCTGGTACGGGCGCCTCAGGTAACGGCCCCTCAACCACGGTTCAGACCAACTCACTTGATCCCGGCAAATACTCGGTGACCGCCGAAGTAAAGGAAGGCAAGAAGGGCAAGGAAGGCCTGAAGCCCGGACAGAGCGCCCAGGCAACGGCTGACTTCACCGTCAAGCCTTTTGAGCCTCCGACGATCAGTTGCTCGGTCAATCCAACCACGATTAAACCGGGCGACTCGGCCACCGTCACTTCAACCGGCATGAGCCCTCAGAACCGGCCGCTCACCTACAGCTACACGGCAACGGGTGGCACCATCTCCGGTGACGGCACGACCGCGACCTACAATTCTGCAGGAGCGCCGACCGGCGCAGTGGGAATTACCTGTAACGTGTCTGACGATAAGAGCCACACGGCCTCTGCCAGCACGAACCTGACCATTGTGGCCCCACCGCCTCCGCCGCCTCCGCCGCACACGTCGACTCTGTGCTCCATCAGCTTTGCCACGGACAAGAGACGGCCAACCCGCGTCAACAATGAAAGCAAGGCCTGCCTCGACGAAGTTGCACTCGATCTGCAGCGCCAAGCTGACGCTAAGGTGGTGATCGTTGGCGAGGCAAACGCGAAGGAAAGCGCCTTAACTACGAAGCAGGAAGCGTATGCCGAAAAGCACAAGAGAGCAAGGGTTACTCGCTTTGCCGCACAGCGCGCGGTAAATGCCAAGAATTACCTTGTGACGGAGAAAGGCATTGACGCATCTCGCATCAGTGTCGCCACCGGCACAACGGACGCCCAGTCTGCAGAGAATTACCTGGTTCCGGCAGGCGCAACGTTCAGCACCGACGTGACTGGCACCTCTCCGGTAGACGAAATGACCGTGAAGCCGGAAGTTCGCAAGTAGCGGGCTGAAGGGCGTCGTCAAAGGCATGCTGTAGTTCTGCCTGGCTCAATCCGGTAGCCAACCAATGCATCGGGCGATCGACTCATATCGATCGCCTGATGCAAGCGACACCACGAGATTGCTTAAGCAACTCTTTGAGGCTGACCGGTATGCTGGTCAGCCTCTTTTGATTTTCCAGGAAAGTTTTCGCTACATTCTTCATATACGCCGGAGTGTCTTTTTTGAATCGCGGTTCGAATTCAGCGTCTGATTTTGGTGACCGTTTCCGCCGAGTGGCGGCTGCAGTTGGCATTCTTCTGCTTTCATCGTGTCCCGCGCTTCTCGCGCAATCTTCTTGGGCCGCGGTTGGACCGCCGGGCGGAGATGCGCGGGTTATCACCTCGGTGCCCGGCCAACCCAATCATCTTTATCTGGGCACAATCGCAAGCTGGATTTATGAATCCTACGACGGTGGAGCGAACTGGCAGAGACTCGCGAAGCTCGATGGCGAAGATGATCTGGTTCTGGATCACATCGTTGTAGACTCCGCCGATCCGAACACCATCTATGTGGCCGGATGGAGGCGATCGGATGGAGGGTTGTGGATCAGCCACGATCGCGGCAAGACGTGGAATGAGAGCCCGGACATGCGCGGGCAGTCAATCCGCTCATTTCTGCAGGCTCCATCGGATCCGAAAATTCTGTTTGCGGGTACACTCTCCGGAGTTTTCCGCTCCAACGATTCGGGCGCAAGCTGGACCCAGATCAGCGAGAAGGGAAGCCGCGAGATTCATGAAGTGGAGTCGCTGGCTGTCGATCCCTCCAATCCCGACGTGGTGTATGCGGGCACGTGGCACTTGCCGTGGAAGACCACTGACGGAGGCAAGACCTGGCACAACATCAAGCAGGGCATCATCGACGACTCGGATGTATTCTCGATCATCCTTGATCCTGATCAGCCTCGCACAGTTTTCTTGAGCGCCTGCAGCGGAATCTACAAGAGTGAAACCGCCGGCGCCCGCTTCCGCAAGATACAGGGAATCCCCTCAACCGCGCGGCGCACAAGGGTGCTCAAGCAGGATCCGGCGGATCGCAAAGTAGTCTACGCGGGCACAACTGAAGGCTTGTACAAGACGATGGATGGAGGAAAAACCTTCACCCGCATGACGAGTTCGGACCTGATTGTGAACGATGTCTTCATCGATCCCACAGATTCGAATCGCGTGCTGCTGGCCACCGATCGCGGGGGAGTGCTGGTAAGCACGGACGCGGGAAAGACGTTTACTGCATCCAACGAAGGCTTCTCTGAGCGCAAAGTAGCCGCGCTGCTGGTGGATCGAAACAATCCTTTGCGACTGTACGCAGGTGTTCTGAACGACAAGAACTTCGGCGGTGTTTTCACTTCGCAAGATCAGGGCAAGACCTGGAATCAGATCGCGGCGGGGCTGGACGGCCGCGACGTGTATGCGCTCTCGCAGACCAAAGACGGCACAGTGATTGCCGGAACAGGGCACGGAATCTTTGTGCTCGATCCGCCGTCGAACGCGGCTCCGGCAACAGATGCCTCGGGTACGGTATTAACCTGGGAGCCGCGCAACCTGATCGCAAACACGATTATGAAAGTATCAACCGAGACAGTGCGGCACACCAAAGTGAACATTGAAAAGCAGGTGAAAGCCCCACAGGTTCAACTGGACAGCCGCGTGAACGCCCTCGATGTTTCAGGTGACGTTTGGCTTGCTGCCTCTTCGCTGGGTCTGCTCACCAGCAAGGATCAGGGAGCAAGCTGGCAGGGCGGTCCAGTGCTCGGTATGGGCGAGTACATCTCCGTAGCGGTACACGGGGACGTATTGGCGGCCGCGAGCGCAGGCGGCGTAGTGGTTTCGCACGATGGTGGAAAATCCTGGTGGCCCCTCGGCATGCCGAAGATGATCACCCAGATTCGCTGCATTGTGTTCGATTCCACCGGAACACTGTGGCTGGCGGCGCGCGAAGGGGTTTTCTTCTCCAAGGACGACGGAAAGACGTGGCTCTGGATCGGTCGGTTGCCCTTCCGGGACATTGACGACGTAAGCTATGACGAGGCGCAGCATCGTGTGCTGGTGAGTTCGCGCAATAGTGATCAAGTCTTTTCCATCGAGCCGAAGAAGATGACGTGGAAGTTGTGGCGCACCGGCTATCGCATGGAACTGATTCGCGTAGCAGGAGATAAGTTAGTTGCGGCGTCGCTCGACGATGGAGTACTGGTGGGACCGACGGCAACAATTGAAGCAAAGGATTGACCGGAAGTTTGCCCCGCGCCGTTTGCATTTCCGGGCGTCAGGGCAGATTTCGGTATCATAGAACTATGAGCGCTCAGAGCACCTCTTCCCCTGCAAACGCCCCATTTCGGAGTCACGACTCGCGGCTGGAGCCGATTGCCGCCAAGGTGATGGCAGGCGAACGGCTGGATTTTGCTGAGGGCCTCACGCTCTACGGTACAAGCGACGTGCTCGCGGTGGGCTGGCTTGCCAATTTTGTGCGCGAGCGGATGCACGGCGACATCACCTACTTCAACGTAAATCGCCACATTAATCCGACCAACGTTTGCGTTGCCGCGTGTAAGCTGTGCGCGTTCGGGCGCAAGAAGGGCGATCCGGCGGGTTACACTATGGCGCTCGAAGAGGCGTGGCAAACTGCGGCCTCGGGGTACTCTGAGGCGGTGACCGAGTTTCATATCGTCGGCGGCCTGCATCCCGATCTTCCGCTCGAATATTTTCTCGATCTGGTGCGTGGACTCAAGGAGCGCTTCCCGAAGGTTCACGTGAAGGCCTTTACGATGGTAGAAGTAGCTTACCTGGCGCGCCGCGCCAAGTTGACCATCGAGCAGACTCTCACCAAACTGCGCGAGGCCGGAGTGGATTCCATGCCCGGTGGCGGTGCGGAAATTTTCTCGGCGCGAGTGCGTTCGATCATCTGCGATCACAAGATCGACGGTAGCGAGTGGCTGGAAACCGCGCGCGTGGCCCACAAGCTCGGTTTCAAATCGAATGCGACCATGCTGTACGGGCACATTGAAAACGATGAGGACCGCGTCGATCACCTGCTGAAGTTGCGGGCCGTGCAAGATGATACCGGCGGCTTTCAGACGTTTATTCCGCTGGCATTTCATCCTGAAAACACGCCGCTCGATCACCTGCCGGTAACAACGGGCCTGACTGATGTCCGCCAGATTGCCGTCAGCCGCCTCATGCTCGACAACTTTGCGCACATCAAAGCCTACTGGCAGATGATGACGCCGAAGATTGCGCAAATTGCGCTACGATTTGGCGCCGACGATCTGGATGGAACGGTCATCGAGGAAAAGATCTACCACGATGCCGGAGCCACAACCCCGCAGGGTATGACACGCAAGGAACTTTGCAGGCTCATCACTGAAGCCGGCCGCATTCCAGTAGAGCGCGACACGCTCTACAACTCCGTGACCCGCACCGAAGATAGCTTCGTAGTGGCGGTCTAGCTTTATTCCTGCCGTACAATCTCGCCAGCTTTCATCACAAAACGTACGTGTTGCAGCGTCTTGATGTCGTCGAGCGGATTTCCCGGAACGGCGACAACATCAGCGTAATAGCCCGGCTTTAGCTCGCCAATCTGGCCCTGCCATCCGAGGACACGTGCGCCCTCAATAAAATCAGCTTGCAGCACGGCGAGCGGTTTCATGCCGAAGCGGACCATCAGCTCCATCTCGACCGCCTGCGTGCCATGCGGGAAGGGCCCAACGTCGGAACCTACCGCGAAGGGAATTCCAGCGGCAATCTGCTTTTTGAATTCGGCGACTTTGTAATTGAATATGGCGGCCTGTGTTGCGGCTTGATCCTGCGACTCGCGGTGATGCACAAAGTAGTCGGAGATAGCGAATGTGGGTACGGCGGGGATGTGCTTTTCACGCATCAGACGCATGGTTTCATCGCTGAGGTGTGTTGCGTGGTCAATGGTAGTGACCCCAGCCTGTGCGGCATAAAGCGCACCTGGCTCACCCGTGGCATGTACCCCAACGCCGCCGCCAAGACGTTTCTGCTCGGCCACAGCTGCAGCAAGTTGCTCCTCGGTGTACTGGTACGGCGTTTGCAGAGCACCATTCACCATGCGGTCCGGCCCTGTCTCATAAATCTTGGCAAAGTCAGATCCTTGTTTGTGCTGTTCGCGCATTACTGCAACAAGCTCGTCCGCGGTGTTGGCGCGGTCAGCGTTTGAAAAGACGTGCTGCGCAGGATTGAATTTGTTGGCATCCTCGTGGCCGCCAAGAATATCAATGGCATTGCCGCTGATGCGAAGCCTTGGGCCGGGGATCAGTCCTTGATTGATAGCGTTTCGGATGGCTGTGTCGGCTGAACCGGCGCCTTCTGTGCCCATGTCGCGCTCCGCCGTGAACCCTGCCATCAGGTCGGCCTTGGCGGCCTGCTCGGCGAGAATCGTGCGCCAGGGAACCGATTCCATTACGGTTTGAAAGTCTTCAGCGCCTGGATGCAGAAAGAGATGGACGTGCACATCGATGAGGCCGGGAAGAAGCGTGGTATCCCCAAGATCGACGACCTTTGCACCTTGAGGATGCTCGACCGATGTGCCGACGACCTTGATGCGTTCGCCTTCGACGAGGATTTCACCGGGCGTGAGGACTTTGCCGGTGTCCACCTGAAACAGCCGGGCCGCATGAAGAACGATGGGCGTGGGCTGAGTCTGCTGTGCGAATGTTGGAGCAATCGCCATGCAAAAGACGATGTAGAAGAGGATCTGCAAGGCAGACCTGCAGTGAACAGAGAAGCTTTGCATAAATATGACTATCGCGCTTTCGGCCGGGCTTGTCGACAGTGAATTCGCGATGGACCGGACGATTCCGACCGACATCATGATTGTGCGCGGGTTGCAGAATGGAAACAGCGATCCGGTGCCTAGAGGACGGTGCTAGTGCAAAATTGTCATTTGAGCCGGAGGGGGACAAGCTGGCATCGGGCGAGCTGCGCAGTCAGAAATTCCTGAAACGACAAAAGAATTCACTGCAAATTCTAAAAATCTCTCTGAATCACTCCAAACCTTTGATAAGATTTGCGCGAGGTCTCATCCTATGGATAATAATTCCTATGCGCTTGCGCATGAGCAAGCGGAGAACGAACGTGCGGAACTGCGCGCTCAGATTGAACGGCTGATGGCCCGGGACGCGAAACTTGAGAAGCTCGTGATGGCGTTGAAGGAAGTTCTTCCCACCGAAGAGACTCACACAAACGGAGAAGCGCCGGAACATCATTACGACGCTCCGGAACACCAGGGCTGACCTTCTAAGCTCCTGCACAACTTAGTCGCTCAATAGCTCGCTATACCGGTGATGCTTTGTCCCAGGATGAGCGTGTGAATATCGTGCGTGCCCTCGTAAGTCTTTACCGATTCGAGGTTCATCATGTGGCGCATGATCGGATAATCCTCGGCGATACCATTGGCGCCAAGGATGTCCCGGGCCATGCGTGCGCATTCCAGCGCCATCCAGACATTGTTGCGCTTGGCCATTGAGATATGCTGGTGGCCAGCTTTGCCTGCATCCTTGAGCCTACCCACATGTAGCGCAAGCAGTTGCGCCTTTGAAATCTCGCTGGCCATCCATACCAGCTTTTCCTGGACCAATTGATGGCCGGCGATAGGTTCATTGCGGAATTGCCTGCGTGCTTTGGCGTACTGCAGCGCATTCGAGTAGCAGTCCATGGCTGCCCCAATTGCGCCCCAACTGATGCCGTAGCGAGCCTGGTTGAGGCACATTAGCGCATTCTTCAAGCTGGTAGCGCCGGGCATTAGACTCACGGCGGGCACATGAACATCTTGCAACGAAAGGCCGCTGGTAGAGGATGCGCGCAGACTCCACTTGCCGTGCACTTCATGGGCTGTAAAGCCGGGCCGGCCTGTTTCGACCAGGAAGCCAAGGACCGGCTGATCATCGCCGTTGCCTTCGAGCTTTGCCCAGATGATGGCGACGTCCGCAAGCGTGCCCGAGGTGATCCACATCTTTTCACCGTTGAGGATGTACTCGTCTCCGAATTTGCGCACTCGCGTCGTCATACCGCCGGGGTTGGAGCCAAAGCCCGGCTCGGTAAGTCCGAAGCAGCCGATCTTTTCTCCGCTGGCAAGTGCCGGCAGCCAGGTATTCTTCTGCTCATCGGATCCAAAGGCGTAGATGGGATACATCACAAGAGCGGATTGCACACTCACGAAGCTGCGCAGGCCTGAATCGCCGCGCTCTAGTTCCTGCATGACGAGGCCATACTCTACATTCGACATGCCGGCGCAGTTGTATCCCTCGATGGTTGCACCAAAGAATCCTAGCTCGCCCATCAGCGAGACCAACTCACGTGGGAACCGGCCTTCGCGGAAACAATCTTCGATGATGGGAACAAGGTTGTCGTCCACGAAGTCGCGCGCCGTGCGGCGAACGAGCAGTTCGTCTTCGCTGAAACTGGAATCAAGATGGAGAAAGTCGAAATTCTGGAATTTGAATGCCATATCGTACCTGTACTTCAACTCTAGCTGAAGACAGGTAAGGCTAGCAGAAGAGGCGCGCGGCGGAAAGTACCCTACTCAAGAAACTCGCGCACAAAATCGTTCTTTGAGTTGATCAGTTCGTGCAGAGAGCCGTCGAAGATCATTCGCCCTTCTTCCAGCATCAGGAAGGTGGTTCCGGTGTCCGTGGTTCCTTTGGGATAAGGAACCATGGCATTCTTCTCGGTGTCGAAATAGTTTGTGCACAACGTGAATGCGTCCTGAACACGGTGAGTGACAAGCACCGATGGAGTGTGGTGTACGTCCCGCTCTTTCACAATCAATTCAATGATGGTGGTGGAGGTGACAGGATCGAGACCGCCGGTTGGCGAGTCGTAAAGAAGCAACTCAGGATGGTGGATAAAGGATCGCGCGATGGCTACGCGGCGTCGCATGCCACCTGAGAGTGAAGAAGGATACAGCGAGAAGGTCTCTTCGAGGCCTACAAATCTCAAGGCTTCGCGAACGCGCTCGTCAATTTCATCGTCGGGTACGCGCTCCTGAACAAGCTGATAAGCGACATTGTCGCGGACGGTCAGCGAATCAAAGAGCGCTCCCTCCTGAAAAACCATACCGATCCGCGTTCTTAACGGGAACAGCTTCTCTTCAGGCATGCTGGAGATCTCTTCACTAAACAGGCGTATGCTCCCGGCATCGGGTCGGAGCAACCCATTGGCTGCTTTGAGTAGCACGCTCTTGCCAACGCCGGCAGGCCCCAAAAGGATGCGGGTCTCTCCCGGAGCTACCGAGAACGTGACATCGTCAAGAATCGGTGGCCCATCGAATGAAAGGGAAACATGTTCAAACGCAAGGACGGGCTCTTCGATGCCGTTCGCTTCGGCGATCATCGGGCTCGATGCGGCGGATTGGGGAGCATCACTCATCCAGTGAAGATAAAGAGCATGATTCGAGTAACGAAGAAGTCAGCCACGATGATAAAAACTGAAGACCAGACAACGGCTTGAATGGTGGCGCGGCCAACGCCTTGCGTTCCGCCGGTGGTTCTTAAGCCGTAAAAGCAGCCGATTGAAGCAATGATGTAACCGGAGAAGAGCGGCTTTACCAAGCCTTGAATGATGTCCGAGTACCGCAACGAGTTCCACGCCATGGTGAAGTATTGCGGCCCGTTCTGGTGATTCATAAAGACTGTGACGAATGCGCCGCCGAGAATGCCCATGGCGTCAGCCAGAATAGTGAGAAAGAAAAGCATGGTGATGCAGGCGAAGATGCGCGGTGTCACCAGCTTGCGCATCGGGTCCACGCCAAGCGCGCGCATGGCGTCAATTTGCTCGGTAACCACCATTGAACCGAGTTCGCTGGCCATTGAAGAGGCATTCCGGCCCGACACCATGACGCCGGTAAGCACGGGGCCCAGTTCGCGGAACATGGTGAGCGCTACGAATTGCCCCGTAATCGCCGTCGCGCCAAACGACGCCAGAGTTGCCGCCGATTGCAGCGCCAGCACGCCCCCAGTGAAGAATCCTGAAAGCATGACAATGGGGATGGACCCGAAGCCGATAACGTCCGACTGAACGAGAAAATCCACGACGTAGATAGGCGGACGCCAGAGATTGAGAAAGGCACGCCAAGCGAACAGGGAATAATCCTGCACGGCGAGCACGATCTGTTTGGTGGCACTGTCAACCGAGATTATCGCCATCTTGTCAGCAGCTTACGGGATGAGGTGTGGGGCATCTCATGGACAGAATACCGCATGGACGGACCGGGGGCCCATTCTCGGGACATTTCTTTCCGTTGAGGGCAGCCAACAGCCCGCCGGTGGAGGTAAGATGGAAAAACAATTTGATTACCTCGATTGGCAATCTGATTCCCTCGACGCTTTTGCAGGGCCTTGGCGAAATTCAGTAGATTCAGTCGTTCAGCCCAAGTCCGCCGCATATAAAAAGGCATCAAACTAATCATGGGAGATCAGTAATGCAATTATTTCGCATACGCCTGATTCTTGCCCTAATTCTGGGTGTGACGCTGGTCTCAGTGGCCTCCACGTACTTTGACGTGCTGGCCCACAAGCATACTTTGCGCGCTGAACTAACCCGCCGTACCCAATGGATGGGTATGAGCATTGAGCGGGATGTGGCCAGTGTGCTTGAAAGCAGCGACATGACCGCGGTACACGGACTGACAGAGATTCTGAAGTCGGGTACGGGCGCGCTTGCCCTTGCGGTTTACGACGGCGATGGCAAACTGCTTGCCTGTTCAGGGCCACAGGATCTGTTGCAGGACTTGCCTTACAGCCTGATTAAGAAGTCGATGAAGAATGGTGTGGAGGTGAGCCAGTTCGGGCGCACCGGCCAGTGGGATTGGCTTGAAGAGGCTCTTCCCCTGCATGACGGCGAAAACCTGGAGGGCGTTGTTGCCATTGTTGCCGACGCAGGCTATATCCGCACTGAAGGATATGCCGTCTGGCAGCGGAGCTTCTGGCGTATAGCTGCCATGGTTCTGCTGATTGTGGTGGTTACGCTTGCGATGGTGAGCTGGTTTTTGTACCGGCCTGTCAAGCAAGTGGCAGAGCAACTGCGCCGCTTGCGCCTCAGGACCATTCATCCATCCAAATCTGCTCCGCCAAGCCTTTCTGATCTGAGCATCGCGAACCTCAAGCTGTTCAAGCCGCTGGCGCAGGAAGTGGAGACGCTCGCCGAGAGTTTGGTTGCTGCACGTGCCGCGGCGGCCACTGAGGCGCGTCTTCGCGATACCGGCGCGCGCGTCTGGACTGCGGAAAGATTGTCGGCACATATGAGACGCTTTTCTGATTCGAGCAACATCTTTGTTGTCTCGAATCGCGAGCCGTACGTGCATGTGCGGCAAGGCCGCGACATCAAGTGCATGGTGCCGCCAAGCGGTCTGGTTACGGCAATCGAACCCATTCTGCAGGCGTGCGACGGTGTCTGGGTGGCGTCTGGAAGCGGAAATGCCGATCGCGTGACGGTGGATAGCTTCGACCGCCTCCGCGTGCCTCCGGCAGATCCGCGTTATACGCTGCGGCGAGTATGGCTCACGGAGGAAGAGGAGTCGCGCTACTACGACGGCTTTGCCAACGAAGGCCTTTGGCCGCTATGTCATATAGCGCATACCAGACCGATCTTTCGCGCCGCGGACTGGGAATGCTACCAGCGTGTGAATGCGCGTTTTGCCGATGCTCTGCTTGAAGAGATGGCAGGCTGCGCAGATCCTATCGTTTTTGTGCAGGACTATCATTTTGCTCTTTTGCCGAGACTCGTTAAGACTGCGCGGCCTGATGCGCGAGTCGCCATCTTCTGGCATATTCCCTGGCCAAATCCAGAGGCATTTGGAATTTGTCCGTGGCAGAACGAACTGATCGATGGACTGCTCGGAGCTGACGTTATCGGCTTCCACATTCCCATGCATTGCAGCAACTTTCTTGCGTCGGTTGATCGCACGCTTGAATCGCGCACCGATCGAGAGCATATGACGGTGCTGCGCAGCGGTCACCAGACTACGGTGAGACCGTACCCCATCAGCGTCGCATTTCACGGACCATTGTCTGAGTTGGACGACCTCACTCCGGCAGAAGCGGAAGTGGAAAACGAGCAGCTTACTCAGACGCGCGACGAAATGCTAAAAGAGCACGGCGTAAAGGCAAAGGCCATCCTGTTGGGCGTAGACCGCATGGACTACACCAAAGGAATCATCGAACGGCTCCGAGCGGTCGAGAATCTTTTCGAGGAGCATCCGTGGTATCGCGAACGGGTAACGATGGTGCAGATTGCCGCGCCCAGCCGCACTCGTATTGCCAGTTATGCATCGCTCGGCAACGAGGTGGAAGAGCTGGTGGAGAGCATCAATCGGCGTTTCCAGACCTCGCATTGGAAGCCGATCATCCTGTTCCACCGGCAGTGCAGCCACGAAGAGGTCGGACGCTGGTATCGAGTAGCCGATGTATGCCTGGTGACTTCGTTGCACGACGGCATGAATTTGGTGGCCAAGGAGTACGTTGCCTCGCGTGAAGACGATCGCGGCGTATTGGTGTTGAGCAAGTTTACGGGAGCCGCAGTTGAGCTGAGGGATGCATTGATCGTGAATCCCTACGACATTAGCGGTGTTGCCGAAGCGATTCACCAGGGGCTCGAGATGAGTCCAGCCGAAGTGCACCAGAGGATGCGTCACATGCGTCGTCAGGTGATGGAACATAACATTTACCGTTGGGCGGCAAGCGTGCTCAGCGATGTGCGCGAGGTACGCATTGAGCCAATCGAGCCGGTAGCGGAAAATCACCAGGCAACTCCAATCTCAATGCCGGCCTGATGCGCACCGCAGCGCCGCGTGATGCTTGCAGCATGCGCGCACAATGAAAATTCAACTCAGTTAAGAAAGGCAAGCCGGAATTGACTCGCACAGCAGATGTACGGCTTAAGGAATTCTTCAATACATTTGCTCACGCCAGGAATGCACTACTACTTTTGGATTACGATGGAACGCTAGCGCCGTTTCGCGTCGATCGCTTCAAGGCTCGCCCGTGGGCAGGTGTGCGCGAACTGCTAAACAGCATTCAGAGTCCCGGAGAACAGAGCATTGCCACAAGGCTGGTCTTCATCAGTGGACGTCCTGGGGGTGAAGTTCTCAAACTGCTTGACCTGAATTCAAGCGTCGAGGTGTGGGGACTGCACGGCTCCGAGCGGCTTTATCCCGACGGGCGGTACAAACTGGAGCAGGCTCCAGCGGCCACCAGAAAGAAGCTGGATGAGTTGCGCGCACAGCTCAGGCGCGACAGTTTCGGTGGACTTTTTGAGGACAAGCCCAATGCCGCGGTCATGCACTGGCGTGGCGTAACAGGCCGCAGGGCGCGGGAGATTGCGGAAAAGACACGCGCGCTATTTGAACCGTTGGCCGCGCTTGAGGGGTTCAAACTGCTCAAGTTTGAGTCGGGGCTAGAACTTCGTGCAGGACGCGACAAGGGCGATGCAGTTGAGGCAATTCTGGCTGAAGCGGGGAAACGGACGGCGAGCGATCCGGTGGCGTTTCTTGGCGACGACATTACCGACGAGGCAGCATTCAAAGCCGTGAATCGGAGCACGCGTCCGCATCTTTCCGCACTAGTGCGGCGCACGAAGAGAAAGACTGCAGCGGGTGTGTGGCTCAATCCGCCAGTAGAGTTGAAAGCTTTCCTTAAGAACTGGATTGCTGCCTGCCGGCGCTGACGCACCGTTACGCAGGCGCGTGCAGAGTACTTACTCTCTGCCTCGTTTGCGGATCTCGATGTTCAGACGCTTTATCTTCTGGTTAAGAGTCGAGAGCGGAATGCGGAACTGCTCGGCGGCTTCAGTCTGATTCCAGTTGCAACGTTCCAACTTCTCGATGATGATACGGCGTTCGATAACTTCCAGAATGTCGAAGAGCGAGGCATTCGGGTTGTGTTCAAGCAGCGCATCCTGGAAGCTGCGCCCTGTGATGTGTCCGGGCAGAAGCTCGGAGCCGATGACCGGACCTGCCGATAGCACAACGCCGCGCTCAATGCAGTTCTCAAGTTCGCGGACGTTGCCTGGCCAGTCGTAATCCACCAGTGCGCGCAGCGCATCGTTGGAGAGCTTGCGGGGCGGAAGATCGTTCTCGTTGGCGTAATACTCAAGAAAGTGATTTGCCAGCAGGGGAACATCTTCGCGGCGCGAGCGTAACGGCGGCAGATCGACTGTAATAACGTTCAACCGGTAGAACAGATCCTCCCGGAAACGTCCCTCGCGGACTTCCTTGCGCAGATCGACGTTGGTGGCAGCAATAATGCGCACGTCCACCTGGATCTCCTGGATTCCCCCCAGGTGCATGAATCGCTTGTCCTGCAGGACACGCAAAATCTTGGCCTGGATATCCATGCCCATGGTGGCGATTTCATCCAGAAACAGCGTGCCACCATGCGCTACTTCGAACAGGCCTTTCTTGGCAGCAACAGCGGACGTGAATGCGCCCTTTACGTGGCCGAAGAGCGTCGACTCAAGCAACTCGGGCGGCATTGCGCCTGTATTGATAGGTACAAAGGGCTTGTCGCGACGCGGTGAGTTGGCGTGGATAGCCTTGGCAATGAGTTCCTTGCCGGTACCGCTTTCGCCCTGGATCAGCACGGTTGAGCGGCTTGGAGCCACCTGTGCAACCAAGTCAAACACCTTGAGCATGGGATCGCTCTTGCCCACGATGTTTGAGAAGTTGTAGCGCTGCTTGAGAGTGCGCTTGAGCTGAAGGTTCTCTTCCTCGATGCGATGGCGAGTGACTGCGGAACGAATGTCAGCCAGCAGTTTTTCGTTGTCCCACGGCTTCTGGACGAAGTTCTCTGCACCTGCGCGTACTGCCTCGATCACATTATCCACGGTACCGTACGCGGTGATCATAACCACCGGTAGGTCAGGTTGGCGTTCCTTGATCTGCGGCAGAATCTCCAGACCACTCTGACCCGGCATGGCCAGGTCGAGCAGAACGAGGTCGTAACTGTTTGACTCAAGCATCCGCAGGCCTTCCTCACCGTTCGAGGCCATCGAGGCTGTGTAGCCTTCGAGCGAAAGCAGAACCTCGAGCGATTCGCGAATGGATGCTTCGTCGTCAATCACAAGAATGCTGGCCGGAATATTCGGGCTGCCGTTGCCGTTCGTGGCCGATGTGCTGACGGGAGCGTTCAATGTCAATTCAACCTCAGGCATTTACCGTGTTCCTCAATAATGGAAACTCAAGATGAAACGTGGTTCCTTCGCCTATGGCGCTTTCAACCTGGATCTTGCCGGCATGCTCCTGGATGATTCCATAGGAAACGGAGAGTCCAAGTCCGGTACCGCGCCGTTCGCCGGGCTTGGGCATTGTTTTAGTAGTGAAGAATGGGTCGTAGATTCGCTTCATGTGCTCAGGCGAAATTCCGCTTCCCGTGTCGGAGATAACAGCCTCCACGTGTCCGTTCACAAGCGTGGCCACGCGCAGATTTCCTCCGCTCGGCATGGCTTCCTTCGCGTTCAGCAACAGGTTAAGAAATACCTGCTGCAGCTTGCCGGGGTTCCCGTGAATAGAAGGCAACTCCTCGGTGAGATCGAGTTCGACGTCGATCTGTGCCGTCTTGAACTGGTGCTCAAGCAGTGAGAGCGTATCGCGAATTACCTGATTGAGATTGGTAGAGCGAAATTCAGTGGTCGAAGTGCGCGAGAAATTGAGCAGTCCGTTTGCGATCTCGGCCGCGCGGAAACTCTGCTGCGTAATCTTGTCGAGCACCGGGCCCAATCTCGCATCGCCGCGCATTTGCTTTGAGAGCATCTGCGCGTATGACGAGATGACGGCCAGCGGCGTGTTGATTTCGTGCGCCACGCCTGCAGCAAGTAATCCGATGGAGCTGAGCTTGTCGGCTTGCGCGAGCTGCGATTCGAGCGACACACGCTCAGTAATGTCGTCCACCAGGATGATGCGACCAACTGAAACGAAATCGCGCGAGAGCAACGGCGCAACTGCGATATTTGCGGTGCGCAACTCGCCGGCACGCGTGGTCAACCGGAACTTGTACAAATGGTGTACGCCTTGCTCGTTGCGGAAGCTGTCCATAGCACCGATCAGCTCTTCCGGGAAGACATCGCGCAGATTCTGGCCGAGCACTTCAGACCTGCTCAGCGCGTACATCGCCTCCATCTGAGCGTTCCAGCTTTCGATGCGGTCTTCAAGATCGATGGCAAGTATGCCGACATTAATGGACTCGACAATGTTCTCGTTGAATTCCTTCAGCCGTTCGAACTCGCCGATCTTGTCCTCAAGGCGCGAGTAGAGGCTGGCATTTTGCAGCGCAATGCCGATGTAGCTGGCCAGCGACTCAAGTAGTTCCACGTCTTCGCTTGACAGGAAATCGCCGCCGATGGTCCGGCCCAGGCCAATCACCGCGATGGTGCGGCTTGTTGCCGCCGCGCCTTCCGCTCCGCCCAGAGCGATGCGGCAGGGGAGATAGTAATTCAGATCGAGCACAGCAGCGGTCCGCTGCTGCGACTCGGTCAGATATAGGTTCTGCTGCGCGTTCTCAAGAAAGATATGCGAGTGGTCGTTCGCCTGATCGAAATTCAGAAAACTGAGATCGAGCGGCGGGCCAAGCGTACCAACATCGTCCGGTAATCCGTGGGATGCCACCAGCCGCAAACGGCCCGGCTCATCTGCCATGAAGACCGCCACGCGCGCAACCATGAGCGTCCGTGGCAGCTGCTCAACAATTGAGTGCAGCAGAGCCTTAAGATCAGTTTCGGAGCTGAGGCCTCGTCCGAATTCCACCAGAGCCTTGCGATAGTCGTAGCGGTGCCGGTCGAACGCGCGATCAACCCATCCCTGGATGCGCCGTTTGAGCGGATCGAAGATAGCGGCCGCTACCGTCATGGCGATCACGAACGCCCATTCCCGCACCGCCTGTGGCACGGAGTTGTGGACGATTAGCGATATGAGTGCGACGGTTCCGAAATAGCCGCCGAGGATAAACCCGGTGGCAAGAGTGTAGGCAACACCGCGCTTGAAGATCAGGTCCGTGTCCATCAGCCGATAGCGGACAATCGCCCAACTGAAGGTAAGCGGCAGAAATACCAGCGACAGACCGGCTAGGTTCGTAAGCAGCCGGGGCGGGTTCAGATCCAAGAGGAACGGGACCGCATAGAACAGCGTGAACGGCAGAACTGCCATTAGAGTACCGCGTGTCACCCATTTGAGCTGCTGTCGCAGCAAAGGAGTGTTTGCCCTGCGGTAACTGACGACGAAGAGCAGCGCCGCCAGCATATAAAACGCAGCGTCGTATGCTGTCGCGGTTTGATCGAGGCGGTGCTTGAGGAGCCCCGTGGCCAACCGCGTCTGTATCGCCCAAATCCAAAGACCCAGCACGCCGATACCCGGCGCGTACAGAACCGGCACGAGCCAACGGCGGCCGAAAGCCTTGAGCCGTTCTTCAGGAAAGCTCAGAGCGAAATGCAGGAGCAGCGCAGGCTGCAGCGACTCCGCCACGATATTGGTCCAGAAGACGATCTGGTCGAGGAGGTCGAATCTGCCCGTGTACTTGAGAGTAGACAGCGCAAACGATACTAGGCAGAAGAGGTAGAAATGTGTCGAACGCGGCGCGCCCCAGCGGCGGAAAAGAACGTACAAGCCGATGATGAGGTAAATGAGCCCGATGACTCGCGAGCCCATGGCCAGACTGCGATCGACGGGCACGGGGATGAGCTTTACTTGCTGATCGAGTGGGACGCCGTCGCGGGTGATGCTGTAGTAGACCTGAACGTAAGGTCCGTTGTGGTACAAAGCTCGTTCGAGATCTGAAAGACGAGATACAGGTTGCTCGTTGCATGTGGCGCAGGTTGCAACGGATGTCAGCAGATCGCCTGTCTGGATTCCGGCTACCTGACCCGGCTTGCCGCCTTGAAGCACTCGGTCGGCGCGTAAGCCACCGGTGGCTTCATGCCACCAAACACCGTCGTCCGGCTGCGAGAAATTGCGCTCCTGGATGAGATTCAAGACCGCCAACACGAACAGGGCCGCTGTGACTAATGCCAGCAGCGTTGCCTGCACGCGGTTGAAGAGGTTTGTCTCCATGGAGTGCTCTCAGGGCGTCTACAAGAGGTGACTGCACGTACATTGCCATGCCCGTGGCCCTATCAAAATCTAATGAAACGAAATGGCAATCACAAGAGAATACGCGAGATATGGACTGTCTGTCGGACCAAAAGGTCAACCTCACCTTGAGGATTTCCTGGCCACAATTCAGAAAACAATAGCCGAGATACATCATTCAAAAAGTCAGCTATGGTAAACAGTATATATTTGATGTGATTTAGGTTACATCGCAAGAATCAGTGATCAATCTCTCCCCATGCCTCCCAGTTAAAGAGAGAACCTGCTATTTTCGACCGTGATCTAGGCTATTGAATCTGAAAGAAAAGCGCCCCGGACTAAAGTGCCGGAGCGCAAATCCTGATTGAGTAAACGTAAATATATGTTTGAGTTAGCGTTGTCCGTATGTGGCTTTTGGACCATGCTTACGCATATAGTGATGTTCCCCTACGTATTTGGGAATACCTGCCTCCGGAGCGCCAAGTAGCGTGCTGCGGAAGGCGAGCCGAGCGATGTATTCGAGAACATCGGCATGCTCAACGGCGTCGGCTGCATCTTTGCCCCAGGCGAAGGGAGCATGCCCGGCTACCAGAACTCCGGGAACGGCGACAGGGTCAAGGTCCTCAGCGCGGAAGCGGCGCACAATTACGGCACCGGTGTTCCGTACGTAGGCTTCCTCTACTTCCTCTGCGGACAACGGCTCGGTTACGGGCACCGGTCCGTGGAAGTAGTCGGCATGGGTGGTGCCCAGGCAAGGAATTTGCCGTCCGGCTTGCGCCCAGGATGTGGCGAATTCGGAGTGCGTGTGGACGACTCCGCCGATCTGCGGAAACTCACGGTAGAGCAAAGTGTGGGTATCGAGATCGCTTGAGGGATTGAGCTTGCCCTCGACGATTTTGCCGTTTAGATCGGTAACGACCAGATCTTCCGGCTTCATGGTCATGTAATCGACACCGCTTGGCTTGATGACAACGAGCGGTTCGCGGCCGGAGCGATCAACTCCGCTGGCGTTGCCGAATGTGTGAGGCGCGAGACCGCGGCGTGCGATCTCCTGATTGGCTTTGAGGACTTCCTTGCGTAACGATTCGAGCATCATGGCAATTCCAGATTAAATCGTCATAGTGGGGTCAGACGATGAGTTACAGAGCAGGTTGTTGACATCGCTACTATACCTGTTTAATCTAGGCATGTTTCGGTAATGCCTTATGGAAAACAGTCAAACAAATCCGCGTGATTTATTTCCCGGAGCCCTGGAGATGATGATCCTTGAGTCGCTCCGCAGACAGTCGGCCCACGGCTACGCCTTGGTCCAGCACATCAAGCAGCGTTCCAACAACTTGCTCCAGGTTGAAGAAGGTTCGCTCTATCCCGCGCTTCAGCGATTGCTGAAGGCCAAGTTCGTCAAGGCTGAGTGGACCGTGTCGGCCTCAACCAATCGCCGCGTGCGTATCTACGAGATCACAAAAGCAGGGATACATCATCTAGAGCACGAGTTGTCCAGCTTCGATCGCATGCTCGAAGGCATTCAGATGGTGCTTGGGCCTGCAAGAAAGACCGCGAATTCTTAGGAGAGCCTTCTTTATGGGCTGGTTTCAACGAATCTTTCGCCGCCGGCATCTGAACGATGAACTGTCGGAAGAGCTGCGTATTCATGTTGAAGAAAAGATCGAAGAGATCATGCACCTCGAGAATCTTTCCCGTGAAGATGCGCGTTCGGCGGCCTTGCGCTCCTTTGGGAACGTGACTTTGCTCCAGCAGCGTAGCCGCGAAGTGTGGCAATGGGCCTGGCTTGAATCGATGCTTGCAGACCTCAAGTTCATCATCCGCCGATTGAGAAAGGCGCCTGGCTTTACCCTCACGGTGTTATTGACCCTGGCCATCGGCATCGGCGCCAATACTGCCGTTTTTACTGTTGTGAACCGCGTACTTTTCAGGCCACTGCCTTATCCGGATTCCGATCGCATCGTGTCCCTTTGGCTTAATGCACCTGGTGCAGCAGGTCTGGCCGATTTTCGGAAGGGTCTTCCGTTGTCCGCTTCAATGTATTTTGCGTTCAGCGAAAACAACAAGACATTTCAGTCGCTGGGAGTGTGGACTACCGGCAAGGCCAACATTACTGGATTGGCACAACCTGAAGAGGTAAGTGTCGTCTATGTCACGGACGGAGTTTTTGAGACTTTCGGCGTTCCTCCATTGGCGGGCAGACTCCTGTCGGCGGAAGATCAGGTGCCGAATGGTCCCCGCAACATTGTGTTGAGTTACGGATATTGGCAGCGCCGCTTTGGTGGAGATCGTTCAGTCATCGGCCGCAGTGTGATGATGAATTCGAAGCAGCGTACCATTGTCGGCGTCACGCCGCGAGGCTTCCAGATCGCCGACCACGACTTCGATGTGGTTGCGCCGTTTGCATTTGTCCGCAATCAGCAACAATTGGCCGGGTTTGGGCTTCAGGGAATCGGCCGTCTCAAACCGGGAGTGACCATCGCGCAGGCTAACGCGGATATAGCTCGTACGATTCCCATTTGGATGGACTCGTTCACCAATGGTCCTGGATCTGACTCGCACTTTTATATCAAGTGGCGCATTACACCCGATTTCCATTCGCTGAAAGACGAGGTGATTGGAAATATCGGCAATGTGCTCTGGATCGTCCTGGGCACTATCGGCGTCGTGTTGATGATCGCTTGCATGAACGTGGCAAACCTTTTACTTGTACGTGCAGAAGCTCGCCAGATGGAGCTTTCGGTCCGGTCAGCATTGGGCGCTGGGCGCGGAAGAATCGCGCGCGAAATGATACTTGAAAGTGTATTTCTCGGACTTATAGGAGGCGTGCTCGGAACTGTAGTAGCCGGTGAAGCCCTGAGATATCTTGTTTCGGCTGGCACGGCAAATCTTCCGCGGCTGCATGAGATATCCCTCGATGCTGGTTCGATGATCTTCTCGGTAGTCCTTTCGCTCGTGTGCGGTTTGTTGTTTGGTTCAATTCCTGCGTGGAAGTATTCGCGAAGCAATGTATCTGTCGGCCTCGGCGCAACCCGCACCATCAGCGCCAGTCGCGAGCGAGTCCGGTCTCGCAATGTCCTCGTCGTGGGGCAGGTGGCCATGGCGCTTGTCCTCCTGGTTTGTGCCGTGCTGATGATCAGAACGTTTCAGCAGCTCCGCGGAGTCGATCCCGGCTTCAGTGATCCGTCGAATCTGCAAACACTGCACATCGCCATTCCGGATTCCCTCGTCGCTGATCCACAAATGGTTGTCCGCATGGAGAACAATGTTGCCGGGCAGCTCGCTGCAATTCCCGGTGTCAGCTCGGTAGGATTCGCCCAGACACTGCCCATGGAAAACGCCGGGCACGGATGGAACCTGATTTATATGGAAGGGAAGACCTACGCAGGCGATCCGCCGATTCGGTACTACAATTACGTCTCCCCTGGCTACCTGCAGACTCTTGGTACGAAACTTCTCGCCGGGCGCGACTTTACCTGGAATGAAACCTACGAGCAACTGCCGCGTGTGATCGTCTCGGAAAATCTCGCACGGGAGGAGTGGGGCAGCGTCAACGCAGCGATCGGTAAGCGCATGCGCGAAGCCCCGTCCATGCCTTGGAATGAGGTCATAGGCGTGGTAAAGGATGTGCACTACGACGGTGTGAATGAAAGAACTCCCGCGATCATTTACTGGCCCCTCATAAGTACCACTCCATGGATGGGAAAGAATACGCCACGCTCCGTCGGCTTTACGATTCGCAGCAACCGCGCAGGAACCCAGGCCTTCCTGAACCAGGTGCAGCAGGCTGTGTGGAGTGTGAATGCCAACCTACCGATCGCTTCACCGCGAACGATGCAGGAGATTTATTCAAAGTCGATGGCGCGCACGTCCTTTACCCTCGTCATGCTTGGATTTGCCGCGAGCATGGCTCTGGCACTGGGCATTATTGGGATCTATGGAGTGATTTCATATTCGGTGTCGCGAAGAACACGCGAGATTGGCATTCGCCTCGCGCTCGGTGCACAGAAAGCGGAACTGCGCTGGATGTTCGTCCGCTCCGCCCTCATGCTTACCGGGATCGGTATTGTGATCGGCTTGGGCACCGCAGCGGGAATCGCCCGGCTGATGCGCACATTGCTCTTCGGCGTCAGCCCGCTGGACCCATTCAGTTTTGCGGTAGTGCCGCTTATTTTGGTTCTTGCTGCGGCGCTCGCAAGCTATCTGCCTGCTCGCCGAGCGGCAGCTGTCAATCCCGTTGACGCTCTCAAAGCGGATTGAATGTAATCGGGGCGGCTGTCGCACAAGGAAAGCGTTCAGCCGCCCCAACACGTCTAGCGCAGCCAATAGGGCCTGGGAACCACGGAATTCATTTCCGCAAACTCGGCATCAGACAGTTTGAACGACGCCGCACCCACATTTTCTTCAAGATGTTGTACTGAGCTGGTTCCGGGGATGGGCAGCATGATCGGCGACCGCCGCAGCAGCCAAGCCAGCGATACCACCGCCGTCGATGTGCCACGAGCCGCGGCAATTTTCTCCACCACTTCGTTAGCTTTGTGTGCCTGAGCCATCGGTCCCCACGGCAAAAATGCAATGCCCTGCGCTTCGCAATAGTCGACTACATAATCCCACTCGCGATCGCTGAAGCTGTAGCGGTTCTGCACAGAAACAATGGGCACAATCTTCTGCGCGCGCTTGATGTGCTCAAGCGTCACGTTCGACAGCGCAACATGGCGAATCTTTCCCTGCTCCTTGAGTTGCGCCATCGTCTCCATCGAAGCATCAAACGAAGTAGCCGGATCGGGTGTGTGAAGCTGGTAGACGTCAATGCGTTCCAGCCGAAGTCGTTTCAAGCTGGCCTCAATCGCCTGCTGAATATGAGCGGGACTCGAGTTGTGTTGCCATACACCGGGCCCGTGGCGTACCCACCCCACCTTTGTGGTGATGATGAGATCTTTCGGATAAGGAAACAGCGCTTCGGCAATCAGCTCTTCCGAAACGCCGGGGCCATAAGAGTCGGCCGTATCGATCAGGTTCACTCCGAGTTCGACGGCGCGGCGCAACGTGCTCAGCGCGCCCTCAAGACTTGCCGGCGGCCCCCAGATGCCTTTTCCGGTGATGCGCATGGCGCCATAACCCATGCGGTTAACGGTTACATCTCCACCGAGCGTTACTGTGCCCGCCTGTGCGGCCGGCAGAATTCCAGTTTCAGCATGCATTGCGGAAGTCTCCTCTTATGAACTGATCGAACGCTAAAAACAGTCAATCCATTGTAAGAGACAAAACAACCCCAGTGAGATGCAACCCTCTCCGTGGATTCATCTCACTGAGGTTTCCGGAAGTTCAAAATCTCTTTCGGCTAGACCGTAACTTCCCAACCCTTTTCGTAGGTGCGGCCCCACTGCTTCATGGCTTCAGGGTCGTTGAGAATGTGCCCGGTCTTTGTATCGAGCTTCATCTCGCGATTGACAAAGTACGCGATGTTTGAGAGCAGCAGCATCGTTACTGACACGTTGGCAATCTCGATAGGCGAATGCAGCTTGTCAGTGCCTTTGACTGAATTGATGAAGTTGGCAAAATGCGCATCGGTCATGGAGTCGCGGCCCACCAGATCACTGGTTGACGTTTCTTTGCCGGTGCGGAACTGGTCAGTCTGCTTGCCGTGCCAGTCAAAAACGTCGTATCCACCGCGGTCAATCACCACGCTGCCTTTGCTGCCGTAAATAACGCATCCGCGATCGCGGCCATACAGCCTCATGCCATTGCAACTGCGTCCTTCCCATGTGAGCGTCTTGCCGGGGTAGCGGAAATCCGTCAGCAGCGTATCGTAGAACTGCCAGTCGTCCTTGTCCTGGTAACGGCCGCCAATCGCCGTAACCACATCGGGATACTCAACGCCCAACGCCCAGCGCGCGATATCTACTTCGTGCGTGCCATTGTTCAGCGATTCGCCGGTTCCATAGCGCAGCAGCCAGTGCCAGTTGTAGGGATGCACGTTGTTCATATACTCGTGGCGCGGAGCCGGACCCTGCCATAGATCCCAATCCAGCCAATCTGGAGCCGGCTCAGGCTTGCCGTATCCCATTGACCCACGTGTATTGGCGTACCAGGCTTTGCCAAGATAGGCTTCACCAATCAGCCCTTCGTGAATCTGCTGGATCATCTTGATGGTGTGGGCAGAAGAGCGTTGCTGGTCGCCTACCTGGACAAGCTTGCCGTACTTCTTCTGTGCTGCAACCAGCAGTTCGCCTTCGCGCCCATTGTGGCTCGAAGGTTTCTCAACATAAACATTCTTGCCGGCTTTCAGCGCATACACGGCCAGCGGCGTATGCCAGTGGTCGGGCGTGGCAATGGAGACGGCATCCACTTCCTTCGACTCAAGCGCTTTGCGAAAATCGCGCACGGAGGTTGGCGCATATCCCAGGGCCTGCTCCGCGGTGGTCGCGAATTTTGCGCGGACATGATCGTCGGGATCGCAGATGAACGCAACGCGGGCGATTTGTTTGTTTGCCTGCAACGCGGAGAGATGCGCGTATCCGCGGCCATTCAGGCCGCAGATAGCAAAGCTCAACCGATCGTTGGCGCCCATAATCTGGGCGTAGCTCCTTGCTGAAGAAGTCAGCGCCGAGCCGGCTACGCCTGCCGCAATGCCATTTACAAAAGTTCGCCGAGAAATCATCCCAGTCTCCAATCTGTTTTTAAAAAGCAGGGGACTCAACATTAAGCACGGCAAGGACCCCTTTTCTTGTCGAGTCAAATTATATCCCCGCATCCCGTGTTTTGACTGCCGAACTCCCGGTAATCTTATGGATATGGTTGCAGGCAGTAATTTAGCTGCCACTTGGGGAGTAAGGGATGGATGGGCATCGGCTGCTTGAGCTCATCTTACCGTTGAATTACGCGACCCAAACTGCCTCATTTCGGATTGACGCGAAGTTTGCGGCTTAGGCTGTAAACTCCGCCGTTACGCAGGCGTCTACCTGAGTGATGGCAGCCGGCATTGGATTGAAAGAGATAACGCCAGCCATGTCCGTAGAGGCTACCCGTTTAAACGGTGAGGCTGCCGCGCGCGAATTTTCAGATGTTGTGTTGGCCCATCGGCAGCACATCTTCCGGTTTCTGCTTGCGTCGACGCGCGACGTTGATCTGGCTGAGACCCTGACGCAGGAATGTTTTCTAAAGGCGCATCGAAATTGGGAAAGCTTCCGGGGCGAGTCGAGCGCAATGACCTGGCTCATGCGCATCGCCATCAACCTTGAGAAGGACCACTGGCGTAATCGGCGGTTGCAGTTCTGGCGCCGTGCAAGCACCAGTTCAGTGGACGTGGACGATGCGAGTGAGTGGCTGCCGAGCGGGGAACGTACGGTCGAGCAGCAACTGCTGGCGCGGGAAAAGGTGCAGCAGGTTTGGAAAGTGGTGGAGAAGATGAGTGGTCGTCAGAGAACAGTGTTTTTGCTCCGATATGTGGAGGACCTGGAGTTAGCCGAGATAGCAAAGACGACAGGATTAAGCGAGGGAACCGTGAAGGCGCATCTCTCGCGGGCGCTCGGCAAGGTACGTGCAGAAATGAGAGGCAAATAGATGTTGAATTTCCGGAGTAGTTTAAAGCACGAAGAGCAGCAATTGGACAAGGAACTCGAGCGGACGCTCAAGGACTTCCGGTTGAATGTTCATGCATGGAGTGAAGCTGTGTACAGCCAGCCCCATATACCCGTGAAAATCTACAAGACCAGTTGGAAAGTGGCCACGGGCTGGGCGCTCGGATGTGTTCTGGCCGTGGGGAGTCTGGCAGGTGGACTTTACGAGCATCAACGTGTGAAGGGGCAGGAAAAGGTTTCTGCGGAAGGAGCGGCACACGAGCAGAAGCTTGCGGCTGAGCAGCGCACACAGAGCGAGAATCTGCTGGCAAAGATTGACACCGATGTTTCGCGCGAGGTGCCCAGCGCGATGGAACCGCTGGCACAACTGATGGCCGAAGATGCTGAGCAATAGCTAAAGCAGCACAGGGATTTTCAATCGGCAGGGAATAGAGCAATCGGCAGATTCAAATTGAGGAGAGGATAATGAATACGGATAGATTCGGGAAATACATTCTAACCTTCGCAGCTATTTTGACGACTGCGATGACGGGTGGAGCGCAAGGGTTTGGCGGCGGCCCCGGTGGGGGCCCTGGACCGATGATGAGTCGGCCTCCGATGCAGCGGGCCTTTGGAAGGATGGGCGTTGAAGGCAAGGGATGGTGGAACAATTCCAGGATTGCCGAACAGCTTAAACTCACCGATGACCAACGCAAAGCGATGGATGACATTCTGCTTCAGCATCGTGAGAAGCTGATCGATCTGCGTGCGAATCTTGAAAAGGCAGAACTGGCCATGCAGCCGCTAATGGGAGCCGATACGCCGAACGACGCCGCCATCATTGCACAGATCGATAAAGTCGTGGAGGCCAGGGCGGACCTGGAACGAGCGAATGCGCGCTTCCTGCTGGCGATCCGCGACAAGCTGACCGCCGACCAGTGGAAACAGATTCAAAGCAGGGATCGGGATCGCAGTATGGCAGATCGGCGTCGTGGCGACCGGTCTGGACGAAATTTCCGCCGTCAACCACCGCCTCCACCTGATCAGCAGGGGCCTCCGCCCCCGGCCAATGCGCCCGGAACGGGTTCCGGCGTAGAGCAGTAGCGATCGCGCGAATCAGCAACCGCTACGATCATGGGGCGGATTCGTGGGACACAAGATGGCAGAGAGCATTTGCGGTTAAATGGGAAGACCGCTGGCGGCAGAGAGCGAACCTCCTGCCGCCGATTTTTTAATGCGGGATTGTTTGTCAACAAAGATGGTCGATCTGGCTTGAGAACGGGCTATTCCCAGCTTCCGTCCGAGATCAGATATTCGTGAATGGCGCTCGCGGCCTTGCGGCCCGCGCCCATGGCGAGAATCACGGTTGCGCCGCCGGTAACAATGTCGCCGCCCGCGAACACGCCGCGCTTTGAAGTACGCGTGGTCTCAGGATCGGCAACGATGTAGTTGCGCTTGGTGGTTTTCAGGTCGGGTGTGGTGCTCTGGATCAGAGGATTGGCTGTGGTGCCCAGTCCAATGATGGCCACTTTTGCTGGAAGTACAAACTCGGAGCCCGCAATGGGAATAGGCCTGCGGCGACCGTCCGCGTCAGGTTCGCCCAGTTCCATGCGGATACAGCGCGCACCGGTGAGCCAGCCTTTCTCATCGCCGACGAACTCCACGGGATTGGTCAGCATCAGGAACTCAATGCCTTCGGCCTCGGCGTGGTGAACTTCTTCGAGACGTGCGGGCATCTCGGCTTTTGACCGCCGATAAACAAGCGTGGCAGTGCGAGCGCCGAGGCGGCGTGCCGTGCGGACCGCATCCATCGCGGTATTTCCGCCACCGACCACGATAACGTCGCGATCGCGGCAATCGTAGATCGGCTGATCGTACTCGTCGGGGTTATAGGCGCGCATCAAATTCACGCGCGTAAGAAATTCATTGGCGGAGTAGACACCGTTGAAGTGCTCGCCGGGCACGCCGAGAAACTGTGGCAGTCCCGCGCCGGTAGCAACGAAAACTGCATCGTAGTCTTCGTCATTCATCAGCTCGTCGATGGTTACGCTTTTGCCCACGACAACGTTGGTTTCGAACTCGACGCCCATGTGGCGCAGGTTCTCAATCTCTTCCTTGACGATTGATTTTGGAAGACGGAACTCGGGAATTCCGTACACGAGTACGCCGCCAAGTTCGTGGAGTGCTTCGAATACGCGGACACGATGGCCTTTCTGCACAAGATCGCCCGCGGCAGACAGGCCCGCGGGGCCACTGCCTACGACTGCAATGTTCTTGCCTGTGGGTGGCGCGATTGCGGGAAGGCCAAGAGTGCCGCTGGTGCGTTCGTAGTCTGCGATAAAGCGCTCAAGATTGCCGATGGCGACAGGCGCGCCCTTTTTGCCGAGTACGCAACCACCCTCGCATTGATGTTCCTGCGGACACACACGGCCG
Source organism: uncultured Acidobacteriaceae bacterium (assembly GCA_963832645.1). Lineage (GTDB taxonomy): Bacteria > Acidobacteriota > Terriglobia > Terriglobales > Acidobacteriaceae > Telmatobacter. The sequence continues at coordinate 406,545 of CAWHUU010000005.1, forward strand.
GTGATTGCGGGTAGCGCATTGTCTTCGCGCATTTTGGATGCGGCGGCTTGATAGTTGCCTTGGCGAATTAGCGCCACCACATCTTTAATCTTGACTCCAACCGGGCACTCGACTACGCAGCCGGGCTTGGCGCATTCAATGCAACGTGAAGCTTCAGTGAGGGCATCGTCGGGAGGAAGGCCGAGATTGACCTCTTCAAAATTGCGGCTTCTCACTTGCGGGTCGAGCTCGGGCATTACGATACGAGCGATCTTCATCCGCTCTTTCAAGGGCAGAGAGTTGGCTGCGGCGGCGGGATGCGTCTTGGGTTCAGACATAGTGTTGCTCCTTCGCATCCAGCTCTGCCTGTATCTTTTGCTCCGCCTCCAGTTTTGCTGCCAATTCGGCACGCAGCAGCGCCATCTCTTCTTCCTTGCGCTGATCGAATTGCTTGTAGGACTGGCACTCTTTTTCGCGGTACATTGTGTTGCGCTGCATCAATACTTCAAAGTCCACCAGTGAAGCATCGAACTCGGGGCCGTCGACACATGCGAACTTGCTTTGATTGCCAAGCAGCACACGGCAACCGCCGCACATGCCGGTGCCGTCGACCATGATGGAGTTGAGACTGACCATGGTCTTGATGCCGAGCGGAGCGGTAACGCGGGCGACTGCGCGCATCATGGGAACCGGGCCAACAGCCAGCACGAAATCGATATGGCGGCCGGCGTCGAGAAGCCCGTTGAGCTTGTTGGTCACCAGTCCCTGCTCGCCGTAGGTGCCGTCGTCGGTCATGATGTAGGTTTCGCTGCTGGCCTGGTGTACCTCATCTTCGAAGACCACCATCTCTTTGTTGCGCGCGCCTTCAATAAATATGACGTGATTTCCGGCTTGCTTGAGCGCGAGTGCCGTAGGCAGCGCCATGGCAGTGCCCACGCTGCCGGCGAGGATCACCGCGGTTCCAAAGTTCCTAACTTCAGAGGGATGGCCGAGTGGACCGACGATGTCGAGGATGAAGTCGCCCGTCTCAAGCTCGTTGAGCATGGAGGTGGTTTTTCCAATAGACTGGACAGCGATGGTGACGGTGCCTGCCTCGGGATCGGATGCCTTGATGGTGAGGGGAATGCGTTCGCCTTTTTCGTGCAGACGCAGGATCACGAACTGTCCTGGTTGCTGCTTGCGAGCGATGCGGGGCGCCTCAATGACGAATTGCTTGATGTTGAGACCGACGGTCCTGGCCTCCAGAATCCTGAACATGAATGTACGGCTCCAGTCAGATTCAATGCCGGTTTTGGGGTCTCGCTATATGTCTAGCTGAAAGCGGGAAAATTGGTACAAAAAAAGCGATAAACCCTGTGAAACTCAACCTTGATTATTTCGGATTCGCGGCTGAGAGCATGTGATATGTGTCACGCGGTGATTTGGGACCAGGGGGAGTGGGAAAGGGCGCAGGTGCGGCTGTGTTCTGCTGTAAAGCGATGGTCGGGCGCGGGTTGGGAGCGTGGCCCGGCAGTTTGACTAAACCAATGCCAGCGGAGACAATATAGAAGTTGTATCCCGCCCAAGTGGGCCTGTGGCGCAGCTGGGAGCGCGCTTCCATGGCATGGAAGAGGTCGTCGGTTCGATCCCGACCAGGTCCACC
>CAWHUU010000006.1:0-302939 GCA_963832645.1 uncultured Acidobacteriaceae bacterium
GCTCCACTCGTGCGATTATGGCGCTCCAGAATTTGACGTATAGATTCTCTGGGGTTCTTTTTCAAGCCCAGGATCATCGTGTCGAGCTTAATGTCATCTTTCGTTTCCGTCGGTAACTAAATACAAAAAATGCGCTGAAAATCGGATGAACCGCATAATCATACGACCTAGTATCTCCTTCGTCTCCAGGTTTGGTGCCCGGCCAACGAAGCAAAGCAAGATGCATTACTGCAGATTGGAGCAGTGCTGCTACTCTCGACTGAGCGGAAGCCGAATCTATAGAAATGGCATCATCACTCAATTGAAACTGATTTACTTCAGGTGCGTGTCCAACTGGATCCTCCGCCATTTGACCAAAGACCCGCCCTAGTCCCCGTAACAATTTGGTCAACTGTGCACCTGACACAGACACACCTTCCAGTTCAGAGAGATTCTTCTTTCCTACCGCTTGGGCAGCCAAGGTTTGATTATCCGGTGACACAGGTCTAAGCCAAGAGTTCGTGTGCCGGAACTGCAGTAATAGGCTCTGGTCTACTAGCTCCAGCAGGTATCGAATATTCGACGCAGCTAGCCGCGTGAACACATCCCAGCCTGCGTAATAACGCCTGATGCCACGTTTACCCTTGTTGATGTCGAAAAGGAGCACATGTTTGTAATTAGAATAGCGCGTATCCCATTCCTTAGGATGCGAGAGGAAATCATCAAAGGCATCAGCGATTTCCATTGACTGGGTTCTAGCCCAATACTTAATGAGATATGCGCGAAGAGGTGGCATGGATTTTAGAGGTGCAGTGTCACGGTTACTCTGTTGGAGTTTAGTAAACATCTCCTCATTGAGAGCACTGATTCCCAGCAGCTCCTGCTTCCTCATCTTCAGTCAACCCTGGTAGCAGAGATTGAATGCCATTTGTCCCATCGAATCCGAGCCTAGAGATACGAGCATTACATACAGAAAGTGCGAATTTACTAAACTGCTCATCCTTCAGTTTGTCTGCAATATCGATCCGAACATAGTCTGAAGGACTAATTAGCTGTTGGGTTGGATTCAAAGTAGTTCTCATAGTGAATCCGAGCTCCTTCACTCCGATTTTGAAGGTATAGTGTTCACCGGAATGCTTAATTAGAGTGTTTATGACCTGCTGCTGATAAGGTAAGAAGTTCTCGTATTCGTCAATTAGAAAGAAGAAGGTTTTGTGGTTGAGCTCCGACGTTTCAGCAAGCTCATCAATCAGGATATCTATAGGCCCACCTTGGATTGAAAGGGGCGGTCTGTTACGGTCGGCGATGTTATTGATCGCGGCTTCAAAGGTGTCCCTCGCGTGCACCAACTCGTCTGCAAATTGACGAAGCGTATTCGGCTTCGATTGGATGTGAAACGAATCTGAAAGCCGATTGAGCGCTTCGGCCCTGAATTGGATCGACGTACCAGTCTTCAGTTGATACCAATCCAAGAATCGAAGTACGAGGTCACAGAAGAGTAAATTGATGTAATGGCCAAATAATGGAATCCACTCTCGCTCGTTGATCTCTGCACCCGAAAATGCGCTGACCCTATTTGTGTTTACTCGATAGTAGAGGCCATAGAAGCTCCAGTTCTTGATTGCACCTGGATTATTGCCCTCGAAAGCGAATTGGCCCTCATATGAAAGACCCCTTAGCACTGTTGTCTTTCCGGTGCCGCGGCCGCCAACGAGGACGCAAGGGCGCGGGGTCTTCAATTCCGGGAAATAGGTGGGCTCAGTAAAGAGATCGAAGATCTGTTCCTTCAGCCATTCTGCCCGGTAACCGCCAAATATTCTACTGAGTTGCTCCTCGGGGCTTGCAGCAGGCTCTTCATTATTCATGATTTCACCATAAGCGGTTTCCAGCCATTCTGCTTCCACCGCAGTAAACCTAACGTTGCGTCTGGAATAATGTCGAGAATCGCCAAGTTAAGTCCTTTCTGTTCGAACCCTCGCCAATCGTCTCGGCTTCCTCCGTCCGTATCAGGTATCCCGGTCTCTTGCTAACACTTTCAAGGAAATAAGTGCAGATGATCGCAAGTGGCTAGGCCATATTCTCGAATTTGAGCTGAGAGCACTATAGCGATCATCGATTACGTGTGCGGGATTCAACTCTACTGTCGGACACTGAGCGATATTTCGTTCAGTCCATCCTGAGTGCACAATACGGGGCAGTAATAAACGGCTTGCCTCTAACACCCGCGATCGTGCTGAAACTAGTGGTTGTGCCTGACGCTGTTTTGAAGTCTCGAAACCAAGTTCCAGTAAACTGGCTTCCAGTACCCACGAAATCATCTACAAAGATGATCGGGCGTGGTCCTTTACCGATTTCCGAAAGCGCGTCTCCTGGTGACAGGATCTGCATTTCATCGAAGCCGAGGTGCTGTCGAGCGATTCTCGCGAAGGAAAAGCCGCTATCGCTTGGGTTGTCCCTATCGCCCGCAACCGGTACTATGATGGCTCGGTCGAAAAACTGCTGCCATGATGAAAGTGCGGTGATGAACGAATCACCTTTTCGGCACTCTCGGCGACTTATTGATTGGACAGATGAGGCAAACATCTCAAGCACCAATTCGCGATTGAAATACATGAATGCATTCAAGAGGTAAACAGCATGCTCGATTTCACCGCTTCTGAAATTCCGCAACCACGCTTCAGGATCTAGTGCAGTGCGAAGCGGCCAAAGGTGGACCCGGGTAAAGTAGTCGCATTTCGCAAGCACTTCTTCTTGTGTCACTTTAGGAGGCCCATTCGGGTCCACAGTTGATGCTACTTTGTCCATTTCCGTAGAGTTTAGCATCCCGCCCGGACCTGCAATTCAGGTATCTACTTTGGCTTGGGGGTTGCTTGAGTTTTAACCTATACCTTTTGACACGGCCGGACCGGTGAGATCCGGCCGTTGATTTTGTGGGGTTTACGAGGGGCGTTTTTCGAGGGCTTTTGTCACAGTGGTCAGGAGCTTGTGTATGTCGTTGAGTTCGCCGCGCTGGCGCTTCAGCTCCTTATATATTGATGTCTCTTCGCTGCCGGCCTTCTCGAGCTGACTGCGGAGATCGGCGTTGATCTCTTCGAGGCACTTGCGATGACGGTAACGGTCGCCGCAGGCTTCACCAACGATGAAGCCGAAGGCGGCTGACAAGAGCATCCACAGAGGTAGTACAGCTGTTGCTTCGTCGATCATGCGACTTCCTTCTGTTCAGCAGGTGCGTTCTCCCGGAGAACGCGCCTGACGGTTGCGGTTGAGATGCGATGACAGCGGGCGATCTGGCGCAGGCTCTGTCCCAGACGGCGATCGGCACAGATCGCCTCACGGTCCAGGACTAACGGCATGCGTCCGATGTGACGGCCCTCGAGCCGGGCACGCCGCATACCGGCGCGGACCCGCTCGACGATCAGGTTGCGTTCAAGCTCGGCGATGGCGCCGATGATGACTACGATGGCGCGGCCCAGGGGGCCGCCCGTATCGATCTGTTCACGGAAGCTTACGAACTCGATGTTGAGCCGGTTCAGCTCGTCCAGCACATCGAGGAAGTGCTTCACAGATCGTGCGATTCGATCTGACGCCCACACCAGGACAACATCGAACTTGCCGCGGCGGGCGTCCCACATCAGATCACCCAGCCCCGGCCGCTTGGCCTTGGTCCCGGAGATTCGGTCCGTGTATTCCTGGACGATCTCATAACCACGCTGTACAGCCATTTGGCGTAAATCATGTGCCTGAGTCTCCGGGTGCTGGTCGATGCTGGAGACCCTCATATATAGAGCGGCGCGCTTCACTCAACGCCGTCCCTTCCTGGCAGGTTGACTGTGCCGGGACACGTACTCCTCGATGTACGCCATCAGCACGTCTGTCATGTTCTGCCCCTGGGCAGCCGTGGCCGCCTTGAAGGCGTTGTGCAGTCCAACAGGAACGTTCAAGTTCATTCTCTTCACCTGTGGTTGTTGTTCGGCTTTCTTGATCTCCCTCACCCCCTTTCTCTCGGGGTGAGTCTATACGGTTATGAGTAGCCGAGGCTACTCGATGCCCCAGGCCGAGCGGCACATGGTAATGATCCGGACCATGATCGGCCAGTCGATATGAACGGCCGCGGCCATGAGCTGTAACTGTTGCTTCGTTGTGGGAAGCCAGGAACCGGATTCGGTCGCCCGCCAGTTGCGCGGGTCCATGCCGGCCACCCTGGCTGCGTTCTCGATCGAGAGGCCCGCCCGCTCACGAGCACTCGAGATAAAGTGGCCGAAGACCCGGGCCCAGATTCCCTGGAAATAGTTGCTGTCGTCGCTGGAAAGGAAGGCAAGTGGTTGTGGCTTGTTCATAGTCATACTCATATACTCATTACTCCGAAACGGCTAACCTGTCAAGGTCGCCGGGATTTGAACTTCATGATGAGTATGTAACGAACAGGCAGTCGAACCAAAACTACATCGAGCCCATCCGTCGTTTCATTCAACGTGAAGGATTCGAGCCACAGGCGAATGAGATTCCCAACACCATGCCCTCGTGGATGCCTGGCGACGATTACTACACCAACTTCAGAGTGCGCGATCCCTACGTCAAGATCGATCAGGGATTCGCTCGTCTGCCCGGTGCCGGCTATGAAGCCATCCATACAGAGCTGCAGGATGTCGATCCAGAGGACTATCCCGACATTAACAAGCTGGCCATTCTGGCCGATGTGGCTCCATATTCCCGCCAGTACAACACGTTCCGCCAGAAGGTCGGGAAGCAGGCACAGGGCAACACCGAGCTGCAGATCGAATACGACAAGATCCTGGATCGCGTTCGCCAGACGAGAGAGTCTGTCGTCCGGATGGACGATCGGCATTTCACCCGGTCTTTCCGTCCTGCCGGCCAACATAAACCACGCGCACGCGCGCGAGCGGAGCCCGGCGCTCACAGCGCTTCCCGTTTCGGAACTCGCCTGCTCCGATCGCCACATTTCTTGGGGCGATCGAAAAGCGCTGCAGCACTCCGGAGACGTAGGTACATGCATTTCCCAATCGGAGTCTTGACACTTAGCCACAGTTTGTTTGCGAAACCGCGGACAAAATACCTATAGGAAGTCAGAGCAAAAACATACAATTTACGTCTTCCGGGCCTGCATGCTTCTCGATATCGCTCTGTTGCTCCTCTACTGCTACAGCTTCTATGGCCGGTAACGATGATGCGCTATTCTCCGCTTACTTGCTGTCTTGCCGGCATCCTGTTCTTTACCCCCGCCGATTTCCTTCCCGTGCTCCTCCGTCCTGCCGGCCAGCATAAACAACGCGCACCCGCGCGGGCAAGGCCCGCCGCTCTTCCCGTTCCAGTCGCCCCAGTTTTCCGCTCGGAGATACAGCTGTGTGCTGCCCACTTATGCTCTCTTTTTGATGGGGCGATCGAAAAACGCTGGAGACATGCCAGAGGGCGTGGTACATGCATTTCCCAATCAGAGACCAGATACTTAGTGCAAGTTTTCCATGACTACCCCTACCACCACAGGACAATCTCGCCACTAGTATCGGTGCATCGATACAAAACCTATAATTTGTGGTTTCGGGCCCATTCGGCAACTCCCGAACGCTAGAATGGATCCTCATTCCCCCCACGATTCCCACCAGTTTTAACCACTCGCACCTGTTTTGGTGTGGAATTCGGAACTGTCGTTGTGCATATCCTCACTACTCGGGTGCACAACGCCTAGTTTTCGTCGGAAATCATTGTGCACCTCCATTCGGATGACTGCGCAACGGCCATTTTGAGCCCTGCTGGCATTGCGCACCCCTCCACCGTTTCGTGCGCAATACAATGTGTCCGCCGCCACGAACTGCGGACAGTACAAACATTACGATTGAAATATCGAATTGTAGAAGGGCTGTCAAAAGCGAATGCCTATTACGGTAGAGCAACTCAAGCAAAACTGGAGCCGGATGCATCCAGTCGACAGGGCTCGAGCCACCGCAAAAATTAAGCGATCCGGCACCTCGATCCGACAAATCGCTAAACAGGTCGGTTGCAGCGCATCGCTTCTCGGTCATTTATTGGCAGCATTCCAGGCGCCCGCAGCCGATATTTTGCTCGCCCGAAAGGGAGAGATTACTTTCAATGAACTTGTTAGAAGAGCGAGATCTGAGAAAGCCAAGCGCGAGATTTCCCGCCGGGATATCGAGCAGCAAAAGCGCTCCAAAAAGGCGCTGAAAGGCGCCACTATAATTTGCAAATGGCTAGTGCAAACCGGTCTGGCCGGCCCGAGCTGCGAGACAATTATCGAAAATGTGCGCCGTGAATTAGCTGAGCGAGAACAGCAAAGCGCTCTTCCGCCGGAGCGTGCTACTCACTTGTCAACGGATGAGATCATTCGAAGGATGAAACCTCCGGAATTGAAACCTGATGACGATCTCTCGATCGATGGCTGGTTTCAGACCTGGCTTTGCCGTTGGGTATTTTGGGCTTTCCCAGATTCCGGCATCAGAAGCGCGGCCCTCGACGTTGCACTTGAGCGGCAATGGAAACGATGATTAACCACTTCCCTCCCCTATTCTCCAGCGGACGTAATCGATTGACTATTTGTTTGGGGATTCACCCTCACGCCTGACGCCTTTCATATGGGTAATCGTTCCCTGTAGGAACAAGTGAAAGCGCTCCTTTGCGACCTCGATCTTTGCATCCAGCCCTCGTTGGTACTCCCTCTGCAAACGGTCAACAGCATTCGCCAGTGACTGCGCAGTGTTGTGCACCATTGCGGCATCCAGATACCGTGCGAATGATAGCAAGCCTTGCTCATGGTTCATCAACGATGCCGAATCGGTTGGCGCGGCGACCGGAGCGGAAATCGATGCCTGCACACTAGCCGGCGTGTCCGCTCTGAGTGGGCCAGAAAAATCCAGAACGGAGCCAATTGAATTCGCCATTGCATCCCTGGCGGTCAGCGGCGTCAAACCCCACTTGTCCTCAACATATCGAAGAATGCTTGTGTGATCGAAGACAGTATGAACCACGTTTTTCGGCGCCCTCGGCGAAATCAGTAATGCCGGCACTCGTGGGCCATAGATATTGAACGCAAACTCATCTGTTCGGCTATCCGGCGGCGCGGCTGCCTCTGGCACCACGTGATCATAGAATCCGCCGTGCTCATCATATGTAATCACCAGCAAGCACTTGTTCCAGATATCCGATGAACGAACCGCGTTATAGATCTTTGCAATCAGGATCTCTCCATTCATCACATCCGCTGGCGGATGCTGATCATCTTCCGCAGGCCCTCGAAACGCCGGCTCCAGAAAGCAGTATTTGGGCAGCGGAGATTTCGGATTGTCCGGAGCCTTGCACATTTCGTAGAAGCGCTCTATCGGATGAAAGTGCAACGGATGATCCCACAGCTTCTCGAGCAGCAAAGCCTGCGACAACCCATTATGGAAAATGCCCCAGGAAATCCCTTTGTCCCGGAGTCTGTTGTAGATCGTATCCTGCGGTTGATGCAGCGCGGGTACATCTGGGTGATAAAAACCGTCCGGCATTGTTACATGGCCGTTGCAAGTGGCGCTGTGCACAAAAAACCGATTCGGCCAGGTCGGCCCCGGCAACGAGCAAAACCATTGGTCGCAGATCGTGAAGTTCTTCGCCAACGTGTGCAATACGGGCAGGAAGTCCATCGGATAATAGCCCATCACTGCCGGGTAATCCACCTCTTTCGAACCCGATACTGTCGCGTAGTCGTCAATGAACCCGCTCATGCCCTTCGATATCTGAAGCATCACATCCCGGTGCTCATGCAGCGGACTGGGATTAAGGCAGCGCTCAGTATTCTGCAACTGCTGGTACTTCTTCCCTGTTTTCGAGCATGTGTCGGAGCGCGCTGGCCCGTTTGGAGGAATCCCATCCAGATCCGGATAGATCTGCTGAAACACACCGAGCATGTGATCGAACGAGCGGTTCTCAAGCATCAGCACGATAACGTATTCAATCGAATCAGCAGCCATCGAGGTTCCTCAACAGGGATTTGGTGAATTTATACACAGACTGAGTTTTTCTCTACCAGTGCTCTACCGTTTTCGCAAATCCTCGGCAATCAGTGCAAATTCATCCAGCGCAGCTTGCAGGTCTTCCACAATCTCCGCTGCGATCACATCCGGAGCAGGAAGATTCGCGGCGTCTTCCAGGCTCTCGTCCTTTAGCCAGAAGATGTCCAGGCTGGCTTTGTCGCGCTTCGTCAGTTCGTCATATGTGAATGAATGGAAGCGATCGGTCTCCTCGCGCTTGTGCCGATTGTTGGCCCGATAGCACTTCACAAAATCGTCAAGGTCTTCCCTCTTCAGCGGATTTGTCTTCAACGTGAAGTGTTCATTAGTGCGGAAGTCGTATATCCAGAGCTTCTTCGTCCACGGCTTCTCGCTGGCAACCTTGCGATCGAAGAACAACACATTGGCCTTCACGCCCTGCGCGTAAAAGATCCCAGTTGGCAGACGAAGCAGCGTGTGAACGTCGCAGTCGTGCAGCAGGCGCCGCCGAATCGTTTCGCCCGCTCCGCCTTCGAAGAGCACGTTATCGGGAACGACCATTGCCGCGCGGCCATCGATCTTCAGCAGCGACCGCACGTGTTGCACAAAATTCAGTTGCTTGTTGCTCGTAGTCGCCCAAAAATCATCGCGGACAATCGTCAACGCTTCGCGCTGCTCCTCGCCGTCTTCGCCGATCACCGTGATGCTCGACTTCTTGCCAAACGGCGGATTCGTCAGCACCATATCGAAATCTCTACTGCCCTTGCCAATCAGAGCATCGGCTACCGTCACCGACTCCTCTCCGCCCACACCATGCAGGAACAGGTTCATCGCGCATAGCCGCGCAGCCGAATCCACAATTTCCGTTCCGGAAAGTGCACTCTCCTTCAGGAACTTCTTGTCGTCTTTGTCCAGGGTGTAGTTTGCGCTGATGTAGTCGTGCACCGCCAGTAGAAAGCCCCCAGTGCCGCAAGCTGGATCGTGGATCAGTTGGCCCGGCTCCGGACGCATCACTTCAACCATGGCCTGGATCAGTGGGCGCGGAGTGAAGTACTGCCCAGCGCCTCCCTTCACGTCGGCAGCATTCTTTTCAAGCAGACCTTCGTAAGCGTCACCCTTCACGTCCACGCCGAGGATCGTCCACTGTTCGCGCCCGATCAGATCGCTCACTAGACGCTTCAGCTTGGCCGGGTCTTGAATCTTGTTCTGCGCCTTCCGGAAAATGGTGCCCAGCAGTCCGGGCTTCTTGCCCAGTTCCGTGAGGATGTGCTTGTAGTGCACATCCAGATCATCGCCATCGAGGCGTTCGAGGCTCTGCCAGTCTAGCGCCTTTGGTATGAGCGCGGGTTGATTGGGGAACATGGACCGGCGTTCATCTGCCATCTTCAGGAACAGGAGAAACGTAAGCTGCTCCAGATAATCTCCGTAGGAGAGCCCGTCATCACGCAGGATGTTGCAGTAGTTCCAGAGCTTTTGAACAATCGCGTTCGAGGTCATGCAGCGCAGTCCTTAACTGTCTGATCCATCTTGCTTCTGAAGTTGTTCCAAATTGTTGAGTCCCAGTCGGAGCTGACCAGCTCATCTCGGTACTCACCCAAAACTTCCTCGACCGCAGCGAAAAACAATTTGCAGCTTATTCTCTTAAGACTCGGCTCGAAGAGAGGCTTATTCAAATCCCAGAAATTTAATCGCCACCCTTTGGCGGTTTCCCCCTGATGTAAGATTCCACATCGCACTCCCTTCCAAAAGTCTTCTGCAATACCGTTGAATGGCGCGAATCTTGATTCGCGAGCAAAGAACAATTGAAATGCCTTCTTGCTCTTGCCTTCAGTACTGGGCCATCCCTCACGGAAAGCTGTGATACCCTCAATCAATAAGCAAGACACTCCCATAACTAGGAACCCGTTGTCCTTGCCGGTGCTTACCGATCTCAAGGGAGTGATGTATCTCTCAGAAAAGCGATCATAGATGAAGTTCGCAATTCCTTGCCGGTCCTTCGCGCTAATCATTGAAAGATACGCCATCGCTGTCGTTTTAACCGAAAGCCGAATGTATGGGTCAATATTGGGAACAATCGAACTAGTCATAAGCCAAGCCCACCTTTCCACCTTGGCAACCAGGGCACTTGCGTTCAAAGATGTCGCTACCATTGGCGCCATAAACGTGGCCGCAATGGGAACAACCGAGTTGATAAACGAATTGGTTCTTATCGGTACCTGCAACCTTCGTATTTCTGACTACCACTTGACCATTGGCACTGACGAACCCGATATTCGTCGTGTTGTTCTTGGGCTTTGAAGGGGCTCCCTCTACGAATGCGGCAGCATCGAAGATCGCCGGGACAACGTCGGCTGCCTCACATACCGTCTGAATCCGATCAAGAACATGATCGTAATGTTTGTGATTCGCCAGATTAGTCCCTCCAACATTCCAATCAAGGTTGTGGATCAACCAGTCTGTAACGCGGCTATCTAGAGGAATTTCGTATCGCGTCAGACCCAGTTCCTGTAACACATTACGTGATTGCTTCGGGCCAATTCCTGCGAGACGATCTGCCAATTTATAGGCCGACGCACGTTCCAATGCTTTCTGAGAAGGATTCGGCGGAGTAAAACGCTGCTCTGCAAGTGGTTTGAGAATACTTTCAATCTCCGTCCAGCCGTACCCATAAGTGAACAGCCAATTATGGTTCTTGCGAAGAAATTGCGATATGCGAGGACCGAAGCGTAGCCCCTTCCCGCTGATCAAGTTCGCAACTTGCTCATCTGTCATTTGCTCATATGCAGAGAGTCGTAAAGGGAATGGCTCCATCGAAGCGAAGATTTCGACTGAGCTGCCGGGCGTTGACCTTTGTCGAGTTGTCAAAAGAGCCCTCGCAACTTGATTCCAGAAGTCCTCCTTAGTCGGCACTATCGGTGGTTCGTTAACGTTATACTTCACACGAGCCTGTACGTTATCGTGATTCCACTGCCGATCCACTACCGCCTTAATCGCGCATGCTTGCGAATTCATCGATCACTCTTTCTCATTTTCCGCGAGATCAAACCAGCGCCGCTTTTGACCGCGTGCGAGAACTGGACCTCATATTCGCTTTGAGCTGTCTCTCAGTGCGAATACGCTCTAGAAGTACAAGAGCAGGCTCGTCGCAGGGATCTTGCGGAACAAGTGTTCCTGAGAACGCAGAATTCAGTATGGCCCGACGCAATGAAACTGCCGATTCTTTTCGAATATCAATTATTGATTGGAGTGCATCGATACCGGATAGTATTCGCTCTCGTTCGGTAACAATTTGAACTTGTTCAGCAATTGGTGGAAGTGCCACGGGCATCCTCTTCGCGTCCCGAATATAGAAGTGAGCCTGTGCAGTTGAGCCAGAAGCGAATCCGATCCAGTCTTGGCACCATGGAGATTGAGCCCATGTGAGAAAATAGCGCGGGCATATCAGAGGCCGTAATAGGAGTACACTTCGCACGATGGCAAACGGCGACTCTTCCTGAACGATTCCAGTTCGTCCGGTAGTGGCGCCCACACTAACGATGAGGATGTCATTCTTTAGTGGTGCACATCGCGCGAGTGCTTTCTCGAAGTCAGCTTCATCAATCAACCCAAAGTTGGCAAATTCAATTCGGCCATCTTGTACGTGCTTTGCCGTAAGCAGAGGTTTCCCCTCTGGTCGATACGGTGGTTGTATGTGCTCTCCATCCGTGATTTGCCCACAAACCTGATCCGCTGACGCCCAGCACCAGCCCTCGGGAAGTTGTGGAAGATCGGTTTTATCAGGAGCAGAGGGTTCTTTATACTTCTGTTTCCAGCGGTCGTCGGTGGGGCGCTTGCCGGCGGCGGTCATTTTGGCGAGGGTATCGGCTTCCCAGCGGGCGCGACGTTCGCGCAGGATGCGAGCGAGCAGCTTATCTGCCGGTTCGTAGTCACGGCCCTCTTTGCGGGCGAGTTCGGCTTCAGTAGGAACCAACCGTCCTTCGCATGCCACCTTCAGTACAGAAGCGCGATACCTCTTCAGATTCGCCTGCACCCTCTTCAGCGCGGCGGTAGCCGCATCCAGCCGCGTGAATTGCTTTTCAATCTCGGCAACGATCCGATCTTGTTCTCTGCGGGGAGCAAGTGAAACTCCGAATTCTCCTATCTGAACAAAATCGACTCTGGGCCGATCGCCTGCGTTTAAGTGCGAAGCAAAGGATACAAACTCCGAGGAATTCAGAAGGTAAGCGAACCATCTAGAATTCAATCCTTGTTGGGCACCAAAAACGATAAATTCCGCCGAGCACAATCCCTCGAATGGAGCAACAAGAATTTTATTGAGATATGGCCGGAGCCTTCCGTAAAGAACATCTCCGGACTGGAAATGCACTGCGCTGCTCTTGAGCTGTCCTGCCTGCACAGTACCAAGAAGCTTCATCGAATGTGCTTCTACGTGCTCCATTCCGATAAATGGAAGCTCGGGTTTTTGGGCAGGAAGCTCGCGCGGACGGTTTGGAATAGCGATTGCACCAAGCGTGGTCTTAGCCCATCCCTTCGGCAACTCACTCATGCCGCCAGCACCTCGTTCAGCTCATCTAGCAACGGCATGAATCGGTCTCCGAAGACCTGCTGGGCGCGGCCGAGGCCGCCCCACTTCACAAATGGATCTAGCTCAAAGTCCTCCAGCTCAACAGCGAGGCTGGATGCGATGTGGTCGCGAATGGCCTCCAGCCAGCGCATTTGCTGGGTATCGAATCGTGCTCCATTCTTCTGCTGCACACTGAGCCACGCGGTGAAACGTGCTTCAACCTCCGCTCGGCGAGGCATTAACTCGTCGCGCTGATGGATCGCGAACCGAACCAGGTTTACGAGATCGGCGGCCACCTCAGTCCGATTGCCGCGAACATGCGAAGCATCTAGCCGTTCATAGGCGTGCCACACCCGGTCGGGCGTGAGCCGCGGTGCTCCGTCCATTGGCTTCTCAATGGCCGCGGCAAGCGCCTTCACTTGTTTGAGTGATAGGCCAGCGGCGTATGGTTTGCTGTAAAGAATCTGGAGCACTTCGATTTCGTCTCGGTTCTGTGCAATGAACTGCTCGAACGACTGTACCATGCGCAGAGCGCGCTCACGCACAGCCTCAGCCGGACCAGCTTCAAGCAGCTCATCCTTGTTCACGGTATCGATGATCTGTTCGTAGCTCTTCTTGATGCTGAGGATCAGGTTGCGCAGCTTCGGATTCGCTGAGATCGGCTTGGCCGCCTCCTGCAGTAGCTGCTTACCCGCCTGTGCAATATGCTCGCTGGTTGGGTCTTGCCCCGCGCTAAGAGTACGCGCCGCCTCAATCTGCCGGTCAGGGTCGAGCGCGGTAACGATCTGAGCTGCGATTGCCGAAAGGGGCTGGCCGTTTGCCGCGTCGGTGATCGCCGTTCGGTCGTTCGGCGTGAGCTGGCGATCGAGCCGTGTGAGGCGCGATGCGATGGAACTGAGCACGTCCGCGTCGCGATTTCCGAAAGCGACCAGATCAAAGAGCTTGTCGAGCGACACGTTGCGCTTTCGCTCAAGGGGCTGTGTCTCTTCCATCTCTTCGGGCCTAAGGCCAACGGCGTCAATAAGCACGAAGTGATCCTTCGACATACCGTCAGGGGTAACGTCGCGTAACTCAGTGGAACTGACAGTGCGAGCTCCGCGTCCCTTCATCTGCTCGAACATCGTTCGGCTCTTGACTGCACGCATAAACATGACGATTTCAAGTGGCTTGATATCAGTTCCTGTCGCGATCATGTCGACGGTGACTGCTATGCGCGGATTGTAAGCCGTACGGAACTGGTTGAGCATGTCCTCAGGCTTTAGGTCGGTGGACTTCCACTCGTCGACCTCATATTCGTTCCCATCCTTGTCGGTCTTCATGACGCGCACTTTGGCCGCGCCGGTCCGGTAGGTAATCTTCTGGGCGAAGTCGTTGCCCTTGCCGAACTCCTCGCGGACGATCTGCACAATGTCGTCGGCATGGCTGTCATCCTTGGCGAAAATGAGTGTCTTTGGAACTTCAGTGCGGCCGGGGAAAATCTCAGTGAATAGGCGGTCACGGAAGGTGCGGATGATGGTGCGGATCTGGTCGGGGGCAACGACGCGGCGATCGAGCTCGTCGGAGTCGTAGGGTATGTCCTGGTCGGCCAGCTCCCAGCGCACCTTGCGGGTCTGGCGGTCGCGATAGTCTACCTGGTACCCGGCGTTGATGACGTTGCCGTATTCCGAGATAAGCGTCCGGATATTGTAGAGATCGAAATCGACGTTGACCCCGTCTGCGACCGCTTTTTCGTACGGGTACTCGACAATAAGGTTCTGCTGGAAGAAGCCCATCGTCTGCTTGGAGGGAGTGGCGGTCAGCCCAATGAGAGAGGCATCAAAATATTCCAGCACCTGCCGCCAGAGGTTATAAATGGAGCGATGGCACTCGTCGGTGACGATCACGTCGAACGCCTCGATAGGAATTGCCGGATTGTAGATGATAGGTTCCGGCGGCCGCTGCAGCATCTCAAGCGACGAGCTGGAGACCTCATCCAGTTCCGGATCGATTTCCTCTCCTTTCAGCATTGAGAACAAGCGCTGGATAGTCGAGATGCAAACTTTGGCGACCGGATCGATCCGATTTGATTGGAGGCGCTGCACGTTATAGAGCTCTGTAAAGATGCGGCCGTCGTCGGGCGTACGAAAGGCCTGGAACTCTTTCAGCGCCTGGCGGCCGAGGTTAGCGCGGTCGACCAGGAAGAGAACCCGGCGCGCACCAGCGAACTTGATGAGGCGGTAAATGAAGTTGCAGGCCGCGTACGTTTTGCCAGCGCCGGTAGCCATTTGAATGAGCGCCCGGCGCCGGCCATGGCGCACTGACTCTTCGAGCGCCAGAACGGCTTCAATCTGGGCGGGGCGCAGACCCTCTTCCAGTAGCTGCGGCATATTTGCCAGGCGAGCCTTCGAGGTCGATCCTGGGGTCGCAACTTCGTCCTGAATCCATTCCGAAAGAGTTGCCGGAGTATGAAAACAGAAAACTTGCCGGCTGGCCGCATGGGGCTCAAGCAGATTCGTAAACCGCGTCTCAACTCCTGTGGACTGGTAGCAAAATGGGAGCGGACGCCGAGGCGAAGGGACGCCGGCAGGAATGCCCTCACTGTACCTCTGCGTCTGAATCTCGACCCCGGTGAGCGTGTGCCCTTCAGGCTTGGCCTCGACGACGCCAACAGCCTGACCGTCAGCAAAGAGCAGATAATCCGCCTCCCCAAACCCGTGCCCAAGCGAGAATTCGCGGACGGCAACGCCCCGGCCCGCATCGATATTGGCTTCCGTGCGGTCCTGTACGATCCATCCGGCGGCAGTCAGCAGGCGGTCGATCGTTTCCCGGGCTTTTGCTTCAGGGGTCAAATCAGTTGTAATGCTTCTGGCAAACAGTTTATGTCATGCCAAAGCATCCACGGCACTTCCAGTTTTTGGTTCATTCGGGGGTCCGTGGCACTTTAGTCGTAGGTGGAACAGCCGCTTAGTGGCCGAAATCCACCCTGTAACGCGATTTCGTTAGACAAAATGAGAAGGGCTCGTGTCAAAGTTCGATCGTATCAATTCGCCGGAACTACTAGCTGACCTGAAATCTGGTTCTCCCGATGCGCTCAACCATCTGGCAACAGAGATGTTTACGCTCCTTTGGCGGTTTCTGGTGACCAGGCTCCGTATTCCGGAACCTGACGCAGAGGATATTGCAGTTGAAACGCTAATGAAAGTGTACGAACACATTGGCAAGTTCAAACGCGTCGGTAATACAAAGCTCACTTCATGGATTTTCCAGATCGCCCGCAATATGGCATACGACTTCCATGCGAGTCGTCCTGAGGAGCACGAGGAATTTGATGAGAATGAGTTTGTTGTTCCATACGAGAGGCCATTCGCCGGTCTCAATTTTGAATACCTTCTCAGGCTAAGAAACGCGCTTGAGACACTTTCTACCCGGCAGCAGGAGATTCTGCTTTGGAGGTCGAACGATATCCCCTATACCAAAATCGCTCGATGGCATGACGTCAAGGAGAGTACCGCGCGCGTTCAACATCTGCGGGCAATGAATCGGCTGAGAGCCTTGGTTGAAGTTCAAGAAGCTGTTGAAAACGAGGACGAGCCCTCCGATCAGGAGCAGGAGGTCGTATGCACGACATCGAATTGAGAACTGGTCTCCGTCTTTTGGCTGAAAGAGGCTGGGAGGTCGTCGATATCAATGAGGAATTCTTTGAATTTCTTTGCGATGGTGAACGTGAGCAGCCTTCGGCCGAAGCAGAGGAACGGTTTTTGTCTCGCTTCAGATCCCGCTTGGACGAGGTTTACCGGCACCAACCAAAACGCGATGGCACAAGGGATTCGAAACAGATGAAGGAGAAGAAAAGAAATGAACGTTAAAGCTACAGATCGTTTGGGAGTTGATCTACCGCCTCTCTTAACGGTGGGGAACGAGTACAGCACTTCGTTCCCCGATTCTAACCAACAGAGGGAGCGCAATGCTCATATCATCGTCCACGGGACATCAGCAAGTCCGGAATGCCCCCAGCCTTAACCGCAACTTTCCTCTTCAGCGACAATCAGAACCCTCACCAGATCCTGCGCCAACGGTCACGGCAATCCCAGCGCAGTTCACGAGCCTAGAACTCGTCGAACCCGAGAAGTTCATCAACGACGACCCTGTCTTCAATACTGCCGATGCGGCCGCTATTCTTAGCGTCACCGCCGATCGCATGGTCAAGTGGCGCTATCGCGAGCAAGGGCCTGCATACCTGCGATACGAAGCGAACGGTCATGTTCGCTACGAACTTTCCGAGTTGATCAGGTTCAAGGCTGCCCATCGTGTCCGCCCAGCCCGCCAGCCAAGGATCGGGAGGAGGTCGTCGCGATGATCACCGCCAGTTCACCAATTTTCAGATTTAGCTCAAGTGCAGCTGCGCTCGCGGAAAAGCGGGCGCAAGTATTGATCCGCCTGTGTCAAGTCAGGCTCCCTTTCGAAGACATTGCCATGGCTCTCAACTGCAGTGAGTCCCTGGTGAGGTCGATGCTGGATTATCCGTTTCGTGGCTCGGTCGGTGACAGCATCGCGCCAATCAACTTGGAAATGCTGCCTAAGTCAGAATGCGGCGCACTTCTGGCCGGGCCTTTGGCTCCTGCAGCGGGTGCTCGTAAGGTCAGAGAGGGTCTGAAGCGGCATCTGCAAGCAGAGATCCGCCGTTGGCTCGGCACTTTCAACATGAGCGATGAAGACCGTCGAAGTGCAATCGAAGAAGCCGGAAAGCGACTCGACCAGTCGGTCTTCTACATGGAGAGCAACTATCGCTTCGATCAGTACCGCGTTTCTCAACTGATCTTCAATGTATGGAGTCCATTCCTGCGATGCAGCACCAGGGAGCCATTCTGGCCCATCGCTGGTCGTTGGCTCGCTGGATGGGTCCACTTCTGGATCGCGGATCCGACAATTTGGGATCCGGTGATCGATCTTGAATTCGCTCGCGATGCTGCCCCAGCCAGGGCCGCATAGACCTGACCCGACTCGAAGCGCTCCTGACACGGGCGCTTCGGTCAAGAGTCTTCCTGACAACCAAATCACAACATAGGCTTAAGTTGTGACAAAAGGCTCAAAGCAGGTTTGATCACAGTTAGGAGCAGTACGATGCAGCAAGCAATTCACTCGCCTCAGGAGACGGGCGCTCAGCGAATCATTGATCCGCCGTTACGTGCGCCGGCAAAAGCCGGCCAACCGTAACGGAAGGAAACATTGATTAGCTCAGCACTTCAAGAAGCAATTCCTACATTTCCAATTCAAACCCTGCTCTCCGACGACGAAGTTGCGGCAATACTCGCGGTGACGGTCGACTGGGTTCGTTCACATTCGACCGAGATTCCCGGATTGCAGCGATTCGGCAGTTATTACAGGTTTCTCGTCGCTCCACTGATGGAGTGGCTTGGCTCTTTGGAACCCCTCTTCAATGCGGAACAGGTCGCCCCGCGACTCAGGGTGCCGGTCAGTTGGGTGTATGCCAATGCCAACGAGATACCGGGATTTGTTCGACTCGGGCGCTACATCCGATTCCGGCCATCAGTATTCAACAAGTTCATCAGCGGATCGGAGGCTTGCCAGTGATTTCCTTCGATCCCATAATGGGTGCACGGCTGAAGCATCGCAGAGAGGAAGTCAAAGCGGTGCGCGAGAAACACCAACGTCCTGCAGTTCGCGACGAAGGTAGAAAGTGGAAACTCGACTACCGGGATTACAGTTCAGGGATTCCGCGACGTCGATCAAAGGTCTGGTCCAAGAGCAAAGTGCGTAGTCAGCGCGAAGCTCAGCGATTGGCCGACCAGTTCATGGAGGAGGTGAACGAAAGAAACAACTCGCCACAACTTGCATCCTCAGGATCTGAGGATGCGGAAACCAACAACACCAAGAACGTCGGAATCGAATCAGAAGTTCTCACTCTTTCTCAATTGAAGGACAAGTGCATGGAATTGAGCTGGCCATTGTTGAAGAAGTCTACTCGCGACAATTACGAGTACTACTTTTCAACCCACTTGATTCCACAGTTCGGTCACCAGAAGATCGCCGAATTGAGCACGATGGAATTTCAGGTGTTCTTCAATTCCCTGCTCGGCAAACTCTCCACCTACACCATCTGCAACATGCACGCAGCTCTGCGTGCGGCACTGGCCCAGGCCCAGACCTGGGACTTGATCAATAAGAATCCAGCTATCGGCGTGAAGCTTCCGACGAAAAAGCCGTCGAAACCGACGCAGTTGCTTACATTCCCACAAATCAAGTCCGTTATCGAACACCTTCCTGAACCGACCAAGACCATCGTCACTTTGATTGTTTTTGGATCAATGCGTGTCGGTGAGGCGCTAGCGCTTCGCTGGAACGACATCCTAGAGGATTGCATCGTCATTGATGAACGTCTCTACGATGGAGACCTCGACGATCCGAAAACGCTTCATGGGAATCGTGAAGTGCCTTTTGATTCGCATGGCGTGATGAAGGCTGCCCTTGGCGGCATTTGGAAGGAGTCGAAAAATCGCAAGCAGGATGATTTCGTTTTTGCGACACGACTTGGAACACCAACAGAAAGGAGGAATGTTCTTCGGCATCTGAAAGTCACCGCCAAAGAACTCGGGCTTCCCATGAGCATCGACTTCCGCAGTTTCCGCACCATGCACGCGAGCCTGATGCGCCGCAGTGGGGCGAGAGCTGAGGTGGCTCGTGACAACATGGGGCATAGCGAAATCGCGATGACTCTTGAGGGCTACAGCAGAACGTGGTGGGATGAACGAACGACGGCTGTTTCCGCTGTCGTCGACATGGTGATGAACTCAAAAAACAACGCACAACAACAGCAGGAACCAGGTGAGCGCCGAATGCTGTTTCAATCTGAATCTGAGAACAACGCTATTGGCGCCCCAAGTGGCGCCCCTGCACCGAAACTTGTGCATGCTCAGCCTGCTGAATCGAATGTAAGTGATTGATTCTAATGGTCGGGGAGAGAGGATTTGAACCTCCGACCCCCTGGTCCCGAACCAGGTGCTCTACCAGGCTGAGCCACTCCCCGAACATGGGTTGCAGATGTGCATCAAACGGGGCGCTGCCTGGCGCGTATTTCCCCTCGATTGCACCTGCATCAGTGTAACAGAAACCAAGGCCCTGCGACTGCTGCCGCAAGGCTCTCGTTTGTCATGATTTAAGGTGCCGGACCCGGCTATGCAGCGTCGAACCGAACTACCGGCTCTAGTTGCTATCTTTGGAGCCGCTGGTCGACGGCAGATCAAGCTCAACGAGCTGGAAACGCGTCTGGCCCGGGTGTGAGCCCTCAAACCCAACGATGTGCTGGTGGCGCTTGGACCCGGCCTTCAACTGGAAGCCGGCGTGTCCTGGCTGATAGCCGTATTTGTCACCATGATCATCCAAATTGATGTTGGCGTGGCCATCGTCAGAGCAGGTCAGCCCCTGAGAGGTCGAGGTTGGCGTGCCTACCGGGGTGTTGTTGTTGCACGCAATCACGTCACCGTAGCGGCCAAGTGCCTTGCGGTAAAAGTCGGAGACTTTATCCTCACTATCGGGCGTGGAGTAGCTGACAACCTTGACGCGCAGTTCCCACTCGCCAAAGCCCATGTGGACATCCGCGGACTTGTGATTTTCGTCGTCGGTGACAGTCTGAGCACCGGGGTACAAAGGCAGGCCGACATCTGCAGCCGAAACCTTGTCGGTATTGACGTGGACCCCGCCGAATGGAGTGTCAACCTGCACGGTCTTTTCTTCGCCGTTGGCGCCTTTATCGACGTGAACGCGGCAGCCTGCTAGCAATCCGAGAACTGCCGTTCCGGCAACCAGGCCCGCGGCCTTCCCGAATGAGATCCAATTCATGGCAATCGCCCTCTGGCCTGTTATACGCCTTGGCTCGCCAAAATGTTCCCGGGCATAGTCGGCGATCAGTGAGAAGAGTGTCCGTCTTCCTTGCTGCTGGTAGCAAACAAGATTGAAGCCGCGAAGACGGCGATGATGACAGGGACGACGACGAATGGGGAAGCAATGGTCATGCAAATGACTCCTTACTGCTAATTAGAGTAACAAATAGGCAGTAGACAGTGAACATCAAACAGGTCCCCGTATACAAGGCCCAGATTTATTCGGCTTCTGAGGCCACCGCTCGCCAGCACTAGCAGATCGGGCTGACGTGCGAAGGCAGGTGATCGCTTTCGGCTATTGACTTGAACTGTTGGCCGGGTAGTTCACACGGATCGTCAAAATCTCGTACGGATGAATGGGTACCTTGACAACATCGCCCGTCACTTGGAGCGCACTGCCTTCAGGAGTCTCCATCATATTCGTAACAGTGGCTCCTGTTGCGCCGGACGGTACGTGGAACTCGGCCGTCGAGTCCTTCCCTGCCCACTCGTATGCCCTGAAGATCAGGCCGTCGGCGTCCTCTGCCTTCTTCACGGCCGTGAGCACTACGTTCCCGGGCGAAACCGACGCAAACGAATGCTGAGCCGGAAGTGAACCCGCATGAGCGGTGCTGACAACCGCCTCAAGCGGATAGTTGTACTCCCAACCATGGCGCATAGTATCCGCGTCCTTCCATGAGCCCGCGTGCGGATAGAGCGCGTAATGGAAATGGTGGTGGCCCTGGTCGGCTTCCGGATCAGGCCATGTCGGTCCGCGAAGCAATGTGAGCCGCAGCAGATCGCCCACAGCGTCATAGCCGAATTTGGTTTGGTTCAGCAGGCTCATGCCGTGCTTGCCGTCGCCCAAATCGGCCCAGCGCTCTGCCGGAACTTCAAACTGCGCCTTCTCCCAACTGTTGTTGCGCGTTGTCGGCCGGTCGATAGTGCCATAGGGAATCTCGAAGGTGGCAAAGCCGCTTGACGCTGCAAGCGGAAACGCAGCTTTCAACAGCGTGTGGCGCTCGTGCCAGTCGAAATCATTCTCAACGTCGACCATGTCGCCCTTCAGGCTGATGGTCTGCACAAATTTGGAATTCCGCCAATCAATTGAGACGCGCACTCCCGGACGCGGCGTGTTCGCGTTCACCAGTTCGACTTTTGCATTTTGGTTGAGCGACGTCGGCGTCTGGTCAAGCGTTCCCGGATCGATATTCCACGCATCGTACTCCTTCGGCGTGTCTTTAAAGGTCTGCAACTCGTTGCCGCAGGCCCCGGGGGCGAGCGACTCTGCACCGCTCTGCTTGAGACTGGTAATGCATCCGGTCTTCTTGTCGACCAGTACATGCAGGTCGGCATTGCTCAGCTCAATTGAGTCGCCCCGATCTGCTGCAGTTGAGCCGGCCGCCACGCCACGCTTGTTCGGCACAATGCGAATGACCTTGTATCCAAGTGCCGGAACTGAAGACACGTGTACCGTTAAGTCTGCAACGCCCGTCTTTTCGTCCACTGAAGAACGAATTGGCGCACCAGACTGCCCTTTCATCGCCGGATCGACAACCGCAAGATTCGCAATGCCCGCTGCGGGCATCTGCACCTGCACATGCACTTCGCCGGAGCGCTCCCAGCCAAGCGGGTTATAAACCACCACCGGGATTCCCTCTCCGCGCGTGTCAATCCGCTCGTCAATGGTCTTCAGCGCGCCAGCCGAAATCTCGTTCGTGGACCAGCGAACCACATCGTAGTCCTTCTGCGCATCCTTATATATGACACCGATGCCCGACCCCGCCGCCAGGTCGTGGAACTGGTTGAACAACACCTTCTTCCAGTCTTCAGTAATTTCTGCTGCGGGATATTTGTGGCCGTCGAGCCATGCCAGCGAGGACCACTTCTCTGCGTTCTCAACCCACTCTTCGCTGTGGCGCATGTTGGCCTTGAGATTCGCCTGCGTGGTCATCACGCCGCGATGGTATTCAAAGTAGAGTTCGCTCTTCCACGTGGGAATCGACACCTTGCCGGCAACCGCCGGCGGCGTTTGGTAACCCTTCGCAATCGACTCGTAGTTCCAGGTAGGGCTCGCAGGCGCAATCTGCTTTTCAATGGTGCTGAAGAACGCTTGCGCGGTGCCGAACTCGTACTTGGGCGTCACATGATTTGGCGATGCCCAGTGGAATCCTTCATCCAGAATGGCGCGCGTTGGCCCGCCGCCATGATCGCCAACGCCGTAGAGGTCGAGCATCTCGGTCATACCCGGTGAGTGCTCACGTGCAGCCTTAAGGTCGGCGGCCAGGCGCACAGGGTTCATCGTGGTGTTCACATAATCGTGCGGAAAGTATGTGAGAACCTTCGATCCGTCGGGTGACTCCCACCAGAACAACTTGAAGGGCAACTGGTTGGTATCGTTCCACGCCATCTTCTGCGTCACAAAGTAGTCGATGCCGCTCTTCTTGTAGATCTGCGGCAACTGCCATGTGTATCCGAATGAATCGGGATTCCAGCCGATGCGCGTCACGACGCCGTACGTCTGCTTGAAATAGCGTTGCCCCACCAGCAGTTGCCGCACCAGCGACTCGCCGTCGGGCATGTTCAGGTCCGGTTCAACCCACATACCGCCAACAAGCTCCCAGCGGCCTTCCTTGATGCGCTTGGCGATTTCCTGGTTAATATCGGGATACTTCTCGGCCATCCACTCGTTGTACGCCGCTGCCGACTGCGTGTATGTGTACTGCGGATACTCGTACATCAACTGCAGCGCAGTGGAGAACGTCCTCTTCACAACGTCAACTGTTTCAGTCCACGGCCAGAGCCAGGCTGCATCAATGTGTGCATTGCCGTCGAGGTGGTAGGTCACCTTATCGAGCAGCGGCTTCAACTCTCCAAGTTTTTGCTGTGCGCTTCTTAGGCTCGCATCGAACTTCGCCTGATCGTGCGCGTCGAGCGCTGCAACATCGACTGATTTGATGGCGTCACTCAGAACCGTTTCCTTTGAAGCATCGCCGGGGGCGAGCGAAGGAACCAGCAGCGCGGCGGAAAGCAGTTCCTCCCGCAGATCCTCGGGATTCGGCCGCCCTTCGGCAAAGTCGACGCGCATGGTCGCACCGCGGAAGGTCTTCTCATCCACCGTGTGCAGCACCTTCACAGCGATGGTGATCTTCTCTCCGGGCTGTGCCTTGTCGAACAGGATCACCGGCTCCAGGTCTTCACCCAGCGCCACGCGGCGTCCATTAAAGTAGAGAATCTCCGGCATGGGGCCGTTGCCACGGATATTGATCGCAAACCAGATGCGCGCACCGGTCAGGTCGTAGCCATTCAACGTTTGAGGCACGTCAACCGTCTGGCGAAGCCATATTGCATCGTTGGATGCACGTTGGCCCACGTTGATCGCTGGCCATGAACTGTCATCGAGGTTCGCGTCTTCACCGTGCGCCACATCGCCCGCATGCATCTTCCAAGTGCCGGCCGGCAGCTCGCCCAGACTGGCAAGTCTGTTTACCACGACCTGCTCTTCTGGCTTGAGCAGTGCGGTTGCTTTCTCCATATCACTGTTTCGCTGCGCCGCGGCAGAGCTGCCGAAGAGAATACCGGCAAGGCAAACTGCAAAGAATGCGCGCCGCACAATGACCTTCAAAGCAAATTCCATGGAACAATCTCCCTGGGCAAAATCTTAGGTTATCGACCCAGCAGCGCGCTTGAAAATATTGATTGAATGTCTGAATTGCGTTCGCATATCCACCCGAACCTCAACGTGCAGCGTGCGAAATTCAGTTCGCGCCGCCTGTCTCAAGATATTCAACGTACCCCAGCAGCGCACCCCAGTGGTAGAAACGGTCGCTATTGCGCACGTCATCGCCGCTGCCGAGAATGGCGTTGTAGTTCTCGTGAACGTGGCGATTTTCATTCCACTCTTTTAGAAACAGTTCGTACGACTTCTGTGCAAATGCCCGGCGGGTACCCGCATCGTCATACTTCCTGAGACCTAGATAGACCAGGTAATTCATGGGCCCCCAAATGCGCCCGCGCCAGTAATTTTGACCCGCGAAGGCCGAGTCATCCCTCGCAATCGATGGAATGATCCACTGGCCCCAGAATTCCTTTGGATTCAGCAGATGTTTTTCAATCATTGCCTTTGCCTGTTCGCGCGTGGCCACGCCAGCCATCAGAGGATAGAAGTTCGTGGGCGACAGCCGCGTTCCAGCCGCTCCAGTGTGCAGATCCTTGTTGAGAAAAATGCCTTCCTTCTCATCCCACATGGTTGCCAGTTTGGCTCGGTACTTATTGGAACGTTCGCGCAGTTCTCGTGCTTCGGCTGTCTTGTGCAGCGTGTCTGCAATCTCCGCCAGCGCATCGCAATCTGCAATATACAAGCTCATCAATCCCACATCGGCAACTTCAAGTAGATGCGTCTTCGGATTGTAGAAAGAGCCATCGTACATGGGACTGTTATCGAGCCCCGACTCGTAGACCGCCCCCTGCCACTTTCCGCTGGAACCGTCGCCAACATTCGCTGGCTTGGCATCACCGTCGCTGCCCCATGCAAGATAACCCTGCATATCACGGTGCGCTGCCCACCAGCGATTCCAACTAAGCAGCGGCATGAATGTCTCTTCAAGCAGCCATCGATCATGGAACTTCTCATAGAGCCCGATGATCGTGATCGCTCCCACCGGAGGTTCGGAACGGTCATAACTCTTCCAGCCTGGCCGGGCGAAATTGGGAACAAAGCCTGCCGGAGTCTCTTCGCGCAATATCTCGATTGCGTTTGCATACGCCAGATCGCGATCACCGATTGAAGCAAGTGTCGCCGCAAAAAATGTATCCCAATCGAACAGCACGTAGCCGCCCCAGTTCACGCACCACACGCGGCTCACCGGTGAGATCACGCGCCTGCCTGCGGGCTCGTAGATCGTGTCCCATCCCAGCGTGGTTTCAATGGCATCGACAATGGGACCATTCTTGCCCGACGCTACAATTGAATCCTCATAGGCCTTGCGTTGCCGCTCAATCGCAGAACGAATTTCCGCAAGAGTACGCCGCTTGCCTGTACTCACTCCAATTGGCTCGGTCATATCGGCCGCGAAATACGGCGCGCTCACCGGAAAATCGGTTCCGTCATTGCGCACTGATGCACCCGCATCCTTGCACGTGCAATAAATAGGAATACCGACGTTCTGCGCGGGGCTCGCGACGATTCTGTCAGCATCGTGCGTAAAGTTGATCGTCTTGTTCCAGAGCGCATTTACAGAGAAGACCACTGCTGGCGCCGGCGTCTGATCTGGCTTGTAGGACAACGGTTCAACCAGCAGCACCAGGTCTGCACCTTCATGCGCGCTTTGCACGCGCCACTTGTGCCCTTTCCACTCGACGCTTAAGTCGGTGTAGCTGCCATCCCACGAGTGCGGGCCCGGTGTCACCTGCTCCGCGCCAGGCTCGAGACGGCCGATGAGCGCATTCTCAAGAAAGGCGTCACCCGACACTGTTGTGTTGTGCTTCATCCCCACATGAATCGCAAGACCGTAGGGCAACAGCACATGCGTCGTCACCGAGTTTGCATCCCATGTATTCCAACCCTGGGCCAGTCTCCGTTGCACCTCAAGGTATTGAGCTGAAACCGGCATACGCGCGTGATGCATCGCACTGTTGTCAGGTGCCCTGTCTCTCGCACTAGAATCGCTGTTTGATTGTGCAAAACCAGTCCACGATCCGAACGCAACACACATTACCAAAGCGGCAATGAATCCAGCGCCATTGCGCAAAGAGAGCATAGAGATATTCATCTGATTATTTGCCTCAGCAATCGTGGGAATTCTACGCCAGGCGATCAACATCGCACTTTTGCCGAGCGAAAGGCCATCGCAATCAATCACATCCGTTTCTGTAAATTTCCATGACATGATAGCCTATACCACGATATGACACCCCAAAACCAGCCTGTGCCTAGCGTCACATCATGTTGATATAACAGACGTTCAACATGGAAGGGTCATGACAGCTATGACCCTAGTATTGATCGCTCCGTGTTCGCTTCTGTTGGGTGCTGTGCTGCAGCTTTTGGTGGCTAAACTTTGCTCCCCGCGGACAAAAGGAATTCTGGCTTTTCTTTCGTGCGTGCCTGCCATCCTCTCTGTAATCGGCATCATGAGTTCAGTCAGCGCGGGACAGGCCATCGATTTCAACCTGTTCCAGTGGGACTCGCCGCTCGCGCTGGTGCTCCATGTCGATGCGTTGAGCGTGCTCTTCGCGTTCATGGGCTCGTGCATCGGCGGACTGGTGCTGCTGTACTCCATCAGTTATATGTCGCACGACAAATCCGCGACGCGATTCTACTGCACGATGCTGATCTTCATCGGCGGATTTATCGGGCTGGTGTATAGCGCGAATCTCTTCATCTTCTATCTGTGCTGGGAGATGATCGGGCTCTGCTCATTCAGCCTGGTGGGATTCTGGTACAAGAATCCTGAAGCGGTTGCAGGCGCACGCAAGGTTCTGCTGATGACGCATATCGCCGGCTATGGCTTGCTGGCCGGCATACTGGTGATCTATCACCGCACAGGCAGCGCACTGTGGACCGATCCGAATGTATCGCGCAACTTCACCACCGGCCTCTTCGTGTTGATGCTGATTGCGCTGGTGGCCAAGAGCGTGCAGGTGCCGCTGCATACCTGGATTCCCGAAGCGATGGCTGCGCCGACTCCAGTAAGCGCACTGCTTCACGCCGCCTGCTATGTAAAAGCCGGAGTCTACCTCGCAGCCCGCATGCATAGCTTTGGCGAGTGGCCAGGTGCATGGGGCGCATCGCTGGTTTGGGTCGGCACCATCACAATGGCCGTTGGCGTCATGTACGCCATGGTGCAGACCGATCTGAAACGCATGCTGGCCTTCTCAACCGTAAGCCAGATCGGCTACATGATGATGGGCATCGGCATTGGAACACCGCTGGCAATTACTGCCGGTTTGTTGCACTGCCTGAATCACGGATTCTTCAAGGGCGGCCTCTTCCTTACTGCGGGCTCAGTTCAACATGCGGCCGGTACGCGCGACATGAATCAGCTTGGCGGGCTAGCGCAAAAGATGCCCCACACAACGCTTTCCTGGCTCATTGGCGTTGGCAGCATGATGGGCATTCCGCTGATGAGCGGATTCGCCAGTAAATGGATGCTATACGCTGCAGCGCTGCAGGCAGGTTGGGCCGTGCCGACGGTCGTAGCATGGGCCGTCAGCCTGGGCACTGTGTTTCTTGGCGTCAAAGCAACCAGCGCAGTGTTTCTTGGCCCGCTGACTCCGGCCACGCGCGACGCGCACGAATCGCCGGCAACCATGGTAAGCGGCATGGCGCTGCTCGCGGTTGGCAGCGTGGTTCTTGGCGTTGCCCCCCAACTCGCGGTCAATTATCTGCTCAATCCAATTCTCGGCGCACTCGGCATGGGCGCTGGAGTTCACGTAACCTGGCTCGGACTCAGTTCCGATGCAGGTAGCTTCTCAACAGTAGGAGGCCTGGTGTTGGCAGTGGTTTCGCTCGTGCTGGGCGGTGCGATCTACGCTCTCGCATACGCCTCGCGGCACTCCGCTGCAACCGTTACTGTAACTTCGGGTGGCGCGGCATTGGCGGGCGCGGGTGGCGGAATCTTCACAGGCGGCGAGCCCTTGTCCGATCAGGGCAGGCTTACAGCCGGCGATTTCTCCGGCATCTTCCTGCAGAACTGGCGCGGCTTCTTCCGCTGGTCAAATGTGGATAGCGCTTACCTTGCCGGCTGGAAACTGCTGCAAGCCACTTCCCGCACTCTTGGTGTTGTCGTTGCGTGGATGGAGAAGCAGGTAGCTGCGCTGGTTGTTGTGCTTGCCGTTGCCGTTCTTGTTGGAATTCATTGGCTGGCTCCTGGCGCGTCGAGCTTCACAGTAGCCGAGCCGATCGCGGTTCCAGCTCCGTTGTTTGTAGCCTGCTCTCTCGCAGCGTTGGGCTTGCTCGCGGCTGCACTCTCGGCAAAGGCAAAGGGCGGCCTTGGTTCCATGACGCTTCCTTTCATGGCACTGGCAAGTGTTTCGGCTATAGCGGGTCTGGCAGTAAGCGATTCGTGGTTGCGCCTCGGCTTCCTTGAGATCGGCGCGCTGATCACCATTCCGCTGGTCTGGCAAACGGCACGCAGCATTCAGGCAAAAGTCGCTTACATGCTCGTTGTTGCTCTCTCGTCTCTTGCACTGGTGGCGAGCGATCTCATGCTTGAGCGCGGCCAGGGCGAATGGGCGCGTGCACTGCTGCTTACCAGCATCTGCGTCAAGCTGGCTGCGGTTCCGCTCTTCTTCTGGTTGTTGAAGCTTGCCGATGAAGTTCCCGCGGTTGTTCTGGGTCTAATCATTGCGGTCATCGACATGGCTGCGTTCGGCGAGTTTTACATCACAGTTAACGCCTGCCCCAGCCTGTTCACGCCGCAGAATCTGCTTCTCGGCGCAGCTGCGGTCACTTCCCTGCTGGCCGCGCTGCTCATGCTCACGCAGCGCAGCCTCAAGCGCCTGCTGGTGCTTTCAACTGTTGAGGACGTCGGCTTCCTGCTTTTCGGTTTGGCCTCTGCCACGGCCCTTGGAACGCAGGGCGCGCTGTACGCCGCTGTAACACACGCCTTGGCTAAAGCGCTTTTGTTCACCTGCCTCAGTAGTCCTGAGGCGGATGGCTCGCTCACTGAAAATGCCGCCGGCCTAGCAACCCGTTATCCGGTCAGCGCCTTCGGATTCCTGTTCGGAATGCTGGCCATGCTGGGTATTCCGCCGACCATCGGTTTCCTGGGCCGCTGGAGATTGTACGAGACCGCGGTCCAGATCGGCTGGCCGCTGGCTGCCGTGTTCATCGTCTCATCGATTCTTGCTCTGATCGCCTACGTGCTGGCGTTGACGCGGAATTGGTGGGGACCTGCCAGCGAAGATCCGTCCGCCGATTCCGCCGCGGCAGAACCGACACTGGTAAAAGCAACCATCGTAATTCTTGTGGCGATTGTGCTGGCTGTGGGCATCTGGCCCAGTCTGCTTGAAATGGTTCGTTGGGGGAGACTATGAAGCTCTGGAACAAATTGATGTGCACGTGCCGGCGCCGCAGCCCCTGGCTCTTCCATATGAACTCCGGAAGCTGCAACGGCTGCGACATTGAAATCGTCGCCAGCCTCTCTCCGCGCTACGACGCGGAACAGCTCGGTGTGCGCCTTGAAGGCAGCCCGCGTCACGCTGACATCGTCTGCATCACCGGACCGGTGACGAAGAACTCAGTCAACGCAATCAAGACGGTGTACGACCAGGTGCTCGGACCCAAGGCCGTGGTGGCAATCGGTTCATGCCCCGCTACTACCAATGTGTTTATCGATAGCCGCACATTGGCCGGGCCGCTCAGCAAACACATCCCCGTGGATGTGTTCGTTCCCGGATGCCCTCCCCGCCCCGACGCCATCATTCAGGGTGTCGCCAAGGCTGCTGAAATTCTAGCCGAGCGCGGAATGAATCCGCCGGCTACCGAACTCTCGATTGCGGATGCCCCCGAGGAGGTTCAGCAATGAACCTGACAACCGCCCTCGCGCGTCTGCTCATCTTTCCGGGACTGCTGTTCGCCGTACCGGCGGCATGGTTCATGCTGTGGGTTGAACGCAAGTCCGTAGCGCTCATGCAGGGTCGCATCGGCCCTCCATTCATGCAGCCGTTCTTCGACTTCGTCAAGCTGCTCGGCAAAGACACTCCGCCGCGTACCGGCATCGGCGGCATGCTGATGCGCGCTTGGCCATTGATCGCAGTCTCCGCGGCCGCCGGCGCAGTTGGCCTGCTGCCCGTCCTGCCCATGTCCGGAGGCTTCGAGGGTGACCTGATTCTGCTGCTCGCTCTGCTTGAACTCCCGTCGATATGCATCATCGCCGCCGGCTTCTCGTCGCGCTCCATCTTCGCCGAAATCGGCTCCGCCCGCGAAGCCGTGTTGAGCGTTGCATACAACATCGTGTTCCTGCTCGCCATCGTAGCCATCGCGGCGTCGCAACATACCTTCCGGCTTGAGGCGCTTGCGGCTCTGCCGGCAACTCCGCTGCGCTGGCTCGGCATTGTGGCGCTGCTTGTTTGCCTGCCCGCCAAGCTGCATCTCAATCCCTTCTCACTCCCCAACGCAGAGCAAGAGATCTACTCCGGCCCCATGGTCGAGTACGCCGGTCCAGAACTGGCCATGTGGGAGCTCTCGCATGGGCTTGAGTGGGTAGCGGCCACCGGCCTTGTCGCCACGCTCATCGCGCCGCATATCGCGCTCTGGTGGTTGGCCGCGCTGGTGTTCGTCGCACTTTCGTTCGTCATTGTGCTCATGCTTTCTGTGCTTGCCTCTGCTACGGCAAGGCTGGCCATCGACACCACCGTTCGCTTCTATTGGCAATGCACGCTTATCTTCGCGGTACTTGCAATCTCGTCCGCGCTCTTCATGAGGCTTAGATCATGAATATTCTGACCATGCTTTGGAAGAACCTGGTGGGCGGCTATCGCACCATGCTCTTTCCCCAACGGCCCAAAGTCGACAGCGGCTACAGGGGCCTCATCAAATTCGATCCCAGATACTGCTCTGGATGCGCCATCTGCCGTTTTCGCTGCACTGCCCGCGCCATTGATTTCAAAGCCGGCAAGGGCGAATTCACATGGAGCTACGATCCCGGCCAGTGCACCTTCTGCGGTCGCTGCGTCGAAGGCTGCATCGACCACGCCCTGAAGGATGGCCATGCGGAACACGCGCTCAGCCAGGAGTCGGAGACTCCGCCCGTTTACCTAAATCAAGGCGAATTAAAGGTGACCTATACGGTTGCCCGAAAAGCGCCCGCTGCAAAGCCGGCACCCAAACCCGCTGCCCCCGTCAACGCACCGGCGGCCGATTCCGCTCAAGGAGGTGCGCAATGAACTTGATTGAGACCTTTCCGCACAAAGTTGGCAGCGCGGTTCCATGGATGGAAAAAGGCGGCGTGATGTGGCTCGATCCCGGCGCGCTGAGTGTGCGTGAACTGTGTGCCGAAATGAACGCAGCCAAAGCGCGGTTCATCACCATCACCGCTTACCAGTTGCCCGGAGATGACGGCATCCGCCTGGAGTACCACTGGGACTACGAAGGAAAGTTGCTCGGGTTTCCCTTCAAACTCGAAGGCAAATCCATTGAAAGCATCTACGACATGTGCGAAGCCGTGGATTGGATCGAGCGCGAAATCCACGAGGAGTACGCAATCGATTTCACCGGGCGAGAATACGAACCGCTGTTGCTCCGCGAGGGTAATACGCTCGGCGTGAATCTGCGCGAGGAGGTCAAAAAATGAGCTACAAGATCCCCATGGGGCCTTATCATCCGGCCCTCGAAGAGCCATACAAGCTGGACCTGATCTGCGACGGCGAGACGGTCTGCGACGCCAAGCTGCATATTGGCTTCAACTTCCGCGGCATCGAACATCTGGCAGAAACGCGCAACTACATTCAGGTATCCGCGCTCATGGAGCGCGTCTGCGGCATCTGCTCAAACATCCATACCCTCACGCTGTCGCAGGCCATGGAGCAGCTCGCAGGCCAGGAACCTCCGCCGCGCGCCAAATATATTCGCGTCATCATGGCCGAGCTTGAGCGCCTGCACTCGCATGTGCTGTGGGCGGGCATCGCCTCCAAGCTCATGGGCTTCAAAACCATGTTCATGACCTGCTTTGAGATTCGCGAGAAAGTGATGGACGTGCTGGCCGCCATCTCCGGCAATCGCGTCAACTACTCGATGAACCGCATCGGCGGCGTCAATCGTGATATCGAAGACCCGCAGGCCATCCTCGACATGGTCAACAAGCTTGAAAGCGAGATGATGAGCACCGTCATCCCCATCTTTACGACCAGTTCCACGGCGCGGTCGCGTTGCGCAGGAATCGGCGTGCTTACTGAGGACAAGGCAATCTCATGCGGTGTCGTTGGACCAACGGCGCGCGCCTCGGGACTGCCGCAGGATCTTCGCCGCGCCGCTCCATACGCGGCTTACGACGAACTTGAGTTCAACGTGCCGGTTGAGCCGGCCGGTGACGTTCGCGCCCGGCTATTTGTGCGCGCTCTTGAAATCATCGAGAGCATCCGCATTCTGCGCCAGGCGCTTGAAAAACTGCCTCCCGGTGAAATCAACACCGGCGACGACAAGTTCAAGTTCATCACCGGAACCGCAACCAGCCGCGTTGAAGCTCCGCGCGGAGAGGTCATGTACTCGGTATCGTGGAAGGAAGGCTCGCGCAATCCGAGCCGCGTACACGTTCGCACGCCTACTTACGTCAACATGCCTGCAGTTCGCTGGATGGTGCAGGGAGCGCGTCTCGCGGATACTCCGCTCATCCAGGCTTCAATCGATCCTTGTTACTCCTGCACCGACAGGTAGTTGTAATGGTCACGGGCGGTTATTGACAGCCGCCCGCGACAACAGGTGTAATTGAAATGTAGGTTGCGGCGATGGAGTTCGCCCTTAACCGCTATTCCCACCTCCGACGTGGAATAGCTGATGACTCCTGACAGGGGTTTCCTGTTTGGGAGTCATTTCCTGACGCGATCCCCCTGAATACAGTCTGAGCAAAGCCATAGCCGGCAGCGACCTCGTCGCATCTGGCTGTGCTGCGCTCGGGCTGTACGATTGACGGAAAGGAGTACGGGTTTGCAGAAATACCTGCTTATCGCCGCCGGAGGCGCTCTTGGATCCCTCGCCCGCTACTGGGTAGGCTCGGCTGTTTCAAACCGGATGGGAATTCGGTTCCCCTACGGCACACTGCTGGTCAACATCACCGCGTGCGTCATTATCGGTTTTTCCATTACCTACCTTGGCAGGCGAGCCGATCTGAGTCCTGCATGGAGATACCTCATCCCGGTCGGTTTCGTCGGCGCCTATTCCACGTTTTCTACCTATGAATGGGAAACACTCTCGACCATGCGGTCGGGTGCTTTCTTTCTGGCCGCGCTCTATGCGCTCGGGAGCCTTGTGCTCGGACTGATTGCCGTCTGGGGCGGGTCTCGTCTCGCTGAGATTTTGTAGTACCGCTGCTCGACGCGTCCAATGCATTGCGCTAGAATCCTCACTTACAAATTCCGGGAGTCTATATGCTGCAGCCAGGCAAAGCCGTCAAAGTAACCATTTATCTCAGTGAAGGAGCCAAGCATCACGGAATCCCTGTCTACTCCAGCATTCTCGACTTCCTGTTCTATCGCGGCGTGTCCGGCGCAACCGTGACTAGAGGACTGGCGGGATTCGGAGCCGATCACCACATGCATTCCTCAGGCTCGGTCGAAATCTCCGATCAATTGCCCATCAAGATTGAATTCATCGAATCTCGCGAAAAGGTCGATGAGTTGCTCGGCAAGCTCGAAGAACTCAGCGGAACAGGCTTGATTGAGATTCAGGAAACCACGGTCGTCAAACCCGCGCAGGCCTCCAAAGCGGCCAAAAACGTTCACCCTGCTCATTTGAAGATCGAAGGCAAAGCGCAGATGATGCGTATCTATCTGAGCGAAGAGGACCGCTGGAACGACAAGCCGCTCTACGAAGCTCTAGTAGAGGCAATGCGCGCCAACGATATTGCCGGCGTCACCGTTTATCGTGGCATCCTGGGCTTTGGAGCGCATCGGCGCATGCACAAGGACAAGCCGCTCTTGTCCTCGCATCATGGCTCCGTTCTGCTCTCTGCCATTGATACCACGGAAAAACTGCAGGCGATTCTCCCGCTCGTGGACAAGATGGTACAGGAAGGCCTGGTCGTGTTTTCTGATGTGGGCGTCATCAAGTATGCTTACCGCGCGGAGACACCCGGCGACGAGAGTTCACAGCAGTCCGCGTCTGAAGCGCGAGGCAACCCAGAGTGAGGCAGAGCTGATATGAAGGAACAGTTTTCCGCGCGCATGTTGCGCATCCACTTTGGAGAAGACGACCGGTGGCAGGGCAAGCCGCTGCATGAGGCCATCGTGGCCCGTTGCAAGGAATTGGATATTGCCGAGGTCATCGTATTTCGTGGCATCGAGGGATACGGAAGCGGCAGCCGCATTCGCCGTTCCGGCCATTGGACGTTTTCGAAAGATGCGCCCATCCAGGTAAGCGTCATCGACACTGAAGAACGCATCGCCGCGCTTATTCCCTTCCTCGATCAAGCAATCGCCGAGGGGCTTGTGGCTGATTCATCCGTAGAGGTCATCCGCTATTCTCGCCCGCCCGAGTAGCCCGAAAATACGCATGCATGAACAATAAATCGGGCTTATCCGTCTCTATCTCGCTGATTTCTGATCGAGTAATTCCATTCAGGCAACGATTTTCGCGCATTTGGGTCTAAATATAGAGTTGCAAAGCTCTGTGAATGACTTGTTTTTGGCGATCCGCCTATGCGAATCAGTTCCGCCTTAGATCTCAGAATCGCCTTCGATCTTCAGCGGCGTTCGGGCATAATTAATACAAAGACTTGGAACCTTTACCCCCCGAGAGGTGCCGGTGCCTTTTGTACGAAAGACCGATTTTTTGTTTTTTGCCTTCCTTGTGCTGGCGGCAATAGTTTGCCCCCGCAGCCAGGGGCAAGCGGCTCTACTTCTCGAGGAGCCGTACGGGTTTTTTGGCGCCATTAATCCTACCGGTCATAATGCAATCTATTTCGGCCGCATCTGCGCCGAAACACCCGTCAAACTGCGCCGCTGCCATCCGGGAGAGATTGGCTCCGTCATTGCCCGTTACCAGGGAATCGACGGATACGACTGGATCGCGATGCCGCTGATTCCCTACCTTTATTCTGTTGAAACCGCCGCGCAGATTCCCAATCACGTCGACCGCGAACAAGTGAACATGATGCGGGACCGATACCGCGAAAAGCACCTGCGGACTCTGGGTGACGACGTCTTCAAAGGTAATCTGGTGCACGGTGGCTGGACCCAACTACTCGGCTCATCATATGAGCGCCGCATGTATGTCTTCCGGTTTGAAACCACTCCGGAACAGGATGACGCGCTCATTAAGAAGCTGAACTCGGAACCGAATCAGTCGCACTTCAACCTGTTCTACAACAACTGTGCGGACTTCGCCCGTAAGATTCTCAACTCATATTTCCCGCACACATTTGGCCGCAGCATTTTTCCCGATATCGGGATGACCACACCAAAACAGATCACATACAAACTGGTGCGGTATGCGCGCAAGCACCCAGATGCTCAATTGGAGATCTATGAAATCTCCCAGGTACCGGGCTATCGCCGCTTGAGCCACGCTAACAAGAGCATTGCCGAGTCGCTCACTACGACCGCGTATGCAGTGCCCATATTTCTTATCAATCCGTACGTTGCCGGTGGAATTCTAGTCGATTATCTCGCGCGCGGCCGCTTTCATCTCGTCCTTCGGAATCCCGAGGTGCTGGAGCCCGCGGAGCTTTCGACGTTGACAGACCTTCCCTCCGCCGGGGAAAATCCGGCCAGAGCCGATGAGCAACCCCGCCCCACCCTTGCCAACATTCCGGCGGAAGTACCCACGGTGCAATTAGCCAATTCAGGTCTGGAAGGAATCAGGATTTCGAATGAGTACCTCAGCACAACAGAGCCTTAAGAACCACGGCCGCTTCGATCCGTACTTTCACCTCGTCACATTTTCAGCGCTGGTTGCGAACCTGATCGTCGCGATCGTTTACCTTGTACACCACTTTGGCTTTTACTCGGCCTGGCTGGTATTCCTGTCAATCGCCGTATTTGTCCCCTATTTCATTCTCCGTATCTATCCGCTCAAAGTGCAGGACCGCGTCATTCGCCTTGAAGAGCGGCTGCGCCTGCAAGCCCTGGCGCCTGAGGAATGGCACTCTCAGATCTACAAACTCACTGAGGATCAGCTGATCGGGTTGCGCTTTGCCGGTGACGATGAAGTAGTGGAACTAGCTAAACAGGCCCTCGAACACCAGCTCAACCGCAAGCAGATTAAGGAGCGCATCAAGAACTGGCGCGCCGACAACTGGCGAGTGTAAACAAAATAGCCTTCAGCCATCGGCTTCCAGTAGAGATCAAACGCTGAAAGCTGATGGCTGCTGACTGACAACTGCTTTTACTCTTTCTTATCCCCGTCGTCCACCGACTCAGCATCAAGCGCGTGCTCGTGCTTGTACTGTTCTACGGGCATCTTGCCGTCCCACCATGCCCAATTCATCGGATAAACATCCGGATCGAAAAACACCTGGTAGAAATGCCACACTAGAATTGCGAGCGTAGCCAGAATCGCCTCATAGAAGTGCACCGCGGTCGCGATATCCACCCACCAGCGTGCCAGCGTATTACCCACCCAGACCTTGGCCCATAGCATCACGCCGGTCAGCCCCATCAGAGCTGTGCCCCAAACCAGCGCCCAGTACTCGGCCTTCTCCGCATAGCTGAAGCGGCCAAACTTCGGCTTCTCCGTTCTAAGGCCGAGGTAATAGAGCATCGTGTTGCACGCATCAAAGCCGTCCCTGGGCTTCGGCATCAGGTCGCGGATCAGCCGTCTTCCCTCGCGCGCCGCCGCCAGATAGAACACGTGGTAGATTCCCGCGCCCATCAGCACAACACCCGCCACGCGATGGATAATCCCTCGCCAATGTTCTCCCATGCCGAACACATGCGCGAACCAGGTGTCCGGGAACCTCAGCGCGAATCCGGTGATGACCAGAACGATAAAGCTGGTTAGTAAAATCAGGTGCTGCCAGCGCTGGTTCGTCGTCATGCGCACCATGTACGGATTCATCATCCTGCGCCGCTCAACCGCTTTCCTGCGCCAGATGATTGCGTTGTGAACGAACATGGCGCCAATTACCAGCAGGATGAGGACGATGTAAACAATCCGAACCCAGCGAACGGCGATCGATCCGATGTCGTTCGGATGAATGCCATCGCCCATGTGCACCTGGGTCTGCGTAAACTTCTGCGTCACTCCCTGGTGGCATTTTCCGCAAGTCGTACCCAGGTTCGCGTGATTGGTCGTCGAGTTCGGATCGCTCGAAGGCAGAATGTTGTGCACGCCGTGGCAGCTTGAGCAGTTCGCCGCCACCAGTGAACCGCCCTGCGACGCCAAACCGTGATAACTGTCAAAGTAACTCGATACGCGTCCTCCTGGAACGCCGAACTCCTGCGAGAGCCGCACGCCTTCATGGCAACGCGCGCAGATATCGCGAGAAACATTCTTCTCCGCCGCAGGCGAATTCGGATCGGAGTGCGACTTGATCGAGTGAATCCCGTGGCAATCCGTGCATGCGGGCGCCATCTGATTTCCGTGCGCCAGCGCCTGCCCATGAATGCTCCGCATGAATGTGCTGTCGATGTCCGCATGGCACTTGCCGCAGGTCGTCGGCACATTGAATTTGTAAATCGGCGACTTGGCGTCGTTAGCCGGAAGAATCGCATGGGCTCCGTGGCAATCGGTGCAGACGGCGGCCTTCTCCGATCCTTTTTCGGTCGCCCTTCCGTGAACGCTCTCCTGGTAACTGATGAACGGCTGCGCGCTCTGCCCGTTCGACTCCATCAGGAACTTTTGCCCATGGCATCTGCCACAGGTATACGGAATGTTCTCGTGGCTCACCGGTGATTTTGGATCGCCTGCCGCCAGAATCTCGTGTGCTCCGCCGTGGCAGTCCTGGCAACCCGCGGCAGCTGACCCTTCCCTGCGCGCAATCCCATGCGCACTGTGCGCATAAGCGTCCTGCGCATCCGCATGGCAGTCGGCACAGCGAATCTTTTGCGGAGGTGTCTCGTGCACAAGGCTCGTTACGTCCTTGTGGCAGTCCACGCAACTGAACATGCTCCCATGGATAGAGTTCTGCAGTTTGCTCTCATCCACATACAGGCTGATCTGCTTGCCATTCACGTCTTTGGTCAACGTTTTATCGGAGTGGCAGGCAAGACAATCGGAGTCCTTGAGCTTTTGTCCCGAGCAGGTTGCGGAGGCCAGAACCAGAAGCAATAAGACGAGCGTATAGCTAACTTTCTTTCTACTTTCTTTCACGCCTAAGAGGAGAATCTTTGCAGCAGAATATTTCAGTGTCTCGGGTCACAGACGCAAAAAAAATGCCCGGAAAGCCGCATTCCAATTCGGCTTGCTGCTCTCCGGGCGCAAACACTATAGCATTATTGCTTTCTATAACTTCTATCTCCTCGCGGAGTTCGCACATGTATCAAACGAACTGTAACTTGCCGTAATTTAGCTAAAATACGCAGTTAGGGTAAGCACCAATAAGGTCAACCCAATCACAATCGCGATGGTCCCAACCACGCGCGAGAAATTCACAAGCCAGGTCTGCGGAGCTTCTCCCAGCCGCGCTTCCAGTTTTCCTTCCCTTACCAGCCGCTCATACTCCATCGGCCGTTTGTGTTTAAACTCCTCTTCGCTCTCCACTCCGGTAAACACAACCATGTCCATCGGAAAGGTGTCAGGACGCAGATGCGTATTCACAAAGTGAATTGAAAAGATGAACAGGATCGCCAGCAACCCTTCTTCGCTGTGGATCACCAGCACCGCATTCAGCGCCCATCCAGGCAGAAATTGCGCAAAGAATGGTGCGAACCACATGGCATACCCTGAGAAGCCGATAACGATCATGCCCCAGAACACTGCCCAATAATCGAACTTCTCCCAATACGCGTAACGGTCGAACCGGGGCCGCTTGCCCAGGCCGACAAACCAGCGTAGGTGCGCGATCAGATCCTTGACGTCCTTCCAGTTGGCCACCATTGAAGTTGGCCCCCAGAAGATCGCCTTATCGCGATGCATGATGCCGCGCTGAAAGATGTCTTTTACGTGAAGCAGAAATGCAATCGAAAGCACCACGGCAAAGAATTTATGGAAGAAAAGAATCGCACCAAATCCGCCAACTGCTTTGGCAAGCCCACGCGCCCAGATGCTATCGCTGAATCGCAGCGGTAGTCCTGTGGCGGCCAGGCCAAGAAATGTGGTGAACAGGACCGCGTGCATGTACCTTTGCTCGCGCGTAAAGCGCATAAAGTACCGGCCCTTGGCAGCCGTTTTCTCCGCGTTTACTGGTGCCGCTTGCTCCAAATCAGTCACGGTTACCTCCCTCTGAAGACTTTCCCTTGATCTGGTTGTAGCGAGCGCGGATCAACCAAAGAATCGTATGGATAACGAAGAATGTAAGTACGCTGACAAGCAGAATATTCATGAACAGCCGAACGAAATAGATCTCGGGGTTCATCTTGCGGTCGCGCGCATTGGCGTGCGGCTGGTACTGCACAAAACTCTTATTGGCGCCCTTGTGGCAGGCGCCGCAGGTCTTTACGAGGTTGGCCTCGTTGATCGGTGAGCGCGGATCGGAAGCGGGCAGAATCTCATGCGCTCCATGGCAGTCCCAGCACCGCGCGGTTTCAACGTAGCCGCCCAGCAGCCCTAGTTGCGAGTGGAACGTGTCGTGATACGTAGAAAGCTTGTCCGTATGGCAGGAGCCGCAGATCGGCGTTGACTGCATGCGGAAATCCGATTCTGTGGGCTGCACGATCTCGTGAGCCGTGTGGCAGTCGGTGCAGACCGGCGCCTTCATGTCGCCCTTGGCAAGACCCTTGCCATGCGCGCCATGCATGTAGTCGTCGTTGATCTTGGCGTGGCATTTTCCGCAGGTCTGGGGAATGTTCGTCTTGTACGTCGGGCTTTGCGGATCTTTGTGGCTCAGGATGTGGTGCGACCCGTGACAGCTCTGGCAGTTTGCCGCCACCAGCAGGCCTTCCTTGCTGAGCGCGAAGCCGTGGATTGAGTCGATGTATTTGGGATAGACGCTCGGCAGCCCATGCTTGTTCGCCATTCCGTCGTTACTGTGGCACTGTCCGCAAGTCTTAGGAATATTCAGCGGGTACACTGCCGAGCGCGAATCGGTCTTGGGAAATATCTTGTGAGCGCTGCCGTGGCAGCTCGTGCACGGATGCTCTTTCGCGTCCGCGTGCACGCTGCCGGCCAGACCTGAAGCCTCGTCAGCATGGCAGTTCTTGCACTCCACCTTGGCGATCTTGTCGGGGTGAGGATACTCCTTGATGTCGGCGTGGCAGTCTTTGCAGCTGAAAGAGCCATGGACACTCTCACTGAATACCTTTCCATCGACGGAAATGCTGTGACCGTTCGTGTCGGTCATGCTGGCGTCGCCGTGGCAGGCAAGACACTCCGCTTGTGCGGTGAGCCTAGTGGTGCTGAAAAACAGCAACCCGGCAGCCACTACCGCCAGACCAACTGCCCGGACTACTTCCTGTGCCAGGCCTGTCTTCCGGGGTAGTACCCCTGACTTCTGGAACCTGTCGTCTTTCGCGGCTTCTTCCATCCTGCCGTCTTCCTTGTGCTGGTACCAGAGAAGCTCCCCTGATGCCCGGTTATGGCCCCCGCCTCCAGTAAGGCCGTTCAAATGCTGGGTTCGTACCTTGAGAACACGCTTCTGCGAGATTTCCCGCAGTGATAGGAATCACAAAGGCCTGACAACGAAATGCAACACATGTTTTCCGGTGTGGAATGGCATAACTCACACGAGCAAGACAGGTAACGGCTTATGTACCCTCAGACCCCTGCAAATTCGCCCGAAACGCTTTGTTTCATGCCCTTGATTTCGGTGGTTCCGAGGCTTCCTTTTACACAGGCTGTTCGTGATGTGAGTCACATGCCGCGCAGCACCTAAAGCGCCACAATTGAACCGCTGCTTGAGGACACTTTTATGACCACAGCTGTGGTTTCTGAATCCAGGACCATGCTCACATTGCCCGGTGACGCAGTGCGCCAAATCCAGTGGCGCTTCGCTGATCGTTTTGACCTGCAAATGCTTGTTCAGTCGTCCCGAACCGTTGCCCGCGGCACGGTTGCCCGCATGGTTGCCGCCGGCGAGCGCAACACCCACGAGTGGACCGCCGCGAAGAATGAAATGCTTGAGGCATTTGACCGGTCCGGCATCACCGCGGCTTTCATGGAGCCGGAAGAAGGCGGGTTCATCGTCGGCCCCAAGAACTTGGCGCTGTCGCTTGCCGCATTTGAACTTGCATGGGTAGATGGCGGCGCCGCTACCGCAAGCCTGGCAAGCTTTCTTGCGTTGGCGCCCATTCACGAGCGCGGCACAAAAGAGCAGGTTGCAAAATACAAGAGTCTCGCCGCTCCTCCGCAGCCCGGCGAAGACCGCAAACCATGGCGCGGCGCATTCGCCCTCACTGAGCCCATCCCCTACGTCGGCGTCGACACCGGCATGCTCAGCGGCCGCATGAGCATCGCCGAGTGGAAGCCCGGCGAAGAGCCTGTGCTGCAGGTGGACAAGCGCGGGCGCTTCATCACCGGCATTTCATTCGCAAATTTCATCACCGCAGCTGTCAGCTCTGAAGATCCCCGCATCAAGGGCAGTTGCGTCATCATCCTCGAAGAGAGCGATCCCGGAAACTTCGATCGTGGAACTCCCACCAAGAAACTCGTTCACCAGCTCTCCTCCACAGGCGATCCCATCTTCAACCTCAAGGTTCCCGCCAACCGCATCGTCGGCGGATACACCGTGAAAGATGGCGTTATTGTTCCCAACTTCAATCACAGCGAAGTGATTGACGCAGTCTTCCGTCGCACCCGCGTGCCGGTTGGCCTCATGACTGCATCCAAGTTGCTTTCCGCAGTTGAACCGGTGATCCGCTACCAACGTCAGCGCTTCCGTGGTGCTGAAGGTACCAAGCCGGGATCGATTCGCTATGAACAAGGCATTCAGCAACGCGAGGATGCGCTGCATCGTCTGGTGGATGTGTGGGCGGCAGGAGAGGCCGCGGCATCGCTTGGTTTTGCAGCCGCTCGCCTGTTCGACGCGCTCGACCCGCTCGAGAAGAACAAGGCCGCAATCCTCAAAGAGCAAGGTATCCAAGGCGGCCGCGCCGAGATGAAAGCTCTGAAAGAAAGCGAGCAGAAGGCCATTCAACTTCTATCGCTCAAGCCTGGCGACCCGCTCCGTACTGAACTTGAAGCCGATCCTCTTGTACAGTTTGTGCTGATGGATGCCGAAGCCAATGTACTTTGCCCTGCCACCAAGCTTTGGAACACAGGGCACGGCGCCAACATGATGCGCGAGGCCGTCAGCCTGATGGGCGGCTACGGCATAACTGAGGACTGCCCCGGCTTCCTTGCCAACAAGTGGATGGATGCCCAGCTCGAAGCGACGTACGAAGGCCCGGAGGCCGTGCAGCGCCGCCAGCTCACCATCACCATGACCTCGGATC
Organism: uncultured Acidobacteriaceae bacterium; assembly: GCA_963832645.1. GTDB lineage: Bacteria > Acidobacteriota > Terriglobia > Terriglobales > Acidobacteriaceae > Telmatobacter. The sequence continues at coordinate 42,582 of CAWHUU010000006.1, forward strand.
TGTTCTTGGCCGAGTTTCGAACCTGGGTGCGAGAGATGCGCCGCATCGCCTCTGCTCATCCCGGCACCGGCGCGTGCACGCTCGCTTCCGCCATGAATATGTGGCTCTGGACCATCAATCATCTGCAGACCGCCACTGACCCGGCAGGCAACAAGCTTTACCACGGGCAGCGCCAGGGCGTAACCTTCGCGCTTGCCGATGCGCTGTGCTGGCTGCTGGCCTCGCGCGCGCAGATCCTCGACGTGCTTGAGTTGCAGTCGCGCGGCGCTGCCGATGCAGTCGCATCCGAAGGTCTCGACGGCACGGTGCAATTTCTCAGCGATCTGTGCCACGTACAGGCCGCGCAGGCCGCCGGTGAAACTTCGCGCATCTGCGCCGAGCTCGTCTTCGGTTACAACTGCCATCCCACATGGGACGAACAGGAACACCGTAGCTGTTTCCTTGCCAGTGAGCTGGATGCGTACGAAGAAACCATGCCGGGCATCTCGGCAATGGCGATAGATGTGATCCAATCAGACGGCAGCCATCCGCTCAAAGCAGGCCCTTGCGCCGGTTGCGCAGGCTCAGCAGAATTCCTTCGCCTGCAAAGCAAGCTCACCACCTGCCTGACGGGTACGCGGTTGGCTAAGGACCGCGCTGCCGACACCGTAAGCAAGGTCATGATTCCTGAAGCTCTGGACTATCCGGCATGAGCACGGAGTACGGCAACTCGAGCGATCCGTGTGCCGAGGCGTTGCCACAGGCCGAGGTCGACCGTCAATCAATGGAAGTCGACATCGCCTGCGCAGGCTTCGGTCCCGCGATGGGTGGCTTTCTGACAACGCTCACGCAGGCATGGAACGAGAATCCCACCGACCCCGCACTCGAAAGCAAAGTCATTCCCGGCATGCCGCTGCAAGTTCTCTGCTACGAACGCGCCGACGATCTGGCTGCGGGTGTGAGCGGCGTGGTGACCAAGGCACGAGGCATCAAAGCAAGCTTTCCAACGCTTGATCCAGCCGAAATCCCCATGGCCACCAACGTTACCAGCGAACGAGTGCTCTATTTGCTCGATCCGGAAGGTGCAAGCCGCCGCTCCATGCCGTTGCGCATCGGCGACAAGCTGCTGCGCCTCGGCGGAAACCTCCTGCTGAAATACCACGCCTTCGAACTGCCATTGATTCCGTCCTTCCTCAACAAACACGGCGGACTCGTTCTCTCCATCGGCCAATTCAACCAGTGGGTAGCATCGCAACTAATGGCTAGTGGCCTGGTCCAGATCTGGCCCGGCACACCTGTCAGCTCGCCGCTCTGCAATGGCGAGGCCGTGTCAGGCCTGCGTCTGACCGATCAAGGCGTCGATAAGTCTGGTCGCCCCGGCGACGGCTACATGCCCGGTATGGATGTCCGCGCACGCCTGACGGTTATCGGCGATGGACCCGTCGGTCAGGTAGGCCGCGCGCTCAACAAACAGGACAGCACGCGTGACTGGGCGTTGGGCATGAAGTTCGTTATCGAGTTGCCAGAGGACTCTGAGAGCGAAGAATTGAAGCCTGGCACCGTTTGGCATACGTTTGGGTATCCAGAGCCTGAAATTTTCGGCTTTATGTACGTGCATCCGGGCCGCTTGGTATCGGTTGGCATCTTTGTGCCTTCCTGGATGGGCGATCCTTCGCGCACGGTCTACCGCTATCTGCAGCACTACATCCAGCACCCGGCGTTGTGGCGCGTGCTGAAGAACGGAACGCTGCGCTCATGGGGAGCCAAGTCGCTTGAAGAGTCGGGGCGGCGCGGCGAGCCCGTCTTGACCGGCGATGGCTTCGCACGCATCGGCGAAGGCTCGGGTTCCACGAATATGCTCACCGGTTCCGGCGTCGACGAGGCCTGGACAACAGGCACGCAACTCGGCGAAGGCGTGCTCGAACTGCTGCGCGCAGGCAAACCTTTCACGCACGAGAATCTTGCTGCGACCTATGAAGCGCGGCGACGCGCAAGCTGGGTTGAACGCGGCGCGCGCCAGGCCGCAAACGCTCGAAACGGTTTCCACAGGGGTATAGTTACAGGCTTAGTTGGAATGGCCATTTCCGGTTACACGAAAGGGCTAATTTCACTCAAGCTGCAACCCAAACCCGCCGCCCGCCAGATCAAGCCTTTTGCACAGGGTTCATGTGAGAGCCAGCAACTGAAAGCGGCCGCGGAGAAAGCCCATTCAGAGGGGCGCTCGCTGCACGACGCGCTGCTGTCCGTTCGCGGATGGCCTGAGATTCCCTACGACGGCCGACTGCTGGTTACGCAACAGGACGCGTTGTTGATGGGCGGCAAGGTGCAGGCCATGCCCGGCTTTGCAGATCACGTCCGATTCCGCGATATGCTGCATTGCGCCGCATGCAACGAGAAAACCTGCGTGGCTATGTGCTCCGGTCAGGCGATCACCGAAGGAGACGACGGCCTGCCCACTTTCGAACGCGAGAAGTGTGTCCATTGCGGAGGATGCCTGTGGAACTGTCCGGGGGACAATGTTGAGTTTGGAGCTGGATCCGGTGGATTGCATTCGGCCGAGAATTGAAAAGCAGCTATCAGCTCTCAGCCTTCAGCAAAAAACCTCGCTAACGCAGTGATGTCGAGTCATCAGCAGGATTAGGAGACTTAAGCAAGAGTGGCTCAGGATGTAAGGGATTTGGTTGTTTGGCAAAGAGCGATTGAGCTCACGGTTTGTATTTACGAGTTGACCCGGGGTTTTCCCAAAGACGAAGCATTTGGCTTGACCTCGCAAATGCGAAGAGCAAGCGTATCTGTTGCGAGCAATATCGCAGAAGGACGCGGGAGATTGAACCGAGCTGGATTCGGCCAGTTTCTAGGGCTCGCGCAAGGATCGATTTTTGAACTGAATACCCAACTCGCGGTCGCCAAGCAGCTCGAGATGGGACTGCCCAAGAAGATTGGCCAGGCGGGATTGCTCAGCGAGGAAGTATCGAAGATGCTCACTTCCTCTATTGAAAAGCTTCGACCTGCCACGCAAAAAACTGAAAGCTGAGAGCTGAAAGCTGAAAGCTCCCAGTCAGGAGTCAATCAATGTCGAACACTCTGCAAATCGTCGTCTGCGCTGGAATCGTGCCTGATCCTTTGCAGACGCTGGAGCCGGTGACTACGCCTGCTGGGCCGGGGCTCAAGAACGAAATGGTGTTGCCCGCAGTGCTCGATCCGTGGGCCGCATGCGCGCTTTATGAAGCGGCCAATCTCGTTGCCAAAAATCCGGGCAGCAAGCTTTGGCTTGTCTCGCTTGGGCCCAAGGCAAAGCTGCAGCAGGTCATGATGACCGTGGCGCAGAAGGTTGCCTTTGAGCTTGTTCCCATCGACGGACCCATCGGAGGATTTCCCGACGCACATGCCACGGCGGCCGCACTGGCCGACACCATCGCCGCCATTCCCGGCCTCGACCGCGACAAGATGCTGTTGTTCGGTGGGTGGGAGTCGGCGACGCGCGGCGCGGGCGTAACGCTGCAGATTGCCGGCGAGCGGCTTGGAATCACCGAGCAGTTTCAAGGTGTAGACCATATCGAGTTACGCGACGACGGATCGTTTGAAGTTCTGGAGCGCATCGAGGGCGGCCGCCACCAGGTTTCAGTTTGCGCAAGCGCGCCGGCTGTACTGGGCTGGGCCACCGGCAATCTGGCAGAACCAAGAAACAATCCGCAGATTGGCATGGCCAACATGCGGACCTTGATGCCCGCACTGCAAAAGGCAAAGGCCGCAGCACTCGACGCGAACGGACTGAGCTATGTCTCGGTCAGCCTGCCCAAGCAGCAGCGCACAACGCGCGTAGTGAAAGATATGACTCCCGAACAGATTGCCGCAGAACTGGTTGAGTGGATTGGGGCCGAATGATGGAGAACATTCTTGTACTTACACACGCAGACGAAACCGGCTCCGTACTTACGCGCGCTTCGCTTGAGGCAGTAACTGCGGGAGTCGAACTGGCTGCGCACCTCGGTGCGCTGACCATCGGCATCATCGGCGACGCAGCGGCAGCCAACACACTTGCGGCCACGGGAGCAAAGCTGCTCGCTGTCTCGGGTGAAGCATTGGCCCAGCCGCGCTATGCAACCGACGCCGCTGCATGTGAAGCTCTGTGTCGCGCGGCTAATGCGACGGTTGTGCTTGTGCCTGCCGGTGCACGGCTTGCGCGCGTAGCTGCAGGCGTTGCCTACAGGCTCGGTGGCGTTGTTGACACGCACATCACGGCCCTCGGTGGCGCGGACAAGATTGAAGCTTCGCGCTGGTTCTATCGCCAGCGCGTTGAAGCGGTCATCAGCCGTAGCACCCGGCCCTGGGTGGTGGTTCTGGATGTGGGCACGCACGCGGCTTATGCTGCCACGCCCGGTGCGGCGCAAGTAGAACAGGTTGCCGCTGAGCTGCCTGCCACGCGCACAACCGTTAGCGGCATTCGCGCGCCAAAGCAGGACGAGCAGACCATCCGCCCCGATGCGCGCATGCTGTTTGTGGCTGGAGCCGGATGGACCAAGAAGCAGCCCGACGGGCAAGTCCACACCGCGGAGGCCGCCGAGTTAATTCTGGGATTGCTGCGCGCAACCGGCGCATCGCTCGGCAGCAGCAAGTCGCTCGTCGACCAGGGCGGCGAAGGGAACTCCGTACTTCCCTTCCTGACGCACATGAATCAGATCGGCCAGACCGGCGCAACACCGCGCCACCCCAAGGGCCTGTCAACCTGCTGCCACGGCGAAGAGCCGCACGTGGTGGGCTGGCGATTCATCGGCGACCGCCGCGCTATCTCGCTCGACCCAAACTGCGGCTGGACCCGCGGCAAAGCCGACATAGTCTACATCGCCGATGCATTCCCGGTGATCGCGAAACTCAATGAACTGCTCGCGAAAAGAAACTAGGCGCCGAACTCTTGATTAGGCCCTGACGGAAAGCTTGTATCAGGGCACGAGTTTACTCGCGCCCTGATACAAACACCCTGATAATCGTCGTACCCGTTCAAGCGGCCCATTCTTACATTCCTACATATCTGCGTGAGCCCCATCCTTAGCGAATTTTGCGAAGGGTGGAATAGCAGGAATATTCGATCTCCCCACAGACATCAACCAAGCAGAATTCTATTAAGGGTGTTGAGGTTGAGATTGTTGTATCCCACCCTTCGAGCAAAAAGCGCTCGAAGGATGGGGCGCCCGAAGTCTGTCGGGAAGGAAGGAACGGCTACGTAGTCGCGGCATGCTGAGGCTACACCTTCAGCTCCGCCGGGATTGACAGCGTACTCATGATTTTTTCCATCGCCTGCGGATCTTTGGCGATGGTTTCCATTAGCGTTGCTTTCAGCTCTTCGCGCTTGCCGTAAAGACGTAGCGGCTGCGGCGGGTTATGCAGAAGATCCTTGCCGACCAGCGCGCGCACGATGAACGGCATGTACGAAGAGTAGTCACCCTGCATGCTCACGGTTTGCGTGGTGTAGGTGTCTGGGTTGACTTTGCCCCACGACACGGCTTCTGCCGGCTCGCATGAGGAGAGGCTACCGTCGGTGACCGGCGCTGAGACGATCTGCGCATCGTAGTCGTAGCCGCGAATGTTGTCGAGAAAGAAGATTTGTGAGAGCGCGGGCTCGGGCTGAAGCGAATAGTTCTTGGGCACGCCGCCGCCGAGAATCATTACCGCAATCGACTTCACCTCGGAGTTGAACAGGCCCCAGTAGTGATAGGCGCAGGACTCGAAGACGTCTTCGTGAAGGTCGTAATCGAATCCATATTTGATTTTGCCCAGGCGCTGAAGCGCCCACAGCTTAACGGAGTTGAGAAACATGCTGCCGTCGGCGGGCGCGCCGATAAAGACGGGCAATTCCATTTCGGCGCAGGTGCTCAGCAGGCCCGGTGCTACTCCTAGCGCTTTTTCACGGCGGCCGAATTCTTTGCCAAGCAGGTAATTGCGCTCGGTGGTGGTCATGCGCTTCTGGAACTCGGGGCGCTGCAGGATTTCAGTGGCCACGGCATCCTGATCGAAGAGCACCTGCTCTTCAAAGCCTGTGTCTGCGACGCGGATGACGCCGTTCTCGCGCAGCTCGGCGTCGTCGCCGAAGAGCGCCACTTCGCGGATGGGACGCTGGTCGTTTTTGCGCAGGCAGTCGTGCCCGTCGTGATAACAGATGGCGTCAGTCACGGTAAGGTACGCGGTGTTGGCCGCCTTGATGAACGGTATAAGCCAGGCGCGATGCTGATCGGATACAGTGATGGGCCCGGCGCAGGTGACAACGAGGGGAATACGCTTTTCGATGACGGCCTTCATCGCTTCATATACACGCCGCAGATATGCGCCGCCGAAGGCGGGCAGTGCCGCCTCAAATACTTCGCCCAGGTTCTGGCATTCCGTTACCGGCTTGCCTGTGACCGGCGCGCCCATCAGTCCGCTGGTGGAACATTTGCTCATTGCTGAAAGTCTCCTACTCAAGTATCCAATACCGAGCACACTGGAATATGAAGACCCCGTAGCAAAATGCGGCACGCTGTCCGAAAGGACCTATGTTGATTTGAATACGGCTGCTATTGCCGCCTCAATCGCCGATGATCGGGAAGGCTTCCGCCACTTGCGCCGGTTGCAGGCCGATATCCCAGCGTGGGCCTTCGAGCTCCGGCATGGGCTTGGCGCGGAAGAGCTTTTTGCATTGATGCGCCGTGAAGCGCGCCCAGCGTTTGGACTTCTTTCGCCGCGCGCTGTCGGTTGAGATGCCGGTTCCCGCGTACATCTGCCGGTAGAGCTTGGAGAGGAACATGAAGGCGATTCTGGCCTTGAGCGTGGGCGTGCATGCTGACCGCTCCCAAATGGCGCGCCAGTTATAGAATCTGTCCCAGACTCCCTGCGTGCGTTCCCTGATCTCATCGGAGCTCATGGTCGGGTGCGGAGTGAACATTTTGGGACGCACTTCAGTGGGGATCAGCCAGTAGCGCGTGATCGGCACGTCGCCCACCATCGCCGGATTTTTCGATTGCTCTTTCTCCCAGCGGCCGAAGTCCACGGTTCCGGGAAACGGAGTCATCATCACAAACTGGGCAAAGGTCACGCCGGCCTTGAGAGCCATCTCGACAGTTGCATCAAAGGTGGCAGCGCGGTCGGTCGGCAACCCAAAGATGAAGGAGCCCAGCACGTGAACGCCGTGCGCCTTGAATGTCTGCAGTTGCTTGGCCAGTGCTTCACCGGAGTAGTTCCAATCCTTGTAGACGGCCTTCAACCCCTCGGGGGTCACGGCCTCAACGCCTACCAGGGCGCCTTTGATGTTGGCTCTCCGCATTGCGTCCAGATATTCGCCGTCCTCTCCGGCCTCCATGGTCATCTGCGTGTAGAACACCATGTCGCGAGGGAGCTTGGCCAGCTCTTCCATCAGTTGAAAGCGCTCGTTGCGAATGGCGGTGAGTTCTTCTACCTTGGCGGTGTTTCCCTGCTCGCGGGCAAGGCGCAGATCGGTAAAGGTCACGGGGTAAAAGTTGTCGTCCGCCAACGCGATGAACCGGAAGCCGAGTCGGCGCAGCGCGATGATCTCATCGACGACGCTTTGGAATTTTCTTTGGCGCGGCTTTTGGCCGTCAGTGCGCCAGACGCTGCAAAATGAGCAGTGCTTGGGGCAACCGCGGATGGTCTGCACGGAGGCCCACATGTACTTTTCGGGATTCATCAGGTCCCAGCGCGCGGCCAGGAACTCGCTGCCTTCAATCCGGCCACCGGAGTAATTCTTCTCCGGCTTGCCTGCGAGACAATCGGTAACAGCCTTGCCCCAGGCTACGTCTCCGTCGCCGGTGACCACGGCATGTGCTTCTCCCTGCTCGAAGACCTCTTCAGGAAACAGCGTCGCGTGAATGCCGCCATACACGACCCAAGCGCCGCGGCTGCGCGCCATGCGCCCCACGGAGTATCCGCGCAGCGCATTGCCGGTGTGCACGCTGATGCCCACAATGTCTCCCGGCTTGATGGTCTCGGGGTCAATCTGCTCGAGTGATTCGTCCACCAGGATCGGATCGCCGGCCACGGTTGGAGTTGCGGCTGCCAGCACAAATAACCACCGCGGTGTAATCACGGCCGTGCCAAATGAATTGTCACTCGGATTGACAAGATGAACGCTCAACGAATCCAACCTTTCCACGTATTGGTGCGGTTGGCGTCACAGCAATTGCAGGGTTGCCGTAATGCGGGGTAATGAACTGAAGTGGCTCATCAATCTCAACAAAGCCACGCTGAAAATCTACGATGGCAAGCTAACCCTGAAATCGATCGTGCAAGGTTCTTCTGCCCGGAGAAATCTATCGGGAAGCCCCGGCCCCACATCAACGCAGGTCGCGAATTCTCCCAGGAGAAATGTTCCCCCGGGACAGTCTTATCAATCTTACAGGCTTCAAGCAAGGCCCACTGGTCAAAATTGAACACATCTGCCATTCGGAACCCGCTGATGTATTCGAGGGCGACAGATCCCCCCTCGTGGCGTGGTGATTTCCGCGCAACGGCACAGCGAAATACGTATCTGATTGATTCGGCTAGCTATCAGGCTGCTGGCTTGGCTTCGAAACCTCCCTTTCGAGAACGATCACATGGGTGGAATTGAGCATTTGAGAAGTGTCGATCAGCACATATCCTTGCGCCTGATCCTCTCGGACATTCTTTTCAGCGCTGGATACAAGAACCGTGGCGTGGAGGCGGTACTCATACCTCAACTCAGGGACAGTGGAGGGCCTTTCAGCGATAAGAAAGTAGCCCTTGAGAAAACCAAGCGTGTGGGGTACCAGCCGATAGCCCTCTGAAGCGGCTTTGTTCAGCTCGTTCTGCAAGGTACCGAGGCGCAGCGTTTGAAACATCATGTATGTCCGGCCCGGGACTTCATCGGCCTTTTCAAGCGTGAGCGTTGCACTCTTGTTGCTGGTTGAAGAGTAGTCAACGAGCCGAAAGCCCTTTGCCGCAAGACTATTCAATTCCTTCTGATGCTCTTCTAGAAGGTCAGGCGTAATGGCCATCGTCTGGCGGTCCTTCGGCTCAACCTGGTCGGCTCGAGATGCGGGTTGAGCAGCCATTGAACCTGCTGGCGTTGGAGTCTTCAACAGCATCAGCTTGGTTGTCGTCACCACGGCGGCTGCAAATTGACGCATGACGTTCTTCGCGTCTCCGCCGAAAAAGCCACCGGAGAGAGTTCCGATGACTTCGCCCTCAATGACGGTTTCACCGGTTGCGCGATCAAGGTATTTGGTGTGGACAAAGATCTGGCTGGAGCCGGCTCCGTAGCTAAGAAGGTAGCGCTTTGCTCGGCTGCCCGCATTGAATTTTGTAATCACTCCTGTGAGCCTCAGCACCGGCATGTCCGGCTGCGGCGACGGTTCACCGGGACGCAGTACAGCTTGAAACTTGTGCGAATCCTCAAGCTGCTTCTGCAACTCATCCTTAAGGGCAGTAAAGTACTCTGGCTTGAGTTCAACTCCTTCCTGGATTTGAAAATCGTTCACTTCGATGACGCGGTACTTGTCCTGGATCGTGCTCTGCAGCTTCGGTGTTTGCGAGATCGAGGAGAGTCCCAAACAAATCATCATGCATATTGCACAAGATAGTCTGGACACGGTTTCCCCCCTTGCGCCGTAAGCGCGCCATCAATATGGCGCGCGAGCTTGCAGCCGTGGCTGTGATGACAGTCATATCTTTTGGTGATGGCTTTTTGGGGGGAGGAAGCGGCACTTGAAGCGGACGTTCTGATGAGGATGAAAGTTCCCCTGTTGCCTGCTTACTTGTCGACCGGGATAGGCACCTGCTCTACGATTTCGAGGCCGAAACCTTCGAGCGCGGGGATGTGCATAGGAGTGTTGGAGAGCAGGCGAATGCGGCGGATGCCCAGATCGGAGAGGATTTGGCCGCCGAGGCCGATGGCGCGCAGGATGCGTCCGCTGCGGGCCTGCGAGCCCTCTCGCGCACGCAGTTGCTGGTGAAGCACCAGGCGCGCCGACTGCTCTTCGCGCTCCTCAACGGGTAAAACCGATCCACCCGGACCGAAAGGCGCGGCGGGCGTATGGTCGATCTCAAATCCGCGCGAGGTGTTGTGCAGATAAAGAATCACGCCGCAACCCTCTTCGGCAATCATGCGCATGGAGTTGTCCAGCACTTCGCGGCAGCCGCAGTCGGCGTGGAAGACATCGCCCGCAGTACAGCGGGTGTGCACGCGCACCAGCACCGGGTGCGGACAGGCGCAGCGCGTTTCGCCGGAACCGTCGGGCAGCACCGCGGGGCCTTCATGGAAGGCCGGGCATCCTGGACACAGATCGCCGCGCACCAGGGCGATGTGGCTTTCGCCACCGTTGACCTCGCTCTGGTAGGCGATCATGCGGAATTCGCCGTACTTCGTCTGGATGAGCGACTCGCCGGCACGCACAATGTAGCGCTCGTGGCGCAGACGATGGCGGATGAGCTCGGCCACGGTAAGCATCAGCAGACCGTGTTCCTTGCAGAACGGAATCAGGTCGGGGATACGTGCCATCTCGCCGTCGTCGCGCATGATCTCGCAGATCACTCCCGACGGGCTCAGGCCGGCGAGGCGGGCCAGATCGACGGATGCCTCGGTTTGCCCCGCACGCACCAACACGCCGCCACGGCGTGCGCGGAGCGGGAAGATGTGCCCCGGACGTGCCAGGTCACTGGCCGTAGATTTGGGGTCGATGGCGGTACGGACGGTGTGCGCCCGGTCGGCAGCGGAGATGCCGGTGGTGACGCCTTCGCGGGCTTCGATGGTCTCAGTAAACGCCGTTCCAAAGCGCGAGGAGTTCTGCTGGGTCATGGGAAAGAGCCGCAGATGATCGGCGCGCTCCTCGGTAAGAGTCAGGCAGATGAGTCCGCGGCCGTAGCGGGCCATGAAGTTGATGGCTTCAGGGGTTACGTGCTCGGCGGCCAGGGTCAGGTCGCCCTCGTTCTCGCGGTCCTCGTCGTCGACAACGACAACCATGCGTCCGGCCTTGATTTCGGCAACAGCGCCGGGAACGTCTGTGAACGGCGGATCGAAATTGCGCGGTGAGGAGGGCATGATGACCTCTCCTATTTTCGCTTACCGCAGCATCAAACCGCAAAGGGCCTTGGCACATGGCTTTAAACGCGCGCATCACCTGAGTGCGCGCGTTCAAACCTAGAATGTCAAACAATGTCCTTCAATCAGCGCGTTGGCGGAGATGAGCGTCAACTTAGAATTGAAGGGTGCCGCTCGACATAACTTCGTCCGTTACCTATCTAGATCAGCATCACGCAGCCTATGTGCTTGAACCAGACGTATCGCCGCGCGAACCAGATCAGCATTGTCACGCGCTTGCTGGCCATCTGGGAGCATCGTGATGTCTTCCAAACCCGTACGGATGCCATGCCCTCTTTCGAGTGCGCGTTGATTGACTTTCCAGCATGCCATGCCGTAACCGTGGTGAACTTGCTCAAGCTTGATCCCGGCGCTCACCACAATGTCCTCCATAGCGGCAGCATGCTGAACAGCAACATCCTGATCTTCGTCCAGAGGCTCAATCAGGACGCGGCGACACCGGTCGGCCAATCCGGAACGCACGAAAGCTCGCGCGTCCGCAGCGGTCAATAATCCAGCCTCTATATCTACTCCTCGCGACAACAGCAACTCGCATAGCTCAACGATCCCAGATTCTCCCTGATTTGCAGTCACGAGATCAGGCATTTCGGACCAAGCCTCTATCACACTGAAGCGCTGTGCTGGGTTCGCCACGATCGTTGCTGATGTTGTCAGGGAGATTGGAATTCCAGGGCAGACGGATCGAATCGCGTTCACAACCTTGGCACAGGCAACTCCGCCTAGCGACTCACGACCTCCATCATCAAAAGCATGAACATGCACTGATTGTGCCCCCTCATTCACCGCCGCACGCGCAGCAATCGCCATCGCATCCGGACTCCGAGGTGCAGCGGGGTGAACTCGATCGCCATTCAAGGCAGCTTGCAGGAAGACGGAGGTCTGCACGTAATCTCCCGAAATTGCGATTAGCAAATCATACCTTTGATGCCCGGAGTCTTCAGGTTGCTACTCGTAATTCGGCATGGCGGCTGGAATTTCATGACCTGAACGCAATTGCGGATCGCCGTCCCATAAGGCATTTGCCGGGACTGAAATTGCCTCAAGGGCCGAGCGATCCACAAACTACTCCGATTCGAATTACTGGCCCTGCGTGATTCCCTTAATTCTGCAACTCATAGGGAAAATACCACTTGAAGCACGAGTTTCGGGCGTTGCAGTCCGGGCGCGATCCTCATGATGTTCTCATCTTGTCCTCATCTCTGAAGACTTCAGGACACCTAGACTCAATCTTGTCTGCAACCAATGCAGAGATGAACACAGAGGAGAAATGAAAATGTCAGAGGAGAGTGTTACTACCTACACAATCTTGCACCTGCGCTTCAAGCTGCGGTTGCCTCCGGATGTACTGCTCACCAATAGCCAGGAAACGGCCGCCATCATCGCCTCGACGAAAGGCCTGATCTGGAAGATATGGGTCTCCAAGGAAGACGAGTTCGAGATGGGAGGTATCTATCTCTTTGCCAACCGTGAAACGGCCCAGGCCTATCTGAATCACCCGGCAATGCAAGCCGTGCGCAGCAATGCTGGTGTCGTTTCCAGCGAGGCGCAGCTATGGGATGTAGAGAATTCGCTCTCGGCTATCACGCGAGCTCCTCTCCCGGGTGTAAGCATGCTGAATTCAGAACCGGGAATCGCTATCGCAGGAGGTTACTGATGCAAAGTCTCAATGCCAATTCCAGCCAGGAAGTCGCCCAGCAGAAAATTGAGCAGTTCGCCGGCCAGGTGGTCACCGATCTAGCAGCCGCCATGGCCGGCGTGATGACCAACCTTGGACACAAGCTTGGCCTTTACCAAGCGATGGCGGAAAGCGGTCCCATTGGTTCGGAAGAACTGGCGCGCCGCACCTCAACCAACGAGCGCTCGGTGCGAGAGTGGCTTAACGGACAGGTGGCAGGTGGATATGTGCAGTTCGATGCCGGCACGAGGAAATATTCACTGCCGCCTGAACACGCTTTCGTGTTGGCGAATCCGGTGAGTCCGGTATTTCTGCCTCCGGCCTTCGATGTAGCCGCGACTTTGTGGCACGACGAAGACCAGATTCTTGCCGCATTCCGCAGCGGCGAGGGCGTAGGCTGGCACGAGCACAGTTGCCGGCTGTTCAGCGCGACAGAGGCATTCTTCCGCAACGGGTACCGGGCACACCTGACTCAGGCATGGATTCCGTCACTCAGCGGTGTACAGGAACGGTTATCCATTGGCGGCCGAGTGGCTGACGTGGGCTGCGGGCATGGCGCCTCAGTCATCCTTATGGCGCAGGCATTCCCAAGGTCAAAGTTCGTGGGAATTGACTACCACGAATCTTCAATTGCCGTGGCGCGAGAACGGGCGAAGGAGGCTGGAGTAGCCGATCGCATCCGATTTGAGGTGGGAACCGCCCGGCTGCTTGAAAACAGCAGGGAGAAGTTCGACCTGGTGTGCTTCATGGATTCGCTCCACGACATGGGCGATCCACTGGAAGCTGTGCGCGCTTCGCGGCGCGCGATGGCTGACAATGGTGCACTGATGCTGGTGGAACCGTTTGCCAAGGACCGAACCGAGGACAATGTCGGCCCGGTGGCAAGGATGTATTACGCGGCTTCCGCCGGCCTGTGCACGCAGAACGCATTGTCGCAGGGAGGGCGCCATCCACTGGGAGCGCAGGCGGGCGCTGCCAGGCTGATTGCGATCGCCAAGGAGGCAGGGTTCGGGAGCGCAAGTGTCACGATGGAAACCCCGTTCAACCTGATTCTTGAAGCTCGCCCCTGATTACAACTTAACTCCGTGCGAGGAACGTAAATTCACGTTGTCGGGCGGTATCGGTAGCCAACACCCCGCAAAGTCTCCAGCACGTTCCGGTGCGCTCCCAGCTTCTGCCGCAGGGAGCGCACCACTGTTTCAACCACGTTGCTGGTTGACGCTTCCTTTCCATATCCCCAGACTGCCTCCACAAGTTCATATCGAGCCACGGCCTTATTCGGCCTGGCAACAAGATACGCGAAGACTCCAAATTCCAGTGGGGTCAGGCTAATCCGTGTTCCATTCACCACTAACTCGCGTGCCTGCTCATCAAGCAATGGCGAGTAAGACGCAACCTCGCTTGCTACCACTCCGGTTTCCAGGGCAAGCAGATTGCTCAGCCAGCCATCGACAGAATCCACTCCCATGTCGAGACGAAACGTGTGCTGCCGAATCCCGTCGAGCAGTGGGCGGCCTTTATCCGCCAACCGGAATCCCAATTGTTCGAATGGACTGCGATATAGCTCCGCATCACAGTAGCACGTATAGACCCAGCGTAGCCGTGGACGCAGTTCCAAATAGGTTCGCTTGATGTCGAGCCAGCAGGCCGCCTGGCCGGTTGACGGGGCCTCTCCGGTATCGCGATCTAAGGTTCGCCGCAGCCAGAGCGTCGCGGCCTTGTCTTCAGAACCCGGTAGGTCCCTGGCCCAGCTCGCCGCAAGCGGGTCTTTCTCCAGCACATTTTTGTGAACCCTCTTTGCCACAATGGCCTGGTAGAAACCTTGCACTTCGCCATCTTCATTCCGTACGACAAAAAACGAATCCGGATGATAGTGCCACCATTGCTCCAGCGTTTGACGCGACTGTGCTCCATCGAAGTTGCGAATGATCGCTGAGATTGATGGCCAGTCGTCTGGACGGGATGATTCGACGGACAACGGGCTCTCTACCGTAGGGAAGAAACCTTCGCGGAGGTTCTCATTTTCAAGCAGGTAGAGTACGTCCGCTGTGCAACGCCACATATCGGATCGCGGTGCCTGCCTGTAGTAGTCACGCACGATCTGCGAAGCTGCACGCCGGTACACCTGGTATCGTGCAGGATCGCGGGATTTGAGAGCAGCCACCACCGGCCCGCGAACGGCTTCATGCACCAGCAGTCCGTGAGGTCCTACTCTGACGAATGGCAGCGCGCGCAGCCGATCCACTGCCTCATCGGCCGGGATATGTGGCAACATGGCAGCCAATAGAGGCGCAGTCGCTGTTCGAACCAGGCAGGCGGCCTGTACGACTTCTGTGGTTCTCGAATCGGCATCCTCCAGAAAGAGTGCCGCCATGTGCTCCAGTACCTGATGTCGAGTAGCCGCGCTCTCACGCACCCGCCCACCTGCCAAGTAGAGCGCCAATCCCAAAGAAAGCGCCAACGGATGCCCATGCGCAACCCGATTTAGCTCTTGGGCGCCGCCCTCCGGTACACCTTGCGAGGTCAGATACTCCAAAGCCACTCCCGGAGGAAATGTATCCACGAGCATCGAGTCAAATAGGCCTCTCCACGCAGGGGCGATATGCCACGCCGGCCGGGCCGGCTCGCGACTGGACAGGATGGTGCGCACGCTGTCACCAAGAGAGGGCAGAAACACCTGCCTTAGCCATGAGTCGATCAAACGGAAAGACTCATAACTGTCGAGCACCAGGAGCGTTCGCTTGGCTCTCTCCGATAGACTGGCCGCGACGACAGCGGAATCCTCAGACTCCGGGGCACTAATTTCTCTTGAGATCGCTCGACTCAAGGCCGCAGGCGAAGGCTCGCACCAACATGCGTCTATCCGCACAACGAGAACGCCCTTTTCGCCGATACTTGCCGCCAACGCATTTAGTAAGTGAGTTTTTCCTATGCCCGGGATGCCTTGGATGTGCATCACCAGCCGCTCATCTCCCAATGCAAATGCCTCCAAGCGCTCGAGCTCTGAGCCGCGGCCAGCCAGTGATTCGAGCGCTCGACGCTCCAGTCTGTCTCCCAGAGGCATTGCCACAGTTTACGCTGTCAGTCTGAGAAAACCAGAGCCCATTCGGGAAGGTCGATGGGATAACCACTCTCAAGTTGCCACCCTCTTATCGATCTGCACTTAATTGGCTATAACAGGCAATGCACTCACTGACTTTCGGTCAACTCTCGTCTTGCGAAATGACTAAGTGGCCCGCCACCCCATAAGTACTTATCTCTCCCCGCAGACAGCAAAAGCGCCGCCCTTGGGCAGCGCTTTTGGAAATGAACTGAAACGATGTGGCCTACAACGTCGATTCGATCTCGAAGCCCCAAGCCTCGAGGAGTGCCTCAGGAATGTACTTCGAATTCTTGTTCCGCCGCGCCCATTCACGAAGGCGGGTTGAACGAATGTACTGATCCGGGGGCAGCTTGAACTCCTTCACGATCTGCTCGAAGGAGGTGACAGTGGGCACAACGGGGCCGATGGGCTCCGGCTTGCCCCAGTTAGGATTTCCACGACGCTTTGCCATTGAGTATTTTCCTTAAAGTGTGGATTAGATTGTCCGCACATCCTCGGACGCGGATGGGGAATCCAGACGGTCACGAGGAATCAGTTACATTGTTATTTTACGAATATTTTCTTCAAAAATCAATAGGAAAAGGTCTTAAATTGCTAAAAAAATGGGGCAGTTGCCGAACCATAAAATTGACTTATCTCAATGACTGTATTAACTTTAATTCAATTTATACCCACCGGTCATCTCCAGGCTGTTACCAGAGTTACCGGGTTTTCCACCGGGGTTCTGGAGGGCGCCTGGTAACCAATGAAAGTGTACTCCTATGACAACATCCAAGAAAGCTCTGGCAGTTGGCGTGCTTGCACTTATGGCGGCCTCCGGCATGTGTCGCGCCGTGGAGATGAAAGTGAGCCGCCAGGCCCTTGAGCGGACTCTCGAGCAGCAGCTCTTTGGGGGGCCCGAGGGGCGCTACTATCTGAAGGGCTCCCCGCAGTCAGCGTGCTACACCTACGCCGAGCATCCGCAGCTTTCCTTCGTCCAGGACAGGATCGTCGTCAAGCTGAGCACCCACTCGCGGCTCGGCACGGCGTTAAAGGGCGCTTGCATCGGACTGCCGCTGTCAGTGCCCGCGGAGGTGTCTCTGGCTCCGGAGGCGGAGGGCGAAACGATCGGGTTTCGTGATGCAAGGCTGGACAATGTTTCAGAGCACAGAGAGCTTAGCTTCATCCTGAACCCGTTTTTAAGCCGCAAAATTCCCTCAAGCATGAAGGTCAATGCGGCAGACCTGCTGCGCAAGGCGCTGGCGGGCTCAACCGCCGCCTCGGGTTACAGCGTGTCGCTTGACCGCTTGAAGATTCATTCCATCCAGGTTGCCGGCGAGTGGCTGGTAGTGGACGTCGATGGGGACCTGAAGGTACAGTAGCATCGCGTCATTTCAGCCTCTAGAAATGGCGCTGAATGACTTTCAAAGCGGGAGCGGAATCATGATCAGCCGTCGGGATTATTTGAAGCAGGCTTCATTGGCAGGTTGCTGTCTTGCGGTATCGGGTATGCGGGCTTTTGCAGACGAGCCGGGAGTTGATATCAGCGGCAAAGGTTCGCTGAAGGCACATGCGGGCAAACGCGGACTGATGGCCGGTTGCGCGGTTGGCGCACGGCAGCTTCCCGACGAGGCTTTCCAGAAGCTGGTTGCGGAGCAGTACGACCTGGTCGTGTCAGAAAACTCGATGAAGTTTGGTCCGCTCTCACCCAAGCCGGGCGAATACAACTGGACCGACGCCGATGCACTGGTAGATTTTGCCGAGAAGCACAAGATCAAGGTGCGCGGGCATAACTTTGTGTGGCATGCGCAGTTGCCGGTGTGGTTCAAATCGACAGCGACGAAAGACAACGCCAAGAAGATCATGGTGGACCACATCAATACGGTTGCCGGCCATTTCAAAGGCAAGATTCAGTCCTGGGATGTGGTGAACGAAGCCATCAATGTAAAAGACGGCATGCCCGACGGGCTGCGCAAGAGTCCTTGGTATGAGCTGATCGGGCCGGAGTATCTGGAGATTGCGTATCATACGGCGCGCAAGGCCGATCCCCACGCCAAGCTCACCTACAACGAGTACGGGATTGAGAATGACAGCGAAGACGATGCCAAGAAGCGAGCCGCCACTCTCGCACTGTTGAAGCGTTTCAAAGCGAATGGCACGCCGATCGATGCCTTGGGAATTCAGTCGCACATTCATGCAGGAACGGGAGAGACCTACGGCCAGGGAATGCGCGAACTGATCTCAGGCGCGCAGGAGCTGGGCCTGGACGTGTATCTCACGGAATTCGACGTGAACGACGACGGCGTGCAGGATGACGATCCTGCCGCGCGCGACAAGGCCGTGGCCGCGGTGTACAAGGACTATCTCGACGTTGCGCTCGAGAGCAAAGCTGTAAAGGCCGTAGTGACCTGGGGCGTGTCTGATCGCTATACGTGGCTGAACGGGCTGAAAGAGCACCGCGAAAAGAAGCCGAACCGGCGGCAAAGGCCGCTCCCGTTTGACAACGACATGAAGCCTACGGCGCCGTTCTTTGCCATGCGCGATGCGTTCGATAAAGCGCCGAAACGCTGAATTCAGGGAGCCGGGGCATATGCTGCTCCGGCTCATCCGCACCGGTGGCTCACGGCTTGGCCGGAACGATCCCGCGCGGAAGTAATTAAAATCGACGTGGAGGTTTCTCGGTCCCCATGACACTCACCCGCAGAGAATTTGGCAGCATGGCTGCCCTTGGTCTTGCTGCGCAATTTGCGCCCACATTAAACGCTCAATCCGGTAACCGGAAGATCGGATACGCCGTCATCGGGCTCGGCCGCATTGCCGACCACTTTATGCGCGGAATTCTGCTCACCAACAACTCTGCGGTCGCCGGGCTGGTAAGCGGCCATCGCGACAAAGCCAACCGCATTGCAGCGCAGTACAACGTGCCGCAGAACTCCATCTATAACTACGAGAACTTCGACGAGATTGTGAAGAACCCGGCGATCGACGCTGTGTACGTTGCCCTGCCCAACTCCATGCATGCCGAGTACACCATTCGCGCGGCCAAGGCGGGCAAGCATGTGCTCTGCGAAAAGCCGATGTGTATTAATGTCGCTGAAGCAGAGTCGATGATTGCGGCATGCAAGGCGGCTAACGTAAAGCTGATGATCGCGTACCGCTGCCAGTATGAGCCGATTCATTTGAAGGCCATAAAAATGATCCGCGACGGCCAGCTTGGCAAGATCCAGGTGATCGAAGCAGCATACGGTTTTAATGAAGTAGCCGGTGAATGGCGATTGGACAGAAAGCTTGCCGGCGGCGGTCCACTCTTCGACGTCGGCATCTACTGCCTGAATGCAAGCCGATATCTGACGGGCGAGGAGCCGACTGACCTGAATGGCTACGCCACAGTGGTCGATCACGATGGCCGGTTCTCGACAGTTGAAGAGAATGTTGCCTGGACCATGAAGTTTCCTTCCGGCGCCGTGGCAAGCTGCAGCACCACGTACGGCGCGCCCATGGACGGATACTTCAGAGTGCACGGATCGAAGGGAGCGCTGGAATGCGATCCGGCCTTCAACTACGACCGCCTGCGCCTGCGGGGCTTTGCATCTGGCGTCAGGATTGACGAGTCCGAGACAACGCCCGACCCGTACCAGTTCCAGGCAGAGGCCGATCACTTCTCAAACTGCATCCTGACCAATCAGCAACCGAAGACGCCCGGCGAAGAGGGCCTGCGCGACATGAAGTACATCACCCAAATCTACGCGTCGGCCGGAATCAAGCTCTAGAGCCAGTAGGCGCTCTGGTGCCTGCCTTCTCAAAATGTGAACGCGCAGACGCGGGCAAATCCGTCTCTGCGCGTTCTGTCCTTGTGGCTGGAATCGGAAGAGTGCCATTTACTTCGAGTGCTAAAATTGCATTTTTGGAGAACATATGCCGGAAGCAGTGTGTGATATCGGACTGGTTGGACTGGCGGTTATGGGACAGAACCTTGTCCTGAACATGAACGACCACGGATTCAAGGTTGCGGTGTTTAACCGCACAGTATCAAAGGTGGATGACTTTATTGCCAACGAGGCCAAGGGCACCCAGGTTGTTGGGGCGCACTCCGTTGAGGAGCTTGCGAGCCTGCTGAAGAGGCCACGCCGGATCATGCTGATGGTGAAGGCCGGCGATACGGTTGATCAGATGATCGATCACATTGTGCCGCACCTCGAAGCCGGCGACATCATTATCGACGGCGGTAACTCGCTGTTTACTGACTCGAACCGCCGCACCAAAACCCTGGCCGAGAAAGGCATTCTCTTTATCGGCACTGGAGTCTCAGGCGGCGAAGAAGGCGCGCGCCGCGGTCCCTCGATCATGCCTGGCGGAAATCCGAAAGCGTGGCCGCATGTAAAGCCAATCTTCCAGGCCATTGCCGCAAAGGTAGAAGACGGTACACCATGCTGCGACTGGGTGGGCGAGGACGGAGCAGGCCACTTCGTCAAAATGGTGCACAACGGCATCGAATACGGTGACATGCAGCTTATCTGCGAAGCCTACGACTTGCTGCATCGCGGCCTGGGTCTCACGGCCGACGAGTTGCACGATGTGTTTGCCGAGTGGAACAAGGGCGAGCTGGACAGTTACCTGATCGAGATTTCGCGCGACATTTTTGCCAAGAAGGACGAAGACGGCCAGCCGCTGGTAGACAAGATTCTGGACACCGCGGGCCAGAAAGGCACCGGCAAATGGACGGTGATGAGTGCGCTCGA
This sequence comes from uncultured Acidobacteriaceae bacterium, assembly GCA_963832645.1. GTDB lineage: Bacteria > Acidobacteriota > Terriglobia > Terriglobales > Acidobacteriaceae > Telmatobacter. The sequence continues at coordinate 63,161 of CAWHUU010000006.1, forward strand.
TACGGGCCAGCCGGTGACGTTGATCGGCGAGTCGGTGTTTGCGCGCTGTCTTTCCGCGTTGAAGGAAGAGCGCGTAAATGCTTCAGTGGTGCTGAAGGGGCCCAAGGCTGCACTCAAGGTTGCCGATCGCGCCAAGTTTATTGAGGACGTGCGCCGCGCGTTGTTCTGCTCAAAGATCATCTCCTATGCGCAGGGATACATGCTGCTGCGCGCTGCAGCGCAGGAGAATAACTGGAACCTGAACATGGGCGGCATCGCGCTCATGTGGCGCGGCGGCTGCATCATCCGCAGCCAGTTCCTGGGCAAGATCAAAGACGCGTTCAAGAAGAATCCCAAGCTCGAGAATCTGCTGCTGAACAAGTACTTCTCCAAGCTGGTGAACAAGTACCACCCTTCGTGGCGCAAGGCTGTAATCAACGCCGTCAAACTGGGCATTCCCACACCGGCGTTTTCAACGGCCTTGGCCTTCTTTGATGGATACCGCTCCGGCCGTCTGCCTGCCAACCTGTTGCAGGCGCAGCGCGACTACTTTGGCGCGCATACCTATGAGCGGGTCGACCAGCCGCGCGGACAGTTCTTCCACACGAACTGGACCGGGCACGGCGGAAGGGTTTCGTCCACGACTTACTCGGTGTAACTCCATCTTCGTTCTAAAAGCAAAGCGGCGATCTCCGATTGGAGATCGCCGCTTGCATTTTGCGCTGACCCAAGCTATCTGCGTGCCTGCGTAGCCAGTTTCTGCTTTGCCATAATGACAGCTTGCTTAAGCGCGACCTCGAACTCATGCGCTGCCTGCGCATCAGTGAACGTGAGGCCGAAAGCCACGGTGTCGTCAGGAGCTTGTCCGTATTCATGGCTGGAGTGCAGCCCCGGACCAAGCTGGGCGAACTTGTCGCGATCGTAGATGAGGGTACGGAACTGCTTGCCGGGCATTCCTGAAATTACCACCATGGTCGCGTCACCCACATCGCCGGGCTTGTAGTGCGAAGCCACTTCAGGATCGGTAAAAACGCGATTGTCGGTGATCTGGTTTTCATCGACAGCGGCCAGCGGAACCGTGATTGACGAGAGCGGGAATGAGTAGTAAGCCCAGCCTGTCTTTCCGTCTCTGGTCATCATCAGACCGCAGATCGGGCTTGGCATCTTGGGCGAAATCACAATCGAGTCGCCGTCGAGCGCAACAATGCTGCCGCTGCCGGAGTCCTCGTAGGCGGTTTTCATCGACTGGATTTCAGCGGAGATGCTCTGAGCGGAACTCAGTGCAGGAGCGGCGAGCAACAGAGAAGCAACAAATATTGAAAGCTTCCTCACGGCGAAGGGCCCTCAACCCGGTAACGTGACCAGAATGGGCTCCTGCCTGGCATCTCTACAGAAGTCAGGTAAAGCAACAGCGAGAGAACCAAGGCAAAAGTGAATCAAAGTTCCCGATTCGGATCAGGTATGAGAAGAGTTTCCCCGGAATCGTAAACAGCGACAATCCCACGAAGATGTACGTGACTTTGGTGTAGCTGGGGAACAGGGGGCAGCGCCTGTAAGTGCTTGATTGTGGGAGAGTGCCGGTGTCATGGGACTGGCATAAGACGGATGATTTACATATGTGGAACGGGTGCCTGTAGGGCCCGGATCGTAGCCATTAGGAATTCAAACGAAACGAGCATCACAATGACTCTGTTAATCGCCAATCTCATTATTTGGGGCAGTCCACTCACTCACAGCGAGTTTGTTTTGATCCTGCTGTTCATTGCGGTTGTCATGTTCGTGGGCGTTTGCCGGCAGATTATAGATACCTGGATCAAACGTACCCGCAGCCGCAGTTGGCCCACAGTCTCCGCTGTCATTGACATTGTAAGTGTTGCCTTTATTCCGGATGATTCAATTCCAGCCCCGTCAGTCCCTATAGATACTTCCCGCTACCTGGCCACTCTGACCTATCTCTACAACTATCCCAATAAGAGTTTTGAGCAGCAGATGGGCGACTACAGCCGCAATTTTGGCAACGAGGACGACGCCAAGGCCTGGGCGAATTCCTACAAAGGTGAAACCGTCAAGGTTCACGTTGACCCGCGCGATCCCACACGTTCCGTCCTGCGAGAAGTAGACCTCTAAGGTTGGTGGCCACCGTCTCAGTGACCCAACCCCAACCCGCTAAGGGTGCCACCGGCCACTCGCAGTTGGGGACCGGTAATGACAGCAACACCTCACAAAATCATCGCAGTTTCACGGACGCAAGTTGTGCCAAAAATCCTGCTTTCGGGTATCGATCTATTCAAACCTGAAACTGCGGCTTTCCTCCCGTTAACGCAGGCTCTGTACAGGTGCAGGATCCATGTCAGCGTAGTCCTGGTTTTCGCCGCCCATGCCCCAGCAGAAGCTGTATGCGCGCGTGCCCACTCCCGCATGGATTGACCAGCCGGGAGAGACCACCACTTCCCTGTCAGCCATGACGATGTGACGAGTTTCGTCCGGTGGTCCCATCAGGTGCACAACCCGCGCATCCTCGGCGACGTTGAAGTACATGTACACCTCGGAACGGCGCATGTGCGTGTGCGGAGGCATGGTGTTCCAGTTACAACCCGGCGCAAGGTGAGTTACTCCCATGACGAGCTGGCTGCTGCGCGCGCCCTGCAGATGAATGTATTTGCAGATGGTCCGCTTGTTGCAAGTTTCAATGCTGCCCATCTCGGTGGGATTGGCATCTTCCTTGCGGACAATCGCTACGGGATATTCGGCGTGCGAGGGATAGCTGAGCAGATAGAAGGCCGCGGGATTGGCCTTGTCATTCGAGGCAAACCTTACCTGCATTGTGCCACGGCCAATGTAGAGCACATCGAGATTATTGAGCGCGTAGCTCTCGCCATCGACGCTGACCGTGCCGGTTCCACCAACGTTGAGCACGCCAACCTCGCGGCGCTCAAGAAAGTACTCGGCGCGCAGTTCAGGAAAGGTGGGCAAGGTGAGCGGCGCATCCACCGGGGCCGCGAAGCCGACGACTGTTCGATCGAGATCAACGTAATTCAGATTGATTTTGCCCGGCTCGCAAAGCGCGCTCAGCAAAAACGTGTCGCGAAGTTCAGCCGTGGTCATGCGCGGGTAGCGCACCGGATCGGCCATCATGACCGTCTTCATCGTCCCTCCCAATGGGTGGTAATCGTTATGTTGGGCGCGGTGTTCAGCTTACTCGAACATGTACCGCGTGTTGCCGCATGTATCTGCACAACCATTCTACTGCGCGGGCGGGTCGGGTGGTTTGAGTGGAACGGCGCAGGTTAGTTGCACGACGACTTACGCATCCCTGCAACTACTACTATTCGTCTTCGCGTCACTTGTTAACTTTGCGGAACCTGCTGAACGAGCCAGCGCACAAACTCAACGCCCGCGGCGTAGTTTTGAAATTCAGCTGGAAGTTTGCGGCCGTCGGCGTATTCGTTGTAGAGCCATGGATCAACGAAAGCGATAACCGTTCCCTTTCCGTATTTCGCAGTGGCCATTAAGACATCGCCATCTTCCGTCATCACTGGTTTTGCGGACGGCTTGAGCGAGATGGTGCACACATCCTTTACATAGATAGTGTGCGGATGATGAAAGACTGGGCCGCGACCGTCGAGAACAATCTTTCCCTGCTCCCAGTGAGTGCCGATGACGTGCTTGCGCAACACACTATTAAAGTACATGCCAAACTTCTCGGCGATCACGTTGAAGTGATCAAGATCGGCGAATGATGTGTCGTTCTGCATGATAGCCAGCACGCCGCCGGCCTTGACCCATTGCGCAATCTGCTCGGCATCCTTGCTGTTTGCATAATTTGGGTGCGGATTCTTGGCCTCGTTGTCGGGCGAGACGATGATGTAAATTTGCGCGCCTCTCAGGTTTTCGGCAATCGGCTCGGCGTCGAGGACTTTCGTGGCGATGCCAAAGTTGCGGAAGATGCGGCCGACCATCGAATAGCCGGGATCGTCCTGCGTGTTCCACTTGTAGTGAAAGAGCACTTCATGGCCGAATGCGTCGATGCGCTTTTGCGAGTTGAACCAGCCGTCCATGAGGACCGTTTTGCCTCGACCCAGCCTGGCGTTCGCAGCGTTCTCCATTTCTACAGAAGCGAGGAGGAATGGGCCGATGCCTTTGGGATCGTTGGTGACAACTTTCTCGCTGAGGTAGTATGCGTAGCTTCCATCGCGGTAAGGTTCGCCGCCAAGCCCACCGACGCTGACTGTTCCGGTGAGCGAAACATCGTTGCCGTCGGTCTTGATGAAGTGCGAAAGGATACCGTGATAGCCGCGCTCGGCGCTGGAGAGAAATGTCTCGGGGAGATATCCGCGGCGCACTCCCTTGGCTAGCGCATAGACAAACATGCAGGAGGCCGAGGACTCAGGGTAGTTGCCGGGCGATTCGCGCTTGTCCAGCACTTCATACCAGATTCCGCTCGACGGATCCTGATACTTGACGAGCGTGGCAGCGTCTCGCTGCAGGTAGCCGATGAGCTGTTTCTTTCCAGGATCGTTATCCGGATAGTAGCCGATGGTGTCGACGAGGGCCATCATGTACCACCCCATGCCTCGCCCCCAGAACTGGGGCGAGTCGCCCGTCGTCTTGTTGGCCCAGCGTTGCTGCTTCGATTCGTCCCAGCCGTGATAGAGCAACCCGGTTTTTGGATCGCGTGCGTGCTCTTCAATGAGCGCGAACTGGTGAGTGATGTCGGCGAAGTCCTGGTTGCGGTGCGAGAGGCGCGAATACTCGGCGCGGAACGGCTCAGCCATGTAGAGACCGTCAAGCCACATCTGGTTTGGATAACGCTGCTTGTGCCAGTATCCGCCTGATGGGGCGCGCGGCTGCGTTTCTAGTTGATCGACGAGCAGGTTGGCGGCCGTGAGATACTTCTTATCCTGCGTGACTCCGTAGAGCAGCAGCAGTTGGCGGCCGAGAAGAATGCTGTCGAGCTCCTGAGCGTCACTCCTATATGTATGGATGGAGCCGTCGGGAGAAACAAACCGATCGACAGAGTTCTTGATGTAATTGAAGTATCTTCCATCAGCGGTATTGAGCCACATGGCATCCATGCCCTCAAGCAGAGCACCGAGTTCGTAGTTCCAGTTCGGCTTGCCCAATGGCGGAACATTGTCGACGGCGGGCCAGCGCGCGATGGCCGCATTGGCGGCGCGTTGCGACCATGGCAGCTCGTCTGGCGCAGCCACTGCGAGGGTTCCCGCCACGGTTGCGGTAAGAACCAAAACCAAAGGAAGAATGCGTGAGTACCTCATTTTGGCTCCTGAATGCATCAACTTACTTTCTCAGAATTGCTTCATAGGTAGAAGCTGCCGGAGTGGAATTGCTGTTGATCTGGCGGGCAAGGCTGGCGAGTAAGAGCGACGCGATGCGCTATTGCCTGGCGGCTACCAGAACCGGCTTTCGGTCAGGAGGGCTCTCCTGCCCCTGAGCTGCTTGCGCCATGCGGAGATGCTCTTCCATCAACCTTCTGGCTCCGCTTGAATTGCGGGTCTTGATCGCCCGGTAAATCTCTCGATGCATCTCGGCCGACTCGCGCAAATCGGTCGATCTCTCTACCGTCTTTCGGCGCTTGTCGTATATGGCGGAAGTAATGGTTTCGATGACCGCGGCGAGAATAGGATTGCCGGACGCCTGCGAGATGATGCGATGAAACATCAGATCGTGGATAAGGAATTCATTGGGGTTGTTCATGGCTGCGAACATCTCCGCTACCTCTTCGGCCAAGGCGGAGTGATGCTCGTCTTTGCCACGCTCCGCAGCCAGAGCTGCAATGTTGCTTTCGAGGATGACGCGGGCCTCGAACATCTGCCAAACCTGAAATCCGTGCAGTGCGCCCATCATGCCTAGGCTGGCCTTGCCGAATTCCGGCGGGCCGTCCGCCACAAAGGTACCCACTCCATGGCGAATTCTCATGACGCCCATGGCGGCAAGATATCCTATACCTGTGCGCAAACTGGCTCGGCTGATTTTGAGCTGGCGCGCGAATTCCCGTTCGGGAGGAATTTTGTCGCCCGGTTGCAACGTCCCATTTTCGATGAGCGAGCGGATGTGGTTGACCACCTGCATCGTACGATGGGCCGTTGGTTCGTCATGTCCGATCCGAGGCGTCAAAAGAGGTTTACCTTCCATATATTCAACAGAATCCGACCATCAAGAGCTTAACACCCGGGCCAAATTTGCTCTGATCACAAAATTCGAACCACGAATAAATTCGCCCAAAAATAGACCAAGAATGTATACTTGCGGTCTGACCTCTGTTTCATTTCTGTCGCACGTTGCGTTTGCCTGGAGGTAGAATTACTGCCATGTTATTACACGAAGATCGCCTTTTCCCTGTCGAAGAAAGAGCGCTTAAGGTCGCTAAAGGTCTTTATAGACAGATAAAAAGCCTTCCTATCATCAGCCCTCATGGTCATACGCAGGCGGTGTGGTTCGCGCAAAATGAGCCGTTCCCAGATCCGGCAACTCTTTTTGTTCAACCCGACCACTATGTCTTCAGGATGCTCTACAGTCAGGGTGTGTCAATGGACGATCTCGGCATTGGCAAGCCGAAGATCGACGATCCGCGCAAAGTATGGCGTATCTTCGCGAGCCACTACTACTTATTCCGCGGGACACCCTCGCGCATGTGGCTCGATTACGCCTTTCAGGAGCTGTTCGGGCTGAAGGAGCGGCTGAGCGAGAAGACGGCCGATCTCTACTTTGACACTATCGATGCCAGGCTTAAGTCACCGGAGTTTCTGCCTCGAGCGCTTTACGAACGCTTCAACATTGAGGTGCTTTCGACAACCGACGCACCTACCGACTCGCTGGATGCGATCAAGGCGATTCGCAATTCCGGCTGGAAGGGACGCATTGTTCCGGCCTTCCGACCTGACTCGGTGGTCGATCCGGACGTTGATGGATTCTCGTGCAACGTCGGCAAGCTTGGCGAGCAGACCGGCGAAGATACTGCAATGTGGGGCGGCTATCTGAAAGCGCTTCGCAAGTCGCGGGCACGCTTCAAGGAATTCGGCTGCACTTCGACCGATCACGGACATCCGACAGCGCAGACGGCGGATCTGTCTGCAGGTGAGGCGGCGGTACTATTCGGCAAGGTGCTCTCAGGAAAGAGCGATGCTGCGGAACGGGAGCTTTTCCGTGCGCAGATGCTGACCGAGATGGCACAGATGAGCCTTGAAGACGGACTGGTGATGCAGATTCATCCGGGCTCGGTGCGGAATCACAACAAGCTGGTGCTGGAAAAGTATGGCCGCGATATGGGCGCAGACATTCCGGGGCAGATCGAGTACGTGCATGCCTTGAAGCCTCTTTTGGACCGCTTCGGTAATGAGAAGGACCTGACGATCATCCTCTTCATGTTGGATGAGTCGACCATCAGCCGCGAGTTAGCTCCCTTGGCCGGGCATTATCCTTGCTTGCGCCTTGGTCCGCCGTGGTGGTTCCACGACAGCCCGGAAGGCATGATGCGCTTCCGCCAGCAGGCGACGGAGACGGCAGGCTTTTACAACACGGTGGGCTTCAACGACGATACACGCGCGTTCCTTTCCATTCCGGCACGGCACGATGTGGCCCGCCGCATCGACTGCGCATTCCTGGGAAATCTTGTTGCGCAGCACCGTCTGGATGAAGATGAAGCGATTGAGGTTGCGCATGAGCTTGCTTACGGACTGGTCAAAAAAGCATATCGTTTGTAAGCATTGGTGAATCTAGTTGGATGGCTTTGTAGTTGCGGCGGAGAAATCGTTTAAACGGCGGAGCCTCGAACCGCAATGTAAAGAGGGTTGATCAGGCATGAGCCTCTATTGCGCTAAAGGAAGCGTCGACACCGATCTCACTGCGCAGCAATTGAGCGAGCTTGTGGTGGAGAGCCTAGCCAGGCTTGGTTCCAGAACAAACGTGCTCGCTGTACCTCCCGACCAGAGCCGCGAACACTCGCGCGCCGGCGAGATCACGAGCATCGTCTACAAGCACTACGGTGACAAGCTCAAGGCGGTGCTCCCGGCTATTGGCACGCATACACCCATGCGGCCCGACCAGATTGCCCACATGTTTCCAGGCGTGCCTGCCGATCTCTTCCGAGTTCACAACTGGCGCACCGATGTTGAGACCCTGGGCGAAGTTCCGGCTGCGTTTATTCGCGAACAGTCTGAAGGTAAGCTCGACTACACATGGCCCGCGCAGACCAACAAGCTGATTGCAGGCGGCGGGTTCGATTTAATTCTTTCGATTGGCCAGGTGGTACCGCATGAAGTGATCGGTATGGCCAACCACACGAAGAATATTCTTGTGGGAGCAGGCGGCCGCGAAGGCATTAACCGCAGCCATTACCTCGGCGCGGTATATGGCATGGAAAGGATCATGGGCCGCGCCGTGAACCCCGTGCGCAATGTGCTCAACTACGCTGCAGACCACTACCTGCGTCATCTGCCGATTGTCTACATACAAACTGTGGTTGGGCGCAGGCAAAGTGGTGGGCTTGCCGTCTGCGGACTCTTTATCGGCGACGATATTGAGTGCTTTCTTGCCGCCGCTGAACTCAGTCTCAAGGTCAACTTTGAGACGCTCGATAAACAGATCGACAAGGCAGTGGTTTTTCTCGATCCAAGCGAATTTCATTCCACGTGGATAGGCAACAAGGCCGTCTATCGTACGCGCATGGCTCTTGCCGACAATGCAGAGCTCATCATCCTTGCGCCGGGCGTGCATGAGTTCGGTGAGGACAAAGGAATCGACACACTCATCCGCAAATACGGTTACCGCGGGACGCCGCACACACTTGCAGCAGTGCGCGATAATCCTGATCTCGGCTCCGATCTGAGTGCCGCCGCACACCTCATTCATGCTTCATCCGAAGGGCGCTTTAAAATCACTTGGTGCCCTGGGCATCTGACGCGGCAGGAGATTGAGGGTGTCGGCTTCTCATTTGGCGATCTGAGGGGGATGACGTCGCTTTACAATCCAGAAAAGCTTACATACGGCTGGAACACGGTAGACGGTGAAGAGGTATTTTTCGTCCCGAATCCCGGCCTTGGGCTATGGGCCCACCGCAGCCGCCTTTAGGGGTGCATGCGTAAAGGAGCGTTTGTCTTGAAGCTACATAAGTATTCTGTTGGAACCGGAGACCGCTTTGCGCACCAGGGCAAGGCGCAGTTGCAGGCCTGCATCAATGCAGGTTCCAGCGGCGTTGAAGTTGTTCCGGTGTGGAACAAGTCGAATCGCGAGCATACGATCATTGGCTCTGAGCCGAGTTCCGCGCGCAAGGCCGCCGACGATGCGGTGAAGGCGCTGGGTTGGAAGCTACCGTATCACGTTGACGCCGACCACATCACGGTAGTGACGGTTGACCGCTTTGTTGCTCCGTGCGACTTCTTCACGATCGATGTGGCGGACTTCATCGGTCAGCCCGCGGAAGCTGCCGACATCGACGCGTTTGTTAAGCGGCACGCGGAGTTGCTTGGGGCGATCCAGCTATCAGGCGATGACACGGTATTCAATATCACTTCCGGCGATTTGAGTGCAGCCGCGCAGAAATTTCTGGCGGCGGTGAAGAAGGCGGGCGAGGTCTATCGCAAGATTCTCGGCATGAAGGGCGCAGATCATTTCATCGCCGAAGTTTCGATGGACGAGACCGACCGCGCGCAAAGCCCGGTGGAGTTGCTGATCATCTTGGCGGCAATCGCCGATGAAGACATTCCAATACAGACCATCGCGCCGAAGTTCAGCGGCCGCTTTAACAAAGGCGTTGACTACGTTGGCGACGCGGCTCAGTTTGAGCGCGAGTTCGTGCTCGATCTTGCGGCGATCGCATTCGCGGTAAAGCAGTTTGGCTTGCCTGAAAATCTGAAGCTCAGCGTTCACTCGGGAAGCGACAAGTTCTCAATCTATCCGGCGATCCATCGCGCCATCAAAAAGTTCGATGCGGGTGTACATCTCAAGACCGCTGGAACCACATGGCTTGAAGAACTCATCGGGTTGGCCGAAGCAGGTGGCGATGGACTGGCCCTAGCGAAGGAGATCTACGCTGAGGCATTTGCGCATCGCGAGGAACTATGCGCACCATATGCCACGGTGATCGATATCGATGCGGCGAAGCTGCCCTCACCCGATGCCGTGCGAGGGTGGTCGTCAGAGCAGTATACTTCGACGTTGCGTCACGCGCAGTCGAATGCCGCATACAACAGCAGCGTGAGGCAGTTGCTCCACGTGGGATTTAAAGTAGCGGCCAAGATGGGCCCGCGCTATCTCGACCTGCTTGAAACTAATGAAGCCGTAATTGCGAAGAACGTTACGGAAAACCTGTACAACCGGCATATTGCGCCGGTATTTCTGGGCCGCAGCGCTTAGTGGCAAAGCTTAGCAGCGCGGCAGCTATTACACTCTGCATGAACTTGTTGGGGAGATTTTATGACATCCGGTCTGTTAGGTCTTGAAGGCAAAGTCGCGGTCGTCACCGGGGGTACTTCCGGAATCGGCCGTGCGCTTAGCCTGGGATTGGCTAAATCAGGAGCCGATGTGGTGGCAACTGCCCGCCGCCTGCCTGAGATTGACGCAACGGCAGCAGCAATTGAAGCGCTCGGCCACAAAACATTACGGCAGTCCTCCGACGTTTGCAATCGCGTAACACTCGAGGCGTTGCTCGTCTCGGTTCTCGACAAGTTCGGCAAGGTCGACATTCTGATCAATTGCGCGGGCAAAATCAAGCGCACGCCCACACTAGACCTGCCTGAAGAGGAATGGAACGACATTATCAACACCAACCTGACCGGCACGCTGCGCGCATGCCAGGTGTTTGGAAAATCTATGCTGGAGCGCGGCTACGGACGCATTATCAACATTGCATCGCTGAATAGCTACGTGGCCCTGCATGAGGTGGCGGCCTACGCGGCCAGCAAGTCTGCCGTGACTTCGCTTACGCGCTCACTTGCGGTTGAGTGGTCAAAGAAGGGTGTGACCGTCAACGCTATCGCGCCCGGCGTCTTCCGCACCGATCTTAATGCCAATCTGCTGGACAACTCGCCGCGCGGACAGGAGTTGCTGTTACGCACGCCAATGGGCCGCTTTGGAAAGACCGAAGAGTTGATTGGCGCCGCTGTTTACCTCTCGTCCGACGCTTCTTCGTTTGTCACGGGCCAGACGATCGTTGTTGATGGAGGTTTTCTGGCGAGCGGCGTGAATCAGTAAAGCAATTTACGGTGAATCAAAAAGGCTGCGTCGAACGGCGCAGCCTTTTCATTTTGCTGCAATGATGTTCACTTGGTTAATGTGACTTCTGCTCCAGGCAGCCTTGTGATTGCCTCGCCGTTCTCAGGCGTGATCACAACGTCTTTCCCTGTCACCTGAGCGTTACCGATGGTGAGGCCTTCTTCCGCGTTCACCTTCACATTGTTCAGAACTACATTCTTCACCGGCGACTCAGGCAAGCCGACGATTACGCCTGCTGTTTTGCTTCCGGTGGCAGTTACGTTTTCTAGAACGATGTCATGGAAGTGGGGCGTTAAACGTCCGACGGGCTGTGGCGTCTCTTTCGTGGGCGGCAAGACATTGGGATAGTACTCGCTGATCAGGATGGCGGTCTTCACGCCATCCATGGTGATATTGCGAAAGACAAAATTTCCCACGTCGTTGCCGCGGTCGCGATTGGACTTTATGCGAATGCCGTTGTCTGTACCTTCGAAGCGTATCCTTTCGGCGACGATATTCTGCGCGCCCCCGGCCAGTTCACTGCCGATTGAGAGACCGTGTCCGTGCTTGAAGGTGCAATCGGTAATGGTGATGTTTCGGGTGGGATCGTCAGGACCGGGCGAGTTAATGGGGCCAGACTTGATGGCGACGTTGTCGTCGCCTACATCGGCGTACACATGATCAATGACGATGTTCGACGAAGAGAAGGGATCGATTGCGTCGGTGTTGGGTGAGTTTGGCGGCGCAAGAATTCGCACGTTGCGGATGATCATGTTCTGTGTGTAGTACGGCACCAGTTGCCACATGGGCGAATTCTGGATGGTGATGCCTTCGATGCGAATGTTGTTGCAATGATCGAAGATGATGAGCTTGGGGCGCGGATGATTACCGAGCACTCCGGCATCCTTCACCATGCGGGCCTGCTGCCACCAGCTTTCGCCGTTGCCGTCGATTGTGCCCTCGCCCACTATTGCAATGTGCATTGCATCTTTGGCACTGATGAGTGGCTGCAGATCGGGCAGATGGAACATCGTGATTGTCTTGTAGTCTGCGTGGTTGGGCGAGCCTAGAATCGTTGCGTCTTTGTCGAGCTGCAGCGTCACGTTGCTTTTGAGCACCAACGGAGCGCTGACGTAGGTGCCGGCATTGATGTGGACGGTTCCGCCATCTGCCGCACAGGTATCGATCGCTGCTTGCAGCGCAGCGGTGTCGATGGTTTTGCCGTCGCCTTTTGCGCCCAGATCGCGCGGATTGCAGACCTTGGCTGCATGAAGTGTGCCTGCTGACGCAACGGCCAAGCCTACTGCGACGGTCCATGCAAAAACTCGGTTTGTCAGTGCCGCATTGTCACCGCGCATAGCTCTACCCTAAAGGCAAAGAATTCAGCGCTCTCATCATACGCCCGAGGCACCATGGTGCTGCCATATCGGCGCATGCGCCTCAACTGCTTTGCGCATTGTCGATCAGGAATTTGAGGGGGAGGGCTGCGAGGCTGGGGCGGTGATGGGCAGGCGCACGGTGAAGCGAGTCATGCCGGGTCTGGAATCAACATCGATGACGCCGCCATACTTCTGCGTCACGATGCGATGAACAATTTCAAGTCCGAGGCCGGTGCCCGAGCCCTGCGGTTTGGTGGTGAAGAACGGATCAAAAATGCGCGGCAGTACATCCGCGGGGATACCTGAACCGTGATCGATGATGCTGACTGCGATCTGCGCTGGTTTGCCGCCCTGTTCCGGCTCGTTCCAGGTGACGATTTCAATCTGGCCTTTGTCTTGCGAAGCGTCGGCCGCGTTGTCGATGAGGTTGGTCCACACCTGACTTAGCGCAGCTCCCTTGGTGCGAATCACAGAGGGCTTAGCCTCGAAACGTTTCTCGATATTGATCTGCTTGATGCGGAGCTTATGACCAAGAATCGTAAGCGTGCTCTGCAGATTGTCGTGGATGTCGAGCACTTTATCAGGCGAGCGCTCGTCGTAGGCAAACTTCTTGACGGCCATCACGAGGTCGGAGATCCGCGAGATGCTTTCTTCCACAGCGCACACCAGCGAAACGCTTGACACCAGGGCCTCAAGCCAATTCAGCGCATCGGAAAATGCTCCTGCCTCAAATGCGTCTCGCGCGCAAGTTAGTTCTTCTTTCTTGAAGCCGATGGCGACGAGGGCCGGTCCGACAGTGTAGGCGTTTTGTACGCCAGCCGATTGCAGCCACTCCGACATTGCCTCTTCAGCATCAGACTGTTCGATCGAGCTCATGGCGGGCATGTGGCAACCACGAATAGCTTGTTCGAGCAGGTTATGCATGCACTCGATCTGCACTTCCGTCTTTGGCTTGCCCGCCGAACGAAGGCTGAGCTCCTGTAAACGCTTCAGATTTTCGCGCAGTTGCGAAGCAGCACGCTTGGCGGCCGCACCGGGATTGTGCAGCTCGTGCATCAGGCCGGCGGACATGGTACCGAGTGACACCAGCTTTTCGCGGTGGAGCGCCTCAACCTGGTAAGTCTGCAGACGGCGTCCCATGTTGGCCAGAATCACGTTGCGTGCCGATGGGCAGCAGGACATCAGCTTCCAAAAGTCGTTGCTGCTTACGCGAATCATCAGCGAGTCACGCTCAGCGGTGATGCGGAATGGAGAATAGGGTTTGCCGGTCAGAATCGGGGTTTCGCCAAAGCCCTCGCCGGAATCTGCCGTGCCGGCCAGGGTGAATGAACCATCGGCTTCCGGTCTTTCCGCGAGTACTTTTCCATCGAGAACCAGCCAATAGTAGCGCCAATCGGCCTTGGGTTCGACCAGGACAGTACCCGCACGCGCGGTTACGCGCTCCACGTTGCTTGAACCGGCCAGCGCCTCAGCCAGTACGGTCGCGCTGGTTTCAGCAAAGGGCCGCGTGCGGCGGAGCGCCTCGATGGCCTCTCCCGCGGGGATCGGTTCAACTTCGATCGATTGTCCGCCCTCATTCATGCTTGCCTGAATTCTCCATTTAAAAGCCAGCCAGATATTGATGCACAAACTGCACCGCGATCGACCCTTCGCCTACTGCCGAAGCCACACGCTTAATTGAACCGTGCCGAACGTCGCCGGCAACGAATACTCCGGGCACACTCGATTCCAGCAAATATGGTTCACGCTGCTCTGTCCAGCCTTCCGGCAGCTTTCCATCCGTTCGTAAATCTGGCCCCGCAAGCAAGAACCCCTTGTCGTCGCGCAGAATTGAAGTGGGAAGCCATTCCGTTCCCGGTTCCGCCCCGATAAATACAAACAAAGACGTTGCCAGTGTTTGATATTCCCCTTTTGGTCCCTTCAACTTCAGCGCTTCCAGCCGCTCATTGCCCAGCGCTTCCAGCACCTGGGTTTGCGGCACTAACTCAATATTGGATGTTTGTTCGATCTCATCGATCAAATATTTTGACATAGTGGCCGAAAGTCCCTCGCCGCGCACCAGCATGGTCACCTTGCAGGCAAATTTTGCAAAGTGCAGTGCCGCCTGACCCGCGGAGTTTGCCCCGCCCACCACGAAGACCTCTTCGTCCTTGCAGGCTACCGCTTCCACCAGGGCCGCGCCGTAGTAGATCCCCTGCCCGGAGAGCCTGTCGGCTCCTGGGATGCTGAGCTTGCGATACTGCACTCCGGAAGCCAGCATGACCACGTGGGTTGAAATCTCGCGCCCATCCGCAAGTTGGATGAATCTATACTGCCCGTCGATGCGCAAGCCCACCGCACGCTGGGTTACGAACTCCGCGCCGAAGCGCGTGGCCTGCGTATGAGCGCGGCGACCAAGTTCTGCGCCCGACAGCCCGGATGGGAATCCAAGGTAGTTTTCAATGCGCGAGGAGGACCCTGCCTGCCCACCGGGAGCCAGCGGCTCAATCACGACTGTTCGCAGCCCTTCGCTTGCCCCATAGACGGCGGCAGCCAAGCCGGCCGGGCCTGCACCCACCACCACCATGTCGTAGAACTCCTGCGCAGCCTGAACCCGCAAACCGACGCGCGCGGCCAAGGCCTCGGTCTCAGGATCGACAAGCGCGCTGCCATCGGCGAAGAGCACCACGGGCAACTTATCCGACGCAAGCCCCATTGTTTTCATCAGTTCCAGCGCCTCGTCGCCGGCGGCGACATCGAGCCAGCGATAGGGCACGTGGTTCTGCGATAGAAAATTGCGCACCTTGTGGTCCTTGAGGGACCAGCGGTGTCCAACAACGCGCAGCCCCTCAAACGGGGCGCGATAGCCTGCCTTCCAATCGTCGAGCAGGTCGTTAAGTACCGGATAGAGGCGTTCCTCGGGCGGATCCCAGGGCTTGGTCAGGTAGTAGTGGATGCGAGCCGTGTTGATGGCCCGGATGGCGACCTCGGTGTCGGCATAAGCCGTGAGCAGCACGCGGCGCGAATCCGGGTAGACGGCCTGCGCCCGCTCCAGGAATTCAACGCCGGTCATTCCCGGCATGCGTTGGTCGCTAAGAAGCAGCGCTACGGGTTCCTGGCGGGTTTTGAGCTGGTTCAGAGTGTCCAAACCGGCCTGCCCGCTTGCGGCGCGCATCACCCGGTAGATGTCGCCATACTGACGGCGCAAATCCTGCACCACCGCTTCCAGAACACTTACATCATCATCCACTGCCAACAGGATCGGTCTCGCCATTCTTCCCTCAGATTGAAGCCCTAATTACTGATTCGCAGGCTCTTCTTACGGTTCCAGCTTCATACAACTTTTGCGTTAAAAACTAATGGATTTTACCGGTATTTCCGGGTTTTGACCGGTCTATGCACAGAGTACCGGGAAATCCTCCTTGACATTACTATTCGATGTCGATCAGATTACTTTAGGAACCCTTTCGGGACTAACTTAATTGCAGCGTCGAGCATTTGCAGAGTATTCGTCCTTCTGCCGACAGAACCCAGGAGAAGCACTTCCTAGCCCGAATTCCTGTTGACGATTCTTTGCAGGGCAAGGAAAGTTGGGTTCAATGTCTATTGAGAAGTTGGAAGCACTTGGGGCGCACTATATGAATAAGCTTATTCTGGCTGATTCGCAAGCTATCTTCCGGGCAGGAACGGCCAAGGTCCTGGCGATGGACGAGGGCATCCGCATTATTGCTCAATGTCCAGATCTGGATCGCATGTATCACGCGATCACCACGTTTCCCAGCTCCATTGTTCTGTTCGCGTCGTCGATGCGGCCTGAGCTAACCCGGCTGCGCATGCTGCTGGATACCATGGGCAGCCGCGGTATTGTGATCGCGGAAAACAGCGAGGTTGCCAGCGCCTATCTGCAGCAGGGATTCCGTGGCGTGGTGTTCCGCAACGTGACCGGCAATGCCATGGTGGAATGCGTGCGCCGCGTTGCCGCGGGCGAAACCTGGCTGCCGCCGCAGATGATGATGCCCGACTCTCCCGAAGAAGACATGGTGGGAACCCGCGTACGCGACCGCCTTACGCCGAAAGAGATGCGCATTGTTGCTCTCATCGCGCAGGGCTGCAAGAATCGCGAGATCGCTTCGCGCCTGAAGACCACAGAGCAGGTCATCAAGAACTATCTCCGCTCCATCTACGACAAGACGGGTGTGAGCGATCGCCTGGAACTGGCCTTGTTTACGATTCATCATCGAGTGCTGGCGCAGGCCGCCGCCGAGATGGGCAACAAGATCGAAGAAGAGGAGCAGTCCGCTGCCCCTCCCGCCGTTGCCTGAATCCGCTAAAGCTTTTCAGCTACGCTCTTGGCCTGTGTAAACAGATACAGGTAATCAGGTCCGCCTGCCTTTGAATCTGTACCGCTCATGTTGAAGCCGCCGAACGGATGCGCTCCAACCATCGCTCCGGTACATTTCCGGTTGAAGTACAGATTTCCGACGTGGAACTCCTGGCGAGCGCGGTCCAGCTTGCCGCGGTCGGTTGTGTAGATGGCGCCCGTAAGGCCGTACTCGGTGTTGTTAGCCACCTGCAGCCCTTCTTCAAAGCTTTCGACCTTGATGATTGCCAACACTGGCCCGAAGATCTCCTCCTGCGCCAGCACGGCGTTGGGAGCCACATCGGCAAAGACCGTGGGGTCAAGGAAGAAGCCGCCATCGGCCGTCTCCGGAGCCCTGCCGCCGACGATCAGACGGCCCTCCTGTTTGCCGATCTCGATGTAACCAAGCATGGAGGACAGGGCATTCTTGTTGATTACCGGTCCGAGGTTGGCGTTCCTTACCGGATCGCCGACGGTGAGCTTGACGACCCTCTCACGCAGCTTCTCAACAAATGCGTCGTAGATTGACGCCTCGACAATGGCGCGCGAACAGGCTGAGCATTTCTGCCCGCTGAATCCGAACGCAGACGCGGTAACGCCTTCCACTGCGGCGTTGAGGTCGGCATCGGCGCAGACGAGAATTGAATCCTTGCCGCCCATCTCCAGGATGGTGCGCTTGATCCAGATTTGCCCAGGACGCGTCTTGGCGGCTCGCTCATGAATCTCAAGCCCGACAGCCTTTGAGCCGGTGAAGGCTATGAAACGCGTGCGCGGATCTTCAACGATCGCATTGCCGAACGTAGCTCCCGATCCGGGGCATAAATTCACCACGCCGTCCGGCATCCCGGCCTGCTGCAGCACATCGACGAACCGGGCAGCAATGGTGGGCGCATCACTCGAAGGTTTGAGGATGACAGTGTTGCCGGTAACGATAGAGGCGGCCGTCATGCCGGCCATGATGGCGAACGGAAAGTTCCACGGAGGAATGACCGCACCTACGCCTAGAGGAACGTAGTGCAGCTCATTGCGCTCGCCGGGATATTGAATGGGGGTCTTTGCCGCAGCCAGACGAAGCGCCTCGCGCGCGTAGAACTCCAGGAAGTCGATGGTCTCGCCCACGTCGGCGTCGGCTTCCGCCCAGTTCTTGCCGACCTCGTAAGTGAGCCAGGCCATGAATTCAAATTTGCGCTTGCGGATTTCGTCTGCCGCATTCAAGAGCAGCGAAACGCGCTCCTCAACCGGCGTTCTGCTCCACTGCTCGAACGCGCTCTGTGCAGCCGTCATTGCTTCGGCAGCGTGTTCCGCGTCGGCCTTTTGATGCACGCCGACCAGTTGCGCGGGCCGCGCCGGATTTACGGACTTGATCTTGTCGGCAGTTTTAATGCGCTCACCACCGATGACGATGTCGTACTCTCGCCCCAGTTGCTGCTCCACCACTTTGAGGGCAAGCGCCATCGCCCCCTTGTTCTCATTCGTGCTGAAATCGGTGAAGGGTTCATTGGCAAAAGTGCCACCTGGCATCCGCGGTTGAATCGTAGGTTTGGCCATCGTTGCGCTCATAGAAGTTACAGTGTATTCCAGATGCAGCCAAGGTGCTCGCAGCTGCATAAATATGCGAAATTCAATCAGCGCCCGGCATCGCGGAGCGCTGCACGAGCCGCATTATAGCCGCACATGCCATGCACTCCTCCGCCAGGCGGTGTCGACGACGAGCAGAGATATAGATTACGCGTTCCGGTTCGATATCCATCCAGCGCCGGGCGGAAGAGCGCCTGGCGCAACGACATCTCGCCACCGCCAATGTCGCCGCCGACCAGGTTTGCGTCCATGCTTTCAAGCACATTGGGAGACAGCACTCGGCGCGCGAGCACACAATCGCGAAAGCCCGGCGCAAAGCGCTCCAGTTGATCTTCGATCTTAGCGGACGCATCGGCCGAGTAGCCGTTGGGCACATGGCAGTAAGCCCATGCGGTGTGCTTGCCCGCTGGCGCGCGCGTTGCATCGAAGAGCGAAGGCTGCACCAGAATCACGAATGGTTTTTCGAAAACTGCGCCGTGGGTCGCGGAATACTCCGACTGCGCAATTTCGCTCATGGTTCCGCCAAGATGCACGGTAATTGCCCTGTGGCACTCTGAGGCACGCCACGGAATGGGCTCGCTCAATGCGTAGTCGATTTTGAATGCCGCAGCGCCGTAGCGGAAACGGCTCAGACGATCACCGTATGCCGGCCGCAGCTTTTCGCCGGCGATTGCAAGCAGTTGACGCGGGGTCACGTCGCATAAAATTAACGCGTTGCCAGCGCCGAGTTCATCAAGTGATGCGATTCGACGGCCAGTTTGGATCTCTCCGCCGAGATCGCGCAGTTGGGTTACGAGCGCGCCGGTGATGGCCTGCGCGCCTCCTTTTGCGATGGGCCAGCCTGCAACGTGTGCCACAGCTCCGATGACGAGACCTACAGCGGAACTCAGCGGTTGATCGAGAGCCAGACAAGAGTGCGCGGCCAGACCGGCAAACAGCGCGCGCGTGCGGCTAGATTTGAAACGAATTTGTGCGAGATGCAGTGCAGACTGAATTCCGTTGAGCCCGAATCGCGCCATCAGCAGGGGATGCCTGGGAATGTGCACCATGGGGCCAAGTACTTCGCGTGCAAACTGCGGCCAATGCTCAACGATCGGCTGCACGAGAGCGCGCCATGCGAGTCCATCGGCGCCGAGTTCGGCTACGGCCT
Organism: uncultured Acidobacteriaceae bacterium; assembly: GCA_963832645.1. GTDB lineage: Bacteria > Acidobacteriota > Terriglobia > Terriglobales > Acidobacteriaceae > Telmatobacter. The sequence goes on from CAWHUU010000006.1 coordinate 82,794, forward strand.
GCGCCAGGTCGCGCTCCAGCGTGATTGCGGAACCGTCATCGAAAGGATGCACCAGAGGCGAAGTGCCATGAAGCAATTGCAGGCCGTAGCGCTCCAATTGCAATTCTGAAAAGAACGGCGAGGCTGCACCAAGCGGGAAGACCGACGAGCCGAAGTCGTGGTGGAATCCGGGGAGCGTGAGTTCCATGGTTCGCGCTGCACCGCCGGGCTGCTCTTCAGCCTCAAACACCATCACTTTTCTGCCAGCTCGCGCCATGGTAATGGCGGCCGCCAACCCATTGGGGCCCGATCCAATGACATAGGCGCGGCCTGATGGCTCAGCCATGCAACAGTTCCTCCTGCTGTATGCTAACGCCGATAGGCAATCCAAAACCGGCTGAGTCTTAGCAACAATCGATGCAAGAAGGCCCGGCATCCGCCAAAAGAATGACCGGGCCTATGGAATGATCGTTTGACTACAGCCTATGCAGTCGGTTTGAGCGCCACAGCATTGCGCGCGGCAATCTGCCCCGTGCAGAGACACTCGGCGTTATTGCCGCCGCCGTTATACATCCAACCCCAGAACGAGCCCAGCTCGCCGGCAGTATAGAGACGCGGAATGGGTTCGCCGAACGGATCCATCACCTGGCACTTGCTGTTTCTTCTTGGGCCGCCCTGCGTGTTCACCATGGTGGGGTAAACCTTCACGGCATAATAGGGCGGCTTCTCGATAGCAATCAGACTCTGCTTCGGCCGATTGAAATCAGGATCGACCTGCTTCTTGCAGTTCTCGTTGTAGTGCGCAATCGTTGCTTCCAGATCTTCCGGCCTTATCTCCAGCTTGCCCGCGAGTTCGGCGATGGTGTCGCCTCTAATGATCCAACCCTTCTCGATCTCTTTGCTGTTGTCCTTGCTCCACTCGTACCCTGAGTGCCATGAGAACCAGCCGAACTTGCCGCGATTGCCGGATACAAGCGGTCCGCGCGCGCGAGCAGTTTCGTCGAAGATGGTGAAACATGGCAGACGCGTAAAGTCTCCCACGACGCCGTCGAAGAACAGCACGTACTCCTTGACGCCGAAGCCGTGACGGCTTGGACGATTCTCCGACATAAAGCGCTTACCCAGCTTGTCTACATGGATGTATGGAGCGCCGTAGATGCCGAACGGAATGACGACCGGCGCAAACTCCGGCACGACGATACCACCCAGGCCCGCCAGCGGATTATTCATGTGCCACAATGCCGCGCCAGCGCTCTGTGCCATGCGGATGCCGTCTCCGGTGTTGCCGGGTGAGCCCTGTCCGTAGATGGGCCAGCCGGGCAAAAACTGCTTCTGCATCTCGAAGTCGAACTCGAATCCACCGCAGCACAGGATTACGGCTTTGCGCGCCTTGATGAAATATGGCTTGCCCGCAACCTCGGCTCGAACGCCTGCAATCTCTTTTGTAGGCTTTTGAACGAGCGCCTTTGCGGGGGCATCGTAGATCACTTCGATTCCGCGTTTTTCCACCTGCTCGCGCAGCGGAATCCAGAGCTTGCCATCGGAACTTCCACTGTTGCTCCATGTGCGCACACAAGCTGCTCCCGGCAGTTCAGGGTGTTCAGGCTGAAAGATGCCAAGCGGCGTGTGCTTGATGCCCAGCTTGCCGAGCCAGTCGTTCAACTTGAGCATTTCCTCAACAAGAGCCTGAATGCACTCCTTGTCAGTAAGACCGTAGCTCAATGCCTCAATGTACTGGAGTGCCTGCGGCAGGTTGGTGGGTGTCCACCACATATTGCCCGACACCTTGCTGTTGCCGCCCTCCCACTCTTTCTTCAACTTCTCAAGGATGACCACCTTGGCCCCCGCATCGGATGCGGTGATCGCGGCTGCCAGGCCTGCATGCCCGGTCCCCACGATCACTACGTCAACTTCCCTATTCCATTTGGATGGGATCCTCTCCGCCTTTGCCGGCTCGGACACGAGTCCGCCTACCACGCTGCCTGCTGTCACCGCCGCGCCTGCGGCTGCCGATCCCTTTAGAAACGCGCGACGATTGAGTTTTTCTTGTTCATTTGGCACGATTCTCTCCTCATTCCCCGGTAACGCAAAAATGCAGTTACAGCTCATGAACCTGTCGTGAGCCATATCCTGCGAGAAGAAACAAGTGAAATAGATCGGCTTGACTCTAGAACACCGTCCGAAACGCTTCTGTGACGCTCACTACACTGGCGCATGACATTCCAATGATTGAATGTTGGTCAAGCATTCCGAAGGTGTTCTCACGTAACCATACCGCGGGAAAGCACCGTGGCCGATTGCGGCCGGCGGTCTCCGCATATTCAGGGGAAAATGGACGTGAGGCGCTTTCAACTAAGGAAGAACATGAGAAGACGGCTTTTCTTCATGGTCGCAGGCATGATTGGCAGTACCTTTATTTTCGTCATCACCTCAACGAATTCCGCGCTGAGACTCACACTGGAAAAGAACTCAACGGTGCTTGCTGCGCAGGAAACAGAAAAACCGGCAAAAGCCGAGTGCCTGGGCTGCCACGGCCCTTTCAACAAGATGACTGAGGCAACCGGAAACTACGTGGCTCCGAGCGGCGAGAAAATCAGTCCACATCGCTTTGTTCCGCACGACTCCAAAAATGAAGAGGATATTCCGGAATGCACCAACTGCCACACGGCACACCCTCTGGATCCTTTGCCGACGCACGGAAGTATCGATCTGTCGAAGGTGGAAGTGAAGTGGTGCTACGAAACCTGCCACCACGAGAAGAACTTTACCTCGTGCAAGCAGTGTCACGCCTGAATCCAGATACGCGTCAGGCCCGGGTCCAGCCGTGAAGTCACCGGCCATCGTGCACTGCACGTATTGGAATAGAAGGCTTATTGCGTATCTTAAAGGCTCCCACATACTGACGGGATTTTGACCACACAGCGATGAACTGATCGTGGGTCAATTACGCAGTACGGGGTGGCGTTCTACGCGAAAGGACATCGCGGTAATGCCGAGCGCGACTATCTGAAAACTGCAGACGCCAATCAATGATCACGCGTACACATCAGGGCTTGCTTCAACAGCCGCACGATCTCCTGTTGCTCTGCCTTTGCTTCCGGTGTGCCGCTGCCGCTCTTGCCGGTTGTGCTTACAGCAAGCAGCATGGCATCTGAGCCATTCTTATTCCTTCGTGCTGGATCTGCGCCGAACTCGAGTAGTGTTTGTACGGCAAGAGCGCAGCGCGTGCGGACGGCGATATGCAGTGGCGTCACTTCCCTTTTGTCGGTTGCGTTTGGATCTGTGCCTGCTTTGATAAGCAGCCGGATCGTCGCAGCCTGTGCCGGGGGATTCCATGATTGCGAACCGGGACCACCTGCAGCCGCCGCGTGAAGAGGAATGTAGCCAAGACGGTTTCTCGCGCGCACATCGGCTCCGGCCTCGATCAGCAGTTCTGCAATTTGCACTTGATAGGCTGCCGCTGCGATGTGCAGTGCAGTATCGCCCACGTATATGTACCGTCTGATCCGAGACAGGAAGTACGGTTTCTCCGCTGCGCGGCTCGCTCCTGTTTGAAAGCTTGCGGTCGCCATGTGAGGCGACGCTGCAATGATCCGCGCAGTCTGCTTTGCGTTCCCTTCAAGAATCGACGTCACCAGCGCCCGGAGCTCTTGGTCGGAGTTCGTCATCGTTCGCTTACCTCTAGTTCAGTGAAGGAAAAGGGATGCTGCTCCGATCAGTCTATCTTGAGCGGACAATTTCTATTTCTGATCTTTCAGGACTCCCAGATACTGACGGAATTTTGAACGCGTTGCGATGTATTGATCGTGGGTCAACAGTAACTCATCGTTGATGAGCCTGATCTCGCGGTCTTCGACGCTTGAGACTGTCTGATCGGCAGCGGCGACTGCGAAGAGGCAATCGAGCAAGGCCAGCTTCTGCTCCATGCTCGCCATGCGATTGAACTCCTGCGTGACGAGGAAGTTCTCAGTGCCGCCGAAGAGCGTAGCCTGCGTCTTGGCGATCTGGACCACGAGCATGGCCTGTTCTTCAGGCAGCTTGCTCAAGCCAATCACCTGGCGCTCCATCTCTCGTACTTCAACCTCACTCACGTTCATGTCTGCACGTGCAACGCGATTGAGGATGTAGGCAAAAGCGGCAATGTAGCGGGCGCGCTCAGGCTCAAGCGTGTCGAGTTGCTGCACGATTTTGCGCACGGTCTCGGTTTCGTCTCTGTGCGCACTGCCGGAGCCGGCCCGGCTCTGCAGATCGTCCAGCCGCGTCCTGAATGAATTCAAAAAGTTCGCAATACCCATGTGTCACGCTCTCATATTTTTGATTTTTCATCCGTAGAAAACGAGCTGTTGCAACAGCCAAGCAAACCGCATTTACAGCGACGGTCAACCACAACGGCGCATATTGACTTGTTTTCTCCAATTGTTAGATGCAAAAAGCATTGCTCAGGTTATGCCGGTCCCTCATCGAATGCGGTTGCGCGATGAGCCAATAAGGTGAATCACGTCGCGATATCTACCGGGAGAGAACACCACGACACCAGGGGATCTGCATGAATGAGCATTCCTGGGCACTTTCGCCTTTTTGCACCGCCCCGACGGCGCGAGCGCATAAAAACCATTGGAGTGAAGGAATTTCCTTCGTGTGACTACTCTGCACGGCACTGGTTCGTATGGACCGGCCGTTTCTACATGGGTTGACTTGGACGAAATACAACGAACTGCTCAGGTGCATGGCTTGAGATTTCACGGCGGCAGTCCCGATTATAATTAGGCTCTCTTGCGCTTGACCTGGCGAGCAGAGCGCATTGTTGGAGCACCCGGATGACTGTTGGTTCGCAAATTGAGTTTTTGATCTGGATGTTGCTTGCCGCCTCTGCAATTGCTCTGGTTGCCGCGCGGCTGCGCATTCCTTACACGGTCGCTCTTGTCCTGGGAGGGATCGCTCTTGGGTCGTTTCATCTGCCGCTGGTGAATGGCATTTTCGCTCATTCTCCTGATTGGTTGACACCAAACGTCAGCCTGGTCATTTTTCTGCCTGCTCTTCTATTTGAGGGGAGCCTGAAGATTCAAATTCGGCAGTTGCGGGAGAACCTCGTCCCCATTTGTCTGCTTGCGACTGTAGGAGTATTCACGGCAACCGTAATTTCCGGTTTTGTTCTCCATTGGGCACTGGGAATTCCCATTCTTGTAGCGCTTGTTTTCGGTTCGATTGTGGCGGCTACTGATCCCATCTCGGTGCTCTCGATCTTCAAGGACATGTCGATTGACAAGCGGCTCGCAATCAACGTGGAAGGGGAAAGCCTGTTTAACGACGGCACATCTGTAGTGCTGTACGGGATTCTGGTGGGTGCTGTTGCCAGTTCTCAATTCAATGTCTTGGCCGGTATTCGAAGTTTCGCCGTTGAGGTTGTGGGTGGCGTTGCTTTGGGTGCTGGGCTGGGCTATTTATTCAGCAGACTTACACAGAGAATCGACGATCCAGAGATTGAGATTACGCTTACGACCATATTGGCGTACGGTTCCTACCTTCTTGCGCAGTCTTTGCACTTGTCGGGAGTCATTGCCACGGTAGTGGCGGGCCTGATGATTGGCAATTTCGGCATGCGCACGGGAATGAGCTGGCGCACGCGCATTTCCTTGTGGTCGTTCTGGGAGTACGCATCGTTTCTGATCAATTCCGTTTTGTTTTTGCTCATCGGACTGCAGGTGCATTTAGGTGAACTGATGCACATATGGCAAGCGGCGGCCTTCTCGATTGCCGCAGTCTTTGTGGGGCGCCTGGTTGCCGTATACGGGCTGGTGCCGATCAGCAATCTCTTTGCGCCAAAGATTCCATTGCAATGGCAGCACGTGATGGTGTGGGGCGGAATGCGCGGTGCGCTTTCCTTGGCTCTGGTCCTGAGCCTGGGAAAAGCCTTTCCATATCGCGATCAACTGTTGAACCTGACATTCGCAGTAGTAGCGTTCACGATTGTGGTTCAGGGGATCACCCTGAAACCGTTGATTCGCCTGCTTGGAATTGCACAAAACACTGACGACGACTATTCACGCTCCCGCGTGCGCCAGGTAGCAATCGCGTCCGCCATCGCCGAGTTGGACGGCATCGCAAGCAGACAGTTGATCTCCCGCCCTGTGCACGAACAACTGCGCAGCGAACTCAAGACGAGACTGGAAGACGCGAATGCCTCGATTGATTTGATTCTTGGCGATAGTCAGGACAGGCTTTCAGATGAATTCCGAGTGGCGCGGGCACGGCTGAGCAGCGCAGAGAAGGGCGCGATTGAGCAGGCGATGAATGATGGCTGGGTGTCGTCAAACACCGCGTCAAAGTTGATTGAAGAAGTTGACGACACTTTGAAAGGCCCCGCGCCCGAAAGCGAAGCTTCCTAGAACAACAATGGGCTTCTGCCGCAATTAGGACGACCCCATTCACAAAGACGACCACTCACAACGGCGCACACCGGCTTGAATTCTTCAGTCACTTGATGCAAAAACGAGGAGCAGGCTATGGCCTGCTCCTCGTCGAATACAAATGCCCGTATTTAGCTGCATCCGCTCGTTGATCCGCAGCTCATGCAGCGGTAGCAACTGCCATTGCGCACCATAATGGCTCCGCAGGTGGGGCAGCTTGGCGCGTCGCCCATCTCGTACATCTCGCGCATGGCATCAGCCGCGTGGTAAAGACCGCGGTCCTGCATGCTGGGCAGACCCGCAGGATTACCGGTCGAGGCAACGCTGTGGATATCGGGCGCGATGCCTCCACCGCCTGACGGACCGCCGTGCGTTGGCGATACCTGGTTGAGCCGCTTGGCAACTTCCTCAGCAAGGCGGGCGAGATTCTGTTTCGATGAAACTTCCTCTTCCTCGCTCTCGGAGAGAATGCTGGGCGACTCCGGCAACTCAGGAACGCGCGGAGCCAAGCCGGCAAACAACGTCAACTGCTCACCAGAGAGGAAGCGCAGATTGAGCCAGCGGAAGAGGTAGTCCATCAGACTCTTTGCGTAACCGATCTGCTCGTTGCCGGTCCAGCCCGACGGCTCAAAGCGGGTGTGCGCAAACTTCTCGCACAGAACCTTGAGCGGAACGCCGTGCTGCAGCGCCAGCGAAATCGAGGTGGCGAAAGCATCCATCAAGCCGGAGACCGTCGATCCTTCCTTGGCCATGCGGATGAAGATCTCGCCCGGCTCTCCGTTTGGATACAGGCCGACCGTGATGTAGCCCTCATGCCCGGCGATGGAGAACTTGTGCGTGATCGACGCGCGCTCCTCCTGCAGGCGGTGACGCACCGCGCGCGGCGGAGCGTTCAAGTCCTGCACCTCGCGTGCAGGCTCGGTGGCCGCACCGATGGCCGGCGAAGCCGTGAGCACCATGATCGCCGATGCCTTGGCCACATCGTCGAGCGCCTTCTGGAAGGCCTCTACCGCAGCCGCCATCTGCTTGGCCGTAACCTCGATCTTTTCTCCCGGCTTGGCTTCAAGCGCCTTCAGGTCTGCTTCAGCAACGGGCTGCGAGGCGGCTAGCTGTGCGAGCACGCGGCTGCCCACGGCATCCAGAGCCGAGGGCTCCTTCTTCGTATCCATGCTGGTGTTGAGCGGCTGCGTTCCCTTTGAGCCGTCGCGATAGATGGCCACGGCCTTGATACCGCGACGCCAGCTTTCCGCATAGGCTTCCGCAACGTCGTCCACTGTGGCTTCCTGCGGAAGGTTCACGGTCTTGGAGATTGCGCCGGAGAGGAACGGCTGCGTGGCCGACATCATCTTGATGTGACCCATGTAGTGGATGGAGCGCGTGCCCTTGGCCGGCTTAAAGCTGCAATCGAACACCGCCAGATGCTCCGGCTTGATTCCGGGTGCGCCTTCAATGGTGCCGGTTGCGTCAATGTAGCTGACGATGGCGTTGACGTCGTCATGGCTGTAGCCCAGCTTGAACAGCGCCGCCGGCACCGTGTTGTTTACGATCTTGATCATGCCGCCGCCGACCAGCTTCTTGTACTTCACCAGCGCCAGATCGGGTTCGATGCCGGTGGTGTCGCAATCCATCATGAATCCGATGGTGCCCGTGGGGGCTAGCACCGTAACCTGCGAGTTGCGATAGCCGTAGCGCTCGCCGTAAACAAGCGCCAGGTCCCAACTCTCGCGGCTGGCATCGATCAGCGAATCGAGTTGCGGAACGCTGAAAGCCTCGCCACTCTGCTTCGACTTACCAATATTGTTGACTTCAGCACGGTGCATACGAATGACATCAAGAAACGGCTCGCGATTGACGTAGTAACCGGGGCATGCGCCGCCTTGCCGCTCAACCGATGCCGTAAGAGAGGTGGCCGAAGCTAGCGGGGGGCAGTTGGCGGCAATCACAGCAGACTGCAGATATGCCTGGCCGCACATGATGGCCGTGAGCGCTGCTGCGAGGTCACGTCCTGCAGCAGAATCGTAGGGAAGGCCGAAAGCCATGAGCAGCGCACCCAGGTTCGCATAGCCAAGACCCAGCGGACGATAGTCATGCGAATTGCGAGAGATGTTCTCCGTCGGGTACCCGGAGTTATCTACCAGGATCTCCATGGCCGTGATAATGACCGAGATTGCGTGGCGATAGGCCTCAATCTCGAACGTTCCCGCCGCGTTGACGAACTTCATGAGGTTGAAGCTGGCCAAATTGCAAGCGGAGTTGTCGAGGAACATGTACTCAGAGCAAGGATTAGACGCGTTGATGCGCGCGGTGTTCTTGCTGGTGTGCCATTTATTGATGGTGGTGTCGAACTGCATGCCCGGATCGCCGCACTGCCAGGTGGCCTCGGCAATCTTGTGCATGATGTCGCGCGCCTTGTAGGTCTTCACCGGCTCGTGGCCGTTGACCGTGTAGGTGGTAAAGTCGCCGCCCTTCTCGTAGGCGTGCATGAACTCGTCACTCACGCGCACCGAGTTGTTGGCGTTCTGGAAGAAGATGGACGAGTAGGCTTCGGAATCGGGGCCTGATCCGTCGTAACCAGCCCTGATGAGCGAAAAGGCCTTAGCTTCCTCCTTGGCCTTGCAATCGATAAAGTCCATGATGTCCGGGTGATCCACGTTGAGGATCACCATCTTGGCCGCACGGCGCGTCTTGCCGCCGCTCTTGATGACGCCGGCAAAGGCATCGAAGCCGCGCATGAAGCTTAGCGGACCCGAAGCCTGGCCGCCGCCCGAAAGGTTCTCCATCGAGCCGCGAATGCTGGAGAGATTGGTTCCGGTGCCCGAGCCCCACTTGAACAGCATGCCCTCAGTCTTGGCCAGGGTCAGGATGGAGTCCAGCGAGTCGTCGACCGCATTGATGAAGCAAGCGGAGCACTGCGGGTTCCGGTAGCCGGTGGCAGAGTAACGCACACCGCCCGTTGCCGGGTCCCAGTGCCAGTTCTGGCCGTCGGAGTCGGGCTCAAGGCGGTCGCAGCCCACATTGAACCACACGGGCGAGTTAAAGGCCGCCTTCTGGGTCAACAGCATGTTCACAAGCTCGTCGTGGAAGATGGCCGAATCCTCAGTAGTGGCAAAGTAGCCGTCGCGGATACCCCAGTCACGGATGGTTTCCGCAACCCGGCTCACCAACTGCCGCACACCTGTCTCCCGCTCCGGCGAATCCAACTGGCCATGCAGATACTTTGAGGCGACGATATTCGTCGCCGTCATCGACCAGTCAACGGGCACCTCAACATCCTTCTGCTCGAAGATCGTGTTGCCCTTGGTGTCGGAGATGGATGCGGTCCGCCGCTCCCACTGAACCTCGTCGTAAGGGGAGACGCCACCCTTGGAAAAGCGGCGAGTAAACTTGAGTCCCTTCTGGGTATAGGGGGACTGGAGGGCAGCGGCTGTTGTTTGTAGATGAGCCTCGTTCATCGGTATCCTCTCGGTCAGCAAATTCTTGTGAAACTGCCCCTTCCACTCAGATGCACTGATCCTGAGATTGGGGGGCCAATCCTACGTCTCAAACACGCGGGGTACGGGGGTTGGAGCGGCCTGCGAACTTCCGTATCTGGCGGCGATCTATGGATCCCTAAGGCAAAACCATTTTTTAAAGTTCCATTACAGCCGCAGATGAAAACTTACCGCTGTCTATGGTACGTGTCAACAAGAAACCACAACATCTTGTATTTTGTTTGCATTCCTGGCATCAGGCTCGTAAATACAGCCACTTAGCTGTGGAAAGCTCCAAATCGCCTTGCGCCACGCGCATTTCAGGCTCTCAAAACTGCCCCAGAACCGGTGCAAATCCGGTGAATTTTTGGGGTACCCGAAATGCAATTTCGGGCCCAACGGTTCGATCCGCAATACCGCGTTTTGAGATACCGGAGACCCAGCCACCAACTATGCCCGGCCCCCGCTCACTCCGCGGGCCACCATCAAGCCTAGAGCCGGTTGAGGCGCGGCACAAGGCGCAGGAACGGTGCAATTTGGTGTGCACGGGTGTGGAGATGTGGACAAAGAGGGACGCAAGGCTGGATCAGCAATCGGGCAACCGATTATCGGCTGCAGGCAGGCACTCTAGACACAAGCGGCTCCGCGCAATGAAGCGCGGAGCCGCCGGTTTTACGGTCCAGTGAACCATTACTGCTTGGAAGTGTCGATTCTCATTCCATAAAACGACTTATGAACGAAGAACACTGACACCAGGAAGAATGCCACTGCCAGCGAGGTTGCCAGTATCTGGTTCTCCCGGCTGAGCGTCACTGCGAGTTCAACGGCAAGCAATCCAAACAAGGTTGTGAACTTGATTACCGGGTTCAATGCCACCGATGATGTGTCCTTGAATGGATCGCCAACTGTGTCTCCGATTACGGTTGCGTCGTGCAGAGGCGTGCCCTTCTGCTTCAGATCTACCTCGACGATCTTCTTGGCGTTGTCCCAGGCGCCGCCTGCATTGGCCATGAAGATTGCCTGGTACAGGCCGAAGATCGCAATCGAAATCAGGTAGCCGATAAAGAAGAACGGCTCAACGAACGCGAAGGCGAGCGTAGCGAAAAAGACAGCGAGAAAGATGTTGAACATGCCTTTCTGCGCATACTTGGTGCAGATTTCCACCACCTTCTTGCTGTCAGTGACGGAGGCCTTCTCTACGCCTTCCAGCTTGATATTCGCCTTGATGAACTCGACGGCGCGATAAGCGCCGGTCGTCACTGCCTGCGTGGAGGCGCCGGTGAACCAATAGATCATGGCCCCGCCGGTAATCAACCCGAGCAGAAAGGGTGCGTGCAGCAGAGAGAGGCTGGCGACGTCGTGTGTCAGTCCGTCGGTCAAGGCCATGATGATTGAGAAGATCATGGTCGTTGCGCCGACTACGGCTGTACCAATCAGCACGGGCTTTGCCGAGGCCTTGAAGGTGTTGCCGGCTCCATCGTTAGCTTCCAGCAGGTGCTTTGCGCGTTCGAACTTCACATCAATGTTGTAGTCCTTCTTCAGCTCGGCTTCGATGCCCGGGACGTTTTCGATCAGCGACAGCTCGTAAACAGATTGAGCATTATCGGTAACCGGTCCGTAGGAGTCGACCGCGATCGTGACCGGGCCCATGCCAAGGAAGCCGAACGCAACCAGGCCGAACGCGAAGACCGCAGGAGCCAGCATCAGTGCATCCATAGACGGGCCCAAAGTGAAGAAATAGCCCAATGCCATGAGTGCAACCATGCTCAACCCAAGCCAGTACGCAGAGAAATTGCCGGCCACAAATCCCGAAAGGATTCCCAGCGACGCTCCGCCTTCCTGCGCCGAGGTTACGACTTCTTTTACGTGGCTCGATTTGGTGGAGGTGAAAACCTTGACCAATTCGGGAATGATCGCGCCCGCCAGCGTTCCGCAGGAGATGATCGAAGACAGCTTCCACCATAGCGATCCGCCACCGAGATCGGGAATGATGAGGTACGAGACAACGTAGGTGAGCACGATGGAAACGATAGAGGTGATCCACACCAGCGAGGTCAATGGGGTCTCAAAGTCCATCTCGTCGGAGTTTGCGTATTTCGCATGAGCGATTGCGCCATTGAGAAAATACGCACCCGAACTTGAGACGAGCATGGCCACGCGCATCACGAAGATCCATACCAGCAGTTGTACCTGTACCGCGGGATCATGGACAGCGAGCAAAATGAAGGTGATCAGGGCCACGCCGGTGACGCCATAGGTTTCAAAGCCGTCGGCGCTTGGACCAACCGAGTCGCCCGCGTTGTCGCCCGTGCAGTCAGCGATCACGCCGGGGTTACGCGCATCGTCTTCCTTGATCTTGAAGACGATCTTCATCAGGTCGGAGCCGATATCGGCGATCTTGGTGAAGATGCCGCCGGCGATACGCAGCGCCGCAGCGCCCAGCGATTCGCCGATGGCGAAGCCGATGAAGCATGGGCCCGCATAATCGCCCGGAATAAACAAAAGAATGCAGAGCATCATCAGCAGCTCGACCGAGATCAGCAACATGCCGATGCTCATACCGGCCTTCAGCGGAATGGCGTAGCAGGGATACGGCTTGCCGCGCAACCCCGCAAACGCCGTCCGCGAATTCGCAAATGTGTTCACGCGAATTCCGAACCACGCCACTCCGTAGCTGCCCCCGATGCCGAGCAGCGAAAACAACAGAATGATCGGCAGCGTAACCGCAATCGACTTGCCGGGGACCGGAGCCAGAAAGCCAAAATACAGTGAGATGATGACCGCAATGAAAGCCCAGAGCAACAGGATGAATTTGCCCTGTGTCACCAGATACGTTTTGCAGGTCTCATAGATCAGCTCGGATATTTCACGCATGGAGCGATGAACCGGCAGATTCTTCAACTGCACGTAGATCGCCAATCCGAACAACAGGCCGCCCACGCAGAACAGCAGGCCGATCGACAGAAGGACATGGCCATTCATGCCCATGAAATTCACAGTTGTTAAATCCGGCAATATCAGGTTCGCCTCGCCGCCACCATGCTCAGGCTGCGCGTAGGCAATCGCTGGTAGCAGCAGGCCGGCGATGGCCGCTACTGATTTGAAGTGCCGCTTGAATGCACTCAGTAAAAACTCCACACTACTCGCTACAGTCACAAATCCTCCCGACACGCTTTTAGTTTTCTGACCATCCTGAATTACGGCCCCAGATAACGCGACCCCATACCCGCTGGGGGAATGCCACCGGAAGGCTATCACCCGCATATACTGCTGTCGAGTGACTGCAATCACAGGGTTCTGGCACCTTTTCCCTGCCAACTCCGCCATCAGTTGAGTAAAGTTGTAAGTACCTACGAGGGAGGCAATTTCCCTTGTTGAAGCCATGACATCATCCAACCTGCTCACACCGCGCCAGGCCGCTACCCGCATTGGCATCAGTTACCCGGCACTCAAACACTGGATCCTTGCCGGACGCATTCGTACCGTGAAGACTCCTGGTGGCCACCATCGCATTCCTGAAGACGCGTTGGATGAGTTCATGCCCACCAATGCAGCACAGCCGGCGGCAAGACGCATTAGCGGTCGAAACCAGCTGCTGGGAACCGTTGCCGAGGTAAAAATCGACGGTCTGCTTGCCAAGGTGGTGATTGCGATCGGCGATCAGCGGGTCACGGCGATCATTACGGCCGACGCCGTGCGCGAGCTGGCGCTCAAGCCCGGTGACGAAGCGGTAGCGCTCATCAAGGCCACGGAAGTCATGATCGGCCGTCCTTAAGGCCAGCCCTCAAATTCCTCCGTTAGAACCGCTTGCCGGGCCAGCTGTGCCCTCGGCCATACTGCGGATGTTTGCAAATTCATTCTAATTCGTATAAATTCGTATTATATCGAGCATACCTGACATAGGTTCTTCGATGGTCTTCCCGCTGGAAGTTCATTGATCGCCCTGCCAGGATCCACGAACTCTTCGCTTGTGGGTTGACCTGGTTCACATAAATCCTCCAGGACGCCATTCCATGATCGATAGCAACCGTTTATTCCGGCTTCTTTTCTTTCTTCTTTTATCCGGCACACTTGCGTTCGCTCAGATCGCAGGCCAGATCAATGGCCGCGTACTCGATCCTTCAGGGGCGGCTGTCGCCGGAGCGCAGGTAAAGCTAACTGACTTATCTACGTTCGCCAGCCAGGCGACTACCACCACCAGTTCGGGCGATTACGTCTTCATCAATCTTGCCCCGGGCTCATACCGGGTGGACGTGTCGGCCCAGGGCTTCAGCAATCTCGCCCGTTCGGGCATCACCGTCATTACCGGCCAGCCGGTGACTGCCAATCTGACGCTGGATCTCGGATCAGACGAGCAGACCGTGACGGTGAACGAAGATGCTCCCCTGTTACAGTCGGCCTCCAGCAACATCGCCACCAACATTCCGGGGCGGGTAGTGGCGGGCATGCCGCTCAACACACGGAACTTTGTTCAACTGGCCACTCTTGCGCCCGGCGTGGAACTGCCTCCCGGCACCCTGCTTCCGCGTATCAACGGCGGGCGCCCCAGAACCAACGAGTATCTCTTTGACGGTATCTCCGCGCTGCAGCCGGAACCGGGCCAGGTAGCCTTCTTTCCCATCCTTGATGACATTCAGGAGTTCACGGTTGAAGCCAACAATGTTCCCGCCGAGTTTGGCCGCTTTAACGGCGGAGTGGTGAACGTTTCAACCCGCGCGGGCACTGACAACTTCCATGGCAGCCTCGCGGAGTACTTCCGCAACGAAGTGCTGAATGCGCGCAACTACTTCTCCACCACTGGGCGCAAGCCGGAGTACCGCCGCAATCTCTACAATGCTTCGCTGGGCGGGCCTATTCTCCATCACCGCCTGTTCTTCTTTGCAGACTTTCAGGGCGTGCGGCAACTGGTAGGGGTTACGCGCATCTCAACCATCCCCACTATGAACGAGCGCCAGGGAATCTTTACCGGAGTCGCGAAGATCTTCGATCCCTCGACGACCACGGTGGTGAACGGGCAATACGTTCGGCAGGAGTTTCCGCAGGATGTGATCAACGTGCCCCTCGATCCCACCGCCAAAGCACTGCTGGCACGTTTTCCGATGCCCACGAACCTGACCGCAACGGCCAACAATTACAGGCGCACGGCGAACGACGCCGACCACCAGAGCCAGTTCGACATTCGCATCGACGGAGCCTTTGGTTCACGCGACCGCGCCTTCGGACGCTACTCCTATTTAAATGAGGTGGAGCAGCCCGTCACTCCACTACCCGATGGCAGCGGGCAGCTTTCGGGCTCCGTCATCGGCACCGGCGGTGTTCTCGGCCTCTCTAACGTGACAGGTCAGCAGGCGGTGCTCAACGAGACTCACACGTTCTCGGTTCATTTGCTCAACGACTTCCGCGCCGGATACACGCGCCGCGCGAACAACATCTCCGGTGCATTGCTCGGTGACTCGGCATCGGCGGCGCTCGGCATTCCGGGCATCCCCAGCAACGCGGCATTTAACAACGCCCTGCCCCTCTTCACATTCACCGGCTTCCAGCAGATCGGCCCGTCAGCAAGCACGTTTTCGCAATACCAGACGGGAGTGTGGCAGACAGTGGACACGCTTACCTGGGTGCGCGGCCGGCACTCGTTCAAGGCAGGCGCCGACCTGCGCTGGTACCAGTTGAATGCCGTCGCGCCGCCAAACCCAACCGGCGCATTTGCATTCACCGCCACCGGAACCAACCAGCAGGGATTGACCAACAGCGGCAACGCCATTGCGAGCTTCCTGCTGGGACAGGTGGACAGCTTCCAGATTGATCTGCAGCAGGCCAAGATGCGGCCGCGCGACCACATCGAAGAATACTTCGCGCAGGACGACTGGAAGATCACAGATCGTCTGACAGCCAACATCGGAGCACGCTACACGCTGCATTTCCCTTCCGTAGAGAAGAATAATCAAGGCGCAGTCTTCAACCTGCAGATCCAGCAACTGGATTATCTCGGAGTGGATGGACATTCGCGCAGCGCGCGTGAGTTGCACTACGGCAATGTAGCGCCGCGAATCGGACTTGCCTACCTGGTTACGCCGAACACCGTGGTCCGCGCAGGATTCGGCATCGTCTTCATCGATCAGTCAGGAATCACCACGCCGTTTACAACGCCGCAGTTTCCGTATATCCAGAACGTACAACAGAAGACGCAGGACAACCTCAACGCCGCATTTATGCTTTCAAACGGCCCTTCCGTAACTCCGATTCCACTGACACCGAACGCAGGCCTGGGACAAAGCGTGTACACGGTGAAGAGAACGGCCGGCTCCGGCTATGCCGAGCAATGGAACCTCGCTGTTCAGCATGCCTTCACGCGCAACCTCTCCGTTGAGTTTGCGTATGTGGGCTCGCACATTGTTCACGTCGGCATTCCAGACTCAAACCTGAACCAGCTCACTGCGGCGCAGCTTACGCAAGGTTCTTCGCTGCTTGCGAAAGTGCCAAACCCCTACTACGGCCAACTTCCGGCTTCAAGCTCCCTTGGCGGATCGACGATCAGCGAGGCTCAGCTGCTAAAGCCGTATCCTCGCTTTCTGAATATCGCCACTTATCGAAACAACAGCGGCAACACCAACTACAACGCAGGCGAAGTGAAGGTGGAACAGCGCTTCTCACACGGGTTAACCTTCGATTTTGCCTATACGCACTCGCGGCTCATCGATGACGCGTCATCGGTCTTCTCGACCACGGTGCTCTCATCGCCAAACTCGAACAGCCTGGTTGCGGCCGATACCTATCGCCCGCAGCTCGAGCGCGATGTATCAAGCGGCGACATGCCAAACGTCACATCGTTCAGCGCCGTGTATGCATTGCCTGCAGGCGGGGGGCATCGCCTATGGTCGAAGGGGCTGGCTAATGCCGTGCTCGGCGACTGGTGGCTGAATTCGATTCTCACCGTGCAGTCGGGAATGCCCATCGCCATTACGCAGGCGACCAACAACAACGCATTTGCAGGATTCGCGTTGCAGAGGCCGAACATCGTCGGCAATCCAAATCTGCCCGCATCGCAGCGCACGCCCGCGCACTTTATCGATACCGCGGCATTTGAGACTGCGCCGCAGTTCACCATCGGCAACGGCAGCCGCAATCCGGCGCGGGGACCGGCGTTCCGCAATCTCGATCTGGCGCTTTCAAAGCACATTCACCTGCCCGGTGAGACAGATCTGGAAATCCGCGCGGAGGTTTATGACGTGATGAATACACCGGAGTTTGCCAAGCCCAACGGCAGCTTCGGTTCGGCGGCATTTGGCAGTATTACCAGCACGGTGACCGATCCGCGGGTAGCCCAGTTTGCACTGCGCATCAGAAAGTAGACGGGAGTTGCGGATTCGAGGAGTTCGTCGGGGCACGAGTGCCTCAAGTTTCCAAACTGCTCGCCGATGAAAGCGACATCGGCCCTCGAACTGGAGCCGGGAAGACGAGGCTGGTTGGCGCATGCCGATGGTACCGAAAATTCATGCCGGTGTTGGCGGCCTCTCTCTGGTAGAAACAGACACGCAGCCACCACTGCAGATCGCCGGAGTAAGCACGGCTTGGAACAAACTAATGCTGCAGACTGAGATAGTTGCGCCTCATCTTCAGGTAGCTGCGATTGAGGGCGAGCCTGGCAGCGGTAAGTACACGCTGGCGCGCTTTCTGCATAGCCGCTCACCGTTGTCGCATCTTCCGCTGCAGCGCCGCGACGCGCGCGAGTGGCTGGCCACGGATGGCGATGCGGCGATGATTCACGGCATACTCTATCTGGATCGCGTGGACCTGCTCGCCGGCCTGGGGCAGAACCTGCTGACAGGTGTGCTGCGCGCACTTCAGGACCGGCAGGAGGATGGCGCAGTAGTGCTGGTGTCGTCGCACATACCACTTCGCCAGATGGCTGCGCAGGGTGAGCTTGTGCCCGATCTTGCTTATCGCCTGACCGCCGTCCGATTTGCTGTTCCGCCGTTACGCCAGCGCCGCGAAGACATTGCTCCCATCGCACAGGCTCTGCTTGACCGCCTGTGCGCCCGCTATCTGCAGAGGCCAGTTGCGATGGAACGAGGAGTGCTTGCGCGCTTATTGCAGCACACCTGGCCCGGCAACATCCGCGAATTGGCTAGCATTCTTGAAAGTGCTTTGCTTGAGGCAGAAAACGGAGTAATTCTGGCTGAGAATCTGCCGCTGTCTGCGAGCAACGAAGCAAAGCACAATTCATGCCGGGCGCTCACACGTGAAGAACTCTTACTCGACACCGCGATTTGCCGCCACATTGAGTACGTACTTCATCTGAACCGCGGCAACAAGCTGCGGGCAGCGAGGCAGCTCGGCATCAGCCGTTCGACCTTGTACCGCATCCTCGCCAACGAGTCCATTGCCTCCAACTAAGGTCGCTCTAGTCCGCGTACTTAACCGAGCATCCATAGGGACGCGTATACGCCTGCTCCACCGGCTTGCCTGCCATGGCTTCAGTCAGCGCGGCTGACAGATAATTCTCCGCCCCTTTGATGTCGCTTACTTCGGGCGTGGGCCGGTTGTCGATTGCGCCAAGGTAGATCAGCTTGCCATCGGGATCGATCACATACATCTGCGGCGTGGTCTTTGCGCCGTACATGCGTCCGAGCTTGCCATCCGGATCGAGCAAGGCTGCCGTGGGCGTAGCATCCATCTTCTTGAGGTAGTCATTCTCTTCGCTCGCGGTGACATAGCCTTGCTGGCCGGGAGCGGACGAGATCACCGTAAACCATACCGCACCTTTGCCGGTCCACGTCTTCTGCAACTGCTGCATGTTGCCGGAGACGTAGTGTTTGCGCGTGTAAGGGCAACCCTGGTTGTGCCACTCAAGCACAACGTACTTGCCGCGGTTTTCGGAGAGTGAGTGCGACTGGCCTGCGGAATCTGTGGCGGTGAACTGCGGAGCGGGAGCGCCTACGCGGACTTCCTGGGCAACCAGCGAAACCGGAAACAGCACTGCGGAAACTGCCAGCACTGCCGACGTGCGGGAAATGTTGATCATGATAGTCAATCTCCTGAGGGGAATTCAGACGATCAACGTGCAAGGGCCTGGTTGTTGCTAGAGCCCGACTGCGGGGCCTAATTTGTGTTCGACGTTTTCGCCACTGACGAGGTCACCGTCGGAAGCTTATTTATCGCGTCGATTACGATGCCGGGGGTGAGCACTTCGGGCAGCATCTGTGGCTCGCTCTGGCCCGGAATATAGAGTGCATAGGCCGGAACTCCGCTGCGGTCGAGAGCCGTGAGCGCTTCGGTAATGGTCTGGTCGTGGCGGGTCCAGTCCGCACGGAGTAGCGCAACGTTTGCCGCTTGAAGAGCTTGCTGCACTTCAGGCCGACTCAGGGCTACGCGCTCATTCACCTGGCAGCTCAGGCACCAGCTTGCGGTAAAGTCCACCAGCACCGGCCTGCCCTGCGCCTGGTACTTGCTCAGCGTGTCGGGTGACCACGGCTCCCACGCCTGATGGGACTGAACACCGGACTGCGTTGCAGGCTGCACGGCCAGCTTACCGGGGGCATACACGCTGATGCCCACCACGCAAAGCACGATCACGCTTGCAACCACCGTAGCCCAGCGTTTCGCCGGCCAATGACCCAGGAACCAGCCCGCGATGGCCAACATCAGCAAGCACACCAGCAGGATACCCAGCACTGCGGCTCCGTAGGCCTGAGCCACCACCAAGGCGAGCCAGATCACCGTTCCGAAGATCGGCACAGAGACGGCCTGGCGCAAAATCTCCATCCATGCACCGGGCTTGGGCAGCAGGCGGGTCCACGCCGGTTGCAGCGTCAGCGCCACATAAGGCGCGGCCAGCCCAAGGGCAATGGCCGTAAACACGCAGAACGTGACTACGGCAGACTGCGACAGTGCGTATCCAATGGCCGCGCCCATGAAGGGCGCGGTGCACGGCGTTGCCACGATCACCGCGAGCACGCCAGTAAAGAAGCTGCCCGCGTAACCCTGCTTCTCCGCCAGCGAACCGCCAGCCGACGTGAGGCTGAGCCCAAGCTCAAATTGCCCGGCAAGCGAGAGCCCCAGGAAGAACAGCAGCCCTGCCATGAGCGCAAGAAACACCGGCGACTGGAACTGGAATCCCCAGCCAAGCGAAGCGCCCGCTGCACGAAGGCCCAGCAGCGCCGCCACCAGAATCCAGAACGAGACGAGAATGCCCGCCGCGTAAACGAATCCGTGCGCGCGTAGCCTGTGCCGCTCGGCAACGCCCGATTGAAAAAGCGCCAACCCTTTTAAGAAGAGCACCGGAAACACGCACGGCATCAGGTTCAGCAGAAGGCCCCCGACAAATGCGAGAGCAAACGTCTTCGCCAGCGTTCCAAACTCATATTCGGGGGGAATGACCACCGTTCCCGGCTGAACTGTGACGTCGTAGGCCCGGCCGCCGGGGAGTTCCAACACTCCGCTCAAGTGCTTTGGGCTGGTGGTGAGGTTTACATCTTTCTTCAGATCCAGAACCACGCCTTTAGCAGTCGGCGTCGCCTTCTGTGGGGCGGCGTTAGCCAGCCAGTCCTGATCGAAGGGGTAGAACTGCGCCGTGGATTCGCGCTTGCCGGTATCGATGCCGAGCCTGAATCCATCCGTGGTTTGCGCAAAAACGACTTTCACATCTCCGGGCAGCGGCTGCGGCAGCGTGCTGGCCAGCCGCTCCATCAGCGCCGCATCCTGGCCGGAGCCGGAAATCACCGGCGGCTTTGTTGTTGAAAGCTGTAGCGGGAGCTGCAATTCTGCTTTGCCTGGAATGCAGACTTCGCGGCACACCAGCCAATCGACCTTTGCATCGAGCACGGCCTTGCCACTCTTTGCGGTGGGCGCAACGTCCAGCTTGATGGGAAACAGAACTTCGTTCTCATATCCGAAGTCCATCAGTGGGCCGAGAGGCAAACGAGTCGGCGCGGGAAACAGCATGGGCTCCGCGGTTACGCCGTCGGGCAGAGTCCACTGGATGTGCGGCGGCTCGCCTGAATCGCCCGCGTTCTTCCAGTAAACGTGCCAACCCTGCTCAAGCTTGAAGTAAAGACCGATCTGGTTGTTGCCGCCGGGATAGATCTCATCCTCTGGCGCTATCAGTTGCACGCGCAGGTGCGGCGCGTCAGCCGAGTTTGTGCCTGCCCGCGCAACAGTACCGGCAGCCAGCGCAGCAACGAGCACGAAGATTGTTCGGAGATACCGCATGAAGGCTAGTTAAGAATACTCCTATCTATTGGACTCATTTTAGTGGATAGAAGTTACATATGGATTGATCATCCAATGGCTTAGGTTAGCGCATTCCAGATGCCTAACTGACACGGTGGAGCTCCGGCCGCTTGGCGTGCTCGCGAAAGATGCAGTCGTCCTGTATGCACTTGACACCAGCTGCCTCCGCACGGGATACGGCTTCCTCGTGGAACACATCGTCCTGCAGCCACAGATAAGGAATGCCGAGGCGAATGACGTCGTCCACGATCGCAGGCACATGCTCTGAGGCGCGGAACACATTCACGAGATCGATTCCGGTGCCGGTCTGTTCGCGCACCTCGGCTTGGGCGACATCAAGATCGAAGTAGCACGGCATGCCGTCGATTTCCTTCAACATCGGATTCACCGGCAGCACGCGATAGCCGTTCTCCGCGAGGTAGTGCCCGATACGGTTGCTGGCGCGCCAGGTCTTGTCGCTCATGCCCACCACGGCAATCGTCTTCGCGTTGTGCAGCATCTCGTTGATTAATGCAGGATCGTTGGGCATTGGTTTTTACTCTCCGCTACACGTCGAGATCGTCGTCGCCTGCTGCGCTTACCGCGGTTCCGCGGCGCTTGGCCAGCAGAAAGCCGCGCAGGAAAGGATCAAGGTAACCATCCAGCACCTTGTCCACGTCACCTACTTCAACCTTGGTGCGGTGATCCTTGGCCATGCGGTACGGCTGCAGCACATACGAACGAATCTGCGAGCCAAAGTTGATTTCGAGCTTTGAATCTTCAAGCTTCTTGCTCTCGACACGCTTTTTTTCAAGCTCGAACTCGTACAGTCGCGAGCGCAGCATCTTCATCGCCTTTTCGCGGTTCTTATGCTGCGAGCGTTCGTTCTGGCATTGCACTACGATGCCGGTGGGAAGATGCGTCATGCGCACGGCGGAGTCGGTCGTATTCACGTGCTGGCCGCCTTTGCCGCCGGAACGGTAAGTGTCGATGCGCAGGTCCTCGAGCTTCAGGTCCACCTCGATCGACTCGTCGATCTCCGGCGAAACATACACGGACGCAAACGAAGTGTGCCTGCGCTTGGCCGCGTCGAACGGCGAAATGCGCACCAGACGATGAACTCCACTCTCGCCCGCAAGTTGTCCGAAGGCATACTCGCCGATGATGGTGAACGTCGCCGACTTGATGCCGGCTTCTTCGCCGTCCTGATAGTCGTTCACTTCGGTCTTGAAGCCTTGTTGCTCGGCCCAGCGCAGATACATGCGCATCAGCATCTCGGCCCAGTCCTGACTCTCCGTGCCACCCGCGCCGGGATGAATAGTGACGATGGCATTCAGCGCATCGGCCTCGCCTGAAAGCATGGTGCGCGCTTCAAGGCTCTCGGCAAACGCAGCCAGGTCCTTGATCTCGCGATCCAGCTCGGCCTCAACGTCTTCGCCCTCGCGCGCAAGATCGAAGTACGCGTCAATGTCGCCGGTGCGGCGCATAAGTTGCTCGTCGTCCGCTACAAGCGCTTCAAGCCGCTTGCGGTCCCGCATCAACGGCTGGCTCGCTGCGGGATTCGACCAGAGAGCCGGATCGGCAAGTTTGGTTTCTATTTCTGAGAGTTCCCTGCGGATGCGGGCGGGGTCAAAGATACTCCCGCAGGTCGCGCACTTGATCGCGCACGGGAGCATAAGCGAATTCGAGATCGTTTACCGACATTTTGCTCTCTGATACCTGGCTTTTGTTTAGTCTTTGCGCCGCAGCATTTCAGACAGATTCTTCCTCGCTGCCCACGCTGCTACGACTAGTCCCAGTATGGCACATAACCACGCAAAGGCATCTCCGTGCGCCGTGTAGAAGGTGATGTCGTCGCGGAAACCGTATTGGGCCGGCAAAGCATCCTCAGCATGCCGAGGAATGCTCTGGCGCACGCGTCCGTAGGGATCGATTGCCGCCGTGACGCCGTTATTAGTGTCGCGCAGTATCCAGCGGCGATTTTCGATGGCTCTCATCCGCGCCATGTTCAGGTGCTGCCATGGCGCGCTGGTGTCGCCATACCAGCCATCATCGCTGATGTTGACCAGCACTTCTGCGCCAAGTTGCGCGAACTTCCGCACCTCGTCCGCAAACACCGCCTCGTAGCAGATGAACACGCCGTAGCGATGGCTCGCGCCACTCTGCGTGCTGAGCCTAAACACCATACGGTCCTCGCCGCGGTCAAAGCGCGAAACCTTGCCCGTAAGCTTGCGCGCAAAGAATAGAAAGCGGCTAAAGGGAACGTATTCTCCGAAGGGGACCAGGTGGATCTTGTCATAGCGGCCAATGCGCGCGCCCGTCGGACTCATCACGATTGCTGAGTTGAACTCCTTCCATCCGTTCTCCTGCTGATAGTCCATGCCGATTGCGCCGATAACGAGCGGTGCTTCCAATCCTTGAGAGATCTTGGTCACTGCCTGCTGAAAACGCGGATCGCTTTCGAAGAATGGCGCGGGCGACTCAGGCCATGCCACCAGATCAGGATGCGTGGCGTGCGGCGGGCAAACGATCTCGCCCGTAGGCGCACCGGTTTGCGGAATTCCCGCGATATACGTCTTGCACTGCTCGTTGGCCAGCTTGGCAAATGCCGCGATGTGCTGATCCCACTCCGCCACGTCTGTCCACATGCCAACACCGTGAACATCGAGGTTGGGCTGAATGAGCACAGCCGTGGCCGAAGTTGCCGGGCGCGGAGGCTGGTGCAGCAATCCTGCCGTACCGATTGCGGCTGCGACCACACCGGCTGCGCCGCACACGAGCTTGCGGCGATTGCTGCCAAGCGTGACACCGGCAGCGAGCAGCGCATTCACGGCAACCAGCAGAAAGCTGATACCGTACACGCCTGTCCACGGAGCAAGTTGATTGACCAACCCGTTGTCCACCTGAGAGTAGCCGAGCTGATCCCACGGCACTGAAGTGATGCGCGCTGCAGCCAGCTCAAGCGCTGCCCAGAACAACGGTGCAGAGGCCAGCGCAAGCCCTTTGCTCTTTGTTGCGCGGTTCACCAGTGCCACTGCCAGGCCGAACAGCCCGAAGTATGCCCCCAGCACCAGACAGAATCCAAGCAGAAGAAGTTCCGGAGCCATCGGCGGCATGTCGCCGTACTGCTGCATCACATCGCGGACCCAGTAGCAGTTGCCTGCGTACCAAAGCACTCCGCAGACGTACGCAAGCAGGAATGCGGTACGCAGCGGCCTGGGTGAGTCTTTTTCCTGCGGCGAAAGAATCGCCCACAAAAGCGGCGCCAATCCGAACCACGCAAACACCGAGCGCCACGGCGGCATGGGGCCCGCAAGCGGAAAAGGCAGCTCGAGCAAGCCCGCTGAAAGCCCGGCGGCGGCCAACCATTTCAGAGTCGATGCGCTGAACAACGTACGCTGCATACAGACCAGAGTTTAAAACATCAGGCTTTGCCACAGCCGCAAAGAGAGAATGGCAAAGAATTGCAGCATAAGGAATGTGTAAGGAATCATAGATTTGGAAGGTGAACTCTCGATATTCCTTATTCTATTTTGATTGACACTGCCATTCATCAGAACTAGACTCAGCCAAGGCGTAACGGTGGTAGCGCCATCTGAACGTTAGAGCATGGGTAACCACCCACAGTAACCATAACGATGGCATCTACCCGAACGACCGTAGCACCTCCTCCCGACCGCGTGCGTCTGATTGTGGCATCCTCCGTGATGCTCACCTTCATCTCCTTCTGGCGCGCTGCTGCCATCGTTCTCAATGATCTCGGATCTTCTGCATTTTATGCAGGCGGCATTGCCGAGCAGGCAATCGGTGCTTCTGCTCCCTGGTTCATTCTCGGCATCATGCTTTTCAGCTTTGCGGTGCGCGCCGTTTACATCGAAAGCTGTTCGATGTTCACGCGCGGCGGTGTTTATCGCGTCGTAAAGGAAGCGCTGGGAAGCACATTTGCCAAAGTCAGCGTCTCGGCGCTGATGTTCGACTACATCCTTACCGGACCAATCTCGGGGGTTTCCGCGGGGCAATACATCGTCGGCCTCTTGAACGAACTGCTTGTGACAGCAGCGCACAGCAACTGGCTGCCTCCGGCACTGATGGATGCCCACCATAACCCCGCAATACATTTCGACATCAACTACACTTCGGCCCTGATTGCGGCCATGGTAACCACCTATTTCTGGTGGCAAAATATCAAGGGCATTGAAGAGTCGAGCGGCAAGGCGCTGCGCGTTATGGAAATCACCACCGTGATGGTGGTCATTATGCTCGGCTGGGGCGCTTACACGATCTTCGTTCGCGGAGTGCATCTTCCGCCCGCGCCAATTCCATCGAATCTCAAGTTCAGCGACGATGCACTCGGATTTCTTCGAGGCCGAGGTTTGCCGATCGTGGGCCTCTTCGGAATTCTCATGGCCTTCGGGCACTCCATTCTGGCCATGAGCGGCGAGGAAAGCCTCGCCCAGGTGAACCGCGAAATCGAGCATCCCAAGCTCAAGAACCTGAAGCGCGCGGCCATCGTCATCGCCATTTACAGCCTTGTGTTCACGGGCGGCGCCACTCTGCTGGCGTCCATGATCATTCCCACCTACGAGCGGACGCACATCTACCAGAACAATCTGATTGCCGGTCTGGCCATGTACATGGTGGGGCCCATGTTCTGGCGCATCGCCTTCCGCGTCTTTGTCGTCATCGTCGGTTTTCTCATTCTCTCGGGCGCCGTCAACACTTCCATCATCGGTTCCACAGGCGTGCTGATGCGCGTGGCTGAAGACGGCGTTCTGACCGACTGGTTCCGCAAGCCACACAAACGCTTCGGCACCAGCTACCGCATCGTGAATCTGGTGTTCATCCTGCAGATGTTCACCATCATTGCCACGCAGGGCAACATCATCGTCCTGGGTGAGGCGTACGCCTTCGGTGTCATCTGGTCGTTCACGTTCAATAGCCTCGCCATGCTGGTACTGCGCTGGAAGTACCACGGAGAGCGCGGGTGGAAGGTTCCACCAAATGTGCGCATAGGCAACACGGAGATTCCGTTTGGCCTTATCTCCGTCTTCATGGTATTGAGCACAACGGCCGTCGTGAACCTCTTCACAAAGTCGGTTGCCACGGTCAGCGGCCTCATCTTTGCAGGCTCTTTCTTCATCATCTTTACCGTTTCCGAGCGGCAGAACCTGCGCAAGCACGCCCTGACCGCGCGGCAGATGAAGGACCACTTCCAGCTTGAGCATCAGGACACGGTGAGCCGGGAATCGGCGGCGATCCGCCCCGGCGGCATCATGGTTACGATGCGCGATTTCGGAAATCCCGTGGCGCTGAAGTGGATTTTGAGCCGCACCAACACCGACGACCGAGATGTGGTGGTGGTCAGCGTGCGCATGATGGGCGTCGGCGGCCCTGAGTATCTGAGCGCAGAGCAGCAGAGCTTCAGCGAGTACGAGCAGATGCTCTTCACCAAAGCCGTTTCAGTGGCGGAGAACTTCGGCAAGAAGGTATCGTTACTCGTGGTTCCAGCAGGTGACGTGTTTGCAGCGCTGGCGCAGACTGCCAACTCGCTTGAGGTGGATACCGTGATCTCGGGCATCTCAAATTCCATGACCCCGGAGGATCAGGCGTTCCATATGGGACAGGCGTGGGAAGCACTTGTAGAGCCTAAGCGCCAGTTCAACTTCTTTGTCGTTACGGACGAGGGCGAGCCAAAGGTGTTCTACATCGGGCCGCACGCGCCTGCTCTCAGCCCGGAAGACGTGCAGCTAGTGCATCGGCTGTGGCTGAACATGCGCCGCGATCCAACCGTCCCCGATCTGCACCACAGCGACATCATCACCTACGCGCTTACGCGACTCGCCGGCCAGTACGCCCGCGAGAAAGCCGACATCCTGCGCGAATTGCGAAACGTGCGCGCAGCCGCGGGAATGCCCGACGGCCCAATGCTTGGCAAGCCGCCCGACGACGACGAGATCCGCCAATCACCGCGAGCCATTCGCCAGACAAGAGACCAGTAAGACAGTTAGCAAGTTTCCAAGTCTACGAATTGACAAGTCGTCTCTTGAAAACTTGTGAGTTCGTCAACTTGTAAACTGCTCTCCCGGCTTCCAGTGCACAACCTTCACGCTTGGATCGATCAGGCTCTCCAGTTGATCGGGAGTCCCTTTAAGCGGCGGAAAGGTTCCAAAGTGCATCGGCAACACAACCTGCGGCCCCAGCAGCTTTACGGCCAGCGCCGCTTCCTTCGGCCCCATGGTGTAGTGCCCGCCGATCGGGATCATGATCACCTTCGGCCAATAGAGCTCGCGAATTAGAGCCATGTCGCCAAAGACCGCCGTATCTCCGGAGTGGTAGAGCACCGTGCCGTCTTCAACCGTCAGCACGAATCCGGTTGCGATGCCCACTTCGTGCACTCCGTTCTCGTCCTGTGCGGCCGAGGAGTGCTTGGCTTCGACCATCGTGGCCGCCACGTCGCCTAACTGTACCGTACCACCCAGGTTCATGCCGATGGTGTTTGCCACGCCCTTGCCGCCGATGTAGGCGGCAAGCTCGTAGATGGCCACCACCGTCGAGCCGTGCTTCGTAGCGATTGGCACAGCGTCAGAGATGTGGTCGCCGTGACCGTGCGTCAGCAGAACGTACTGAATCTTTGAAGGCAGGGAAAATGACTTTGGATAGCTCGGATTTCCACCGATGAACGGATCGATCAGGATGCTGGTGCCCTTCGCGGTCTGAACCAGCATGGTCGAGTGGCCAAGCCAGGTAACACGTGTCGCATTGCTGCTCATGCTCTCTCCTCTCTCTTCCGGTTGCACTCAAGGAGTTTAGATGATGCGGCGGTGCTCAGGATGCTTGAGCACCGACAGATTCCCAGGTGCAACAACAAGGTGTTTGAGGGTTTCGAGACAAACTCCCGGTTTACCAACCACCGCCTGGCGTTGAAGATTTCGTCACGAGAGCCTAGCTGGTCACCGCAATGGCCAATTCCATTTCACTTTATTGAACAGGGTCTCACCTTCTAGTTTCGTCTCGCCGAAATCCTTATTTAGGTGTAAGTGCGAGCATGCAGATGAGGACGACAGTTCCTGAATCAATAAAGGTGAGTGAGATACCACAATGATCTGCGCGCCTTTTGCGGATGCCAGAATCAGACGGGCCAAAGCAGGCAAAAGGTCGGGGTGAAGGCTTGTTTCCGGTTCGTTCAGCACCATGAGTTCAGGTGGTCGTGGAGTCAATAGCGCTGCCGCCCAAAGGAGGTATCGCAACGTACCGTCCGATAATTCGGCAGTCGAAAGTGCTCGCAGCAATCCGTGTTGCGAAAGCTGAACTTCAAAGCGCCCGTTGATTACTGAAATCGAGAGGCTGCTTCGCGGGAAGGCATCGTCAAGAGTGGTTGCGAGTGCCTCGTCCGATCGGATCTCAAGGATGGTCTGGAGCGCGGCGGCCAGGTTGCTGCCATCGTGGGATAACACCGGCGACCACGTCCCGACCTGCGACATGCGAGAGGGTGACTCTGAATCGGTTCGGAAGTGGTCGTAAAAACGCCAGCCGCGAACCCGCTCGCGGATTTCGAGCATCTCAGGCGCTCTTTGCGGGTCAGCCACGGTAGCCAGCATGCTATCGGTGTCGGCTAGGTGCTGGGTGATCATGACCGGCTCTTCGTCGCGAGTTGTGGATAGCCAAACGAAATTAGATCGCCGGTCTACGAGTGCAGCCGATTTGCGATATACAGGTCCGTGCCAAATGCACTCGTGCTTGATATGCGGATCAAGTTCAAACATTGTGGGGGGGGGCGGTGGTGGAGGATACCCCAAATCGATGCTGTAGCCATAGTCGTCGGCACCGAAACCGAGTTTGAGACTGGCAACTTTCATATTTTTCAGACCCTCAACTGGAAGTTCCCCTTGGCGAACGCTACGTGCGACGGTTTCGGGTCCGGCCCAGAAGGTCGATGGGAGACCACCTTCACGGGCAAGCGACGCAACAACAAAGTTCTGTGCTGCATCAGCAAGAAGTCGCAAAGCACGATACAGGCTCGACTTACCACTCCCGTTCGCACCTGTGATGAGCGTGAGCTGCCCTAATGGGACAGTGAGTTCGCGCAAGGAACGATACCCTTGAATAGCGACTGTGCGGATCATTTGCCCAGCATAAACGAGGGTGCAATAAAGAAAAATCTGCAATGTGTTGGAGGTTAACTGGCCAGCCGGAAGTTGTCGCTTTTTGCTCTCGTTCGCGCCTGTGGACTGTGTGTTTTGAGCGCCGTCATGCCGACGAATTTGAGAATCAGATCCCGCTTGACGGCCATACCTTTCGGGGGATACTCTAACTTTCATAGGCGAACAAATGGCGAAAATAGGTTCCCCCTCCCACACCCTGTTTCCCATACTGAATGCGGGCCCAGATGAGAGTCCTGAAGCGGGCACAGCTCAAACCACGTTGGGCCCGCTGGCGCGCACAGCGGCCAATGCCCCGCTCGACTCCACCGGCTTCCTCACCGAGTACCGGCCGCTCGCTTCGCGCTCCATACTGAGCAAGGTCGCCTCAAAACGCGGTTTTCCGTTTACGCACGCCATCAACCCCTACCGTGGCTGCGAGTTCGGCTGCCGCTATTGCTACGCGCGCTATACCCACGAGTTCATGGAGATGCGCAACCCAGAGGACTTTGAGCGCAAGATCTACTTCAAGCCGAATGCCGGCTGGCTGCTGGCTCAGGAGCTCAGGCGGCTCAAGCCGGGCACTCAGGTTGCCCTGGGAACCGCCACCGACCCCTATCAGCCGCTCGAGCGCAAGCAGGGCGTCACACGGTCTCTGCTGGAGGCATTTGCCAGGGAAAGCGGCCTCTCGCTCGGCATCGTGACAAAGTCCACTCTGATCCTTCGCGATCTGGATCTGCTTAAGGAGATCGCCGGCCGAAATAAAGTCACCGTGCACATCACCGTGACCACCATGAATACACGGCTGGCACGCGTGCTTGAACCGCGTGCGCCTCGTCCCGATCTGCGCATTGAGGCTGTTGCAGCAATACGGCAGGCCGGGCTGCGCGTGGGTGTCATCTGTTCGCCGCTCATGCCCGGCATTAATGACAGCCGCAGCTCCATTACCGCAGTGGCAAAGGCCGCAGCAGGCGCGAACGCAAGTTTCATGGCCGCGGGAGCCTTGTTCCTGAAGCCATGCTCAAAACCAACGTTCATGGAATTTGTACGCGAGCATTTTCCGCGGCACGTGTCCGCCTACGAAAGGAGATATGGCAATAATGCGTTTGTCTCGCCGGAGTACCGGAAAAGGCTGGCCGATCTGGTGGATTCCATTCGCTGCG
This sequence comes from uncultured Acidobacteriaceae bacterium, assembly GCA_963832645.1. Lineage (GTDB taxonomy): Bacteria > Acidobacteriota > Terriglobia > Terriglobales > Acidobacteriaceae > Telmatobacter. Next base: position 113,162 of record CAWHUU010000006.1, read on the forward strand.
AATACAAGCTGGGAATGCGCTACGAGCCTGAGGCGGGTGGCGCAGAGGATGCGGCTCGTCAAACGTCAACGATCGATTTGCAGCCATGGCTGCCATTTTCCTGAAGGCGTGCTACAGCGTCATGATGACTTCAGACACGCTGTCCTTGGCCAGAAACTGCCGGTGGCCCGACCAGCCCGAGAAGAGCTTTTCAATGCTGCGGTTGGTAAATGCGCGCTGGATGGGAAATTGCTGCGTGAGCTGCATGTTCACATCGTCTTCCGGCGTTACGTGATAACGCAAACGAGCCGTTTCTTCGCCTTGCATTTTGGTGTGAAAGAAGGACATCAACTGTGCGCCCGGATTCATAGCCATGGACAAGTGCGCCACCACGGGATTGACCAACGCCTCCGGCAAGTAATCCAGGGCGGTCCACATCAGCACCACGTCAAAGGTCCGGCCCTCAAAATCGAGCGACCGCTTGAGGAAGCCTTCAATATCCCACACCGGATTGCCGTCTTCGTCAGTGCCCTTCTGCCAATCGCCGTTCCAGGCGTCGGAAACCAAGTCGGTGAGAAAGATACTATGCCCAAGGCTGGTCAGGTAGTTGATGTTTGAGGGAGAAGTAAAGCCGTTGTCGATGACGCGCAGGCCCGGCTCCGCCTGCAGTCGCTTGCGAATCACAGACCATGCGCCGGAATGACGTGGAACTTTAGGCCCCACCAGACCGGGACCGGATGAGGAGGGTGGCCCCTCATGTTTCTTCTCGAACCAACGACTTAACAACCTCTAATCCCCTTTTGGCCGGGCAAACCTCTGCTCAAATGACCTGCCGGATTCAAACTAGGAATGGGCGGTGCTGGCATGGACGCCTGCGTTCTCGGTTCCCTTTGAAACCGCCTGAGTTAGGTCTACTTTGCCACGGAATACGGCATTATCTTCCACGGCCAGGCGGAGCGCCGAAATGTCGCCCTCGACGTTGCAGCCTGCGCGCAGCTCGACGCGGCCGCTGGCAACAATTTTCCCTTGAACATGCCCCATCACCAGCACGTCCTTGGCAGAAAGATCGGCCGCCACATTCGCATTTGGCCCAATCGTCAGGCGGCCATCGGTCAGAGTAACTGTTCCCTCAACCCGGCCGTCCAGAATCAGGTCCTCGCTGCCTCTCACTTCGCCGCAAATCACAATGCTTTTTCCAATGCGCGCTTGTGTATTTTCCCCTGCCATGTCTCATTCCTTCCGGCATCTAAAAAATAAGCCCTGCCCGCACTATACGCAAAGCGGGCATGTTGCTTCAATCGCGTATGGCGCGAATCGAACGGAATAGCCGGTTTTTCCGGCAAGTAAACGAATTTGAGAGAAAGACGTCAGGATCGTCATGAGAGACCGTCGCCCCCACGAGCGTCTCAATCCCGTTAGACTATTCATTGTGCGCAGATTTTTCACGTTCCTCTGCCTGATTGCATGTGCCGCCCAGATCTCCGGCCGTGCCTTTGCTGAGCAGCTATCCGACGCACAGGCTCAGGCGCTGGTGGCGCGATCGCTTGCTACTGAGCTGAAGGTGGCCCGCGATCCGCTCCATCCCATGCGCTACGTGCTCCATCGGTCCACTCCCCGCCTGGCCACGACCAAAGAAATCGTTGAGACCAAGGACGGCAATGTGGCACGACTGCTGTTAGTGAACGACAAGCCGCTGGCGCCGGAGGACGATCAGAAGGAACTGCAGCGTCTGGATACCCTGGCGTCCAATCCCAGCATGCAGGCGCATCGCAAGAACAACGAGGAAGGCGATGCCGGCATCGTGCTCAAGCTGTTGCGAATGCTGCCCGACGCCTTTATCTACCAATACGTGGGCTGGTACATAGGCCCCACTGGAACGGTACAGCGGTTCACCTTCACTCCAAACCCGAAGTTCGACCCGCCCGACATGGAAACCCAGGCCCTGACGGCAATGAGCGGCGAACTGCGCATCGATGAGGCGCAGGAACGTGTGATCCGTCTGGAAGGCCACTTGCAACAGGATACGAACTACGGATGGGGCATTCTGGGCAAGCTGAGCAAGGGCGGCTGGCTGCTGCTTGAGCAAGCAGACGTGGGCGGCAGGCAGTGGCGCATTGTGAACGTACAACTGAAAATGAACCTGCGCGTGCTGTTCAGGACCCGGGACATCGACACCTCGGAGCAGATGTCCAATTACCGGGCCGTTCCACCGAACATGGATTACCGCCAGGCAATCGCAATGCTGCGCGAAAGGCCGGCCGCCGTTGCACGCGGGGGCAATTAAGCAAGACAGTGGACACTTATCAGCTTTCAGAGTTGTTGGATTCAGACACCTTCCAGAGCTGGTACATAGCCCTTAAGCAGTCTGCTTGTCACCTACAGTTGACCGCCCTGACCCCGGAGACCTGTCAACTCTGAACCCTGGAAACTGCTCCAACAGAAAACGGCCCCGTCCTATGTGGACGGGGCCGTTCTGCTTCCTCCGATGGAACTTAAACCGATTACATCTTAACGAAAACGATAACCAGGGTAAACAGGGTGAGGGACTCGATCAGAGCGAGACCGAGAACCAGAAAGGTGAAGATGCCGGCGCGCGCCCCAGGGTTGCGGGCGAGCGCTTCAACAGCAGAACCTACCGCACGGCCCTGACCGAGGCCGCACAAACCGGCCGCAAGGCCCATGCCGAGGCCTGCGCCGATGGGAACCAGGTTGGCGGCGGTGGATCCGCCATCTGCTGCAAACACGGGCACTGCGAAGCAAAGCACCGCCAGCGCCATGAAGATATATTGAAGTTTCCGCATAATTCTCCAGCTTCCCTTTAGTTTGGCTGCCAGTGGGTGGTTGAGGCTCACCGTGCTGGCCCCCTCACGCTTGCAGCCTACCGTTGATCCGGAGCGGAAGCGCACTCCGGCGGAATTCTTTTTGAGCCCTTAGCTATTAGCCGCTAGCTTTTAGCTCCATCACGTTGGAGCCTCGAGCAATCACAAAGCGATGAGAAAGCTAACAGCTAAAAGCGATTTCTAGTGTTCGTGCGAAACTGCCAGCGACAGATAAATCATGGTCAGCAGCATGAACACGAACGCCTGAATCACAGATACAAACGCGTGCAGGCCCAGGGCCACAACCGGAAGGCCGAGAGGCACACCCTTAAACGAAACCAGCGTGATCAGATCGCTGGCCAGCATGTTTGCATAAAGTCGAACCGTGAGTGACAGAATGCGCGCCAGGTGCGAAATGATCTCGATGGGAAAGATAAGCCACGCCATCCACCAGATCGGTCCAGCGATGTGCTTGAGGTATCCAACAACACCCTGCACGCGCAAACCATGGAAGTTGTAGTAGAAGAACGTTGGCACTGCAATACCCAGCGGCACCACGATAATGCTGGTCGGTGTCTCGACGTTCGGAATGAGCCCCATCAGGTTGTTGAACAGAACAAAAAGTGCGATGCAGGTGACCCAAGCCTGGAAACTCTCGTATCCGTGGCCGATGACCTGTTCTGCCTGACCACCTACGAGTTCATGGATCATTTCGGCGACATGCTGCACAGGATTCGGCTTCTCGACCGACAGCGTGAGGCGGATAATCACGAAGAACACGATCAGGCCGGCAGCGACCACTAATTCCATTGCAAATGCATTGGTGATCACGGTGGCAGGATTGGCGTGAATTCCAAATACACCCAGAAGAGGAGCTAATAAGCCACCAAACAAATTATTCAGTAGATGTGTCAGCACTAACTGTTCCGGCATGAATCCTAAAATTCCCGTTCTGCCCACGGGCACATCGTCCATGCCCATTCGGCTTATTTATTCCAGTGCTTTCCCGTTTCGATGCGTCCCTTGAGATGTCATTCTCTGAGGAGCCGGATTGCTTCCCAGCCTATGGTCAGAATCGCAAGACACAGGCCACACAGAAGAGCCGTTACCGAACCGTGGAAACACTTAAGGCTACCATAAATGACCCCCGCAAAGATGGTGAGCCTGAGCACAAAGAACAGGACCACAACAGGGGTGCTGGCTGCGGTTTTCTGCCTGTTCATACGGGCATTGATCAGTCGAACCAGCCGCTGCCACTCCAGTACGCTGGCGGCGGAGATGGCAGTGCCTGTCAGCAGCATCGCCGCACTGCGCCAGCCGCCTCCCACCAGTACTGCCAATGACCCTAACCCACCCAAAATCAGAGTATTGCGAAACGCGCGTTTGAGCATCGCGTCGAGGTCTTCAAAGCTGATATCCGCGATGGGATGAGTTTCCTGGGTCATGACTTGCTATCGGGTCTTTCCTTTCCTTGTTTACTCGGGGACTCGTCGTCCGTTCTCGTCCGCTTTTCCACCGCAAACGCCATTTGAACCACATAAACCAGTCCCACAATGCAGCCAAAGATAATGCCTGCAGTCTCAAGCCACTTCTGGTGCGTATGGCTGGCAAGCCACCACCCCAGGAACCAGCAGATGACCAAAGCGCTGGGCAGCACAAAGGCTACCTGCATCAGCCTCTCCGCCTCAACCAGGCTCTTGAAGCCGCTTGAAAGTCCGTCGCGGTCCTTCTCGTTCGGATTTTGGTTGCGACCTGTCATCCAAGCTGGTTATACACGATGAACAAGCCGCAGATGAAACCGCGGCCGGTCAGGCTGACTAATCGGTGAGCGGCCAGACTACCAACCCATCTGCGCCATGCGCATTTCAATAAGCTCGCTGTAATGCGTCATGCGCTCCGGCCTGCGCCTGAGCGGCGACGGCAATATGGCAGCAAGACGCGCGCCCTCGTCGCGGTCGATGTTACGGGCCGAGGTTCCGTACCATGTGTGCGAAGCCGCCTCAGCGCCGTAGATTCCGGGTCCCCACTCAACCACGTTGAGGTAAAGCTCAAGAATGCGCTGCTTGCCAAGTACCAGCTCTGCCACAGGAACTAGCGTGAACTCCGCACCCTTGCGAAGAATGGAACCTTTCGTGCCGAAGAAAATATTCTTTACCAGTTGCTGGGTAATGGTGGAAGCGCCGCGGGTGCGTCCTCCTTCAAGATCGCCTTCGGCAGCAATCTGAATCTCGTGCCAGTCGAAGCCGTGGTGCTGATAGAAGCGCGCGTCTTCCGCGGCCACAACCGCATGTTGAAAGCCTGGAGAGATCTGTTTGAGCGGAACAAATGTGTAGCGCTTGTGATAAGGCTTGGAGCTGAACCATGACTGCATCCGGCGCTCCATTTGCAGCGCGGTTGTCGGTGGGTCGATCCAGCGCAAAGCGACCAGCGAAAACACACCCAGCAGCCAGGCCGAAACCACGGCAATGGCGAACCAGCGTGCAACAGATCGGAAAGTGATCTTTCGTCGCGAAGTGCCGTTGCGTTTACGTAGTCCTGGAATCACAATCTCAGAATACTTGCCCGATCTGCGATTGCGATGTGATGGTAGGGATGTTTGTGGCTTGGTGCTCGCGGTCTTTGGAGTGGAGTCTGGAAGAAAAGTAGTAGAGATGCCACCGCCCAAGTCGGCAGAAAGTCTAAACAGACAGGCCACGATGGCCGGAAACAGTCCTCGTGCAATCGCATGGCATCACGGAGATTCTGATTGAATCGAACTCTGATATTTGCGGTACTTCTCAGCATCGGTTGTCTGTTGAGAGCGCAAGGAAGCGATTCGCCTCAACCGCACGGCACCGTGCTTCAATCAACTTCAACTTATGTGCTGGTTCCTGCGCGAGTGATTTCCCCTTCGGGATCGCCTGTTCAAGATCTTGGAGTCGATTCGTTTCGATCTGCTCGACGACGGAATTCTGCAGAAAATCGACCTGGTGAAGACTTCCGATCTTCCAATATCTCTCGTCATCCTAATTCAGACGGGTGGTTCGGCTGCTCTTAGACTCAGCGATTATGCCGATCTGTCCGGCCTGCTGGGCAAGATGCTGGGCAGCGCGGAGTATGAAACGACCCTTGTCACGTTTGACAGCAAGATCGAACAAATATGGCATTTTCCAAAGCGGCGGGACGGTGTGGACTACGCGCTGATGCACCTCAAGCCGGGAGATCAAGGAGCCGCAATTCTGGACGCGGTTCATTTTGGAGTCTTTCAGTTGCAGGGAGAGGCCGGTAGGTTTCGGAGGATTGTGCTGCTGCTGAGTCAAGATACAGACGAAGGAAGCACGATTTCTCCTCACGACCTGCTGGAACAAATCGGAACGTCGAGTACGGTGGTTCACAGCATCGCATTTCGAGCTTCGAAATCGAGTAAGAGTCGGAAGATTTCCAGCAAACGATCCGAGGTGGGTCGGCAGTCTTTCGATGCTCAAGAAAGTGCCTTGAATATGCTCCATCAGGAGACCGCAATGGAGATCTCAGCACTAACTGGAGGAGAGTTTCGGCAATTCACAGACCAGAGCACATTCAATTTGCGATTTCTCGAAATCGCAAACGAAACCAAGGACTCTTACACGCTCGGGTTTCAGCCTAATCGGCGAAAAGAGGGGTTTCATCGCCTAAAGGTAGAGCTACCCGGAAGGAAATCCGGCATTACCCTCCACACACGTGGCGCTTATTGGTTTCGCCCATAAATGCGAGGAAAACAATTAGCCCAAAACAGCAACGACGGAAGGCGCACTCGTTGCGGTTTGCCTCTTCGTCTGAACCGGAACTCGTTCACAGGAGGCTGCGGACAAGTTCGGACTCCGGTTCGGAAGGACGAAGGAGAGGCATGCAAACAGCAGAAGCGCGCCAAACCGTCAGTATTATTACTGCGACTACTAGTGGTTGGACTGAGCAGGCGCGAAGAAAGTTTCATCGGCCATCCCACTGCGTGAGCACGATAACCGAGTCCACGCAATCTTGCACGCGCAGGCAAGGCACTCACACACCAGCCGGTATACTTACCTAGAGCCGAGTGCACATCAATTCAAGGAATCGGCGAGAAGGAAGCAGCGTGTTCGAATCGGAGTTTGAGCGCGGTCTATTCGACCTGCGCAAACAGAAACTGGTAGAGATTGAAAAGCTGGGCCAGGCGGCATATCCCAACCAGTTCCCGGCGACCCACACCATCCCCGAAGTGCGAGGAAAGTGGGATGCTGTGACCGGCGAGGAGCTTGAGGCCACGCGCGCCGTAGTGGCCGTCGCGGGCCGCATCATGGCCATCCGCGCCCAGGGCAAGGCGGGCTTTGCCACGCTCCAGCAGCAGGGCAAGCGCCTGCAGATTTACGTCCGTCTGGATGCGGTGGGCGAGCAGGGATTCTCGCTTTACAAGCTCCTCGATCTCGGCGACCACATCGGTGTTGCCGGCTATCTGTTCCGCACCCGCACCGGCGAGTTGACCATCCACGTAGAGCGGCTTACCTTCCTGGCTAAGGCCATGCTGGCGCTGCCCGAAAAATTTCACGGCCTTGCCGATGTCGAGCTACGCTACCGGCAGCGCTACGTTGACCTGTTTACGAATCTCGACAGCCGCGAGGTGTTCGTCAAGCGATCCAAGGCGCTTCGCGCGCTGAGGACGTTCTTTGACAGCCGCGGCTATCTTGAAGTGGAAACGCCGATGATGCAGCAGATAGCCGGCGGGGCTGCAGCGCGGCCCTTCAAGACCCATCACAACACGCTCGATCAGGACCTGTTTCTGCGCATTGCACCGGAGCTTTACCTCAAGCGTCTGGTAGTGGGTGGGCTCGACCGCGTGTACGAGATCAACCGCAACTTCAGGAACGAGGGTGTCAGCACGCAGCACAACCCCGAGTTCACCATGCTGGAGTTCTACCAAGCCTACGCCAACTACCAGGACCTGATGCAGATGACCGAGGAATTGGTGGCGTTTGTGGCGCAGGAAGTAAACGGCACCACAGTTACCGAGTTCAACGGTCACACCATTGACCTGGGCAAGTGGCAGCGCCTCTCCATGCGGGAAGCAATTAGCGAGTACTGGCCGGAAGAAGCGGGCGCCAAGCCTGCCGAGACCGCCTACAAAAACATGGGCGTAATGCAGTCTCGTCTGCAGGCCGCTATGAGCTCACTTGAAAAGGCTCTGGGCGAGACCAACCGGATCAGCCCGGAGCGACTGGCCGAACTGAAGACGATTCTTGGCGCCATCACGGCGGTCTACTACGACTCCACGAAGGACGCGCCGCTTGGCAAGCTGACTTACAACCTGTTCGAGGCTGTGGTGGAGCCCTTCCTGATCCAGCCCACTATCATTTACGACTACCCGGTGGAGGTCTCTCCGCTCTCCAAAGCGAAGCCGGACGATCCCGCCCACGTAGAGCGCTTTGAGTTCTTTGCCGGCGGATTTGAGCTGGGTAACGCATTCAGCGAGCTGAACGACCCCGAGGAGCAGCACAAGCGATTTGCGCAGCAGCTTTCGGAGAAAGCCCGCGGCGACGACGAGGCCCACGAAATGGATGAGGACTACGTGCGGGCGCTGATGTACGGCCTGCCCCCGACCGGCGGCGAGGGCATTGGCGTCGACCGGCTGGTGATGCTGCTGACCGGATCAAGATCGATCCGCGATGTGATTCTGTTCCCGCTAATGAGAGACCGGAGCCAATGGAACGAGGGGACCAAGGAACAAGAATAAGCCACTGGAAAGTTTGGACCTGAAGCTTGCAATTGTTCTCATTTTGAGTACAATTGTTCTTGCAATGAGAACGAAGCCGCAGGCGCTTAGCGATTTTCTTTTCGGCCAAACTCGCAGCCGTGTGCTTGCCCTTCTCTACGGCACGACGGATCGCTCCTTTTTCGTTCGCCAGATCGCCAGGGAGACCAATTCCAGTGTAGGTACGGTGCAGCGAGAGCTGGAGGCTTTGTCAGAGATTGGTCTGATCGAACGATCCATTATTGGAAGACAGGTTTTCTATCAGGCAAATCGAAGCCATCCGGTCTTTGAAGAGATACGTTCTCTGCTTGCAAAGACTGCCGGCATTTTTCACCAGCTTCGCTCCGCTTTGGCGCCTCTCGCCGAAAAGATATCTTTTGCCTTTGTCTATGGGTCGATTGCGCGCGGAGATGAAAGCGCTGGCAGCGATGTCGATCTGATGGTGATTGGAGATGTGGACCTGGACGAGATACTTGCGTGCCTTGCTTCTGTTGAGCGCACCCTGGGCCGAGCCATCAATCCAACTGTTTACCCATTGGAGGAATTTAGATCGAAGCTCGAGGATGGTAATCACTTCCTAAACGCAGTGATGCGCGGTAAAAGATACTTCTTGATCGGAGAAGACAGTGACGCTGGAAAAGTGGGCTGAATATGGTTGGCTCAGGCCGGAACCGTCCAGCCGCGACGAAATTGGCGACTTGCAGGGGATAGTTGCCCGCGCGCTCAAGGACTCTAAGGTAGACGCAATCTCTGAGGATCTTCGCTTTCAGGCGGCATTCAACGCATCACTCACTGCCGCGAATATCGCATTGCGGGCAAGCGGCTATCGCGCCAGGGTTCAGACTGGACACCATCAGAAGGTTATCGAATCCATGGAATTTACGCTCAGAGCCGATCCAGGATTGATTCAAAAGCTAAAAGCCTTCTCAAAAAAGCGGAATGCCACCAGCTATGACGCTGCGGGTGGCGTCTCAAATCAGGAGTTGGAACAAGCCATCTCGGTAGCGGAACAACTGCAGCAGGATGTTGTGATCTGGCTGAAGAAAAATCATCCGGAATTTATGGAGCAATGAGAGCCTCGTTAAAACTACCATTGTGAAAGAACCCACTGACTCCGCTACAAGTACCGAATTACGTTTCATGCGAGAAGCTAGGAGTTGTTTTTGAACATTCTTTTTGTAGGCGACATTTTTGGCAGCGCCGGACGGCGCATTGTCCGTGAGCACATCGGCCACGTCTGTTCGGTAAACAACGTGGAGCTGGTGGTGATCAATGCGGAGAATGCGGCCGGCGGATTCGGCGTAACTCCGCAAATTGCCGAAGATCTGTTCGAGCTAGGCGCGGATGTGCTGACCATGGGAAATCACGTGTGGGACAAGCGCGAGCTGATCGACTATTTGAAATCGGTCCCGGAAGACAGCCAGGAACACGCTCGCCGGGTGCTTCGCCCGCAAAATCTGCAGCTCGGCCTTCCGGGCTACGGCGTATTTGAAGGAACCACCCGAAGCGGCGTGCCCTTCGCCGTCGCGCAACTGATGGGCCGCGTCTTCATGAACGGCACCAACGATCCGTTTCATGCTGCGGATGAACTGCTCAAAGGCATCAAGGCAAAGGTCATCGTAGTCGACTTCCATGCCGAAGCCACCAGCGAAAAAGTCGCCATGGGCTGGCATCTCGAAGGACGGGTAACAGCGGTACTGGGCACGCACACGCACATTCCCACCGCCGACGAACGGGTGTTGCCAGGTGGAACCGCTTATCAGACCGACGTTGGTATGAGTGGCCCCTACGACAGCGTGATCGGAGTGCAAAAGGAACTTGTGCTGCACCGCTTCCGCACCGGAATGCCGGGCAAGTTCGAAGCGGCAACGGGAACCCCGAAGATGTGCGCGGCACTGGTTGGATGCGATCCTGCGACGGGCCGGGCTCACAGCATTCAGCGCATCATGCTCGGTGAATAATGACCTTGGTGAATAACGGCCTCGGCGACTAGCGGCAGGCCTCCAGGTCCTCTATCTCATGGCCACACCTGCTTTAAACGCCTCATAGACACATTGCCACAAAGAATTAGAGGGCAACCCCATAAGGGCTGCCCTCTTCGATTCCAGGAGTGTCGTGCAACCGCACTTTCTTGGCCGGCGGTAAAGCACTCGCAGTTAAATCTCAAGCTACTACCCGCCATGCGAACCGGACGGGTAGTAGCCGTGAACCACTACTTGCGTGCTGCGGGACGGCGGCCTGGAGCCGGCTTTGCGGCCGGACGCTTCGGCGCTGCCTTCTTGGCAGACTGGATGAAACCATCGCGAAGCACAATCTGCGCTGTCGCAAGCCGGTTACCGCTGGCGGCAACCTGCGTGTAGGTGTCATAGGTGGCATCCAGCTCGTCATCCGGCTGCAGCTTGTATTCAAAGCCCGCCGCGGGAGCGTCCTTGCAATCAATCGGCTCCTTCAAGTTGACGATGAAGTCGGCTGCCTTATTGTCCTTGGCATCCTGCGTAACCGCCATCTTGATGGTGCCAACCATGGGCGTAACGTCGATCTTCCGCACCTTCGCATCTTCGCCCATAATGTCGCTGATTGAAGCAAGACCGCTCTGGTCAGCATTCGCGGTAATGTATTCCTGCGCCGCCTTCACTCCTCCCGAAGCGGGTGGCGGCGGAGGTACCGCAGAGCAAGCAGCCGGTGTAGCCATCTTGACAATATAGTCCGTGGACTTGGTGCTGCCGGTGGGCGTGGCTGTAATTTTCAGCACATTCGCCGGAGCGTCCATCACGATGCCTGGTACCGGGGTCAACTGGTTCTCCAGCACAGACCACAGCTTCTGGGCGTCCTCCTGGTTACCGTTCGCCAGAATGAACTCCTTGTCCTCAAGGTTCAGCTTCGTCAGGTCAGGTGTTTGGGCCAGCACGTTATGCACGATCTCCGGCGGCGTGGGCGCCGCCTTCACCTGAAGCGTATCGGGCTTGAAGAGTGAGGTCGCCGCCGCACTCTTGATGGCATCAAGTCCATCCAGGTTGCCGTGATAGCGCTTGTACCAGTACTCCAGCTTGGCTTCAATCTGAGACTTGTAGTTTGCCGGGAAGAAGTTCCAAGCGCGAGCATAGAACCAGACGGCCTCAACTTCATCGCGGCTATCGCCGGGCTTGGCATAAGCCTCAGCCAACTGCAAGGTATCCACAAGAGCCGGTCCACTGGTGGTCTGGCTCGCCGGATACATCATCAACTCGGTTTTGTACTGCTGAATGGCCGTCTTGTAGTCCTGCTTAGTTGTTGCCGCCAAGGCAAGAGCAGAGTGGAACGACGGATACACTGCGTCGGTCAACTTCTTCCAATCTGCGTCCGATGTTCCTTCTGGCTTGGGTACTGCAAGGCCCTTTTGCGCAAGAGCGCCGGCGTCCGCACAGACCGAAGCGTCATTGGTCTTCAGGCACTGGCTCTTCTTGAGCGCGGCGGAAATGTAAAGCGCCCTCATGGAATTGGGATCAATTTGAAGAAGGCGGCTTGCCGCACTGAGGGCCTCATCAATCTTGCCCAACTGTTGGTAGGTAATCAGCAGATCTTCCAAGACCGATTTCTTCACAACACTCTGAGGATAGTTCTTAAGGAACTCTTCCTCAGCTGAGGCTTTCGTCGCCGGAACAGTCTGAGACGTTGCCTGTTGATACGCGTTGAATTCGGCCGGATTCTGAATGGTAATTTGATCGGAATTCTGCGCTCGTAGCGAGGGCGCAGAGACAAGATAAGTACCTGCCACAGCGATCGCCGTTGCCAAGACTAACTTCTTCATGCAGTGCTCCTGGGAATTGCCAAAATCGAAATTGATACTTTCGCACCTGCTGGCTAATTATGCAACTGCTCTTTTATATAGCGGCAGTTGTATGCCGCGGTGCCGGATTAACGATACCACAGCCACCAATTTGGGTGTTGGAAGGATTATAGAAAGCTGAGTCCCCCCTGACAAGCGACGGGGCCACAAGACCTTAGCCACAATTCCCTCCATGGTTCCCCGTTCCGCTTGACGAACATGAGACGTAACCAGTGCCAAATTGGGTAGCCAAATATACAGCCAGAGCGTCATTTGACTACTGCAAAAGTCGTACGAGAGCAGCCTGTTCGGCTAGAAATGCGTCGTGTCCGTGGGCACTTTCCATCTCTCTATAGTCGCAGCGCACACCCGCAACGCGCACGTTTTCGGCAAAGCTGCGCACCGATTCTGCGGGAAACAACCAGTCTGTACTGATGCCGATAAAGCTCACCTGTGCCTTGATGCGGCCGAAGGCCTCAGCAGGCGAACCATAGCAGCGCAGCGGATCCCATGTGTCCATCATGCGCATGATTGCCAGATACGAATTGGCATCGAAGCGGTCCACAAATCGGTCGCCCTGGTAATCGAGGTAGCCGGCAATATCGAACCGTCCACCGATCAGGCCGCCGCCGTGGCCGTTGAGAGCCCATGGGTCCTCGCCGCTGCGGTTGGGATTGCGCGCGTAGCGCTCCTCAAACAGTGGGGCGGATTTGTAGCTGATCATGCCGATCTGGCGGGCCAGCGACAACCCGTTCCGAGGCGGCTTCTGGGGCAGGTAGCGGCCCTCGGCCCAGTCCGGGTCGTGCAGAATGGCTTCGCGCTGCAGATGGTTAAGTGCAAGCCCCATGGCTCCAAGCGGAGCAACGCCGATGACTAGGGCGCGCTCAACACGCTCGGGATGCAGGATGGTCCACTCAAGCGCCTGCATGCCGCCAATGGAGCCACCCAGCACCAGGCGGAGACGACGTATGCCCAGCGAGTCAAGCAGGCCGGCTTGGGCTCGAACATTGTCCCGAATGGAGACGAGTGGAAAATCCGGCCCGTAGCTTTGGCCGGTTTCAGGATTCACTGAGGCGGGACCGGTGGAGCCGTAACAGGAACCCAGGAGATTAATACAGATAACAAAATCGTGCTCCAGCGAAAGCACCGCGCCGGGAGCGAAGACCTCAGGCCACCAGGACCCGACCAGAGCAGACCCGGAGAGAGCATGGCAAACCAGAACGGCATTGTCCCGCGCTGCATTCAGCCGGCCGTAGACGGCATAATGCAGCGTGGGACAAACGAGCTTGCCCCCACACTCGAGTGTCAGCACTTCGTTCAGCACGAAGTCACCCTCGTAGGTGGGTTCGATGGCTTTCTGCGGTGGGGAAGCACCGCTGCGATTGTGCGTGTCCGTCATTTTTCCTAGCTTTCAGCTATCAGCCGCCAGCTTTCAGATTTTCGGCTTGCTCGTACAAAACGATCCATCAGTTTCATTCGAGATAAAGCTGAAAGCTGAGAGCTGAAGGCATAGAGCTGTCTTTACTATTCTGCCGCAACCGGCTAGGCCTTTGCTTTGTGACCGTTGGCCGTTTCGATTGCCTGGTTGAGGTCCGCAATCAAGTCTCGCACATCCTCAATACCCACCGACAGGCGTACAAGTTCGGGCGTTACGCCGGTCGAGGCCTGCTCTTCCACCGAGAGCTGCTGGTGCGTGGTGGATGCAGGATGAATAACCAGCGATTTGGCGTCACCGATATTGGCCAGCAGAGAGAAGACCTCGAGCGCGTTGATCAGTTTCTTGCCCGCATCGAAGCCCCCCTTGATGCCGAACGTGAGCAGCGCGCTCTGTCCGTTGGGCAGGTATTTCTTTACCCGCGCGTGATAGGGGCTCGACTCGAGTCCGGGATAGTTGACCCACTCGATGCCGGGGTGCTTCGCTAGATGCTTTGCTACGGCCAGCGCATTTTGCGAGTGCCTCTCCATGCGCAGGTGCAACGTCTCAATTCCCTGCAGTATCAGAAACGCATTGAATGGCGAGAGTGCCGCGCCCGTATCGCGCAAACCCTGCACGCGCGCCTTGAGGATGAAGGCGAGCGGCCCAAATGCCTCCGTGTAAGAAACGCCGTGATATGAAGGATCGGGCTCCGTAAACTCCTTGAATCGGCCCGAGGCAGCCCAGTCAAATTTGCCCGCGTCAACAATGACGCCGCCTATGGACGTTCCGTGGCCGCCGAGGAACTTGGTGGCCGAGTTGATGACGATGTCTGCGCCCCACTCGATCGGCCTCAGCAGCGCAGGCGACGCGCTGGTGTTGTCGATGATGAGCGGCAGACCGTTCTCATGCGCAATCTTGGCAAGCTGCTCAATGTCGGCCACGTCGAGCTTGGGATTGCCCAGCGTCTCGGTATAAAGGGCGCGAGTCTTGGGTGTGATGGCCTTGCGAATGCCGTCGAAGTCGTCCGCATCGGCAAACTTCACCGTGATTCCGAGCTTGGGCAGCGTGTAGTGGAATAGGTTGTACGTGCCGCCATACAGCGAGGTGGTGGAGACGATCTCATCGCCCGCGCCAGCCAGATTGGTGATTGCAAGCGTCTCGGCGGCTTGTCCTGATGCCGTGGCAAGGCCCGCTGCGCCGCCTTCCAGTGCCGCTACACGCTTCTCAAGCACGTCGGTGGTCGGATTCATGATGCGCGTGTAGATGTTGCCGAACTCCTGCAGAGGCAAAGAGCCGCGCGGCATGGTCCGCGTCCTGGAAAAGGTAGGACGTGGTCTGGTAAATGGGAACGGCGCGCGATCCGGTGGCGGGGTCGGGGACTTGTCCGGCATGAACGGCGAGTGTGGCGAGTTGCTGCTTTACTTCAGACATTGAACGGCTCCTTCGAAAATTCGTGAATCCAGGCTCGTTGAGTACGTCAGGGGAAGCATGAGGCTAACGCAATGGGGACCAATAAAACGGCCCGCATCCTTGTTCAGGACCCGGGCCGTTTAGCTTTAAAATCGGTTGCGCTATCGCATTTGCCGTTCCAGAGCCACACGGATGGGTCCGCATGTGCAACACATGCACATAGCCATAGCCGCATTTCCGTGTTCCCTTAAGTTCGGCATGTTTGAAAGTATCGGGGGCCAAGCACAGGTGTGTCAAATAGATTTCGCGCGGATGGGCCAGAAAGTGAAGGGTTTAGAGATAGGTAACTAGCAGGCTTTGGGCTCACTCTGCAGGCTTCCATACATACGCCCCGGGCTGCGGAAGGCCAATGTGCGCCAGCACGCGAGCCACGAACTGCCGCGCCATCTCGTCTGAATCCACCGGGTGATTGTAGAAGGCCGGAATGCACGGAAAGATCGTGGCGCCGGCCTCGGCAGCAAGCGACATGTTGCGCAGGTGAATGCGGTTGAATGGCGTCTCCCGCACACAAAGCAACAGCGGACGGCGCTCTTTGAGCGTCACGTCGGCGGCGCGGGCAATCAGCGAATTGGCAAGGCCGTTGGCCACGGCCGCAAGCGTCCCCATCGAGCACGGCAGAACGATCATGCCGCTTGAAGGATAGCTGCCGCTGGCGATCGACGCTCCAATATCGGAGTCGGAGAGCTGAACGCTCTTTTTCGCCGCGCCACCCAGCAGCTTCTCAAGCAGTCCGTTGCGGCCGGAGACGCTGAGTTCCTCCGCCAGCACGCGCAGAGAATTCTCCGATGGCACAAAGTGCACCCGCGTCACGCGCTCGTCAGTCTCGAGCGCGCGAAGCAGCTCACGGCAAAAAACCGCACCTGACGCTCCGGTAATGGCTACGGTGAGATTCATAGAGGCAGCTACTTCATTCCCCCAGCACCCGCTTGAAGATCGCGTCCACATTGCCCAGTTGCCGTGTGTAATCGAACGTATGGGACAGCTTTTCCATGCTGAGCATTCCGGCAATTTCCGGATCCTTGGCCACCTCGTCGCGGAACACCAGATCCTCTTTCCACGCGCGCATGGCGTGTGACTGCACCAGCCGATACGCGTCTTCGCGCAACATGCCTGCCTCAGCCAGATCCAGCAGCAACTGCCCGCTGAAGATCAGCCCGCCGGTGCTCTCAAGGTTCTTCTTCATGCGTTCGGGATAGACCAGCAGGCGATCGATAAGATCAGTTGACTTGGCCAACAGGTAGTCAACCAGGATCGTCGAATCCGGAAAAATCACACGTTCCACAGAAGAATGGGAGATGTCGCGCTCGTGCCACAGCGGAACATTCTCAAATGCCGCCTGTGCATTGCCGCGCAGCACCCGCGCCAGCCCGCTAATCTGCTCGCTGGTGATGGGGTTTTTCTTGTGCGGCATGGCCGATGAGCCCTTCTGCTTCTCGCTGAAGTACTCCTGCGCCTCGCGCACCTCTGTGCGTTGCAGGTGGCGGATCTCCACAGCGATCTTGTCGAGCGTGCTGCCGATAATGGCCAGCGTAGAGATATACGCAGCGTGACGGTCGCGCTGAATCACCTGCGTCGACACCAGCGCCGGCTTCAGGCCCAGGTTCGCGCAGATGCGTTCCTCGTGCTGCGGATTTAGGTGGCCGAACGTACCCACCGCACCTGAGAGCTTGCCTACGCGCATGTCTTCCGCTGCGGCGTCAAAGCGGGCCAGGTTGCGCTGCATCTCCGAGTACCAGTTCAGCAGCTTCAACCCAAAGGTCGTGGGCTCGGCGTTGATGCCGTGGGTACGTCCAATGGTGGGCGTGTGCTTGAACTCAAGCGCGCGGCGCTTCAGCACTGCCAGGAAGTCAACGATGCCCTTCCTTATAATTGCCGACGCTTCCTTCACCTGCAGGGCCTGCGCCGTGTCCACCACATCGTTCGAGGTCAGGCCGAAATGCAGCCAGCGTGACTCCGAACCCACACCTTGAGCGTGCAGACTCTCAGCCACGGCAGTGGTGAAGGCGATAACGTCGTGCTTCACCTCCGCTTCGATTTCGCGCACGCGCTCGGCAGACACGCTGGTCTTGGTGGCGATGGCTTCGGCGGCGGAAGCGGGAATCATGCCGTCCTCGGCCAGCACGTTACTGGCAGCCGACTCAACCTGCAGCCAGCAGCGATACTTGTTCTGTTCAGTCCAGATGCCGCCCATGGCGGGACGTGTATAACGTTCGATCAACTTAAGCTCCTAGCTGTTAGCTCTTAGCCTCTAGCTCCATCGTGCCGAAGCGAACAGCATCGGCAAAGCCAGAATAGACGGCGGGACAGCCGCCCTACTCAGCAAGTTTGTGTGGACTACCCAACTCTTTGATTGTACGAGGGTGCGAGGACTAGGCGCGAGTAATTCCCAGGCGCTGCTGCAGCTCTTCGTAAAGCAGGCCGCGGCCCGGCTTGTACGGCTGGAACCATTCTCCGTCTATGACAAGCTGGGGAATGGCGCGCTTGCCAACATGACGAATCACCTCGGCCGAAGCTGCCGGATCAGAGTCTACATTCACTTCGGTATAGGCAATACCGTGAGAGTCCAGAAACCTCTTCGCCGCGCGGCAATCCGGGCACCAGGTAGCCGTGTAAACCTGAATCGTCATACATTAACTCTACGGGGTTCGCTCCTACGATTCTGTGATGATGGCCACCGAGGATCTAAAGCGTTTGCTGGGATTGGAACCGCACCCGCTCGAAGGCGGATGCTATCGCCGCACCTACGCGTCCGTGGGAACGGTGGATCTGGCAAGGGGGCCGCGCGCCCTTGGCACCGCCATCTACTACCTGCTCGAGCCTGGCACCTTCAGCGAGATGCACATGCTGGTCTCCGACGAAATCTTCCACTTCTATCTGGGCGATCCGGTTGAGATGCTGCAACTCTATCCAGATGGAAGCTCCGCAGTTTTCACCCTTGGGCCGGACCTGGCGGCAGGTCAGCATGTCCAGTTGGTCGTTCCTGCGGGAGTGTGGCAGGGTACGCGCCTCATCGGCGATGGAAAGATGGCGCTGCTGGGCTGCACTGTAACCCCAGGCTTCGACTTCGCCGACTACCACAGCGCCAGCGCCGCGGAGCTGATCGAAAAGTGGCCACAAGAGGCAGAACGAATCCGGACGCTAACGCGAAAATAGCTCAACGGCCGATTTGCTAACTCGCTGACTCGCTGTTTTTCCGTTTTTCCCGGAAGAACCCCCGCAGCATGTCTGCCGATTCCTCCGCTGCGATTCCCTGTTCCACCTGCATTTGGTGATTGAGCTGTGGATGATTCAGAACCGCCAGCACCGAGCCGCACGCGCCGGCTTTGGGATCGGCGGCGGCATACACCAGCCTGCCGAGCCGTGCGTGAATCATTGCCCCTGCGCACATGGCGCACGGCTCAAGCGTGACGTACAGCGTACAGCCCACGAGGCGGTAGTTGCCGATGGCGCGTGCCGCATCGCGCATGGCCACGATTTCCGCATGTGCGGTTGGGTCCAGGTTGCGCAGCAGCGAGTTCTGCCCCCGCCCGATGATCTTGCCCTCAACTACTACAACTGCGCCGATGGGCACTTCGCCTGCCTCGGCGGCAAGGCGTGCCTCTGCGAGCGCAGCCTGCATGGCTTCCTGGTCGGAGATGGCCTCTACCGTCATGCTTGAGATGGTAGCCCAGCCGGTTGTTGCTGGGTCATGCAATGCAGCGTCCCCAACCCCCACACCAGATCGACGGCGTGAATGCCGATCACTTCCCGGTGCGGAAACAGCTCGGCGAGAATGTTGAGCGCAACGCGGTCATTTGGATCGTGAAATGTTGGAACCAGCACCAGCCCGTTGGCGATGTAGAAATTCGCATAGCTGGCGGGCAGACGCTGCCCCCGGAAGACTACCGGTCGCGGCATCGGCAACTCCACAACAGTGAACTGCTTGCCATTCCGGTTGCGTGCTGCATGTAGGCGGTCGAGATTTTCCGCCAGCAGCTCGTGGTTTGGATCGGTCTTGTCCGATTCGACCACAGTCACAATCGTGTCCGGCGCGACGAACCGCGTGATGTCGTCCACGTGGCCGTGCGTATCATCTCCGGCGATGCCCCGATCAAGCCATATCACTTGATCGAAGCCGAGAAAATCGTGAAAGACCTGTTCAAGCTGCTCCCGGCTTACGCCCGGATTACGCTGCTGCACATCGCTCAACAGGCACTCTTCCGTCGTGATTAAGACGCCATCGCCATTCGTATCAATCGACCCGCCTTCAAGCACCAGCCGATTCGATACGCCGTCAATCTCGATCGCAGGCTGCCACTCCGGCAAGCCCAGCAGTTGAGCGACGCGCTCCGGCACTTCGTTATCGAGTTTGCTGTTGGGATACTTAGCCCAGCCGTTGAAGAGCCAATTAGTGATAGCGATGCTGCCCTCGGCGTTGCGGACGAAGATGGGGCCTGTGTCGCGGGTCCAGGAGCGGTCGGTCGGCCACGGATAAATGCGCACCTGTTCGAGATTCGCTCCGGCGCGCCCGAGCATACCGGCTATGCGCTGCCCGGCCTTTTCATCTTCAACCAGGATGTGAACCATTTCGCGCGCGGCAAGCAGGCGCACGATCTCGGCGTAGAGCCACGGAATCGGCTGGAACTTGCCGGGCCAGTCTTCGGGGTTGTGTGGCCACGCCAGCCAGGTGGCTTCGTGGCGCTCCCACTCCGCAGGCATACGGTAGCCCAGTTCGTGCGGCGTGCGGTTCACAGCTCGTCGTGCTCCGCAGGTCTTTCGCGTGGGTCAGCCGGCACGGGATCCAGAAAGCGCCGCGTAATC
Organism: uncultured Acidobacteriaceae bacterium; assembly: GCA_963832645.1. Taxonomy (GTDB): domain Bacteria; phylum Acidobacteriota; class Terriglobia; order Terriglobales; family Acidobacteriaceae; genus Telmatobacter. The sequence goes on from CAWHUU010000006.1 coordinate 133,192, forward strand.
GGCGCATAGGCGTCGATGCGGCGGTCGCGCAGGAACGGCCAATTGCGGCGAGTCTCCTCGATCAGCGCGAGATCGATTTCGCCGATCAGAATCTCTTCCTTGCCATGCGACGCCTTGGCCAGGACGCGGCCAAATGGATCAGCCAAAAAGCTTCCGCCCCAGAATTCGATCCCCGGACCTTCAACACGGTTGCCCAGCACATCGCCGTTCTCATGGCCGACGCGGTTCACGCCGGCAACATAAACTCCGTTGGCGATAGCGTGCGCGCGTTGAATCGTCTGCCACGCCTCATACTGCGCCACACCGTACTGCTCCTTCTCCGCCGGGTGCCAGCCAATAGCTGTGGGATAAAACAGCACCTCGGCTCCCTGCAGCGCCGTAAGCCGTGCACCTTCCGGATACCATTGATCCCAGCAGACCAACGTGCCTATGCGGCCCACATCCAGATCGAGCGCCTGAAAACCAAGATCGCCCGGAGTGAAGTAATACTTCTCAAAGTAGAGCGGATCGTCCGGGATGTGCATCTTGCGGTAGACGCCTGCGATTTTGCCCTGCGAGTCAAGCGTGACGGCGGTATTGTGATACAACCCAGCAGCGCGGCGCTCAAACAACGACGCAACAATCGACAAACGCAGCTCGCGCGCCAGTTCGCCCAGACGCTCGGTGGAAGGACCCGGAATCGACTCAGCATAGTTGAATAGCTCAAGATCCTGCCGCTGGCAAAAGTATTGCGTAAGAAAGAGTTCCGGCAGGCAGACGATGTTGGCACCCATGCGCGCCGCCTCGCGAATGCGCTTCACTGCCGAGGCAAAGTTTGCCTCCGGGTCGGGCCCCATGCTCATCTGCACCAGGCCGACGTTGTATTTGCGTGCCGTTGTCATAAACCCGAGTCTACCCTCAAAAATCGCAATGCCGGAGTCTCAAACCGCCGCAACGATGCAAGAAGGCCAATCCCGACAAGCGGGATTGGCCACAAACTCTGCTGCCGCTACTCTTAGCCGTCCGCTCTTACTCGTCGAGGATAAGCACGGCGGCGGCGATGGTCGTAGTCCACTTGCCGCGCTTGTCGCCCACGGCCGACTGCGTAATGTTGCTGGTGCGGACAATTTTGTTGGAGATGCGGTAGATCTCCTTCTTCTCATCCCAACTTGTATCCGGATCGAACTCGACGTCGAGGGTGGTGGCGAGCATTTCAGCGGCCAGTTCCTCGGCGTATTCGCCTGCCTGCTCCTCGGTCTCACCAAAGCTGTGATGCTCGCTCAGATAACCGTAGAGGTTGCGATCGGCCGGAATGGCAACGCCGATGCTGGAGACGACAAGACGGTGCGGTTCGCGCGTGGAATTTTCTGCAATGACGGCAAAAACCACTTCTCCATGGTGCAGATACTTGAGGCCTTCTTTGCGCGAAATCACTTTGCACTGGGGCGGGAAGATGGATGACACGCGCACCAGGTTTTGTGAGGCGATGCCCGCATCACGAAGGGCCAGCTCAAACGACGTAAGACGCTCCTTGTGTTTGCCTACGCCCTTGGTGAAGAAGATCTTCTTCGGGACCATGCTCTTTCCCAATTTCTATGTAGCCTCCGTGGATTTTGAAGTGGCGTTTTCCCAATGGGGTTCCCGAAAGAGTTTATCGCATTCAGCCTGTCTGCGAGGGGTTTTGCGTCAAATTCATCTCCTGTTCATACCGGAGTTCGACATGGACCATTTCCGGCCGCTTTTTCCGCTCCGGAGAGCCGTAGCGTCGCTTGGCTCCTCCGGCAAATAAATATCTGCTCGCCCACACAACTTCCCTCCCGCGTCAGCGTTTGTACCTAACATGAAGCTGCAGCCCTCCCCCCTTCGAATCTCCGCTTTGTGCGTGGTTCTGAGCTGCGGTCTTCTTCTTGCTCAATCTCCACCGCAAATGCAAGCTGTTCGAGATACCACCCCGGCGGGGCCGCCATTCGCCACGGATCTGAACCCCGTCCCTCTGGAGTGGGTGCCTCGGGCGCTGCTCGACCTGCAAACACATGCGGCGATGAAGGAGAGCTTCACGTTTGACCGTGCCATGCTGAACGCCGCCGCCGACATGATGAACGATCGAGATGCCGACCTGCGGCAAAGCATTAACAAGCTCGACGGCGTGAGTTTTCACCTGCTGCGCTTTGGCGCAAGCGCCCTGGCCGATCGGGCAGAAGTGAATGCGGTGCGCGACGCCTATCACTTGCGAGGGTGGAAACACCTGGTGACAACCACCAACAGCGGCGGCCCGGTCCGCAACGGCCATACCGATGTGTGGGTGGTGATGGACGGCGCAAACCTGCGTGGCGCAGTGGTGATGGCCGAAACACCGCAGAGCCTGACACTGGTTACGGTCGCAGGTAACTTGAGCCCGATTGATCTGCTCCATCTTCGCGGCCACTTCGGCATACCCGGCTTCGACGGCGATCAATTGCGTCAGTCCCGCGACCGGTAAATACGCTGGCCCAACATTGCCACTCCTAATTTGCAGGTGGTAGCCTCTTCCTTGAAGACCCCCAAGCAAGTTCCCACGGAAGGACTACCGGTAAACTCATGCAGACCTCATACAACGGGCTTGAATTGCCGAAAAACGGCAAGCCAATCGACTACTCCAACGGCCAATTCAGCGTCCCTGACAATCCCATTATTCCTTTTATTGAAGGCGACGGCACCGGCCGTGACATCTGGAAGGCCTCGCAGCGCGTGTTTGACGCGGCTGTCGAAAAGGCGTACGGCGGCAAGCGCGCCATCCGCTGGTTTGAAGTTTTCGCCGGCGAGAAGGCTTATCGCCAGTTCAGCACCTGGCTGCCCGACGATACGGTAGCCGCGGCCCGCGATCTGCGTGTCTCCATCAAAGGGCCGCTCACAACGCCGGTCGGCGGCGGAATCCGCTCACTGAACGTGGCGCTGCGCCAGTTGCTTGACCTGTACGCCTGCGTTCGCCCGGTGAAGTACTACCAGGGTGTGCCCAGCCCGGTGAAGCATCCCGAACAGGTCAACATCGTCATCTTCCGCGAGAACACTGAGGATGTGTACTCCGGCATCGAGTTCAAGCAGGGCTCTGCCGACGTGGCCAAGCTGATCGACTTTCTGAACAACGATTTGCTCAAAGACGGCAAAAAGAAGGTTCGTTCCGACTCGGGCGTGGGCATCAAGCCCATCTCGATCTTCGGAACCAAGCGTCTGGTCCGCTACGCCATTCGCCACGCACTGGAATCGGGCCGCAAAACCGTGACACTGGTTCACAAGGGCAACATCCAGAAGTTCACCGAGGGCGCATTCCGCGAGTGGGGCTACGAAGTGGCCACACAGGAGTTCCGCGAACAGACGGTGACGGAGCGCGAGAGCTGGATCCTCGGCAACCTCGACGCCAACCCCGGCCTCTCAGTTGAAGCCAACGCGGCCATGATCGAGCCGGGCATGGAGTTTGCGCCTCCGAGCTTCCGCGAACAGGTGTGTGCTGAAGTCAAAGCCGTCATCGACTCCATTGGCAAGAGCCACGGCAACGGCGCGTGGAAGAACAAGATTCTGGTCAATGACCGCATCGCCGACTCCATCTTCCAGCAGATCATCATCCGGCCCGCCGACTACAGCATTCTTGCCACCACCAACCTGAACGGCGACTACATCTCCGACGCCGCAGCAGCGCAAGTGGGCGGGCTGGGCATCGCGCCGGGCGCGAACATCGGCGACGGCTTTGCCGTATTTGAGGCCACGCACGGCACGGCCCCCAAGTACGCGGACAAGGATGTGATCAATCCCGGCTCGGTCATTCTGTCGGGAGTGATGCTGCTGGACTTCATCGGCTGGAAGGAAGCGGCAGCCATGATCGAGAGCGCGATGGAGAAGACTATCCAGCAGAAATTTGTCACGTACGACTTTGAGCGCCAGACCGCCGGAGCAACCAAGGTAGGCACCAGCGAGTTTGCAACGCGCATTATCGGAAACATGTAAGTACAGGGATCAGGGTTCAGCAAGAACAATGGGTGCCCCATTCATGCGCGTTCTTTGCGCATGAGTGGGATAGCAGCATCATTCTCCGACGACATACTCGAAGAGATTCTCGCCGCAACCTGTAACGCTCGACGCTAGATCTGGATTTATTCATAGAGGAGAGGGGAATCATGCGAAAGAAAGTCTCAATTGTAGGCGCCGGCAATGTGGGCGCAACGGCTGCTCATTGGATTGCGGCCAAGGAACTGGCAGATGTTGTGCTGATCGACGTAGTGGAAGGCGTGCCCCAGGGCAAGGCGCTCGATCTGCTGGAGGCCATGCCCATTGAAAAGCGCGACGTGCACGTAGTGGGCTCGAACGACTACGCCGCAACGGCGAACTCTGACATCGTCATCATCACGGCAGGCATTCCGCGCAAGCCGGGCATGAGCCGCGACGATCTGCTGAACACCAACTTCAAGATCATGTCCGACGTGGTGTCGAAGGTAGTGGCGCAGTCGCCGGAGTCGATCCTGATCATTGTGTCGAATCCACTGGACGCCATGGCCCAGACCGCCTATCGCCAGGCAGGCTTCAACCGCGAGCGCGTCATCGGCATGGCCGGCGTCCTGGATTCGGCGCGCTTCCGCACCTTTATTGCCGAAGAGCTGAAGGTGAGCGTTGAGAACGTGACGGCGTTTGTGCTCGGCGGCCACGGCGACACCATGGTTCCGCTGGCGCGCTACTCCACGGTGGCCGGCATTCCCATCACCGAACTGATTGCACCGGACCGCCTCGCCGAGATTGTGCAGCGCACGCGCGACGGCGGCGCAGAGATCGTAAAGCATCTCAAGACCGGCAGCGCATTCTACGCGCCTTCTGCGGCGGCGGTGGAAATGACCGAGGCCATTCTAAAGGACAAGAAGAAAATCCTTCCCTGCGCTGCTTATCTGCAAGGCGAGTACGGCATCGAAGGCTTCTACATCGGCGTGCCGTGCAAGCTGGGTGCGGCGGGGCTTGAACAGATCATCGAAATCAAGCTGACCGCAGAAGAAGATGCGGCGCTCAAAAAGAGCGCCGCTGCCGTAAAGGAACTCTGCAGCGTAATCGGCGTCTAGTTTCCTGTCTTAATGACGACGGCGCGTTCCTAATGGAATGCGCCGTTTTCATTTACTGTGTGCGGGAGCCCATTGATCCTTGGAAGGATGACGGACGCAAACCGCGCTTAGTCCATCGACACGCTGAGCTGATGTCGCACGTCGGCGCCGCGGATCCAGAAGATAACGTCGGTTGCGATATTCGACGCGTGGTCGGCGATGCGCTCAAGATTCTTGGCCACTAGGATGGCCTTCATGGACTGCTGCGTGTACTGGGGCTTCTCCTGAATCAGCTTCAGCAGATCGGTAAGCGCGATTCGGTTCATGCGGTCAATCTCGTCGTCCATTTCGCGGACGCTTTCGGCCAGCCGCGCATCGCCATCGACAAGCGCGTGCACAGCGGAGCGAATCATGCGGCCCGCGTAATCGCCCATGGCCGCAAAGTCTACCGGCAGATCCACTTCTTCAAGCGCAAGGATTTCCTTGGTGCGCCGCGCAATGCCCATCGACTGGTCGCCAATGCGCTCAAGATCGCCGTTGATCTTGATGACTGCCAGAATAAACCGTAAATCGATGGCCATCGGCTGCTCTTTGGCGAGCAGCTCGTACGCCATCTCGTCCAGCTCGCGTTGTGCTGTATTGATGGCCGTCTCATTTTGCTTGACGTACTTGCAGAGAGCCTTGTCGCGCTGCAGGTACGCGTCCACCGCGGAGTCCACCGCCTGCTGCGCAAGCGCAGCCATGGCCATGAGTTTGTCCTTCAGTTCGGCCAGTTGCAGGTGAAAATGAATGCGCGGCACGGCAAAATCTCCCTGAATCTCTAATTGTGCATCATGCAGTGTTACAGGAAAGCAAATTTCCCGGTGGGCACCAGATTCATTACCGCACCGGGAAACTTGTCATGATTGATTTTGACGCTGCTGTGAGCGTTTTGTATGACTCGGAGTTCATGCCCCGAGCCCAACTTTGATCACTTGCCCTGAATCACGTCGTTCTCAAGCGTGCCAATGGGGTCGATGGTAATGCGAACAACGTCGCCCACGGCCAGCGTGTATGTGTCGGGCGGAACAATGCCAGTGCCGGTCATCAGAAACGTTCCGTTCGGAAAATTGTTGTCGCGGAACAGGTACTCGACCAGCGTGGCTGGATTGCGCTTGAGCTCGGTGAGCGCCGTGGCCCCGGAGAACTCTGCCTTGCCCGCGCGCGCAATTTCAATCTTGATGGGCGTAGAAGTTGGCAGCGGCTCCGAGCTGACCAGGATGCACGGGCCGAGTGCGCAACTGCGATCGTAGACCTTGGCCTGCGGAAGATACAGCGGATTCTCGCCTTCGATGTCGCGTGAGCTCATGTCGTTGCCGACCGTGTAGCCGACAATCTGGCCGAGATTATTAACGAGGAGCGTGAGCTCGGGCTCGGGCACATTCCATTTTGAATCGGACCGAATGCGCACCGAAGTGCCGGGCGCTGCCACGCGGCTGGCCATTGCCTTGAAGAACAGCTCCGGACGCTCGGCCGTGTACACGCGATCGTAGAAGTCGCCGCCACCTGCGGACTTCGACTCTTCCATGCGCGCGCTGCGGCTGCGATAGTAAGTAACGCCCGCCGCCCACACTTCCTGGCTCACGATCGGCGCCAGAATCTCCGCGGAGGCAAAATCTGCCGCGGGCTTGCCCTGGCTCACGACGGATTGCAGATAGCCGCCCAGGTCGGCGTGGGTCACAAGTGCGTCCCATGATGCTTCGGGAACGAGATAGTATTTGCCGTCGTGCTCAGCGAAGTTTCCTTTGGTAGTGCGATACAGTTTCACGCGTCCTTCTCCAGTTTCTCAATGATCTTATCGACATCATAGACGCAGCCGGCCCACACGCCGCCGCTGGCTTGCACAAGCGCGGCCCACAAGCGCGTGTCTTCTGGCAGTTCGGGATGGGGCTTCAGGTCTGGCCTTGGTTTGCGCTGCGCCAGCACTTCGGTTCCCTTCTCAGCTCCGAACCTTCCGTTGGAATCGCCCACAAGATGAACCGAGCCGATGAGCCTTTCACGGTCGATGATGATTTCAATCAGGTCGCCTTCCAGCACCTTGCCGATAGGTCCGCCGGCCAGCGCCTCAGGCGAAACGTGTCCGATGCACGCGCCTGTGGACACGCCGCTGAAGCGCGCGTCGGTAAGGCAGGCGATGGGTCGTTTGTGCTTGAGCTGCTTGAGCGCCGAAGTCACCTGGTAGGTCTCCTGCATTCCCGCGCCGCGCGGGCCGCCACAGATGAGCACCACTACGTCGCCCTCGGCAAGCTCACCGTTCTTGATGGCGGCAATCGCGGCTTCTTCCGTAATGAACACGCGCGCACGGCCCACCTGGCGATACACATTGTCAGGATCGACGGCCGCCGGATCGATTGCCGTGCACTTGATCACCGATCCCTCGGGAGTCAGGTTGCCCACCGGGAAACAAACCGTTGACGACAATCCACGCGAGCGCGCTTTATCAGGCGACATGATCACGTCGTCGGGATCGATGCCGTCGCGGTCCGTTAGCTCTTTGCGCAGCTTCTGACGGCGTGCGCTCTGCTCCCACCAGTCGAGATTCGCATCGAGCGTCTCGCCGGTCACGGTCTTTACGCGTCCATCAAGCAGGCCCGCTTTGCGCAGATGCAGCATCACCTCAGGCACGCCACCTGCCAGGAACACCTGCACCGTAGCGAAGTAACGCGGCCCGTTCGGCAGCGCGTCTACAAGACGGGGAACGAGGCGGTTCACTTCAGTCCAGTCGGCAACTGAAGGACGCTCCAACCCGGCCATGTACGCAATTGCCGGAATATGTACAAGCAGATTCGTCGATCCGCCAAACGCGCAGTGCACAATCATGGCGGTGTAAAGCGCGGCCGGGGTAAGAATATTCTCGGTGCCCATGCCCATCTCATGCATGCGCATCATGGCGCGGCTTGAGCGGCGCGCCGCATCTAGCCAGATTGGCTGCCCCGAAGGCGCAAGCGCCGAGTGCGGCAGAGACATGCCCAGCGCCTCTGCCACCACCTGCGATGTTGCCGCCGTGCCCAGAAACTGGCAGCCGCCGCCCGGCGAAGCGCATGCGCGGCAACCCATCTCCGCCGCGTACTCCAACGTGATCTGGTTTTGTGCAAAACGCGTGCCGATGGTCTGAATCTTGCCCGCGTCCTCGCCGTGCTCGGCCAGGAGCGTAACGCCGCCCGGCACCAGGATCGAAGGCATTTTGCCTGACGAAGCCAGCGCCATCATCATCGCCGGCAATCCCTTGTCGCACGTGGCCACGCCGATAACGCCCTTGCGCGTCGGTAGTGAGCGCATCAACCGCCGCATCACCATCGACGCGTCATTGCGATACGGCAGCGAGTCCAACATGCCGGCCGTGCCCTGTGTGCGCCCGTCGCATGGATCGGTGCAGGCGCCCGCAAACGGCACCGCGTGCAGATCCTTGAGCTCGCGGGCGGCTTCGGCTACCAGCAGTCCCACCTCCCAGTGACCCGAGTGATAGCCAAGCGCGATGGCTTCGCCGTTTTCTCCACGAAGACCGCCATGCGTGCTCAAGATCAGGAATTCGGGATCGAGCATGCGGTTTGGAGCCCAGCCCATACCCGCGTTTTGCGTAAGGCCGAACAGGTTGCCGCTGGGCGCCGTCAGCAGCATCTCCGCAGAGATGGGCAGCGAGCCGGCAGGACCGGGAGCATGTGTGGGAACGCTTAGCAGACCGGAATCAGCCGACTCCAGAACCGATGTGAGAGAAACGGGTGCGATGGGAATACCCTTTCAACGGCAAGACAAGTTTGGAATCAATGCGCGGCGAACGGAGAAGTCGCTCATTAAGTATAGAGAATAGGCGTCCGATTGGAGAAGCTGCGCGCCGAAATGGTATAACGTTTTGTGCCCAACGAACAGATTCAAAATGCTCTGAAAGCCCGGCCGGACTTGCGCCGCCGCTGGCTGTATTTGATGCCGATCGTTTTCTTCACATACAGCCTTGCTTATCTCGGCCGTTCTAACTTTGGCTTTGGCGCGGCCGCTGGACTGGCCCAGAGCCTGAACATCACCGAATCGCGCGCGGCATTTCTGGGTTCGGTCTTCTTTATCGGCTATTTCTTCTTTCAGATTCCCGCCGCATCGTACGCACGCCGCAAGAGCGCTGCGCGGCTCATCTTCTGGGCGCTGCTTAGCTGGGGAGTTCTCTCCGGCCTCACCGGCGTTATCCGCGACTACTGGCTGCTGGTCGTCGACCGCACACTGTTGGGCGTTGCCGAGAGTCTCATCTTTCCGTCGATGCTCATCCTGCTCACCAACTGGTTCACGCGCGAGGAGCGATCGCGGGCCAACGCCATTCTCATCCTCGGTAACCCGGTCACCGTTACGTGGATGGCCGCTGCAACCGGCTATCTGATCAAGGCCGTGGGCTGGCAGATGACCTTCATCATCGAGGGCATTCCATCGATTATCTGGGCGTTCGTGTGGATTGCGGTTGCGCACGACAAGCCCGATCAAGCCGGATGGCTGCACCGGGACAGCAGCATAGCCCTTGAAAAAGCGCTTGAAGCCGAGCAGACAGAACTTCCCAAGATGGGAGGCTTTACTGCGGCGCTCAAGGAGCCTGCCGTCATCCTGCTCTGCATTCAATATTTCTTCTGGAGCTTTGGCGTCTACGGGCTGGTACTTTGGATTCCGGAGATGATCCGCTCCGGCTCGAAGATCGGCATTGAAACCATTGGACTGCTGAGCGCTGCTCCCTTCCTGCTGGCTGTGCTGCTGATGGTACTGGTGTCGTACTTCTCTGACCGGATGATGAACCGCAAGCTGTTTGTGTGGCCCTTCCTGTGTGTCTCGGGACTGGCGCTGTTCATCTCGTTCGCAACGGCGGGGCATAGCTTCTGGATCGGCTACATGGCGCTGGTCATCGCCGGCGGCACCATGTACGCGCCCTACGGTCCGTTCTTCGCCATCGTTCCTGAGATGCTGCCGAGCAACGTGGCCGGTGAAGTTTTCGCGCTCATCAACAGCTTTGGCGCGCTGGGCGGCTTTGCGGGCACGTGGCTGGTGGGCCTGTTCCAGGCGCTAACCGGCAATGCGAAGATGGGCTACTTTGTGATGGCCGCCTCGCTCATGATTTCCGGCTTGATCATTATTGGGTTGAAGACCAAGAAGCCGGCAGTTGCGAGATGAATGCAAACTGAAGGAGCTGAGCAACCGTCACAGTTTCACAGAGTCTGTGACGGTTCTAAAGCTGTGAAGCGAAGCGTTGATTCCTGAGGCGCTTAGAGGCATTTCACAGTTTCACAGGCAGTTTTTCGTTTTTCCGGCTCTTATCTCGATTTAGCCAGCTTTCGCAGGCGAGTTTACGGAATGCACGCGGCGCGATCGGTCTTTCTGTACTATCTCCCGCCAATCACAGTATGCGATCGGGAGAGGTAATTTTCTGCAAGCTTGGTCCCATCCTTGCGCGGTGCAACTCTGCGCAAGGATGGGCTGCCCGCAGATTCTTGGCAAGGACAGGAGAGCCAGCTTACAAAGACCCCACCGCATACTCTCACCCCGCAACCTATAATTCAATCTCTGCCTTCCTAATTCCCTTCTGGAGGATTGAACGTGAGAATTTCCTTTCGAGCTATCGCAGCTCTTCTTCTCTCCGCCCTGGTTGCAGTTCCCTCACTCGCACACGCGCAGGACAAGCCCGCCTCAACTCCAGCTACGACGCCCGCCGCACCGGCAAAGTCCGCTGAAAGCGCCTTTCCGCCCGACTCGTCTACACAAGGTTCGGTCGTGGTTGGCGGTCAGCGCATCGACTACACCGCTACTGCCGGAATTCTTACCGTGGGCGCTACAGATGCTGAGGATGCCCAGCTCGGCGTGGACGGCAAGCCGCTGGCCGGCACGCAGCTTGCGCTCTCTGAGCCCAAGAATCCTGCCGAAGGACCCGCCCTTGCGCACATGTTCTACGTGGGCTACTTCAAGAACGGCGCAAAGGCTGAGAACCGCCCGGTGACGTTCTTCTATAACGGCGGGCCGGGCAGCTCGACCATGTGGCTGCATCTTGGCTCGCTGGGGCCGAAATACGTTGAGACCGCCAGCGACCAGCATTTGCCGGGCGCTCCCTACAAGCTGCGCGAGAATCCTTACTCGCTGCTCGACGTGAGCGACCTGGTCTTCATTGACATGCCGGGAACGGGCTTTGGCCAGCTCACCGGCAAGGATGCAGGCAAAGCCTTCTGGGGACTGGATCAGGATGCAGGCGCCTTTGCGCGTTTCATTGCGCGCTTCCTCACCAAGTACAACCGTTGGAACTCGCCCAAATATCTGTTTGGCGAGAGCTACGGAACCACGCGTTCCGCCGTGCTGGCCAATCTTTTGGAGAACGACAAAAATATTGACCTAAACGGCGTGATGCTGCTGGGCGAGATTTTCAACTTCACCGTGTTCACCGGCCTCGACACTCCCGGCGTCGACCTTCCCTACGAGTTGGCTCTACCCACGTACGCGGCCACCGCCTGGTATCACAAAAAGCTCTCGCCGCAGCCGCAGGCGCTAGCGCCGTTTCTTGATCAGGTAGAGGCTTTTGCGTTGGGCGACTACATGCATGCGCTGGCCCAGGGCAACAGCGTCTCCGACGCAGAAAAGCAGGCTGTGGCCGAGAAAATCCACCAGTACACCGGGTTGCCGGTTGCTTATATCCTCAAGGCCAACCTGCGCGTCACCGCGGGCGAGTTTCGCAAGCAGTTTGCCGGCGATGAGGACATGATCGCGGGCCGCTACGACACGCGGTATCTCGGTACAGGGCTCGACCCGCTGAGCCAGAACGCGGAATACGATCCGCAATCCACGGCTATCTCTTCAGCCTATGTGGCGCAGATCAACTCGTATGTGCGCAACGATCTGAAATTCGGCGCAACCAGCACCTATCTGCCCAGTGCGCTGTTTGGCGACGCGAATTGGAATTGGACGCGCAAGGGAGATGGCGGAATTTCCGGCGCCGTGGGGACTAACGTCAGCTCCGATTTGGCAGACGCCATGAAAACCAATCCGCACCTCAAGGTGATGGTGAACGACGGCTACTATGACCTGGCCACGCCCTACTTCGCGGCAAAGTACGAAGAAGAACACCTGCCGATTCCAAAATCGCTGATCAAGAACATTGAATACGACTGGTACGAAGCAGGACACATGGCGTATGTGCGCGACGAGTGCCGCCAGCAGATGCACGACCGGGTGGCCGCGTTCATCAAGAGCACTGAAGCGGAACGTACTGCTGGGCAGACTAGCAGTAAGTGAGCGAGATGCGAAGTTGAGAACGTTGATCGAGCAGTCCTGGTATCCCATCCTTGCGCTGGCTCCAGTGAAGCCTGCGCAGGGATGGGCAGGCGGCAATGTCGATTTGAGTCGGGGACCGTGAGTCCCCGCCCGCTCATCGCAAAGAACGCGATGACACGGGGCACAGCATTTACGGTTCGATGCGATCCTTATGAGGGCCACCTGCCAATTCATCACATCTGCGATGCGACCGCGTTGGGGGTAAAGAGAGGCACCGCCTTGGGCTGCGGACGCAGCAGCCAATAGAGAGCGACAATGTGCGTGATCATCAACATCGGTACATAGAGGATCGGGATGGGGTATGCGACACCCAATTGTCCCGCGTGCTCAGGAAGACCGCTCTGGATCGCGTGATAGTAGGCGAGGATGAGGTCGGCTACGCCCACGAGGTTGAAGGCGGCGACGAAGAGCCAAAAGAGCGGGCGAACTCTTACAGTGAGAAGCGCCAATAGCGCCAGGAGTCCCGCGGCGAAATCACCGTAGGCAGCGGAAGCTGCAAAGACGGCAGGTACGTTTGGGCCGACCACACCCGGAAGAATAAAGACGAGCCCAAAGAAGCGGAAGCTGTGCACAGTGGCGATGATACGGTGCGCTTCAAAGCGTTCCATCGACTTAAGCCTGGGCAGGATATACGTGCTGAAGCAAAGCAGACACGCAACATAACCGAGAATGAGCTGCAATTGAAAGATTGTTTGCGGTGACATATAGCCTCCTAGTACGCATAGGATTATGTATGACATCCTATGGATTCAGAATTTCTTATAAAGGTTTACGTGGGCGGAAGGGTCGCATCGTGGGATGATTGGCAGCATCTTATAATGACTTATGCGTTACCGGCCTGAACACAAAGCTGAAACCCATCAAAAGATTGTCAGAGACGCTTCGCGGCGCGTTCGCAGTGAGGGCATCACCGGAGCCGCAGTTTCTGCGGTGATGCGGGACGCCGGCCTGACCCATGGAGGCTTCTACAAGCATTTCGAAAGCAAGGACGAGTTGCTGATCGAGTCGCTGAGAGAGGCTTTCAATGAAATTGCCGACGCGCTTGCCCAGGCCGCAGAGCGAGCCAAACCTGAAGTGGCGTGGAAGGCGATTGTTAAGACCTATCTGAGCCTGGAATATTGCGATCATGTTGGGGTTGGATGTCCACTGCCGGCACTTGCGCCCGAGATGGCGAGGGCCGATAAGTCGATGAAGACCGCCATCTTTGAGGAGTTAAAGAAATACAAGAGCCGCATGCAGCCGTTCATGCCTGGTAGGCGAACAGTCGACAAGGAGCGCGCATTCTTTTCCATTTTTTCAACGATGGTTGGGGCAGTTGAAATCGCTCGGATGCTGCCAGAGCCAGCGATGCGTGAGAAAGTACTGGCAAGTGCAAGAGAGCTTGTGTTGCGCAGCTTTTAATTATCGGGTGAAGAGAATACTGTTCGCAGCATTTCACCTGCCTGCTTTTACCAGTTGACCGGGGCCCCCATCCTTCCTGCGGTGAGGTCGCGGAAAGAATGGGATACGACAGACCTGGACCCACGCCTCGCAGTACAATTCCCTTTCCATGCCCAGAGATCTCGTTCGTTACCAGAAGTGTGGAGTGTTCCACTTCATCAACTTTAGCTGCTATCAGGGCAAGCCGCTACTCAACAGCGCGTCGGCATATCGAGTATTCGAACAAGAACTGGAAGCGGTTCGGCAACGCTACGGATTCGTCGTGACCGGTTACGTGCTCATGCCGGAACACGTTCATCTACTTCTAGGCGAGCCGCGCGTAGTTTCTCTTTCATCTGCCATTCAGGTCCTCAAACAACTGACGTCGAGAAAACTGAAAGCAAAAGATGCGGTTCACTTCTGGCAGCCCAGGTACTGCGACTTCAACGTGCACACGAAGTCAAGCGCGTTGAGAAGCTGCAATACATGCATCGCAACCCGGTCAAGCGCGGACTCGTGGCCAAACCGGAGTAGTGGCCCTGGTCCAGCTTTCTGCACTATGCGACAGGGAAAGAAGGCATTGTTGAGATCGAGTCCGAATGGACTGCGCGAAGGCGGGAAGAAACGCTGAGAGCAGAGAACCAAGAGTCTTCGTCTCCCGCCCTTGTGCGATGAAACCTGCGCAAGGATGCGGCACCCGCAGATTAATGTTGAGGATAGGGTATGCCGGCCGCCCACTTGTCGCTTTGGTTCATTGAGGTTCGTGGCAACTGTTTGGGCTGCCTGTCCAATCCGATTAAATCTCGGCGAAGCTTTCGAACAATTGGTAGAGATCAGGACGTTCTGCAAGATCTCTACCAGTTTCGTACGTCACCAAGCCGCCCACACTCAGTTCTGAGAGCTGCTTAAGAAGACCTTGCGGATCGTACTTGACTCGTTCTTTAAAGTCGTCGAAAAGCGCCTGGAGGTGCGGCAGAGCCTCGCGCCCTACAGTCTCGCACCAGTCGGGGCGAACCCTGATGCAGAGTTCTTCGTTCCCCAATCTGTTGACGACAAGAATGACATTCAGAATATTAAGGAACGCCCCACCTTCATGCGCCCTGTATGCTAACGCGCAAAATCCTATTGGATAAACTCCGCTGCCGCTCATAGGCAAGAAACTCACGCCCTTCCTTTTCACAAGGGAATCCGGCAATCAGTTCAACAATATCCAGTAGTGCATTCGTATCCGACAGAACGCCAAGACATGAAGCATATTTTGGAAGCACCGTATTCGTGAGCCACTCAGTTGGCAGCAACTCGGCCCTTCTCCAAAGCTTATCTACATCTATCTTTAACATAACTTTGGTGGCATAGATTCCAAGGCTCATGAGATTTGCCTCATAAATTCGCGGGTCCTAGTAGGCCGAAGCACGGTACATTGGCTGGCCTGCTGCTCCTCCTGGTCCAGAGAACATATGTCCATGGTCGATAAAGGTGGCTCGAATTCCTTCAGGCTTTTCTTCAAACACAGCTTGCCGGCAATCGGTGTGATTAGCGGCAACATCCAAAAGCCACGCCAGGGTGAAGTCGCTTCTGTTAAGGACTCGCGAGAAACTGGATCGCGGTAGAATCTCCCACAGAGTCAAACCCGCGCGCCCCAAGTAGCTAGAACCGAAGCACAAGCCAGACTCTGGCTTTTGAAAGCCTGTAGCTGTTTCAAACCAGCATTGAGTGTTCTGATGCAGGAATTGTTCCGTGACCGTCAGTGGCTTCCATGCTGGAACTGGCAAGCCAACAGCACCGTAGAGTTCGCTTCCCATCGCTTCATTAAAGGGGACATCCCGTCCCTGAGGATTATTTACAAACTTGACCACATATTTAAAACCGTCACTGGCTTCAACCAATATCGGCTGTGAACCACCGCGCAGCTTGCGAATAAACCGCGTCACAGATACACAATTGCTATCCAAGGCAGACACTGAAAAACCCCAAAGTTTCTTATTCTCAGATCTCAAGTAGATAAAGAAGCAACCATTGGTACAAGGCTCTAACAACAAACGTTCATGTCTCTCGCTGTTGAACAAACTTCAGCGAAACTCCCTCATCTGTTTCCGACGGGGAAAGTCGTTCCACTTTTGTATTCAGAGTTTCTCGGAAATTAGGCTTTGTTTAGTTTTCTGTCGATTAGCGAAAGTAATTGCATACAGTACCAATTGATTAACAGGGCGCTTAGAAGCGGTCTGTTTACGCGCAAAAGCGCGCGCATTTCAGCCGAAATGCGCGCGCTTTTGATGCGATTGCTGACTGATTACACCTTGGCTGCTACTGGTTCGGGAACTGCTTCGCGGGTGTAGGCTCCGTCGACGAGGCGCAGAATGCCTAGCTGGTTCTCGTTCCTGAGCTCCGCCGGAAGCGCTGCCTGCGGGAAGTCCTGGTAGCAGACCGGACGAACAAATCTGTAGATGGCCTGCGTGCCGACCGACGTGTGGCGGCTGTCGCTGGTTGCCGGATACGGACCGCCGTGCACCATGGCGTGGCAGACTTCAACGCCAGTCGGAAAGCCGTTGACGATGAGCCTTCCGGCCTTGTTCTCGAGAGCTGCAACCAGATCGGAGAAGCCAACGATGTCGGCCTCGGTTCCGTGCAGCGTGGCGGTGAGCTGGCCTTCGATGCCGCTGGCCAGCTTGGCCAGTTCCTTGTGGTCGTTGTAGCGGATGATTAGCGTGGTGGGCCCGAAGATCTCGTGCTCGAGCGCAGGGTCCTTGATGAGGTCTTCAGCATTGACCTGGAAGAGCACCGGCGCCACGTCAACGGGGCCGCTGCCGTTGGCGGCCGCTTGCGCCAGCACTTCGACGCGCGCGTTGCCACCTCTGGACTCGATGCCGGACTTGTAGCTTTTGCAGATGCCCGCCGTGAGCATGGGCGCGGCGGAGCCTTTCTTGACCAGCTCGACCACCTCCGCGACGAGCGCGTCAGCCGACTCATTGCGCGGCAGGAAGACGAGGCCGGGCTTGGTGCAGAACTGCCCGACGCCGAGCGTGAACGAGCCGTAGAGTCCGCTGGCGATCTGCGATGAGCGGGCCTTAAGCGCCTCAGGCAGCACGAACACGGGATTGGTGCTGCTCATCTCCATGAAGCACGGAATGGGCTCGGGACGCGCGGCGGCCAGATCCATGAGCGACTTGCCAGCGCCGAGCGAGCCGGTGAATCCGACAGCCTTGACTGCCGGGTGCTGCACGAGCGCCGCGCCAACCTGCGATCCGGCGCCGTAGACGACGGCGAAGGTGCCGGTGGGCAGGCCGCACTCACGCACGCTGTTGACGATGACCTGCGCAACCAGCTCGCTGGTACCGGGATGCGCGGAGTGCGCCTTGACGATGACCGGGCAGCCGGCGGCGAAGGCCGAGGCGGTGTCACCACCGGCCACGGAGAAGGCCAGCGGGAAGTTGCTGGCTCCGAAGACGACGACGGGACCAAGCGGGCGCAAAACGGAACGGATGTCGGATCGTGGAAGAGGCTTGCGGTCGGGCATGGCGGGGTCGATGCGGGCCATGCTCCAGGAGCCTTCTTCAACCACCTGCGCAAAGAGGCGAAGCTGGTTGACGGTGCGAGCTGTTTCGCCCTGCAGACGCGCTTCAGGGAGCGCGGTTTCTTTGTTGGCGCGGGCCACGATTTCGGGCTTGATGGCGTCAATGCCGTCGGCGATGGAGCGCAGGAAGCGAGCCCTCTCCTTGCCGGAGAGCTTGCTGGTTACGGCAAAGGCGTCCCAGGCGAGATTCGCGGCCAGGTCGATGTCTTCAGCGGTGGCGGAGTGGTAGGCGGGCTCAAGCTTGACGCCGGTGGCGGTTTCAATCCCTGCAAACTCCGCACCACCGCTCTGGCGGGGTTTGCCGTCAATAATCGAATATCCCTGCAACATTTGAAGTCTCCATTTATGGCCTGAAATTCACGGGGCGATGCGTTGAACGCGCCGGCCCAGGGGTGAAGGCCCGACGACATGACATTAATTCACCGGCCTTGGTTGCTCAAAATACGCGGTGCATTGGCAGGCGGTTAAGGACCACGCGTTTCTATTGGATGCGGCGGGCGCGGGTTCGGTTCCAGCGGCGTGGCGGCTAACTCGCAGGCGAACTTGCGTTTGGGGTCCCGGAAGGGCGAAAGTAAAGGGACTATGGCTCAAGCACTTCGCTCAACGCGGGTTCTGCTGCCCGAGGGCCTGAGGCCCGCCACCCTGTTGATAGAGCAGGGGCGCATTGTCGCGATTGTGGGCTGGAATGAGGCTCCCGCCGGATGGGATGTGCATGATTGCGGCGAGCCGGTTGTGCTGCCGGGGCTGGTAGATCCGCATGTGCATATCAATGAGCCGGGACGGACTACGTGGGAGGGCTTTGCGACAGCCACGCAGGCTGCGGCGGCCGGGGGCGTTACCACTCTGATCGATATGCCGCTGAACTGCGAGCCGGAGACGATTAATGTGGCTGCGCTGGCCGCAAAGCGCGAGGCGGCTGAGGGCAAGGTGTGGGTAGATTGGGCGAGTTGGGGCGGCGTGGTGCGCGGCAACGCTGACGAGTTGCCGCTGCTGGTGCACGCGGGGGTACCGGGCTTCAAGTGCTTCATGATCCACTCTGGGATCGATGGGTTTGCCTGGGTGGACGAGGCGGATCTGCGGCTGGCTCTGGAGCGGTTGCGCGGAACTGGTTTGCCGCTGCTGGTGCATGCTGAAGTGGCGGGGCCAGTGGATGCGGCGACTTCGAAGCTAAATGCGAGCGGAGCTGACTGGCAGAAGTTTGCGACGTATCTTGCTTCAAGGCCGGATGAGGCGGAGGTGGATGCGATTGCGCTGCTGATCCGGCTGGCCGAGGAGTTCGGCACGCCGATTCATATGGTGCATCTGGCAAGTGCGGCTGCGCTGCCGATGCTGGCGGATGCGCGCGAGAGAGGCTTGCCCATCTCTGTGGAGACCTGCACGCATTATTTGTGGTTTGCGGCGGAAGAGATTCCAGACGGAGCGACGGAGTATAAGTGCGCACCGCCGATCCGAGATGCAAAGAATCGCGATGCGCTGTGGAGTGCGCTGGAAAGCGGCGTGATCGATATGGTGACGACCGACCACTCGCCTTGCGTGCCGGAGATGAAGCAGAGCCGCAGCCTTGGCGGCGAGGGCCGATGGGATCGCGCGTGGGGAGGCATCAGTACGATGGGCCTGGCGCTGCCGGTGCTCTGGACGGCAATGCACAAGCGCGGCACGAATATTGAGAACGTTGGGCGGTGGATGGGGTCAGCGCCGGCAAAGCTGGCCGGGGTTTCGATGCGCAAGGGTGTAATTGCTGTTGGCGCCGATGCGGACTTTGCGGTCTTCGATCCTGATGCCGAGTGGACGGTGACGAGCGACGATCTGCGCTTCAGGCATAAGCTGTCGCCGTATCTCGGCGCGAAGCTGCGCGGGCGCGTAAAGGAAACGTGGCTGCGCGGTGAGATTATTTTTCAGGACGGCAGCGTAGGTGTCGAAGCGCGGGGACGCGAGTTGGTGCGGCGATGAGCGACGCAGCCAAGCGAGTGATGGCCGAGTGCGCACGCATTGCGGCGATGACCGAGGAGCCGGGGCGCACGACGCGGCGATTCCTGACTCCACCGGCGAAATTGGTGCATGAGCACCTGCGCTCACGCATGGAAGCGCTTGGCATGACGGTGCATGTCGACGCGGTGGGCAATCTGCGCGGACTTTGGAAACCTGCAAATGCAAGCGGCAGGCGACTGCTAATGGGCTCGCACATTGACACTGTGCCGGATGCGGGCAAGTACGATGGCGTTTTGGGCGTGGTAATGGCGCTCGAGTACGTGGCGTTGGCTAAAGAGCTTGAATTGCCTCTGGCGATTGAGGTGATTGCATTCTCTGAAGAAGAGGGCGTGCGCTTCGGTGTTCCATTCATTGGGAGCCGTGCGATTGCGGGGCGTTTCGATGGTGCCATGCTTGAGCGCAAGGATGCTGAAGAGATCACGTTAGCGGATGCGATTCGTGCGTTCGGCCTCGATCCAGATCGAATTGACGACGCTGCGCTCGATGAAGACGCAGCCGCTTTCTTTGAAATTCATATTGAGCAGGGACCGGTTCTTGAAGCCGAAAACCTAAACCTTGCCGCCGTAACTACAATCGTGGGGCAGACGCGGCTTGCACTTGAATTCACGGGCAAGGCCAACCATGCAGGCACGACCCCGATGCACCTGCGCCGCGATGCGCTTGCGGCGGCCGCTGAGTGGATTGCGAGCGTGGAGGAGACGGCATGCTCGACCGAAGGACTTCTGGCCACGGTTGGAAAGATTGCGGTGGAGCCGAATGCCGGCAATGTGATTGCGGGCAAAGCTACGGTGAGTCTGGATGTGCGCCACGAGCGGGATTCGGTTCGTTTGCCGGCGGTCAATCAACTTCTCGAATGTGCGAGTGCCATCGCGGAGCGCCGTGGTTTGAGCGTGCAACACCAGGTGCAGTTGGAACAGCCTGCAGTTCCGATGGATGAACGTCTCACTTCATTTGTTGCCGATGCAATTGAAACAGCAGGCATGTCGGTAAAGCTAATGACCAGCGGCGCGGGCCACGACGCTATGGTGCTGGCGGCGCGGGTGCCGACGACGATGCTCTTTTTGCGCAGTCCTGGCGGGCTGAGCCATCATCCCGATGAAGCGGTGCTTGAAGACGACGTGGATGCGGCGCTGCGTGTGGGCCGGTTTCTTTTGCATCGACTGGCCGCTGAAATTCGATAGAATCGAACAACGCATCTTCTCCCCGAGGTTCGCATTTGATGCAAGTCCCAGGTTCGACCCGCAGCAGCTTAAAGTACGACCATCTGCTTCAAACGCCCGACACGTTTGTTCGCACGCCGTTGCCCGGCGCTGCCGGCGTGGAGTTCATCATCCATGCCGCGCCGCAGTTGGGAGCGAGGTTCACGCAGATGACTGCGGAGTTCAAAACCGGCGGATCGCTGGGGCCTGCGCCGGCACAGCGCTTCCTCTATGTGCTCGAAGGCAAGCTGGAGCTGAAGGTTGATGGGAAAAAGCACACACTTGCCCCGGCAGGTTTCGCATACTTGCCTGAAGGGACCTTGCATTCGGTGCGCGCGCTTAAGGCTTCGCGCGCGGCTGTAATCGAAAAACCTTATGAAGCGCTGGATGCCGTACCGCCGCCAAAAGTTGTGATCGGCGACGAGAACGACGTGAAACCGGTGGCGCTTATGGGTGATGCGGCACTGCGCGTGCGCAGCATGATGCCCGAAGGCGATGGCTACGACTTTGCCGTGAACACCATGACCTACGATCCGGGCGCTGCGCTCAGCATGGTTGAGATTCATGTGATGGAGCACGGTCTGCTGATGCTTGAAGGTGGCGGCACCTACCGGCTTGGCGACTCGTGGTATCCGGTGGAGGCCGGCGACTTTATATGGATGGCGCCGTACTGCCCACAGTGGTTTGGCGCTCTGGGGAAACGGCCGGCAAAATATCTCATCTACAAAGACTGGCGCAGGCATCCGTTGGGAGCATAGCCAATGAGCACTCAGCCGAAACTCTCAATCGACGGCTTGATCGCTGAACTATTGGCGCTTGGGAAGATTTCCGAAGCCGAACCGCCGGTGGTGACGCGTGTTGTGTTCAGCGAGGCCGACATGCGGGCGCGCGCTTATGTGAAAGGTCTTTGCGCGGATGCCGGATTGATGATCCGCGAAGACGCTATCGGCAACACGTTCGCGCGATGGGAAGGCAGCGAGCCTGGCCTTGCGCCGATCGGAACCGGATCGCACATCGATGCAATTCCCAATGCCGGTTTGTATGACGGCTGCGTTGGCGTGCTCGGTGGACTTGAAGCGATTCGAGTTTTGAAGCGGCTTGGATACAAGCCACGGCGATCAATTGAGCTGGTGGTCTTTACTTCAGAAGAGCCTACGCGCTTCGGCATTGGTTGCCTGGGCAGCCGCATGATGGCGGGAATCCTTACGGTAGAGAAGGCCCTTGCGCTGCGCGACAAGGAGGGCCACGGGCTTGATGAGTTGCGCACGCAGGCCGGATTCAGCGGACCGCTGGAATCTGTCGTTCAGTCGAAAGGGCGATTTCATCAATTTGTTGAGTTACACATTGAGCAAGGCCCTTACCTTGAGGAGGAAGGGCTCGACGTTGGGCTAGTGACGCACATCGCCGCGCCGGCGAGCATGCGCATTGTGATTGAAGGCGAAGGCGGCCATGCGGGCGGCAAGCTGATGCCTGGACGCAAGGACGCGTTGGCAGCGGCATCGGAACTTGTGCTCGCACTGGAAGCCGCAGCGAAATCGACCGGGGCAATCGACACGGTTGGAACGGTGGGGGTGTGTGAAGTTTTTCCGGGCGCGGTGAACAGCATTCCTTCACGTGTGAAGCTCGAAACGGATATTCGCGACATTAATGGCGCACGGCGCGACAGCGTGCTGGATGCACTGCGCAGTAAATGTGCCGAGGCTGCAGAACGCCGCGGTGTGAACATTACAACAGAGCTGGTCAACGCCGATCCGCCTACAGTGAGCGACGAGAGAATTCTTGCCGCGCTTGAAGAGTCTGCGATTGCCGCGGGCAAAACCTTCAAGAGCATGGTGGGGCGCGCGTATCACGACACTTCGTTTGTCTCATGTATTGCGCCCGTCGCCATGCTCTTTATTCCCTGCCGTGGCGGCGTGAGTCACCGCCCGGATGAGTACTCGTCACCTGAGTGGATTGGCAGCGGCGTGCATGTGCTGGCACGGACGCTGGCCAAGCTGGCGGAGTAGCTTGCAGATTTGGCATACAGCGCCCGCCGTTGTATGCTAACCCTCAACCCGTAACGCACTTGCGGCTTCCTAAATCATGAACAAGACGACGACAACCCGCATTGTTGGCGCCCCTGTACACCGCAAAGAAGGCGTAGACAAATTGCTGGGCCGCGCTCGCTACGTGGACGATATTGAGCGCGAGGGTATGTGGTACGGAGCCACGGTTCGCAGCACCATTCCTCGCGGAATTATCCGCTCTATTAAATATGACCGGCGTATCGACTGGAGCGAGTTTGCTCTGGTCACGGCCGGAGATGTTCCTGGCGACAACCATATTCAACTGATTGTTGCCGACCAGCCGTGCCTTGCCGACGGCATGGTGAACCACTGCGACGAGCCAATTGTTCTGCTGGCACATCCGGACAAACACAAAGTGCGCGAAGCTGTCGATGCGGTTCAGATTGAGTACGACGCGCTGCCGCCGATCTTTTCGATTGAAGAAAGCGAGCGGCAGGCACAGGTGGTTTGGGGCAAGGACAATCTGCTGAAGAGTTTCTTGCTTAACAAGGGCGACGTTGACTCGGTGTGGGAGAGCGCGGCTCACATTGTTGAAGGCGAATACCGGACCGGCGCGCAGGAACATCTCTACATTGAAAACAACGGCGTGATTGCGGAGTGGAACGCTGAGGACGGCGTAACGGTTTGGGGGTCGCTGCAGTGTCCTTATTATGTGCACAAGACGCTTATAAAGATCTTTGACCTGCCTGATGAGAAGGTGCGCGTGGTGCAGACCGAAACGGGTGGGGCCTTTGGCGGCAAGGAAGATTACCCATCGACGATTGCTTCTCATGCGGCGTTACTGGCGATGAAGAGCGGACATCCGGTGAAGATGGTGTACGACAGGCTCGAAGACCTTGCAGCAACACCCAAACGGCACCCCTCGCGCACGCGCCATCGCACGGCGCTCGACAAGGACGGAAGCCTGCTGGCGATGGAGATTGAGCTGGCGACGGACGGCGGAGCGTATTCGACGCTGTCGTCCACGGTACTTTCGCGCGCGACTCTGCACGCGCCCGGGCCGTACAAGTGCCCGAACATGCGCATTACTTCAAAGGCGTGGGCTACGAATAACGTTCCGTATGGCGCGTTCCGCGGCTTTGGCGCGCCGCAGACGATCTTTGCGCTTGAGCGGCACATGAACGAAGTTGCCACGGCGCTTGGAATTGATCCTGTCGAGTTTCGGCGCAGGAATTTTCTGCACCAGGGCGACGCAACGGCAACTAATCAGCTTTTGCGCGAACCGGTAATTATGGATGAGCTGCTCGATCGCGCGCTGAAAGCTTGCGATTACCATTCAAAGCGCAAACGGTTCGCAGCAGAGAATGAGAACAGTGCTGTGAAGCGCGGGATTGGCATTGCGGCTTTCTATCATGGGTCGGGTTTCACCGGTTCGGGAGAGCGGTTCTTGAATTCGCTGGCTGGTGTTGAAGTGATGCCCAGCGGAGAGGTGCGCGTGCTGGTGTCGAACACAGAGTTCGGCCAGGGCACCAACACGGTGCTCACGCAAATTGCTGCCGAGTCGCTTGGCATCGATTACGAAGACATTGTGATGGCTCCCGCAGACACAGGGCTTGTGCCTAACAGCGGGCCGACGGTTGCTTCACGTACAGTGATGATCGTTGGCCGCTTGATTGAGCGCGCGGGAACGCAGCTTTTAAATATGCTTCGCGAACAGGCAGGCCTTGGTTCTACATACACGCGCGAAGAGTTCTTTGCCGCATGTGAACGCTACCGCAAGGCCAAGGGCGATGTCAGATCGCTCGTCCGCTACGAAGCGCCGCCGGGAATTTTCTGGGACGATGAAAAATATCTTGGAGAAGCTTATCCATCTTACGCATGGTCGATTCATGTGGCACAGGTGGCGGTAGACACCGTGACGTACTCTGCCGAGGTTGAAGATTTCTGGGCAGTGCAGGAAGTGGGCCGCGTGCTGAATCCGGTGCTGGCGACAGGGCAGATCGAAGGCGGCGTGGCGCAGGGCATTGGATATGCGCTTTATGAAAAGGTGGTGCACAAGGACGGGCACATGGCGAATAACCAGATGACCAACTACATTATTCCGACTGCTGAAGATGTTCCGCCGATTCATGTGTACTTTGAGGAGATTCCATATTCGCATGGAGGCTATGGCGCCAAAGGTATTGGCGAGTTGCCGCACGATGGTCCCGCGCCCGCGATACTGAATGCAATCAAAGATGCAACCGGAGTGAGCTTCAACCAGATTCCGTTAATGCCCGAGGATTTGTTTGCCGGCCTTGCTGCGCATGAGCAACCTGCGGAGACGGCGAGCCTATGAGTGCAAACTGGCAAACGATTCAATTCACGATCAACGGCGAAAGCCGCACGGTGCAAGCTCCGCCCATGAAGCGGTTGCTCGACGTGATCCGCGAAGATCTGCGCTTGACAGGAACAAAGGAGGGTTGCGGCGAAGGCGAGTGCGGTTCGTGCTCCGTGCGCATGAACGGCGAACTGGTGAACAGTTGCTTGGTGCCTGTGATGCAGGCGGAAGGCGCCACCATCCAGACGGTGGAAGGACTCGCGCAGAATGGTGTGCTGCATACGGTGCAGCAGGCGTTTCTGCAATGCGGCGGCGCACAGTGCGGCATTTGCACGCCGGGCATGTTGATGGCTGCAGTGCAACTGATCGAACGGAATCCTCATCCCAGCATCGCTGAGATTCGCGAGGGGCTCGCCGGCAATCTGTGCCGCTGCACTGGATTCATGCGCATCTTCGAGTCGGTGCTTGCGGCAGCAACCGAAGAAGGCGCAACGCAAACAGCAAAGGCTAACCATGCGGGGTAACGCCGCGGCTCACGAGATGCTCGCACCCGGCAGCCTTGCCGGAGTGCTCGATCTGCTCGCGTCTGCTCCGGGCGAGTGGACGCCGATAGCGGGCGGCACGGAGCTGATGGTGGCATTTTCAGCAGGAAGGTTGAGCGCGCGCAAGCTGGTCAACCTGTGGGGCATTCCTGATCTGCGCTTTATTGAAACGACGCCGGAGCGTTTTGTGATCGGCGCGTGCACAACGTTTCTTGACCTGCGCGCGGATCAGGCGCTCGCCGCTGAGTTGCCCTTGATCGCAATGGCGTCAAGCTGGATTGGTTCAATTGCCAACCAGAGCCGGGCTACCATTGGCGGCAACCTGGTGAACGGTTCACCGGCGGCGGACTCTTCGCCGGCGTTACTTGTTTACGATGCGGAGATTGAACTGATTTCGAGCAGCGGCCGTCGGCGCGTGGCCTACTCAGAGTTTCACACCGGCTACAAGACTCATGCGATGCGAGCCGATGAATTGATTTACGCAGTTCACATGCCACGGAGATTTGCGCAGCATCACCAATACCTGCGCAAAGTGGGCACGCGGCGCGCGATGGCGATATCGAAGGTAGCTCTGGCCGGAACGGCTCTGATGAAGAACGGCTCGATCGACGAGATACGCCTTGCTGCTGCCAGCCTGGCTCCATACCCCGCGCGGCTGCTTGAGACCGAACGTGCGCTTGCCGGCAAGATGATTACGGAGGAGACGGTCAAGGCGGCGCGGCGGGCGCTTTTGGCTGAGGCAAAACCGATTGACGACATCCGGTCAACTGCCGTGTACCGGAGCCGGGTAGCGGCGAATCTGCTGGAGGAGTTTCTGCAGCAGTTGGCGAGTGGAGTTGCACTGCGATGAATGCGACGCTGGACGCATGGAACAACGCCGATGAAGAAACGGCGATGCTGACGATGCTGGCATGCTGCGGCGCGAAGCCTTGGGCTTCGGCGATGGTTGCGCTGCGCCCTATCGAGAGCGTGATTGAGTTGAGCGATGCAGCGGACAAGGTCTGGGGGACGATGACCGAAGACGATTGGCTGGAAGCTTTCGCGAGCCATCCGCGCATCGGCGAGCGCAAAGCAGCGACAGAAGAGGCGAAGTTTGCCGAGTGGTCGCAGCAGGAACAATCATCTGTTGCAAGTGCTGAGTCAGAGGTGCTGGCGGAGCTTGCTGAAGGCAACGCGCGGTACGAAGAGAAATTCGGCTTCACTTATATTGTGTGTGCAACAGGAAAGACGGCCGACGAGATGCTGTCGATTCTGAAGCGGCGTTTGGCAAATGATCGCGCGGCTGAATTGCGCGAGGCAGCCGAGCAGCAACGGCAGATTACGCAGATTCGGCTGGGAAAGTGGTTGATTGAATGAGCGCGATTACGACACATGTTCTGGACACGGTGCTTGGACGGCCGGCAGCGGGCATCGCAGTTCGGCTTGAAAAGCAAGAGGCCGGCGGCTTTGCTGCAATTGCTTCAAGTACGACGGACAGCGACGGGCGCTGCCGCGATCTGGCTCCCGATGCGAGCGCCGGTGTGTACCGCCTCACCTTTGCCACCGGCGATTACATGAAGCGCATGGCGCGATCAACTATTTATCCAGAGATTTCGATTAAGTTCCATTGCAGCGGTGAAGGACACTACCATCTGCCGCTGCTGTTGAGCGATAACAGCTACACAACCTACAGGGGAAGCTGAGATATGGCAAAACTGGGCGGCAATCGTTATGGCAAGCATCGCGTGCGACTATCACGGATTACGCGGCACGGCGACAGGCACGACTTCAACGAATGGACAGTGAACGTGCTGCTGGAAGGCGACTTCGACAAGAGCTTTACCGCAGCGGATAACAGCAGCGTGCTGCCCACCGACACGATCAAGAACACCGTCTATTACATCGCCCGCGGGTCTAAGGCGGCGGCGATCGAAGAGTTTGCCATGGAGCTTGGCGATTATCTGCTCGAAAACAACGCACAGGTTTCCGGGGTGAAGGTTGAGATCAAGGAGCAAGCATGGGAGCGCATGATTGTGGACGGCTCTGAGGAGGCTACGATGTTCAAGCTGGGTGGAGTTGAAGTGCAAACCGTTCGCGCGGTCCGCGATAAGGGGCGGGAGTGGTCGATTCGCTCAGGTGTTGACGGCCTCACGATTTTGAAGACCACCAAGTCAGGCTTTACGGGCTACATCAAAGACAAACTGACTACGTTGAAGCCTGCAACCGATCGTATTCTGGGGACCCGCGCGACGATTACGTGGGATTATGCGTCGCCGAAGCAGAACTTTGCCGGCGTGCGTGCGCACATTATCGCGGCTCTACTCAAAGAATTTGCCGGACACGACAGCCAGAGCGTGCAGCATACGTTGTTTGACATGGGAAAGGCAGCGCTGAGCGCCGCACCGGAAATCAGCCAGATCACATTGACGATGCCGAACCTGCATCACATCCTTGCGGACCTCAGCCCCTTCGGGCTCGACAATCCAAATCACATCTTTGTTCCCATTGATGAGCCGCATGGATACATTGAGGCTACGGTAGAGCGTTGAATGGGAAGCGTGACGCCGTGAATCCTTATTCTTCGCCGATGTCTTCGCTCCAAATCTCCGGATGTTCGGCGATGTAACCTTCAAGCAGTTTCCTGCAGTCTGCATTGTCCAGATCGACAACTTCGACACCGTTGGAGCGCAGCCAGTCCGCGCCGCCTGAGAAGGTGCGGCTTTCACCCACGACAACCGCACTGAAGCGAAACTGGCGAACCAGCCCGCTGCAATACCAGCATGGCGCGAGCGTTGTGACCATGACCAGGTCGCGATAGCTACGCTGGCGGCCCGCACGCCGAAACGCATCGGTCTCGCCGTGAATGCTGGGATCGTCCTGCTGCACGCGCCGGTTGTGGCCGCGGCTTACAAGTTCGCCGGAACGCGTAAAGACTGCTGCGCCAATCGGGATGCCGCCTTCGGCGCGGCCGATGCGGGCTTCGTCGAGTGCAACGGCGAGCATCTTTTCGCACAAGGAACGATCCATCCGCGCAATCCTCCGCTTCAAGCATAATTGCCAGCGATTCTTTGTATACACTCTCATTATGGTCGTCCGGCTGAAAGATATTGCCGAAGAGCTCGGCGTCTCGATTGTCACAGTGTCAAAAGCGCTGGGCGATCGCCCGGACGTTGCCAGGGAGACACGTGCCCGGATTCTGGAGCGCGTAAAGCACTACAACTATCGGCCAAATCTGGCGGCGCGCAGTTTGGTAACCGGGCGCAGCTCGCTTGTCGGCCTGGTGGTACCTGACCTGATTCATCCGTTCTTTTCGGAGATCGCAAAATCGCTGGCCGCGAACCTGCGCAAGAAGAACTACTTTCTTCTGGTGTCTTCATCAGAGAGCGACCCGAGCCTGGAGCGAGACGAGATTGACCACATGCTTGCACATCGGCTCGATTGCTTTGTTGTTGCTTCATGCCAGAAGAATGCAGACGGCCTCAAAAAGATCGGCGAGGCGAGCGTGCCGCTCATCCTGCTTGACCGAAGCTACCCCGGTTTTGCCGCGAACTTCGTAGGCGTGAACGATTACGCGATTGGCATGCTGGCGACGGAGCACCTGATCAAGCAGGGCTGCAAGCGAATCGCGCATATTCGCGGCCCCCTGACCAATGTCGGCAATCGGCGCGCCGAGGGCTATTTGGACGCCTTGAAGAAGCACGGATTGAAAGCGGTTGAGGACTACATGATCGAGTCCGGCGATGCCCTGGATTCGGATGGTGAAACGCGCGGCAGAAAGGCGATGGCTGCGCTGCTGACACTGAAGCCACGGCCGGATGCGGTGTACTGCTTTAACGACACGGTCGCGATTGGCGCAATGGTTCAGTCACTCGATGCCGGTCTGCGGATTCCAAAGGACATCGCCCTGGTGGGCAGCGGAAACTTCCACTACAGCAGCAAGCTTCGCGTGCCGCTTACGAGCGTCGATCAGCGGGCAGGCGAGATCGGCGAACGAACAGCGCGGATGATCCTGACACTTCTTGCAAAGCCTGGGTCGAGCCGCCCACGCTCCGTTGTGCTCGAGCCTTCTCTGGAAGCTCGCGCATCATCCTTGCGCCGATAAGTCGCTGTTCAGGCTCGGGCGGGAAGAATCTGGCCGCCAACGACGCCTTTTCGTGGACTAATCCGACCATCAATCAGGGCTGAATAATTTCGTGACTCACAGGAACTCGCCCTTTTTGAGTCTCTTCGATTTCGACAAATTACACCTGTACATATTTGACGCTTAAAACGACGCTAAAGACCCGTGAAATCTGTGGATTACAGCTCATATTCTGCTACCCAAAACTCCCCCTTTACTTATCGAACTATTCGATTGTTGATCTCGAAAAATGCAACTTGTTCGTCTGGAATCTGCCGCATTAGGATGCCGAGGTTCCGGGGTTAACAATTCTCTTCGATCTGTAATTTCAGTTTTGAACAGCAAACGTTTTCCGCAGAACTATCTCGACTAATAAACACAGGCTCTGTCTCAACCGATGAAGGGTCGATTCAGACACGTTTCTCGAGACCGGAAAGGTTACTCCAGTTGAGGTCCGTAAAGGGATCTGCCGGCAGATGAAATTCCAAAAACACAAGATGAAAGAACAATTCATGGAGGGAGCAGCAGTGTCGAAAGCGAATTCTCAAAGTGGCGTCGCACTCAATCGCCGTGAAGCGTTAATGCTGTCAGCGACGGCAGGACTGGGTGCGGCATTGGCCACTCCTGCGCGTGCATCGGACAGCGTGAAGACGGCAGCGCATCAGGAACCGGGTAACTGCAGTACGCCTCGCAGCGCGGTGGCAAAGACGCAGTACGGACCGGTGCGAGGTTTTCTTGATGGTGGCGTTTATACCTTCAAGGGAATTCCCTACGGACAAACCACCGCTGGGGAGAATCGCTGGTTGCCTGCCAAGCCTCCCGTGCCGTGGACGGATGAATACCCTGCCCTGATTTACGGCGCAAACTGTCCGCAGCGGCTCCATGACTGGACCGCGATTGAGCAAACTTTCTTGCAGGACTGGGACGATGGCTGGCAGAGCGAGGACATGCTGAAGCTGAACTTGTGGACGCCGAGCCTGACGGGCAAACGTGCGGTGATGCTCTACTTCCATGGCGGCGGCTTTGAGTTCGGCTCGGCCTACGAGTTGCCTTCGCATGAAGGCGCGCAGATGGCCCGGCATCACGATGTCGTTCAGGTTTCAGTGAATCACCGGTTGAACGTGCTTGGGTTCCTCGATCTGTCAGAAGTTGGCGGAGAGCCATATGCCGAATCGGCCAACGTGGGACTCACCGACCTGGTGGCGTCGCTCAAGTGGGTTCGCGAAAACATTGCGAACTTCGGCGGCGATCCGGACCGCGTGATGATTTACGGGCAGTCGGGTGGCGGCTCGAAGGTTACGTGCGTGATGGCAATGCCCTCGGCGGCAGGGCTCTTCCATCGCGCTTCGGCGCAATCGGGCGGCGGAATTCACTATCCGCCGGTTGATCGCCCATACCAATCGCGAGAGCTGGCGAAGCAACTGATGGTTGAGCTGGGTCTTGGCCCGCACGATATCGGCGCACTGCAGAAGGTCGAGTGGTCGAAGCTGACGGCCGCAAGCAATGCAGCGGCTATCAAGCTCAACCCCGGTGGAGGCCCCGGCCCCATGGGTATGGCGCGGCGAGGCGCCGACTGGACTGCAACGGTGGATGGACGCGTGCTTACCTGCCGTTCGTTTGCGGATGCGGTCTCCGATGTCTCAAAGAACGTGCCCATGCTGGTTGGCTCAGTGAGCGAGGAAGGCATGCGCTACAGATCCAATCCAACCGAGGCCGAGTGGCATGCGACGCTTGCCCGTCAGTATGGCGACGCCAAGGCGACGGCGCTGATCGCGGCCATGAAGAAGGCGCATCCGGAGAAGAGCATCCGCCTGCTCTCTTACGGCGTGGGCGGCGTAACCATGCGCAACAGCGTGCAGCGCATGGTCAAGCTGAAATACGACCAGAAGGGCGCGCCGGTTTACGCTTACCAATTTACGTGGCAGTCGCCCATGCTTGAAGACTCGGGCGCATGGCACACAGCCGAGTTGGCGTTCTGCTTTGACAACACCAAGCGCTGCGAGCAAGGCACGGGCAACACACCCGCGGCGCAAGCGGTGGCGAAGAGGATGGCAACCGCTTGGGCGAATTTTGCAAAGACTGGCAATCCGAGCCAGCCGGGCCTGACCTGGGAACCGGCGGATCCTGTCCGCTGCAACACTATGGTCTTCGATAACGAGTGCCGGATGGTGAACGATCCGGATGGTGAAGCGCGGAAGATCCTGCTGGGCTGATGGAACAGCAGCATTCCACAACAAACCAATCAACCGATAAAGGGAGATGCAATGTCAAAATCAGATTCCGATCACCGCTTGCTGTTCAATCGCCGCGAGGCTATGTATCTTTCGGCCAGCGTAGGCATGGGTCTTGCCATCGGCAAGAAAGCCCTCGCCTCAGACAGCATCAAGACAGGTGTGCACCAGCAGGTGCCTGCGACGTGTTCCACGCCGCGCACGGCTGTGGCCAAGACACAGTACGGCAAGGTCCGCGGTTATGTGGACGGTGATGTGTTCACCTTCAAAGGCGTTCCTTACGGGCAAAATACTGCCGGCGAGAACCGTTGGCTGCCTGCCAAGCCCCTGAAGCCGTGGACGGACGAATACCCGGCGCTGATTTACGGCGCAAACTGCCCGCAGACACTGCATGACTGGACCGGCATTGAGCAAACGTTCCTGCAGGATTGGGACGACGGCTGGCAGAGCGAAGACATGCTCAAGCTGAACATCTGGACGCCGAGCCTGAGCGGCAGCCGCGCCGTAATGTTCTACATCCACGGCGGTGGATACCAGTTTGGCTCTTCGTACGAACTTCCGTCGCATGAGGGCGCGCAGATGGCGCGGCATCACGATGTGGTGCAGATCTCGGTGAATCATCGCCTGAATGGATTGGGCTTCCTGGATGTGTCCGAGATTGGTGGGTCAGCATACGAGGATTCCGTCAACGTGGGCATGACCGATCTGGTGGCCGCGCTCAAATGGGTGCAGGAGAACATCGCGAACTTTGGCGGCGACCCGAACAACGTGATGATCTACGGCCAGTCTGGCGGCGGAGGCAAGGTTGCTACGCTACTGGGCATGCCTTCGGCCAAAGGATTGTTCCATCGTGCATCGATCCAGTCTGGCGGAGGCGGTGCTGCTCCCAAGGAAGAGGCGAAGGAGTTTGCGCGGGCGCTGGTGAAGGAGCTAGGCGTGAGCGACATTGCCGGGCTGCAGAAGGTGGATTGGCACACGCTGAATTCCGCCGCCGATGCTGCGCAGGGCAAGATGCCGCCGCGTACCGACCGGCCGGCGAGAATGAATCGTCCAGGGCCGCCGCGCCGCTTCTGGGGACCGACCGAGGACGGCAAGGTCATCAACATGCGCTCGTTCCAAGATGCTGCTCCTGAGATTTCAAAGGATGTGCCGATGCTGATTGGTTCGGTGAGCGAAGAGGGCAACCGAATGCTCTCGCGCCCGACCGAGGAAGAGTGGCGCGCCACGCTTGCCCGCCAGTATGGCGAAGCTAAAGGCAACGCGCTCGCCGATGCGATGAAGAAGGCGCATCCGGAGAAGAGTATCCGCACGCTTTCTTATGGAGTTGGCGGAATCTCCGGCCGCAACAACGTGGCACGCATGGCCAAGCTGAAACATGCACTGAAGGCCGCGCCGGTTTACACGTACTACTTCACCTGGCAGTCGCCGATGCTGGAAGATGCGGGTGCATGGCACACCGCCGAACTTGCTTTCTGCTTCGACAACACCATGCGCTGCGAACAGGGCACCGGCAACACGCCCGAGGCGCAGGCACTGGCAAAGAAGATGGCGAATGCGTGGGCGAACTTTGCACGGACGGGCAATCCAAGCCAGCCCGGACTTGCATGGACGCCGTCCGATCCTGAACGCAACCAGACCATGGTGTGGGATAACGAGTGCCGCATGGTCAATGACCCCGAAGGCGAGGTACGGAAGATCATAGAGAGCTAGAGGAATCGAAGGCAGCAGCAAATCACAACCAGCAAGAACAGATGAGGAGATGAAATGCTAAATGGAGACAAAGAAAAGAACATCGTTCTGAACCGTCGTGATGCGCTGCTGCTTTCAGCAACAGCGGGCATGGGCCTTGCATTTGGAAGGCCCGCGCGCGCCATGGACAATGCAAGGTCGGCGACAAGCGGGCAGGGCGGCGATTGCAGTACACCGCGCAGCGCGGTGGCGAAGACGCAGTACGGGCCAGTGCGCGGCTTTGTGGAGCGCGGGGTTTTTACATTCAAGGGAATTCCTTATGGCCAGAACACGGCGGGCGAGAACCGCTGGCTGCCCGCCAAGCCGCCGGTGCCGTGGAAGGACGAGTACCCTGCCTTGATCTACGGCGCGAACTGCATGCAGAAGCTGCACGACTGGACGGCAATCGAACAGACCTTTCTGCAGGACTGGGACGACGGCTACATCGGCGAAGACATGCTCAAGCTGAACATATGGACACCTAGTTTGAGCGGTAAGCGCGCGGTGATGTTCTACATGCACGGCGGACGATTCGATTTCGGATCGTCTTATGAGCTGCCGTCGCACGAGGGTGCGCAGATGGCGCGCCATCACGACGTGGTGCAGGTCTCGGTGAATCATCGCCTGAATGTGCTGGGATTCTTCGATGTGTCCGAAGTGGGCGGCCCGGCTTACGAAGACTCGATGAACGTGGGCATGACCGACCTGGTGGCCGCGCTCAAGTGGGTACAGGAGAACATCGCGAACTTTGGCGGCGATCCTGACCGGGTGATGATTTATGGGCAGTCAGGCGGCGGATCGAAGACTACGACGCTGCTGGGCATGCCAATGGCAAAGGGCTTGATGCATCGCGCTTCGGTGCAGTCGGGCGGTGGCAGCAATCTGCCGAGCGGCGAGCAGTCCAAGGAGTTTGCAAGGCAGGTGATCAAGGAACTCGGAATCGCGCCCAAGGATATTTCAGCATTGCAGAAGATGGACTGGGCCAAGCTGAATGCGGCTGGCATTGCCGTCGCAGAGAAGATGAATCCTCCATCCCACGGGTTGCCGGGCCCGGGCTCGACTCCACCCAAGGAGCCACGTGTCGGCTATTCGCCGTCGGTCGATGGCAAGATCATTAATCTTCGCGCGTTCTACGATGCGGGTCCGGAGGTATCAAAGGACGTACCGATGCTGATTGGCTCAGTGAGCGAGGAAGGCAATCACATGGCTTCGCGCCCCACCGAGGTGGAGTGGCACGCGACGCTGGCACGCGCTCTGGGTGACGTAAAAGCATCCGAGCTGATTGCTGCCATGAAGAAGGCTCATCCGGAGAAGAGTATCCGCACGCTTTCTTATGGTGTGAACGGCATGACAGCACGCAACAATGTGCAGCGCATGTCCAAACTGAAATACGACCTGCACGGCGCGCCGGCCTTTCAGTACTACTTCACGTGGCAGTCACCGATGCTTGAGGATGCGGGCGCATGGCACACTGCGGAGCTGGCGTTCTGCTTTGACAACGTCAAGCGCTGCGAACAGGGCACCGGCAACACGCCGGAGGCGCAGGCGCTGGCAACAAAGATGGCTACGGCGTGGTCGAACTTTGCCAAGACAGGCAACCCGAGTCAATCAGGACTGGCATGGACAGCGGCCGATCCCGAGCGCGGACAAACCATGGTGTTCGATAACGAGTGCCGCATGGAAAATGATCCTGAAAGCGAAGTACGGAAGATCCTACTGAGCTAATAACCGGAGAGCGCTCCAGCGCCATAACAACTAACAGCAAATGAGGAGATTGTATGTCGAAATCTAAATCGAAGAATGGCATGATGCTCAATCGGCGTGAAGCGCTGATGCTCTCAGCCACCGCAGGAATGGGACTCGCGCTTGGCCGCCCGGCAATAGCTTCAGACAGCATCAAGACGGGGGTTCATCAGGAGCCCGGCACATGTTCAACTCCGCGCTCGGCTGTGGCCAAAACACAGTACGGCAAGGTTCGCGGCTTTCTCGACGGCGGCGTTTTCACCTTCAAGGGTGTGCCCTATGGGCAGAACACCGGCGGTGAGAATCGCTGGCTGCCTGCCAAGCCTCCCGTGCCATGGACCGACGAATACCCCGCCCTGATCTACGGCGCAAACTGCCCGCAGACGCTGCACGACTGGACGGCGATCGAGCAGACATTCCTGCAGGATTGGGATGACGGCTGGCAGAGTGAAGACATGCTCAAGCTGAACATCTGGACGCCGAGCCTGAGCGGCAGCCGTCCAGTGATGTTCTATATTCACGGCGGCGGATTCCAGTTTGGCTCTTCGTACGAGCTGCCTTCGCATGAAGGTGCGCAGATGGCGCGGCATCACGACGTGGTGCAGATTTCTGTCAATCACCGCTTGAACGGGTTGGGCTTCCTTGACGTTTCAGAGATTGGCGGCGATGCGTATGCCGACTCAGTGAACGTAGGAATGACGGATCTGGTGGCAGCACTCAAGTGGGTGCAGGAGAACGTTGCGAACTTTGGTGGCGATCCGAACAACGTAATGATCTATGGCCAGTCTGGCGGGGGCGGCAAGGTGGCCGCGCTGATGGGCATGCCTTCAGCCAAGGGACTCTTCCACCGAGCAGCAATCCAGTCAGGCGGCGGAATGGCCGCGCCTGCCGATGAAGCCAAGGAGTTTGCGCGGACGCTGGTGAAGCATTTGGGTATTGGCGCGAATGATATTGCCGCGCTGCAAAAAATGGATTGGGCGACGCTGAATGCTGCATGCGACGCCGCTCAGGCCAAGATGCCTCCACGGGCCATGCCGTTTGGTCCTATGCCCGGACCGCCGAGGCGCTTCTGGATGCCCACGCTGGACGGCCACGTCATCACGGTGAACGCGTTCCAGGATGCCGCTCCTGAGATTTCGAAGGATGTTCCGCTGGTGATCGGCTCAGTGAGCGAAGAAGGCAACAGCATGCGCTCGCGGCCTACAGAAGCGCAATGGCGCGCCAACCTGGTGAAGGCCTACGGCGAAACCAAGGGTAAGGCTCTGGCCGACGCCCTCAGGAAGGCGCATCCTGAAAAGAGCATCAGAACCCTTTCATATATGTGCGGCGGCGGCGGAATCCTCAACGCCATCTCGATCCGCAACAACGTGGTGCGCATGGCGAAGTTGAAGCATGACCTGCACGCTGCCCCCGTGTACACCTATTACTTCTCGTGGCAGTCTCCGATGCTTG
Source organism: uncultured Acidobacteriaceae bacterium (assembly GCA_963832645.1). GTDB lineage: Bacteria > Acidobacteriota > Terriglobia > Terriglobales > Acidobacteriaceae > Telmatobacter. The sequence goes on from CAWHUU010000006.1 coordinate 169,844, forward strand.
AGGATGCGGGCGCGTGGCATACAGCAGACCTGCAGTTCTGCTTTGACAATACCAAGCGTTGCGAACAAGGCACCGGCAACACGCCTGAAGCGCAGGCGCTGGCAAAGAAGATGGCTACGGCATGGGCCAACTTTGCCCGCACCGGAAATCCAAGCCAGCCTGGGCTGGAGTGGACACCTTCGGATCCGGAGCGCAACCAGACGATGGTGTGGGATAACGACTGCCGCATGGTCGACGATCCCGAGGGCGAAATTCGCAAGATCATTCTTAGCTAACCGACCGGCCGCGTGGAAACGCGCTCACAACCAGGAAGGGCGAGAGGAAGACATGTCTAAAGCACGATCTGAAAGTGGCAACGTTCTCAATCGACGCGAAGCACTCTGGCTGTCGGCGACTGCGGGCATGGGTCTGGCGCTTGGCAGACCAGCTCGCGCGTCAGACAGCGTGAAGACCGCCGCGCACCAGGAACCGGGAGGCTGCAGCACTCCTCGTAGCGCGGTGGCCAAAACGCAGTACGGGCTCGTACGCGGCTTTGTCCAGGGCGACGTCATGACCTTCAAAGGAATTCCATACGGGGCAAACACTGGCGGTGAAAACCGCTGGCTTCCGGCCAGGCCACCTGCGCCTTGGAAGGACGAGTACCCCGCCCTAATCTATGGCGCAAACTGCCCGCAGCGGCTACACGGCTGGACCGCAATAGAGCAAACGTTCCTCCAGGACTGGGATGATGGTTGGCAGAGCGAGGACATGCTCAAGCTGAATATCTGGACTCCCAGCCTGAGCGGCAGCCGTGCCGTCATGTTTTACATTCATGGCGGCGGCTACGAGTTTGGATCATCGTACGAGTTGCCGTCGCACGAAGGGGCGCAGATGGCGCGACACCACGATGTCGTCCAGGTCTCCGTAAATCACCGGCTCAATGCACTGGGATTGCTTGATGTCTCTGAGATTGGCGGCTCGGCATATGAGGACTCGCGCAACCTGAGCTTCCTTGACCTTGTGGCAGCGCTGCGCTGGGTGCAGGAGAACATCGCGAACTTTGGCGGCGACCCGAACAGAGTGATGATCTACGGCCAGTCCGGCGGCGGCGGCAAGGTAACCACCCTGCTGGGAATGCCGCCAGCCAAGGGACTTATTCATCGTGCGGCGGCGCAATCTGGTGGCGGCGGGCAGATTCCAACCGCTGAGCAGCAGAAGGAGTTTTCGAGGCGGGTCATCAAGGAGCTAGGCGTAAGCGACATAACCGGACTACAGAAGATGGAATGGTCCAGGATGTATGCCGCGGGACGCAAGGTAGCCGGTGAAATGAATCCGCCGCGCCATGACTTGACGTTCGGTCCGCCGTCAGGCCCCGGCAGCGTTCCCCAGGTTGGCTGGAATGCAAGCATCGACGGCAAGAACGTGGTCTGCAAATCGTTCGAAGAGGTGGCACCCGACACGGCGAAGAATGTGCCCATCCTGTTCGGCTCGGTGAGCGAAGAAACCATGCGCTACGCTTCCAATCCAACGGAAGCCGAATGGCACACAAGCCTAGCAAGAATTGTTGGAGACGCCAAGGCCTCAGAGCTCATTGCAGCCATGAAGAAGGCGCACCCGGAAAAGAGCATCAAGACCCTATCCTATGGCGTAGGCGGTCTGAGTGCGCGCAACAAGGTTACCCGGATGGCAGCGCTCAAGTCCGAGCAAGGCGGCGCAAAAGCATACCAGTACTACTTCTGCTGGCAGTCGCCCATGATCAACGGAGATGCAGGCGCATGGCACACTGCAGAACTGGCATTCTGCTTTGACAACACCAAGCGCTGCGAACAAGGCACCGGCAACACCCCGGAGGCGCAGGCGCTGGCAAAGAAGATGGCAACGGCATGGGCCAACTTTGCGCGTACCGGAAACCCGAGCCAGCCTGGTCTCGAGTGGACGCCATCCGATCCGGAACGCAACCAGGCCATGGTATGGGACAACGACTGCCGCATGGTGGACGATCCTGAAGGCGCAGTTCGCAAGATCATCGTCGCCTGAAAGCGGTCTGCAACAACGGCAACAGGAGCGCGGCTGGTAATTGTCTGTGACGATGTTGCAGGCAGTTGCCGGTCCAGACTTTCGAATTTGAGTCTTGTGGGTAATGAGGTGGCGCGATGTCAAAGAAGTCTCTTGGCCTGGCTGTACTCTTGCTGGCAACCATCGGGTTGTTAGCCGCCCAGAGCGGCGAAGTCTATAACACTGGGATCGCTGTCAAGCGGCCGGTGTTTGGAGGAGCCTGCAAGCTGTGTCCCTGGGGCGCCATGGGACAGGTGGTGAAGAAGGCCATGAAGTTTTATGGCTACGATGTGCAGACCTGCTTCAACTGCAACGCCGCCGCCTCAACGCGCATTGTTGCGCACGCTGAAGTGCCGCCCCCTTACAAGAAGGACCCCGCCGTCTCCGTAGCCATGGCTCCGCCTAACGCGCCGGGACTTGGGCCCGTGGACTTTGGCGCAACTGCAGAACAGTTCTTGTGCGATGCCTACCACGGCACTGGAGCGTACTCCAAAGACAAACCAATGACCAATCTTCGGCTGATTGCCAACATCCAGTCGCCCTGGTGGTTTGTGGTCGCGGCCAAAGCCGATACTGGCATCACCGATTTGTCGCAGATCAAGGAAAAGAAATGGCCGATCAAGATCAACGCTTCACCAAACGACCGCATGGTGCAGGCGGTTCTTGCCTACTACGGTCTCTCGGTTGAATCCATCAGGGCTGCCGGAGGCTACGTGGGCAGTACGCGGGAAGATCGCGACAACTTCGACATCATCATGCACGGCGGCGCCATGTCCACCGCACCGGAATGGAGAATTCTGAACGAGGAGAGTCAGAAATACGATCTGAATTACCTCGACATTCCTGAGCCGGTGATCGCGGAGTTTACCAAGCAGCCGCTGATGTATCGCGGTTACATTCCGAATGGCATGCTACGCGGAGTTGAGCGCGAGATCCCAACTATTGTGCGTAACGGAACAGTGGTATACACGCGCGCAGATGTTCCCGACAGCTTTGTCTACGACGTTGCCAAGGCGATGGACGAGCATCAGGACGAGCTACAGTGGACCAACCAGAACTTTTCCTACAACCTGCACAACGTATGGAAGGTCTGCGACGTGCCGCTGCACCCAGGCGCCGCCCGCTATTACAAGCAGGTTGGTTACATGAAGTAGGGCGGAAATCCGAACGTCCAATGGACGAATTATCCAGATTCCTGCAACTCAACATGTACTGAATCTGCCGGGTACGCCAAGAACAAGGCAGTGTGAATCAGGTGGTAGGCGAGGCGGGGCTTGAACCCACAACCCCCGGCTTAGAAGGCCGGTGCTCTATCCAATTGAGCTACTCGCCCGTAATTTCTATTTTAGCCGCGATCCTCTGGTTTCTGAAAAACCGCATTCGGAATTGCATTTGAGAAGGCAACCATCGCCGCAGAAATGGCCACCTCTGCAACTTGTACGCTCGATGGTCCAGCGCTGAAATACGCCGTAATCCCGAACCCCTCCCACTGAGAAGTAATCGCTTGCCGCACGACCAGCGTGATTGCCGCTTCAGACTCCGCATCGTGACCTGCGATTTGAATCGGATGTATTTTCGCTGATGCGCTGATTTCGGGCCCCTCGCGGGCTGAAAGCCGCCTGGCCCACTTCTGGCAAAATCTCTCGACATTCCGCCATTCGCTAAAGGCGTTCGCATCGCGCGGTAGCAGATCGACGTAGCAGGCTAGTGCGCCAGCCTCGGGTATCCATACATCGCATTTCGAAGTCCACAGCGGAGAGGGTCTCGCATTCATTTTGAGCAACAGATCGGCGAGCGCGGAAAGGTTACCCACTTCTGCAATTTCGCCAATGCGCTCCGGGCGCCGGCGTAGGTCAACGAATCCCGGCCAGTGCGCCTCGATAATCGGTGCACCGCCGCCGATTTCGACTTCCCAGTCAGCGTCCATATTGGCAACCGGTTACATATTGCAGATAGCGAATCACGTTTGCTTCAGCCCAGTGAATATCGTCGCCCTTATCGCGTGAAAGGAAGGCGCAGTGGCCGCCATGTTCGGCTTCCACCAGGCTGATGTGCGGATTCGCAGTCAAGCGCGCGCGCGTCTCAGGCAGCATCCGGATGAATGGATCATCCTTGGCGACCAGCACAAGCGCCGGCACTGCAATCTTCCCGACAACCCGCGCAGCAGCAGCGCGGTAATAGTAATCGTCGGCATTTCGGTAGCCGCAGTAACGGGCCACGATCTTGTCATCGAATTCGCGCAACGACCTGACGGGTCCAGAAATCGCAGCCTGATAGTGGTCAGGAAACAAAGCAGCTTTGCGGCGATACCGGCGCATCAGCCCGCGAAGAAAACGATATTCGTAAACGCGATTCGCCGGTTCGTGCAGCGCATCAGAACCTGGCGCCAGATCAATGGCCGGGCACACAGTGGCCACCGCCACAAGCGGCGCCGCACTTCCCCACTCACCTGCAAGCTTGAGCGCCAGGTTGCCGCCCATGGAATAGCCAACCAGCGCCACGTTTTCAAGATCGAAACGCGAGGTAAAGTGGCGGATGACCGCGCCTACATCTTCTGAAAGGCCCGAGTGATAGAGCGTGGGAGTAAGCTTTTCGGTATCGCCACAATTCCGCATGTTCATGCGTACCACGTTGAAGCCGGCTGCCCATGCGCGAGCGGTAACTCCCTGGATGTAGCGAGAGTTCGATGAGCCTTCGAGGCCGTGAACAAGAATCAGCGTCAATCGACTTGAACGAACATCCTCACTCTGCCAGTGGCAATGGCACAGAACGCGGCTGCCGTCGAGCGCGTCCACCTCAACCTCTTCGGCGCTGACATGAACATGAAAGGCAGGACGCGGCAGAAAATTGCCGACTATCGTCTGGAGATGTCCGTTGGAAAGTCCTCGCGCTGGGACAAACGGTGTGAGCCAAGGAAATCGCACTACTGCGGCTTCTGCCATCGGCTCAATTTCAAAGGTATCAGCATTCACTGGAATTGATCTGCGGGGAATCATTTGGCTGATGCATTTCCGAACGAATTTCAGCCAACTACTACATCATCATCGCCGCCTGCAGTTGAAGAATAGCACGGTGATGTTGGGTATAGGCTTCAAACCATTGGGCACAAGAAAAAGGCGCGGCAGCTTTCGCTGCCGCGCCTCTGGTTGGTTGCAACTCGCAAACTAGAAGCGGAACTTTCCGCCGAGTTCGAGGTTGCGTGGGTTGACGATTGAGGTGACCTGACCGAAGTTACCATCATGGCTGTTGGTGTTGACGCCGTTGAACTGCGTCTTGTTGAAGGTGTTGAACGACTCGAAACGAAGTTCGATGTTCGGACCTTCATGACCAGTCAACTGGATGGTCTTGGTCAAGCTCAGGTTGGTGTTGTTCAGGCCAGGCCCGCGGACGTTGTCTTTGCCCGCGCTGCCAAAGCCCTGGTTGGGGCCACCAAACCACGGAGGAGTTGGATCAGCATACGAACTGGTGCTGAACCACTTGGCCTGCGTCTTGGTGTAAGTGATGGGAGCAATCAGGTCCGGACGGTTGCTGGTGCCGGTTGTGCCGATGGTATCCGTGCCGTTGTAGGCAATGTTGATCGGCAGACCGGTTTGGAATACCGTGACACCCGAGATGCCCCACCCACCCAGAATGGTGCGAGCTGCAATGTTCGAGCTGTGCTTCGCGAACGGAAGCGCATACACGTAGCTCACGTTGAAGATGTGCCGGCGATCGAACCCACCCGAACCCCGGTTATACGAGGTATAGAAGGGATTCGGAAGGCCGTTCAAATCGTTGGTCGCAGTATCAATCAGGTGCGAGTAGGTATACGCAACTTGAGAGGTGAGTCCCCACTTGTTCTCAAAGCGGATGCCTGCCTGCAGCGAGTGATAGTGCGTGTTGGTCTCATTCTCTTCCTGGTTGATGTTGGCGAAGCCCGGATACTGACGGAGCTTGTTGGCGAGGACCTGGCCGCTCCGCTGTGCGTAGCGGTCCGAGTACGGATTGCCAGGTACCCAACGCGGGTCACTGGGGGGTGTAATTACTGAACCACCAACCGCGGCAGTCGACCATGGGTTGGTCGGGTCATTCACCAACGGCAGAGTGTTGATCTGGCGATCGTTGTTCTGATCCCATCCCGATGAGCCAACATACTGCAGCACAGCGATGACCGACGGCGCAACCTGATGCTGGAAGCCGAAGCTCCAGTTCAAGGTGCCCTGAGGCGGATAGTTGTACTTGATGTTTGTCAAGCCCGAGGGATACAGATCGTTGCTCGTTCCTCCGGTAACAACGCTCGTCTTCGGGTTAGAGAAGAACACGTTCGTCGGGTTGGGCTGGTAAGCGAACGGTGGGTTCAAAGCTGAGTTGTATACGTCATTACCTTGAACGCGCTCGTAGAAGATACCGGCGCCGCCGCGCATGACCGTCTTGCCATTTCCTGTGAGGTCATACGTAAAGCCAACGCGAGGCTCCCAGGTAAAGTAACGGTTCTCAACGTTGCCCTTCGGGAAGCCGTTAACTCCCGCTTCCTGCATTCCGTTCAGGTAAAACTGCTCGGTACCCCCACCAAACGTGGTGAGCTGCCCCGGATTGAGAGTGCCATTCGCCTGAATCGGGTTCCCCAACGACTTGTTATAGGAACCAGGGACGAAGTTTGCGAACTTGTTGTACCGCTCAAAGGTGTGCGGAATACCGTCGTAGCGGAGGCCCAGGTTGAGGGTCAACCGCGATGAGGCATGCCAGTTGTCCATCATGTAGAAGCTGTAGAAGTTACTGACCCAGTTCTTGCCGTACAGGTACTCGAGCTGGTTCCAGTTGTCTGTCATGCCCAACATCATGTTGGCGATGCCGTCACCGGAGAACGCGTTGTTGTTGAACGTCGCGGTACCGTTGGTGTTGGCCTGCAGTTCCTGGTTTTTATAGAAGTGGAACCAGCTCACACCGAACTTGAACTGGTGACGGCCCTTGGTCCAGGACAGATCATCGCGCCACTGGAAGCCTTCATACCCGTTCTTCCACGGATAGTAGGAGGGGTTCCAGGTTGCGCCCAGCGGTGTGCCGCCCAGCGAAATAGCGGGCATGTTCGGCGCAGATAGACCATGCGTGATAGCCGCCTGGTTTGAGGACGGGAACAGGCTGGTCGCCGTCCATCCGCTCGGGAACGAGATCGAAGCGCCCGCGCCTGCAATCGGCGTCAGCTTGATCTTGTTTCCGCTATAGAAGTAACCGGTTTCGTTCAGCAGCGTCGAGGAGTAGGTCTGCGTCAGCTTAATGGCTGCCGTGTACGACGGATTCTGCATCTGCGTACCGACCGTCGCAAAGCTGCCTGCCCACAGCGGTGGGAAGAACGTGTTCTGCATCGCGTCGTGCAGGTAGTGGCCCATCAACTGGAACTTGCTGTTGATGTTGTGATCGATACGAACCACATCTTCGCGGATGTTCTCAGGCTGGCTGATCGAGATGATGTACTGTTTGCAGACACCAGCTGAGCAAGTGGTGTTCGGCTGCGGGAACGTTCCGGCGTTCAACTGGCGAACCATGTTCTGGTCCACCATCGCTGCTGGAATCCGGTAAGCTGTCTGACTCGCGTCGGACCATGGGAACGGTTGGCCAGGAGTTAATCCAAGGCCGGTTTCCATACTCGTGTACGCGGTGTTGGCCGACACATCGGGAACTACAGGAACGTTTGAACCCTGCGGGTGGTAAATGTAGTCCTGTCCCAGCGTCGGGAAGTTGTTGCTCCACAGGTCGTTCGATACCGAAGGCGAACTACCCTTGATCAGCTTGCGCCATTCTTCATTCCAGAAGAAGAACGTACGGTTCTTCGATTCGTTGTACACGTGAGGAATGTAGAGTGGGCCGCCGATGTTGCCGCCCGGAATGTTCAACTGGAATACCGGACGCCCCTTGGGCGGATTCGCCTGTTTCAGGAAGTAGTCGTTGGCGTTGTAGTCGGTGTTGCGGTTGAACTCATACAGAGATCCGTGATACTGCCGCGTGCCCGACTTGATCATCATAACGATGGTGCCGCCAGAACCCATGCCGTAATCCGCCGGGTAGTTCGAGCTCAGCGTCTGGAATTCGCCGATGGCGTCCTGTGAAGGAAGGTTCATGAAGCAGCCGCCGCATCCGCGGTCGTTCTGCTCGCCGCCGTCGATCAGGTAGACGTTGTGCGTGGTGCGCTGGCCATTGAAGCTGATGCCGTTGGCCGAGGTAAGAGCGTCGATGCCGCCGAACGAAGGCAGGTTGTTCGAAACACCCAGGCCGAGAGCCGCGAGCTGCACAACGTTACGGCCGTTGGTGGCGAGCTGACGAACCTGTTCGCCGCTGATGAGCGTGCTGATTTCGCTGGTTTCCGTCTGTACCTGCAGTGCGTCTGCCTGCACGGTGACGGTCTGCGATGCGTTACCGATTTGAAGGGCAACGTTCGCTTCCAGGTGACCGGCTACGTTCACTACGAGACCCGTCTTGGTGTACTTCTGGAACCCGCTCGCAGTAGTGGTCAGGGTGTAGGTACCTGCGCCCAGGTTGCCGAAGTGGTATGCACCCACGGAGTTTGTCGTGGTCTCCCTTACAACGCCGGTTCCGTTGTTGGTCATCGAAACGGATGCATTCGGAACGACCGCGCCACTGGCATCAGCTACGGTCCCGTCGAGGGTCGCGTTATCCTGCGCCCACGCGCGGGGCGTAAGAACTACAAGCGCCATGGCAAGTGCCATCCACAGCACCGCCAGTCCTCTTGTCTTCGATCGTCTCTGTTCGCTTGAACAGGTTTGAGTCATGGTTTGTCTCCTATTTACAACTTGCTGCTGTTCGAAACGTTTCTCACGGGGTGGCCTTAACTGAACCGGCCTCTTTTCTCCGCGTAAGGAACAAATTGGGTTGCGAATCGCACCGTTTACCGATTCAACCGATCCCGGAAAAGCTCCAAGCCACTACAGGCCATGCCTATTTGCGTTGCGTACCGCATTACGGGTTCGCGCTATCCGACTTCAAGTGAATTCGCGGCCCAGCACACAACGTCAATTGGCTAAAGTATGAAGCCTGAATAAATTTTCTGAAGGGGATGACGTGCCAAACGCACATTCAAACTTCTGAAACATTCACTCGCCTTGCTGTTATGAATAGCGCCCTCAATAAACCACCGATCATCGTGCATATGTCGGTTTTTGAGACCTTCGGGCTGAATGATTCCGGAATATTGGTTCACTTTTAGGATTCACTGCTATTTTCGGACCTCAAAGGAAAGAATGAGAAATAATGGACAACGTTGGCCATTTTGCCCGTGCGATGAAACGCTTGTCAATCAAATTTAGACAGTTTCACTCCATTAATATCTCCTTTGTTTTTCCATAGATAAGCCCAATACTTCTATGGATTTCGGTTGTTCAATTTGGATTCGATTTTGGGTCGAATTACGGGTTAAGGCCTCTCGGAAACCGCTCAAAGGAAAAGGTTTTTAAATATATACCTATGGGATTTACCTATTGGAATAAGCGGCGATTTTTGCAGACGATGAAACAACACCAGCCGTCTCCCGAATTATGTAGAAGCGATTTGCCGCCAAATTCGTCAATATTTCCCGATTTCCGTCCGGCCAAAGCACCTCTGCCTTGTCCACCTTCTGATGGTCGCCCAGTCCAAAGTGGATTCGCAGATCGTTCTGGGACAAATAACTGCCCCCGCTCAGCACCTCGTCCATTTGAACCAGATCGCCGGCCGTCGCCTTGATCCGCGCATTGAGTGCGAGTTTGTTGCTCCGTGTACCTTCGAGCTGGAAGCTGATCCAGTGGTTTTGCGGCCCACCTGCGGGACGAAGGATCTCCGGTTGGCCTACAAGGTTTTCGACCACAGCTTCGAGTGTGCCGTCGTTAAAGAGATCTCCAATAGCAAGACCACGGCTCACCCGAGGGACTTGTATCGCAGGTCCAACATCTTTGCTGATGTCCTCGAAGTTCCCGTTGCGGAGGTTCTTCAATAGCACCATCGGTTCGCGATAATGGACTCCGCCTGCCACGCTGTCAACCTGCGGATATACGTGGCCGCTCACGATGAGCAGATCTTTCCAACCGCTATTTGAAAAGTCGACCCAGGCATCTCCCCACTGCACGTAACCGCCGGTAGCCTTAGCCACCCCGGAGATACCGGATACTTCTTTGAAACTCATATTGCCGTCATTGCGATAGAGCGCTGCATACTCGTTATCGAAGTGGGATATCGCAATGGACATTCGTCCCGTATGCAAATAGTCACCGATGGCTACCCCCATGTTGGCTTGCTCCTTGCCATCGTCGCTGTAAACCACTCCCGAAGTAAATCCAGCATCGGTGAAGTGCCCCTTGCCGTCGCCCTGGTATAGAAAGTTTGGTCCGGAATCGTTTGCGACATAAAGGTCGAGTTTGCCGTCGTTGTTAAAGTCGCACCACACGGCAGACAGGCCGTATCGCCCTTCCGGATCAGATACGCCGGCTTGTACAGAGACATCAGTGAATGTGCCGTTCTTGTTGTTGTGATAAAGATTGTCCGGAGAGCCCTTCAAGCCGCGAGGCCCGCACTGGACCTTAATGTCGAGGTATTGGCAGGTGGGCAATGAGCCAAACTCCGATGCATCGGCCGTTTCGACGTCCACATAATGCGCGACGAATAGATCGGGCCAGCCATCTCCGTCATAGTCTCCAAAAGCGGCTCCGGTCGCCCACATTTTGTCTTTCCCGAGCCCCGCTTTCTGGGTCACGTCTGTAAATGTTCCGTCACGGTTATTTCCATAGAGCACCACGCCGCTGATGCACGTCACCAGTAAATCGGGCCAGCCATCGTTGTTGTAATCGCCGACCACGGCTCCTTGTGCCCAGCAGGGCGTAGCCACCCCGGCCTTGTCCGATACGTCGGTAAAGGTTCCATCATGGTTGTTGTGGTAGAGAGCGCTTCTGGCCAACGTGCCTTGCTTTGCCATCTCTACGCTCTGGGCGCCAGTCAGATATATGTCAGGCCAGCCATCACGGTCATAGTCGATGAGCGCAACCCCGCCGCTCATCGATTCCATGATGTATTTCTGTTCAGGACTTGAGACGTGATCGAATTGAATCTTGGTAGATGCGGTGATGTTGTATAGCGAAGGATATTTGGGATTGGAGGCATCTCCGGATTCTACGGTTGAATTTGCCTGGATAGGCTCAGACGGCTTGGCCCGCACTGCGGACGTTTCGGCAATTGCCAGCAAAAACAGTCCTGAGACCAAACCTATTACCAGGCAGTGCCCAAACCTGGGCTCGCACTCATGCATCAAGACCTCGCTCGGGGAAGAGCTTCTACCTGTGCTGTCTTATCATTTGGCTCATACCACCGGCAAACCGAAGACTCCGGATAAGACGCAACTGCGCACAGTTGGTTACGCACCAGAAGGAACTACAGATGACTGGAGATTAGGAAAGGACAGGATATAAAGGCGAGAATATGTTCCGAATAGAGCATCTAAAAGTATCTATAAAGGATGCGATTGAATCGGCTAATGGGGATCGGACGTTTTAAGTACATTCATATTCTTTAAGTTACAGACAACTGATCGCCATGAATGCAGGAATTGCCAAGGTTACAGGCGACCATTGCCCGCTATTGCCCGCACATCTAGGACGAACTCCTGACGACAACCGGTTGTGGCGCTCGTTCTATCTGGCATAGCCAACGATGTTGGTCTTGTTCTCAATTTGATCGGCCTCGTTATTCAAGGTTGTGCTCATCGAAGGTTCTAATGGAAATCATGAGAGCGCAAATCCAATGCGCTATGCATCAGAAGGGAGAGCCGCGTTGCTTTGATGTGAATTACGCCATCCTGATTCTGTAATGGCCCTTCGACGAGAAGAAACTTGCTGCGGCTGACAACGAGACGGTCGCGATCATAGAGATCGGGTGTGACAATGACATTGGTGATGCCGGTCTCGTCCTCCATCGAAATGAAGATGAAACCCTTGGCTGTGCCTGGCCTCTGCCGCGCAATCACGCAGCCGGCCACACGAACAAACTCTCCATCCATTCGGGAATGCAGCTCTTCGGCGGACAGGATGTTCGCACGGCGCAGTTCCACGCGACGGTAGTACATCGGGTGTTTGCCCACCGTCATGCCCGTCCCCGCGTAGTCGGCAACCAGACGCTCTTCGATATTCATCTGTTCCAAGGGCAGCGCCTCGGAATCTTCGCGCAGTGCGTCGTTTGATTGCCGGAACAGCGGTCCTTCCAGCTTACCGGCGCGTTCAACCTGCCAGAGCGCGTCGCGTCGATGCCCAATCCCGCCAAGCTGGTTCAGGGCTCCGATCTGCGCGAGACGCGTCAAATCCTTTCTCGCAACGGACGGCACGCGCTGGGCAAGGTTGTCCGCGGAATGAAAAAGGCCGTCTGTCATGCGCGAGGCTACCAACTCCTCAGCAGATTGTTTCGTCATTCCCTTCGCGTAGCCCAGTCCGATGCGGAGCGATAGCGTTCCGTCCTGCTCATGTTCGACAATGCAGGGCCACTCGGAGCACTGAACATCAATGGGCTTCACGCGGAGGCCATGCCGCTGTGCATCTTTGACGAGCACGGCGGGCGAGTAGAAACCCATCGGTTGGTTATTGAGAATGGCGCAGGTGAAGGCTGCCAAGTACTTCACTTTGATGTATGCGGAGGCATAGGCAATGAGAGCAAAGCTGGCCGCGTGGGATTCGGGGAACCCATACAACGCAAACGAACTGATGTGCTGCACAATGGTGTCCTGAGTCTTTGCGTCGATGCCCTTGCGGGTCATTCCCGCGCGCAGCTTGCCTTCAAGGTTCTTCATCCGCTCCCAGGAGCGGCGCATTCCTACCGCGCGGCGCAATTCATCGGCCTCCGCTCCGGTGAAATCGGCGACCGTCATCGCGATGCGCAGCAATTGCTCCTGAAAGAGCGGTACACCGAGGGTGCGCTTCAGGACTGGTTCGAGCGATGGATGAGGGTAAGAAATCTCCTCGCGTCCCTGGCGCCGCCGCATGTAGGGATGCATCATCTGGCCGACGATGGGACCGGGGCGGATGATGGCGACCTGCACGACGAGGTCATAGAACTTATCAGGATTGTTGCGCGGAAGCGAAGCCATCTGCGCACGGGATTCGATCTGGAACATACCCACCGTGTCGGCCTTCTGGAGAACGCGGTAGACCTCATCGTCCTGCGGCAACCGCGCAAGATCGATGCTCTCTCCGTAATGCGCGGGAATCAGCTCGATGCAGTCATGAAGGACCGCCATCATTCCGAGTCCCAGCAGGTCCACCTTGATAATGCCCAGATCGGCGCAATCTTCTTTATCCCACTGGACAACGGTGCGCCCCGGCATGGAGGCCCGCTCCAGCGGGATAACCCTGTTCAACTGTCCCTGACAGATGACCATGCCGCCCGAGTGCTGCCCAAGATGACGAGGCAGATCGAGAATGCGCATCGAGAGCTCAAGATACTTGGCGATGCGGGGATGCCGGATATCGAACCCGGCGTGCGCAAAGGAATGCGCCATCGTGTCGGTTGAGCCTCGCCACTCCCACTGACTGACAAGGCTCGACAGCCGGCCCAGCGTGTCTTCGTCAAAACCAAGCGCTTTGCCCGTCTCGCGGGCCGCGGACTTGCCGCGATAGGTGATGACGTTGGCGGTCATGGCCGCGCCAAGTTCGCCATACCGCTGATAGACGTATTGAATGGCCTGCTCGCGCTTGTCCTCGGAGGGAAGGTCCAGATCGATATCGGGCCACTCGTTGCGGCTCTCGGACAAAAAGCGCTCGAAGAGCAGTTCCATTCCGACGGGATCGACGGCAGTAATTTCAAGGCAATAGCAGACAGCGGAGTTTGCGGCGCTGCCCCGGCCTTGCACCAGAATGTCGTGTTCCTTGCAGAACCGTACGATGTCCCAAACGATGAGGAAGTAGCCTGCAAATCCGAGCTTCGCTATCAGTGCCAGTTCGTGTTCGACCTGACGTTTCGCACGCTCGTAGAGCTTGCGATCCTTCTTCAGGCCGTAGCATCGCTCAATGCCCTCGGCCACGCGCTTACGGAGAAAACTGTCCATCGTCTCCCCATCGGGTACGGGATAACGCGGAAATTCGTAACCGAGATCGTCGAGTTCAAAGCGAAGTCGGGAGGAAAGTTCAACGGTGTTCTCAACTGCTCCCGGTACATCGCGAAAGAGCGCGGCCACCTCACGCGCCGTCTTGAGATGGCGCTGATTATTGAGGGCAAGCAGACGCCCGGCATTGTCTAGCTGAACATGATGGCGGATCGCAGTAAACAGATCCTGAATCTCGCGATCGTAGGCGGTCGCATGGCGAACACCGTTCGTGGCGATAACCGGAAGGTTCAGCGAACGCGCAATGCGGATTGCTGCCTGGTTGCGGCTTTCCTCTTCACGTTCCCGGTGGCGTTGCAGCTCGACGTAGACGTTTCCACGTCCGAAGATGCCGATGAGCTGTTCGACGGTTTCGCAGCCCGCCGCTTCGCCGCCGTGCGCGAGCGCGGCAGCCAGCGGCCCCTCGTCTCCGCCCGTCAGGCAGACCAGACCATCGCTATATTGGCTCAAGTCGTCGCTTGTTGCCGCGCCATCGCCCTTCGTACTCTCGCGCATCTTGAACTGCGTAATGAGCTGGCACAGGTTCTGATACCCGACGCGCGACGTACAGAGTAATGGCAGGCGCGCGGGCTCGCTCTTGTACTGGTGAGGCAGCCAGTCGGGAGGCGTCAGTCGCGTGCCAAAACTCGAAACCGAAATCTCCGCGCCGATATGGGCGCGCACGTTCATTCGCTTTCCGCTGGTATGGAACCGCGCCGCACCATAGACCCCGTTGTGATCGAGTAGCGCGATGGCCGGGATTTCCAATTCCGCGGCGCGCTCGATCAGACCTTCGGGCTGAGAGGTAGCCTCAAGAAAGCTGAATGCGCTGGCGGCATGCAACTCAACATATTGGTCAGTCATACAACCCTGTCATCTGCCATTGATTGCGCAGCAGATCGCGGACCATGCAGCAACACAGCATCACTCCATCCTGTGACCGCGCGCTCAGGTCCCACTCTTCCGCTCCCCAGAGCGTCGCGTTCCACCACTCGCCGCTCGCTTGCCAGGGTCCGTATGCGTGCTCGACCGAGTAGCGCCGTGACCGGAAGATGAAGAGCGCAGGCCGCGCGCTCTCCAGAGTGACGAAGACAGCTTCGGGCGGGCGCAGCCGCCGCAGCGCCGGACGCAGTGGCCGAGCGGAAACCTGCGATGCCTTTACGGTGGTGACGGAGAACGGTTCTATGCGGAAGCTGTCCGGTGCATGCGTGTCGGTGAGGCTGACACGGCCAACATTGTTCTCTCCCACGATGCCGCGGATGCGCGCCAGCGTCACATCAAGCCGCGACGGCTCGGGCAACTGCGGTGCGAAGAGTCCGAGCTGGACTTTGCTCGTCTCTCCCGGTTCCGCTTGTAGTTCAACCGCAAGAACGGCTGCTTGCGGTGGATGCGCTTCGAGATCAAGATTGAGCAGCTTGAGCCAAAGCTGCCGGTCGTTACCCGGCAGTGCGGGCCGGACTGTGCGGATATGTGTTCCACCGCCATCGAGTGTCAGTGACACAGTCACGGAAGCAAGCGCCAGGATTCGCGCCGATGCCCGATGGATCAGTTGCTCCAATAGCAGATTCAGCACGAAGAGAAGCGCATCGAGAACTTCGACGGCAGAATCGAGGTCCATGCGTTCAGAGAGCGTAAAGGCCAGCTCAACAGGCTGGAAGAGATGCGGCATCTCGCCGCATGCCAACTGGCGCAGCCTCTTCCCTTCCTGGCCCAAACGGGCGATGAGTTCTTTTTCCGGCAGCTTCGCGAGCATACCCAGAGTGCGGATGCCCCACAACGCCAAGGTCGATGCCTGATCTTCACTGAGATCGAGTACGGCAAGTGGTAGTCGAGCAAGAGCTGCGGCTTCTTGTCCCGCAGGCACGACCTGCACTGAGCCGTATTTCTGCAAGCCTTTGGCGATGGCAACAGCGGTACGAAAGTTGTGGCTCACGGCGATGCCGGCTTCGATACGCAGCGCACTGACTCGGTTGAGGAGGCTTCGGGCAAGCACCTCCGGAGGACCGAACAGCCCTCGTGTTCCGGCAATATCCGCAATGCAAAGAAAGGCTCGGTCCTCACTGCAATCCTCAACGCGCGGAGAGAAACTGCCCGTACATTCAAGCAACGCCGCCCTCACCGCCAGCTCTTCCTTCCATGAGCGTGTCAGCGCCATCGCTGTCGGGAAAGTATCCACTTCGACTTGTGTCATGCCAGGTTCTATACCGAGGCTCTGCGCTTTCGGATTGAGGGAACAGACTTCCCGCATCGGCGGGTCACCTTCCATCACTACACAGGCGCGGTCGAGCAACTCCGGCCGCATCCGCAACAAAGCCTGCGCGGGAAATTCGCGGACGAGAAGGCAGGCATACAGTTCTTGATGTATGCTCATCGCGCGCCTGTCCATGTGGCTTGGCTGCGCCATTTCGCACCGGTCTCCCGTTGCGGCGGCTTGCGCAGAGAAACAACGTTCGAAGCGTCCTGGGTGAATCGCCGGCGCTCCACCTCGATGCGGTGCTCCATTCCGGTGAACACTGTTCGTTCGTCGTTACGCGGCGTGCCGGGTGCGAGCCGCAACAGCAACTCGCCGCTGCTCTTCGCGCACGGATGTTGTGTAAGAAGCAATAAACTGGCCTGCGTCCTCTCGGCAGCAGCACGGTAACGGAACCAAGTTGCCAGCGGAACCCGCGTTGCGAATTCCGGCGCAATGCCGCCGAGATCGAACACTATCGCGCTGAATCCTCCGGCTTGCAGCAGCAGATCGGTTGCGCGTAGAGCCTGTTCGATTCGTTCCCAAGGCTTGCAGGATGCAGCGCGCAGGTTTGCCTTCGGCAAACCTGCTTGTGCAGGCGGTTGAATAGATGCACGTTCCGGTCGCGCTTTGCGCTGCGGCTCCGCACAGCGCGGCACAAGAGCTTCCGGATGTAACAGCCCGCCGATTGCCTGTTCCATCCCCTTTACCTCTCCGCGCGGATGACCGCCGCATCCTCCGCCGTGCAGCCCTTTCGTGGCTGGCGGTGAGGCAAGGTACTTCTCCGGCAGTGCGAAGCGGTAGGGATGAGCGGGTGGTGATTGTGCAGGTGCTACACCACACCGTACCCACAGCAATCGGGAGAGGTCGACGCCGGCTGCGGATGCCGATTCAGGCGACAGGGTATCGGACACATCGATCCAGGCGGCAACGCAACCGGCTCGCGTGATACCGGCTGTGAAAGAGAGCGCCAGCGATGTCCTTCCGCTCGACTCCTGCCCGGTCAATTCAGTGACAGCGCCAAGCGGAAAGCCCCCATCAAGCAGTACATCGACTGCTGCATCGCCGGTCGGCGTGACGGGGCGAATAACCCGCGGGGCAGGAGTGAGCGCCGAGGGAATTCGATGGGCGAGTGCCGTTTCGACCTTGAGCCGGATTGCGGAGGCGGAGGGCATGGCGAAGTATATTCGCCTTATATTCGCCTATATACTGGGCTCAATGTCAAACATGTTTTGCACGAGAGAGTGAGCATTTTGCCTGTAACTAAATGGAAATAAGCATCTTATTTTATTTCTTTGACTAAACTGGGAGCATGTGCGGGCGATACGGGCGGCGGGCGGACAAGCAGCAGATTGCGGAGTGGTTTCGCACGCACGACACAAACGTATTCAATGACTCCGAACTGCCCCGACCAGACCATCATGGACATTGCCGGTCAAGTGTCGAAGCAGATGCTTAAGCACTATAGCCATATCCGGATGGAAGCGAAGCGTAATGCGCTGGAGTCCCTCGTGCGAAACCGAGCGCAAGCAATGACCGAAGAAGTGCGTCGCAGCAACACTCAGAATCAAGCGTGGTTGCGCAAGAATTTGAAGGACAGTCCCTACAAAAATCGCTACAGTCAGATGATTTTGGTGGACATCGAAGTGTTTATCGGAAACGTAAGTCTAAGAAAATAATTGGCTCCTCAGGTATGACTCGAACCTACAACCCTTCGGTTAACAGTTGAAAAGTCGCGCCGTTCGGCATTGCTCAGAATTGCTCTATATCGCCCCTTATCAATGTCTTGCAGACCCCTGCATATTTTCCAAGACTGTGGGTACTACCCACGATTTCGCACCTTTTTGAAGGAGTATACCCACAAAAATCCCCACGTTTTTCATGGCGACTTTGGAGCGCCAGTCCGATTCACCAATCGGCAATAGTTCGCTCTTTGAGTTCTCAGATTTCGACGCGATTTGATCGAATGAATTGCGCGGCTATCACAGCACGTCTAGCTAATCAAATTTGGATCTCGTAATCCGACGAGTGTTGTAGCTTAGTGTGGCGTGTTTCTTCGTGCATGCGCTGATCGCCCGAAACCGATGCATCACCTGAAACCGAATAGGCGACAGCCGATCCGATAAGCGCCGGGATGATAAATGCGTGTCCGCCCGTCGTTTCTGCTACGAACACGGCGGCTGCAAGCGGCGTTTTATACCCGGCAGAGATAAAACATGCCATGCCGACAGCGGCGTAGAGTGCCGGGTCGGCGCTAGGTACGACCAACTGCGCAAAGGCCATTCCGAAGGCGCCGCCGCTGAGAAAGAGCGGAACAAACATGGCGCTCACGCCTCCGGCGCCAAGAGTGAAGACTGTCGCCGCAAGTTTCAGAATTCCGAACGTTGCCAGTTCGCGGCTGGTGTGCGTATGCGACAGGATGAGACCAATTGCCTCATAGTTCGGACCGAGAGGCACAAGTTGTCCGCGATATAGATGCAGAAAGAGCAGGCCGCATAGTCCGGTCAGCAGGCCGCCGAAGCACATTTTGCACCAGTGCGGCCAGGCGAGACGTACGCAATACGTACGCACACGTCGAAACGTGAGGTTAAAGATCAGCGCGATCGCTCCGATCATCAGACCGAGCGGCGCGCACCACAACAGATCTCGGGGCGTAAATGACACTTTGCTTGCAAAGTCGAACAGAGGAGCGCTGCCGAGAAATGCGCTGAGCGTCATGAAGGAGACAACAGATGCAATGAGCGAAGGCAGCAAGGCCTCATGCGCAAGGTCGTCTTTGTAGGGCATCTCAAGCGCAAATACGATACCCGTTAGCGGCGCGCGAAAAACCGCGGACATACCCGCAGCAGCTCCGCAGATCAGCATGATGCGCCTGTCACGCGCGTCGAGCCTAAACCTTTGCACAGACTGCAAGCGCGCCCAGATCCATGAGCCGATCGCTCCGCCGCCGTAGATGCTGGGTCCTTCAAGAGCGGCGCTTCCGCCGAATCCGACTGTTGCAATCGCCGCCAATAGCTTTGAGATGAAAGGACGCAGATCCATTTCTCCCTGGCGCTCGTGGTAAGACCGAATGACCTCTTCGGTTGAGTGCTCGTCCGGGTCGGGTGTCAGATGCTGCATAATAAGGCCTGCAATCAGGCACCCGAAGACGACTCCGGGAACGATGACCCAGGGATGCGCAGTGTAAACGCGCAATATGGGCGGCCAGAGCTCCTGCAGAATGATTACTGCAATTCCTGTAATCGTCAGCCCGGTCACTATGCCGATAATGGGCGCGATGATCAGCCATTTTTGCAGATCGCGCTCATAGACAACGGACACCTCGCTCCGCACAGCGCCTGCACACTTGTGCAACCATGAGCGTACCCGTTGCCGCTGTATAGCCCGACTCCTTTTGGAGGATGGATTCCGGATCACAACGGACCTTTCTTCATCTTTCGCGAAGTGTGCACCGTACCTGATACCGTTGCGATCTGTCGTTGAGCAAAGCGGGGCAGTTCGTTGCGAAGCCGCTTTACTTCATCTCGATGCTGCAGCGAGAGCCGCTTGAGAATGGAGTGCCCGTGCTGAGTGAGAGATACAACAACAACGCGAAGGTCCGACGGCTCGCGCTGCCTGCACACCAGCCCGCTGCGAACACAGCGGTCGATGAGGCCCACGACAGAGTGATGCCGTTCTTGCAGAAATTCCGCCAGCTCTGAAACTGTAGCCCCGCCTCTGCCCGTAAACCCTGCAATACCGAGCATCAACTGATGCTGCTGCGGCGTTACGCCCGCCTTTCGCGCTGCGCTCTCACTGAAATGCAGGAACTTTCGAAGCAGGTACCGAAATCTTGCAAGCTCTGCAATTACGCTGTCGAAATCACTTGCTTCGCTTCTCGATGTGTCTGGTCTTAACACAGCATTATTATATCGCACTGCGATATATATACATATTCATTGAGTGCTAGCGAAAGACGGGCAGCGGGCGACTGCTTATTCCTTCTCTCAGGCTCCCTGCAACACGTGAAGCGTGGTTGTGCTCTTCAACGCCGGCGGAGGAACCATATAGCCCACTGGAATATGAGCGCAGCACGGCTCCTCGGCATGGGGATTGCCCGTGAGAGCGTACGCCCGTGCGCGTGAGCCGCCGCAGATATTCTTAAACTCGCAGGCGCCGCACTTCCCTTCCAGTTTCGACGTATCCCTTAGATTCCTAAACAACGGCGAGTCGCGATAAATGGCGCTCAATGACTGCGAGCGAATGTTGCCCGCAGTGACCGGCAGAAATCCGCTCGGGAACACTTCGCCCGTATGTGAGATAAAGACGAAGCCCTTGCCGTCGTTAAGACCGCGCGGCGCTCGGCCGATGGCATCCGTAACTTTCTCCGCAGTCATGTCATGAATGCCCGATGCCCTCTCTGCTACCTGCTGTTGCAGCAGATAGCGCCGGTAGTGTTGTGCCTCAGTTGTTTTGATATCAAAATTCGATGTCCTGGAAAGCTGCCGCAGCCTGGCGAATACCTGTTCGAACTCATCGCCGCTGAGCAGGTCATTCAGCTTGCCGCGGCCCGTGGGCACGAGGAAAAAGACACTCCAGAGCGTGATGCGCAGGCTCTCCATCAGTGCGACAATCGCATCAATCTCGCCGATATTGCAGCGGCTGAATGTGGTATTGATCTGCACCGGCAGACCGACTTCATTGGCCCATTGCACCGCGTTGAGCGTACGGGTAAAGGAGCCAGACATACCGCGGAATGCATCATGTGTTTCAGCGCATGCACCGTCAAGGCTGACAGCCAACCGGGCAAGGCCCGCATCCTTGAGCTGCGCAACAATCTCACGCGTAAGCAGCGGAGTCGCGCTCGGCGTGAGCGAAACACGAACCTCTCTCTCGCAGGCATGACGGATGAGTTCGAAGAGGTCAGGCCGCTTGATTGGATCGCCGCCAGTCAGTACAAACACGGGAACCTCAATCTCGGCAATCTGGTCGATCAGGCTTTTGCCTTCCTCCGTTGTCAGCTCGAGCGGATGGCGGTTGGACTGAGCAGAGGCGCGGCAATGAACGCATGCCAGATCGCATGCCTGGGTCACTTCCCAGATTGCAATGAATGGCTTTTCGTCGAAGTCGACAGTTCGTATCTGCGGGTTCATGCATTCATCACACCGCGAAATGGCACGGGCAGCAGTGACCTAAGTCTCTGTCTTGGAAGAATTCCGTCGTGACTTCTCCTCGTATCGACCTTACTGCTGTACTGCAAAAGGCTGCTCTTCTGGCTGGCCTTTCGCAGCCGGAGCTACAGATGCTGGCTTCGCGCACCGTGCTTAAGATCTTCACTGGTGGTGAACTGCTGTTCTCTGAAGGTGAGCCGTTTAGCGGGTTGCACATCATCGCTCGCGGCAAGGTGCGCATCTTCAAGACTTCAGCCAGCGGGCGTGAGCAGGTACTTGCGGTCGATGTGCCCGGCGAGTCGGTGGCTGAGCTGCCCGTCTTCGACGGCGGTCCCTATCCGGCCTCTGCAGCCGCAATCGAAAACACTGAGATTGCCTTCATCCAGGGCTCGTGCGACGAAGAGCGCCACAAACGATGCTGACATCCCACAAAGGATAGTCTCTCTTATTTTGTCCTTTCTGCTGCTTTCGGTAAACCATGCCCACCAGAAGAAACTTGTTGCTACTCCTCCACTGACAAATGGGTCTGTTGAAAGGAACACCATTGACTTATCGAAAAGCCAGGATCTTTGCGCGAACTGGTTGAGAAAGTGCAGGATGTTTAAATCGAAGGTACCGCTCATTGTGGTCTCCTCCCTTCGGACCCGTTGATATCGAAACAGTCAAAACTTCATACAGCCCACTTTACTGAGATATTCACCCATGGCTGGGTTAAAGCCGGCATAGTGATTGTCAGAGGAGCGGTGGCGAATTCATGGCGCAAACCTGATTTGATGCAATTGTTTAGGAATTTGTAGCCAGTAATTACTTCTTCTTTCGCGTTGTGAAGGGTATCCAGCGGTAAGCTCAATCAATTCGGCGAATTAATGCCGTTATAGAATATGCCATGTCTGGCGTGTTCATCCTGTCTGAGAAGCCGCTTCGAATCCGGGAGTGTGCTGCGTTGCGCACTTCAGCACCACCCCAGTCATGCTGGTCTCACTCCGTGGGCCCGGGGACTTTCCCCGCTTTGGCGGCATGACAATTCTGCAGTTTTGCGAATCGATGATTCCTATCGGAAAGGTGAAAGCTTGCCCCGGTTGGAGCGTAACAGAACGTCGCGAGGACGCACGTGGCTTATCCTCCATTCAATTTGCGAGACCCACTAGAAGCTAACTCTCCTCGAGAGAATCCCAAGCGGACGGTTGAGGTTCCCTTAGTTAGCGCCGCGGCCAGCTGCATCGCCCCGGAACGAATGGCCTTCTCATCAATCGCGGCAAAGCCGAGCAGCAAGCCGCGGGGATCGTGACGATTGAAGGTGAACCGATCGAGCGCTCTGGTTTCAAGACCGCTGGCCGCTGCGATGGACTCTGCCTCACGCGAGGACATTCCGTTCAGAAGGAAAGCGGAGGTATAAAGGCCTGCTTTGGTATCTGAAACTTTGAGGACCTCACCCAGATATCGCTGTCCGCAATCGACCAGTACCTGCAGGCGAGAGGCATAGAGATTGCGCATGCGCCGAAGATGGCGTCCGAAATGGCCTTCAGAAATGAAATCGCAGAGCACTGCTTGATCTATCCCCGATGAGCGAAGGTCCGTGCCGCGCCTGAACGAAACAAACACATCTACAAGTGCCGGCGGCAAAACTATGTATCCCAGGCGCAGCGACGGAAAAAGAAGCTTGGTAAATGTTCCGACGAAGATCACGATCGAGTTGCGGTCCAAGCCCTGCAAGGCCGGCGCCGGTTGACCCTCGAAACGGTATTCGCTGTCGTAGTCGTCTTCGATGATGAAGGCCCCGATGCGTGCCGCCCACTTAAGCACTTCCATTCTGCGCTCCAGCGACATCGTCACTCCAAATGGAAACTGATGCGCGGGCGTCAGATACACGCCTTTCGCATGGGCGCACATTTGTCTTCCAATTTCCACAGACAAGCCATCTTTGTCGACGGGTACGGGCACAATCTTCGCGCCGGCCATTTCAAATGCGATCGACGCACCGAAGTATCCTGGATCCTCCATCCAAACCGGATCGCCGGGTTGGAGTAGAAGCCTCGCAAGAACATCAAGAGCCTGCTGCACACCGGAAACGATAACCACTTGATCAGCACTGCAGTTCACACCGCGCGAAGACCCGAGGTAGTGAGCAATAGCTTCGCGCAACGGCCGAAAACCGATGCCATCGTCATCCTCGCGTAACCACGATCGGAAGGAACGGGCGCGCCGCGCCGCAATGCGCCCCCAAAGCCCAGCAGGAAATTCAGCAAGTGCAGGATCGCGCATTGTAAATGGTCGAATACCGTCAAACCGGACCCAACTGACAAACGGCTTTGGCTTCGCATATCCGGCAACGGCCTGTCGAAGGTAGCTGGGAAGCTTGGAAGCATTTTGTGGCGCAGGATCGCCTGCCGGCACCCTCGTGCTCACCTGTGTACCTATTCCAACACGAGAAATGAGATAGCCTTCGTCCTGTAACCGCTCGAAGGCGCCGATGACTGTACCTCGCGAAATTCCGTAACGGCGGGCAAAATCTCTTGAGGAAGGAAGCTTGAAGCCAGGTTTCAGCCGGCCCTCAAGCACTGCCGAACGCAATTCCTTGTAAAGCCAATGAGCCAGACTCTGTTCCGGAGAACGCGGGCCTAGAGTGAGCTCGAATGTGCCGACGGTTCTACTCATTGTGGCTTCCGGTGGTCCAATAGAATCTTCTGAAAATGGCTCTACCAATCATACCAATGACAACGTTACGATCTGAAATCTGTTCTGCAGCGGAGGTTGGGCTGCGCAAGAGCAGAACTACAAATGTGACGAGGACTGCAAATAATGATCCAAAATCAGCGAACAGCGACACTCTTGTTCTCCGCTGGAATGATTGCGATGGGAGTGGTTTCGTTAGTCTCTCAGGATTTCGCATTCGGCTGGCAGCCCGTTCCGGCATTCCATCCTGGACGAGAGGCACTTGCGGTGCTGTGCGGCAGTTTCATGATCGCGGCAAGTGTAATGATCCTCTTCCGCGCCACGTCCGCAATTGCAGCGCGAGCAATCTTCCCATTTCTTCTGATGTGGTTTGGCCTCAAGGTTCCGGCTGTGATCGCCGCGCCTCAAGTGGAAGGTGTTTGGCTGGGTATTGGCGAAATCGGAATGTTACTTGCCGGAGGGTGGGTGCTGTTTGCCTGCTTCTCTGATCTCGATGAGAAAGGAATCTTCAGCCGCATCACCGGACCGAAAGGCATTCGAATATCACAAATCCTTTTTGGACTATCCGTTATTCCGGTCGGACTCGGCCATATCTTTTATGCCAATATCACAGCGCAACTTGTTCCATCCTGGATGCCATTCAGATTTGCGCTCGCTTACCTGACTGGTTTTGGACAGATAGCTTGCGGTCTTGCGATTCTCTTTTCCGTTCTCTCACGCATCGCTGCGATTTCTGAATCGGTGATGCTGGCACTATTCGCGTTTCTTGTGTGGGGTCCGGATACGTGGTTCGCTTCGACCCCGAAGATGGCGGGAAGTCCCACTGGCGCAAGGTTTCCACTAACAGCGTTCTTGATCACGTGGGTGATCGGAGCTGCCACTTTGCTCATTGCCGGCAGCTTTTCTTCACCAATTGAGCCACGCGACTAAGGTCCAGTTGTGACGGATATTCGAAGCCTTCAAAAACAAAACGATCGTACGGAGGTGGCGAGTCGAAGGAGATGGATGCCGGGTGCATGAGTTTACGTATGACTTTCGCGTTGGAGGAAGCGAAGTCTCAGGCTTCAGCTTCGCAGGCGGCGACGGTCGCAGTGCTGCGTGGCGTGGGTGCTGAGGTGGTTGGCCATTGCGGCGGCCCTCTCGACGGTGCCGCCATTTTTCAATTAGGCCGTAATGCCGGTGGCGCGGAAGCCGTGGTTGCCAATATTCGTTCCGATGTCCCCGACTAGAGCGCACTCGCGGAATCCATGGAGATGAAACCAGCTCTTCAAATGTCCTGAAATTGCTCGAACAATTGCAGAAGTTCAGGATTGCCGGCGAGCGTGTGACCTGTGCCGTAGGTCCGTAGCGGACCAACATTGAGAGTGGAGAGTTGTTTGAAAAGACCGTCAGGATCCAAATTGGCTCGTTCCCGCAGGTCGTCGAATAGTGCCTGAAGCTCTGCGTGATCTTCGAATCTTGCAGTTCTACGCCAATTGGGGTGCACCCTGATCAGGAGTCCACCCTCAAATGGCCTAGCCGTAATAAGGATGACGCTTTCTATAGTGGAGGACGGAGATTCATCGTCACGCGCCCTGTACGCCAGCGCGCAATAGCCATTCAGGAAATTCCCATTGTCGTACTTCTGCGCGAAACTCACGCTGATCCTTCTTCACTGGGAAACCGGCAATCAGTTCAACAATGCTTTGCACCGCTTTCGCATCCGCAAGCATACTAAGACACTCGGCAAAACTTCGAAGGGCATCATCCGTCAACCACTCTGTCGGCAGTTGTTCGGCCTTTCTCCAGAGAGCGCCTACATCAAGATTTAACACAGTTTCCGCGAGGTTGGAATTGCCCTCGTAGATTCTTGTGTCGAGATAGGCCGAAGCACGATAGTTCGGCCGACCACCAATGCCGTCCGGCCCGGAGAACATATGGCCATGATCAACGAAGATGGCCTGCATTCCGCCAGGCCGATCTACGAAGACCGCCTGTCGATTATCTGTATGAGCCGCACAAATATCCAGGAGCCATGCCAGATAGAAATCGCCTGTATTCCTGATTCGGGAGAATCTCGATTTTGGCAGGATCTCCCATAGTTCAACTCCGCTCCCTCCCAAATATCGGGATCCGAAGCACAGTCCTTGCGTGGGTTTCAACAAACCTTTAGCTGTTTCAAACCAGCATCGAGGGTTTCTTTCCAGAAATGCCTCTGTGACGAACAGTGGTTTCCATTCCGGAACCGGCAGACCTGCAGCGCTGTAGAGATCAGTTCCCATCGCCTCGTTGAAGCAGGTGTTCTGTCCTTGAGGATTATTGGTGAACTTTACCACATACGTGAAGCCATCACTGGCTTGAGCCAGAATGGGTTGCGATCCGCCACGAAGTTTACGAAAAAAGTGAGTTATGAAATTACGATTGCTATCCAAGGCTAACAAGGGAATAACCCCAAAAGAGTAGAGTGAAGATCCGGGTTCAAACAACTAAAGCAGAGTACACAAATATGTTCGTCGATCCTGATCCCTTGCACACTTCAGCCGAACTGTCCCGAACTCTCAAGTGGAGCGGGTACTGTCCAACTTTTGTACAGGGAATGTTTCGAAGTTATGTCCACTGCATCCTCTTGTCAAACAACAAAGGTAATAGGAACTAACACTTTATGGTCAACTTAGATCTCGCGAAAATGGATTGTCCGACTCCACTTTAAGGGGGAATGGCATAGAGACTCCATAATGAAGTCGGTTGCAGATCGAGGTATTTGATGTTTGAGTCTCTTGTTCGAGATTGATCCGTGAATACGGACCTATATCTTTTAGCTAACGAATCACTCAAGATATATTCCGCGCGGGCTCCTATTGTGCCGATTTGTCCGTCGGAGTTTAGTGCAGACTTCGTGCGCAGCCCGCACCTATCGACAAGCCGCGTCCTATGTCTTCTCGGCGTCAGACTTCAGGACGGACGGCTGGCTACAGGAGTTGGTCAGCAGAAAGACCACACAATGTTCATGGTCGCGCTTAGATGCTGTCTTCCTAGCTTCCAGTAATGCTTGCGCTATGTGATTATTCCGTATTTCCTGTATCTACATTTGCCGATCGGCGCGTGATTTCGGTCACATACTCACACGTAACGATCTTGCGATCATATTCATGGTTGCCTCAGTTCCATTCGACGTCTTGTTGAAAACCACTCGGGTAAAGGAATTAGGACATCAAGACGATGAATTAAGGAAGGTGAGGTGCCAACTAGTCTATGACCGTTTTGCGTTCCTTGCTTGCCAAATCGGGTCTGGTGGAGCGCCGTAAATGCGAACGCTTCCCTGCCGGGGACATCCATGCATTTTGCTGGAATGGCATCGAACAAAAATGCCTGAAGATCAAGGACGCAAGCTTAACGGGCTTCTTTTTCCTAGACAGTGAGCAATGGCTTCCAGGAAAGACTCTATCCCTGGTACTCCAGTCGCGCAGTTTCTCTGATTGTGTCGAACCGCGCCAAGTTTGCCTTCAGTCGCGCGTTGTCCGTTCGACAGCCGACGGTGTTGGAGTCACCTTTGTCCCTGAGGGCATTGAGAAGCTTGAATGGCTGAATCTCATCTATGAGCTCGCAGAATTGGACGACAGTCACGACATAGTCCAACTATTCAGGGTAGCCACAGCAGTCGTATTCTTGTGGCGTCTGTGTCCAAGTATCAGATCCGAATTGGTGCAAATGCTCCTGCGCGACATCGCTGGAGATAGAGTTCATCGCGTGATCAATATCGCTTTGAAGACACAAGAGGAACTGAACATTCGAAATACGCCAACACGAATGGATGTCCCTGCAGAAGTTATTCTTCGCGCATTGAGAGAGGGTTCCAAAGTAGACGACGAACAGATTCAGCATTGTTGGATCGGACTTTTGGCGACCGCCGCAGAAGATGGAGCAAACGACCAGGAGACGCTCCAATTTCTGACGATACTTTCGCAGTTGATTCCCTCTCAGGTCCGTATCTTCACAGTTGCATGCCAGAGAGCTATAGAAGTGGGGCGCAGATCCGGATTTGTTTTCTCTGAACCTCTTACGTCCACCATTGAAAGCCTTCGCATAGCCGCGCGAACGTCAAATCTTGCGGTCATCGAACGGGACCTGCTTCATCTAAACGACCTTGGCATTTTCGAGAAGGCTGAATCTTCTCATTCATTTGCCAAGATAGATTACGTAGACATAACTCCGACTCAAGTCGGTCTGAAGTTCTACGCCAGATGCTGCGGACATAGCAGGCTGGAAGAAAATGACATCCTTCCGTTGGCTGCCGGAAGGCAAGAGTATCTACAGTCTTCCGTTCACGATTGATGAACATTGATCTCCCGCAGATTCTCCTGGGGCGGCCACCAGCAAAGGTGTTGCAGTGTGTCGTTGCCAACCCTCTCCCAATCCGAAAATTGGGTAGTCTCCGGATTGGAGGTTACACGCCCAGACAATGCGATTGAGGGAAGCGTAAATCGCACCGGAACATCGCGTGCGAAGCCGTAGCCATGGATCGTAGCGGCAAAGAGCATCCGGCGGGGAGGCGAGGAGAAAGCAGTCGGTCAGGAGTTGATTGAGGCAATGCCGGAAAGCACAACGGGCTTGCGATCGGGAAACTCGGCAACGAGGATGAGCTTTCCGCCCATTGCTTCGATGGAACGACGCAGGGTCGAGATATGCATGTCAGTGCGCTTTTCGAACTCGGAGACCTGCTTCTGTGCGACTCCGAGGTTCTTCGCGAGGCGAACTTGGGTCATTGCGCGTGCACGGCGGAGTTCCTGCAAGGTCATTTCTTCGGCAATCAAGGCCGCGGCACGCTTTTCGATCTTCCGACGGCGACTGGCAGGCAAGCTCTTAATGATGTCATTGACGTTCTGGGCCATGATTACTTTCCTTGCTCTTTGGTGCGGCGCAGATGCACTTCGAACCGTTCGTCGGCTTTGCGGATCAACTCGCGTTAGAACCGCTTTAAGATGCCGCCCGATTTATCGCCTGCCACCAGCAGAATGGCCTGGCGTTTCGGGTCAAAAGCGAAAGCCACGTGCCAAACCCCGTTCGCGGCGTCAAATCGCAACTCCCTCATATTCGCGTGCCGGGAATCCTTGAGCGTATTGACACGCGAGCGTCCCAGGTACGGGCAGAACTGCTGCAGCAGGCGTGTCAAGACGAGAATCTCGTCCTGAACGTCCCATTACAAGGCTGGGAACTCCGGCTCGAATTCGTCCGCAAGAAGTACGATCCATTGCATATTCAATATACCCCTGGATGGATACCCTGTAATGGGTATATTCGCACTGTTTCGCAAAGCGAATTCACCGGCTCGCTCCCGATGATGATTGCGCGAAATGATTCAATCCGACGTGGATCACCTGGCCCCGGCCGACGCTCAGGCTCGACCCGGCATTGCATAGTGCTGTAAAAGGCTTGGCTAGCACGTTCACTTGTCTTCTCGACTACGAGGTCGGATGATTTTGAGAGATCGGACATTGTTCGCGCTGGCTTTGCACTCGTACATGGCTGCATCAGCCCGTGAAATCAGCGCAGTTTTTGATTCACCTTTACGATGTTCGGCCAAACCCACAGAAGCATGTACGTAAAGATTTAACTCCCTGCCGTCATTGCGGATCTTGTATTCTCCGCAAACCCATTGACGGAGTCTGCTCATTCGCGACAAGCCATCGTTTAGTCCACTATCGACCAACAGGATGAATTCATCCCCACCCCACCGCCCTATTGTGTCCGTCGAACGGCAAGCGGAACGAAGCTCGTTGGCAAACATCTTGAGAAGTTCGTCACCGATCTCGTGTCCGTGTGTGTCGTTCACCTCCTTGAATCCGTCAAGATCGAGAATTCCGACACAAAACACAGAACCGGCGGCTATACGCGCGTCGATCACGCTCTCTACCAAGCTACGATTGCTTAGTCCGGTGAGCGGATCGCGAGAGGCACGTTCCTCTGCATTTATCAATTTTTCCTGATACACCTTCATTTGCTGGCGAAGCTCTTCAATTGTGGATTCGCCCTCTGAAGCCATACGCTCGATGGTGCTCTTCAATTCAGAGACGCCCTTTTCAACTGCAAATCGAATCTGCGCAACATCTTCAAGTGTTGCAATCTGATGCAGCCGCGCTGTTACCAGAGCCATCTGACTGGTGTAACGCCGATCACGTGCCCCTAATGATTCGGCAGTCTGCGTCACAGTCAGCAATAACTCCTTCACCTCGCCTGCTCTCGCACGGTAATAAGAACCTGCTTGCCGTCCCCAGTCCAATAGCTGCTGGCTAGTCGTGAGTTCGATCTCCTTCAGGGATTCCCGAGTCATATCGATGGAGAGCAATGAGCTTGCTTCAAAGAATCGTTTCTTCAGTTCGTTGCCAAGATTCGGACAGGCCTCGAATGTGCTGCAGCCTGTGGCGGTTATCAAGCCTCCATAAGCAGCAAGCAGTGCAGGTAAGGCGCTTGTATCGTCAATCGTGCTGGGGCGGCCTTCTGCTCGATCCAGTGCATTGCCGTCAAGGTACTGCTTAATCGAAATCATGACTTCCCTCTCGTACTGAACCCCTGAGAATGTCCGGAAAGAGCATTAGCCCACCTCCACGTCTATTTCGGCAAAATGGGGAAATCCTTGAGCGCCAAATCCTGCATAGCAGCGCGGTTGGTGCAAGGAAAGGGACGGTCAAGCAGGGCGTCGAATTTACGTGCCCGATTTAGAGTCCCCGATAGGGGATCGCTAAACCCCTCGCCTTCCGGAGACAGATGGCACTAAGCTTGTGGGATGGAAGACAACAAGCGAGGCAGCCACATGGTGTGGGACTGCAAATATCAATTGGTGTGGGCTGGAGTGCAAGTCTTGAAATGTACCAGTGAATCAGCGAGAACTGGACAAGGAGAGAGCAGATGGCACGGAAGCGCTATACGCCGGAGCAGGTGGTGAACCTGCTGCGTCAGATTGAGGTGGCAGTCGCGAACGGGAATAAATCCTGGCAGAATGCCGTCATCAACGGCGATCATTATATGCAAATACTCAAACGTATCTTTGAGCAGTTCTACTTCAACCTCGTACCGCATTGACACATCCACTACTTCGTAAACGCCCCGATTGCGGAGTTCACCAAACGCTTCATCAATCGACATGGTGGACTTGTTCTTAAACCAGACCACACCTTTGTACAAGAGCTGGCATATGCAGGGGGCGCCGCGCGTGCGCATGGAACTTGGCATCGCATGGGCGAAGGTGGCATCTCCTTCTCTAATGCGTTCCTAGCGGTTCCGGGTACGATGATTGAACCCGATGGGACCACTTTTGCCGACATGCACAAAACGCTGGGGCAGTCTGTCCCCTTGGGTATGCGGCGATATCACGTCTCATGGTACGCCAGAGCCGCCCCTCCATCTGGCACGTCGCCTGTGGGAATATACAACGGGATGAAGAGAGAGTGAAAGCAACGCTGACCCTTCATCCCGACCATTCTTTTGAACAAGAGATCATACGTCCTGGAGTTTCGGCCACCGCGAGTGGAACCTGGGCCACAACTCAGAACGGCGGAATAAGCTTCTCCAAGGCATCTCTCAAGATCTCAGGTAAACTTCTTGAAGAGGCAGAATCACCCACTGCCGATGCCCCCTGCGGTTCAAACCTTCAGATTGTCGTTGCGAACACGTCCTCGTCTGGAGGACCGATTTTCCGAAAGAAATATTCTTGGTAGGCGTCGGCATGAAGCCTATCTGGAGTTCGGGCTGGATCGTCGCCAAACCGGAAACAATCCAAATTTCGGCTCATTCAGCGATCAATCCCAGAAGAATTACGGATTCTCGCTGCTGCATCACAGCAACACATACGATGAGAAGTGTCGCAAAATGCCGATCGATAAGACCGCTGGCGGATTTCATTTCGACCTAGGTCGATCATGCGTTTCCTCCTCCCGCTTAAACCTTGGGAATCCACGAAAGACCCACATATCTAGCGCTCGTTCTTCGTCACCTGCAGTGCCCTCTTCTCGCTAGTTCATAAGCCTCTTGCCGAAGGTCCTCATCGCGTCCATTGAACCTACAGAGAGGATCGTTGGCAAAGAAAGCGCAGCCGCGCATAGGCTAAATACGATGTATAAGCTAACATTAATTATTGACTTAAGAATTTCCTAATTAATGCCGATAAGAGTGTTGCTGACATTTCTTCTGCAGTTGGAGGTGTTCCTTGCCGAAGAACTTCGTGCTTTTCGCTCTTTTGACGTTCGGGGTTGCGGCGGGCCAATGGGTCCAGCCGAGCTTCGGGGCAACCTCGAAAACCTCTTTTGGCGTTTCTGCTACCGTATTGGCCAAGTGTGAGATGTCGGCGGTGACCGGATACCAAAGTTACGCACAGGCGATCGCTAAAGCTGGCAGCGGCCTTTCAGTCCGTTGCAATAACTTTGTTCCTTATACCGTCACCATGATGCCGCTTAGCAAGCGGTTACTGGCGGTTGGCAGTTCGGCAAATCCTGAAAGAGGAAATTATCAAGTCAAATCGCCGGAAGCGAATGCCGGTCTCGCGAAATCAACTGCGGCGGCAAAATCAATTTCGATCCCATCAGTGGATTCGGTTTCTTCCGAAGCATTGTTGTTGATCGTAACGTATTGATGATTCCCTCAGAATGCGCGCCCAGCGCGCCTACAGCTATAAGAGTTATTTAACATCTAGATTCTTCACGCTCTGTTTCTTACACTTAAGTGTAATTTTCGAAATTACTTCAGTATTCTATCTTCGAACTCAAATCAAAGCCTCCACAGTTCTCCAGGATCAAACTTGGAGAACTTTACCTCCTAATGGTGAACCCGGTAGCGCGCTTGTTTCGGGCGTACGGGAGATCTTTCGTTCGGTGGCGACAATCACAATGCCGTGCCCTTGGGATTGACGGTATTGGATCGCATCGCCTGGTTCAGCTGAGGCTGATCCTGTCCGGCATTGTGTCGGACAGCCGTTGGCATCCGTTTCCAACATTCATTGGAGTAATCGAAAATGAACGTCTCAAAATCATTCAAGTCGAGACTGATAGCTCTTGCCATGGTGAGCATGGCGATTGCGATCGCCATTTCCCCAGCTACTGCCGCAACGGTCAGTACCACTTTTGCAGTTACAGCAACTGTTCAGGCCACGTGCATCGTGAGCGCAAGCGCCATGGGATTCGGAACCTACATTCCGACGGCTGCGTCCACTTCCTCTTCCACTATCACTGTTACCTGCACCAACAACACGCCCTACAATGTTGGACTGAATGCAGGGACCACTACCGGATCGACCGTTACGAACAGATTAATGGCCGGAACAGGCAGCACAACTCTTAGCTACCAATTGACCCAAGACGGAGCACACGCGACGAATTGGGGTAACTCGACTGGCAGCTGGGTTGGCGGCACGGGTAGCGGCTCCTCTCAGACACTCACAGTGTACGGGCAAGTCGCGGCGGGCCAATACGTGGCGCCAGGCTCCTACTCCGACACGATTACTGCAACGGTCAACTACTAAACATTAACTAAACGAACTGTCAGGAATGCCCATGAACGTCTTTGGACGCATATGGACAGCTTGTGCGCTGGTCGCCATCTGCATTGCGGGGATGAGCGGCCTGGCGGCCAGAGCGCAATCGCTGGCTGTATTGCCCGTAAATGTATTCCTTGCCCCAGGTCAGAATGCTACTTCCTTAACCGTCACGAACCGTGGCGATAAGGAAACATCGATTCAGATCCGATCCTTCTTGTGGGGTCAAAAAGGGGACGATGATGAACTCACGCCATCGAACGAGATTGTGCTCAGCCCGCCGTTGGCGACCATCGCGCCGGGAGCTTCACAACTTGTTCGTCTCATCTTGCGAAAACCCGCGCAGATCGGTGAATCGACCTATCGGATTCTGATCGACCAAATTCCCCCTCCGGCGGAGCCGGGCGTCGTGCACGTAGTTCTACGTTTATCGATTCCTGTTTTTGCTCTGCCAACAACCCGTACGAATGCAAATGTTCAATTCCATCTGGAGCGCGACGGCGACAAGGTCAACCTCGTAGGCGTGAATAACGGCCTGCGCCACGAGGTGTTCCGAGACATCGTGTTAACCAGTGGCGACGGCCAGGAATTCAAGGTCGGACAACGTGTTTCACCTTATATCCTTCCAGGCGCTACGAGACGGTGGCCGATTGCTCAAACGGGGTTACCGTTACCGCAAAGCGGAGAGCTACGCCTGGCACTACACGCAGACTCCGGGTTCGTGGAACGGCAGGTGAGGTTTGCTTCAGCGCCTTAATCTTCTGGCAAGGGTAGAAAGATGGGGCCTGGAAATCGGCATCATGCTTCTTGTCCTTCCATTCACTGCCCAACACGCGTGCGCGAAAGCGGGAGGCGATGCGTCTGTCTCCGCAGCGCCTCCCGCTGGAGATCCCATTGCGGCCGCTCCGCCCGCCGCGAGCAACGAAGATATATTGCTGCTTGAAGTCGAGATTAATAATCAGCCCACTGGCAAGATCGGCGAGTTCATTCTCCGGCGAGGCATACTGATGGCACGCCCGGAAGAGCTGCGAGAACTCGGGTTCCGCGTGCCTCCATCAGCTTTTCGCGAGGCCGGAGGCTTTGTTGCACTATCAAGCCTTGTTGGGTTGACATGGCAAATCGATCAGAGCGAGCAAAAAGTCTCTGTAATGATCCCCGACCCGGGTTTGCAGGCTACGCAGCTTACCCCTATCGGAAACAAGGACTCCGAAGGCCCTCGCAGAATCGAGAGCGGCACTGGAGCCACCTTCAACTATGACGTCATAAATACATTCTCCGGGAATCGCGGCGGCGCTACCGGATCGTTCGACATGCGAGCCTTCTCGCGATGGGGGGTAGCCAGCTCGCGATGGCTCACCTATGCGGGAAGCAGTGCCGGCTCTACGAGGGCAACGAGGGCCGTTCGCCTTGACTCTGCTTACACGTTTGCAGATGTCAACTCTCTACGCCGATATAGCGTCGGCGACTTCGTCACGAGCGGTTTGACTTGGACGCGCCCTGTCCATATGGAAGGAATTCAGATTCGTTCGGACTTCAGCATGAGGCCTGATCTGGTTACGTTTCCGATGCCGATGATTACGGGATCGGCCGCCGTGCCATCGACCGTGAGTGTCATGGCAGATGGCAACCAGGTCGTTTCGGGTGAAGTGGGTGCCGGCCCTTTTGAGGTGCCGGAACTGCCGGTGGTCTCAGGAGCGGGCATGGTTTCAATGACGGTGACTAACGCGTTGGGCCAGCAGGTCACAATCTCGCAGCCATTCTACGCGAGCTCCTCTCTCCTGATTCCCGGCCTGAGCACCTTCTCCCTACAAGCGGGGCTCGTACGCCGAAATTGGGGACTATCCAGCTATGACTACGGCAAGGCCGCAGCAACCGCCATATACCGCCGCGGTTTGACGAGGAAGTTCACGCTCGAAGGAAGCGCCGAAGCGACTGCCGGCGTATTCGCCGCAGGCGCGGGCGGCGTTCTGCAAATCGGGAATTTCGGCGTCGCGAACTTTGTTGCGACGGGCAGCGGCGGTGCCGATCATCATGGGGCTCAATTGGCGGCAGGCTTTCAGCGCGTTGGCCGGGTATTCAGCGTGGGCGGCAACGCGGCGATCGCAACGCGCGGCTATCGTGACATCGCCTCGATGAATGGTGACGGTGCACTGCGCAAACAATACAGCGCATTCAGCAGTCTTTCGATGCGGCGGTTTGGCTCGCTCGGAGCGGGATACGGAGTGATTGACCAGGACGCTTCCCCGGTCTTCATCAGCGGAGTGACTCGGCAGCAATCCCAGGTTATCTCTGCCAGCTATTCCGTGCAGTTCCATCGCCTGTCGGTCTACGCCTCTCAATTCAAAAACATTGCTGCTTCCCAGGGTAGTAATGGATTCCAAGCTGGCATCATCATTCCCTTTGGGAAACGCAATTCAGCAGATTTCGGCGGCAGTTCCAGTGGTAGCGCAACGTTTGAAGTGCAACAGCCGGCGCCACAAATCGGGGACCGCGGCTATCAAGCGTACATCAACATCGGCAATACGAAGCACGCATTCGTAGAAGCGCAGATGAAGACTCGATCGGGACTCTTTTCTTTTGGGGCTGACACCAATGACGGCAAATCCACTTTCAGACTAGAGTCGCAGGGCGCTTTGTCGATCGCGGATCACAGCGTATTCACATCGAATGAGATTTACGATAGTTTCGCGATTGTGGACACCGGTCCGATCCACAACGTTCGTGTGTTGCAGGAAAATCGCGAAGTGGGAAGAACGAACTCTTCGGGGCGATTGCTGGTTCCGGACATGCGATCGTTCGATCTGAACCATATCACGATCGAACCGACGGATATACCTCCTGACGTCACCATCGACGACGCTTCTTATTCCATGCGCCCGCAAGACCGCTCAGGAGTCGTCGTCCGATTTCCTATCAAGTTTAGTCACAGCGCGCTGGTGCAACTTGTAGATGCGAACGGAACACCGCTCCCGCTGGGCACTGTGGCGATTCTAATCGGCACTGGAGTTTCCTCTCCGGTTGGTTATGACGGTGCGACTTATCTTGAGAATCTGAGTGCGCACAACGAACTTACCGTCGAACGAGCAGACGGCGCACACTGCCGAGCGAAGTTTGATTATCAGCCAGTGCCGGGCGAGATACCTTCGCTCGGTCCTATTCGCTGCGCGGAGCCGAGGCCGTGACGCGCAACCTCTTGACGAGGGCCGGGGTGTTGGCGTGCGCCTTAGCGTGCGCAGCAGTTCTCCTGCCTGCTCAAACCTGTTCGGTAACCTACACCA
Organism: uncultured Acidobacteriaceae bacterium; assembly: GCA_963832645.1. Lineage (GTDB taxonomy): Bacteria > Acidobacteriota > Terriglobia > Terriglobales > Acidobacteriaceae > Telmatobacter. The sequence continues at coordinate 206,790 of CAWHUU010000006.1, forward strand.
GCCTCAGTTTCGGTACTTATACCGGCACCGTGCTTAACAGCACGAGTACAGCAAAGATTTCCTGCCGCAACGGTTCATGGACACTCGGCCTCGATTCAGGGGATGGTTCGGGTGCAACCATCACCAATCGCATTATGACCGGGCCCGGAGGCGCCAAACTCAATTACAACCTGTTTCAGGACTCCGCTCGTACGACTATTTGGGGAAACACTACGAGCACTCAGGAATCAGGAAGCGGCAGCACGACACTGACGGTGTATGGCCGGATCTTCGCAGGCCAGTATCCGATACCAGGGACATACACGGACACCATCGCTTCCGCCACAAACTCGTTTTCAGTGACTTCGACAGTTCAAGCGACGTGCTCCATCTCCGCGACGGCAATGGCTTTCGGCACATACTCCGGAGTTGCGTTGAATGCAACTTCGAACATCTCCGTCACTTGCACAAACTCAACAACCTACAACGTAGGCCTGAATGCGGGGACTGCGGGTGGAGCGACGGTCGCCAATCGGAGCATGACCGGGCCGAACGTGGCCAAACTCGGCTACAACTTATTCCGTAATTCAGGACGCACGCTCAACTGGGGCAACAGCGTTGGTTCAGATACCTTGTCAGGAACGGGAAATGGGACACAACAGAACCTGTCTGTCTACGGACAAATACCGGCCGGCCAATTCGTCAATCCAGGTAACTACGCAGACACCATCACAGCGACCATCACCTACTGAATAATGCTCAGTACATCTTCACAATTCATCGACTACAAATCTGTCTTCCATCTAGATCAGATCGATTGTCTTGTTTTGGTTGAAACGGCGGGTTGTCAAATCCGTAATTTCAACAACTGAAAATCCCAAGTTCCCCTAAAGTTGGTAAGTCGGCAGAGTCGTTAGCAAGCAGAAATGTTCGCTTATGTAGCAAGTGAAGTGTCCGGGTTGTTGATCAACCCTCGTAGCAGAGGCGGTGGTAAAGTGTGAATCCCGCGCTGTTTGCGGGATTTGCAAGCTAAGAGGGAAAGTTGGATTTTTGATCTTTCCAGATAATGTCTTTTCCACGGCCGCTACTACTGCTGGACCGCATCGACTCCTCGGAGTGAAAAGCTATTGCCAGGTCACGGATTGCGCCCGCGCGGCGATTAAGAATCTCCAATGGAGAAGGTAATTTTCTGGCGAGGGAAACGCATTCCTTATCCCGTGAGGAGCGGAATGGCCGTGGAAACAGGTGGAGTGAACAAGTCAAACGCTGGTCCCCAATACAGATCGACTTCATTTTGGTACGACTGGATATTTCCGACGCCGATAAGTCCATCTTTCGGACAGGAGGTTCGCGCGGAGTCTGGACTGCGCCCACGGTGCCCCACCGAGGAACTCCAACGGAGCAAATGGTGGGACCGACGCTCGGATGGCTATTATTGCAGGGAGCACCGATTGAGATTGGCGCCTGCTCCTATTTCGCGGACCACCCAATTCACGTCACTCCACGGACAAAGGCTAATGTGCACCGTTTGCCGAAATTGGATGATTGATTTGAAGATCAACGTCGATTAAAGTCTCATCGTTAAGTCGTGTTGACCTGTCGGCAAGTACGCACCCTCTAAAATGATGCGATTTAACAATCGCCGGTCAATCGCCAGTAGCGATTCAAATCTAGCTGATTCTTTGGCAGTCTTGATCGGATCTCGAAAAAACGAGCCCTTCAAAGAATACCTGCAACGCAGAACACTGCGAATTCCGTATGAGTCGTCAACTCTTCCCTTCCCCCTCAAATGGCGTTACTTCTCCATTGCCGGTTAACCGGCCGCAGTCGGAAATTGTAGTTCATTGAAGTGCCATCCAGTCCCGATGACGTACGACGGCGCGCTTCAGGGAGGGAACAAGCGCCGGGTCCGTTCCTTCAGGCAGCTGCACGTCAAACACTAAGTCCGAAGAGCTTGCGCGTTGTTGGTACTTCCGCATGCGGCCTCCTCGAGGCCGACACTGCTGAAAGTGTGACGCAAGATGGCGGTATTGGCAATTGCGGTGGCAGAAGATCACTTCCGCTACGGAGAGATCTGGCGGGTGGCTATTCTTGGCGTAGAGCAACGACAGGATCAACTCGCGCGGATCATGGTGCGAACACCTCGTGTAGTTGTGCTGGAGTAAACGGTTGGCGTTATGAACCAGAAAAATGCGGTGGAGTTGGTCTGGGGGATCCTGAGGTTCAACATCCCTTCCAGCTTGCTTTTGCTCAATCATGCGTTAGAGTTCAGACCCACGATACTTCTCATCCCAAAGCGCGGCTTCTGTCGTGTCGAGAGGGACAGCGCCAGGCGCTTCCCAACCCGGCTTGCCTGCGCGGGTTCAGTTCTTTTTGAGGACTAGAGGCAGGGATCCTGGTCCCTGACTGAACGAGCCGTTGATCGTGTCCTTGGCGCCGTTAATCTGGCCCCCAAAGGAGGCTCCGAAGGCTTTCATATCAATGGTGAGCTTCGATCCATCGCGGATGACTGACGTGGTTGGCATCCAGTTAGGAGCCTGGTCCGGGCTCTGCATTGTCGCGGTCAGGCCGGTGTCCATGTTGACAATTTTGAAGAGGATGCGCAGAGTCCCACCTGGTGTATCGAGAGAGCCTTGCCAGGTACCGTCGATGTCTGACGGAGCGGCGGGCTTGGGAGCAGCGACTGCGGTTTCGGGTTGGGCACGTGTGAAGTTTAGTGTTCCGGCCTGAGGACCCTGTGTCCAGGTGCCGTCGATCTCCGATGCATCCTTATTCACAGTCCCCTCGTAGGCGCCATGCCCGGGAACCGAATTCACAGCCAGGTTTAGTTTGGAGTCTTTGAGCGTGACCGCATCGACGGGAATGCCGGTGACGCCCTGGTCAACGCTATCGAGTGTGGAAGTGAGAGAGCCATCGTTGCCAACCGTGATGTGGAGCCGCAAACGAAGCTGCGCCGGGCCCATGATTAGGGTACCGGCCCAGTCGCCGGTGATGGGGGGCGGGGCGGCTGCGGCGGCTACAGGGCCCGACACGGATTGTGGCGCATCGTGCTTGAAAGTGATCTGTATCGAGTCTTGTTGGGGCGCGATCTGCGTCAGGGTGCCGCTTACTTCGTTTGCTTCTTTATTGAGGGTGCCGTCGAAGGAGCCTTTGACGTTTAGGTCCTGCCCATTGGGACTGATCACGTCGTCAACTTCAATCTTAACGTCGGAACCTTTGACGGTGGTCGTCTTGGCTTTTATGCCAAATATGTTCTGAGTGACGTTGTCGATTGTCGAGGTGAGAGTTCCGTCAGGACCTTCAATGACATGCCAGACGACTTGGAAGGTGACGCCATTTTCTTCGAAGGCGCCTCGCCAATCGCCAGCCAGCTTGGTCTGGGCGGAACAGAACGGAGTGAGTGTCAGGGCTGTTAAGGCGAAGATCGAAAATATAGTGAGAAAAACGCCTTTCATGAAACTCCTTATCGCGGAGGAGGGTCCCGCGTCGTGCAAAGGACAGCGTTAACCTGGAGGGGACTGCGTGCTGATAAGAGTATGCCGGAACGACCTGGAAAGTTCAATTTTCGTGGGTCAAACAGAGCGGGACTTTCTGATTCCAGTTTCTCTCAATCAAACTGGTACAGAATTTGCCGGGCACTCCAACCCCGTCAACCGGACACAGCTCATGCGGATAGAGAATTACGCGGTCTCCAACCCCGATTGAGCTAGTCGGAATATCTGCTTGGCTGTCATCGGAGTTCAATCGATGGGCAACCTGTGGCATGCGTTTGGCAAGCGCGCTCAAGACAAAGGAAGCACGTCGCGTTGCATAATCTTCGAGTGATCTGCCGCCTGCGAGCATCAGAATTACGATGGCCGCTACCCAAAATTCTCGAAGCATCAACGCGGTAAATATTGAGAGAACGGCAAGGATACCCACACTGAAGTTGAGCTTCAGCAATTCTCGCGTTGTCCGGATGAGAATAGGAAGTGCAGAAACTACGATTGCGGTGATCAATGTCATTACTACCGAAGGTCTGTGCGCGAACGCTAATTCAAGAACTAGCGCGATCAACATGCCGGCCGAGATGATGACTAACGTCGCTCTGTTGATGTGCTTTTCGCTGAACCAGCTGCCGCAGATCTGAATCTTGAACATGGAATTCTCTCGCCTTCGACAAATTAGACCGCTTCCCGGAATTCTTCTTCGATATTGGCCGAAGCAAAGATCCGAATCGGTGGTTTTAGCCCTTGAGTCTCAGCATTCATGCCACCATCATGTTGTGCAGAATTGGGTTTAGGTGCAAGGGCAATGCCAGCTTCAGTCCAGCGGATTAGAACGAATAGCCGGCTACACTCGACACAGAGCCAGAAGTACTTATGCGGCCTCGAGTTGATTGGAAACCCATTGTCGTCGTACCCAATTGGCTCGTCTCGAGATGGTTCGAGTTCCATCAACCATATCGAACCACCGGGCTGATCGAATTCGCCACTGGAACAAGCTGTATTCGCACAATGGATGCTCATCTCATCTCTTTCCTTGGTAAAGTCGGGTCAAGAACGCGTAAACGCCAATTCATCTGGATTTAACTCATGTTTGTCTTGGACGAGTGCTGGCGAGTCGGAATTGACCGTGATGACCGGACATTGAGACTCGGCAACGACGCGATGGACGACGGTGTGGGATCGAAGCTCGGGAGATCGAGAAGACCGGGGAGTTCCAAGTATGACGAGGTCTTCCAATAATGAATCTGCGCCTTCAACGATTGCAGTTGCTGGATCTCCGTCGCGGATCAGTAGGAGAGGCTGGAATCGATGCTTCTCCTTATTGGGAATCAGAGAGGCTAATCTCTGCCAAGCAGCCAGCCTAGTCAGCTCGTGTTGCCGCTCGTTCATACCCCTGGTACTAAGAACATGTAGCAGCGTGAGATGTGCATGGTTCACCTCTGCGATGGCGCTTGCGAACTTTGAAACTCTTGAACTGGTCGAATGAAGGGATGCTGCAAAAAGAATTCGACCGATATGAGTATCGTCTTTCGTTCTTATTTGGGCTCGCGGGCCGACGATGCAAACCGGGATATTGAGAATATCGATCAGTCTCTCCATGGCAGAGCATTCCATTAAGCGCTCAACGCCGGATAAATTCCTTGAGGAAATGATGACTCTGTCTACTGATCTCGCCTTGACCAGCACTTGAATTGCGAGTTCGGGAGGGCCATTTAGGACAATCGCCTCACAGGAGATCCCTTCCCGCAGAAACCTGGCAGCCATTTCGTCTAGATTTGACTTTGCATCTCGATTTGCAGGGATCTGCATAGGAGCGGTCCTCGTGCTTCCGGTCTCCGAAGCCGACGTGTCAATCGTGTGAACGAGAAGGACCTTCGCATTGCTGAGCCTAGCCTGGGATATTGCGTGACGCAAGAGCGCGTTACTCTCAAAACAATCGGTTGCGACGAGGATCACCTCTGGGCTGCTCCAACGGGAAATTGTATGGTTACTCATCACAAACCTCACCCTCATGAATCTCTGAATTGGCATTTAATGGCGTATTCGAACCACAACGGAATGAAGCTTGCATTTAGCTGGCCAAAAAACACCTCTCCGATATGAGCGATTTCCCCAACGTTAGAAGAGGAGGGTTAAGCGACCTGTCCAAGAATTCTGACGGCGCGCCCGACTTTTTGGACATTCAGCAGATTGATCATTCTCTCTCTTCCCTATGGGTTCATGTACTTTAGCGCGCCTGAGCGGACTGGCACAGCAAATGCAGATGTGGGAAGTGAAGAGCGTTCATGGTAAGCGCTCAAAGGAGGAAAGGTGAAAGTTCAAAAGGTAGTGCACAGTTTCGGCGCTCTTTTAGTTTTGGCCACCGTATTCGTCATTGGGCCCAAGGCCATTTCGGCCCAGTCACCGGATTCTGAGGAGATCTCGAGGCTCTTGATTGAGGCGAAACGCCATGCCGTTGAAGCGGAATACGATGCCGACACGCTCGCTACATTCACCAGATCGAAAATCAGTTGGCAGGCACATTCAACTCAACTCGAATTGATTCGCGAGCATATCAATTCGCTCGGGAAGGTAGACAAAGACCTTAGGGACCTGCGAGCAACGGGTTCTCCTTGGCAGCAGAAAGCGATCGATCAGATTCACCCCCTTCTAGTGGAAATGGCCGAACTACTAAGGACGACTATCAGGCACCTGGGCGAAAACCCTAACAGGATTAACCAGAAGGAATATCGCGATTACGCGTACGCGAATTACCAGGTTGCCGACAGAATAGCTGGAATGATTCGAAACTACGTTGAATACGACGAAGCGCAGTCAAAGATAGCCGCATTGGAAGCGAAGCTCGGGACGTCGACGCCTGACAAGAATGATTAGTTGAATTCGTTGCATTCCTTGCGCTCCGCCCCACTTAGCGGGGCGGAGCTTTCCTTTCGAACCAATGTCGCCGATGTTACTGATTAACTTGGATAGTTTGGCATGCGCTGAGTAGCTGCACTCATCGATCGGAATGGCAGGAGAATACTTCGAATTTCAGCGAAACGCCAGTTTCAATGTAGGCTCTTTTCGCATACCGATGATCGAGAAAGCGGAAAACAGCAAGACAGGACAATTGCAGGTCTGTGATAAGCGGCGGACCAACGCTCTCTGAACTCGTTGATTGGAAGGCGCGCTCTCCGAGATGGCAACAAGGGCCGCTCTCGTTTCCAAGGCACGTTTGGAAATCACAACTTCTGGACGGCCAAAGAGTAAATGAACCCGAGTACCCTTTCTTAGGTTTCTCAGGTTGCGGGCGAGCGCTTCTAGATTAAATTGAATGCCCATCTGCGCGTCAGGACTTGACCTTGTTTCTTGAGGGTCAATAACGTGGAGAATTTCCAGGGTGGCGCCATGATTCTCCGCCAACTCGCAGGCAAATTCAAGACCTTCCTGACTGTCGCTGACGAGGTCCGCTACATAAAGGAGTGCTCCGGTCGCCGGACCGCCTTCATCTAATTGTCCATCCCTGCGGGTTTCCATGTTCTCCTCCATCAGCCCCTTTCCCGGGTGACTTGCCCATGGATGAGAAATGGTCATCAATGAGATCCCGGCAAACCGGATGCTGGTCCAACACTTTGAGTGCACCTGGGTAGCCAAAACCCCTCTACCAAGATCATTTGTTTGCTACTACCTACGAACTAGTTGCTTTAACGTGCCTGGACAGAGGTCCGAATCGTTTGACGCTGCGTCAAACGATTACGACATCTGATGCAAATCTCATGGAGCCTTGGCGAACGAGCGCTGAGCGCAGACGCAATGCGCCTAATCATCGCAATCGATCGCAGGCCTGCCAAAAGAGAGATGGGAATTTGAGATGAAATTGCAGGGGCGGTTGTTTCCCGGACAGAAATTGCAGGGTTCCGGGACGTCTGAAATCAACGGAGAAGCGACGATGCGAGCCTCTCAGGACGGAGCTGATGGTTCAGTAGAAGACTTGTGCCGGCAAAAGTCTGTGTTCAGCAGCATTGCACTTCTTGTAATCACGGTGCTGCTCCTGCTTCATACGCTGTTCGCTTCGATACTGGGCAAGCCGTCACTGAGCGTGCTAATCCTATTTGGAATTGCTCTTGGTCTCGCTGTCGTCGAATTGTTCTGGTTACGCACACGAAGTCAAAGTCTCACTGAGAAGGCAGTAAGAATCGAGAGTTGCTTCTCGATCGGCATTGTGTTCATACTTACAGCTCTTTTGACTTACGTCACGAATCGAGATGAAAGCCCCTATTTTGTTTTGCTGGCGATTCCGATCCTTCAATGCGCATATGTGTTTGAGCTGATCCCGACCCTCGCGACTATTGCAGCGGCAGATTGCATGATCTTCTTATGGCTCCTGCGCTTTTATGCTGTACACCCACCAGCTCGAATTTCCCAATATCTTGAAGGCGGGATGCTGTCGGTTGTCTACCTCCAAATGGGGCTGTTGGTGTGGTTCTTAGTACATAGGCTGAAAGCAAATCAACTGAAATTGTCCGGCGCGTTCAGGACTTTGAAGACGACGCGTGAGCGATTGATACAGGAAGAAAAGTTGGCGGCCGTTGGGCGGCTTGCTAGCGGAATCGCTCATGAGATTCGAAACCCTGTCGCCATGATCTCCAGCTCTCTATCCACTGCATCTCATCCCGAGACAGAATCCGGAATGCGCGAGGAGATGTTCGCAATCGCCGCTCAGGAGTCGAAAAGGCTGGAACATCTTACATCAGACTTCCTTACCTATGCTCGGCCATCGCATTTGAATAGATCCAACGTTCTAATCAATGACATGCTCCTGTATATCGTCGGGGTCACCAAAGCACATGCGGCTCGGCGCACCATTACAATCTCATCTGAATTATCTGAAGAAATCTCAATGGACCTCGATGCACCTCAAGTACAAGGAGCATTGTTGAACCTGGTGCTGAATGCTATTGATGCAGCCCCAAAGGGCGGAACGATCAAGCTGAGTGCCGCAGCGGAGGGAGAGATGTTGCTGATCAAGATCGAAAACTCGGGCCTTTCGATACCTGCGGCGGATCTGGATCGAATTTTCGAACCATTCTTTACAACAAAACCCGGGGGAACCGGTCTTGGACTTGCAATCGCGAGAGCAGCTGCCAAGGCTCATGACGGAGATTTGTGGTTGAGCAGCAACCAAGACGGACGGGTGGCTTTCTCTATTTCCTTTAGAAGGCTCAGTCCGAACAATAGGTGAGAGGCAACAAAGAATGAGCAAGTTACTGGTTGTCGATGATGAACCGAACATGAGACGCATCCTCAAAGCGAATTTACGCATGGATTCGCACCTATGCATTGAATCAGCAGGGGCTTTAGACGCCGTGGCACTGCTGTCCAATGATGACTTCGACGTAGTCATCACCGACCAAAAAATGCCCGACGGATCCGGTATGGATGTCCTACGAGCTGCGCAACAGAATGATCCAACGATATCAGTCGTTTTCCTAACTGCAGTTGGAACCGTGGAGCTTGCAGTCGAAAGCATGCGTCAAGGCGCATTTGATTTTCTGACTAAGCCATTTGAAGTGGACGTAATGAGGGCGACGGTTCGGCGTGCTTGCGAGCGCACCCGACTGTTACGTGAGAACGCGAGTCTCAGAACGACTGTACGAAAGCTGGAGGGCGCGGACGATATTCTCGGAAAGAGCGCTTGCATTCAATTGGTGCGCGACCTGATCGCACGCGTTGCGCCAACCAATTCGACTGTCCTCATTACTGGAGAGACGGGCACGGGAAAGGAGTTGGTTGCCCGCGCGATTCACCGCAATAGCTTAAGAGCTCAACGCCCGTTTATTGCAATCAACTGCGCTGCGGTGACCGAGTCGCTACTCGAGAGTGAACTGTTCGGTCACGAACGTGGTGCGTTCACAGGAGCGGACAAGGCAAGGGGAGGCCTCTTCGAAGCGGCCCATGGAGGAACACTCTTCCTCGATGAGGTGGCAGAGATGTCTCCTGCTGCGCAGTCGAAGCTTCTGCGTGTGCTCGCTAATGGCGAAACTCAAAGGGTTGGATCAACTGTTACGCGCAGAGTGGATGTGCGAGTGTTGGCGGCCACTCATCGTGAGCTTCGCGAGCGCGTCCGGGAAAGACTTTTTCGAGAAGATCTGTACTATCGATTGGCGGTGGTACCTGTTCAACTTCCGCCTCTCCGGGAGCGAAGAGAGGATATCGAAGAGCTCTGCCTCGTCTTTTGTTCAAGAATCGCACAGGAAATGAAAGTGCCATGTAAGTCCCTTAGCCAAGGCGCCTTGAAGAAACTCGATTCCTATAGTTTTCCTGGCAATGTCCGTGAACTTGGGAACCTGCTAGAACGTGCCTTGATCTTAAGTCAAAATCCGGAATTGCGGTCTGAAGACTTTCCGCTTCCATCAGCCTTGTTGTCTTCAACATCTTCCGGAAAGACCCCGAATATCGATGAACTCACCTGCCAGTTCCCTGAGCAACTGGATCTTCGAGACATGTTGGCTGAGCTGGAAAGAAGTCTGATTGGGCGTGCAATCCATCTGGCGGGAGGAGTACAGGCAGAGGCCGCCAGGCGGCTTGGCTTATCCAGGAGTGATCTCGGCTACAAATTAGGGAAATACTTCAAGAATGATAACAATGGCGATGGTTAGTCGTTTGTCTTGTTCTGCACTTCAAGGTAAAGAATATGATACGGAGCGCTGAATGCTTGATCGCATCTTCAAGTACTCCTCCTCTCCAGATTTGGTGACAGCCTCGGATCATCTCTTTCGCTCGGGGCTAGCCACGGCAGCTACTGCGCATTCGTCGGAATGGAGCGGATGAATGCGATTAAAGCTTTCATGTCCGAGGGGCTGAGATTAGTGAGGGGCATGCCTCCCTGCTGCATGCGAATGGTGTGGTGTCGAAGCAGTTGTTCGAGCGTGCTTGCCGGCAGCAACGAGGCTGTACCGGCCAGCGGTGGGGCGGCGACTGTACCGGTGAGGCCTCCAATGCCATGGCAGGTCTCGCAGCGCATGGTCTGGAAGATACTCTGTCCGCGCAGGGCAAGCTGGCTACGTGGCGGGCGCGGTATTGTGGCAGCCGGAGCTGCCGCAGCCGCTTTTGCTGTGGGTTGTGTAGACGTACCATGTGCGGGTGCGGCGCTGCGCGGAGCCGCTGGTGTAACTCCGAGCGTATCCAAATAGGCCACTAACTGTCGTAATTGAACATCGTTCAGAGTGACGGTGGGCATGCCGCCGTCCCGCATCTGGCTCGTAGGATGGTGTAGTAGATAAGGCAATTTGTCACCCGGGAACTTCTTCTCGATACCGACGAGCGGGGGAGCAAAGCGTGTGCCCTGCGCCATCTGCCCATGACAGGCCGCGCAGCCTTGGGTGAGGAAGAAAGTGCGGCCGGGACTGGGTGCTGCTGTGGATGAAGCAAGGTGCTGAGGCACCGTAGCTGCGGCAATGTGAGCTGGTGTGGGAGCGGGGACCGCTGCTGATGATGGAGGAGCCGCGCTCTGTTCGGCTGCAGCTGCGGGAGAGCTGGCAGAGGTAGGTGGTGCAGGCATATCTGGATAGGGAACGCTGCCTCCGGCCTCCGGCACGCTCGTGGCTCGCTGCGTTTGCTGGAGAGGAGCCTGCAGGCTGCGCAGGTAGGCGATCAGATCGTCGCGCTGCACCGCACTACCTGTGAAAGCTGGCATACCACCGGCCTTCATCTTCGCCGTCGGGTTTTCGAGTACATGGGCCAGTTGCGCATCGGAGAGTTGAGCAATGATAGGAGCGATGGCAGGGGCGATGAGACCCTTGCCTGACGGTCCATGGCAGGCCGCGCAGGCATGCTGCTGAAAGATCTGCGCACCGTCCGCAGTTGACGCGGAGTTCTGTGTAGTTGCACCGCGTGGAGGCTGCACAGACTGGCCGGTATCGCCGATCGCTACCGGCACGGCCTCTCTATTAGGAGTTGTTGAAAACAGTGTCTGGCCGGATGAGGGCTGGACATTGGCCTCGCTGGTTCCGATCACCGCAAGGTAGGCTAGCAGCGCCTTCATGTTGTCGGACGAGATATCGACCGCAGGCATATGGCCAGCGCGCATGCCTGCGGATGGATTATGCAGCATCGCGGTCAGCTGCGCCTGGGGAAATTCCAATGTGATTCCCTTTAGGCTGGGCGCGATAGTACTGCCGAGTCCCACTTCGCCGTGGCATCCTGAGCAGCCGTGAGCTTGAAAGATGCCCCTGCCCTGTGCAATGAGCGGATCGACGGGACCACTGGGAAGAGCCAGCGGGCCGGTTCCTCCGGGCGACTCCATGTAGGGCTCGAATGGCGCCTTTGTGTACGCAGCCTCCTGTCGGGCCTGCAGCGCAAGCTGTGCGGCGGTGGTGGGATCGTGTTCGTCATCAAAGTGGCTGCGATATCCGAGAAAGATGGTACCACTCAGAACAATCGCAACGGCAAGTACCGGAATGGGCCGACGCCACGGTCGGCGCTCTAGTCTGCGGTCGAGAAAGGGCAGTAAGAAAAGGAGAATCGCTAGCACAGCAGGCGTGACCACAACAGCGAAGACCACTTTGGGGCCCTCCCAGAACTTGAGCCACTCGAAGAAGGGCAGGTAGTACCATTCCGGCCGGGGAAGGTAGTGCGTGTCTGCTGGATTGGCGATAGGGCCCAGGCCGATGGGATGGAAATAGGCGAGGAAGCCGAGGCCGACCATGATCAGCAGCGCGAAGGCCATGTCCATGAGCACTTGGCGCGGATAGAAGTTTTCCGGCGCGAGCTGAGGCTCAATCGGGTTTTCGTGGATCGGTCCTGCTGCGCCCGCCTTGCGGAACAAGAAGATGTGAATTGCGATGAACGCGAAGATCATGCCGGGGATAAGAAAGACGTGCGCAACGTAGAAGCGGGAGAGCGTGAGAGTGCCGATGGTATCGCCGCCGCGCATCAGCCGGGTGAGCCACTCACCTATGAAGGGAACTTGGCCGACGATGTTAGTGCCGACTGCAGTTGCGAAGTAGGCCTTCTGGTCCCAGGGCAGAAGGTAGCCCGTGAAACCCATTCCCAGGACGAGCAGCGCGAGCGTGGCTCCGGAGATCCACAACAGTTCGCGCCTGCCCTTGAATGATCCATAGAGAAAAGTCTGCAGAAAGTGCAGGACCAGCACGATGATCATCGCGCTCGATCCGTAGTAATGGAGGCTGCGCAGAAATGCGCCGGCGGCTACCTTCTTGGTGATATAGGCGACGCTGGTGTGTGCGGTCTCGGCTGACGGTACGTAGTACAGCGCAAGGCAAAGGCCGGTGATGATCTGCGAGATGAAGATGAACAACAGACCTGAGCCGAAGACGTAGGCGAACCGTGCGCCGCCGGGAATGGGTTCATCCAGCGATTCCTTCATCAACTTGTCCACGCCGGCTCGCCGGTCCATCCAGCGGAACAGACGCTCACCAAGGCCGGCGGGCTCTGCGGAGAGATTCTTCGGATCTTTTTGCACGGTATCCCCCTCGAAGTGGTTAGCTCAACTGTTCCTTGTTTGGCACATTCGAGCGGAAGAATTCGAAGTGTACCTGCAGCTTGCCGTCCTGTACGCGGGTTGGTAGTGAGTCCATCCCGCGCGGCGGTGGACCGGAGATGTGTCTGCCGCGGGGGCCAAACCGGCCGCCGTGGCAGGGACAGACGAACTCATCTTGCGACTGCTGCCACGAGACGCTGCATCCCAAATGAGGACAGATTGCAGAGAGCACTTCAAACTGATCGTCGGCGAGGCGATTCACGTAGACCGACTGTGCCGAGACTACCTCCCGCCAGCCGTCGCGCTGAGCGAAGGTGATGGTTTTGCGTATCGGCGAGGCGGTGACAGGGAAATCGTCCACCTTGCCCACGTCGGACCAATCGCTTCCAGAGGACTTGGCATAGAGCGGGTAAAGCACGTAACGCAGCACGGGAGCGGCTAAAAACGCACCCATGCCCGCTGTGCCGATGGCCAGCAGAGCGCCGAAGAAGGAGCGCCGTCTGATAACAATGACTTCCTTATTGCTCTCAAATGAAGTGAGGCGATTTTCCTGGTCCACGGGGATCTCCTAGAAGTTTAGCCACAGGGCCAAATAGGCCGTGTTGTTATCGGAAGCGTTCCGCATTGCGCCGTCGTAATTGGTTGTTGCGCCATTGAACTTGAAGTAGCCGGTGTAATTGAAATCGATGTCGATGTTCTGCACCGGCCAGAAGGCGAGCTGTCCAACGTAGCCACTGGTATCCGGATTGCCGTTGTTGCTGCCCGTTACCGGGCCAGGCGCGTATAGCAACGGATCGCTATTGCCAGTGGTGGCGAACAATGCCCCAGTCGCGCTATAGCGGTTGCGCCAGTGATAAGTGCTGTCGATTCTCAAAGTGTTCAGGTGATGATCTTTTCGGGCCGCCCCACCAGCCAGATAAGTGGCCCCGAGGTTAGACTTCTCGTGAATCCACGTCCCATGCACATCCAGTAGGTTTGGACCGAAAGGTCGCTCATACGTGAAGTCGAGCGACGGATCGACGTATCGATCCTCCGGTCCGGAGATAGCATTGGGAAGGTTGTTCAAATAGATGCCGTAGGTGCCTACTTCTAGATAGTTGGCACCCCAGCTCTGTTGCCACGCAGCTCGCCAATAGGGTGCCACGCCACTGATGTTGTAGGGTTGACCATCGCCGGTAACCGGCGTCGCAGCTCCTGCATGTTCTGAGCGGTACATTGTTACATTGCCGTAAAGATGGTTATTCCAGAGGGCATAACCGCCAACACCTGCCACATCTTGGCCGAGCGCTCCATCGACGACCGTCGATGCGATTGAGCCGACGCCTGATTCAGTCTGGATCCAGGGGAAACCCCAGGCAGGCGTACTATTCCAAAGATCTTCGACCGTGGGGTTGTTATTTAGCGTGACGCCATACTCAAAATCCCTGCCGACAAACTTGGTCTGGTTCGCGTAGCGCAAGTCAGTATTATCCATTCCAAATTTGTCGTCAGCGTGGGTATAGGTGACCTGGGCAAGCCCGCCAAAGTGTGAGGCGAAGCCGCCGGCAAGAAAGATGCTTAACTGCTGAGGGAAACCTGCTGAGTTATTCTGACTGGCCGGTTGTTTCGACTGATCAGTGGTGTTAGACATCAGCATCATGACCGCAAGTGGGATGTGCGTCGAGAGAAGCAAATCCTTGGCATTTCCCACCTTGTCCTTCTTGGTCATGTCGGTGAGCACGTAGCCGCGTAGTTTGAAGTTGCGCCCAAAAGCAGTTAATTCGGGCGGATTGCTGTGGCAGACATTGCAGGAGAGTCCAGTCTGGCGAGCAAAGCTAGGCACCGCATAGGCATGGCTGACAAAGAAAACAAAACAGGATAAGGCAAATATTCGAATGAATTTTTGCATACTCAACCTCTACTGCTAATCGGACCGATCTGGCCGAATCGCGGAAAGTGTAGCGGAAAGCGGAAGAATTCCAACAGAGTCCGCCTCGATGTATCACGGATGCAAACGAGACATGAAGCATCGAGAGTGCCTTAGGCACACCCATCAACAAACGCTCAGGATCTGACAATCGTGAAGTTAGGGAAGCTGAGCAGATGTGCTTAAGTGCGGGTGCGAATCCCGCCAGGCGGAGAGCGTGGAGGAGCCGGAGACTTGAATGCTGGAAGAATTTCAATTTGGCTGGCAAACCATTCAGCCGGAGAGAAATCTGTAGCAGGAGCTGGAGTTGCCGCCGCCAGCAATGCCGAGAATGCGGAAACCGCACGGAGTTTCACATGAACTCGGAGAGCCTCCGCAACCGAGGGGGGCCGAGTATCGACCCATAGCTTCGCGCGGGACACCTGAATGGCAGGAGTAATGTGGTGCTCGTAGCTGGATAGTTGCGAGCCGCTGCCCCATAGGGTGACAACGATTGCCAGAAGAAGCGAAAGAAGACCGCACGGAGGAAGACTCAACATCGAGTGCAGCCATCCAAATTGATGGGCCATATCCACCGAAGGAATCCGGCTAGGTGCGTCGATTAGCTTGATCGAATTGCTGGATCGCATTATCTTGACACGCCTCCCGTATACAAACACCACCGGTGGCTCAACTCCGGAAGGCTCCTCATTACTCTACCGCAGCGATCTCCTGTTGCCGAGAAACATACTTTTTGGTATCGAGATTGGAGGTATTCGTTCACTTCTTCTTTGACAAGGCGAATTCTGCACTTGCTGTTTTGCCTATTGGGATGCTCGAGCGCGGCCACGGGGAAAATTACTTCGCGTTCAGTCAACAACTTTCTTTCGTCCAATACAAGCAATCCCACCTTCCACGACTGGATATCGAAAAGAAAGGTGCGACCACAACCAATTCCCCAATCTGTTGCTTGACCGTAGTGACCGTCGAGTGGCTTGAACGTGTGGAACACTCTTCCTCCCGTGTCCGTGCATTACCTCTATGTCCGTTTTAGCTTCCGGAAAACAAGATCGGTCAAGTTCGCGTTCGTTGGCAAAGGTGTAACGCCGCAACCGTTATGTTAAAGGACTTTGCTGCTCTTGCGATAGCACGCTTGCTCTCGGGATTGCGTGAGCGGTAATCGGTTTGCGGCCAGCAAACCGATTACCGCCGCATATCCGGCAGCACCGGATCGATCCAAGGACCATCGTTGCCGATCAGTTGGCCCGACTCCTCCGGTCCCCAAGTGCCCGGCAGATAGTTGTAGAACGGCGTTAAATTGCCGAGTACCGGTTGCATCACGCGCCACTGAGCCTCCACCAAATCCTGGCGGGAAAATTGCTCGGCATTGCCACGACAGGCATCGCCCAAAAGCCGTTCGTACGGCGGCATTTCGTCCGGATCCTGACGGTGCAAATCGAGCTCGACATCGCGGCCCATCATGCGCTCTCCCGGAATCTTGACCCTCACGCCGAGGCCGATGGAGAAGTCCGGGCTAATTCGGATCCGCATGTGTGCCGAGTTGGCTGGTGCAAGCTCACCAAAAGTCTCGCGGGGCGGACGCCTGAAAGTAACCGTGGCTTCGGTGCACGTAACGGGTAGCATCTTTCCGGCGCGAATGTAGATGGGAACACCGGCCCAGCGCCAGCTGTCGATATGCAACCGAACAGCGACGAACGTCTCCACCGCTGAGCCGGGCGCAACGCCAGTAACAGCTCGGTAGCCCTCATACTGTCCGCGCACCATGGAGTCCGGCGTAAGCGGGCGGATTGCCTTCATCAATTCCGCTTTGCGATCGCGGACCGCATCGTGATCTTCGCCCGTCGGTGGATCGATGGTCAGGTTTGCCACCACCTGCAGCATATGATTCTGCACCACGTCGAGCAGTGCGCCTACCTCGTCGTAGAACTTGCCACGATCTTCTACACCGAAGCTTTCCGCCATCGTAATTTGAATACTGCGCACGTGTTCACGGTTCCAGATAGGCTCGAAAACCGGATTTGCGAAGCGCGTGTAAAGGATGTTTTGCACCGGCTCCTTACCCAAGTAATGATCGATGCGAAAGATGTCCTCCTCGGCAAAGAATTGATGCAGAGTGCAGCTCAACTCCTGCGCCGAAGCGAGGTCTCGGCCAAAGGGCTTCTCCACTACAATCCGGGCCTGTTTACCACAACCGGACTTTGCCAGGCCCTCAGCTACAGTGGCGAACAACCCGGGAGGAATAGCCAGATAATGCAAGGGCCGCTGTGCCTGCCCAAGTTGCTGCCGGAGCTGTAGGAATGTACTCGGGTCGCTGTAATCCCCATCTACGTAGCGAAGCAAGCCTTGCAGCTTGTCAAAGGCTATTGGGTCAACTCCGCCATGTTTTTCAAGGCTGTCCTTCGCACGCGCCTTTAGTTGCTCTAGATTCCATCCGGCCTTGGCAACTCCAATAATGGGCAAAGCAAAACCCTCGTTTTGGATGAGCCCCTGGAGCGCAGGGAAGATTTGCTTGTACGCAAGATCGCCTGTGGCGCCGAAAAAAACCAATGCGTCGGACTGGGGAATTGTCATCGCGCACTCCGTGTCATTCCCGAATTGGAGAGTCGAGGAAGGAAGTCAGTTCAAGAGCTTCTGTGCACTAGCCCTCATAATGAGTTTAGTCGACGATGCCTTCCCCGAAATTACCATTGATGGCATCACCTCAGTAATTGTCTATTTCCGCTTCACCAACCACTAACCAAGCTGACGCAGAACCGATAAAATGAACACCATTTTTCGACCAACGGCGAACTGTCAAAATACAAACTGTCTCACTGAGGGGATGCACCTCAACGTATACCTTTTGACACTAGCGAATTGGCGAAATCCGTTGCTGATAGTGCTGGTTATAAATGGGGCGAATTTCAGGCCCTTTTGTCACGAACACGAACGAGCGCATCCGTCTTCGCTTCTCAAAATCTGCTTCTTCACGTCGTGAAGGCATAGCCCCGCAAAGTCTCGAGCTAGTGTTTGTAAGCATCGAGAAGCTCACTATTTGCACGGAAAGTCGCAGGCTTTGATAGGGTCGCGGGCGTGTGGTCGGCTACGATTCAACCACAGTGCGTCATATCACCGTCTGGAGACGCTTGGCGGTACCCCTCGGTTTACCACCTGCAAACTGGACACTTGGCGGTCAAAAAGGATGTCCCGTTCTTTACTACAGGATTCGAGAGCGCCTGGCCAGGCGTTGCCACCACGCTGCAAATTAGCTAATATATTCTTAGCAGGTTGGAGGATGGGATGACTGAGGCGACGATGTTCGAGGCCAAGACCCAGCTTTCTGAGTTGGTAAAGCGGGCTCAACGGGGAGAAAAGGTCGTTCTGACTACTGGGCGGAAAAAGACACCGGTAGCCATGATTGTCGCGCTGAAACCGGTGAAGGAGCGGGTGTTCGATTTGTTTCATCATCCCGATTTCGATATTCCCGCCGATTTCGACGAACTTCCCGAAGCCGAACAGAAGGCATGGAGCGGAGAAGGCGAGTGAGAGTTCTCATCGATACGCACTACGTGCTTTGGGCGGCAATCAACTCGAAACGCATGGAAACCTGGGCCAGGAAACTGATCGCTGACCTGGACAATGAGATCCTGGTATCCGCCGCGTCGGTGTACGAGATCAGCCTGAAAGTGAGGCTTGGCAAGCTCCCGGAGGCGGTTGAATTCGAGGGCGACCTCATTGCAAATATAGAAAGCCGTCTTGGATATACACTCCTCCCCTTGGAACCGGAGTCGATGATGCGCGCCGCGCGTTTCGATGATCCTCATGCGGATCCGTTTGATCGCATGATTGCAGCGCAGGCTATCCAGAACAATTTGGCCCTTCTCAGCGCAGATCCCAAGCTCGATGCCTTTGGCGTTCGACGCCTGAAGAAACCTAAGCGGTAGCGTTAGGCATCAGTACAAGTGAGCATTGCTCAGTTGCAATTACCGCTCTTTCTGACAATTCTTCGTTCCACAACACTCTGCGCAAATGTTCACTACTTTGTCATCTCACCATTGGCGGTCACACAGGCCCTTGCCGGATTTACAGAGCTCATCCCTCCTGCAGGTCACCTAATGGTGCGATCCCCTTTTACCTGAAACTACAGGTTCTCGCCACACTGTTGATCAACCTCCGAAGTGCGTAGTGCGGCAAATCCGCACGCTACGGTCTGGGAGAGCCGGGAGTGGGAAACTGCGTCCGGCGGCTCGGTGGCAATCAGCGATGCCCTATGTCAGAAGGGTGTCGGATTTCAAACTGCGGAAAAACCCTTTTGGCACGGCCGAACATCAAGACAGTTCACGATCAATGTTCGGAAAGGCTCTGCAAATCTATTTCTCTATCCACTTGAAAACAAGACGTGGAATTTCCCAAAAAGAGATGTGCCAAAACCTATAGGTTGAAATACACACAACTCAAATGCAGCCAACCTGGTGAAGGTAAAATCCGCTCTACCCTCCGGCCAAATAGGCATCGACCACCTCAATTGCGGATGCTCCAATGAACAGCCAGCCGAAAAAGTAAACCGATTCGATTGAAGCGCGGGAAGAACGAAGCCAGGCGATTATCGCAAACACTATCAACCCGGTACCCATCGCGAGAAACAAATCCCAATTTCGGATAATCTGAAGTGGGGCAAATGCAAGAGGATCTACCTGGAGGGACATATGTGCCTCTCACTTTCATTGAGACTATCAGTCACTGCGGCGGTGAGTTATTGGTTAATTTTTCGCGAAGATCTTGCGAGGATTAACTCTCACTCTCTAACGTATTCCTCAGAGTGCGGGTGGGGCTGTTCATAAATTCACTTTCTATCGCCGGAACTCGCCGGTGACCATCCCAAAGCTCCCAAAGGCCTGATCGCAGTCGAGCGTTGTGCGATAGCGCACATCCAAGGGCCCGATGAGTCCCTAGTATCTCCCAATATGGCTGCCTCAGAAGAACTGAACAAGCAGGGTCCTTCCACACTTCGCGGCCTCACCGAGTCAGAAGCGGATGCCAGGCTGCGGACAGAAGGGTTCAACGAACTGCCCCAGGCTAAAGCTCACAATCTTCTTCGAACTGCCTGGGACGTAATTCGCGAGCCTATGATTCTGCTGCTGATCAGTGCTGCGGCTATCTATTTCTTTCTGGGTGAATTAAGTGATTCTCTGGTCTTGATAGGGTCAATCTTCTTCGTGGTGGGCATCGATCTCTATCAGCAGCGAAAGACGGAGCATGCTCTTGAAGCGCTGCGTGATCTCTCCAGCCCCCGCGCAATGGTCATCCGCGATGGTCAGCAACGGCGCATTGCCGGTCGCGAAGTCGCTCGTGGAGACATCGTGATTGTGTCGGAAGGTGATCGGATACCTGCCGACGGCGTGCTGCTCTCGGCCGTAAACCTTTCAGTGGATGAATCGCTGCTCACCGGTGAGTCGGTGTCGGTTCGGAAGGCCGCGTCAGATCACCCTATCGATGAGATCGGCGCGCCAGGAGGTGATGATCTCCCATTTGTGTTCTCCGGAACATTGGTCGTACAGGGTCAAGGCTTCGCTGAGATCAGGGCGACTGGCGCAAGGACGGAGTTAGGCAAAATCGGGAAGGCGCTGCGGTCAATCGAGCCTGAAGCTACCAAGCTACAAGGCGAAGTGAATCATTTGGCTGGCATTCTGGCTGTTCTTGCCCTTTCGTTCTGTGCGGTAATTACCTGTGTCTACGGCTTGACTCGAGACAGCTGGATCAGTGGAGTGCTTGCCGGCATCACGACGGCGATGGCCCTTCTTCCCGAAGAGTTCCCCGTTGTACTCACGGTCTTCCTCGCGTTGGGAGCCTGGCGAATATCGCAGAGGCAAGTTCTCACACGCCGCGGCAACGCCATTGAAGCGCTTGGCACTGCCACGATCCTGTGCGTTGATAAAACCGGCACACTCACTCAAAATCGGATGGCCGTGCGCAAGCTTTTCGCGAACGGGAAGACATTGGACATCAGACCGGAAGCGGATGAGCTGCCTGACGCGTTTCATGAATTGCTGGAATACAGCATTCTTGCGAGCAAGCGGAATCCGCTTGATCCGATGGAAATCGCATTTCAGGAGTTCGGTTCGCGCAGCTTATCGAATACTGAGCATCTCCATCATGATTGGGCGCTCAGACACGAATACCCATTGTCTCCTGAACTCTTGGCGATGTCGCGCGCATGGGGTTTTGCTTCCGGGCAGGGATTTGTGATCTCTGCCAAGGGCGCTCCTGAGGCGATCGCGGATCTCTGTAGGCTATCGCCGGATGGGATCAAAGAGATGGCAGCACGGGCATCCGAAATGGCGTCCGAAGGTCTGCGCGTTCTTGGCGTCGCAAAAGGCAAATCGGAGCATTCGACACTTCCGGACAGCCAGCAGGAGCTGGCGTTTGAACTGACAGGACTGGTTGGCCTTGCAGATCCCATCCGCCCTGAAGTTCCTGTGGCTGTTGAAGAATGTCATCGCGCTGGTATTCGAGTCATCATGATCACCGGTGATTATCCGGGGACTGCGCAGAATATTGCCAGACAAGTTGGCATATCCTCGCCGGAGCGAGTATTAACCGGGGCGCAGGTCGGGCAGATGGATGAAATGGAATTAAGAGAGCGGGTCAAACTCACAAACATATTTGCCCGCATGGTTCCCGAACAAAAGCTTCGCCTCGTTAATGCACTCAAAGCGAACGGCGAAGTTGTAGCCATGACAGGTGATGGAGTAAACGACGCACCCGCTCTCAAATCGGCCCAGATTGGCATTGCTATGGGTGGCCGGGGTACTGATGTGGCCCGCGAATCGGCAGATTTGGTCCTCCTCGACGACTCTTTTTCATCAATCGTCGAAGCCATTAGACTGGGACGCCGCATTTTCGATAATTTGCGGAAGGCATTGTCGTTCGTATTCGCTGTTCATGTGCCTATTGCAGGTCTCGCGCTCATACCGGCCCTGGCGGGTTGGCCCTTGATTTTGATGCCGGTCCATATCGTTTTTCTGGAATTGATCATCGACCCAGCCTGTTCAGTCGCGTTTGAAGCAGAGCCCGAGGAACCCGGCTCGATGCAGCGTCCTCCGCGTAAGGCAGGTGAACACTTACTCTCTCGTCGCCGAATAGTAATGAGCGTACTTCAAGGCTTGAGCGTGTTGTTGGTTGTCTTCGTGGCATTTGCATTCGCGCAGTATCGCGGAGAGAGCGAAATGACCGCTCGTACGCTGGCCTTCACAATCCTTGTGATCGGAAATTTGACGCTCATTTTTACAAACCGGTCGTGGACCCTCCCCATCATTGCCACCCTGCGAACCCCCAATCGCTCACTTTGGTGGGTAATACTTGGAGCGGCAGCGCTCCTCGTTCTTACTATCTACGTGCCGTTCATGCAGACTCTCTTTCGCTTCGCACCACTCCAACTCGCAGATATCACCGTGTGCATTGCATGCGGTGTCACAAGCCTCTTATGGTTCGAAGGATGGAAGCTGCTGAGGAACCGAGTAAATACCGCCAGTTCCGCTTGAGCTGGCTTTTTAGCCGAAGGCCAATGAATGGGCTGTACAGCTATACCGATTTGGTATAGAGACGTACGGCGCGAGATCCACTCGACTTTGCTCAGAGTTACAGACGGGAAACCTCAACTTATGATCATTTTCCTGCACTATTGGGGGTCACGCTTCGGCTGCTAAACTTGCAGCCGGGTTCGGAACCGTCTTGGACGAGTTGGGTAAAGGCGGAAATCAATAGTCGAGCAAGAGAACGGAGAGAAAGCGGCCCCTGTTGAAGAGTGCAAGACCTTTCACATGCAGCTTGGCATGGCTCTCGTTGATTCTATGGGTTGCTTTTGCTTCCAGCTTATCGGGACAGTCAGCCCCAGCCTCTGAAACGGAGAATAGTCCAACGGGAGCGCAGGAGTCCCTTCGTTCTGCCCGCGCAAATCGGGTAGACCGGGCGCCGAAGCTTGACGGCACATTGAACGATCCTCTCTGGGCGCAGGCCACTCCTATATCCAATTTCCTGCAACGAGAGCCATTTGAGGGGCAGGCGCCTACTGAGAATACCGAAGTACGCATTCTGTACACCCGTAATGAAATCTATTTTGGTATCACTTGTTTCGATTCGAATTCGGCGGGAATTGTGGCAACAGAACTGCGGCGGGATGTCAGCCAGGCGTCGGATGATTACTTCGAGATCATCATCGATTCGGCCCATGATCACCGTAACGCGTATGTATTCCAGACGAACTCTCTTGGAACGCAGCGTGACGCATTGATCACCGAAGAGCAGCGTAACGATCCGAGCCTGGGAGACGGCGATTCTGGATGGGACGGTGTCTGGACCTCCGACGCGCACGTCACTCAGAGCGGTTGGACTCTTACCGTTGGAATCCCATTCACTACGCTAAATTTCATGCAGTCACGTGACGTACTGTGGGGTATCAACTTCAAGCGCTTCATTCGTCGCAAGAATGAAGAAGATCTATGGTCGGGCTGGAATCGCGTGTATGGTGCGGCACGCATCAGCAAAGCAGGCGAGTTGCAGGGGATATCGGATATCGGGAGCGGGCGCCTTTTCATCATCAAGCCATATGGGATAACAGGCTTTAAGCACTATCCAGCTAGCGCCGCCGGATCGGATCTTTCGCCGGGATTCAATGCACTCGGAACGGGTGGCCTGGATGTGAAGCTTGGGCTGCGATCTAACCTTGTCGCCAACTTCACCGTCAATACCGACTTTGCAGATGCAGATGTAGATGCGCAACAATTCAACCTGACTCCCTACAAGCTGTTCTTCCCCGAGAAGCGGCAATTCTTTCTCGAGAATGCGGGCGTGTTCAGTTTCCCACTCGGAGCAGATGCGCAAGACCTGCTCTTTTTTAGCCGACAGATTGGGATCGATCCGCTGACCGGCGAACAGGTTCCAATCAACGCCGGGGCCAAGGTGACTGGATCGCTCGGGCGAGTTGCGCTTGGCGTAATGGACGTTAACACCCGAACGTCCGGGCAGAATCTCTGGTCAAACTTTGCCGTTGCACGAGCTAAATATGCTCTGTGGAGCGGATCGTATGTTGGCCTGATGGGTGTCGACAAAAGATCAGGAAATGTGTCCGACAGCTTCAACCAGTCGAGCGGTGCAGATGCGAGGGCGGTATTCTTCCGAAACCTAGTGGTCAACGGCTACGCTACACAGACGCGGACGCAAGGATATAGTTCAGGGCAAACTAATTTGGGCGCCGGCTTCAACTACGAGACAAATTGGCTCGAAGCATTTTACCAGCGCCGAAAAGTCGGACCCAACTTCAATCCCGAAGCGGGTTTCGTTGGGCGCACGGATTGTGTCTGCGACTTCTTGAATGCCACCCTGAAACCGCGGCCGAGAATTCGCGGACTTCGTGAGTTGAACTTTGAAGCCTGGCTGTTTCATGCTCCAGACACTCGTCACGTTCTCCAGACGCAGGAGTGGCAGGCGACTTTTCGAGCTAACTTTAACGACGGCTCATATACCGACGAGGATATTGTCCATACTTTCAAACAGAAGCTGACGGAGCCGTTCAATATCTACAAGAACGTCTTCCTGCCCGCCGGACAGTATAACTTTATGCGTCATCAGCTAAGCTATGGCTCTCCTCAAGATCGACGATTTACATTCAATCTCCTGGAGCGATTTGGAGCATACTATAGCGGCCGCCTCAATGAGGCGCGCATCAGGGCTACCTACCGGGCTAATGAACGCCTCTCCTTCAATTTCTCGCAGCAATGGAACCGATTTCGTTTGCCTGTAGATGGAGGCGACTTCTCAGTACTAGTTGGGAGCCTGCAGACGAACTACTCGTTTTCGAGATTCCTGACACTCTCGGCCCTCGCGCAAATGAATACGGC
The DNA here is from genome assembly GCA_963832645.1 of uncultured Acidobacteriaceae bacterium. Classification (GTDB taxonomy): domain Bacteria; phylum Acidobacteriota; class Terriglobia; order Terriglobales; family Acidobacteriaceae; genus Telmatobacter. The sequence goes on from CAWHUU010000006.1 coordinate 231,519, forward strand.
CAATACTCAGGCCGTCAACGCGAATGTCCGACTGCGCTGGAATTACCGGCCCGATAGCGACCTCTACGTGATCTACACGGCCGGGCAGGCATTTGCCAGCCTCGTCTCAACAAACCCGTCGCAGTTTTATGAAAACCGTCTCGCAATTAAGCTCACCTACTCATGGCGGCCATGAAGCGATAAGCGCGCCCGGCCGGGCACTCCACGGCCTCCGACGCCGTCTGTCAATAAGTGCGCAATCGCGAAGTAACTCATCGAGCAAAGTCTTGAGCGACGAGATGGGCGACCTATGTATTTCAACCTATACCTTTTGGCACAAGCGAATTGGCGAAATCCGTTGCTGATTGTGCTGCTTTTAAATGGGGCGAACTTCAGGCCCTTTTGTCACGAACACGAACGAGCGCACCGGTCTTCGCTTCTCAAAATCTGCTACTTCCCGTCGTGAAGGCATAGTCCTGCAAAGTCTCGAGCTAGTGTTGGTAAGCATCGAGAAACTCACTATTTGCAGGGAAAGCCGCAGGCTTTGACAGGGGCGCGGGCGGTTGGTCGGCTACGATTCACCCACAATGCACCAAATCACCATCGGGAGAAGCTTGGCGGTACCCCTCGGTTTACCACCTGCAAACTGAAGCATGGGCGGTAATCCTGTCCCGTGCCGCATTAACGACGGGCGGGGACCTGCGATTGACGGGTCACACAGTCCCTTGCTCATCTCACGACTGCCGGTTACTCGTGAACCACTGAATTTTCACGCATTGTTCCCTGCACCGGGAAACTCTCCCCGCCTCAGAGCATCGATGATCTGGCGCAACTTTTCGCGACCCTGCGGAGTTGACAGCGAATCAAATCGATCACTGAGAGTGAGCCGAACCTGATCCAGCAGTTGATTGGAAAGTCTCACGGAACTTGTACGATTCCAGTCATCATCATCGTCCGTGCCGTCGAGATGACGCTCAAGCTCATCTGCGAATTCCTGAGGAGTGTTCTTGCGCTTTGACGGTAACGCGGCGATGCCAAGCATTACTCCAATCATCACGATAGGACCAATGACTGCCCAGACTGCCGAATGAAGCAAGTGGGCGGCAAGAAGTCCGGGACCAACCACAACGCCTAGTAGACTCACACAGCCAATCCCGTTTTCTAAACGAAAGCTTATCGCTCAATTCTGATTGCATCCGAAGTCTACAGGAACGCCAACTACCAGGCACCGATTCTCATAGTTGCCGTATTGTCGGCTACGTTCCCCCACAGTGCGCCAAATCACCGTAGGGAGACGCTTGGCGGTACCCCTCGGTTTACCACATGCAAACTGAAGCATTGCCGGTAATTCACTCAAATCTGGCCGGAGGCGATGAGCTAACTCGTTCGAGAGCCTTTTCAACCGCATCGCGAATTATTCCTTTGTATTGATTATCGGGAAGGGAGCACAGCACTTCCTCGGTCATCATATAGTAGCGATGCGCATCATCCCGCTTTCCCAAATCCTCGTAGGCTTTGCCCATGTTCAGAAAGAGAGAGGGGAAGAATTCTCTAACTTCTTCTCCGCCAACGGCCCCTGCATAGTCAAGTGACCGTTGGTTCCAAAGCAACGCTTCTTCCGGACCCTTCTGGTGCCGGGCCACGTAGTGGGCAGCAATACATCGTTCTAAATCGTCTGTGCTTTGGCTCCAGGCAGATAGGAAAAGCCGTGAAGCTTCTTCGAAGTTTCCCTTCGACTCGTGCTCCATTCCCTGCACACACAGCTTCACAACAGGATTCTCAGGGTTCATCGATCGCGACCTCTCGTGACCGTTCACAAAATTAGAGCATTCCGGCCGTGTGGTCGCCAACTTAGAAGTAAGGCCACTTTTGGGGTACCGAGAATAACTACAGATCCTTCGCTGCGCTCAGGATGACAAAAGTTGGATGGGCTGGGTTCTGGGCCACCCGCCTCAAGCAATTCCTGTGACGAGCACTTCGTCAACGCGTGTCCCCTGCCGTTCGTGCGTGAGTTTCACGTCTGTAAAGCCCGCATGCTGCATGACTGACAGAACTTCTTGAGGCGAGAAGAGACGAAATCCATGTTTTGTGAACGACACACGCTGCATATTCTCGCGCGAACGGAGGGCGATGACAGCCAGGCCCCCGGGCTTGAGGACTCGCCGGATCTCTCCTAAGCCCTGCAATGTATCAGGCCAGAAATAGATCGTATTGATGGTGAATATGCGGTCGAAGGTCGCAGAAGCGAACGGAAGTGCAGCGATGTCTCCGAGTTGCACACGGGCACGTCCGTTCGCAATCTCATGTCGCAAGTGGCGTTCGGCTTCTCGAACCATTTCTTGCGAAAAATCCACGCCAGTGACCACTCCTGTAGTGAGGCGCCTGGAAACGAGCGAGAGCGCAGCCCCTCCGCCGAATCCAATCTCCAGAACGAGGTGATGAGGCTCAAGTTCAAGGCGCGAGAGCGTCGATTCGACAACCGCAATATTCATACGGTTCAACAAACGACGAAGAAATATCGAGCCGAACCACCCACTTGGCTTGCGCATTTGCGCTGCCATGAAATGCTTAAGTGTCACGATCGCACCCTCTATCACCAACGGTGCTCCTTCACCGTGAATTCAGTGAGTTTGACTGCAACGTTACTAGGCCCTACCAGTTTGAGTCGATCGATTTCTCAGTTCCGATCGTGTTGTCGGCAAAGGTTACATTCCAGTCTCGGTAGTGCTCCCGAAAGGTTCCACAGCTCGGCATTGAATACCCCTGAGCAGTGTCGGAGAAGTAGGCTTGCGTCCGGAGGCGATCTCTTTGCCGAATATCGGAATCCAGGAAGGCTTTCAGGAGGGATGATGGCAGGTATGGAGGTTTGCCGCCATGAAGAAGAAGTCTATCAAGCACAATATCCGAAGAAGGCCTAAGACAGTCCTGCGGTTGCCCGACCTTGAATTGGCAAAGTCAGCAGTACTCAATAGTCTGACCAGTGTTGAAGCGCAACGTGGTTATAGTCACGCCATCAACGAGTTTGTCGACTGGTATTGCTCCGAACCGCGCCTGGCATTCAATCGCGTTGTAGTGCTTCGATACCGGAACCATCTGGAGTCAAGACAACTCGCTGCAGGGACGATCAACTTACGTCTTGGAGCTGTCCGGAGGCTTGCCTTTGAAGCAGCGGATTCCGGTTTGCTCAGCGCCGATCTCGCGGCCGGAATTCACCGCGTGCACGGGGTAAGGAAACTCGGCGTCCGCCTGGGCAACTGGCTGACGGCGGATCAAGGCAAGGCGCTCTGGCAGACTCCGGACACCCAACGGCTCAAAGGCAAGCGTGACAGGGCGCTATTGGCGCTCTTGCTGGCCTGTGGACTTCGAAGGCGCGAGGTGACCACCCTGAGACTGCGTGATCTTGAACAGCGGGAAGACCACTGGGCGATTGTCGACATGGTTGGCAAGGGTGGCCACATCCGGACGATTCCAATTCCCGATTGGGTTCGGGAGCAACTGGAAGACTGGATCATGGCCGCGGGCATTCAAGACGGGAAGATCTTCAGGAAAGTCGACAGGCTGGACCGGATCTGGGGAGACGGGCTCTCTGTAAAGGCCGTCTGGCACATTGTTAAGGATTCAGCCAAACGAGCTGGGCTTCCGAACATTGCGCCTCATGACCTTCGTCGCAGCTGTGCTCGCTTGTGCCAAACTGCAGGCGGAGAACTTGAGCAAATCCAGTTCTTGCTTGGGCATGTTTCGATTCAGACCACGGAGCGCTACCTGGGAAGCAAACAGCGCATTCGCTGCGCGGTGAATGACCGCATCGGGATCGAGCCAAACCCATGACAGGTTGCGACGACGGTGTTCTGCGTCGCGGAGAGCCAGACCGATCTTCTGTGGTCGCGGTCCAACGAGATCGCTTCCCCTCACGAGTCCCTTGTTTCGCCCGAGGTGGTCTGGATGTTGCTCAAAATGTAATCTCTCCATGGCCGGAAATACAGGGACAACCCTAATTTGATGACCAAGGTCACGCTGGCGCGAGAAGCCACCGGAGAATTAGCAGAGGCAGATAGATCGGTGCAGGTGGGCGGTAATGGATTGAGACGGCAGAGCAGTAGGGAAATTGCGAGGGTAGTGGCTGTACGAAGCGCAGCTATAGATTGTCGACGCGGTCGAGGAGTAGGTGGCGGGCGGCAGGCAGCGTGTGAAGCCTAGATCTTAAGAGGAACGCCGATTGAAAACTTGACCACTTTTACGACGGTAGTGTGTCGGCTTTGCTCCAGAGGTCCTTCTGCATGTTCCCGCCTCGGTCTCAACATTAGGAGTTCCTCTACGACATATCCGGCCATCGTGCCGTCTGAGTACGTTACAAGCAGGCCGTCGTCGCCGTCCTTTTCAACATTAAGAATGCGTATATTGTCTTTCATGGCAATGAGCGTAGCCCTGCGCATAGCTCTTGGCTGCTCAATACTGCTCAGTTTCGGTACAGCAGGTCGACACAGGCGAGGAGGTTGGCGGGTTGCTGGCGGGATTGCGAAAACATGCGGTGGCGGGCGCAGTGTCGTTGGCTTCGTTTTTAAGGACAATAGTGAGGTGCGCCGAGCAGGCTCTGAACGGATTGTCGGCTACGATTACTCTTCGATCAACATGGCGAGGGCCGGCCAAGGGTCATAGCCGGTTACACAGTCCCTTGCCTCCAAGAGAGTCAATTCTAAGTGCATGTTGTCAACTGATCGATCTCCGCCACCACGTCTAAGAAGCACATGCTCAGAAGAGTCGGGAGATGGCTTGTTCTCTTCACTCATATGTCGCCTATTGCCCCAAAACTGAGACTGGCACCCTACTTCCGAAAGAAGAACCTCACTGTCCCATCAGTTCGATAATGCTCGAATTCAACCACCTTCATCTGACCGTCTTCCTTAATGAGGTTTGCTGCCAACACATTCGAAAGTGCGGTCATCAACTTGGGACCGGGGTTTCCGAGCGTCTTGAGTACGCCCGTGACTTCATACACAACCTCAACGCTCTCATCTCCTAGAGCCAATCGTCCGAGTGCTATCGTTGTTCTCCAAATTTCGACTTCCAGTGTAACGTCGCGAGTTTACAGGGTGGGGGACGTTTACCTGTCCTGTAAGACGAACGTAGGGGCATTGCCAATGCTCCACTCTTTCGCTCCATTCAGTTGCCTTCAATTCATTCAGGCACCTTTCGAAACACCCGATTGAAAATCTTGTAGGTAAGGTCCACCGATATCCTCGATGGCCTTGCCGTGGACAGGAATCAGATATTTTGGCGTAAAGTGATTCATCAGGAGGTTCACGATGCCTATTCAACTGAGTGAAGAAGACGGCGGAAATGTTCTCGTAGTCCATGCCAGCGGGAAGTTGGTGAAAGCAGATTACCCACCTTTCGTAGCCGAATTCGAACGACGGGTGCAGAAGCCTCGAAAACAACATGTTCTCTTCGACATGACTGGACTTCAAGGGTGGGACGTGGGAGCCGCGTGGGAGGACTTGAAATTCGACGTGAAGCATCTTGCGGACATCGACCGACTCGCCATGGTCGGCGACAAAAAATGGCAGCACGGCATGGCAATCTTCTTCAAACCGTTCACAAATGCGGTGACCCGCTACTTTGACGAAAAGGAAAGTGCGGAAGCAAGGAAGTGGCTGGAACAAGCTTAGCGGCAGTGCGTCCAAAATACTTCGCGGATCGTTGGCATCGTGGCCGAACATCGTCGGCCCCGGATTCGCTGCAGGCGGCACATTTCGGTTCCCCACAAGCCAATTACGCCCTCTAAAACAACAGTGGCCGAGGCACAGACCTCGACCACCGTGGTTGGCTAATTGTAGAACCAAGCACATCGCACCTACGCGATTGCCCAGTCATTTTCCACTTATGCTTCCAAGCCGCGATTGCTAGGTGGCTATGCCCGTCAATGGGCTCCTTGGGCGATAACGTCATCGCTCCATCTGAGAAACGGCCACGCTATACATCGGGTCGATGAAAGCACTACAACGTGAAAGAATGCGGTCACGTCCCAACGAACGAATCCTCACTGTTGGGGTAACCTTGGGGTTCGGAGCACGATGCCTTAGAAATCAGACTCCTCATGAGAAGTACCGCTAAAAGAGTATTGCTGCATCTTTTAATTTGTCCCCCTTCCCCGTACGCAATCAACTTACCGCTAGATTCGCGAGGAGTCAATCAACTTTAGTTGCAGGACGCCCTGTCTGCCCGTCTGCCCTATCGTCCGCAGATGGAAATGCTTTTAAGCCGGTGATGCGTTCTGTACTGCGAGAAGAAGACCTTTAACCGGGTTCAGGGCGTTTAGTCGGCTACGATTCCCTCACAGTGCGCCAAATCACCGTCGGGAGACGCTTGGCGGTACCCCCGGTTTACCACCTGCAAACTGAAGACTTGGCGGTCGTTCGGGCGCTTGCCGGATTCAGGGCGTCGGACCACGTGCAGCACCATTAATTTGCGAGATGTCTGTTTCCCTATGTGTTTCGGACTAGGTAGCGCTCCATCACCGTGATCAGTTCCTCGGCAAAGAGCGGATTTTCGAGCAGGTCTGGCCTTTCACTCGCCGCCTCGTGAATGGCGGCGTGGCCAATGACCCGAAGAAGGAATAACGCGATGTCCAGATTGGGCACCTGAATTGGGTACGGCTCCAAGATGTTCGCGAGACGCGCGATCAGTTGCTTGTCTCTGTCGCCATGCGCACGCCGGGAGGCGCGCGGCAGTTCTTCCGCAAAGACTTTATGCAATTTTGGATTGACCCGGTGTTCGGCAAAAGCACCGTCGATCAGAATCTTCAGAGCGGCACGCAGATTCGGTTGTGAGCGCAACTGCACGATCATGTCAGGATATGCAGCTCGCCCTTTCTCAATATGGCGCCGCTGAAGTTCAGCCACAATGGATTCCTTGTTGGGGAAATATTGATAGAGCGACGCAATGTTGACGCCGGCCCGCTCGGCCACGCTGTTGGTTGTGAACTTTTCCCACCCATCTCTGACGAGAATGTAAGCACCGGCCTCCAAAATGGCTTCGACTGTCGCCCTGGCCCGCTCCTGAGACGGAGTTTTACGGGGTTTAAGGGCCCTTTGCCTGGTCATGAGCACACCTCCCAAATGTGAGTGGACAATATAAGCGAAAGCTTACATTATTGTCGATATGAATGCGATTCCTGAGTACAGAGCCATCGACCTTTGCTCCGATGCTGAGAAGACGGCGACAGCATCGGACGAGCGCTGGTGGACCTTTCGGCAGGTCAACCGGGACCGCCGCGCCGTCCGAGATTTCGACGGGAGCCCAATATCCGACGAGGACATGGAAGCCCTGATCGGCGAAGCCTTGCTGGCTCCATCCAGCGGAAATTCCCAGCCGTACGTGATTCATTGGCTACGTGACCCTGCGATGAAGGTTGCGGGCGCGGCCGCCTGCCGCAATCAACGCGCAGCGCGGTCGGCTTCCACGCTGATCGTGTTCGTAGCTGCCAGCCGGTTTGCGCTTGAGACACTCTCCGAGTTCCACGCCTATGTTGCATCAACCCGTGAGCTCAGCGAGAGATCCAGGGACTATCACCTGAGAAAGACGAAGACGCGCAGAAGGTTTCTGCATATCGCTCCGTCCTTCTTCTGGTCGCCTCTTCACTCTCTGCTTACGACGGTCTTTCCTGCTTTCGGACTGGTTCCGGTAGGACCCAGCGGAGTGCGCCATTGGGCTGCGCGAAGCGCCTTATTCGCGGCGCAGACGATCTTGCTCGCGGCGTCGGCGAGAGGACTCGACACTTGTCCGATGGAAGGGTTCGACCCGAGAAAGCTTGGGACGATCCTGGGGCTCGAACGAGGAGACGTGATCGCGCTCGTCGTCGCACTTGGACGCAGGCGGCCGGATGCTCATATTGAGCCACGCTGGCGGCGTTCTTTCAAAGCGGCAGTGCGGGTTCATTGACCCACGCGGCAACGCGTTTCAACACACATAGCCATTGACTCACTCATCCGGCCCGGATTGGTATCGGAAAGTCCGCGAATGATCAGCGATGCGGGCAGCCGCTCAGCTATCTTTTCGGCGTATGTTGCTTACTTTGTAACGCGATGATTGGCGGTCAACCAGGCCCGTGCCTCATTCGCGATGGCCGATTATTCGCCCAGAGCGCGTCAGGGTAGGGTGGGGATTCGAGGATTCTGTATCCAACGACGGATTACAGATCGTGCATCAGAGAGGTGATTCACGCCAGTCAAAGCAAATTCACGTCCGCCGAGAATGCCTTGAAATCTCCATCTCGGGTGATGATGGCAATATTCGCGTCAATGCAGCATTGCACAATCAAAGCGTCGCCAAGCCGAGCTTTCCTTTTCCGAGCGAGAGCCTTTGCACGAAGCCTTCCGGCTCGATGCCAGAATCCGTCCTTCAACGCCAACAGTGGGAGTTCCAGGAGAGTTTTTGCCACAGAGGCAGAGAGTTCAGGGTCACTCAGCAATTCTGTCAGCACGGGTGGCGGCATTACGACCTGACGGGATTGAAGCGCACTGGCCAAGGCGAGAACATCGTCTCCCTGCTCTCCCTCAAAAAATGAGATCCAAGTGCTGGTGTCGGCTGCGATCATCGGTCTGCCTTCAACTCCTCAAGTGTTTTTGAGAATCGGACTTTCCCCTGAAGTCTAAGAAGACGCTCGTATGCTCTGCCGGCCGCAACCAGTTCAAGTCCGGTCCGAATGGTTTGAGTGATTCCGGCGCCACTTGCCTTTTGTGCCTTGCTCAGAAGCTCTGCGGGAACTTCAACGGTAATTTTTCGTGCTGCGAGCATTCCATTCTCCTTTACCATATTATATACCAGCATTCAGTATGGTGATCTGAGGGATGAGCTCAAACAGGCATCTTGTCGCGAGATCGTCTTTCGCCACGAATGAGAGCGAGTAGCCGGCACGTATGCGGAAGTCCGCTGCCTAACCGGACATTGCAGTTGGCGACGCGGGAGTGTTGTCGGCTACGATTCCCCTACAGTGCGCCAAATCACCGTCGGGAGACGCTTGGCGGTACCCCTCGGTTTACCACCTGCAAACTGAAGACTTGGCGGTGATACAGGCGGAGCCGCATGTTGCCTGTTCCGAGTTGTCGAGGGCGGTTCGACGATACTTCGCCTACTGAAGCAGAACGACTGCGAGTTCCGGCCTGACTCCTCAAAGCCTCGTCCTGCCGGAAGCTCAGGTTCCGCTAGTTTGGCGTGGGCCGCTCGATGCTGTCGATAACGAGAACTTCGATCGGATCTCTGGCTGAAACGATCGTGAGACCCAGTTTCTCTTTGAGAGCACCCTGGATCGAGGGAGCATCGGGCCCGCTCGCGGCGAGGGCATCGTCGAGCGGCGCCCAGGTCAGGTCGTGGACGTCGAAGTAGCCGGTGAAGCCCGTGTGGTCGACGATAGGACGGTCCCCGATGTCACCGACGATGACGCGGGCCAGAAGCTGCATTTTGATAGCTCGTCCACTCAGGACGCGGAGGCCGTCGCTATTCACTGTGCTCATCACAGTACCGGGAAGCACGTCGTCCCTGGAACTCGTACGCATTGGCGGATCACCGGGTTTGCGGGTCGGCGGGGCGGGGACCTCGGTAATCTTGAGGCCGCTCCTCGCGGGCACAAGCTCATAGACTGGTAGAACGCGAGTTTCAAAGTGGGCTTTGAGGTGGAAGCGGTTAGCGAGAAGGCACTGCTCCATCATCCGCGTCTGGTCGATACGTTCCTCGGGGGCCATTTTCTGGAACGCGGATTCGAGATCGTCCGGGACCTTGCCGTTGATGTCGTAAGCTTCCTTGTTGAGCCAGTCCGGACCGCCGACGACCTGTGGAGGGTAAATGGCGCCGTAGGCGTTCATGATGTAGCGGCGGATGCTCAACGGGCTAAGAAAAACGACTGGAGGCAGCTTGACCATGCCGATCGCGACCTCGGGCTTGATCGGCTTGACCGTGGCGACCTCGTAGGAAGGCAGCGAGCCGGACGGATGGAAGAGGAGCAGCTCAGGCTTGGGCTGAGCGGTTTGCGAGACGCTGGCAAGGACGCAGCCCGCAGCCGCGTCTCCTGGGAGGAGCGAATTGTGACCGTGCCCCGTAGCAAACTGGGAGTCTCGGCTACCATTCCGGACCGCTGCATTCAAGCCATTTGCAATTACGTTCGCATTTGCGTCAAGATTTGGCAGTTTCTCCCTTTCGATTGCCGAAGATTGTGCCTGCGAATCGCCAGCTCCCGTGGAAGAGGATTTGGCAACATCCAGATGACTGCCCACAGCCGACCTCTGGTCCGTTGTCCGGTTGAGGCTCTGCAGTACAGATTCGATCGGAGACATCTTCGCATTCGAACCTGGGAGCGGCAAGTAGGCAATCGGCTGGCTCAGCACAAAACCAAAGGCCGCGATTGCGGACAGCGACACAACGCCACCGACGAGGATCGATCCCCGCCCAAGTGGTTCCTTGTTTAGAACCTTGAAGGACGGAATGCCTGCGGCAATAGGGGAAAGCGGCACCACTTCTGGCTCCGCATAGGAGTTCCGGTAGGCCTGCGGCAGACCGACTAAAATGTCCGTCCCAAGGTCCCACCATAGAAGAATTCTTTTGAAGAAGCCTGCCTCATCGCGGAGACGGTCCCGAATTAATTGCAGCACCTCGTCTTCGTATTCGCTGCGAAAACCTGAAGGGTACAGACGAAGAAGACGGGCGTATATCTTCTCAGACATAGTCCCCTCTCAGGATTTTCCGTGTTCGCGCGACGCGTAAAACATCGGCCAACTTTTCGGCTTCCGAACGCGCTAACTTGCGGCCGGTCGCGGTCAACCGGTAGTAACGACGCCGCTCCTGGTGTACTTCAGTGTCCTTGGGCCGTTCAACTTCCTCAATCAACTTCCCCTCTAGGAGGGCCTGAATCGAACCATACAAGGTTCCTGGGCCAAGGCGCAGTCTTCCGTTGCTCTGCTCTTCAACTTGCCGCATGATTGCGTATCCGTGCAAGTCGCCATCGGCTAATGAAAGCATGATCTGGAACGCAACGGCTGGTAACGGGTCAAGTTTTCGTTTTGGCATCGTTCCTCGATGATCGATATATCGATAAACGACTATCGCCCATTTCATCCTGTTTGTCAAATCGTATTGCAGATGAGGGGCGCAGTAATGGATTCCGAAGCGCTCGTTCAAGTGTTCAAATCGGCGGTTAACAGGCCAACGCGCTCATCGAGCCGTAAGGCAGAGGCTTTTTCGAGTTACGAGGGGTTTATCGTCCACGCTTCCCCAGCTCGGTTTTGCACCAGATTTGGGTTATGTCCGAAATGCCGGTCGTACGATCGCCTGTAACGAGTCAAACTTGGCAATTTGACTCGTTGAAGCTTAAGTTGCATGATGTTTCAACAAATGCCCTCACGCCGACGACTTCCGGAGATTCCGCGCTACCAACTGAATCTCTGATGCATTTCAGCGTGCCGCAACTGGAGGTGAGTCACGAACGCTCACATTCACACCCGCCGCAAGGCACTGAAGCTCCTCGCAGCCGCAGCCGCATTCAGCATCATGAAACCCGCTCTGGCGGAGGATGGAGCAACCATCCACACGGTATCAGGGCCAATCCCGCCGTCGTCGCTGGGATTCACGCTGCCGCATGAACATGTCATGGTCGATTTCGTCGGAGCGGAAAAGACCAACCGCGGTCGATGGAATTCCCGAGAGGTCATCGCTCGTATGCAGCCATATCTTCTTGCCGCCAAACATAACGGCGTGCGCGGTTTTGTCGACTGCACGCCAGCGTATCTTGGCCGAGATCCGCGCATTCTGAAAAAGTTGGCGCAGTATACCGGACTGCATATCCTCACCAATACCGGCTACTATGGCGATGCTGATGGACGTTATCTTCCGCCCAGCGCGCATAGCGAAACGGCAGCGCAAATCGCTGCACGCTGGCTGGCCGAGTGGCGCTTCGGCATAGAGGACACCGGCATACGTCCGGGGTTTGTCAAAATTCGTGTGGACGGCCTCGCCGTCGATCAATCGAAAATATCGGAGATGGATGGCAAATTACTCGCCGCCGCTGCCGAGGTCACGCGCAAAACCCGTATGGCGGTGACCTGCCATTCGCCAGGCCCCTCCGGTCTATCAGCTGCGTTGCGCTTTGCTGCTGAGGGTGGCGACCCCGGCAAATTCATCGTCGCTCATTGTGACGACAACGGGTTAGAACTGAACCAAAGGATCATTGCCGCCGGCTCTTGGGTATCGATCGACGGAATCGGGCGCAAGCCCGAGGCCGATCACCTGGCAACTGTCCTGCCGCTCCTGCAAAAGTCACCCGACCGCCTGCTTTTATCGATGGATTCCGGCTGGTATAACGTCGGCGAGAAGGATGGCGGAAAGATTAGCGGTTTCAACGCGCTGACGGACCGCTTTCTGCCAGCGCTGCGCGCGGCAGGAGTTACAGCCGCCCAGATCAACCACATCACCATCGAAAACCCGGCGCGCGTTTTTGCTGCTGCGATCCAGTGGCTGTAAAGGGAGGGCAAAGGATCAGCACGGTTCTGTGTGATCGGCCATCTGGAGACGCCCCGAAGTGACTTCCGCCAGACCGAATTATCTACGTGACGGAAGTCCGCTACTGCTGAAGCTGTTGACTGGTTTCAAAATGAAGAGTCGCCGGTCGTACGGGCCCTCGCTGCATTCACTATGTTGGGCCTACATGCAGCATCATCAAATGGTGTGAATCCGGTTATGGGAAGTAGTCGAAAAGTTCTCGCGAGAGCGACGCACAATGAGTGCCTTGCTTGATATTCGTTTGCTCCCAGTCGTCAGGCCTTGGTCCCAGTTCATTCGCGCGCTGATCTCTATTGATAAGGTCCACAAGTTCACCTGATCCAATCACCCAGGGCCCAAGGCTGGATCAACGGTCGGGCGAGGTTATGCGTACGCTGCGTCTTTCGTCATAATGTGCTTCGCCGGTTTGCCCCGGCCTGATTTGGCAGTCGGACGCATCTCGATGCTGCTTTGCATCTTGAGCCGATCCGCATAGCCCAGTAATTTCTCGATGCTCACCTTGCTGATCCTCCCATGGAGGAGATTGCTGACGTTGGGTTGGTACTCATCCAGCACGTCCACAAGCTGCCGCTGAGTAAAACCGCGTCGGTCGATTTCCGTCAGGATCGCTTCTACAATGGAGGCCTTGATCTTCAGCGCCGACGCTTCCGATCTGGAGAATCCCAGGTCGTCAAGAACGTCTCCCGTCGTGATGTGACTTGATTTGCTCATTTTGACCACTCCATTGGCCAATATGCTCTATTTCGCATCCTGCAACCTTTGCCGGACTTCCTTCAACCTGGCCTTCGTTACCTCCAAATCGCGCCGATCCGTCTTTCTACTGTCCTTCTCAAAGCAGTGCAGAATGTGGATCGTATCACCAATTTGCGTCAGGTACATCAGTCGATACCAGGTTCGTTCATCACCGTCCTTCAATTCCCAGACGCCTTTCCCGACTGAAGTCATGGGCGGTGCGAACAGCGAGGGCGATTCCCGTTCTGAATCTGCCGCAACGAAAATCCCAGCGTAGCCTTCACATCATGAGGAAAGCTGCTCAGGACTTCTTTGGGGTCCCCTTCCCATTCGATTTTCGCTGCCTGACCTTCGCGGGGACTCTTCATGACTGGATCGTAGTATATAACATGTTATATATTCCGTGCAACCGGAATTACTGCCCGGCTGAAGGTGATTGACCGCACCGTGTTGCCCGCTCTTGAGCGGATCGCGCCGTCTGCTAGTGGTCAGTCAGGTGCTTTGTCACTTTGCACGCTCAATGGCGTAGTATGTTGCACGCTATTTGGTGCAGAACGCGCCGGAAGCGGGAGCGGATGTTTACCATGCTCAAACTGAAGCATCGCCGGTCGCTCGGGAGTTGTAGGCAAAACCACTCACTCGCCCAGAATAGTCGTTTAGCTGTGGAGATGAAGGAGTCGGCGGATCATAGCGACATCAGGACCGAGGAATTTTGCCATCGACGGTTGGGCAGCACTACGTTCCCATTCCAGTAGAAGGCCTTCAACGACCTCGCGCCCGTCCGGCTCCTGGACGGCTTGGCGCGGAGTCCGGCCACCAAGTACCGAAAGTTTCAAATTGACCCAAGCCTCCATCTCCTGCTCCATATTCGCACGCAAAGCCACGACCACTTCCGGTTCTATGTCAAAGTCGTGTCGTTCCGGTTTGACTAGTGACGGGAGGAATTGTCTCGATTCCTTCTTCGTCGCCATCAACTGCTCGGGTGTTTGAGACACGGTGCCTCGATGGCGGGCTAGGATGCCGAGCCGTTTTTCGATTTCCTCACGAATTCTTCTGGCCTGCTGGGCAGAGTTTACTTCGACCGTGAGTGTATGTCCCGTGATTTTCAGGTGCCCCAAGATTGTGTTGTCCCAGGTCTTGTGCAGAGTGCTGCCTTTTTTTGCGCCACTCAAAGACTATGCTCAGCAGAGCCCCGTCGGCCGCCAACTCGGCATCGTTGAGCAGATCTTCTTTCGATTCACCCCAAGCTAAAGAAGCGAGAGCGTCGAACGCTACTTGCGGCGAGCCGATATCAAACGTGAGCGTATGCAATACAAAAGGGTCTCCATCCGTATTTTGCAGTGTTGGAGGCCTGCGAAGGCCGTCACGGATATCTAAGTACACTGTGCGAATCAACTCTCGATAGCGGATCAGATCCGGTGCTGCGAGTTCACGTTCCTGTTTTGCGATCTTGCGTCGCAATTGCGCTCGCAAGGCGACAACCGCCGCCTTTTTGCCGGGCGGAATCGCGAATGGAGCCATGCGGCTTAGTGTTATGACATCGGGTAGGGGACACAGTTGGGCGTAAAGAATATCTCCAGCCTGGACGTGCTGCGATCCCTTGTGCTCTTCGACCTCCGCCTCGCCACCGATGAGAATGTCGCGCAGCAGCATGCCGTGGCCGGCATCGCAACGCAGCACCTCGTAGAAGCTCACTGGCTGCGTGACGCTCAACGTGAGGATCAGCCCTTCAAGTCCGGAAAGCTTGCGGGATCTCAGGAGAATGTATTCTTGCGCGATGAGCCCAGGTTTGGGGCGTTTGCCACGGGGCATAGCAGGCTGGCCGGGGTTCCAGTCGAAGAGAAAATAGGGAAAGAAGACTTGCTGTTCCGCAAAATCTTCCCCCATGGGAGGGGGAACATCGCTCTGGTTGAAGTCCATCCAGGCTTCGAAGATCTCATCGCCAAACCGCTTCCGAGCGAAGGCTATCATGTCATCGGTGAGACGGTCGGAGGCGACCGCTGCCGTTGCCACGGACTGTCTTCGACCGAATGCTGGCTACTTAGACAGCAGCGCTTATACTTTTTGTTGCTTCCGCAGGGGCAGGGATCGTTGCGACCGACCTTGGCATGATTCAGAGAGGCCATGACTGCATTATCAGGCAGACTCACAAGTGTTGTTGGGATCCGGTGGAAAACCGGATCCCAATCTGGCTCCCCTTGAACGCCGCATTCCGCACTCATACCACAAAACCATCGACTTCAAGTGGTTTCGGCGATCGGGATATTAGCAAAAACTTGTCTGGGGGAAGGCTTACGGTGATCATTACTTCAGCGGCACAAGGCTCCCTTCACCTGGATCGCTTCTTGCGGTTAGAGGCGGACTTTTCAAGCCTTTCCGGACGTGGGAGTTCATCCCCCTTCATCGGAGGATTTCCCTTCCCCATGCGACTTAGAATTTCGATTGCTTCCGGGATGTTGGCTCGACGCGCACGCTCGCGGAAGAACGCCTCAGTACGAATCGCAGAGACCTTTTCTGCCACTGCCACATTGATAAGTTGATTGAGGGCGACGCCTTCCTCTTCAGCTGTTCTGCGAGCGTCATCCAGCAGCGAGGGCTGCAGCCTAAGGGCAAAGTTGCTCTTCCTCATCTCTCCTCCTTGATCCGCTTTAAGGCCTCTTGTGGCGTCGCCAGTGCGATCCCTAGATTGGACGCGCCAGGCTGGAAATCTCTCTTGTTGAAGGTCACCAGCAGGTCTGCATTTCCGCACAGTGCCGCTTCCAAAACCATTTCGTCATCGGCATCGCGCAGGAGCGGGCGCCAAAAGAACGCTCGATGCACGGGGCTGGATACCGCGACTAACGCATCCAGCAATCTATCAATATCTTGAACCGTTGCGTGCGAAACGGCCATTTGCTCAGGCCTCTTCAACACGGCCTCGTATTCGAGCGCCAGGGGCACGGAAAGAAGTAGTTCAAATCGTCTTTCCAAGGCCGCCATTAAGAGCTGACGAGACGCTCCAGCGTCGCTCCGTGTCGCGGCTACAATCACGGAAGTATCGAGTACAAGGCGCACTCTTTATGATATCGCGAGCAATATCGCAGCGCAAGCGCCAAACCGGGTCGCGATTGCCGCAGTCCTGGGCGTCGCTGGAATTTGGCGTGTGTTACGGGGATAACGTCGGCGAGTTTTCAGGAATCCTCAATGCAATGAAACATAAAGAGCTATGAACCAACCGACGGCGACGCGAGACGTTTGTCGGCCAACATCCAAATGCCCCGAAAGCGGCTTGAGGGTCGACCGAGTCTTTCGCCCTGGTTCGTAGTTCTGGATGTCAGGCCTGGGAACCGGCAGTTTGTTGACCAACATGTAATCTCCGGTTATTACCGGTAACACGTCCATCAATTAAATGGAGGCTTAGAGTCGCTTGGGTTGCGAACGACGACGGCGGTCAATTGCCGCAGCAGAAAAGTGGTTTGAACGTCCCTTCGGAATCAGTCTTCTGGTCGCGGCATGTGCGACTGTAAATCAGCCAAGAAACTGGGATCGAGGTGACCTTTGTCTGGCGTGGACTCAGCGAGTTTGACCTTTGCCCAAGCTTCGGAATACTTCCCGACGCCGAACAGTGTCATCGCCCAGTTCTTCAGGTTCCTCCCGTTCTGAGGATCCTTCTGGTAAATGCGTTCGAAACGATTGAATGCATCGTTGATCAAGGCGTCGTCCTTTTTCTTAATACCCGCCAGCCCAATTGCCCTCGAGTAGTCAACCGCAAAGTTGATTTCCGTGCCAACGTACTTTTCAGCTTCTGCGAAGAGTTTCAAAGACTCATCAGACTTTCCCCATTCGGTCTCGACCGCCGCCATCCCCCACAGTGCAATGCCGTTCTTATTGTTCAACAGCCACGCTTGATTGAAGCGTCGCATTGCGTCCTCAAGATCACCCCCGGCCAAATATTGCCAACCACGCATTGCTGTATCCGTCGAGGCTTTTTTTCGGTCACCATGATATTCCTCGTCCGTAGCCTTGATGTATGCGTCGTCAGCTGCTTTTTGCCAATCGGCTTTCGGCAAGTTGCCGTATTTCGGCAATAAGTTACGGTCATCTGCATGAGAGACATTGACGCAAAGAACCAGCGCAGCGCAAAACAGAACGAATTCAAATCGCCTTCTTCGCATATTTGAGTTTCTCTCCCTCTGTCCTGAGGATGGATGCAAGTATATCGCTAATGAATACAGTTGAATGCCGGAGCAGCGGGAAGGCGGCTTTCCAAAGACTCTGCGCGTTCTGAGTGGTTGGTCGGCCATGGGGACACGCCAAGAAATGGCTTCCTCCGGACCGGACTTTCTCCGTGACAGCGGTCCGCTACCGCTGCAGTTGTTGACTGGTTTCAAACTGAAGGATGGGCGGTCTTACTCCCGCGACGCCGGTCTGGCACTCGATCTCGAGCTGCACTAGCATCCGAAAACTCGAATCTGTTACGCTGCTTTGTCGTTACAGAGAAGGATCATCCAGTTGCTCCGCTGGCCTGGTCATTTGCTCGGGTTGACGCTCGGATGCAGATTCGCAATCGTGCGGATCGATGCAGGCACTTCCCAGGTCACAGTTCCTTCCCTGTTGTAGATTCTAACGACGAGTTCTACTTCGTTGTCGCCGGATACGATCAGGGGCTTGCCATCATCACGAACCAAAGGGAAAGAAACCCAGAATCTCTCGTAATCGTAGTTCCGCTGCATGACGCCTTGAAAAACTCGCGCCTTCCTCAACTCGGGTTTCTGTGTGCCACGAACGGCATCATTCGGGGATGTATTGCCCTTGGGTTGCAGAAAGGCACTCCAATCGACCGGTATCACGCCTGACCCTTCGTTGGGGTCAAGCTCGACCATTATCACGGTGCCATTCACGGCTTCTGCTTCAGAAACGAGTGCTTGAGTTTCTTTGTCTGTCAAACGATCTCTGAGTTGGGCCCATCTAGCAGAAGCACGAATTACTTCCGGAGTAAACCACGTGGCTCGTATCTTGTAGTTCTGAGAACGCTCTGTTTTAAGCAGGCGGGTGTCCACTCCCAACCAGACAAGCAATTCTCGCGATCCTACTTTGCCGTCGTGATAAGTGGACTTTCCTATCGAATCAGCCTGCTGCGGCGACCACTTGAGATACGTATTTGAACTATCGGTTCCTTGCGCGAAGTCCACTGTTACTAGTCCGAGCAAGAAGATCCATGACCAAAAGATTTTGGACGTCATTTCGCGGCACGCCTCAGAATTGAAACAACCTCAGCGCCACCGATACCGGTCTGGCCTACCGTCACACCCACGAATTCAAACCCTGCAGTTCCGGCCTCAAGCAATTCTTTTTCCATGGTGGAAGTCTTCGTGGTCGCGAGCAACTTGTATTCATATTGCCTGTGATCTTTCTTTTCACGGTCTAATTCCAAAATCACTATGACTTCCTTGCCTCCGAAAGCGGACGCGAAGACTGTTTGGCCCTTGTACTCGTAACCGGCATCTCCTGCTTCCTGCAACTCTTTTTGCATCGTCGAAGTCTTGGTTGTAGCAAGCAACTTGTATGCATATCGTCCTTTCTCCTCGGGTGGAACACGGTACATTACAGTGACTACTTCCGCCCCGCCAATCCCGGTATTTCCACCCATCACTCCCCCGAATCGGAAGCCAGCATCTGCTGCTTCATTCATCTCCTTTTCGTTAGTGGAAGTTTTTTTTGTCGCTAGTACCTTGTAGGTGACGATTTGGTCGGCAGCCTCAACGACCGGTGCAGAGAGGAGCACAAATGGAACTGTGTACAGGACGAAGCGTGCGAAAAGAGTCATTGGAATCTCACCTATACCTAGATTGCTTGCGCTGCAAGCATAGTGACCGATTAGGAGGAGACATGTGATCGCTATCACGACCATTGCCATCAGGGCTCCACGGTTGGATTGGCCTTAAGAACTCCACCAGACAAGGAGGACACTAACCCTGCGTCTGCTCCACATGAGATTGGAGTTCCAGGGAGTTCTGTTCGTATGGTCGGCAAGGATTACTCTCTGAGCCCGCGGCGAAAATCCGGCGCTTCTCAGGCTGGTCCGCCAAGCATCGATCTTGCCAGACCGGTAGATCTGTTTACCACTATGTAATCTCACCATTGACACTGAAGAATTGCCGGTCGCTCATCCGAAGCTCGAAAATCTGATTGTATGATGTGCGATTGTTCAAGAGCGGATCCAGGTGCCGCCGTCAGATGGTGCCAGAAAGCAGTTCATCAGCCCACTCGGTTGCGTCTGCGAAGTTCTGCGCCAGTAGTTCCGGCGCGATGCCTTGGGACCGTGCTAGAGCATCACAGCGTGCGAAGTCTCCGCCTTCATGACTTTCAATCCAGTGAAGGGGGCAACTCAGAGTATTGTCCATACCGAGAAGAGCATCCCGCATCACTTCACTGAGAGCCAGCGGAGAAATGGCTTCTGTCATGGGTTTCTGCAGCATCGCATCCAATAGACTGAACAGGCCAAGCAGGTAAAGTTCCGCCGAATCGAGGGAACATTGTGATGCGGCGGTCTCACAGAATCTGGCTCGAACAAGCGCCATCCTTACAATTTCCGGGGGCAAGCCCTCATTAAGTTCGCAGGCTATAGCTAAAGTGGCGATTCGGCGGAAGAAGTCATCACCCACCTCAAGCAGCGCCGACTTAATCGACCGGATATCCTGACGCATTCCGCAAAGTGGAGAATTTACGAAACGAAGAAGCCTGTACGTGAGCGACGGCTCGGACTTGACGATCTCCGAAACTGTCTTAAGGTTCAGAGGCCGTTCCTGAAGTAACTGCAGTAATCGCAGATGGACATGGCGATTCCCAGGAACCTTTGCTTCTCTTACCGGACTTGGTCTGCAGAAGTAGTATCCCTGAAAAAGCGTAAAGCCTTCATCGCGAGCCTGTTCAAACTCTTGCTGTGTCTCCACTTTCTCGGCCAGGAATGTACCAGCAAACCAATCTAGCTTCGACATTAGGGCATGCCTGGCTGAAGCAGTCGTTTGCCGATAGTCCACCTTAATAAAGTCTGCAATCTGAATCAGAGGATCAAGAGTGGTGCTGTAGACGAAGTCATCAAGCGCTATCCGATAGCCAGCCTGCTTTAGCCGCCTACACGCAGTGATTGTGTCGGAAGTTGGCTCTACGTCTTCAAGGATTTCCAATACTGTCATGCTCGAGGGCAGAACCGTGATGTAGTCGCTAGTGAGGACTTGAGCTGTGCAGTTGATGAAAGCTGGCAGGCCTGCAGTGAGTTTGCGATGGCCATACAAAATCATGTTGTCAATCATGATCTGGCTAGCGGACTCACCCTCTCCAACGAAACTGGTGTCGATATTGTTCCGAAACAGAAGCTCATAGGCAAACGTGTGGCCTCGGAGGTCCAGAATCGGCTGACGCGCTAAGTAACGAGAGGACTCGATTGGGGCACGAGCAGGAGTGCAAGATGGGATGACGCAATTGCAGGCATCGGTCATGGCACCATCCCCCCGTCCTCATGTATCGGCTTAAACGCGCCAGACTTCAGTCATTTTGATCGATGCGCCCCTTTAGTGGCCAAGGCTATTTTTTCCCAGTGCTCAGAGGCACTAGTTTCCTTCAATCGAGTGCGTGGTCGGCGACGATTACTCTTCGATCAACATGGCGAGGGTCGGCCAAGGGTCATAGTAGGCGGTCACACTTCCACTACGCACTTCTGCATCAGGTTCGGGACAGCCAGAGTTCCTCGCCGCCCAGTCAAGTGTTTTTCTTACATAGCTTCGTACACGGGCCGGTTCCACAATCCGTGATCAGTCTTGATTCAACAAACTGGATGAGGCGGGTACTCAGTTACTGATCGTCGATTGGCTCAATCTTTCGCGTTGATTTCGGAGCGCATCTGCAATGCCCAATAGGATGCGCCTCATCTCCGGTGTCATCTCGCGCCGTGCAGCATCTTGTTGGGCGAAACTGTAGCACCAATAGAGCAGTGACAGGAAATAGCTGTATCCTATGGCCACTTCTACATAAAAATAAAGTCGTCCATAAGATTGGTAGGAGTGCACCATGGTTCCCGCGAGGCTGACGACGGAATAGAATCCCAAGCCGGTGGCAACCTGGAGTTCGCGATCCTGCAAGCCGATTTGAAGAAAGCGGCTGCAGCATGCGAGGGAAATGAAGAACAGAATTCTGAGAATCGCGAAAGACCGCTGAGCATGCAAGGCAACAAGGAGATTCCGAGGAACCTCCGATGTCTCCCTAATTGCAGAGACGGGCCACGCCATCACAAAAGCCACAGCGACGACTATGGAGATTCCAAGCAGCGACCACTTCGGCAGCAAACGTTGGATTGGACGAAGGATAGACCAGGCCAGTTCGACCAGTACGAGGTACTGAAAGAACGAATCGAAATAGGCCTCGACCTCAAAGGGATAAAGAGAGGGGGAACCCATTAGAGTTCGCACTATGAGAACCGTGCTATCGGCTACTACACCCCAGACGATATAGAAGAAGAAAACGGGCATCGACCAGTAAGTATGCCTACGCAAGAGGAGGATAATGAACGTTACTTGCGCAGCGATACCAGCGACGGCCAAAAGGTTCGCGAAATACACGGGTCCACTCCCCGCTTTCTATTTATCGACCCCAACATGAATAAGTTCTCTTAGTTTATGTTTCTTCGCGACCGCAGGAGTGGTATCGATCGTCATCTTGTTTCTAAATCACTAATTACTGCGTTGTTCGATCAAAGTGCACCTTGACAGGTTCTGAGCCAGGAAACTGGTAAGTTTGCACAACCTCCGCAGAGCTTTGTCTCATCGATCGGTCGTCCTCGCCGAATTTACCTGTCCTTGCCAGAACACGATCTCATTTTCTACGGCGCTAAGTGCTCCATTTGTATCAAACCCTATTTGGTCAACGGTGCTGCCGCTTTTGTAGATTAATACTGAGTTTCGATGAGCAAAGTAGTCGATTAGTCTCGCCCGTATGTTGGGAAGGTCCGGAATCGAAATCACTATTTACTCCAATATTGGGCCAGAAACCGACTCAAAGAAGATCCAGATACTTCACCTTGGATATAGATATCCCGTTAAAGCTCTACTTTAGGGAGAAGAAGAATATCAGAATTGTTAAGCATTACGGTGTGATGGAAATCACGCTACTAATCCACATATCGACGAACACGCACCGCTAGAGCAAAGCCTGCATCTCCGCAAATCTATGCGACATTTGAGCGGTACATTCCGTCGCAACTTTGGTGTAGTGGGTGGTTGGTCGGCATCTATGTAAGTCAATGTCAACAGAAAAGCACAAGATATCCTGGGCGCGCTGATGAGTGCGCGCAATTGATTGTGAGCGGGATCTCTCGTTCGCGCACCGTTGCCTCTCGGCTGATGGTCCCTGCTCCCTGCAGGACCGGACATCCATTTGCTGTCTAAGACTCCAAAGAGTCCGCACAGAAGATTGAGTTTGTGTTCTCTGCCAGTCCCGAAACAATTCGTAGTGAGCCTCGGGAGTTTGATCTCCTTCGCTCAGTCGCCAAACGGCGGGACCTGGCAGCCTGCGCACCGGAATAATCCCGTTGTTGTTTTTCCTTCTTAAGAAGGGTTTTTCAAGCTGCCGCCGGTGGCTTTAAATACCTCGGCAGGCACGAAGTCCTGTTTCCTGCGGTCCACCGCGAGAAGATATGCAACCAGTTTCCTGGCCACGGCAAGTGTGGCCCGATTCGCTGTTCCCTCGCTCTCGTTCCTTCTCGTAAACCTCCGCCAACTCGTGGTTGTACCTTGGATCGCCAGCTTGGCGGCCTCGATCAGGGTACGTGCTGAATGTGCTTGTTCCTTTGCTTGGAAAGGGGCATGCGCAGCACTTTGTCGGCTGAGCTCTTCTCGTCTCCGCAGAGTCCGCAATAACTGATCGCCTCTTTCACTGATTGGAAGCGAGTGAAGTCTCCGATCTCCAGAGCCCACGTCAGCGCCGTGATCGGGCCGACGCCGGGAACAGTTCTCAGCCGCTTCAGTCTTTCCGCCAGCAGCGGGTCCCGCTCCAGCGAGCTGACCAGCGCATAGATCCAGCCTCTGCGCACGATCGATCGTCTCACGGCTCAAGCTTCAGAAGCGGACGGATGCTCTCGGTTGACCTCCTTATTGGTCGATAACAGTCCTCGTAAAGTAGCCCACCTTGTGAAGCCGGCTGCTTGTTGTAGATCCACTCCGGTTTCCATCAGAAGCCCCGATACCGGTTCTTCATCTGCACCATCTGCCTTAGATCACCAGGCTCCGGTAGCGCAGTATACGGCGCCGGTCCCGGATCTCGGTCGAAGCCATATGGCACTCCGGAAGAAAGTCGCAGCGCAGGCAGTCGGCGATCTTGCGTGCATCGATCTTGTCGTTCTTCTTCTTGGCCGCTGCTATCGCCCGCAGCATCAGAGGATGCGCAACCTTCACCTTCTCCGCATGCGGAAGCAGATGATCGTAGATCCATCCCGTGAAGATCGTCGCCTCCATGGCGATCGTCCGGGGCTGAGGTAACGTCTTGATCCAGGCATCCAACTCGCGCCGGGTCGATCCGATCTTGCCTTCCTGGTGCACATGACCAGCCGCATCCTTCACGCAGTAGCTGATCGTCTTCTTGTGAACGTCAAGTCCGATGTAGTACATATCGTCTCTGAGGAGCCTCCGTGGTGTTCTCTGAATCAGCGCCCGCTGAGTTCAGCTTTTTTGTAACACCTCGTGCTCCTCACTGACTTACATTTAAACAATGCGGAAGTTAGCCCAGTTTGGTACAGTGCGAGATTTGAGGACTGGAAGCAACCGCAGATGTTTCGCTCCGCTCAACATGACAGGCGCTGTTTCGCATCGAGTGGCGGATTGTGGTTCATGCTATCCCGGGTCCGAGAATCCGGATCTGGGGCACTCGGTACCGTCCCAAGACTGTTACTTTACCTCGATCCCGATGCTCTCGAATTTGATACCGACGGGTTCGGAGTCAATGCCCTGAATTCCCATCACGGGATCCACTTCCGTGAGAATCCATCCGCTATCCGCAGCGCGCACGAAGCGGGCGTCTGCCTTTCCAGTCCAAGCGGTCTTATGCCCGTGCGCGTCTTTGAGGTGAACCTGCGTGAACTCGACCACAGCAGTGGCACTGTTCTGACTGGCGCCGATGCGGACCGAATCGACTTGCACGGCGCCGCTGCCGGCGAGCCAACTCTCCAGTGCATGCTCTGTCTGCGCGTTGTTCAGCGTTGCGGCACTAGCGCTCTTTTCCTGGGTCGGGGAACAGGATGAGAGGAAGACAGAGCCCGCAAAGATGCACATGCACAGGAATAGGGCACCTCTGACGCGTTGGGTAACGGTGATTGCCACGGAATCGCTCTCCTGGGAGCGAATTATACCGCCAATCAGAAGTGGCCACGCTTTTGTTGCAAACGAAAGTAACAGCGCCCGGCACAGTTGACGATCCTATTGCAATAATCTCAATTGGCGGAGCATGTTCTGGAATCGTGGGTCGGAACGCAGCGGATCCATCATCGGATCCGCATTAACCAATGCCCCTCGATGAGTTCGTTGGCTTTTAAGCAACAGTGGAGATCCGAACGACCTCGGATCGCTGGACACTCGCCGAGATAACGTTACTCATCCTGGACGAGAGGGGCTGAGCTTGTTCTCGCCTCATGGGGGAGGCGCAGATTGGACGAAGTTTCTGTAACGTCACACATGCCGGTCAACCACCCTGAGTCGTATCCGGGCCATCTCAGGTTTCGAGCGAGTTAATTTTCTGACGGCATTTCAGCGTGATCAATCACGATGGTGTCGAGCGGCCCCCTGATTGGCTTCAGTTCCAACCCGAGCTGCTCTTTGACGGCGGTAAAGAGCGATGGCCCGCTCGCTTCCGATGCGCTCATTACGGCGTCGAACGAATCTGCCGCGTTCACTGGAGTCCAATGCAGGGCGAACGAGAAGTACCCAGACAATCCCGTCTTATCCACGACCTTCCGTCCGAGATCGAGTTGACCGTACCCGCTTAGGCTATTCGCTAATTGTGTCGTCGTGCACCCGTGCATCTCGATCGTCCCCCGGTGTCCTCCGGTGGTCACGCACATCACACCATTCACGGTGCTCTTTTGCAGATCCTCAGGCTTCGTTTCCTTAAACCTCGGCCCATCCTTCGCCTCTTCCAATGCATAGAGTGGAAACTCCTTGGACTCGTGATGCACCACCACCTTGAAGCGATCGGCTAGGAGTTGCCGCAGCATGGCCTGACGCTCTTCACGACTGAATTTGGGATATTTCGACACATCGTATTTCGCCTCGATGTCAAAGCGTGCATTATCGAGCCACTGCGGACCGCCAGACCATAATTCACTGTCGTAAACTCCATACGCCTCATGCAGTGCCCAAATCAGCGTCACATCTCTCGCGCGCACGCCGTCGGGGGTGAAGCTCATGCTCCACCTCGGATTTGGATTCATGTTCTGCCGGATGCTGGCGACTTCGTAGGCAGGAGAACCCGCCGTAGAGGCCGGCGTTTGAGCCAATAGTGAACCACGCGCGATAAACAAGACAACTATGATCGTCGACGAAGCTTGCCTGACCATCGAGAAGTCCATCCGCCTACCCCTCCGAGAAACAGCCTATTTGGAAAGACGTATCCTTGGTATCGACCGCTCGTCTTCTTTCGAGCTTTCCACTAGTTCTTCTGGTTAGCTATGGGCGGATGGTCGGCGATGATTACGCTTCTATCAACATGGTGGAGGCACGGCAAGGGTCATAGTAGGCGGTCACTCAACCGAGGCCGATCTCCGGTACCAAATTAAATTCGAGACGCCGACTGAGCGGAACCAATGCCGCTCTCTCGAACTGGTCTTTCTCAGCGCGAATTTTCCAATATCCCGCTAGAGCACGGGAGTCACCTGCACGTTACTTTCGCGCAGCTGCGAATCGCTCGGGCATCGCTAGAATGGTCGCCATGACTTCGACCTTGCTTGGCGCTTTTTCGGTTGGACACGTCATCGACGGCAGATTCCCCCTTCTTCGTCAGTTAGGCGGATCAGAGCGGAGTTACGCCTATTTAACCAACCTCGATGATGGCCCACCTAAAAGAGCCGCCATCAAACTCTTCCCATTCGAATCAGTCGACGCACGAGCCACCATCGCTCAATGGGAAGTCGCCAGGACTCTCTCCCATCCTCACCTGATGCCGCTTTTTCATGCTGCGCGCGTCGACGTCGACGGCGAAGATCTGTTCTACGTCGTAACCGAGTATGCCGACGAGACTCTCTCCCAGATTCTCCCCGAGCGACCTCTCACGTCCGACGAAGCCCGAGAGATGCTCGGCACCGTTGTGAATGCCCTCACTTATCTTCACCGTTGCTGTCTCACACATGGCCACCTCAGGCCCACCAACATCATGGTTGTCGATGACCATATCAAGCTTTCGCCGGACTTCGGTTGGCGCTCGCGCACGCGCAGCATCTACGATGCACCGGAAGCCGCGACTGGGCATCTGGCCCCGGCTGCCGACATTTGGTCGCTTGGCATCCTTCTGGTCCAAGCTCTTAGCCAGCAGCTTCCCACCTGGGACAGATCGCAAGGCGGTGAACCGGAAGTGCCACCCACCATTCCCGAGCCCTTCTACAAAATTGCGCGCGAATGCCTGCGGGTTGATCCGGAGCGCCGCTGCACTCTTGCCGCCATCAAAGCTCACCTCGATGCTTCGCAAGCTGTGGAAGATGTCGTCAAGGCCGAATCATTTCCCGACTCATTTATTGACCGCCCAGCGAAACCGTCTTACATTTTCCGCGCGACGATCCTCGCCGCTTCGGTAATCGTGTTGTTTTTCTTCATTGCCGCGTTCAAGTTCGGTTATGACTTGACTCCGTCCGACCCTCTGTCCTTGTTTAGATTTCAAGCGCCTGCGCAAACCGCAACCCAACCTCAACCTTCGGTCCTCAATCCAACCGCTCCACCGGCACAACCGGTGGCAACTGCTCCGCCACCACCAGCAGCGCCGACTGCGGAGCCAGCGCCGAAACCTACAACAGCGGCCGTCCGCCCCAATACGCCTGAAGATCGACCGGCGCCCTAGTCCTTCCTCTACTCGAAATTGCACCAAATTTGGGTTATTGAAGTGTGGCCGGTCATTCGGGCGCATCATCATGCTAAGCTATCCCTAAAAAATGGACCGGTGATTTCAGGTGTTTCTTCGCCTAAGGTATCGATATACGTTGCCTTTATCAGTGACAGTGGCGAACCTGTGCGCGTTCTTTATTAGCATCATGCTTCCGCCGGACCCAACGAAGTGGAGTCTTGTATTTAAGGCTGAACTCGTCTTAAATTTGCCAGCTGTTTTTCTTTCCATTCCAGCAGGATTCTTTCCCTTGTGGGGAAGCAATGACGCCTCAGTAATCGGCCTAACTATTTTGCTCGCACCATTCCTTTGGTACTGGGTCGGGAAAT
This sequence comes from uncultured Acidobacteriaceae bacterium, assembly GCA_963832645.1. Lineage (GTDB taxonomy): Bacteria > Acidobacteriota > Terriglobia > Terriglobales > Acidobacteriaceae > Telmatobacter. The sequence goes on from CAWHUU010000006.1 coordinate 259,211, forward strand.
GGATTGATCGGCAACTTGGAACCTTAGAACAGAAACCTGATCGGGTTCGCTCGCGGGTGCCCCGCACCATTCTGAGATTTTTCGCTTATGGCTATTTGCTTCTGAGCGCACTTGCACTCACACCATTGAATCCGACTCCGTCATCTGATTCGCATTTCTTTTTTTCAACGATGGCGATTTGGTTAGTTGGGTACTTGGTCTGCTCATACTGGGGTGGAACACGATCTGTTCGGATACTTTCAAACTAGTCTGATTTGTGAATGTGTGCAGCGAATCCCTCGTGTGATCGTTGTCGTGGGAGTGTCGTCGGCGACTCTTCCCTTACAAGTATTGGTGCATCCTGCTGGTGGCTGACACAGAACCTCAGAGGCTGAATCTCGCTCCACAACCTGCACAAGCCGCACCCAATTTGTTCTGCCACACGCGTTCCGTGGCGCAAGATTCGCATTTCAGAAGCTTGTTACGCGTGGCACCGCACTTGCCGCAAGCAAGCTTGCGCCTACCGCCCGAGACCGTTTTACCGATCTTCGCGAAGCAGAGCGGGCATGTTGCCTGATCGTACCGCTTCCTCCTAGGCAGCACCTTCTCGGAAGTGACATCCATACGCCTGGTTCGCCGAGAGGCTTCGATTTTAACATCTCCCTTTTTGCTCGACTTGTACTTGTTTGTAATCAGCATCACTACTGGCTCCAAGTAGCAAAGCATAGCAGCAATCAAGTCAAAATCGTGACTGCGGGAGTATCGTCGGCTACGATTCCCCCACAGTGCGCCAAAACACCGTCGGGAGACGCTTGGCGGTACCCCTCGGTTTACTACCTGCAAACTGAACACTCGCCGGTCATTGGCCCGGAACGCGCCGAATTGACATCCCGCGCTGTTCCTTGAAAGATCAAGCCAACCCATGTCATTGCTACCAAATCGAGTACCGAGTGCGTCCACAATGCAGTGAGCAGCGGTTGCAGGACGGGGACGCAGTTAGCTTGTGCAGTTGTGTGCTGCCTGGCATATGGCAGTGTGGTAGTGGCGCAGGGTTCTTCTGGATCGAATGGAGGATCGTCGTATCAGATCCAACTTACTGTGAATGAAGTAAGCATTCTCTTTCGTGCGGCGGACGCGCATGGTCAGACGGTGAGTGATCTCCGGCCAGAGGATCTGGATCTCTTCGACGACGAGAAGGGGCCGGGAGACATCGTTGCTTTACAGCCGTTGACAGACAGACCGCTTTCAGTAGGTTTCCTATTTGATGTCAGCGGGTCCATGTCCGACTCTATCGGGCAGAGTCGTGCCTTGGCCGCTCAGGCAATACCGGGATTAATGGCACGGTCTGGAGATTCCGGACTGGTCATTTCTTTCGGCAGATCACGACACATGATCCTTCCCTGGGACGGCCAGCAAAGGAGCATGCTGCTAGCAATTGATCAGATCGGTCCTGACCGGGATATCGCCCGTGAGGGAACCGGCGTTTTCGACGCATTGTTCAATACCTGTCACTACGAATTCGGAGAGCACAAGGCTAGTAGCGGCCAGCATGTGATTCTATTGTTCTCCGATGGGGTGGATACAGCGAGCTACATGTCTCTGCGCGATGCTGTAGATGCATGTCAGCATGCTCATACGGTGATCTATGCCTTCGCTCCAGAACCCGCGCCGGGCACCGAATCAACTGGGCTGGTGACGCTGCAGCAATTGACGGAGCGCACAGGTGGCCGCGTCATTCGTACATTTTCATCGGAAGCGGAGAGAAAAGCGGAGATCGCGCAGTTGGTCAATGATCTGAGGGAGGAGTATGTGCTCTTCTACCGGCCGACAGTTCTGAAACGCGACGGGGCATTCCACAGAATCGTGCTGGTGGGACCGAAGCGCGTGGCGAGCATTGATGCTCAGTCCGGGTACTATGCACCGAAGCCCAAGTAAAGATCTCTGGCGGCCTATGGTTCACGGAAGTATCTCAGCGACGAGGATACGCCCCAAAACGGCTCTACCCGGCCAGAGAATCCCGGTGGCAACATTTGAGCAAAACGGAGATGCTTATGCGGGTAACCTCTCAGCTACCTTTCCTGCGGATGTTGCTTACTTTGTGACGCGACGTGGGCTGAAGCATGGGCGGTGATCCTCCCGCGAGACGACAATCCTGGATTTCCACTTTAAAAATCAGACCAAATCCCGAGACTTCAGTGGTTTCCTGGCCCCGTGGCGAATCGTGAGCACCCAGACAGTATGTCGCCGCTCATCTACTTCAAAAATAACGCGGTAGACGCGGGGCTTTGCACCGAAAAGGAGATGCCGCAGTTGCCGTTTAACTCTTCGTGCTTCAGGAGCGCTCGGGCATCGGCGAGGGTGCGTTTCAAGGGTGTACACCGCTTGTTCAAGCCCGTTGTACCAGCGCGCGGCATCGGGCGATTCCGCTGCATTCTTTTCAAGATACAGAGCTTCAAGATCGCTGACGGCACGAGCGGTTAACTCAACGCGGTATGCCATGTTTGCGGCGGATTTCATCAAATGCCTCTCTCGCCGGACGAGTGCGCGCACGCGCCACGTCGTCCAAACCTTGGCGAATGCCTTCCTCAGCATCCGCTCTGGCGGCGATGTCTAGCAGTCGCTGATAAGCTTCCGCGTCTTGGACGACGGCTGCTGCTTTCCCGTTCACTGTGAGGACCACCGGGCGTTTGCTCTTCTTGAGGAGCTTCATAAAGTCGCCGGACGATCGGCGAAACGTTGTTAGAGATTGAATGTCGCTCGTGATGTCGAGCATATGCACCTCGAATCGTAGCACCTTATAAGGTGCTACTAGAATACACCCTTTGCGGGGTCAGTGGCAGGCCGGATTCGCCGGATGCCGATTGGCAACAAGGCACCACCTAGAGGCGAATGCGTCGAGCAAGCCAGCCATCGAAGCAGGCAGAATGGGATGCATTCTCCGAGACGCGTCGCCTGCCACGAATCCACAATCCGCCGACGAAGTGCCGTCGCCCGACAAAGAGACGTGAATGATCTCAGAACGCATGGCATGATTCTAGCGGGACGGCCTTTAGCGGTATCGCTGGTGTGTCGTCGGCGAGCCCGTGTTGTCGGAGATAGGGATAATGCCCCGGAGTTGACAATGTCCCGGAGTTGCCCAACTGGTCAACATCGGTGAAGGTAAGCATCGCCGGTCACTCGGGAACTCGGTCCTTCTAGTGCTTCAGAAACTCTAGAAATGCATTTACTAGATCGGCTTCGATTCGCTCCCATTGGGAACGTGGTGCATTCCGGGCCTCTCTGGAGAGATTCACGATCCGTTTCAGAGAATCTGGACCATCAGAAAGTTTACATAAATGAATGCGAACGTATGTGGATTCATCGAATACGTTCGAGTCGCCATTCAGCGCCTTCTGGGCAGACTTCGTGGCGAGCACCAGCCGAGCGTTGACCGCTGAGATCGGAGCGTTGACACCCATCTCACGAAAGGCAGCATCAATCTCAATGTCTTGCAGGTCACTGGCGACTGGATCGCTCAACCCCGCGATTCTCCTTAATGCCGAGCCGTCATAACCCTGCTCCAGAGCATCGGCAGCGATTTGGGGAAGCTTCCAATACTGGAGATCTCCAAAATAGTAGTCAACCGCGAGCTCGTTTGGATCGATGCGCATTTAACGGGAAAACCCCATGAGCAGAAGATAATGCTGATTACAACTAATCCCCCCCATTTAATACAACGTAATGCCCCCGCCCGTTGCAGAGTTATGCCACCAGGCGCTACACAGTTATGCGCCCACCCGTCGTATATTGAATTGAGTTTGCTGTTCTGCTGCGAACCTTTCTCGGGGTCGAAGCGATATCACGCGCGAGCAAATGCGATGAGCGGTTCAAAGTCATTCTTATCTGCGGCTCGAAGCGCGTCGATGTAGCTGCGCCGAAAGTCACCAGCTTGCACGATGTCCGCACTTCCCCAGGTGAACACTGGCCTGCCTAATCTCTGCACGACAACATCGGCCATGAGCCGGGCATGGCGGCCGTTGCCATTAGCGAATGGATGAATCCAAACGAGCCGATGGTGAAAACGTACGGCGAGTTCGTCCGGCTCGAAAGTCCGATGCTCCACCCAATAGCGGGTATCGCCCAATAAAGTCGGAAGCGCCTCGCGGATCTGGTAGTAAGGAATCCCGATATTCTTCTCCGTACTCCGGTACTTTCCGGCCCACTTCCATGTCTGATCGAACATACGTAGATGCAACTCTCGTACATAAGCTTCAGTGAGCGGGTCCTGGCGATTCAGATTGCGCGGATCGAGAGCCCACGCAGCGGCTTCGAGGATGTTCTGGCGCTCCCACTCATTCAGTTCTTCTTTAGTGGTGAGGTCGGGAATGAGGTCATCCTGCTCCTCGGGAGTGAGCGGTGTGTTGCCATCCCCGGCCGCGAAGAGAGTCATCGGGCTGCGCGCTTTCTGACGAGGCGGCGTGTTTCCACCTCGACCGCCTCGTCGATCTTGCCCACCGCTTGGTTCTCAAGCGCCATTGAATGCTCGACGCCAAGTACGCGACCTTTCACTTCGGCGCGCGCGCGGTTCTCGATTAACTCCTGCATACTTCCAGCGCGCGGTACGAGAGCATAAACCAAATCGCAGTCCAGGGCATTGGCCACGGCGCGGAGGCTTTTTAGGGTGATACGGTCTTCTGCCTCGCCCTTTTCGAGCTGTAGTGGGAGTTGACGGCTGGTCCCCAGTCTTCGCGCGAGCTCCCCCGAAGAGACTCCCAGAGCCTGCCGGATGGAGCGTATCCACCCCTTCGATGGACGCGGAACCTCCCGCGTCGCGCGGTATGGCCCAAGGGCGCGGTCCAATTGCTTCAAACGCAGATCTCGGAATTCGCTACGCATGACAATCTAAATATAGTCAATATCGATAATTATGACAAGATAATAATTGTCTTATATTGCACTAATGACTATTTATAACTTGTCAGTCCTGCACGTAGAAAGAACGGAATAGCCCCGCTGCCGCATGAATTCTGCATGATCCGCTGCTGCCTTCGGCGGTCTGATGTTGTTTCAGCCATTCGACCCCTGAGGGGCGACTTTCGATGTACAAAGTGGGGGCATAACTTTGTATTCATTGGGGGCATTGAATTGTAACCAGCACGTCAACTCAAACAAACACGTTTAACGGCGTGAGTTCAGGGTTCTGGACAGATCGTAGGCGATGATTACTCTTCGATCAACATAGCGGAGGCACGGCAAGGGTCATCGTTGGCGGTCACTCGTCCGGAATCCAGGTCCGGGGAGACCACCTGCTCAGTCAAACCGTCCGGAAATGTACAATCCAAACCGCCAACGGTCACTGCAGCGCATGAATCCAATCTTGCACCAGATTTAAGTGATTTATTTTCAAAGGAATGCTCTGCAGGCGATTTGGCACGGCAAGTGCTTGATCTCTGATTGATGGATTTGGCAGTCCCATCTGCTTTGTTCCCCCCGATCCATGCTTATCGGGCCGCGCGCCAAGTAGCGCGCATGTAAGGAAGTGGAACGATGAATACTCTGTTTCAAGACCTTCGGCACGCGCTTCGCCAGCTGCGCAATGCGCCAGGATTTACCTTTGTGGCAGTCGTAACGCTGGCACTGGGGCTCACCGTCAACGCCACCATCTTCTTTTTGATTAACGACCTGTTTCTTAGACCATTGCCGGCGGTCGACCCGGCGCGTCTGGTGATGATTACGCAGAAGTCTTCCCAATCGCAGGTGATGTTTCCGTTTTCCTACCCGGATTTTCTGGACTTCCAGCGCTCTGCCGAAGGTGATGGCCATGGATTTCCAGAGATGACGAAGGCTTATTCCGGGATTATGGCCTATATGGATTCGGCCGTTCAGTTGAGCCGCCAGGGCGAAGCCGCTGAAAGGACCTTTGTGCAAGTGACCAGCGGCAACTATTTTGCGGTTTTGGGCGCGCAACCGGAGATGGGGCGGCTCTTCCTGCCCACCGAGGGGTGGACAGCCGGCGCGGATGCCGTCATCGTTCTCACGTACGACACATGGAAGAACCGCTTTGCTTCCGACCCGCACATCATCGGCGAGCAGTTGAAGATCAACGGCCTTCCCTTCACCGTGGTGGGCGTTACGCAACCCGAGTTTGTGGGTGCGCAGTTTGGCACAGCGCTGAGCGGATTTGTACCGATCTCGATGCTTCCGCTGATGAATCCCGGAGGCAACGAAGTTTTTACCAATCGCGGCTATTTATCGGTATTCATCATGGGACGGTTGCAGGCGGGCGCAAGCCTTGCACAAGCTCGTGCGGCCGCCTCACTTGTGATGGCGCGAATCATGAAGGATTATGGCCCACAGCATCCGCAAGGAGCCTCAGCGGCTGTTCTGCGCGAATCGATGTGCCGGCCTACTCCCTTTGTGGCCAACTTCATGCCACTGGTTGCAGGCGCACTGATGATCCTGGCGTTTCTGGTGCTGGCAATCACGATAGCGAATATTGCTAATTTGCTCTATGCGCGAGCCGCCGATCGCGAGCGGGAGGTGGCGATTCGCGGCGCTCTGGGCGCAACGCGCTGGCGGTTGCTGCGCCAGTTGTTGACGGAGAGCACCTTGCTTGCCCTCGCAGCCGGAGCGATCGGTGCGATGACAGCCATCGCTGTCACACCGATGCTCGGCAAGATGATAGTCCCTGGCGACATGCCGCCTCCGGCCGATACAGGAACCGACTGGCGCTTGTTTGTCTTCACCTTTGCCGCCTCGTTGGCCGCGGGCATCCTCACTGGACTGCTCCCCGCATTGAAGGCGACTCGGCTGGAGATTTTGCCGTTGCTGAAGAAATCGCCCACGACGACCGGAGGTCGCCATCGGCTGCGCAGCCTGCTGGTTATTGGTCAGGTGGCCATCTCGTGCGTGGTGCTGATCTGCGCCGGACTGGCGGCGCGCAGCGTGCAAAAACTGGCACAGATCAATCTCGGCTTTCGCCCTGATCACATTTTCCTCGCTACGGTCGATCCTTCTCTGCAACGCTACAGCGATAAACTCGGTCGGCAGTTTCAGGCGCAGTTGCTCGAAAAGCTCCGCGCCCTGCCCGGCGTCACCAGCGCCAGCCTCGCCTCGCATCTTCCCTTCGATACGGGTGGCAGTCAACGCGCCGGAGTTTGGCCCGAGGGTCAAACTCCAACCGAGATCCAGAAGTTCCTGATCGTTGTTTGTACATCTGTCGATCATGCGTATCTTGGAACGATGGGAACGCGCATCGTGGCGGGCCGCGATTTTACCGCGCACGACGATGGAGCAGCGCCGCGCGTGGTCATCATTAATCGAGCGCTTGCCCAGCAGCTGTGGCCGAATGGCGATGCTGTCGGCAAACGGCTCTCGCTGCAAGGTGACGCAATGCAGGTCGTGGGCGTAGTCGATGAGATGCGCGTTTGGACCATATCCGACGCCAATCGTCCCCTGGTCTTCTATCCTCTGGCGCAGCATTTTCAGCAAAGCGTTACCATCGTTGCACGCACCGGAATGGACCCGCTGCAAATCACCGCGTCCGTCAAGCAAGCCGTCGCCCAACTGGACCCCGATCTGCCGGTCTACAACATTCGCTCCCTCGACCAGCAGATCACCAGCAGCCCAATGGGCATGGCTCCGATGCGCATGGGCACCATCATAGCGGGCGGACAGGGTCTGATTGCGCTTTTCCTCGCCACGCTCGGTCTCTATGGATTGATCTCTCACTCGGTGAAGCGGCTCACCCATGAGATAGGCATCCGCATCGCGCTCGGCGCCACTCGTGGCAAGATTCTTCGCATTCTCATCGCGCAGGGTTTGCGGCTGGTTCTCATCGGCCTCGGTCTGGGATTGGCGGCCGCCTTCGGAGTGACCCGCGTGCTCTCCAGTGTGCTATATGGTGTCAAGGCCACAGATCTACTCACATTTGGCGGCGTCTCGCTATTGCTGGTAGGCGTAGCTCTATTCGCCAGCTACATTCCCGCGCGTCGCGCGGCCTCTATTGAACCAATGGAGGCGCTTCGTTCCGAATAGCCCCGGATGGGCCTGCAGCCAATGAACCCCTGCGTGCAAATAACAGACTGATCAGAATATGGGTTAGTCAATGAGTCCTCGACTCTTGAGATTTCTTGTTCGAGATCCTCGTTCCGGGTGGTTTTTCGGCCATCCGGAGATAACTAGATTTCCGGTCTTAACTGGACTCGTTCGTGAGTAAAACGATCACGACCTGCCCAGTAAGGGCATCGCGGGCAGGACTTGCCTTCTGGATAGTCGATGCCTTCCTCGTGTGGGCATCCGATAATCCTATCTGCCACCACAACTGAACGTACTTCATGCTTACGGAGAAAGCTCGAAACCTTGTCACCAACGACGGAGTCGTGCCGTATGTCGGACCCTTCAGAGAACCAACGCTCGATCAAATCTGGATCACTGCCTTCATCAGGCAGGATGGACACAGCGATTTTCGTAGCAAGATCCGCTGTCGGCCCATAGAACGCGACTGTCGCGAGGGGATAGCCTCTGAACCCGCGACGGGCTCTCTTGGTCATCCAGGAGGTTGGACGTTTTATCTTCTTCATGCCATTATCAAACACCTCCCGCCGAGGTGAACGTCAAGAGGCCATACAGCCGGACTATCCCGCAGTTCTCTCACAGGCTGACTCGAACTGCCTTTGAACTGCATCCTCCGTGTTGATCAACCTGCAATTGACGGAATGCCGGTTATCCAGACAGCTTACCTCACAAGGACCTGTGATTGGCTTCCTTGTTCTGTCAACCAGGCAGAAGGTATGCAAGATCGTGAAGGATGATCATGCCAATAGCTCCATATATCGGGGCACAAGTCATCGCGGCCCTGTACGTCATTGCCGCAATGCGTTGGCAGCGCATCGCGCGATTCGTCGCAGGATTCGGCTTTATTGTTGCTGGAGGGTACAACATCTGGACGGCCCTTAGTTCGCCTGCGTCATACGTGACAGCGTTTGGTCCGCACGCCTTCCCCGTCTATCGGATATTCATCTACGGCGTTTTTTCGCGACACACGACTTCATTCGTGATCGCAATAGCACTGGGTCAACTTGCTGTGGGCACCGCGATGTTCGCGCGTCTTCGCTGGCGGAAGCTCGGTTATGTGGGGGCTGTCGTGTTCTTGCTCGCAATTACACCTTTGGGCATCGGATCAGCGGCTCCGTCTACTCTGATCTTCGCGGTTGGGATGGCTCTCTTGCTTCGACGCGATCGAAAGTGCTCACCGGTACCGCTAGTAGGCAGTTCGCGAATTGACAATGCCCGCTGACAGCTCTATGCAAGGGCTTCGGTCGGATTGTCGGCAATGCTGACTCGCTGAGGAATTTTGCCGCGATTGGTTTCCTTGCTCACCCATACCGTGCAAGGATACGCAGAGGAAGGGTGGGTTACCTGCCCTCGCTGCCCGATCAGGAGTTTGGTGTGGAATGCTTGCCAGGCTTCACGTCTTGGAACTGTTACGCATCCACGAGTAATCTCACATGTGGTCACGGATCGAGATCAATGAACCGACGCAAATTCCTCACCGCTAGCTCCGCGATGACTGCCGCAGCCTTTGCCGCGTCCAGCGCACCCGCCGCCTTCGCCCTGGATCAGACACGCTCACGCTCCAGCGTCGATCTTGACCTGACCCGGCACCGCTTCGGCGTCAACTACACGCCTTCCCACAACTGGTGGTTTTGCTGGAACGACTGGAACCCCGGCCCAATTGCCCGCGACCTCGACGCCGTCGCTGCTCTCGGTGCCGACCACTTACGTATCATGCTCGTCTGGCCCTTCTTCCAGCCCAATCCCAAATGGGTGAGCAGCGCGCATCTCGAGCGGCTCGATAAGCTGCTTGCCATGATGAGCGAGCGGCATCTCGATGCTCTGGTGACAGTCTTCACCGGCCAGTTGAGCGGCTGGTTCTTCCTGCCCTCATTCAACCGGCTGAGCAACGAGTTCTACACCGATGAGACCATGCGCTCTGCCCAAGAGCTTTTTGTCCGCGAACTGGCCAGGGTCATGAAGCCGCATTCCAACATCATCGGGTTCGACTTCGGCAACGAGCTGGACACCTGCTGGAAAGCCCCGCTTCCACAAGGCGATGCATGGATGGCAAAGATGTTCGACCTGATGAATCGGATCCTGCCCGATGGCCTCCACGTCAACGGAGTTGATCACTTGCCGTGGTTCAAAGCCGACACGTTTTCTCCGCAGGCCCTGGCAGCGGCGCGCTTCCCGGTGATGCATTGCTACCCTCACTGGACCGGTGCGACGAAATACGGCGGCGCTATGGATCCGCCGAGCGTGAAGTTGCTGGCCTCAATGGCGACTCTGATTCGCTCCTTCGCGGGTACGCAGCGCAAGCAGGTATGGGCAGGCGAGTTTAATACCTGCATTCTGGAGCTACCCGAAATGGGACAGGCCGAGTGGCTTGAGAAGGCAGTGCTGGCGGCCATCGAGCAGGGAGTGAGCTGGTTTACTTACTGGGATAGCCACGACGTCGACCGCAAGTTCCAGTTCAATCCCGTCGAATACTCTCTCGGCCTGCTGACCAACGATGGACACGTCAAGGACCAGGGCCGCGTGTTTCAGCAGCTTGCCGCGGCGTATCGTGGCAAGCAAGTAGTCTTTCCCGCGGCTGCACTGCCATCACCACCCACTGACCGGACCCTGGATGGAACATGGCAATGGATCCTGAACTGGCTGGGATGGACCCCGAGAAGTGCCTGAAGCGCGTGGATCGCGTTTCCGCCCGCCAGCATATTGCAGATAGGTTCGATGAGATTCTGGCGAGTTGGCGAAATCAAGGACGCTTCTTCCTGGGATCCTGCATTCCAAACGCCAGACAAGACCTCGTCGAAGCGATTCAATTTGGGTCTGGTTGTCCCAGTGTGACGGGCTCGGCTACGGCGCCAAAATGTTTATCAAGTTCACGCTGAAGCGTTGCCGGTGATTCTCCAGGAAGACGACTACTGGACCAACCGCGACCCACCATTCGGAGCCAACTCCGTGCATCGCCGAAATTCTGGGCCACTCCGCTCTTCTGGAGCGACGTAAACGTAAAGATTTCCCGTGGCGCGTTCCTGATACCAAATTCGCTCCCGTGAATCAGGATCAGGAGAGATTTCGCGAATACTGGTAACGCGTTCAACCAGACCTTCATTGACTAAACGCTCCAAGTCGCGATGCAAAAGCACATGATTCCATTCGTCCAGAATGGTTCCGCTCCGATCACGGTTTGTGCGAGTTTGATACAGGTCCTCTAAAGGGCTCGTCACGATTTTTCGAGCATACCGTATCGGCCTTTAAAGCCGATCTCTAAGTTTTCGACGAGTTCCGGCTGTATCGTCGGCTACGATTCTCCCACAGTGCGCCAAATCACCGTCGGGAGAAGCTTGGCGGTACCCCTCGGTTTACCACCTGCAAACTGAACACTTGCCGGTGACACGACCGGAATTCGCGAACCTAGAGGGTTTTCAGTTTGGGGTCTTTGATCGGGGCGTCAGAAATTCTTCGATGTGGGACCGCTGGGGGTCCGCAGGATTCTTCGAATGTGAGCAAAACGGAACTGACGGGATTATAAGTTCAGGCGATCATAGTGAAGACGCTAGTGTAGCGGCCTCACACAAGTTAGCCACGGGGCAGCGTTGCCGATCACGCAGGACGAATACTCGGTTCATACCCTCTAAGCACTCACTTTCTGGCCTTGGATGCGAGTACGGCAGTCAAGACTGCCCCGGAGGTGCACCATGATGACGACCAATATGAGCAGCTCCACATTTGACCCTGCTGTCTTTCTCGCGCACGCAGGTCTTGGCCGAAGAATTGTCGAATTGGAAGCGAACGAGAACCTTTTTACCCAGGGAGATCAGGCAGACTCCGTCTTTTATCTTCAGCATGGCCGGGTAAAAGTCAGCGTGGTTTCGCATTCCGGTAAAGAGGCCACCGTCACGCTGGCTTCCTCCGGCGACTTCGTCGGCGAGTCGGCGCTAGCGGCAATCCATGGGCGGCGCCTGTCTACGGCTACCGCCCTCTGCAAATGCACGGCGCTCAAGATCGCAAAGAAGGAAATGATCCATGTCATGCACCAGGAGCATGCATTCTCCGACTTGTTTCTGCAATTCATGCTGGAGCGCAGTATGCGTATTCAGGCTGACCTTGTCGATCAGCTTTTTAACAACAGCGAAAAGCGGCTGGCGAGGATTCTGCTGTTGATGGCGGAGTTTGGAGAGCCCGGAGCGCGGGAGCATTTCATCCCTCCCATTACGCAGGAAACGCTGGCGGAGATGATCGGCACCACGCGATCCCGCGTCAGCTTCTTTATGAATCGCTTTCGCGCACTCGGATTCATCGACTACAACGGTCGCATCCAAGTCCACAAGTCGCTGCTGAATGTGGTCTTGCTCGATCAGCTACCGGATCACAATGCCGAGAAGCCCCTTGTTTTTCCCCCTGCATGAAGTTCACTTGGCGGATTGGTTAAGGGGTTTCGAGCGTTCGCCGCGTCGAAGAACAAAGCGATGAACTCCAGCAGCGAATCGGACCCAGGAGCTCGGCCCTTTATGAATTGTCCTTATTGTGGTAGTTCACGCATCAGAAGTTCGCATCTTCGCTCGTCAGACTTTCCAAAGCCGCTCATTGGGCGATTACCGTTGCGATGTAGGGAATGTGCGGGCCGGTTTTTCGTCTGGCTGCCGCAGGTGCTCATTTTCAAATGGTTTGAGCAATCAAGACGGCGGATGAATGCTGAATGTCGCAAGAGTTCCAGGACATAGAGCCTTCTTCTGGATGCGACAGCAACACAGATATTGGCCATAAAAGTATTGCTTTCCGGTGATCGAGGGAATTGGTTCGGTACGGTGTCGTTCATGGGCGTCCAGAAGCGGCAAGTTCCCAATTGCGTCCTATCCTGTGTGCTCTTGTGCCATGTGGAGCCTGAATTGATCCGCGAACCACAAGAGATTATCTGCTGAAGAAGTAATCCATTGCTGGCGTAATGGCATCTCGCTTCCGCAGGTTGAGCATCTTGCGGTTGCGGGGTAATCGTACATATCGTGGACGATCGTCAACTCCGGCTTCTTTGCCATAAGCCGAGTTTACGCAAACACGAGCCGCTTACTGAGCCCTATTGCACTACGAGCACTTCAGGGGATTGTCCGGGTGGGGTTGCCGCTTCGACGGTTCTGGCCTGTTCTTATCGAGCTGATCCCTGTCGTCCGAACGAGCGCAAATAGTGGCTTGAATTTGATAATTATCGGTATACCGATCTCTATCGGACACCCAGCATGCTCAGCAGTCATCCAGACTTCGGGCGCGATAATCGCGTTGTGCACAAGAGGATTCCCGATGAATTGATTGCTTCAGAGTATAAGGACTTCCCTTTCCTTATCTGCCTTGTGAGCGGTGCAGTACTCAATGACGATGCAATGCACAAATAGGACACTACCTTCAAGTTCCTAAAACACGCCGGCCATGTAGTTGACTTCGGATAGACGGGGCCGATCCTCCCTGGCGCCGCACTTGGCTAGCACAATGGGCGACATCGTGATCACCGGGCAATGCGCGTAAGCCAGCACCTTGTAAACGGTACCCGCATGGGTGACGGCGGCAAAGTGGGACGCGCCATGAGCGCCGAGCACGATGAGGTTCGCCTGCTGGGCTCTGCCCTGGTGGAGCAGTTCCTCAACCGGATCGCCGAGCGCTACTCTTGTTCGAACGCTGACTTTGTGCTTCAACTTGACCGGAACCAGAGAGGGCAGTTCAGCCTCAACCTGATCGATGGTACGGTCGCCGAGGATCTCAGCACGCTCTTGCGGTGCAATGACCCGGTGCAGAATCAGGCTAGCGTTATGCGTGGCGGCCAGTTCCGCGCCAAAGTTTGCCACCACCTCGCTGGCCTCTTGCTTGCTAACGTCACACAGGATCTTGCGCGAGACACGGTTGCGATAGGTACCCTCGACCACGTTGGGGCCGACGATACAGACCGGCACGTTGGCAGTGCGAAGCACGGCTTCGGCCACCGAGCCCACCAACAACCTGCCGACAGGGCCCGGAGAGTGAGCGCCCATGACGACACGATCGATCTTCCGTTCGCGCAGTAAGGCGAGGATTTGGTCGGCGGCCAAGCCGGGCCGGACGACAATCTTGCAGTGGACGCCTATATTCATGGCGCGTTCTGCGAGAGGCTCAAGACGGTTCTTCTGGGCCATTGCGTAGTCACAGTCACAGATCGCCGAAGCCTCAGATGCGGCTAAATCTAAACTGTCATATGCATGAAAAATAATGAGGTCCGAGCCAAACTCCGCAGCCTCCGCCAGAGCAAAGGCAAAGACCTTCTCACTGGGTGGAAATTCGGAGGCGAAAAGAATGGTGGAGGGTTTGCTCCAACCAGGCTTGATAGCAGCGGTCATGGCAACCTCCTAGACTGGAATCTCGTCCTAAGAGCACCTGGCTTGGCTTCAAAATGGAAGTCCGGGTGAAAACAACAGACTCTCCTGGAGAACCTAGCGCGATGGGCACATGAATCTCGGCGAGGTGAGCCGATGCCCAAGCCCAATATGCGGCATCGAGGGTCTGCTTTCCATTTCTGTCACTGAGCGCTCATCGAATGAGGACAGTTGCGATCGCACAGTTCGAAGTGTTGAGAGGAGGGAAGGCACTTGTCTGTACAATTTTGCTCAATATCGGAAATTGTCGAAAGGGCTCATCGGTGCGATCGCACATCTCAGCTCTATATGAAATCTCTTCTTGCAGTGCTAAACCGTTGAAATTATGCTGCCTTTGAGCAATTTCGCAAGATGTGACCCGCCGTTGTAGCCAGTGGAACGCCAAAGCACCGTGATGCTCTGAAGAGGCATTGCGGTCTCGCTAGGGTGAATCGCGGAAGGCGCCGGCCGATGCACTCATCATTGGGGCCTGTGCCGCTTTCTTTGCTACCACCATTCCATCGAGCTGTCTGAAGGCGTCTTCACGCCGGTTTCCGGCTTGGCTGAGTGAAGAAGCAAGAGGGGACACTGCACGAGCTTAATAACCTTCTCGGCAATCGCCTCGAAGACTAGTGGATGCCAGCTGGAGATGCCGTGGGTGGCCGGGCCTAGGCTGGGCTCGGAGACGTCTGTCTGAAATGCACCAATCTATGGCATAGAGGCACGGCTGACCTGATTGATGTGTGGATAGTGGTGACCGGTGCGATGATTCAATCACCAGGGCACGAGCAGGTTCTTGCACCGAGGGTCTTCCATCTTAATCGACACGCGATGGCAGCGAGGATCTTCGATCTCAAGCGCCACGCGATAGTACAGGCTCTTGTATCGAGGATCTTCCGCCTCAATCACCACTCCACTGAGCAAGTTTTTGCACCGCGGGTCTTCCGCCTCAAGCGCCGCAACCTTGCAACGAGGATCTTCCATTTCAATCACCATGTCATTGGGCAGTCTCGCATCCACAAAGGAGTTTTCAGCGAATTGAGATAAGGATGCGACGGTCTGCGGGACGCGGACTGTTCAATCTTGAACACTTCGTTCTGGCTCGAATCCGAGACTGGCTGCCCAGGCTCACCCAGATTTCTCTGCACGGTTCGTAATCGCCGGGCCGGGTCATCCAGCCCGGACTTGTCTGCTGAGATGCCTACGGAACCCAGGAGCCGTTGCTGCTCCGGTCAGAGAATCAAGAATACGCAACAGCGATACTGCAGCTTATAAGTTGAAGGCTGAATTGAGCGCGACGATCGAGTATCGAGGGTTCGATGAGTGCGTCGACAGCGTAAACCTGGGACACCGAAATGAAATCTCCGCAATATGACAATCCGGAGGCCATCGGAGAAATTTATTTTGGGGCAACGGATTTGGATTCGGATCTCCAGACACTGAGGCCGTCGAGTGTGAATTCTCCCAGTAAGCGGACTTTCGCGATGGCGTCGTAAGTAACGGGGACCCACATGCCGCCGAGTTCACCATATTGCAGGGTGATATGAAGGTCCTTGAGCCAAAAAGAGAGACTCCTGGCGGGTACTCCTTCGATTTGGCGGATGCGGAAACTGTGGGCATAGACCCAAATCTGCCCACGCAAAAGGTATTTATCTTTGCGCTTCGGGAAGATCGTAAAAACATATTCGGGAATGTCACCGAAGTTCTGCCGTCTAAGAAAAACGAAGTCATAGTTTGCCCGGCTGATCTCCGTGCTGTGCTCTTTCCTCGATGACGATGTTTCGCTGCTTAGGAGCTCGCGAACAATCTTTTCCCCCCACGAGTTCCCGGTGGTTTGCACAATCTTGAATGTCTTCAGGTCGGGGGGAACGAAATCGATCTGCGCAATGACCTCAGAGAATGGCCGCCTTTCATAGCCGCGGAACACTTTGTACTCCCGCGTTACCTCATAAGGCCGAGACTGGGCGGTGTTCCGGTGCTGTGCGTCCTCGATGCCTTGCAGGATCAGGTCCAGATCGGGAGGCTTGATCTCCGAGGTGGACGGAGTACTCTGGGACGCTAAGGGGATCGCTGACAGGAGAACCAGAGCTGACAGCCAGAACGCCCACAGAACCGATTGAGTGCGTCTCATCGTGGGAATCACCCCGTTCACAGGAGCCTTCCCGCAATCTCGGAAGGGCTCATTGTGGTTATAAACCACGTGCGTCTGGCGCTACTTCAGCATCGTGCGCACAGGAGAGAATGCCAACATGCTGATCGCGGGAAATGAGTCTTCCTCGGGCAACAAGGCATTTGCATTCTATCGCCACCTTGTCGGAATTCCAACCGTATATGAGCCGCCGTGGGCGCGATGAAGACGAGAGTTGTGAAGCCTTCATAGCTTCGCCTACCCTCCAGCTAGTGCTGCACCAACATTCAGGCCTCACTATATAACTGGCAGCGCTCGATGCAGAGGACTATTGCCTGCGGCGGGCGATCTTTTGATCAGGGAAGAAAGAAAAGCATCCGGCCAGCAAAAGCGCCCAGGCAGCCCCAAGCGATATGCCACTGGCGACGTCGCTTGGGAAATGCACTCCGAGGTAGATGCGAGTCATTCCCACCAGCAGCACGACCGCGACTGTCATCGCCAGAATCGCGATTTGATGCCCGGTTCTTTGAAGATGCCGGGACACAACAATAGCCACTGTCAAATAGAGGGATGTGGCCGCCACCGAGTGGCCGCTGGGATAGGACAAGCCCGAAACCGCGACGAGCTGTGTAACGACCTCAGGACGTGCCCGGTCAATGTAGTCCTTTATTGTGGTCGTTAAAATTCCTGCACCGACGGAAGCGGCCACCAGTTGCAGCGCCCCCATCCGGTCCTTCAAGAGGAGCAGTACACACAATGCTATGGTCGAAATAAGCACCACGAGTGTGACCGACCCCAATGCCGTCAGATCAACGGCCATCACCGTGAGCCAGGGGGTTCGTGCCTTTGCGACACGGATCAGGATCGTACTGTCCACGCTCGATACCTCGTGTTCCAGCAGTTCAGAAGTGATCTTGATAAACAGGGCAAAGGCCAGCGAGGCCGTCCCCAACCACCAGGAGGCCTTAATGGCACGGGCCGAGAACTTAGCCAGGCTCGGTTGCATGTCGTATCTCCCACATAGAGCCTCAACCGCGAGGCGGAGAAAGTCCAGAAGAACTTCCCCCTACTCGGATGAGAGGCCTGGCTAGGCGGGAACATTCGCGGCCGTCGAAACCACTAAGTCGGCCTATTACTTTTCGGCCGCCTCATGCGGGTTCGCCTGGTTGACGGCGGCCCAGACCTCTGAAAAAACGAGTCGCTGATCGCTGGGGCGCACACTTCTCCAGTCCTCGTTTTTGAGGAAGGAGATATTCTTACCATAGAACAAGGCCGTGGAATCATCGTCTTGTTGGATCACGGTGCCATCGACTGCGACTCCAGCAAAAATGCCTTTGGTCCGCGAGTAGCTTAAGGCCTCCGTGTCCATCTTCCAGACAATGCCCTTCGAAACATGTATGACGCGGAAGGCCGGCGCGTGGCCAAGGGCACCATTTCGGCGTGGAGTTGCGATCCCACGGTGAATGGCTTCCAGACCACCGACGATTACATTCTTGGCCCTGGAGGCGAACAGGTAACGGAGATGGGCGTGGGCGGATCATCCGGCGGCACCACAACCAGCGGTCTGGTCTGGCATCACACCAACGTGTGGGCGGGGGGCAAACTGCTGGCCACCTACGATGCAGGTTCGGCCCTGCAAAGTCTCGAGCTCGCGTTGGTAGGCATCGAGAAACTCACAATTTGCACGGAAAGTCGCAGGCATTGATAGGGTCGCGGCCGTGTCGGCAATCTGACAGTTATATAGGAGTAAACACCTCCGATTACCGTTCAAGCGTGGTTGAGTGCATCGACCGATTTCCGCTTGCAACTGATTCATATGGCCACTCATCAAACAAATGAGTCGAAGTTCGAATTCATTGCAAGTTTTTTGCAGTGCAGTCTTATGCGGCAATCATCAGAATTCCTTGGGTAAAGAACCTCGGCGGACTCACTGGATTTGCGGCCATTCTCATTTTATTCAGGCACCAAAAACGTAGCTTAATGGGCCGCCACACCGAATAGTCGAAGCCGCAGCCAAGTTGGTTGATGCGGTGACCAGCGATTTGCGGAAGATTTCGCCAAATCGCACCCTTATCTGATTACAGCTGATTTACCGGACATTTGTATGACTCAAGTGGAAGCAGTTTCACGCCTTCTTTCTGTTGCCCTCCTCTCAACTTTCCTCGCCGGTTGCAGTTCACCCCAAGGGACTCTTGTAACTTCCCCTGCGTCGATTGAAATTACGGTCCAGAACACCGGGACGGGCGGGGGAAGCATTACGAGCAGTCCATCGGGGATTAGTTGCGGCTCGGTGTGTAGTGCAAAGTTTGCGAACGGAACGTTGGTGACGCTAACGGCAACTCCCAATGCCAATTCCACCTTCACGGGGTGGACAGGAGCGTGCACCGGCACCGGCACTTGCACGATATTGCTGGCCAATCAAACGTCAGTCACCGCGAAGTTCAGCGCCTCTGCGTCGCCTCCGCCAACTACAGTTCAACTCACCGTGACAGATTCGGGCACCGGAACGGGAACAGTCACCAGCGCGCCGGCAGGCATAAGTTGTGGGCGGACGTGCAGTGTGAGTTTCACGACTGGGACGTCCGTTAAGCTGACTGCAAATCCCAGCCACGGTTCGACCTTCTCCGGGTGGACGGGGGCATGCTCCGGCACGGCGCCGTGCAGCCTGACCCTGGAGAGCGATACCGCCGTAGGGGCGATCCTCTCTGCGACAGCGGCGAGCGACGGCCTCGACTCGCTCAAGCACATCGTCTTCATGGTGCAGGAACACAGCTCGCTCGATAATCACCTTGGAGCTTTGCGAGACTACTGGGCCAAGAACGGCTATCCGGACCAGTCGTTCGATGGACTTCC
The DNA here is from genome assembly GCA_963832645.1 of uncultured Acidobacteriaceae bacterium. Taxonomy (GTDB): domain Bacteria; phylum Acidobacteriota; class Terriglobia; order Terriglobales; family Acidobacteriaceae; genus Telmatobacter. Next base: position 278,588 of record CAWHUU010000006.1, read on the forward strand.
GCAGTACAATCCCACTTCCGGCGCGGCGCCTCTGTATGCCCCGCCTCCCACGAACCCCGGTTGCAACTTGGCGTTTCCTCCACCGAACGACTGTGTGTATGACGTCAGCAACCCGGTAGCCTCGTTCCATCTCAAAACCGTATGCACCGAAAACACGAGCCCTTCGTGGAACGAGAGCCATGTGATCTGGAACTTCCACGATCAGCTTGGACTGTATCCCCCCGCTGCACTGGACGGATTCGTGTTCGTCGCCGGGCACGACGGCCGCAACTACTGGCCGCCATTGACCGACGCGAATGGCGTCCGCAGCATGGGGTACTTCGACGGAAATGACCTCAACTACTACTACTTCATGGCCTCGAATTTCGCCACTTCTGACCGTTGGTTCCACCCCGTCATGAGCCGAACCGGCGCCAACCGGGAGTACGTTATCGCGGGCACTTCGCAGGGACGCGTTTATCCCAATGGCACGAATGAGAACGATTCCTCATTGCTGACGGCAACCATAATTTTTGAAGTGCTCCAGAAGGCTGGCATTACTTGGAAGATCTACATAAACCCCACGGGGAGCGACTGCTCCGGGCCACCCTACGATCTCACATGCCTGCTTAAGCAGACCTACGTTCAACCGTTTGTCTTTGGCCAGAGCATTCCAACAAAGTACCCGCAGAACATCGCCACAATGTCGCAGTATTTTGCAGATGTGCAAAATAACAACCTGCCGCAGGTTGCGATTATTGAGCCCGCAACTGCCGCCGGTTTAGACGAGCATGCCTCCAGCTACGATGGCATGCCAACCAACGTCCAGTTGGGTGTGAATTACGTAGCCTCGATCATCAATGCCTTGATGGAGAGCCCATCGTGGAAAGACTCGGCTTTCATATTCACCTACGATGAATTTGGCGGCTTGTACGACCATGTTGCACCACAGCCAACCGTGAGTCCGGACGGCATCAGTCCCGTGGATCTCAACCCTGGCGATGTCTGCACGAAGGGAACAGGTCCGATCTGCGACTTTACCTACACCGGCTACCGGGTGCCGCTCATCGTTGTTTCGCCTTTCACGAAAAAGAACTACGTGTCGCATGCAATCGCGGATACGACGGCAATCCTGAGACTCATCGAGACACGCTTCAATCTGCCGCCACTCACTGAACGGGACGCGGCCCAGCCGGATATGATGGAATTCTTCGACTTCAAGAATCCGCCATGGCTCACGCCGCCGACGCCTCCATCGCAGAACATCAATGGCGCCTGTTACATGGATCACCTGCCATAGCCGGAGCGCAGCGGAGAATGGCAACAATACCGGCGGTAGAGAATGAATCCGAGGTACGGAGCTATTCCTGCTGTCAGTTTCACCTCTGGTTGTCGTTAAGAGACGGCAAGTGTGCGCAAATCTGCCTAGGCAGGATCCTGAGTGGACTAGAACAGGCCAATGCACGCATTGAGCGGTTCGCGGGCGGTTGGTCGGCAAGTGGGACCCGTGGATTGGACGAGATTGCGTCGAATCTGAGGACTGTTCGCCTCAGGCCAAACGAGTGATTCCGGGAAAACCTTCGAATCCTTGATCGAAGCTCAGGATTTTCTTGATACCGTGGCTCTGCATCACCGCCAGATGTACCGCGTCTCGCGCCGATAAGCTTTTCCGACCCAGCACGATCTCTCTGGCTCGTTCGACTGCCGCTCGGTCCACTGGGAAGACTTCATCGACGACTCCAAGCAAAGCATCGAACGCTGGCTGAATGGCGTCCGGTCGCGCGATGGAGACATAACGGTGAAGGATTTCCTGCAGTACTTCGGCATCGGTCACCAGCCGCTCTCGTCCGGCTACCAGTTCCTCCAGCCAGCGTCTGGCATCGGTTTTATGAGGGTGAGCAGCGCCCACCAGATACATAGGGATATTCGAGTCGACAAAAATCACTGATTCACACCCGATCCGTAACCATGCTCGATTTCTTCGAGCATGCGGTCGATATCGGCGGTGGGAAAGTCCATGCGAGCCGCGGCTCGAATCACGTCGAGCTTGGACGCAACCTCGCGGCTGGGTTCGCTTCTGCGGGCCTGTACCATCGCCTGTCGCACCCATTCGGCGATAGACATGCGGCGCAAGCGCGCGGCGCGCTGGATATCGCGATATTCGGGGTCCTGAACAATGACCTGCAGCCTTTTAGACATACAATGAGTTTATTTGACTCATCGAGGTGAGTCAAATACCGCCTCACGCGAGGGTTGGTCGGCGCTGATTACCCTTCGATCAACATGGCGGAGACACGGCACGGGTCATCCTTGGCGGTCGTACGGGCCCTTCAGGGATTCTGGGCGTCGGATCGGGTGCAGGACGCCGTTTAGCGAAAAGCCCGTGCAGGCGACCTTTCCTGCCTCTAAACCGCAAACCGCGGTCCCTGAGTGATTTGGTCTGTTAACCGGCCAAACAGTGCCCATTTTCAGGTGTGGTCGTAAGAGGCATTTCAATGCCGATCGTCATGTTCTTAACGACCAGTGACATAATGCGTCCCGATCAGGATTCCTGCTTCAGCCTGGCGCGGTGCAGAGCGGCCTACCATGCATTCAACGATCAGGATGCCCATTCGTGGACTCTGTCGCCTTCCTTCCCTGCACGAAGCCCCGCGTTGGTCAACGGAACCGCAGACGGAAGGCAAAAATGAACACGCTGCTCAAGCTGAAGTAAGAAGAAACCGGCTGAAGAATAATACAACACGCCTCTCACCCGCACCATATCAGGCGATTTGCAATTGTTGGCATAAACGCAAATTGGCCGGTTATCCCCCTGAACACGCCAATCCAGACTAAGCCTACACAAAGTAATGCTTGACATGCAAGTTGCAGCTTGCCTATTGTATGGGCAATGAACGATGTCTTCGAAGCGATTTCTGCGCCGATCCGGCGGGCCATTCTGGACGAACTCTGTGAGCGTGACGGCCAGACCCTGTTCGAATTGTGTACTCGATTGGCCATGAAGCACGGGATAACAGTAACCCGGCAAGGTATTTCGCAACATCTTGACATCCTTGAGTCAGCCAGGCTGGTGTCCGCAGTGCGGCAGGGGCGATACAAATTCCACTATTTCGACCCGAGGCCGCTCAGGCCGATCGTAGATCGCTGGCTCTCAAAGGGACAAAGGAGAGAAAACAATGATGAAGATCGTGGTCACAAGCGTGTTCGTAGACGACCAGCGAAAAGCACTCAAGTTCTACACGGAGAAACTGGGATTCGTGAAGAAAATCGAGGTACCGCTCGGCGAGGCAAGTTGGCTGACCGTGGTGTCCCCAAGCGAACCTAACGGGGTGGAATTGCTTTTGGAGCCCGATTCGCATCCTGCGGTAGGACCATTCAAGCGAGCGTTGGTCGAAGATGGCATTCCGTTCGTGTCCTTCGGTGTGGACGATGTTCGGTCCGAATACGAGAGGCTGACACTAGCTGGCGTGAAGTTCACTCAGCCGCCGGTCTTCATGGGACCGGTCACCACGGCTGTGCTCGATGACACCTGTGGGAATCTGGTCCAGCTTGCGCAGCGGAATTAGGAGGATCGACCATGACAAAAGTGCCTGAGGTGCACGTCGCAGAAAGCATCAACGATCTGAAATCGACTGACAAAGACCGCCAGAACCAAGCATACAAGGCACTTTTAGACATGACCGCCGAACGCGTGGATTGGGCCTACGAGGTCTGGGAGGACCTGCTTCGGTTGACGGCAAAAGGGGATAATAGGCAGCGCTCTATCGCCGGGCAATTGCTGAGCAATTTAGCAAAGAGTGACCCCGAATCACGTATCGTTCGGGATGCGGAACGCCTGATTGCAGTGACCAGGGACGAGCGGTTCGTGACGGCACGCCATGTCCTTCTCTCTCTCTGGAAAATTGCCATTGTGGGGAACGATCAGCGCAAGGCGATCGTAGATGGCTTGGTCCGCCGCTTCAAGGAATGTATGGAGGAGAAAAACTGCACGTTGGTCCGCTACGACATTCAATGCGTATTCAAAAAGATCCATGACGTAACTGCGGACGAGAACCTGCGAACGATCGCCGAACAATTGATCAACCTCGAAGAGGACACGAAGTACAAAAAGAAGTACGCCACGGTCTGGCGTTCTGCTGCTCCATTGTCTGGTCGCGCCAAATAGAGAAAAGGATTTTTAACCCTGCTGGTCCGTTCTGGATTGAGGTCAAATCGTCAAACCACTCGTCCAGCCCGAAATTGTGACGGGGAACGAGTGTCCTGCGTCGGGCAACCCCTGGGTGATCTTCCTACGGATGTTGCTTACTTTCTAACGCGACCATGGGCGACCATGGGCGGTCGTACGGGCGTTTGCCGGCTTCTGAACGCTGGGTCCACCGGTAGCGGAATCAAGTGGCGCGATACCGGCCCGACGTTTATTTGAAAATCTCCGTAACAGTTCGTGTTACACTCGGTCTAGTGATCAAGAGCTTCCGCCACCGGGGCATCGAGCGGTTCTTTCTGACCGGCTCGAAGGCCGGCATCCAGCCGAAACATGCCGCCCGACTCCGGCTGCAGTTGACCACCCTGCACTTGGCCTCGCGCCCGGAGGACATGAACCGCAGCGGCTGGGACTGGCACCGGCTCAAGGGCGACCTGGCCGGGCATTGGGCGGTAACGGTCAACGGCAACTGGCGGCTGACCTTTACCTTCGAAGGCGAGGACGCGATTTTGGTCGACTATCAGGATTATCACTGAGGGGTATCCATATGGCAACGATGCACAACCCGGCAAGCCCCGGCGAGCTATTGCGCGAGTTTTTGGGCAACCGGTCGGTAAGCGAACTGGCTGCTCATATTGGCGTGGCGCGGGCCACGGTCTCTCGCATCCTCAACGGCCGCACCGCGATCACTGTTGACATGAGCATTCGGCTGGGCGACGCTCTGGGCCTCTCGCCCGAGTTCTTTACTCGCGCCCAGGTGCAGTACGACCACTGGCATGCCGCACAGAAGAAACGCCCAAAGATCAAACCTCTGGCCGCTTAAAGAATCTGCCGGTCTTCCTTTGGCAGTTGCCAGAGGAGCAGACCGCGGCAAATGGCCGTACACTTTGCCGCCAGAGCGCGAGATCTGGAATAGCTCCCGATATGTCTTATGACGGCGAGTGTCCAGAAATCCACGTATGTACTTCGAAAATATCAAGTCAGATGCTAACCAGCGGTCGTGCTCCCGTGTGGTCGGCATTGCTGACCCTTCATTATTCATTGACCACCCACATGCCGTACTCGACAAGAGCAATTCGCCGGACTTAGCCGTCGGTTAATTGAGCTCGGAAACGGGAACGACACGGAACCCATTCGGGAGAGGAAAGCTGTTCGAGGCGCGGCACACGACGGCCGCGGAAGCAGTACGCGATCCGCCAATCGCGTCACGCACGAAACCCAAATTCACCGTGTCGGACGCATCCGGCAATTCAGTCCACTTGGCTTCAAATAACTCCAGCTTTCCACCAGTCTCCACCACAAAATCGACTTCGCGCGTCCGATCGCGCCAGAAGAACAGGCTTCCCGAGCGGCCAGCTCTACGCTCCCGATCTCGAAGCTGCGCAAAAACAAATGTTTCCCAGATCGCACCCGCAGCGGGCGACTCCAGAAGCGCCTTTGCAGAGCGAATGTTAAGCAGTGCGCACAGAAGCCCGCTGTCTGCGACGTAGAGCTTGGGACTCTTGACCAGGCTCTTCGTCTTGTTTGAAAACCACGGCTCCAAGAGAACAATCTGGCCGGAAGCCTCCAGCGCCGACAGCCACAAACCGGCGGTCGATGGCGCGATTCCGACATCACGCGCCAGATCCGCCTTATTGAGCAGATTCGCGGAGCGGAGCGCGCAGGCGCGTAGGAATCGTTCGAAGCCTCGCAGACTGCCAACGTTTGCCAGAGAGCGGACGTCGCGTTCCAGGTAGGTGGCCAGATAGGAACTATAGAAAACTGCTGCATTTATGTCGGGATTGGCATAGAGCTCCGGAAAGCCGCCCCGCACGACAGCCGCCTCAATTTGCGTGTCGGGCAACGCTGCGCGGATCTCGCGTAACGAAAGCGTCTCCAGTTCCATGATGTCCGCACGGCCCGCTAGGGATTCGGAAACGCTCCTCATCAGGGTAAACTTCTGCGAGCCAGTAAGCAGAAATTGGCCGTACTGCGCGCGATGGGCGTCGACAGCCGTCTTCAGGTGCCGAAACAGCTTCGGCGCGTATTGGACTTCGTCAATGATTACTGGGGCCGGATGCCGCAGCAAAAAGCGATCCGGTTCTTTTTCGGCCTGCTCGGCTTCAGTGGGCAGATCCAGTGAAACAAAGTGATAATTGGGAAAAAGGTGTAGAAGCGTCGAGGTCTTCCCGGTTTGCCGGGCGCCTGTCAGAACCAGGGCCGGCCGTGTTCTGGCGGACCGCCGTAGTCGGCGCTCGATATTTCGTTCGATCCACACATGCAAAATATACGATTACATCGAATATTTTGCAACTTGCTTGCGGAGTAGACAGGTTCACCCTTGTTGGCCCAGTAAACAGTAGCCTCGGTAAGGCTTCGCCGGGCCGGTATTTGACCGGGGCCTCGGGTACGAAGGCGAAATCGTTTACCACCTTCACAATGAAGAGTTGGCGGTCACACGTCCGAAATCGCGAAAACTCAGGGTCGAGGGCCTCCCAGCAACTCTGTCATCAGCGCTGGCTTAGAGATGCCGCCAAGTGTCCGAGACAATCGGGGGCGATGAGCTGATAGGTAACCTTACGTCGGGAACGGACAGTGGAAGCGGTAATAGTGTCGCAGATCACTATGTCGGCCGCGCCCAAATTCATTGGCGCATCTTCCACCACCAAAACCTCATTCAATTCATGCCTCCTCCCTATCGCAGGTGCGAGGAGGCTTCTTGCCGTTCGCAACAAACTCTCACTGACCGATACGACCGTGACAATCGATGGGTTTCGGAGCTTGCGAATCAAATCGACTTGTTCGGAAGCCCGGGAGTAGACGATGCTTAACGGCGGCCTATGCCGTGGGACGAGCGGCTTCAACTCCTTCACAAGGTGGTTCGCGCCCAATACCTGGGCGCCGATTGCCAAGCCTGGTTCGGTGATAAATTCTTCAAGCGAGCAGCCGACGGCTGGCCAATCAAGGTTATCGTCAATTTCTTTCCGGATGATCTCACGCAGCCCCTTCTCAGGCTCCACAACAAGAAAGTGGTCAGGTGGCTGGGCCATGAGGCGCTCGCGTACTCTTTGTCTCAGAGCCTGCAGAGTGTAACCCATGTCGTTGGCTCGTTGAATACTTTCGTTGATTAATTCATCGAGAGTTTGCAGCGTATCCGATGGCGTGCCTGGACCCGTTCCTACGACGAGTTGGCTACCTCGGCGACGCGTGAGCCAGCCTCGACGCACAAGTTCCTGATATGCCTCGCTCACCGTATTGTGGTGTATCTTGCTCTGCCTCGCGACCGTACGCACACTTGGGAGCGCCTCTCCCACACGAAGTTGGCCTGTTGTAATCAGAAAAACGATCTGCTCGGCGAGTTGTTGACGGAGTGGGACGTCGCTGTTCTTGCTCAATGCGATCTGCATTTGTCTTCTCCTCTGATTGGGAGCAAGTCAGAATCCTCTCCAAGATAATTCCGCCGACACCATATCAGACGAAATGAAAGATTTTGCCATGTGACAGCGAAGGAAACTGTCACATGAATGGTGGTCCGAGCTGCATCCCCTCGTTACGCTGTGACAAATCGCGGGTCCGCGATCCTGGAGGCAACATGACACCTTTTCTTACCATTTTCGCAGCTGCATTGGCGTTCTTTTTCGTGGAGCGGATTCTTCCCGGGCGTGAGTTGCCGGAAACACCAGGCTGGTATGCCCGTGCGGCCCTCCTGAATCTTTGCCAAGTAGGCATCGTTCTTCTGGCAGGAATCGCGTGGAATCGATGGCTGCAGTCTTGGACTGTATTTCACCTTTTTAAGGGAATGTCGCCTTTTCTACAGGGCCTTGTTGGGTGGTTCGTCGGAACATTTGTTTTCTACTGGTGGCATCGTGTTCGACATGATTGCAATTTCCTTTGGAAAGTCTGCCATCAGATTCACCACAGTCCGGCGAGGATTGAACTCTTGACGGCATTCTACAAACACCCGATCGAGATCGTTGCCGATTCTGTAATTGCCAGCGCTCTCATGTTCTCTATCCTAGGTGCATCTCCAGCCGGAGGGGCCTGGTTCAACGTCTTTGCTGTACTGGGCGAGTTTTTCTATCATAGCAATCTGCGGACTCCGCACTGGGTTGGCTATTTTCTTCAACGGCCCGAGCATCATTCCATTCATCATCAGCTAGGCGTCCACCAGTTCAATTACGGAGACATTACTTGGTGGGATCGCCTTTTTGGCACCTTTCAAGATACAGATGCTTTCGCTGAAAAGTGCGGGTTCCCCGACAACCACGAGAAAAATCTTGGAGAAATGCTCATTTTTCGAGATGAGTATTGAATCTCCGTTGTGGAGACCATGTGGTCGGCAATCGCTTCCTTGTCTCGAATTGCACCAGAATTGGGTAAGGTCAGGATTGCCGGTCGCACGGGCGTTTGCCACGTTTATGGTGGGCGGTTAACCATGCCCCTGCCCGATTTCAGGAACTCGTGTAGGCGGGCGACATCCCGTTTCTGCTGGAATGGAACTGGCCGGATAAGGCACCACCACAGTGGACGAGTGACATAGGTTGTTGCTAGTTGATTTTGCGATCGGCGAAATGCGAGGCCACGTTTAAAATCAACATCAGAGATCTGAAATAGCGGACGTGCTGGCAATGAGCGATCCGTTGCGTCAGAAGAAAGATAGTTTCCCTATTTCAACTCCGTCCATCTGAACTCTTTCGGAGCGCCAACGTGAGCGTATCTAAATGTGATAGGTTCTCGCAATGCAAAGAGTCCATGATTTGGGTTCAACAGCACCTTGACGGGCTCACTCTGGCGGAACCATCTAAGCGGTCGCATCTCGCGGGTGGCTGCCTTCACGCTTGCATCGAGCATGGAACGGCAATTGTTGTCCTCGTAGGAGAAGGTCTCAACGGTTCTGCGTTGGCTCTCGTCCGTCTTCAATTCGAGGCATATTTGCGCGGCATCTGGCTCGCTCAATGCGCCAGCGATAGCGAGGTTGATAAGGCCGCCCGGGACGATTTCCCGAAGATTGATTCGATAATCAGATCCCTCGAAAAGCCGGGCCTACTCGACGGCTCATTCTTGTCGATGATCAAACGCGATTCATGGAAGCCGCTAAACAGCCTTACACACACCGGGTACCAGCAGATCGGACCACGTCTGAAGAAAGACGGTATTGGCTCGTATTTCGACGACGACCAAATCCGAACGGCTCTGAATTGGGCTGAGGCGTTGGCAGTGCTTGGTGCCGTGGCGTTTGCTGGGCTTGCGAAGGATGAACAGCTAGCACTGAACCTTCTAGAAAGAGCACAGTTCGTCGCAGCAACAGGAGGCGTCAGCAAGTTGGTGGATTGACGCCCAATCGCCAAATCGCTGGTCACCGCGAATTATACCGGTGAGTCGGCCAATCCCGCGAATCAGCGGCACCGGGTCCCCAGGTACCCAGCGGTAAACATTTCCACGGGGAAGCATCGCCGGTAATTGGCCCCGACCGCCAGTTTTCAGCCGTGGCACCCAGCGGTCACTCGGCCCCGAATCAGTCTGCTTCGCTCAAGAAAATTGGTTTGCAGCCACTCGGATTGAAGACATGTTTGCGAATATAGGCTTGATCGCTCGTACTCAGGGTAAGGAATGCAGCCTCGAACCGTTTGCTGTCTGATCTGCACACTTCTTGTTCGTATCCTGTGTAGTCGGAATGAATGTCATCGCCTGCCAGTAGGCCGTATCGGATATAAGCAGGAAGGAAACCTGGCAAGCGTTGCACAGCCCTCGCTAGGAGTCGCGGCCACACTGTATGGAGGTAGTCAAGGCTCTCCATCTGAGCTTCTGAGGTGGTCGCTCCCTCATGCCAGTCCGGCAGTGTGAAGAGGAGCATCACTTCACGATCTGTCGTTGGGATATTTTCGAGCAAACCTTTGGCGGCATCCAGGCTGGAGGGCTGCAGCAGAAGCCACTTCTCGTAGATCACCGTCCGCTCAGTCTTGTCCTTTGCCATGGGCAAGTCTGCGACGACGCATCGGATTGATTGGCAGGCAACGACTCGGTTCAGAACTCTGTAGTCTGGCTTATCGCCCGTGCCTGAAGCCCATACCACCTGGCAGCCTAAGGCAAGCAGAATCGTAATTGATAGGCTCGGCCATTTCCACTTCATGGATGAAATTATTATCATCCGGAGCTTGGTGTGTGCGTGGTCGCCAATGGAGAACGCCTGAAAAGGCCTTCGCCTGAGCCGGAGGATTTTCCATGGGGTTGCCGCGCGTGGCGCTGCCGCTGTTGCTTACTTTCTAACGCCAGAGTCGGCGGTCGTACGGGCGTTTGCCACATTCACGGCAGCCGGTTACACAGGCCCTTGCCGAATTCTGAGCGCTGGTTCTCCGTGGCCGGTTACTCGCCCGGAAGCGCGCTTTCAGTCTGTACATTCTCCGGCGGTTCAACTCTAAGAACTGATGGTGTAGTACACAACCACTTGCCATAGCTCGCCGTTCTTGTACGAGACAATGACGGAGTTGTCTGCTATGTAAGATTCCCCATGGAGCCGCAGGCCGTGCTCATGAACATAGATTGACGCATCACCGAATCGGGACGAGGGCTTCCCTATAACAGCCTGAACTTGTGACTCGGTCATTCCAAGACGAATCGGGATAGGCAGTGAAATTGATCGCGACGAATCATTGAGGGAGCTGCATCGGATATCCAACGCGGCACCTGAGGTCAGACGCTGCAACTGAAATCCTCCGATCATCGGTCCGTCAATCTCGCTACTGGTGAGCCAGAGGCCCCATGGACCTTCCTTATCTTCGCCGTGCAGACAAAGCCAAGCTAGAGACTCGCTCGCATCGCCTTGATGACCTGTAGCTACCCTCAAGTGTTTGGCGACAGCGTCAAGTTCGGTATCTTCGAGCTGGATTGGGAAACCCGCAACGGTGATCTGCGTGATAATTGGTTTCTGTATCGTGCTATGGGGCCACTCTGGCGGTAATTTGACGGACGGTGGGGACCATATTAGCGCGTTGGGTCGCACGCCGGTCTGCGCTGCCATTGCCGTCGAGATCGCAAGCAGTATTGCTTGATAGCCCTTCATCACATGTCACTATTGCTCGGCTCCAGTGTAGCCTAAACCCACGTTCTGGGTGGTTGGCCATAGAGACAAGCCCCCGAAGTCCGGAACTCCACGCCTTTGTTGTCTACGTAGTAAATATCGGCAAGGGTCCCACTAGGCGGTGATACGCTCGGGTCGCCGAATTCTGGAGCAATGGGCGTTTTCGGGACCGATACGAATTTTGGCTAGTAACCATAGCTGGATGAGCCCATTGGCCTGATAGTGCTATTCGACTCGTAGTCACCGCGCGGCTAGCGCACCGATACACCATCATTCGGCACGTAAGGTGACCGCGGGCTCGACGCGCGTTCCAGCGCGAGCGGGAATAATGATTGCAGCAATAGCTACCAGTGACAGAAGCAGCGGGACAACGATGTACGTCAACGGGTCATATATGCTGACCTGGAACAGCAGCGACTTCAGCATGCGCGATACCGGCAGCGCAGTACCGAGCCCGACCGCCAAGCCCACCAGCACCATGCGCAATCCGTCATTTGCGATCAAGCGCAGGATATTGGCCCGCGTGGCGCCGAGGGCCATACGCACACCGATCTCGTGTGCCCGCTGAGTCGTCATAAAAGCCATGAGGCCATAAAGGCCGACAACTGCCAACACCAAGCCGGTCAGAGCAAAGAATCCAAGCAGCGCTGTTTCAAAGCGCGGACGGTCTGCGAGTTGGCCGATCGTTTTGTCGAGGGGATCCACAAGAACCGGCACAGTTCGATCGATTGAGGCAACCGCTGAGTGAATCCAGGGCGCGATTGTTGTTGGCGGCATCACCGAGTCTAGGAGCATTATGTTTCTGTTTCCGTTCCAGTCATCGCTCACGCTCCGACGCAGAAAGTAAATCTCCGGTTCGTTTTGTTCCGTGAGCCCACTGTTCTTGACGTTATCTGCCACGCCAACCACTGTGAACCACACGTCACCATAGACCGAATCCGCCACCTGAATCTGCTCGCCGACGGGATTCTGGTTTGGGAACAATCGCGCAGCCATTAGCCGACTAAGCAGAACTTCCCGCTGATCGCCAGTTCTATCCTGATCTGCGAAATCTCGTCCGCGAATGATGGGGATATCGAGTGCGCGAAAATAGTCGGGCGTTACCTGTCGATTCGTAACACTACCGCCAATTCCAGGAGGGGTTCTTGGCTTCCCCTTCACAATAACGTCAGCGTAGCGAAAATCGCCTTGCCATCCACCAGGTGGGATCGAATCTGCCATTCCAACTGCGCGAGTTCCAGGTAACGCTCGGAGCGCCGATTCGAGCCGAAGGTAGAATTCCATTGCTTTTTGATTCGTGTTGTAGCGAACCCAAGGGAGCGCAGCTTTCACGGTCACCACTCCACCGGTTCGCATCCCGAGCTTCTGGGTTTCAATCTTCTCAAAGCTGCGCAAGAGCAATGCTGCGCCGGAGAGCAGAACGATGCTGATTGCAATTTGAGCCGTAACAAGGCTACGCCGTAGAAATGCATGGCTGCGAGACAGGGTTGTTTTGGCGTTCAAAGTTCCCAATTCGGGTTTTTGCAATGCCGGCGCAAGGCCGAAGACGACGCCGCAGATGCACGAGACCAACGCCGCAAACGCCGCGATTCGGAGATCCACACCCGCCGTGCCGATGAAAGGGATTCCTGTCGGCGCGAGCGCGATAAACACCACCAGCAGTAAGCGCGCAGTCGCCAGTCCTAAGATGCCTCCAGCAAAGGAGAGCAAAGACGCTTCTGTGAGCGACTGTCTGATGAGCCGAATTCGGCTGGCACCTATGGCCGAGCGCACCGCGAGCTCCCGACGCCGCGCTGCCTCGCGAGCCATCATTAGGCTCGCCACGTTTGCGCATGCGATCAGCAGAACCGCTAGAACGAACCCGAAGAGAATCCACGCAACTGGGCGCGCGTCTTGGGTTTCACGATCACGCAAGGAGCGAATACTGAGCCGCACTTCATTGAACACAGATGCTGGGAACTGATTCCGCTCCGCGTCAACCAATGGCCGCATTTGTTCATAAGCCTGCGCTATGCTAACCCCCGGCTTGAGGCGCGCAAAGACCCGCATCGGGTTTCCGAATCCGCCATTGATCTTCTGCTGGAGAGCGGGATTGAGCGCCATCGGAAAGACAATGTCTGCTGCCTCTAGAGTTGGGAACTGAAATTCTTTGGGCAAGATTCCAACTACTCGGACCGAGTTGCCGTCGAGATTAATCGTGCTGCCCACAATTTGTGGATCTGCGTTGTAATGGCCCTTCCATAACCCATACGAGATCATTACCACGTGTGGCCCATTTGGGCGATCTTCTTCCGGCAGGAAGTTTCGTCCCAGGGCAGGAGAAACTCCCAGTAGGGGTAGAAATCCCGATTGGAAAGAAATGCAACTCAGCTGCGCCGGATTATTCTCGACTAGATCGCAATTGTGTACGCCGGTTCCCTGGCTGGCGAGTGCAGAAAATGGCTTTTGATCGTTTTGCCAATCAAGGTAAAAGCGCCCCATTAGAAATTCTTGCTGCTCGAGAGAGTGTACAAATCCTAAGGAGACGATCCGTCCAGGTTCTGCATAAGGCATCGGACGGAACAAAATGCGATCGACAACACTAAAAACTGCGGTAGTAGATCCAATACCAAGCGCCAAGGTCAGAAGAACACTGATCGTGAACAGCGGGTTACGTTGAAAGCCGCGCATTGCATAGCGGATATCTTGAAGGACCGTTTCGATCCACCACCCCGGGCGTTGTCGCTCGCATTGTTCCCGCGTGGGCTCGATCCCGCCAAATTCAATCAGCGCTTGACGGCGCGCTTCGGCTGGATTCATTCCAGCCGTAATTCTGGTCGTGATCGCGTGTTCGAGATGAAACGCGATCTCTTCATCGAGTTCGCTGCGCCTTTTGCGAAAGATCAGAAAGCGAAGCCGCGTCAGGAATTCAGAGATCACGAGGACACCTCCGCAGCCCGGCCAAGGACAGACGCAATTGCTGAGGACAATCGATCCCAGGTAGCCAACTCCGTCGCGAGTTGCTTCCTGCCTGTCGGGGTCAGGCGGTAATACTTCGCCCGCCGATTATTCTCCGTGGTCTGCCATTCCGATCGTATCCATCCCTTGTACTCGAGGCGATAGAGCGCTGGATACAGCGAACCCTGCCCGACCTGCAAAACGTCTTTCGATAGCTGTTGGATACGCTGTGCCACGCCCCATCCGTGCATTGGCTCAAGCGCGAGCGTCTGAAGGATCAGTAGATCCAGTGTTCCTTGCAGAAGGTCAGTTGATTGCGGCATTTTCCTTCCCTCGACATTCGACAATAGCTTTACGCGCAGTCCTGTCGGATGTCAAGGGTAGTATCGAGGGGCAATTCTCTTTTGCCCAACGGTTAATGCATAATCGCCAGACCACTCGTCCAGCCCGAAATTGCGACGGGAAACCACTGTCCTGCGTCGGGGAACTCTCGGGTGATCTTCCTACGAATGTTGTTTACTTTGTAAAGCGACGATGGCCGGTTATTCGTCCCCTACGCTTGATGTTGCCGTAGAATTTGATGGGCGGATTAGATGCTACGTGAATTTTTAAGCTTGCTTGAACCTGATCAAGACTCATTGCTTTTGGGGCTTTCAAAACACATCACAGATGAAATGCTCGCCCAAATAGCCTTGGCTGACTACGGTCGGGATCAGGAGTTGCATCTGCTGCCTCTACGGTTGCTCCGAGACCAACATATCTTCATTGAGCCTATGTACTGGTACCCTTGCGAGGTTCTGGAACTAGTTCGCAATTCTGAACCGGATGGCAGCCTTGAATGTGATCGCATCCGTAACCACTGGATTCGTGCGTTTTCAAGCGCGGCACTGCTTCGAGCTAAATACGAGCCATGGAACTACACAGCTGATTCGGCAAGACCGAGTTTCACATTGATCCAGTTGCTCAATAGTCTTGGAGCTCTGCCAATAGACTTCATACCGGAGGCTGTGCGTTTTCTCGCGTGGATGATGCTGCATTCCGACTTATATGGAGCAGATGAACAACCCATTTACTACGGCGTTGCTCTCCTCTGGCTGACACTTCAGAGCAACCTGCATATATCCGACGAAAATCTGATAAGTCTAGCAAAATGGATTGTTAGGCGCGAAGATGAAAAACATAAAAGCTGCGGGTGGGCATTTGACCGGTGGCTTCTCGGCATTGCACACGATCCCCCACCATCACCATGGGAACGCCTCGGAGAGAAGATGGCTGCCCTCGATCTCAATGGCAGAGTTGATGAACTGAAGGACTGGGTGAAACTGATTGGGAATGAGCTTGCCGGAGATTTCCCGACTTGAATGGTTAGTCGGCGATGGGGACACGCTCCCAAACGGCTCCGCCTGGCCGGAGAAAGTCCTTGGGCGACGTTCGAGAACGCGGGAAGGTTTACCAGTTTCAAAAGGAAGAGTCGATTATGGCACATCCCGATCTGAATGAACTGTTCACTACGCTTCTAAAAATGGCTGAGACGCTTTTGGAAGACCAAGGAGCATTTCTGCCGATTGGTGCGATCATGTTGCAGGACGGCGAGATTCGTCACGTTGGTGCTCAAATCGAAGGTGAAGAGTATCCGGGGGCGCAGCCGTTGCTCGATCTCTTGATTTCGAGGTTCCAGCAGCAAGCCAGCGAAGGCAAGTTGCGTGCGGCTGGAATCGCCTACGATGTCTTGACGATTCCACCGGGGCAACAACAGAAACAGGATGCAATCTGTTGCAGTCTCGAACACTGTCTCGGGGAGGCAGTCGACGTCTTCAAACCCTATATCAAAGCCGAAGACGGGCAGTTCGAATTCGGGGGAATCTTCGCAAACAGCCGGACCCAGCGGTTGTTTTCCCATCTCCCACGTGGTTGAGTGACGATTGCCACGCTGAATCCCTATCAGCCAATTCGATGACTTCGGGCGTGTGGTCGGCCACGATTCCCTCACAGAGCTCCAAATCACCGTCGGGAGACGCTTGGCGGTACCCCTCGGTTTACCACCTGCAAACTGAAGCATGGGCGGTCACACAGGCGCTTGGCCGGTCAACCAGGCCCTTGGGCGGTTAACCATGCCCTTGCTCAAATTTGCGCCTCGGCCCGGTTGCGGTACTAATTTGCCATTTGCCCGAAAATCCGCCTCTTTAGACAAATCACGGCGACATACGGAGAACGAATCATACCTGTTCGACTAGACTGGCTACATCAGTCATGTCCAGCGACAATCTTTTCAGAAGATTTTGGAGGCAGCTTCGCTTTGACGTTCCGCGCATGGCCGCCCACGCAGCCTCACGCAGACGGGTCGGAATGGTTTTTCTCGCGGTACTGTTTTTGATCATTCTCTTCTCGGTGATCTATGGTCCAATCGCCTTATTCGAATACAAGTTTGGCGGAGGGGTAGTAGGTCTTGCCACCGTCGTGATCATGTACGTTCTTGCATTCAGTCTTCGCAAAGGCTTGCAGAACAGCGGTAACACGATTGCGCTGGGGATTAGTGCTACGCCCGCGCCAAGCTTGCGTCAGGCGATCTTCAACCAGCGCCTTATCCTGGCAACTATCGTCAATCGTGCTGCGTTTGAGATCGCAGAGCAATCAGAGAACCCTCTCAACCTCGAAACCGGAATTGCTCGCGCTGCAATACTCGACCGTCTACGCGCCGAAAACCTGTGGGAGACACTGCCGATTCCGCTCAGGGATCGTCTGGCTGCACCGGAAGGCTCCTGGACAAAGGAGAGTGCCGGGAAGGCACTACTCCATCTGGATGCTGTCGCAGTACTCAATTGGATGCTCGATCCTAAAGCAGAGCTCGCGTCACTGCGCACCACATCCAGCGAGGGACGAGAAACACTCCGTCTTGCTCTACTCAAGCCCGACCCGGTTGCAGAAATCAACTTCCTTCGTACCGAAACGGAACTTCATACCCAGCACGATCCCGCGATCATTTACCTCAAACGCCTCAGCAACGAACTTATCAAGCGTGGCGTTGCAAAAGGTGAACTAGAAACGTCTCTTGAAGAACATGCAGGTGCCTATATGGCGTATGCGGCTTCTATCGGCGAGGCGGAATTCGTCGCGGAGGATTTACCTTTAGGCGGCGTTCTCGTGAGCGAAGCGCCCACAGGAGACATATTGCACATGCGCGGTGTAGCAGCCGTTCGACTCGTCACCTTGCAGGCTCTACATAATGCTCTTTTCACGAAGGGGACTGTGGCTCTTGAGCAGATGATCCTCTCGCTGGCTTGATCGGCCTAGCCGTTGGTATCAAAGCTGGACAACCGGCTGCAATTTTGCGCCGATCAGGCCTCACAAGCACGTCCAGTTTCCCGCGATGCGGGCAAGCGGATGTTGCTTACTTTATAACGCGACGATAGCCGGTCAACCGGGCCCTTGGCCGGTTACTCTGACCTCGTGTTTTCTCTTGACAGTTGACCTACATGGAGGTCGGCCATGGGGAAGCTGAAGTAATTCAAATCGATTCGGATGTTAAATTCCCTTAGACCCGCCACAACAATGCTAGAAGCTGAACTGCACACCATCCGTTTTCTCCAAATCAATAGTCCGCACCATCAAAATGGCAACCAGAGGAATGAGGATTGCGTAGACATACTGAGTCCGCGACACGCCGATCCCGAACGGAAACCAGATGCCCGGCACACCAATTGGATCGAGCAGCTCGCCGCCAAAAAATCCAACCATCACCGTAGCCAACGTGGCGAGCGCCAGAATCCGCACCCGTCCGCTTCGAATAATCCGAGCGGCAATCAAGACAAACAGTGCGATCGACGCGAGTCTGCTCCCGCTTGCCAATCTCGCCGAATGCATCATGGCGCCGGCAATCCCGGCAACCATCGGCAAAACGGCCAACGCATCGATGCTTCGCCACGGGCGCTCGCACCAGCGGTTCCACGCCAATGTCCAGGCTGCCACTGTCGGCGCCCACATCACCGATGCCACCCACGCGTAGGTAGCAAGATCTTCCAGATCAGTCCACGCGGGGATCGCGTTGTTGAGGCGTCTCGCAGCCATCAGCACAAGCGCAATGCTGGCAAACATCAAAAACCCCTTGTGGCTACTGCGCGATTTGTATACGAACACCAGGCCCACAATCGCCAGCATCGCGAGTGGTTCTACTACTTCGACAATGTAACCAGCGATGGTTCGCTGCCATTGCACGCGGTGCAGAGCGTCGCTTATCGGTTGCGCCGCCAGTATGGGAACGCTGTGCATGCCGCCGCCTGTCATACTCGCTCCAGTCCTCGGACGCATGTATGCGCGGACGGCAAGCACGCCGTGGGTTCCCGCCGCATCAGCCGGCAGCGCGAACTGCATCGGTCGCGTACCCACAACACGCGGGGCAGTGCCAAGTCTCCCCGACCCGCCCAGCAACCGCCCGTTCCAATAGATTTCGTAGCCGTCTTCAACCAGGGTCGGCCCCAGAATCTCCCATTGCGCAGATCCCGCCGGCACCACCACTGCCCGCCGGTACCAGGCATAACCGTGATAACCAGGATGACCGTGCGCCATCCACCCGTCTACGTAGTCAGGCAGGCCGACGTCGCCGTCGTGGCTGCCCGGCGACGCCGTCATATCGATAGTTTCCCAGCCGCCATCATCTGTATTCGCGTCCGCCCATCGCGGATCATCACCGGGATGGAATCGCCAGGAGCCATCAAGCAGAGTTGCTGAGGCACGCAAACTCGTCGGATCGGGCCGACCGCCAATCGCCAAGTCCGCGATCGTAACAGCAAAAGCCAACACCGTCGCAATCACGATGCCGGCGATCAGTTTACTTTGGGTTGCGTTGATTGAGGTTGCCGTCCTCAGGTTAGGCATTGTGCAACGATATTATCGATCAGTTTTCACTGCAGTCAAACTCATCTCTACTCTCCAACCGGAGAAGTGGAAAATAACAAAGGGCTCCGATCTATCCGATCCGAAAATTGCTAAATGTCCGGTTGGACGCTAATACGGCCACAATAGACGATCTGTCAGGCTTGCATGGTATAGCTTAGCTCGGATTGCAAGGATAGAAGTCGAGTCCGCGCAGGCCCTTCCGTCGAATCTCCCTGAACATCTCTCTAGATACAAAGACGCGATGGAACGCATTCGCGCCGCTTCCAAAAAGATCGACGGACTTGAAGACATGTGCGGGAACGGCGGCAGTCAACGGAGCGAATCCCCTCAGGTTCAATGGAGACTTTTTGCGTCCGCAGTGAGTGCACGCAATCGTTGCGGTATCTTCATGGTTCAGATGTGCTTCGTGAACAATCCGAAGTTGGACGACCGAATCAATCTCAGTACCAGTTCTAGCCGACAGAACCGGCCGGCAATCGATTCCGAATGGCTTGAACACGCTCATCCATATATCGCGTGCTACCAGGAATTCATCGAATATCCAGTTTGGCTGCAAAACCGAACGGTTCAGGTTCCTAGAGGACTTGATTCGCAGTGGTCGATCCTGCAACAGCCCTGCGCCGCAGTGAACGCAATAGTTTCCGAGATCGTAAGTTTCAGCCAGGAAATCGAAATAACTAGCGTCAGACGGGTATCCCTTTTGAAGCGAGGCCAACATGCACAACACATTCGCAGAGCATTTTTCATCCTCCGAGAACTTGGTTCGTACAAATTCAGCTATTTGGAACTCTTGGGCTATCGACCGCGCCTCAATCCATCGTGGATCAGACTCGCTGATTTCGAAACTTGTAACGCCGAATCCGGGCTGACCTTCCGACCCCAATTCCAGCTGGATGCCAAGATTGGTGAATGCGCGAGCGTCAGCGACCGATCGAATCTTGAGACCAACATGGTGAATAATCTCCACGTCTTCAGAATACGTCGGATAGAACTATGTCCAAGCACAAACGGTCCAACCGGGAGGGTTACGAGTGTGTCGTCGGCTACGATTCCCCAACAGTGCGCCAAATCCCCGTCGGGAGACGCTTGGCGGTACCCCTCGGTTTACCACCTGCAAACTGAACACTTGGCGGTCACTCAACCCACAACCAGGAATTTTGCCCTAAGGGTTCGATGATTCCTATGAGAGGGGATATTTTTCCTTGACATCCCCTCTCATAGGAATCATTCAACCGGACCACCTTTGCTCGTTCTGATCTCCACAACGCCAAGAATGGTTGCGACAGCTTTCTTCTTGACATCACAGGCCGGCCCATATATAGCTATATGTCTATATAGATGATCAAGAATGCACGAAGTATGAAACCACATCTTGACGCAACTTTTGCGGCGCTTTCGGACGCAACCAGGAGGCGCATTCTGGAACGGCTCGCTCTGGGGGACGCAAGTGTGGGAGAGCTTACGGCACTCTTCCAACTCACCCAGCCCACGATCTCCAAACACCTGCAGGTGCTGGAGCGGGCGGGCCTGATCTCTACAATTCGGGATGCGCAGCGCAGGGTACGGAGATTGGTTCATAACCCGCTGGACGGAGCTACTGCATGGTTGATGGGATATCGAAATCCGGGAACCTTGCGGTTTGTGATGCACGGGGATCGCGAAGTTGTGATGAAGAGAGCGTTCTGGGCTCCCAGGGAGAGGGTGTTTGAAGCGTTTGTTCAACCCAGGCTTCTGAAGCAATGGTTCTATGGAAAGCCGGGAGGAACGCTGGCCGTGTGCCAGGTTGCCTCAAAAGCGGGGAAGCAATTCCGTTATGTGTGGCGAGATGCGGACGGCGGCGAAATGGGAATGAGTGGCTTATGCTTGGAATTTGTCAGACCAGAGCGGATTGTGGCCACGGAACAATTTGATGAGCCGTGGTATCCGGGAGGAGCGGTAGGCACGATTGAACTTCAGCAGCACAGCGATATTACGGTGCTGACGCAGACGATTCGGTACGAGTCGCGAGCGGCGCGGGACAAGGTGCTCGAAGTTCACATGGAGCATGCTGTGTCGCTTGGATACGACCGGCTTGAAACCTTGCTCGCTTCGCTGGAACGCGGGAGGAGGAAGAAGAAATGAGCAATGGAGTCATGGAAGGAACAACTCGTTCGCGGCGGATCGGCAGGAGCATTTTGGCCCTGCTTGCAGGGTTCATTGTCAACGTGGTGCTCTCGATGGCAGCCGATTTTGCGCTCCAGGCATTGGGAGTGCTACCACACATCGGGCGAGGGACAATGAATGATTTTCAATGCGCTCTGGCTGCCAGTTACCGAACTCTGTTCGGCGTATTCAGCTCCTACATTGTTGCGTGGCTAGCTCCTTATCGGCCAATGGAGCATGCGCTTTTGGGAGCCGGTATCGGAATGGTGCTTGCCACAGCGGGCGCCGTTGCTACCTGGAATGCGGCTCTCGGTCCACATTGGTATCCGCTGTCTCTCATCGTGCTGGCCCTGCCCTCGGGGTGGGCTGGAGCCAGGCTTTGGATGGCACGGCAGCGCTGAAGTATGGAGATTTCCTTTGCAAGGAGCAACGCATGGCAAAGAAGCACAGGCTCTCCACGAAGGATTCACAACCGGACGATGTGGATGCGTACATTCGGGCGATGGCGCATCCGCTTAAGAACGTTGTGGAAGAGTTGCGGGCAATTATTCTTAATACGGACCCCAGGATCGGTGAGGAAGTGAAATGGAATGCGCCCGCATTTTTCTACACCGGAGCAATGGCTGAGTTCGATCCCAAGAAGTACAATAGGCACTTGATTGTCTTCAACCTCTTCAAAAAGGATGGCGTGCGCTTAGTGTTTCCAACCGGAGCGAGGATCGGGGACGAATCAGGCCTGCTGGAGGGCAAGTTTACCGACGGAAGACGGCTTGCGGTCTTTTCCAATATGGCCGAAGTGCATTCGAAAAGGATCACCTTGGAGGTGATCATCAAGAAGTGGCTCAACAACCTTGAGAAGGACTGATCCGGAGCGACCAACGGTGATGTTGCACTGGCTGTGCGCTGCGGTTTCTTCATTGTTCGTCTTCGACTGTTGCCAAGAAACCAAGCACTCATTGAGGATTCCGGTTGGATGGTCGGCGACTCTTCCGTTAGAGGTATTGGTGCAACCTGCTGGTAGCTGACAAAGAACCTCAGAGGCTGAATCTCGCTCCACAACCTACACAAGCCGCACCCAATTTGTTCTGCCACACGCGTTCCGTGGCGCAAGATTCGCATTTCAGAAGCTTGTTACGTGTGGCACCGCACTTACCGCAGGCAAGCTTGCGCCTGCCGCCCGAGGCCGTTTTGCCGATCTTAGCGAAGCAGAGCGGGCATGCCGCCTGATCGTGCCGTTTCCTCCCAGGCAGCACCCTTTCGGAAGTGACATCCATACGCCTAGCTCGCTCAGAGGATTCGGTTTTAACATCTCCCTTCTTGCTCGACTTGTGCTTGTTCGTAATCAGCATCACTACTGGCTCCAAGTAGCAAAGTATAGCGGTAATCGAGTCAAAATCGTGACTGCGGAAGAATCGTCGGCCATCCGGAGATAACTAGATCTCCGGTCTTTACTGGACTCGTTCGTGAGTAAAACGATCACGACCTGCCCAGTAAGGGCATCGCGGGCAGGACTTGCCTTCTGGATAGTCGATGCCTTCCTCGTGTGGGCATCCGATAATCCTATCTGCCACCACAACTGAACGTACTTCATGCTTACGGAGAAAGCTCGAAACCTTGTCACCAACGACGGAGTCGTGCCGTATGTCGGACCCTTCAGAGAACCAACGCTCCATCAAATCTGGATCACTGCCTTCATCAGGCAGGATGGACACAGCGATTTTCGTAGCAAGATCCGCTGTCGGCCCATAGAACGCGACTGTCGCGAGGGGATAGCCTCTGAACCCGCGACGGGCTCTCTTGGTCATCCAGGAGGTTGGACGTTTTATCTTCTTCATGCCATTATCAAACACCTCCCGCCGAGGTGAACGTCAAGAGGCAATACAGCTGGACTATCCCGCAGTTCTCTCACAGGCTGACTCGAACTGCCTTTGAACTGCATCCTCCGTGTTGATCAACCCGCAATTGACGGAATGCCGGTTACACAGGCCCTTGCCGAATTCTGAGCGCTGGCTCTCCGTGGCCGGTCAACCGCTCCAAACTAAGATTGCTCAACCTTGGAGTTCAAAGAAGACTGCAGTGGAGCAGTCGTCTGCTCTGTCTCGGCTTCGTCCCGCTCGATCTCCGCCATGTATGCGGTCGCCTTCTGCAACGAAGGGAACGTACCGAACCTATGCAGGCTCAGTAACTGCACGCATTTACTACCAAACCCAAGACGCTTTGCCCGGACGAGCATCCGGCGCTGTTCTGCGTTCGGTTCTTCTCTAATACCGTGCCAAATGCCGTTCAGATCCAACTCGGAACACAGTTCGGGGCCGATGACGATGGATGGGCACTGCTGCGCGACTCGCTTGAGGAATGATCGGAGAGTAGGACGACACCATTTCCATTCAATCGTAAGAGGCCCCTGTTCACTGCTCACGTAGACCTGCTTATCTGGATCCATTGGCCGGATGCCGCAGATGTTTGGGCTCATGACACACTGCAATGGACGAATGTGTTCGGATACGGCCTCCGCGACTATGTCAGCTGGTTCGATCACAAGCCATTCGACAACCTTGGGCTTTGGCCCATGCAGAAAGAGCTCGATCGAGTGGGCCGACATCGAGGCAATCTCAGAAGATTCGAGCACCAGAATCTCCGGGTCAACATTGGCATGCTTCCTTCCACGCTTCGCGAACAACCGAACGTAAACCCGCTCAGCGCAGACCACTATGACCCAGTTCAGGCGGGGCGATCTGCTGCGCCAAAGCATATACCCATTCCATAAAAGAACAGTTGGCGCGCCGACCCAGACTGCAGCCCGGGTCGAAATCATCAGGCCCACGAGGAGGGCGATCAACAGCCCCGGCATACTTGCCACGCAGACAACAGCAACCAAGGCCAAAGCAGCAGCCCAGAACCCCAGCTGAATCGACGCAGTGGACCATCTCCGGAGCGTCTGCTCGAACGACCCTCATTGTCTTCCCCTCGGGACAAATTCTGTGACTCCGAATCGGTCCGGGAGATGTGAAGTCGAACATTCCTCGGTCTCTAAAACGAGGCATTTGCGGCTTTTCATCACATCGCGAGCGGATGGTCGGCGATGGAGACAATGCCTTGGAGTTGCCAAACTGGTCAAGATTGGCAAAGGTAACCATCGCCGG
>CAWHUU010000007.1:0-752074 GCA_963832645.1 uncultured Acidobacteriaceae bacterium
CAATCGCGTACTTCGCTTAAATCTTGTGTGCGCAAGGAAGAATTCTGTACAAGCCTTCATGTGCGCATGCAATGCAGGCGAGCGATGCGGATCTATTGCGCTCACTGCAAGAACTATAATCATCCATAAGCTGGATAACAGCCCCATCTTCCCTGCAAAGCGAGAAACATCGTGGCACGTGAACTCAATACCGCACGCCTCGTTCACAAAGAGTGCATCTCTGAAGTAGCGCAGTGCTATCACTTCGTATTCGAGGTTGAAGGCATGGAGACCTTTGCCTACGCGCCGGGACAATTTGTCTCCGCGGTAGCAATGGACGCCAACGGCAAGCAGCAGACCCGCGCCTACTCCATTGCCTCCGCTCCCCGCGCCAACCGCTTTGAACTTTGCGTCAATCGCGTTGAGGAAGGATTCTTCTCAAACCATCTAGCCGACCTGCCCGATCTGCCCGTCGGCGCCACCATCCAGATTCACGGGCCGCATGGCCACTTCGTGCTTCAGGAGCCCATTACAGACTCAATCCTGATCGCCACCGGAACCGGTGTTGCACCCATGCGCGCATACCTGCAGTGGCTTTTCCCTGAGGATGGCGCCGATCGTAGCGACGGCAAAGATATCTGGCTGGTGTACGGCACCCGTCACGAGACCGACATCTATTACCAAAATGAATTCGAGGCGCTCGCTGCGCGTAAATCGAACTTCCACTATCTGCCCACGCTCAGCCGGGCGCTCGATAACTGGACAGGCCTGCGTGGCCACGTGCAGGTACACATATCGAAGATCATTGAACAGCGCGCAGCGCGGCTGGGTGTCTCAGCCACAGCACTGCCGGTTGACCCCACGATTCCACCCAAGGATTTGCGTTTCGACATCTTCGCTTACATCTGCGGGCTCAACTTCATGGTCTCGGGTGTACGCGAACTGCTGACAGGCTACGGCTGGCACAAAAAGCAAATTGTGTTTGAGCGCTACGACTAATCGCTGTGATCGTTGCTTTGCAGAGTGAGCGCAACGCAGGCTGAAAGCATCTGCTCATTGCCTGCCCCGCGCTTATTCAGAAGCGATCGTCAATCACAGATCGTCAAGGTTGCCTGCCGGCTTCGCCATGGGCGTTGGTTGTAAATCGCTTGAGGATGAACTCCTTGATCAGGTTGGCTCCAGCCTGACTTGCGATATCGACGGCGCCATTTGCGAATGCCAGCGCAACACCCCGGTTCTCCGCCGGGTAATAGAGATTCGACAGTCCACCGGATGCAAAACTTCCCAGAAAATTCGAGTAGTTTGGCTGCCAGTGTCCGTTATCTCCGCGTGCGATGAACGCCGCGCTCACCGCATAGAACGCTCTGGATCGAGTGCTGCCGTTCCCTTTGTAGAAGTAGCGCGGGTCCTGATGAAACAGCGCGGGGAAGACTGCTCTGCCAAGTATTCTTGCCGTAAAGTCGTCGGCATATGCGGCGCCGTAGCGCTTGGCGTAGCCCTGCGCACCGGAACCGTATGCAGGAAAGATGTTTTTGTATTGCTCAACTCCGGCTACCGCGGCAACGCTGGCAAAAGTCGTCGGATCAATCAAGGACCTTATCGCCAGCTTATATTTCTGCGGCGCGTGCATGGGCGGAGCATTCCAGTCAAAGCTGCTGTAGAAGTTTGGAAAGACGCCAAGAACGCGTTGTTGCTCCGCGATGTGAAGTTGTTCCTCTGCAACTTCGTCCGGATCTGCCGAGACGGTGATGGCGGACGTTGATACCACAGGCAAGACAACGTTTTGAAGGAATTGAAAATCACCCTCGTGAAGAGTGACTTCTGGAGACGTATAGGTTCCCCATCCGGATCCGCTCACAACGACCTTGTACTCACCAGGCGTCAGACCTTTGAATGAGAACTCACCTGTCGCCCCTGAGACGGATGTACGCTTCTGGCTCCCTCCAACGCTTGTCAGGACGACTTGTGCACCTTGAATCTCTCCGCCGTTCTGGTCGAGCACGGTACCTGCGATCGTGGCGGAAGCGGCCGCGCCGGTTGATTTTTGGCTTGACGCAACGGCGGTTTGGTTCGCGCCCGATGGGCTCACTACAGGCGCTTCGGGCAATGCCGCAGATTCCACAGCCGTCGCCGGTTGCTGTCCCTGCAAGGGAATGGCGAACGCGATTGCCAATATCGCCAGGCCGGCGATAAGAAGGTGTTGCCGCGCCGCTAGGCGTTTCAACTTATTCCCAAAATTGATCATTGATTTTCCCGGAACGGGCAACGGCACTTCACTTTCAGAACTTGCGATTGCGTCCAATGTAGGTACAGTCAGAGTCTCGCTGGCTGGTAAAACCACGCCCATGCAATCTCCAGAAAATTCACATATTTGGGCGGCATAAATACGATAACGGCTGCCGGAATTCCGCCACCGACCTGAGAAACCCCGTGCTCTATTGACGCGATGGGCCGCTGGGCGTAACCCATACATTCGGTGAAGTTTTTGTCATGCACTCACGTGGCGCACAAAACCCGCAGGTATACCACCTACGCGATCCTTCAGGCATAGTTAGATGCAATTAAAGATTGAAAAGTTCGCGCAGTCTTTTGGTTTGGGTGCGGCTGACAGGAATTTCGGTCTGAGCCTTGTCATTCATTCGCAGCTGGTAGCTGGACTTGAACCACGGCACCACCTCGCGAATGTGGTCGATGTTGACAACGAATCCGCGATGAGCGCGCCAGAAGTGCGCCGGATCGAGTTGCTCCTGCAGCTCTTCCAACGTGCGGCACTTCGATTGCCCTTCCAATGTCCGTGTCACGATGCGAATCACGCCTTCATCGATTGCCGCGAAACAGATATCCGCCTGGCTTACAAGCAAGAGCCTGTTTTGTGTCTGCACAACGAGTTTTGCCGGCTGGTGCGGATGATCGCCGCCGAGCGGCTTCTTAAGCAGGCGAAGCAGAGCTTCAAGTTGCGATTCAATAGGAGAATCCGCTTGTGCCGGTGTTGCACCCGGCGCAGCGCCTGACATTCGGCTCTTTGCCCGCTCCACCGCCTGCGCAACGCGATCGCGATCGAACGGCTTCAGCACATAGTCCACCGCATTCACGTCAAAAGCGCGCACCGCGTATTGATCGTATGCGGTGGCGAACACAATCTGCGGCAGCGGCTCCAGCTCACCCACGCTGAGTCCCTCCGTGGCGGCCCTCAATTGATTCCGCTCTAGAAGTTTCTGGATAACGGCGAATCCATCGAGTCCCGGCATCTGCACATCGAGAAAGACCAGGTCAGGTTGATGCTGCTGAATTAACTCGACCGCCTCAATGCCGTTCGCACCCTGCGCAACAACCTCTACGCCGCCTACGGAGTCGAGCAGATACTTCAGCTCATCGCGAGCCAACTGTTCGTCATCGATAATCAGCGCCGAAATAGACATGCGAAGCTTCGATTTTAGGGAGGGCAACCGGCACGGTCAATGCCCAACGCAAAAGGGCCACTCCGTGTTTGTCCTATTTGTACTTGACTCCAATAAGAAGGCCCGCAGCAAGTGCGGGCCCGGAACATTACCTGGATAGAAAAATTCTTCTACTCTCCCAGAACTCGCAGCCGCCTGGGACTCTCATCCTTCGCAATCTCATGTCCGCAGCGGGTGCAGAATTGGTCTGTGGCCCGAACCGTGCGGTAGCAGTTACCGCAGTTTGCCGTCAGGTGGTAGTTGCACTGCGGGCAAAAATGAAAGTCGCTCAGGATATTGGTACCGCAGGCCGGACAGCTTGATACTTCAGGCTGCCGCAACAGGAAGTAGAGCACTGCGCCGATGCCCGCCGGCATGACAAAGCAGACGACAATCCAGAACCGCGAGCTCATGCCGCGCCGCGGCGCATCCTTACTGATGTAGCCCACCATAAGGAAGTAGATTGACGAAACTACGCCCCATGAAAGATTGAAATAGAGGCGTAGACCAATCGCAGGCGGCGCGTGGTGCCGTTGCCCCGGCGCAACAACCCAGAAATAGTACTCCACCAGCAGAAACGCAATGCCGGCGGCAACGATCGACCATATCGGAAACAGCCGTTCGTCTTCGTTGATTGAAATAGCTTGAGGATCGCGCATAAAGGTTCCCGCCCATTTTAGTGGGCGCTGCAAAATTTGAAATAGCTTAACGCTTATTTAGGTGGACGAGGCAAAGATCGAGGAAGTTGCCCGTGATCGGGTCCCTGGGCAATTAATTTGATGGGGAACCTACCTTCGCCGCCAGCCCGCGATGAGGGCTGCGGCGAGCAGTGCCGCACACACAATACAGACCAGAAGGCTGGCCTGGGTGGCCGTATCTCCCAGAAACTCCCCGCCAATAAGGTCGTCGGTTACACGCCACACGAACGGCCCGAGCACCAAAAGTACCAACAGAACTGCCGCTAAAGCTAACGAACGGCTACGCTTACGGCCTTCCTTCTGCCCCTTCATCACACCCAGCGAGGTAAGCACAACTCGGCTGGTCCTGTGGGCAACGGCACGATCGCGATCTGCCTCTCCGCCGGTTAGGGAGGAGATCAACTCACGATCTTTGTCTGTACCCTGGGCTGGACGGCTGGCGGAATTCTCAACCAGCTCGCCAGATTTCACACCGCCTCCAGTACCTGAGGGCGCAGAAACTCTAATTTGGGCTTAATCATTGCCAGTCCTCGGTAAAGCCTCGATTTTACCGTGGAGAGGGGCGCTTTTGTCACCTTGGCGATTTCATCAAGCGAAAGTTCCTCGTGAAAGCGCAGAACCAGCACTTCGCGATGCATGGTATCCAGTTCCAGCAGCGCGGCGGCAATGCGCTCACGGTCCTCGAGGTTGGAGAAGTGCTCAAAGGGGGAGGGCTCGCCATCCGCAATCTCAAATGCCATTGGCCGGTCGTCGTCGCCGCCTGTTTCAAAAAGCTCGTCCAGGCTGTTCATAGTCCGCTTGCGGCGCTGATCGATCAGCAGGTTACGCGCGATGGTAAATAGCCAGGTTTCAAACCGGGCCTGACCGTTGTACTGCGAGCCACGCACCAAAACGCGCATCCAAACTTCCTGGAAGAGGTCTTCGGCCTGTTCACGATTTCCGGTCAAATAAAGCAGATACCGCAACAGCCGGTGCTGGTAGCGACAAATCAATTCCTCAATCAGGCCCGCTGCCTGGCGCTTCAATCCGGCTGCAATGGCAAGGTTTTCCTTGCGCAACTGTTCTTCGGCTAATGCTGCTGTATTTGGAAAGAAGAACGTGGATAATGCCGGAATTGATTGGGTGCTCATCACATCCCAATTAGACGATAGATGCTTGTAAACAAACCGAACATTAACGTAAAGAATTGTAACGACGGCCCAGATCTAAAACCGTCCGGAAGTTTTTAAAGAACTTACGTGTTGCCACGCGTTATCTATTCTGGAATCAGCTTTCTAACTCATCCAGACTTTTACGGCGCTTCTCGGTGATGCGCAATGCATCGTCAACGGCCTTTTGGGCGCGCCGTTCGCGGGCTTCCACCGTTCCGTAGTAGAAAATCCCCAACAGATGGTTGCGCCGCTGTACCGGAGTCAGCAGATTCCAGGCGGAAAGCGCCCTCGGATCACTCTGAAAGATCTTGCGCAGGATCGGGGGCGGCTCCTGTTCCCCCTCAATGACAAGCATCATGCGTTCCGCGAATTTCTCTGCACGGCTTTGCCGTCCTATGCCGCTTTTCGCCTCGTCTATCCACTTGCCGATCTCTCGGCGCATCGACGGGCTCAACGCTTCAAACCACTTCCGCAGCGTGCGATCACCCTTGAGAATTGCGCCGAGTTCCTGCGGAATCGGCGCGGGACGCTCTTCAAGGTCCGGCTCCATGCGAATACGCACTTTGCTTCCTGCTCGTGCGTGGGCTCCGGCCTGCATGTTTTTGTTCACCAGCAGAATCTGGCCCTTACCTCGCGGATCGGGAAACAGAGACGTCCTGAACGGAAAGCCCTCAATATCGCCACGCACGCGGCGGCCACGCCTTTCAGGCCACACCTTCGCCATGTCGAACGGGACGCGCGCAATCACCCAGCGGAGTTGCGTGCCATCCGGCTCCAATACGGCTGTAAACGACTTTTGAACGGCCTTGCCCATCGAGACTATTCAGCCACAGTATGCATGCCGCGCAGGGCACGATCAATCGGAAAGAGCGACACTGCATTTTGCGCTTGCCACGGCTTCGTGGCCGGCGAGCCTGCCGCAGCCGCGATCTTCTACACTATCCTTCATGGAAGTTCTGTACGGGCTGCATCCGGTTGAAGAGGCTTTACGAGCCGGACGCCGCCGCTTTGACCACGTACTGGTGGCCAACGAGCGCCACGATACCCGCGCTGGAAAAACTCGTCGCCAAGTGCCGCGAGGCAGGTGTGCGCGTGCGCCAGGAGAGCCGTGATCAGCTCACGGTGGTGGCCAAGACACCCACGCACCAGGGCGTTGTTGCCTTTGTGCGTCCGCAGGAGTTCCTGACAATCGAAGATTTGTTTGAACCGCCTCCGGCTTCAAATGCCAATGGCGCGCAACAAGCTCGTCTGCTGCTTGCTCTTGATGGAGTTGAAGACCCGCAGAATCTTGGCGCGCTGCTGCGTGTGGCCGATGGCGCAGGCGTGGATGGCGTTGTGCTCACCGAGCGCAGGTCGGCTCCGCTTAGTCCCGTCGCTGTTAAGGCAAGCGCGGGCGCGGCTGAGCATCTTCGCATTGCTCGCGTCGTCAACCTGGTGCGCGCGCTTGAAGAGCTCAAAAGCCGCAATCTATGGATCATCGGCCTGGATGAACGCGGCGAGACCGATTATGACCGCTTTGACCTGACCGGCAATTGCGTTCTCGTCCTTGGCCGCGAGGGCGCCGGATTGCACGACCTTGTGCGCCGAACCTGCGACCACCTGCTGCGCATTCCCATGGCCGGAGGCGTTAGTTCGCTGAACGTTTCAGCGGCAGGCGCAGTGGTGTTGTATGAAGCCGCACGGCAGCGCCGGCAGACTGTGTCCGCTGCTCGCCTCCCGGGCTCTTCAACGTCTCAAAAAGGTGCTCCGGCACGAAAGCAGAAAGGCCTGGGTTCATGAAGTTGTCTCATCTGCGGCACGTGATAGTGCCCGTGTCGCTTGTTGCGCTTGCTGCCTGTTCACTGCTGGCGCAAAGCGCAAAGCCTGCGCAGCAAACCGCACCCTCCGCCGCCGAGCAGCCCAAAGGCAAGGTCATCATCTCCCGCTCGATTGATGAAAACGGCCAGACCACCACGGTGGTGGGCGCCGCAGAGCCGCAAATGGCCAAGGTTCCGGTGGCCGATGACAAAGAACGCCAGGCCATCACCTTCATTGCGTACGTCATGGATGTGCATCTGCGCCCCGCGGATCACTTCATCGCCGTCCGCGCGCATGTTACAGTTCGCAACGACAGCAAATCTCCGCTGGATCGGATTCCGCTGCAGATTTCTTCATCGCTCAACTGGGAACGCATCAGAGTGCTCAATCGCGATGTGACTTTCCAGGTGGCCACACTGAACTCCGATGCAGACCACACGGGCCAACTGCACGAAGCCGCTGTGCCGATGGACGCACCGCTTCTGCCCGGCCAGAGCATTCAGCTCGACACCACTTATTCCGGCAAGATCGTGCGCTCGTCGCAGCGTTTGCTGGCCATCGGAACTCCAAAGGACTCCGCGCTTCATGCGGACTGGGATGACATTGGATTTCCCTTCACCGGCTTGCGTGGATTCGGCAATGTCGCCTGGTATCCCGTGTCGAGCGTGCCGGTAATTCTGGGCGAAGGCGCGAAGCTCTTTGATGAGATGGGCGAGCACAAGCTGCGCATGGCCGGAGTGAAATTTCGCCTGCATCTGACGGTTGAATTTCCCCACGGGCAAGCTCCCAACCTGGCCCTGATTAATGGCCACCCTGCAGCACTCAATGTCACGGACAGTCTCGATCCGGGAGTCGATGGCGTAGCCACCGCGAGCGCTGACGATTCAACACTCGGCTTTGAAGCGCCAAGCCTTTTCGTCGTCCATCGCACAGAACACAAGGCAACCAACACCACGCTCTGGACGTTGCCTATCGACGAAGCCGCAGTGGAATCGTGGAACGCATCCATCAACATCGTCACGCCGTTTTTGCAGAGCTGGCTTGGACAGCAGCCCCGATCGCAGCTCACGATTCTTGATCTGCCCGATCCAATGGACGCGCCCTTTGAAACCGGCGCGATGCTGGCCACATCCATTCGCGAGCAACCGCCGGAGCAGTTGCAGAACGTTCTGGCCCACGCGCTTACGCACGCCTGGGTGCAATCGCCGCGCGCCTGGCTGAGCGAGGGTGTCGCTCACTTTATGGGAACGCTATGGGTTGAGCATCAGCGTGGCCGCACCCGCGCGCTTGAAGAACTCGAAGCCAGCCGGCCCGCGCTGGCGCTGGTAGAGCCCTCAAGCCCCGGTATCGGTCCGGGCCAACCGCTCGCGCTTGCCACCAACCCCATCTACTACCGAACCAAGGCTACGTACGTGTTCTGGATGCTGCGCGATCTGGCCGGCGACGCTTCGCTCTCGGCTGCGCTGCGCGCCTACGACCCGACTGCCGATGCGAGCAAAGGCTACCTGCGCGATCAGGGCTCGGGAACATTCGAAAAGATACTCGAGGATGCCACCGTTCGCCGCGATCTGAAATGGTTCTTTGCAGATTGGGTGGATGCCGACAAAGGTCTGCCCGATATCTCGATTGCCAACGTGTATCCCGCACCCGCCGAGGCCGGTAACTGGCTGGTTGCCGTCAGCATTTCAAACGCGGGTTATGCCGCAGCTGAAGTCCCGGTCATCGTGCGATCAGACCATAACTCCGTGACGCAGAGAGTCGTTGTGCCGGGACACGGCAAGATCGTCCAGCGCATTCTCATTCTTGGCAAGCCTACGCAGGTTCAGGTAAACGACGGCACCGTCCCCGAGACTGAAGCCAGCGTGCACGTCACGAAGCTCGAAACCACTAATTAGTTGGGAAGCGCAGCGGCATCCTGTTTCGCACTTCTCCAGCGAGCCTACATCTTTTCAAGATTGGCGAACTTCTCAACCAGCTTTTTTATCCCGTGCC
The DNA here is from genome assembly GCA_963832645.1 of uncultured Acidobacteriaceae bacterium. GTDB lineage: Bacteria > Acidobacteriota > Terriglobia > Terriglobales > Acidobacteriaceae > Telmatobacter. The sequence continues at coordinate 9,055 of CAWHUU010000007.1, forward strand.
GGTTGAACATCACGGTGAGCTTTGCGTCTTCGCCGTCGCCCTCGCGCATCAGCACCGTGCCTTCACCGTACTTGGAGTGGCGCACACGCGCGCCTTTCTTGATTCCGACAGCTCCACGCGGCTCGGGGACACCCATCACCGGCCGTGCCAATCCCGACAGTTTGCCCGCCCCTGCCTTGCCGCCAAAGAAGCGTGCAATATTGTCGATGGACTTCTCACCAGCTTCTTCTTCCGCTCCGCCTCTGGGCGTCGGCTTTGAAGCATCGGCCTTCATCCACGAGGCTACAAATGGCTTTGAATCCGCGGCGCTCGATCTGGCCCCCGATCCTCGCGCAGCGGCCGGATTGTAGGCCTCCTGGCTCTCGTCTTCGTAGTTGTAGTGCGTGTCAAAGTCGCCGCTCTGGCCGCGATAACGGTTCTGCCGATAGCCGCTGTTGTAAGCCGGTGTTGACCACGCGGGGCTGCGCCCGCTCAGGTTCTCGATAAGCTGATTTGGAACCTCTTCGAGAAAACGCGAAGGAATGCTCAACTCCGGCGCATCGTTGCCGTACCGCCGCCGGTAGTGCGCACGTGTCAGAATGAGCGTGTTCATGGCCCGCGTCATGCCCACGTAGCAAAGCCGCCGCTCCTCCTCTAGCTCTTCCGGACTCGACAAGGTGCGCGAATGCGGAAACAGTCCCTCCTCAAGCCCCGCAAGAAACACCAGCGGAAACTCCAGGCCCTTGGCCGCATGCAACGTCATCATGGTTACGCGTGAATTTGGATCGTACTGGTCGGTGTCCGATGCCAGCGCCGCGTGATCGAGAAACTCCGCCAGCGTCTCACCGCGAACCTCCGCATCGTGCGCGGCGTTCGCAAGTTCCTTCAGGTTCTCTATCCGGCTAAACGCTTCCGGAGAACCCTCGGCCTCCAGCGCCTTGATATATCCGGTTCGGTCGATGATGAAGCGAATCAGTTCAGGCAGCGTTGCCGCGTCTCCCGGCGCTCTGAATGCGGGTGTGTCTCCCGAATCTCCACCGTCACCGACTGCCTTGTCTGGATCATCCACGTTCGTTGGAATGGTCAGAAATGGCCGGGCAGGCTGCTTGGCAAACGGAGAAAAACTCGCCGCATCGAGCAAGGGAATCTGATCCGGGCTGCCGCCGAAGTCAAACGCCGTATCGGTGTCGGCGTTCTCTGCATCCCCATTTCCGTTCGCGGCCTGCGCAGGAGACACACCAAAGTCGAAGCCGGTATCAGCATCGTCGTCCTGGGCAACATCTCCGGCCAGCTTGCCCGCAAAATCCAGGTCCAGCATCGCCTGCGCATCGAGAATCAGTTGCCTGAAATGCTCAAGCGCGATAAGTCCGCGCGACGAGATGAGCCGGTTGGCAATCGCCGCGCCCAGCGCATCCCATGTCGACTGGCCCGTTTCAAGCGCCAGCCTCTCCAATGTTTCGAGCGTAGTTTTGCCGATGCCGCGGGCAGGCGTATTGATCACCCGCTGCAACGCCATTGAGTCGTGCGGATTGCGCACCAGCCGTAGGTAACTCAGCAGGTCCTTGATCTCGGCGCGATCGTAAAAGCTGAAGCCGCCGACCATCGTATAGCTGATGTTGTATCGCCGCAGCGCCTCTTCAACCAATCGCGATTGCGCATTCGTCCGGTAAAGCACCGCGCAATGCGGGCCACCGCCCGAATCATTGTCCGCCGAACCGGCCTCCCGCAGAAATGCCTGGATGCGATCGGCAATAAACAGCGCCTCATTTTCGCCGTCCGGCGCTTCGTAATAGCCAATCAGCGATCCACCTTGCCGATCGGTCCACAAGTGCTTGCCCTTGCGGCGAATGTTGTTGGCAACCACCGCGCCGGCAGCTTCAAGAATGATCTGCGTCGAGCGATAGTTTTGCTCAAGCCTGATGATGCGTGCGTTCGGAAAATCCTTTTCAAACTCCAGAATGTTGCGGATGTCAGCACCGCGCCACGAATAGATGCTCTGGTCCTCATCGCCGACAGCGCATACATTCTTCGCTTCACCGGCCAGCAGTTTCATCAGCTCGTATTGCGGGCGGTTTGTATCCTGGTATTCGTCGACAAGCAGATAGCGATAGCGCCGCTGATAACGCTCTCTAACTTCGCTTGATACTTTGAGCAGACGCACGGCTTCAAGCAACAGATCGTCGAAGTCCAATGCGTTGTTCTTAAGCAGCTCCGCTTGATAACCCTTGAAGATATGCGCGATGCGTTCGCTGTTTGGGTCCTTTGAGGCGAGATAGTATTCCTGCGGATCGATCATGTGATTCTTGGCCCAGGAAATTCGGCCAAGCACGGTGCGAGGCGTTAATTGTTTTGTATCGAGCCCCATCCGACGCATGATCTGCTTTACGATTCCCTGCTGGTCATTCTCGTCGTAGATAGCAAAGGTCCGCGTGAGTCCATCCTTGCCAATCTTCAGCGCCTCGATATCTCGCCGAAGAATGCGCACGCACAGCGAGTGAAACGTGGCAATCAGCGGCTTGGCCAGTGTTGAATGGCCCAGCAGTTTCTCCACGCGCTCACCCATCTCGCTTGCGGCCTTGTTGGTAAAGGTAACGGCAAGTATCGAATCCGGAGCTTTGCCTTTTTCCTGAATCAGCCACGCAATCCGACTTGTAATTACGCGCGTTTTGCCTGAGCCGGCACCGGCCAGAATAAGCAGCGGGCCCTCGGTGGTTTCAACCGCGGCGCGCTGTTCGGGATTCAGATTAGAGAGGCGAGGATGCAAGGTCAGGTCCGGCGGGAAGAGTCCTTAACTAGTTTACCGTCGATGACAGCCGACGTGCCGGAGCCTGAAACGCTCCATCCACAGGTTATTCTTAAGTCACAATGAACCCCGCAAATCACCCAAATATGCGCGTCGCCGTCTATTGCGGATCGGCGTCTGGAACCAGCCCCGCTTTCCTGCTTGAGGCGTCGGCACTGGGCAAGGAGATTGCTGCCGCCGGCTTTGGGCTTGTCTACGGCGGTGCAAGCGTGGGCCTGATGGGTGCTGTGGCGGATGCCGCGCTGGCTGCGGGAGCGGAAGTGATCGGCATTCTGCCTGCAATCCTGTCCGGCAAGGAAATCGCGCACTCTGGATTGACGGCTCTTGAACTGGTTCCCACGATGCACGAGCGGAAGGCGCGCATGGCAGAACTGGCCGACGCCTTTCTGATACTGCCCGGCGGTTACGGAACATTCGACGAGTTGATGGAAGCCGTCACCTGGGCTCAATTGGGACTCCATGACAAGCCCTGCATTCTCATCAACACCGTTGGCTATTGGAACGGCCTGCTCGCTTTTCTCGATTCAGTGGTTGCTGCTGGCTTTTTGAAACCGGAGAATCGCCGAATATTGCTGGTTGCAGGCACCGCGGCTGAAGCTGTACGTCTCATCGCTCACCGAAAGTAGCCCGTAAGTCTCCCGTCGATTTTTGGCTGTATCATGCTCCTATGTCAGCCAAGCTTCGCTGGGGAGTCCTCAGCACCGCAAACATTGGAGTCAAGAAAGTGATCCCTGCCATGCAGCAGGGAGAAACCATCACCGTCAGCGCTATCGCCTCTCGCGATCTGGCAAAGGCAAAGCAGGCGGCCGAAGCCCTCGACATACCCACCGCATACGGTTCCTATGAAGAGTTGCTCGCCGATCCGAACATTGATGCCATCTACAATCCCCTGCCCAATCAGTTTCACGTTCCCTGGACAATCAAGGCCGCTGAAGCCGGCAAGCATGTGCTCTGTGAAAAGCCCATCAGTCTTACCGCGGCAGAGGCAAAGACCCTGATTGAAGTGCGCGAGCGCACTGGCGTAAAGATTGGCGAAGCCTTTATGATTCGCAGCTTTCACCAGTGGCTTCGCCTGCGCGAATTGCTCGACGCGGGGCGCGTGGGTCAGTTGCGTTCCATAACAGGTGTCTTTAGCTATAACAACGTTGACCCGGCAAACATTCGCAACCAGGTTGAAAGCGGCGGCGGTGGCATATACGACATCGGATGTTATCTCATCCACGCTTCGCGCTTCGCCTTCAAGCAGCAGCCGAAACGTGTTGTCGCATGTCTCGACCACGACCCGCAGTTCAAGACGGATAGGCTCGCCTCGGCGATTCTGGAGTTTGAAGGCGGTCACTCCATCTTTACCTGCAGCACGCAGCTCATTCCCTACCAGCGCATTCACTTTCTGGGAACGCGCGGCCGCATCGAGTTGGAGATCCCATTTAACGCACCTCCCGACCGGCCCACTCGCCTCTTTATCGACAGTACCGGCGACCTCAGCGGCAGCGGTATCTCAACGGAGATCTTTCGCGGTAGACGATCAATACACCATGCAGGGCGAGGCATTCGCGAAGGCCGTTCGCGAAGGTACTGAAGTGCCTGTCTCAGTTGAAGATTCAATAGGGAATATGTCAGTAATTGAAGCTATCTTCGAGTCAGCTCGCACAAGCCAGTGGTCCGTTCCGCAACCCTGAACTTTTGACAAGAAGAATTCGAGGCTCATAGAAAAAGGGCGGCATAGTTGATCTAACTATGCCGCCCTTTACTTCCTGTTGGATTGAGAACTATTTTGAAGCTTTCGCCTTCCGTTGAGCTTCCCACCGTCTCCGGACTGCTTCAGCAATGCGTTTACGCCCTTCGGGGGAAAGACGTCTCTTCTTGCGGGCACCGCCCTTCTTCGCCGGCTTTTCAGCCACCTTTGAAGCTGCTGCCTGCTTCTTAGCTGGAGCCGCTGCACCAGAACCAGCCAACAAAGCGCGGACCTGCTTTAGCAATTCAATCTCACGATCAACCGACGCGAGAATTTCTGAAACACTCATCATCATCTCCACAAAATGGGTGATCCGCCGTGACTGCACGACGAAACACCTGAAATGCGAGTCTAACCTCTCGCACTGGTTACAATAGACGTACAAAATTCATATTGCAATCGAAATCGAACTTCCAGATAGTTACCGATGACCTACAAGTTAAACACTACCCGCATTGCGTATTGAATTCCTGAGATATAGCGGCCAGGACATTCTTCACTTAGATTTCTTCAAAAGAAACGATCCATAATTTGACGGTATAAAAGAGTGAAGGTATGCGCCTAGCTTTCTTTAATACATTCCTTTAAGTCTCGACATAATTCATCTATCCGCGCTAAGTCTGTATCCCAGGCGAACATGATGCGCGCGGCTCCGCCGATGAAAGTATAGAAGTGCCATCCCTTTGCTTGCAGACGCTTCAACACTTCCCCAGAGGCTTCCAGAAACACCGCATTTGCCTGTACCGTTCCAATGAGCCTAACCCCCGGGATAGCTTCTACCTTCTTAGCGAAATACTGTGCGCAGCGATTCGCATGTTCGGCATTGCGCAACCATGCGCCACTCTCCAGCATTCCTACCCAGGGAGCTGACAGAAATCGCATCTTCGACGCCAGTTGCCCTGCCTGCTTGCAGCGATAGTCAAAGTCCAAGGCTAACTTGCGGTCGAAAAACAAGACCGCTTCACCTACCGCCATGCCGTTCTTTGTCCCGCCAAAGCAGAGGACGTCGACACCGCTTTTCCATGTAATTTCCGCAGGACTGCACCCAAGACTCGCACAGGCATTCGCAAAACGGGCGCCATCCATGTGCAATGAAAGTCCATGCTCCTGACAGGCATGGGAGATTGCACCCAATTCCTGCAGCGAATAGACCGAGCCTGTTTCGGTCGACTGAGTGATGGTAACGGCACGAGGTTTTGGGTAGTGAATGTCCTGGCGCTTGGTGGCAATTTCATGAATCGCGGCCGGAGTCAGTTTGCCGTCGCTGCTCGGTGCCACCAGAATCTTCGATCCATTAGAGAAAAACTCCGGTGCTCCGCACTCATCGGTTTCAACATGCGATTGATCACTGCAAATCACGCCATGATAAGACTGGCACAGCGATGCCAGCGCGAGTGAATTGGCCGCCGTTCCGTTGAAGACGAAATAGACCTCGCAATCTGTTTCAAATAGTTCGCGAAACAGATCGGCCGCGCGCGCGGTCCACGGATCTTCTCCATAGGAAGTAACATGCCCCTGATTAGCTTGCTGCATGGCCTGCCACGCTTCAGGGCAAATACCCGCATAATTGTCGCTCGCAAACTGCTGCAAATGTTCTCCCGCTTCAAGTTCGTTCATATTCAATCCATTGGAAACTCAAAATGTGAGTGAGAGGATAAGGTATTCTTTCCGCGCACTAAAGACTGAGGCCTCGCTCGCAGCAGGCTCATATCAGTTTGACTATGCGCGAAGATCTTGGCTACTCGCATCGCACGTGTTGCACTCGAACACCGACGATGGCCAGTCTCGAGGTCCACCATCACTTTCATCATATAGCCTCAGAAATTCACGCATTGTGTAATGTGCAACGTCGCTCCGTCGCTCTCGCAGCGGAGCCCGGGAGCCTGAGCGTTGCGCTCTCACCTGCCGAGACGAGAATCACTGAAGCCGGATGATGGTTTGTGCTTGAAGATTGCGCACCAAATGCAAAAGCCCCGGTTTGGCCGGGGCTCTCTGTGATTCTGTTTCTATCGGGCAGTCCTGAACCAGGTTCAGACCAAGCCAGCCACTATCAACTCGTGCCGATTGGTTGCGCCGATCGTGAAACGGCAACCTGCTTCTCAATCCATTGATAGGTCTTCGCCAAGCCGTCGTAGAGCGGCTGCGATGGCTTCCAGCCAAGCTTCTCGGAGATCAGATGGTTGTCGGAATTTCGACCACGCACGCCCAACGGTCCATCGATATGTTTGATGGTGAGCTTCTTGTTGGCAATCTTCATTACCATCTCAGCAAGCTGATTGATGGTCACCATCTCCTCTGAACCAATGTTTACAGGACCATTGAAATCGGATTCCACAAGCCGCCGCACGCCCTCAAGACACTCATCAACATACAGGAACGAGCGTGTCTGCTTGCCATCGCCCCAGATCTCAATCTCGCCGCCATCTTCCACTTCCGCGACCTTGCGGCACATTGCTGCCGGAGCTTTCTCTTTGCCTCCGGTCCAGGTTCCCTCAGGTCCAAAGATATTATGAAAGCGCGCCACGTGGACACTAACTCCGTAGTTCCTCATGAATGAAAGATAGAGCCGCTCGCTGAACAGCTTCTCCCATCCATACTCACTGTCAGGTGCGGCAGGATATGCCGACTCTTCTGAGCACTTCGGGTTCTGCGGATCTCTCTGGTTGTACTCCGGATAGATGCACGCGGATGAGGAATAGAAGAACTTTTTCACTCCCGCTTTATGGCCAAAATGCAGCGTGTTGAGATTGATGGTTGCGGAGTTGTGCATTACGTCTGCATCGTGTTCGCCCGTGAAGATGTATCCGGCCCCGCCCATATCGGCGGCAAGCTGATAAACCTCCTCGATGCCAGCCACAACTTCTGCCACCAATTGCTGATCCCGAAGATCGCCGACAATGAATTCATCAGCAGGCAAATCGGAAAATTCGTGACTCTTTAAATCGACACCACGAACCCAAAAACCTTCGGCCTTCAGCCTCTTTACCATGTGGCCGCCGATGAACCCACCTGCCCCATTCACAAGTACCTTCTTCATCAGAACTCCTGGCGATGCACTTTTAAATTAGGGTACTACACAGGTGATGCGCCCAATTTCGGCGCTTCTTTCATTCGCGGATATTTTCGGAAATTCCTGACAATTACGATGGAGATTGCAGGTCGATTCTCTGGAGTTCGGCGTAACCTTCCCCTAAATAGTCGATCCTGAAAAACCAATAGAACCCGCATGAAACCTGATGAATCTCGCTATTTTTCGGATTAGAATTTCCCTGAAGTTGAAGCCAACGGCCTAAAAACTGGGGAAATGCATGCGTCCACACCGCGAGCCGAAGCACCCACAGCGAGAGATGTTCCAGGTTGACCTGGAGCAGTTGATCGACATGGACCACCCGCTTGTAGTTCTTGGTCAGTGCATGGACTGGAGTTCATTCGAAGCCAGTCTGGGAGCGACTTATCATCCCAGCCAGGGTGCTCCGGGGATCTCGACGCGCCTGATGGTGGCGCTTCATTACTTGAAGTATCAGCATGACCTGAGCGACGAGGACGTGGTTGCTGTGTGGGTTGAAAACCCTTATTGGCAGCAGTTCAGTGGTGAGCGGTACTTCCAGCATCGCCTTCCGATCGATCCTTCGAGCATGACGCGCTGGCGCAATCGGCTGGGCGAGGCTGGGGCCGAACAGATGCTGCGTGCCACGATCGAGGCGTGGGTGCGCAGGCGCGTGGTTCGCCCCGCGGAGTTGAAGCGCATCAATGTGGATACGACTGTGCAGACCAAGGCGATTCGATTTCCGACCGATGCACGGCTCTACAATCGCATGCGCGAACGGCTGGTGAAGGTGGCGCGGTCCGAGGGGCTGACAATCAAGCAGAGTTACCGGCATGTAGGGCGGCGCCTGCTGCTGCAGTCGAGCCGCTATGCCCATGCGCGACAGATGCAACGTGCTCGGGCCTGCACGCGCAAGCTGCGCACGCAGCTGGGGCGGGTGCTGCGCGAGATCGAGCGGCAGAAACAGACGCCGTCGATTGAGTTGGCGAAGCTACTGGAGACGGCGCGACGCATCCATGCCCAGCAAAGGTATGACAAGAACAAGATCTACAGCGTGCATGAGCCAGCGGTCGAATGCATCGCCAAGGGCAAGGCGGGTAAGCCGTACGAGTTCGGCAACAAGGTCAGCGTGGCGGTCAGCAGTTGTGGCGGATGGTTCATCGGAGCAAGGAGCTTTACGGGAAGCCCCTATGACGGCCACACGCTGGCGGCACAGATGAAGCAGGTGGAAAGGATGGTCGGTGACTCGGTCGGCGAGGTGCACGTCGATATGGGTTATCGCGGCCATGATTATGAAGGCTCGGCGACAGTGCACGTCGATAAGCGGCAACGAGGTCGAACACCACGCGCACTCTGGCGATGGATGAAACGCCGGGCCGCGGTCGAACCAAGCATCGGACATCTGAAGAATGAACACCGTCTGGAGCGCAATCGGCTGAAAGGTGTTGCCGGAGATGCGATCAATGCCATCCTCGCAGCTGCCGCCATGAACTTCCAGAAGCTCCTCGGAGCTTTTTGGCGCGCTTTTCTAAGCTACCTGATGCGCCTCTGCAGCCAGATCTTCAGCCTACAACGCATTACAGCCTGTCAGGTTCAACTCAAGAATGCTTGAAAATGACTTTTTCAGGATCGAAATCGGTCGATGCCGGAGGACAAATACCCGCCAGATCGAAGGGGCCGAGGCTCGCTGAGCTAAAGCAAGTTGGAGTATCCCACACGGTATAAGGCGTGGTCAGCGATCAGAGCGTCAGCAAGCACACAAACTAGGCATGGAAGACAACGTGCAGCAGCATGAAAGTAAGTGAAGCCGAAGAAGTCAAGCATCTGCACAATGAGAACTTGCAGTTGCCGAAGTTGCTTGCCGACCTGAGTTTGGACGAAGACTTACTACAGTTGCCAATCCGAAAAGGCTCCTTGGGCTTGTAGAGCCGCGATCACAGGTGCGGCGCTTACTGGCGGAATTCAGGCCTAGTCAGCGCCACGTCAGCGGGCTGACGGCGGTGCCGCAATCACGCGGTCGGTATTGGAGATGAATACTTGAATTCAAATTGGTTCTGCAATCTGTTCGATATCTGACAGAAGATTTCCCCGTGGCAGACAGCATTCAACTCCTAACGCCTACATTGCTTGCTGGGTCGTCGAACGCCCGTCAAGTTCGAGTGACCTCTGAAATCTGCTACCACTTTGAGAGGTAGCGATTCTGCGTGTCACGCTGCCGATGGACACTCCAGTACTCAGTCTCGCTGTCCGGATCAAATACTGGCTGCCTTTTCACATTAGTGCAGGACGTTGATTGCCGCCGCTCCTATCGCCAATTGCGAGAACATCTGGCTCCAATCCAGGAATCCACGCAATGCATTCGGACGCACAGTCTTGTCGGGAACCATAATCGTATCGCCAGGATAAAGACGCAGGTCGTTGAAGCCACCACCACCCAGGAAGTTCCAACTGCTCTTTACACCGGAGCGGCTGATTACCGAACCATCAGCACGAATGACAAATACATGCCTTCTGTCTGCATTGCGATTTGGTCCACCAGCAAGGTTCAAGTAAGTGGAGACCTTCCCTCCCTGGCGGTAAATGAATGAATTCTGGTCATATACTGCACCGATTACATTGATTGTTGCAGGAGCCGAAGGCACTGTAAAATGGTCCCCATTTTGAAGGTCGAGCCTGGGGATATCCATGAGCTTGTCATCACCGGGCCGAAAACCCATAACGATGCGTCCCGTGGCCTTAACTTGCCTTAGGCGGGATAGTAACTGGTCTGTGGCTGCACGAGATGCCGATATATTGGCGGCATTCGCCCCTCCGGGTGACGAGACGATAAGTGCCTGGGTCCCACGTTCCGCCTCCATTCGTATCGACTGTGCGTATTCGTCCAGGCGTTGCTGCTGCAGGACTCTAGTCGACTCCCTGGTAAACTCTGCTCCAAAGAGATATGCGTCCGGCGTAAGTCCACCCGCCCTTTGCACGACTTCTCGAAGTGTTTCGCCTGGCCGCACGCTGTAGACTCCAGCGTGTACGAATTCCCCTTCCAGCTTGACATACTTTGTCTGCTGCGCGAGAGGCACACGGATATCCGACTGAGAGAAAATGGTGATGGTATCGCCTGGCTCCAATGTCAAATTCTGACTGGAGTCGTGGTCGATCACGAGCTTACCGAGATCAAAGGGAATTAGCGAGGTCTTCAGAGTTACCGGATCTATGCGCTCAATAACGGCATAGTCCCAATTAATTCCCGAATTCGATAGGGTTACCTCGTTCTTATCGCTCTTATCAGACTCTTCTTTCGTGGTTTCTTGTTCGACTCCCGCGGCAAGAGAACTGTTTGAAGTGGACCGGGGAGAATTCGGCGTTGTTCTAGGCTGTTTGTCAGGAGTGTCTTCGGTTGAAGAATCAGTATCGCGTACGCTTTTTAGGAGTTCTTTCTTTATATCTGGCTGCCTAATCTCGGCTCTATCCTCTGAGATTAGTGGTTCGAATTCTTCTCCGGGTAAGCCGAGGTGACTACGCTTCCACCAGTAGTTCCTGCTTACGAGAGAGTCGCGGTCCGGTATTACATCGTTGAGATGCATTCCCGGGTGCCATCCGAAACGGCCGGGGTTGGCGACCTGGCCCCGCAAGGTGACGGTCCTTGAATATGCCGGTGTGATCGAAAACACCCTGAGAATGTCGCCGTTGTGAAGCGCCGTCGCAAGACCCTCTTTGTTGAATGCCACTTCCATGGCTGTTCGATATTCACGATCCTGGATACGTTCGATAGAAATTCGTGCGTTCGAGGCAATAGCCGAGGTTTCGCCGGCAGCCTTGATCAAATCACCAATCGTCTCATCCGATTTCAGTTCATATATTCCAGGAGTACGGATGCTTCCTACGATAGCCACTTGAGGGCCTGCAGGCGGAATGTAGATCACGTCTTCGGGAAGCAGGCGAACGTCGCTCGATTTGTCCCCATTGATAAGCAAAGAGTAAAGGTCAAAATCTGCCACAGTTTTTCCGTCGCGCTTGACGTATATATGACGGAGAGAGCCCTGGGGAGAAGGACCACCACTAGCAAATAGTGCATCCACCAATGAACTCAAAGAACTGACCGTGTACACTCCAGGACGCCTCGCTTGCCCCGTTGCGTAAATTTGCATTGATCTAATTCGCCCTAAATCAACCGAGAGGTCATAGTTGCGAAATACCCTTCCGATTGCTTCACGGAGTCGAGGATCAAGTTCGGAAAATTGGAGCCCTGCAACGTGTATTGAACCAACTTGCGGAAGAAAGATGTTTCCTGAACGATCAACCCGCACATTTCCGCTGTACTCAACTTGCCCCCATATGCGAATTCGCAACTCATCGTCGGGTCCAATCACATAATTCGAACTCGCGGGCGCCAATTCACTCGGTGCAAATGTGGCTGGAACCTGCCGAAACAAGTTGGCACCGTAAATAGGGAGCCACTGACCAATGGTTGCGGCGACAAACCTTTGAAATTCGGTTAATTTGTCTGGCGGTACGATCCGCGCCCGTTCTTGGCGTCCAATTTGGTTTTGGTTGGTGAGTGGGGCGTTTTCAGCATTTGGATTTAATTGGGAGGGCAACTGCAGGGGCTGACTACCGTTCATTGGATAAGATTGGTTGCGCCTCCCACTTTGAACCTCTTGCAACGATGGCTGCAAGTCCGTTTCGCACGCAATCGGCGTACCGAAGTATGGGTCCACACAGCTCTCAGGGGCAGCACTATTCGCGTTTTGGCTTTGCGAAGAGGCTTGGCAGATTGACACCAGCAGGAGGGTCACAAACACTGCGAAACGACGCGTTTCCATAATTACTTTCAATCATCCTGCATGCCGCGTGTCCTCGGCAAGCACATCGGTCAGGTCCTGCCATTTGGGCGCAACACCAGACGGGAACAGGAACTCAACCGCACACATCAGAAAAAAGCAATTATGGTACTCTCCCGCCCTGAGCCGCATTGGATTGCATTCCAGACCGTAGGCGACCACCTGGAAAAGTACTCATGGAAATTCATTAAAGAGGCAACCATGCCTGCAATTCATTTATTTTGAATGACTTTCACATCTGCGCCCAGCGGTTGAATGGCATCGATTACGAATCAGTTGATTGGGACAAGGGCTCTTGGCGCCCACGTCTTTGGGATGAGATCCTTCGAACCAGAACCTCTTCAACGGGCACCAGCACGGCCAAGAACGGCCGGAATGGTGCGAAACAAAATCAGGAAATCTAGCGCAAGACTCCAGGACGTAACGTATTGCATGTCCAGCCTTGCCCTTTTCTCGTATCCAATATTGCTCCGGCCCGAAACCTGCCATAGCCCAGATAGCCCCGGAGTCGCAGCCAGATAGTAAGAAGCGAGTTCCCCATAGAAACCAACTTCCGACATTACGATCGGTCGCGGTCCCACAAGCGACATTTCGCCACACAATACATTGATAAGTTGCGGAAGTTCGTCAAGGCTCCAACGCCGCAAGAACCTCCCAATTGGAGTGATTCTCGGATCGTTCTGGTGCTTTACCATTCGCCATTCGATGATCTTGCCACTTTCCTCGGATGTTTCAATGTGGCTATGTTTAGCTGCATCGGTGTACATAGAGCGAAATTTCAAAATGAGGAAGCTTTGCCCATTCCGCCCGATTCGCTCTTCACGATAAAAGATCGGTCCCGGCGAAGTCAGACTAATAACCGCACAAATAACCGCACAAGGAATAACAACAAGAGCGATGAGGAATGCTGAAACAGCAAAATCCAAAGCACGCTTCAATCGCTCGTATCGCCAAGAGAACACCGGTGCGTATAAGTCTGCGCCTAACGTCTCAACCAATTCCCCATCATAAAGAATGCTGCCATCCGCTTCATCGACATCGACGTCAAGTATGTTGAACGCCCCGCGTGAACCCATGTGGTCTCCCTAAACGGCGAACGTAGATTCCGGGAAATGCTACAAGTCTTCCAACATTGCCTCAGCGAGTTTGAATGCCACAAAGTCATGCTCAACGAGATGTTGGCCGACGTTGTTCAACCATCAATAAAATGTGAGCTATAGGTCTACTTAGCAACCTAGGTCAGCTATCCGTATGCTGTTCGGAGTAGCAAGAAATCTCGACCTGCTATTTTTTCCAATATTACCCGAATTTGCGCATTATGCAAGCCAATTCTCCATCCATGAACTCCTTGTCATAACTCCTTCGCCGAGAAAAATCGCATTGACGAAACGTCAGTTCATTACGCAACATTACGCAATAAGGGAAAGGAAGAAAAAGAGGGATTTTCCGGGTCGATTTACATGATCTTGGCTCCTAAAGAAGTGCCGCGAGATGGGTCAGGGCCGCAGACTACCGAAGTGATCCGAACTTTTGAGGAAGTGAGACCACCTTTGAGCAGGTCGAGATGCGAAGTCCAGATCTACACGGAGCCACTCACTGCCGATGCAGTGAAGACGGAGATCGGTAGCCATAGCAGTGCGCTCAGCGCTTAACCATCATATGCAATAAACCAAAAAAGTTTACCTCGGTAGGAATGAGGCCGGGGGTATTATTCCTCTATGCGCGATTCTCGCGACGCCAGTAAATTTCCAGAACGCTATATTGCGCCAACATCTGCCACTCGGTCGCAGATCTCCTTCATGTTGAAACTTTTACTTCTTCGGGCGGAGCAACACTGAAACGCAACCTTGGCGCTTAGACCACCCTAAGTGTCGTTATGAGATAATTCGGGCTGGGAATGGTTCGAGAACTCTCTTTATGTGGTGAAATGCCGCGTGGACCGTTTGAAAACCTGCAATGGAATCAATCGATTATGAGGGTACCTAGATTGAATGCCCTTTCGTTCCGTGGCCTCTACCTGATCGGGGTAATCCTTCTACTTAGCCATGCCACTGCGGTTGTTTCACAAGAAGCCCAGAGCCCGAAGAACGCCCCAGACTATGGGTCCACAAGTCAACCAACAGACTGTGACACATTAGGATCGCCCTTCATTCCTGTGGACAGTTGGATGTACCAAGAGATGTCGCGCCTCTACTCTTTGGGGTTTGTAAATCATGTCTATTTTGATTTGCGTCCTTGGACGCGCGCAAGCCTGCGAAACATCCTTAATGACACACACGTTCTAATCGAAAATTCGAATGAAGGGCCGATTACAGATCAGGCGCGTGAAATATACGAAGCTCTGAATCGAGAGCTGAATCGAGGTGCGCAGGGTGAATGCGGAGGACCGAGCAGTGGCGTGTTTTTCGAGTCGGCCTATTCAGTTGCGCGTGCGATCAGCGGCCCCTCTCTACGTGACAGTTTTCACTTGGGTTCGACGATCGTAAACGACTATGGCCGGCCATACGAAAAGGGCTTCAATTACTATTCTGGCGTAAGCGGCTATGCAACGGCCGGTCGATTCACTTTGTATGTGCGAGGAGAACTCCAAGGCGTTCCGTCGTCTGTAGGTTACTCACCTGCCCTATATCAAACACTGGCGGCAGTGGACCTGACGATCAATCCCGTTACGGGTATTGCCTATCCGAACCAGGCGACTATCCCCCTGGGACCAAGGGATAGTGCTGCGAGGTGGAACTTTCTTGAAGCGTATGTCTCAACCCAGGTGCTTAATCATGTGATTTCGTTTGGGAAGGTGGACGAATGGCTGGGGCCGGCCCAGGGAGCAAGCATGGCCTACTCCAACAACGCTGAGAACATCTACGCGTTTCATATAAACCGAATCGAGCCACTGCAAATTCCATTGCTTTCACGTCTTACTGGACCATTTCGCTATGAGTTTTTGGTAGGGCCGCTTCGCGGGCATGAATTAATGCCTAATCCAAATTTCACAGGCGACACCTCAACAGAGGCGAATGTCCTCAACCCAGGGAACCCATGGATTCACGTTGAGAAGATCAGTTTTCAACCTACAAAGAATCTCGAGTTTGGCTTCGAACGAACAGCATTCTTCGGCGGGAAGGGACACTCTCCAGTCACAATACATACCTTCCTGAAGAGCTTTCTGAGTACTGTTAATGTTGGACTGGCCGAGAAGGATGGCAGGAACGATCCCGGTGCCCGATTTGCGGCCTTTAATTTTTCTTACCGCCTACCCCTCCTTCGTAACTGGGTGACACTCTACACGGATTCCGAAGTACATGATGACGTGTCGCCGATTGATGCACCACAAAATGCATCCATTCGGCCGGGGATTTTTCTGTCTCATGTTCCTGCCCTACCGAGATTGGACATCCGTGCAGAAGGTATTTCTTCTGATCCCCCCAGCTTTAGAAGCGTAGGAGGCCAATACATGTACTGGGAATATTTGGAAAGACAAGGCTACACCAACCATGGACAAATGTTCGGCGATTGGATTGGCCGCGAAGGCAAAGGGGGGCAGGCATGGATTACTTATCATTTGAGTGGAAACGAGTGGCTGCAAGCTGAATGGCGCCATCAAAAAGCTTCGAAGGACTTTATCCCTGGCGGAACGACCTTGAATGACTTCAGCGTACAGGCAGTTAAGCGCTTGGGTGCCGATTTGGAGCTTGACGGAACGTTTAGTCTGGAACGCTGGAAGGCCCCCATTTACATGCCGGGACTTCAGACAGTTACAAACACTACGATCAAGCTCACTTGGTTCCCGAAATATAGAGCCCACAAATAGCCTGTATCGACTGTCTTCTGCGGGTACCTTACGCTGCTAATCCGCGGAAACAATATTCGGGCACAAGGCCCAATATCGCCCCGTCATCATTCGCCGCCCAGCCCCTATACGTATCAGTTGGCAGCACTCGGTCACCAGTCATAACAGATCAAGGCGTCTCTACGATCACGGCATGATCCGGGGTCACGCTTGTAAGTGCCGCTCCTACCTCGACTGGAACGTGGTAGATATCCGGAGTACCAATCTTACTCAATAGATGCTCGAAGGCGGGGCGTCCCCTCAGGCTGCGCAGGATGGGATCGGAGCGGAATCCAAGACTCCAGACAGAACCATCCGCGTAGGCTGCCTCCAGTAATGAGATTGCTTCCTGCTCTTCCCCGAGGCCAAGGTAGACCAATGCCAACGGAAACCCTCTCCTATTTCGTCCATTCTCAACCCACAAAGTGAGTTCCGTCTGTTTGATTCGAGCCTTTTCCTCTTGTCCGGTTACCCCGTAGACATATCCGAGGACCCCGTGGAGAAGCTGATTCTTCGGTTGCTCCAGGGCAGCCTGCTCAAGCTGCGCAACATTCTCAGCAGGATGGGGATAGACCGCAAGGGTTAGGGCTTCAACAAAGCCCGTGAGTGCGCCTTTCACTCCCCCCCTCTGCATCTGGGCAGCCAAATCGAGGGTACGCTGGTATTCGCCGTTCAGATAGGCGCACCAGCAAAGGGTTCCACCAAGCGAGCGAACCAGCGGATTCACCTTCCAGGCATCCCAGGCACACTCCACCGCTTCGCTGATGTTGCCATCCGCCAACCTTGACAGCGCGAGCCCTCCCCGGGCGAAAGACAAAGATGGACGCTTGCTAACCACCTCTTCAAACCCCGATCGCGCTCTGTTCCAGTTGCGGCGATAAAGCATATCGAGCCACGCCGCCGGGCACTTCGCATCAACATAATCCGATTCCAGAACAGGAAGCCGCCGCAGCGCATCCTCCGCGATCGGATACGCGATGGCTTTCTCTATAAGGCCATTCATCGCGCTGAAGATCATGGCGTTGGCAATGCCGGTATACGCCCCAGGGTTGGTTGGATCGTTGTCGGCGGCCTGATGGTAAAGGTCGGTGATGGCCTGTACGTTCCTGACTGAGCGAGTCTCCCACAGCCGATCTGCGGTCGCAGTAAGCTCCTGCGAGATGCGTCGAGCAGCTCCCGACTCTTCCCTTGCCTTCAGATGAGAACGGTTGGAATAATCAGCCAGGCCGGCGAGCCACGCATCAATCTCTTCTTCGTAAGCGAAGACTGAGCCCTTGCTTCCCCCAAAGTGGTGCACGGGTAATCCGTTTAATTCGTGCCACCGTTGGACGGTTCTAAGACTTCGCCCGAGAAACTCGGCAATCGCTTTCCAGGAATCTAATCTCTTTTTGTACACAGCTGCACCATCTCCTACGAAAATGCGGGTACGAGCAAACGCAGCCGGGCACAGAATTCACGTTGGAATATGTGACTGTTCTTTATGAAATGCAGCGACGACATACATTTCGGCGACAGTCTGGATAGTGGGCCCGACAGCTTCAGAAAAACTGCGAATCGCAGATCGAACTGGAGAGTGATATGTCTGAACAGCACAATCAGATGCTTTCCATTCTGACATATTTTTCCATTTCGTGACGTATATATTCGTTATTTGACATTAAATGACGCTTAAAATAGGTGAGCACTTGCTACAACAAGTGTATGACAAGTGGATTCTTCAGATCGAATTCCGGATACCGTGCTATTCGAGCTTGTTATGTCTCTTTCTCGTGCAAGACATGGTTACCTGCATTGCTTCGCACGCCAACAGCAAGCTAGATGACCTTTGCCATCCCCGGGAATTTCTCGAATCTGATAACTCAGCCGTGCCCTGTAATCTCGCTCAATTAGCTCAACCAATTTGGCTCACCTTCACACTGAGCTCCGCAAAGTCGGTGGTGCCAAGCCCGCGTGCCGCAGCCATCTGCAGATAAGGCAGGCGGTCAGCTTCCAGGTCCCAGTACGCCTTTGCCACGTAAGCATCAATCGCCACCGGGTCCGTGCCCGCCACCAGCGTCTTCTTCGTAGCAACGTCTTCCAGATTGCCGCCCGTCGGCCCGTTGCGCAGCAACACCCGATAGCAATCCAGGAGCGTTAGCGTAGGCAACATAAAATTCGCCAAATCAGCCAGGCTTTGGTGTATCTGCTGATGGAGCCGGTTTCGCTCGCCGCCCAAAATGCCGTACCAGTTCTTCATCCCGAGCGTTACACCTGAAAGCTCATGATGCTTCGCGATCGGAAGGTTGATAACCTTGTCGGCCTCAAGAAATGGCCCAAAGACGGGCCAGCTCTTCAGGACCACACCACCCATATCAACTTCTCTGAATAGATCCGGATTGGGCAGGATCACCTCTGCCCCTTCAGCACGCGCGGCAGCCTGAATTCCAGAGCGCTGAAAGCAGCGGCGCGGTTCATTGCAGCTCACATCGGTCACAATGACGCGCTTGGCGCCTGCCTGCCAGCATTGCTTAACCACTTCCGCCACCAAATCGGGATTCGTATTGGCGGCCTGCTCCGGCGTGCGATCCCAGGCGATATTCGGCTTCAGCACAACCACGTCTTGCCGGCTGACAAAGCGTCCAATGCCACCTAGATTCTCAAAAGCCTGCTTTACGAGTTCACGCGGTTCTGCATTTTGCACCACCGTAATCTGCGGCCACTTCGGATCGGAAGCCAAACGATGATCGCGCCGCGCAAGCTGGGCCTGCACCGGCATCGGCCGGGAGCTGCGCTCGCTAAGCCAGGCGCCTATTCCCGCTGCGCCCGCCGCCACGCCTCCCAGCCGCAGCAGTTGCACCATGGCATCGCGGCGGGAGATTTGGACATCTTGCTTCGAATTCGTTCCTTCGTTCCCTGACATGTTCAGCACCTCGTCAGGCTTCAATCATCTGAATGCGTTTTGGATTATTCGTACCCAGTTTGTGCGCGGCGTCAGAAGCGGTAGTGATGTAGTCCGGCGCGCGCCCTACCGCTTCAAGTGTTTGCAGTCCGTGCTCCACTCGATGGCTGTTGAGTAAATTCAGCGCCACGTGGTCCACCGCCACGCGATCCCGACCAACAATCAGTGCATTCGGATAGCAGACCCGATCGGGGCGAAACACCGGCCCCCCCTGATACACCGACTTCATCGCATCGCCAATGGTCAGCGTCACCTTTTGCCGGATTGCCGCAATACAATTCAGGTCTGCAACCGCGGGATTGCAGTTGTTGCCATGCAGATGATCCGGTCTGTCGACGACGCCGTACATGTTCTTCATCGAAAACGTCATTCCCGCCAGATCGTGATCCTTCAAGATCGGAAGACTGATCACCATGGCACACTCCCGGGTAAGTATCTTCGACAAACGAATCCGCGCAACGCCCCAGGACTCCTGCTGATCTTCAAATCCTGAAACATCACTGCCGAAGCAGCGCATGCGGCTGCGGTCCTCGCGATTGATGGTCAAACCGCATGCCATCAGGTCGCGCGCATTGCGATCCCACGCAACAATGTTTCCAGCCGCAACACCGGCTTCCTGCAGCCTCTCGCTGATCGCCTGCACAAGCACCGCATGGGTTGAAATTCCCCGGCCACCCAGCCCGTTGACCTTGAGACCAATGACACCACTCTTCAGCACATTGGGCGGAATCACGCTTTTCCACGCATCAACCGGCTTATCGCGGCCCGTATAGCCGGCCATTGCCTTGTCAAGCAGAGCCAGCACCCGCTTCTCGTCGGGCTGCGTTCCTGTACCGTGCAATCCAGCATCGCGAGCTACCACTACGCGCGACTTCGCCGAGCCGGCAGACTGTGCCAGCAAGCCGGCCACACCCATCTTGCCTTGCGCCCCCAACAACACCGCACCAGTTGCAGCGACCTTAATAAACTCCCGACGATCCTTCATCGAATATCGTCCTCCATCAACTGTCCGCGCCTTCAATACCGGCACCGGTAATCGCTCCGCAGGTCAAATCGTTAGAGCTTTGCTTCAACTCCGTGGGCCAGCGCCAGCAGCGCCGCTCCTCCATCCGGTGTGGACTCATAGGCAACAATGCGCACCAGATACGGCCCCTTGCGGAAATTCACGCTCTGTCCGTAGGCCAGCGCGGCATCGCCCAGTTGAACCGGCTTTGCCTCGCTCGACTGCGCCTTATCGAGAATCGTCTTGGCTCCCGCCTCGCCGCCCATGGTGAACACATCCACCACCGCTTCGAGTTTTCCCTGGTACTTGTAGTCGGAAGTCGAAGCGGACACCACTCCGGCGGAGATGTACTGCTCGGCATCGCCGTCAATGTATTGCCACAGATCCTTGGCGGCAAAGGTGCGCGTGTCACCGGTCTTCTCCCATCCGCTCACCGTGCCCGATGCCGGAAACGGATCGACCTTGCTCTTCTTGCAGCCGGCAACACACACCACGACAACTAACGCCAACACTGCTGCTTTCCAAGTCTTTGCATGCAACATCTGTCCCGTTCTCCTTTACTTCCTGCTCAGCAAAATCTGGCTGCTCGGCGATCGGCTTTCGCCAATGCTCGTTACGTATACCGCCGGGTGTTCCTGCAGCGGGCACGCATACTCACACGCTCCGCAGCCCACACACTTCTCAGGATCGATGCGCGGCTGTTTCAGCGTTTTTACTTGGCCCGCGGAATCGATCACCTGTGCTTCTTCAACGTAGATGGCCTTTGGCGAAACCGGACACCACTCTTCGCACACAATGCAATCGGTGGCCATGGCCCATGGAAGGCAGCGTCCCCGGTCATAGAAAGCAGTACCCAGACGCACTTGCTGTTTCTGCTCGCCTACTCCCACCACCCAGCCTTTTTCCTTCGGCGTAATCTGCCAGATGGCGCCCGTCGGACACACCTCGGAACAAAGCACGCAACTTGGCTCGCAGTAGCCGATGCGCGGCACCAGCGTCGGTGTCCACAATCCTTCCAGTCCCGCCTCATCGAGCGTGGGATGCAGCGAATTGTTCGGGCATACCTTCATGCATTCACCGCAGCGAATGCAGCGCGACAGAAACTCCGGCTCGTCGAGCGCGCCCGGCGGCCGCAACAGTTTCTCGTGGCGGCTCTTGCCCATTCCAGTATTGGCTCGCATCAGCGGCACCGCGGCTGCTCCCGCAGCAAGCCCGGTAACAGTGCGGCGTCTCCCAAGGTCGGGCGATGAAACCTCCAACCCCTTGATCGACGGCCTGAAGAATTTGAATTTGAGGCTGTCGTGCGGACAAGTGCCCACGCAGTTCATGCACATCAGGCACTCTGACTTGCGCCATGGAGCACCGCCAATCGGATCGTCGCCACCCTGGCAATGCAGCAGGCAGCGATTGCAGCGGTCACAGCTTTCTGGATCTTTTTGAAGCCCCAGAATGCTCCAGCGCGACACGAAGCCAAGAAACGCTCCCAGAGGGCAAATCGACCGGCACCAGAACCGTGTCACCCGTAGGCTTGCCGCCAGAATCACGATGAACAAAAGCCCCAGCACCAGCCCTTGCGCAAAATGCGCCTGCTTGAAATCGAGCACCGTCGCCGCCAACACCGCATGAACAGTTCCCGCTGCGGACTTGACGAGTGCAATATGGCTGTTCTCAAGCGGCGTTAAAACCACGCGCACTGCGAAATTTAATCCCGGCTGGATGGCCAGCCCTATCGAACGAACCAGCAGGCTGAACGGATCGAGCACGCCGATGATCATCGACCCGAAATAGGCTGCGACCAGTCCGGCAATAAGCACCACATATTTAATCGTTTGCCAGCGCTTGTACCTGTTCGACTCAATGCGCTGCTTGCCGCGCTTGGACTCTGACTGCATGTTGCCCACAAAATGCTGCAGCGTACCCATGGGGCATATCCAGCCGCAGAAAAATCTACCCAGGAACAAAGTTGGAATCAGGATTACCAAGCTCCAGAGCAGTCCTCTGTAGAGCGCATGCGATGCAAGTGCATTGGTAACGGCAACCAGCGGGTCCCACTCAAAAAACAGCCGCACCGGCCCACGCACATGGATGTCGCTTGTTGTGCCCGGCATTGCGTGCAGGGAGGTGAACGCCAGCAGCGCTAGAAACAGCAGCAGGAAAAAGATCTGCGAGATTCTTCGCCACCGCGCCAAATTGGACCCAGACACAACTCCCTCCTCGCGCCGCGTAAGCGATCTCACGGATACACGAAGAATAATCAGTTGTCAGACAAGTACCTGACCGTGATCCGCATCACGGAATTGTGTCCACGATTGTTTTCGGAATGATCTGGCTTGCGACATGAAAGCGGTGTGGCACGCGACTCGTTGGTTCTAAAGGTGATTGATAAGCGAGGCAATGCACGCTGCGCCAAAACCATTATCGATATTCACAACACAAACATTCGGTGAACAGGTATTCAGCATGCCCAGCAGGGCAGCTACGCCGCCGAATGAAGCACCATAGCCCACGCTCGTGGGCACCGCCAGCACCGGCGCATTCACCAGCCCGCCCACAACGGTAGGCAGCGCACCCTCCATGCCCGCACACACAATCAGTACGCGTGCATGCTTCAGCGAGTGCTGCTGCGCCAGCAGCCGATGAATTCCCGCCACGCCGACGTCGGCAATCAGCTCAACTTCATTGCCCATCAGCTCCGCGGTAATGGCTGCTTCTTCCGCAACCGCTAGATCGCTCGTTCCAGCGCACACCACCGCAACTGTACCTTTGCCCGCGGGCGCATCGGCCTGCTTCAGCGTAATGGCGCGCGCATGTGGGTGATACACCGCGCGTGGCTCAACTGCCTTCACTGCTTCAAACGCTTCGCTCGATGCGCGCGTGGCCAGCACATTTCCGCCGGCCTTCGCCATGCGCTCAAAGATGGTGGCAACCTGCTGAGTGGTTTTGCCGGCCGCAAAGATAACCTCAGGCATGCCGGTGCGCAGCGTACGATGATGATCGAGTTTTGCAAAGCCCAGGTCTTCAAAAGGCAGATGCCGCAGCTTCTCAAGCGCGGCCGGCACGTCCGTCTTGCCTTCGCGCACTTCGTTCAACAGCAACTCAATCGTAGCTGGATCCATCAACCCTTCTCCATGTGTGCAGCCGAGCCGTTATCCCGATCTGCGGCAAATGATCTCATCGCTTCCTGCATCACGCGCTTCAGCGGCACCTGGTTCTGCGTCGCCAGCTTGCGGCAATCCTCGTACTCGGGCGATGCATTGGCAATCTGTCCTGAAGGCCAGCGCGCCACCTTGATGCGCACCGCTCCCCATGTCGTCGCAACCTCAATCCAGTCACGCATGAGCGACTGCTTCTTCTCCAGCCGCCAGTGCAGTCCAATCGTAGTCGTCTCGCGGAAGATCACTTCTTCCAGTGCCGATACCAGATCCGGACGGCACAGCACCGTCATCTGCACACCGGTGCGTCCCTTCTTCATCTGCACGGCAACGCGATACACATCCCAGGCGCCACGCTCAAGCAGCAACTCACTCACGTACGCCAGCACCTGCGGATTCGAATCGTCGATCACAGTCTCAATCACCGCAATTGGCTCGGCGTCAGATGTTTCAGCAGAGATCTCCGTCCCCTCGCCCACCAGCAACCGCAGCAGGTTCGGTTCGCCGGGCGTATCTTTTCCGCCCGCGCCGTAGCCCGTTGCCTTCACGCGCATGGCAGGCAGCGATGCGTACTGCACATCGAGCATGCGCAAAATCGCTGCGCCCGTCGGTGTTACGCGCTCCATTGCCGGGCCGTTGGAATAAACCGGAGCATCGCCAAGTAACGCCAGCGTGGCAGGCGCGGGCACCGGCAGAGTTCCATGCTGGCACTTCACCGTGCCGCTGCCCACATTCAAAGGCGACGCGATCCAGCGCTCCACGCCAAGCAGTTCTGCTCCCACCGCCGAGCACACAATGTCCACAATTGTGTCTACGGCTCCTACCTCGTGGAAGTGCACCTTCTCAACCGGAATGGAGTGGATGCCCGCCTCCACCTCCCCCAGCAATTTGAATGCGCGTGAGGCCCTGGCCTTCACTGCATCGGAAATAGGCGCAGCGTCAATGATTTTCAAGATGGAAGAAAGATGCCGGTGCGGCGCATGGCTTTGCTCAGCATGTTTGTGCGCCGGCTCTGCCGCATGCGAGTGAGTATGCGCATCGTGTGAATGCGTGTGGCTATCGTGCGAGTGCTCGTGTGCATGATCGTGCGAATGGTCTTTGCCGTGATCGTCGTGAGAGTGGTCCGGACTCTCCGGCTGTCCTTCAGTCGAAATCACATCGACCTTGGTGCCCGTAATACCGCCGCGCATCACCTTGTGCCGCTCCAGCCGCGCACCCACATTCAACGCCTCGGCCGTCTGCGCCAGAGACTCAAAGGGAACACCGGCATCCACCAGCGCGCCAAGCAGCATATCGCCGCTTATTCCGGAAAAGCACTCCAGATATCCAATTCGCATTGCGTTGTGATTCTAAATGGTTAGCGCAGGTCTTTTCACCTCCGGCAATCTCGAAACACAACACACCTCAGGCTACGTTGGCAGCATTAGATGGCTTGGGAGCTTATGCGCCGCGGCGGGCAAGGACCTCCACCGGCAGAATCGCATTCAGCGAGCCGGAGCGGAATCCCGCTGTATCCAGCGTTACATATTGATAGCCGCACTGCTTGAGCGCTGCGGTAATGGCGTCAAGCATCTCCATCGTGAGAGCGGCAGGCAGTTCGTTGCGCGCAATTTCAACCCGCGCCAGATCTCCGTGATGGCGTACGCGGAACTCGCGGAAGCCTAACTGGCGCATGCTCTCTTCGGCGTTCTCCACCTGTTCCAGCACTTCACGCGTCACCTCGCGCCCGTACGCAACGCGCGAAGACAGGCACGGCGCGGCAGGCCTGTCCCACAGGGAGAAGCCCGCTGCCTTACACAGCACACGAATCTCCGCCTTCGTCAGCCCCGCTTGAGCCAGCGGCGTCAGCACTTCATGCTTTGAAGCGGCTCGCTGCCCGGGCCTGTAGTCCCGAGTATCGTCGGCGTTCAGCCCGTAGGCAATCGCGCTGTATCCCAGCCTTTCGCCCAGAGCTTTCATCGAGACGAACAGCTCATTCTTGCAATGGAAGCAACGGTCCGCATCGTTCCTTGCATAGTCGGGATTATCCAGTTCCTCGGTCGCAATCACCTGCAGTGCGATTCCGTTAGTAAGCGCAAACTCGCAGGCCTGTTCCAGGTCGCGCCGCGCCAAGCTCGCCGAATCTGCCAGCACCGCAAGCATCTGATCGCCAAGCACCCGATGAGCTGTGGCAGCCAGAAACGCAGAATCAACTCCGCCGGAGTAAGCAACCATAAGCCGGCCCAGCTCGCGCAGATGCTGCTCGAGTGCCGTCAGCTTTTCAGTCGCGGTCCTCATAATTTCAGCTTCGGGATTTCCGACTTGTGCGTTCGCTGCCATCGGTCAAATTATACGCGCAGGCCTGTTTCTCCAGCTGCACCAAGGTCATTGGCCTGAACAGCCGCATTGAAAGCGAAACACTTTACGCCGTGTCGCCCAGCTGGATTGTGGGCTGATCCTGCCGCCTGCGTCTCCAGTTGTACGCCGCAATCGAGTTCTTCCAATAGAACTTTTCGTGCGCGGCAGCACCCTTCTTCGCCATGTATCCGCGAACAAGCGCGTACGTCTGAGCGTATGTGGCCACGTGATCACTGTTCGGCCAGTCGCTGCCAAACATCACGTGGTCTTCTCCAAACACATCCCAGATTGCGTCCAGGCTCTCCCGGTAATGCTCAGGACTCGTCACCAGTTTGCCGTTTTCGCGTACCGGAATCTCAGAGAGCTTCACATACACGCGCGGCGTGCTCGCCAGCAACCGCAGATTCGCCCAGTATTTGTCGCGATCATCTGCGTCCGAGGGAATCACTGCGTGCGGAAGATGATCGATCACAATCCTTAAATTCGGAACGCGCTCCGCCACACTCACAACCGCGCCGAGCAGGCGCGGATCAGGATTCGCGGTTTCCAGCACCAGATTTGCCTGCGCCAGCGCCTTCAGCCCGTCGATGAAGCCGGGATTCTCTAAGTCTGCCGCAAGATCGCGGTTCCAGAGGTTGCCGTAACGGATGCCCAGAAACAGCGGATCGCCGTGCAGCCGTTCCAGCTCGCTCATGAACGAGTCGTCGCTGGGCACCAGGTCGCCCACCACCCCCACAATCACCGGATGATTGTGCGCCAGGTTCAGCAGCCATTGGTTGTCGCTGCGCAGCGGACTCGCCTCAACCGCAATCGCGCCCACCACGCCAAGCCCCTTGGAAAGCGCTTCAAAACGATCTGGAAGCGCCGGCTTGTAGATCTCCGTATCGGTCTTCGGAGGCCACGGTACACCGCCCAGCCGCAGGGGGTCGAACAGGTGAATGTGCGTGTCAATGGTTCGGATGATTCCTCTGGTTGGAACTGTCTGAGGAGCCTTTGCAGCTTCAGCCGGCGCTAAGGCCACACCAGCCGCATGCAGAGCAGCCGCGCCCCCACTCATCGCCGCCAGTTTGATTACGTCGCGCCGCTGCATTGGCTTCTCCAAATACCGGCGCAGGCCTCATCCTCGCCCGCGCACACCCACTATACACAGCATGCAGCGCAGTTTCAGCCGTCAAACCTGTAAGCGCTGATCGTTGCGCCCATCGGATCGTCCGTGAAAACGCGTCTCCCCGGCGCATCTCCGCCCGCACCGGCAGCCACCATCAGCGGGATCAGGTGCTCTTCGCGCGGGTGCGAGTAGCGCGCAAACGGCGCACTGCTCCACGCTTTCAGCAGTGCGTCGCGTTCCACCGCCTTAGACTCCACGGCCTTTGTCAGCCATTCATCAAATGCCCGCGAACGCTCTACCGACTCAGGCCTGAAGTATGCGCCCAGATTATGGAAGCTCATTCCGCTCGCGATGATCAGCACTCCCTCATCGCGCAACGGAGCCAGCGCGCGCCCGGCCGCCAGATGCAGAGCAGGATCAAGGCTCCGCGAAAGAGACAACGTCACCACCGGAATCTCAGCCCCCGGAAACGCCACCTTCAGCGGCACGAAAACACCATGATCGAAGCCGCGCGTCGCGCTCAGTCCTGCCGGCAATCCCGCCAACTTCAGCAATTCCGCCACGCGCTGGGCCAGCTCCGGCTCGCCCGGCGCAGGCCATGTCAGTCGATATGTCTGCTCGGGAAATCCCGAGTAGTCGAAGATCAGTTTGGGCTCGGCTGCGGTGCTGGCCGTAAAGGCCTGCTCCTCCCAGTGCCCGCTCACCACCAGCAGCGCCTTCGGAGGCGCGGGAAGCGACGCGGCAATCCCCTCAAGAAACTGCCGGGTCTTGTCCCAGGTGTCCGCAGGCCCCCATGTCCAGTCCATAAAGAAACAAGGGCCTCCTCCATGAGGCAGAAAGATCGCTGGCTGCCGTATCTTGTTGCTGTTCAATGGGATAGCCTCCACGCCAGACAGAAGAATGACCCATCCGGCAAATAGTCGTTACAACGACTATCAATAGGATGCCCCAGCGACCCAACAGATTCAGCTCCCATCCTCTCGGGCCAGTCCTGAGTGCAACCTGCCCGACATCAACTTGGACCCTTGGACCTCGTCCCTTGTACCCTGCTTTTACTCGATCGCAAACACCGCATACACCGTCGCCGAGCTCGACACCTTGTTCGGTTCAATCGCAAGCGGCTGCGCTGCGCCGGCCATGGGTGCAGCCTTCATCGCATACATCCTCACCGGCATCACCGGCGACGACATCTGGTTGCTCACATACACCAGCGTGCCCAGCTTCACACCCATTCCTTTTGCAAGCACCGCGGCCTGCGTGCGAGCCCGCGCGGCGGCGCCTTCTAGAGCCTTGTCTTCCAATGCCTGCTTGTTATCCACTTCCCAGTCGATCTGTCCGCTGTTGTTCGCGCCGGCGGTCGCCGCCACATCCAGAATCTCTGCCGCGCGCTCCGGCTTTACGCGCACGGTCCACTGCTGCTGCAGCGTGAACTTGTGCGGCTTGTCGTACACGCTGTTCAGGCGCTGCCACTCGCTGCGTATCGCCGACTCCGGCACGCCTGCATTCTTCAGCGCGCCGATAATCGCATTCGAAGTCTTTGCTCCATCTGAGTAGGCTGACTTGGCATCCGTCGGCAACGTCTCAAAGCCAACATGCAGAATCGCCACATCGGGCTCCACCGTCACGGTGTTCTCCGCGCTCACGGTCAGCGTACGGTTCGCCGAATCGATCTTCAAATCGGGCTGGCCGGGCTGTTGCGCAACCAATGCGCCGGCCCCCGCCATCAGTACCATCACTGCAATTCCACTCCGAATCGACATCGCTTTGTCTCCTTCATTCCTATGAACGCAACGTGCCCAGAAACTTGCAGAAATTTTTCGGCCTGAGCTTCTGTCCGAAGCTCTAATCACTGAATCGTCGTGTGCTTCGCCCCGAACCGCCGCAGCTTCTCGAGGGTAGCCGCGGCCTGGCCCGAATCGATCGCCTCCGCTCCCATCTCCACACCCTGCTTCAGATCTTCGGCCAGCCCCGCTGCCACCAGGCCCGCCGCAGCATTCAGCAGCACAATATCCCGCCGCGCTCCGGGAATCCCCGTCAGCACGTCGAAGAGCAACCCGGCATTGGTGGCCACATCTCCACCCACAAATTGTTCCAACGTAGACCTTGGCAGTCCCGCCATCTCAGGAGTCACGCGCGCCGCCTTCAGCTTGGGTTCACCCGTCTCTGACTCTTCCACCCGCGCCACAACCGACTCGCCGGTCGTCGTCAGTTCGTCAATCCCATCCGACCCGTGCACCACAAACGCCCGCTTGGCTCCCAGTGCCGCCAGCGTGCGCCCCACCAGCAGCACCTTGCTCGGCGCAAGAACGCCCACCACCTGTGTCCGTGCACCCGCAGGATTGGTCAGCGGCCCGCACAGATTAAAGATCGTCCTGAAGCCGAGCGCCTTCCGCAACGGCCCAACCACTTTCATCGCCGGGTGATACAACGGCGCAAACAGAAACATGAAGCCCGTCTCGCGCAGGCACTCCGCGGCCATCTCCGGGCTAAGAGTTATCGGCACACCCAGCGCCTCAAGCACATCGGCCGCTCCGCAGCGCGAGGTCACCGCGCGATTCCCGTGCTTGGCCACTCGGGCTCCCGCCGCTGCAGCCACCAGCGCCGCGCCTGAAGAGATATTGAACGTCAGCGGACCTCCGCCGCCTGTCCCCACAACATCCACGAGCGTGGCGCGTTCTTCGTCCGTCAGCGGAACCGGCGTCACCCGCGCCCGCATCACATCCACAAAGCCGGCCAGTTCCGGAGCCTGCTCGCCGCGCGTGGCCATCACAGCCAGCAGCGATGCAACCAACACCTCCGGCGCTTCACCCGCGAGGATCTCCTCCAGCACAGCAGTCGCCTGCTCCCGGGTCAGAGCCACGCCATCTTCAGCCATCGGCTTCAGCAATTCCTTCAACACACCCATATCCTCAATGGTAATGTCCAGAACCCCCAGGCCTCGCCATTAGCGCTGCCCCTTCTGGCACCTCGTTAACTTGTCAACTTGTAACCTTGTCCCCGCCTTCCCGTTTGCCGCTCCAACGTGCAGCAAGATAAGATTGCCTTACCGCTGGCACGGTTTCGCCGGCCCGGACGTTTCCCGGACCTGGTCCCGAATCCCCCGACATCAGCGGACTGGGCGGATCCTAGATAACCACATGAAAATCCACGAGTATCAAGCAAAGGAAATCCTGGCGAAATACGGCGTTCCCGTTCCCAGGGGCGAAGTGGCCAACACGCCGGAGGAAGCCTCCGCGGTGGCCCGCAAACTGTTTGCCGAGGGCGCTTCAGGCGTCGTCGTCAAAGCGCAGATTCACGCCGGAGGCCGAGGCAAGGGCGGCGGCGTCAAGGTCGCGCGCACCCGCGATGAGGCCGAGACTCACGTCAAAAACATCCTCGGCATGCAGCTCATCACGCACCAGACCGGCCCGCAGGGTCAGAAGGTCAAGCGCTTGCTCGTCGAAGAAACCGCGGCCATTGATCGCGAACTCTATCTCGGCATCGTCCTCGATCGCGCCACCGGCAAGCTGGTCTTCATGGCCTCGCAGGCTGGCGGCATGGAGATTGAAGAAGTAGCCGCCAAGACGCCCGACGCCATCTACAAAGAGACCATCGATCCCGCGGTCGGCTTTGGCGCATGGCAGGCTCGCAAGCTAGCCTTCGCACTCGGCCTCAAGTCCACACAGATTAATCAGGCCGTCGGCTTCTTCCAGAGCCTCTACAAGGCATTTGTCGAAACCGACGCGTCGCTCGTCGAGATCAATCCGTTCATCACCACCAAGGACGACAAGCTGATCGCGCTCGACGCCAAAATCAACTTCGACGACAACGCCCTCTTCCGCCACGCCGACATCAAGGCACTCCGCGACGTGGACGAGGAAGATCCGCTCGAAGTCGAGGCCAGCAAATACTCGCTGAACTACATCAAGCTCGACGGCTCCATCGCCTGCATGGTCAACGGCGCAGGCCTTGCCATGGCCACCATGGACATCATTCAGTACGCCGGCGGCAGCCCCGCAAACTTCCTCGACGTAGGCGGCGGCGCAACCCAGGAACAGATCGAGCACGCATTCGAAATCCTGCTCTCCGACGCGAACGTAAAAGCCATCTTCATTAATATCTTTGGCGGAATCCTGCGCGTCGATCGTCTCGCCACCGGCGTTGTTGCAGCCGCGCGCAATCTCAACGTAAAGGTTCCCATCGTTCTGCGCCTCGAAGGCACCAACGTTGAAGAAGGCCGCCAGATCCTGAAGGATTCCGGCCTCAACTTCCAGGTAGGCGCAACCATGAAAGAAGCCGCGGAGTTAGTCGTCGCAGCAGCAAAGGCGGGAGCATAGAGATGGCGGTACTAGTTGATAACAACACTCGCTTGATTGTTCAGGGCCTCACCGGAAAGGAAGGTACCTTCCATGCCAAAGGCTGCGCTGAATACGGCACCAAAGTCGTCGGTGGCGTCACGCCCGGCAAAGGCGGTGTCATCCACGAAGGCTGGCCGGTCTTCAACACCGTTACCGATGCCGTGAAGGAAACCGGCGCCAATGCGACCATGATCTTTGTTCCGCCGCCGTTCGCCGCGGACGCCATCCTTGAAGCGGAGGACGCGGGCATCCCGCTCATCGTCTGCATCACCGAAGGTATTCCTACCATCGATATGGTCAAGGTCTGGGCTAAGCTCAAGACCTCGAAGTCGCGCCTCATCGGCCCCAACTGTCCCGGCGTAATCTCGCCCGGCAAAGCCAAGATCGGAATCATGCCCGGCCGTATTCACAAAGAAGGCTCAGTCGGCATCGTCTCCCGCTCCGGAACCCTCACGTATGAAGCAGTGCACCAGCTCACGCAGCGCGGCATCGGCCAGTCAACCGCCATCGGCATTGGCGGCGACCCCATCATCGGCACTACGCACATTGATGCGCTTCGCCTGCTCAACGACGATCCCGGCACGGATGCCATCATCATGATCGGCGAAATCGGCGGCAGCGCGGAAGAAGCCGCAGCCGAGTTCGTCAAGCAGAACGTCAAGAAGCCGGTCGTCGGATTCATCGCCGGACAGACCGCGCCTCCAGGCCGCCGCATGGGCCACGCTGGGGCCATCATCAGCGGCGGACAAGGCACGGCCAAAGACAAGATGAAGGCTATGACCGAAGCCGGCATTCACGTAGTTGTCTCGCCCGCCCAAATCGGCGAAACGCTAGCCAAAGTGATCGGTAAAGCGTAAAGACAGCTATTAGCTTTTAGCTTCAAAGGCCCGCGTCCTCTGCGGGCCTTCGTATTTTCATTTCATAACCGCACCAAAACCCCGTGATCACCAATGAACTAGCTAAGAGCTAACAGCTAAAAGCTACCCCTCGGCAGCGCCATTACAATTAAAAAGGAATCTATATTCTTCAGGAGTACGTGCAGTGCCGCAACGCACCTTCAGCATTATCAAGCCGGACGCAGTCCGCAAAGGCTATACCGGCGCAATTCTCGCAGCCATCGACAAGGCTGGGTTTCAAATCGTCGCGATCAAGAAGCAAACCATCTCCAAGGCCGAAGCCGAAGGCTTCTACGCGGTCCACAAGAGCAAGCCCTTCTTCGGTGAACTCACTGACTACATGTCCTCGGGCCCGCTCGTCCTCATGGTGCTTGAGAAGGAAAACGCCATCGCCGACCTGCGCAAGCTGATGGGCGCCACCAATCCCGCCAACGCTGAGGAGGGCACCATCCGCAAGCAATTCGCCGCCTCCATCCAGGAGAACGCCATTCACGGCTCCGACGCGGAAGAAACGGCAGCCTTCGAAATCGGCTACTGGTTTGCCGGTTACGAACTCATCTAGACCGAATCGCCGAGCCCGTATTCCCCACCGTCGCCGGCCAACGGAGACAAACAATGAAGAAAGCAGTATTCCTTTTGGCCGGCTTGGCTGTGTTCACACTCGTAGCCGTAACTCCCTCTTTTGCGGCCTCGGGCACCATCAAGCCCGGTGATCGCTGGTTAGACAATCGCGGTCAGCAGATTCAGGCGCATGGCGGCGGTATCACCTACTGGAAGGGCGTCTACTACTGGTTCGGTGAGGACCGATCGCATACCAACGACCCCGACAAGCGCTACGTCGCCTGCTATTCCTCGCGCGATCTCGATCACTGGAAATTTCGCCGCCAGGTCGTAGCGCTCTCTGATCCGGAACATCTGGGACCGCGCTGGGTGCTTGAGCGGCCCAAGGTCTTCGCCAATCCTCGCACCCACAAGTTCGTCCTGTACGCGCACCTCGACGACGCCCACTACAAACTCGCCCGTGTCATGGTCGCGGTAAGCGATCGCATCGACGGCGAGTATCGCTTCGTAAAGAGCTTCCGTCCGCTCGATCAGGAAAGCCGCGACATCGGCCAGTTTGTCGACGACGACGGATCGGCCTACCTCATCTTCGAGTCGCGCCCCACCAAAGGCTTCTTCATCGCCAAACTCACTGACGACTACATGAACGTGGAGCAAACTGCATTTATTAAGGAGCCGCTTGAAGGTGGAGCCATCGTCCACTTCGGCAACCTCTACTATGTGATGGGCTCGCATCTTACCGGCTGGCGGCCCAATCCAAATGTCTACGCCACCGCGCCGTCGCTATCAGGGCCTTGGAGCGAGTTCAAGAGCATTGCTCCCCCTGAAGCCAACACCTACGATTCGCAATCGACCATGCTCCTCAAGATCGTCGGCTCAAAAAAATCCACCGTCATCTACATGGGCGACACCTGGAAGCCGAAAGAGCTTTGGGATTCACGCTACCTTTGGATGCCGCTCGATATGTCATACGGAACCATGCAATTGCCACCACCGCAGCCATGGAAATTGAATGTAAAAACCGGCGAGGTGGCCATCGTCAAATAGGAGGGCAACATGACAGCACACGATTCCGAACTTGCAGCGATCTTCCTCGACTTCTCGCGCAATAAACTCCTCAACCAATACTGGCCGCGCCTCAAAACCTGCGTTGAACCTATGACAGTGGAACAGGCGTGGTGGCGTCCCAACGAGGCTTCAAACAGCGTCGGCAACCTCATACTGCATCTCAACGGCAACGTGACTCAGTGGATCGTCGCCGCATTCAACAAGGACGAGGACAAACGCAACCGGCCTGAAGAGTTTGCCGCGCAAGGCGGCCTTACCGCGGCAGAACTGCTCAGCCGGCTTGGCGCCACCATCGCCGAAGTGGAGAAGATCCTCAATCGCCTCACTATTGACGAACTCCTCGCCACCTATGTCATCCAGGGCTACACCGTGCGCGGCCTCGATGCCGTCTACCAGGCCATCGAGCATTTCGGCCTGCACTACGGCCAGATCGCCTACATATCCAAATCCCTGAGCGGCAAAGACCTCGGCTTCTATCGCGAACTAAACAGAACAGGCCGTATCTAGCGGCCTGTTCCAAATCAAATATCCAAAGTCTGTTGTACCTTCCTGAACGAAATCGGGTGCCCCACTCATCTCGCAGTTTCATCGCGAGATGAGTGGGATACCACTGCACCTACTTCAGCGTGCTCATATCGATCACGAAGCGATACTTCACATCCTGCTTCAGCATCCGCTCAAACGCCTCGTTGATCTTATCGATCGAAATTACCTCGACGTCTGCCGTAATGTTGTTCTTGCCGCAGTAATCCAGCATCTCCTGCGTCTCCGGCATACCGCCGATCATCGATCCCGCCACCGAAATGCGCTTGGTAATCAAGTGGAAGATATCGATCGAAGGCGGCTTCTCCGGCAGACCAACAATGGTCAGCGTAGCGTCCTGCTTCAACAACTCAAGATAAGGCTCCATGGCGTGCGGCGCTGACACAGCATCGATAATGAAGTCGAACGAGCCCGCATGCTTCTTCATCTCCGCTTCGTCCTTTGAAATCACAACCTCATCGGCGCCCAGCCGCTTCGCGTCCTCAACCTTTTTGGGTGAAGTCGTAAGCTGCACCGTGTGCGCACCAAAGGAGTGCGCAAACTTCAGCGCCATGTGGCCAAGTCCGCCCAGTCCTATGATGCCCACCTTCATGCCCGGCCCCACCTTCCAGTGGCGCAGCGGCGAGTAGGTCGTAATGCCCGCGCAGAGCAACGGCGCAACTCCAGCCAGATCGAGATTTGCCGGCACCATAAGGGCAAAGCGCTCGTCCACAACATAGTTGTTTGAGTAGCCGCCCATCGTGATGCTTCCGTCCACACGGTCCGCCGCCGCATAGGTCAGCGTTGGACCTTCAAGGCAGAAGTGCTCTTCACCGCGGCCGCAAGGCGCGCACTTACGGCACGAGTCGACAATCACACCGATTGCTGCCAGGTCGCCGGCCTTGAACTTCTTCACTCCTGCACCAACGCCGGTCACGCGGCCAACAATCTCGTGGCCCGGCACCATCGGGTACATGGATTGTCCCCATTCGTTGCGCGCCATGTGAATGTCCGTGTGGCACACTCCGCAATAGAGAATCTCGATTGCAATTTCCGTCGCGCCGGGCTCGCGGCGGCTGAAGGTAAACGGAGCCAGTGGCGTTTGGGCGTTCTGTGCTGCATAGCCTTTGGATGACGGCATGAAAAATTCCTTCCAGAATGGGATCGGTTGAAGATGATTCGGTTGGGATTGGACGCGGAAACTCGCGCACTTACATCACATCTATCATTTTAATGGTTCACTGGAGTGCGTTGCTTTCCAACTCAACGCTGCGCTGAGACTACGCGATCGATACCCTGCAGATCCTTCGTAAATTGAACATCGGAAAAACCTGCTGCAGCTAGAATCCCCGCAACCGCATCCGCTTGCCCGAAACCAATCTCGAATAGCACATATCCGCCGGGAACAAGAGCCTCATAAACGAGCGGCGACAGCCGCTTGTAAATGTTCAATCCGTCAGCGCCTGCAAACAACGCCATCCCCGGCTCAAACTCCCGAACCTCCACCGCCAAAGTGTCGCGATCGCTCTCAGGAACATACGGCGGATTCGAGACGACAAACTCAAACTCTTCTCCAGCTACCGGCAACAGCAGATCGCCTTCGAGCAGCCGCACGCACTCTGCGACACCGTTGCGCTCCGCATTCTCCCGCGCCAAACCGAGAGCCGCTTTTGAAAGATCGACAGCCGTAACCTGCGCCGAGGTCAACGTATGCGCGAGCGCAATAGCTATGGCGCCCGAGCCAGTGCCCACATCCACAATGCGCGGCTGCTCAAATTCCGCCGCCAGTTCCAGCACCCTTTCCACCAGGTGCTCAGTCTCCGGCCGCGGAATCAGCACATCGCGATTCACGCGAAACGGCAGCCCGTAGAACTCGCATTCGCCTGTAATGTACTGGATCGGCTCACCCGCAAGCCGCCGCTCGATGAGCTGTGAATACCCAATCGACTTGCAGCCGCCGAACTCATCGTCGAGATGCGTCAGCAGCCACGCGCGATTCCGGCCAATCAGGTGCAGCAGCAGCGCCTCGGCGTCGAGTCGCGCACGCTCTGGATGCGGCCCTACTTGCAGGCGCGCCTCCGCTTGCCGCCGCCAATCCCCGAGCAACACGCCTCAGGCCACCTGCATCGCGCTGGCCTTCAACTGCTCTGACTGATAGTGCGCAATCAGCGCATCCACAATCGGCTGCAGCCGCCCTTCCATCACCAGGTCAAGCTGGTGCAGCGTGAGCCCGATGCGGTGATCGGTCAGCCTGTTCTGCGGAAAGTTATACGTGCGAATCTTCTCGCTGCGATCGCCGCTGCCCACCTGCTGCTTGCGCTCCTTGGCCAGCTCTGCCTGTTGCCGCTCCATCTCGACCTCGTACAGGCGCGACCGCAACACGCGCATGCCCTTTTCACGATTCTTGATCTGCGACTTTTCGTCCTGGCAGCTCACCACCGTGTTGGTCGGCAGGTGCGTAATGCGCACCGCGGAGTACGTCGTATTCACTGACTGCCCGCCTGGACCCGACGAGCAGAACGTGTCGATGCGCAGATCCTTGGCCTCAATTTTGATGTCCACGTCCTCGGCCTCGGGCAGCACCGCCACCGTAATCGCCGAAGTATGCACACGCCCCTGCGTCTCCGTTGCGGGAACACGCTGCACGCGGTGAACGCCGCTCTCCCACTTCAACTGCGAGTACACGCGCTCGCCTTCGATGATCGCAATCACTTCCTTGTAGCCGCCTATGCCCGACTCCGACATCGACAATACTTCGACCTTCCACCTGTGCTGCTCGGCAAAGCGCGAATACATGCGGAAGACCTCCGCCGCAAACAACGACGCTTCATCGCCGCCAGTGCCTGCGCGAATTTCGAGAATCACGTTCTTCTCGTCGTGCGGATCCTTGGGCAGAAGCATGACCTTCAGCTCTTCATTGATTGCTTCTTCGCGAGGCGCCAGCGACGCAATCTCTTCTTCGGCCATGGCGCGAATATCGGCATCGCTCTCAGCCAGCATCGCCCGCGCGTCGGCAAGGCCCTGCTGCACCTGCTTCAACTCGCGGTACTTCTCCACCGGGGCTTCGATCTCGCGCAGCGACTTGGCGGTCTTCTGATACTTCTCGTGGTCGTTAATTACTTCCGGCAGCGCAAACTGCGACTGCAGTTCGTTATAGCGCTGTTCCATCTGTTCCAAACGGTCAATCATGATGGCCCTCCGGGCTTCAAAGCTCTGGAAGAATGAATTGAAAAGGGGTAGATGCGCAGAACAAGTATGGGCGGCGGGAGCCGCTAGAGGAGGGCCGAAATGGGCTTGTGTAGCTTCATTCCAACAACTATTCTAACCCGAATTGATAAATTCGCATTCTTTACTCAATCTTTATTGACCTAAATACCTGAAACAAATACGATTTCCTGACACGAGGGAGAAAATCCACCATGCACCAGGAAGCAGTAGCAGTGATGCACGAGTGTGCAAGACTCTCGGACGCCGGCAAAATCCCATTCCCCGAGGTCGTTCGCAAACTTACAAGCGTAGGCGTTGAGCGCTATCACACCGACCTATGCATTCAGGAACACGTCTACTACATGCCCAACGGCGAAACCCACGTTGAACCAATGGATCTGCCGGATTGGTCCATCGCCAAGGACTTTAACGAAGCATGGATGAAGCTCGCCGTACAAGCCACCCAAAGCGGAGAAATTCAGTATCTCGAATTCCTGCGCCGCATCATGCTCGCCGGTTGCGTGGGTTACTTCGTACTGCTCCAAGGCCACATGGTGCAGTACTTCGGCCGCAAAGGCGAAATCCACACCGAGCCTATCCCCTAGTTCAGCCCGCTCGCTAACTCAGTTCGAACAGTCTCAGTTGCAACCGGCCCCTTCACAGCCGTTCATCACCGGCACCAACAGTTTCGACTCATGCCCCGGCCCCGAATACACCGTGATCGTCGCAGCCTTGTAATCCGCAGGCTTCGCCTTCATGATGTTCGGCACAAAGGTCTGCGGGTTGCGGTCATAGAGCGGGAACCACGTGCTCTGGATCTCCACCATCACCGTGTGTCCAGCCTTGAACACGTGATCCACATCGCGCAGTGAGAACTTGTACTCGCGAATCTCTTCCGGCTTCAAGGCCTCAGCCTTAGTAAAGCTGTCGAGATACCGCCCGCGAAAGATCTCCGCATTGGTCATCAACTGGTAGCCGCGCATCGTCACGTCGGAATCGTCCTCGGGATACTCGTCGATCAACTTCACCACCATGTCGTTGTCCGACCCTGTAGTCGCGGCAAAAATGTCGGCAACCACATCGCCCGTTAGAGTCAGGTCCTTTGTCAGCACCGGCAGCCGCCACACCGCAACATCCTTGCGCGCAGTTACAAATCGCTGATCCTCGGTCAGCCAGTTGTACCACTGCGAACCCTGGCTGTACGTAGGCTGAATCGGCCGGTGACGATAAGGAACCGGGTCCGCAGGATTGCTCGTGTATGCAGTTGTCGTCTCGTGTGCAGGCTGGGCCCATGTCAGGCCGGCGCTCGCCAGATACAAAGCCGTAGGCTTCGACTGCAACGGAGGAAAGTGGCTGTAATACTTCCAGGTGTTCGATCCCGTCTGGAAGCTTGCCGTATCCTCCAGATCGAACTTTGCCGCATTGCTGCCTGGCTCGTCCTTTAGATAGTGCGCAAAGAACCTCGCTTCGATGCGCGCGCGGAACTCCTTCCCGATCGGCTCGCCAAACTTCAGGTTGCCCAGATTCCTAGTCGACGCAGACCAGTACCCATGCCGCCACGGCCCCAGCACCAGAAAGTTCTCGTGGTGCGTATCGTGCGGCTCCAGCGCTGCGTACTCCGCCTGCGGGCCGTACATGTCTTCCTGGTCGTAGTAGCCGCCCACGCTCAGTGTCGGCACCGTAACCTTTGTCAGCCACTGCTCCACTCCACGCGACGACCAGACTGCGTCGTATGCAGGATGCGCCAGGAACAGCTTCCATGTCGGGAACGGCTTCGTTCCCGATTGCTTCACATCCTGTTCGAACGATCCGCGCTTCAAAAAATAGTCGAAGCCATCCACCGGATCGCCGCCCTTGCTATAGCTCACGTCTGTGTGGCCCTTACTCTTTTCCATGCTGAACACGTAGTCGTATCCGTAGCTCTGCCTGAACGCTCCGTTATGGAAGAAGTCATCGCCAATCCATACGTTGATCATCGGAGCCTGCGGCGAAATTGCCTTCACCGCAGGATTCGGATCGATACCCGCCGCCATTGCCAGAAAACCCGGATAACTCGTTCCCACTACGCCCACGCGCCCGTTGTTGCCTGGAACCTTTTTTACAAGCCAATCCACCGTATCGTAAGCATCCGTACTTTCATCCACCAGCTTTGGATCGTGGTGATCCGCCATGGGCCGGCTCATGATGAACTTGCCCTGGCTCTGGTACCGGCCGCGAATGTCTTCGCAAACGTAAATGTAGCCATCGCGCGCCAGTTCCGGCCGCTGCGCAAAAAACGACATGCGGCTGATGCCCGTGCATCCGTACGGAGTGCGCTGCATCAGAAACGGCAGTGGCTGTGCGATATCCGCAGGCTTCAGAATCACCGCATGCAACTTCACGCCGTCGCGCATCGGAATCATCGCTTCGGTCCGCCGATAATCGTGAAAGGTGTGATGAACCGCCGGCCCGGTGCGGGTATAAGTCGAGCCGGGAGCAGTTGAAAACTCAAGGCTGTCGCCGTGCCCCGTGCCGTCCACGTTGAATCGCACCTTCGCCGTCGATCCCGGAAATTCAAATTCCACGCCGGAAATCTGTTTCAGCACCATCGGCACGGAGTTCTCAGCTTCAATCACCAGCTTGCCGTTTTCGGCGTAGATATCCACCGGAACATCGGGCTCTTCACTGCCCGCATAAGCGCCGCCTAGTTTTCCAAGGCTCGAATTGTCCTGCGCCTGCAGCACAGGCAAACAAGCCACGATCAGCAATAACGCCGCACTCAAATAAGCTGACGCGGCAAAACGGCTCGTATCGGCCATCCCAATCCTGTCCTCAGTTGTTCTAATGTACGTGACCGTGATGATGTTGAACGCTGCCGGCCATCTCTTCGGGAGGCACCACGCAGCCTTCAAGCGCCTCACACCCTATGTGTTCAAACTGGATCGTCGTGTGGCTAATGTGAAAATGATCCTTCAGCACATGATTCAGATTCAGCAGAATGCACGCGCTCTCTGAAGGCGGAATGTCCGCAATCTGCACATGGCAGGCCAGGGCTCGCGACTGAGACCCAAGGCACCAAACGTGCAGGTCGTGCACGTTCACAACACCTTCCACCTCTTCCATTCCCACGCGGATGTCCGTCAGCGAAACGCCTCGCGGCGTGCCTTCAAGCAAAATGTTCAGCGTCTCGCGAACAATGCCGATACTCGACCACAAGATCAGCGCCGCAATCAGCAGCGAAAGCACTGGATCGATCCAGTTTCTGCCTGTCAGCAGAATTCCCAGACCGCCGGCAATCACCGCGGCGGTTGAGAGCGTATCGCCTGCCATATGCAAAAACACAGAGCGTACATTTACATCCCGAGCCACACCCCACAACAGCGCCGCAATCACGCCATTCATCACAACGCCTGCTGCCGCCACCACCATCATCAACCGGGGCTGCACCAATACCGGATGGTAGAGCCGATGCACGGCCTCCACACCAATCCACAGTGCAATGATGACCAGCGAAACCGCATTCACAAACGCCGCCAGCACTCCCGCGCGCTGGTACCCAAAGGTCCGCGCGTCGTCCGCCGGACGCGTTTGGAAATGCACCGCCGCAAAGCTCAGCAGCAGCGCCAGAAAGTCTGAAACGTTGTGTCCTGATTCTGAAAGCAGCGCCAGCGAGTGGGCTCGAATGCCCGCAATAAACGTCACCAGGACGTACGCGAGCGTGGCCGCCAGCGAGAAGCGTAATACCTGTGTTGTCTTCGTTGTGCCCGGGCCGGTAGACGCCGCGTGGACATGCATATAGCTAGTCTAATCGCGGCTTGGCGTGCCGCCAAATCAGCCCTTCAACCGCCATCCACGCACCATGAGCTCAAGTGGTTCGGCTTTGCTTCGCTCTAATCCTGAATTGCAGATTGCCCCGCGCGCAACCCGCTCCACCGCTCAGCCACCACGATGCTGTTTTGCAGATTCCCCGGCTGATAGCGCACCGAGCAGGGTACTCCAAGCTGAATGTGGCTTGTATCCACCACTTCCGTCAATGCAGTGATGTCCTGAGAGCACTCGTATTCCACGCCGCCAATACGGTAATTAAAGAGCAGAAGCGTTGCCTTCCGCCCGTCCTCGCCATCCACGTCATAGATGTCAAGCAGCATGCCGTCCACAATGCGCCCCGATTGCACCAGAAAGTCGCGCCGCTGCCGCTCAATCTGCTCGGGCGTCAGACGCTTGCGCAGCGCAAGCCATAGCCCAACTGCCCCAACAACCGCAATCGCCGCAACTCCGGCCCCAACCTCCCAATGAACTCTTGCCAGCAACGTCATCTGAGCAGGATTCCGTCCTCACAATCCCATCTCAAGAATAACGCAGGTTCCGCTTTTGAACCCCCGTCGTTCGGCTTGTCTGGACGCGCAATTCTCCAATTCCCCCTGCGCGGCAGCCTCATGGTCAAATGACCTATACTCAAGGATGCAG
The DNA here is from genome assembly GCA_963832645.1 of uncultured Acidobacteriaceae bacterium. GTDB lineage: Bacteria > Acidobacteriota > Terriglobia > Terriglobales > Acidobacteriaceae > Telmatobacter. The sequence continues at coordinate 50,854 of CAWHUU010000007.1, forward strand.
ACGCCGAATCGCGGCCGTCATTTTTTTTGTTTTTGGACGGTATCATGAGCGCATCCCGACGACCCAAAATTCGTTCCACAACCGTGATTTGCGTTCGCCGCGACGGTCAGGTGGTCATGGCCGCAGACGGCCAGGTAACGTTTGGCGATCACGTTCTCAAGCACTCGGCCCGCAAGATTCGCCGCCTCTACCAGGACAAGATCCTGGCCGGTTTCGCCGGATCGACCGCCGATGCTTTCAATCTCTTCACCCGCTTTGAATCCAAGCTCGAGCAGTTTGCCGGCAACCTCAATCGCGCCGCGGTCGAGCTCGCCAAAGACTGGCGCACCGACAAAATGCTGCGCAATCTTGAGGCCCTGCTTCTGGTCGCTGACGTCGGCCAAACCTTCCTCATCTCCGGCTCGGGTGACGTAATTGACCCCGATGAACCTCTGGCAGCCATCGGCTCCGGCGGCAGTTACGCCACAGCCGCGGCACGTGCCCTCCTTGAGAACACGAACCTCAGCGCCCGCGAAATTGCGGAAAAAGCCATGAAGATCGCCGGCCAAATCTGCATCTATACAAATGACCAAGTCACCTTCGAGGAGCTGCAAGGCTAAACATTGATGGCCATCTACCTACCCGCATCCGCCGAAGAACAGGACCTTTCGCTCGACGAGCTCACTCCACGCGAAATCGTCGCTGAGCTCGACAAGCACGTCGTCGGCCAACGCGCGGCCAAGCGCGCCGTCGCCATCGCGCTGCGCAATCGCCAGCGTCGGCAAAAGCTTCCGCCTGACCTTGCTGACGACATCATGCCCAAAAACATCATCATGATCGGGCCTACCGGTGTGGGTAAAACTGAGATTGCGCGCCGCCTCGCCAAGCTCACTAACTCGCCATTCCTGAAAGTTGAAGCTTCAAAGTTTACTGAGGTTGGTTACGTCGGCCGCGATGTCGAATCCATGATCCGCGATCTCGTTGAGATCGCCATCGACATGGTGCGCGAAGAGCGCCTTGAAGAGGTGGAAGACCGTGCCGAGATGAACGCCGAGGAACGCCTTCTCGACCTGCTCTTGCCGCCGCCTCCGGCCCCGCCGCACCCGCAAGACGGCCAGCTTACCCTGCCGGCTTCGGAAAGCCATCAGCGCTCACGCGAGAAGCTCCGCCAACAATTCCGCGAAGGCAAACTCGACGACCGCATGGTCGAACTCGACGTGCGCGAGCGCGGAATGCCCCAGTTCGGCATCATCAGCAATCAGAACCTTGAGGACATGGAGATGAACCTCAAGGACATGCTGCCCAACATCTTCGGCGGCAGCTCAAAGAAACGCAAAATGAAGGTTACCGACGCCTTCGACTACCTTGTCCAGGAAGAAGAAGGCCGCCTCATCGACATGGACTCCGTCAATCGCGCCGCCGTTGAGCGCGTCGAGTCGAACGGCATCATATTCCTCGACGAAATCGACAAGATTGCCGGACGCGAAGGCGGTCATGGCCCTGACGTCTCCCGCGAAGGCGTGCAGCGCGACATCCTGCCCATCGTTGAAGGCACTACCGTCAATACGCGCTACGGCATGGTCCGCACCGACCACATCCTCTTCATCGCCGCCGGCGCATTCCACGTCTCCAAGCCCAGCGATCTTATCCCCGAGTTGCAGGGCCGCTTCCCCATCCGTGTCGAGCTGCAATCGCTCACCAGCGACGACTTCCTGCGCATCCTCACTGAGCCCAAGTCTTCGCTCACCAAGCAGTACACCGCGCTGCTCGAAACAGAAGGCGTGCGCCTGGAGTACTCGCCTGAAGCGCTGCGCGAAATGGCCGAATTCGCCTTCAAGGTTAACGAACAGACTGAGAACATTGGAGCCCGCCGTCTCGCCACCATCATGGAGCGCGTGCTTGAAGATGTCAGCTTCCTCGCGCCCGACGTAGCGCGCCGCCCGGCCAACGACGAGGCCGCCGCCGCACTCTCTGAGTCGATCAAGAAGGAATCCTCATCGCCGCTGCCCTACCAGGAGCGCATGACCGCCACCGGCCCCGAGAAAGTCTTCCTCATCGACGATAACTATGTCAGGCAGATGGTCGCTTCCATCGTAAAAGACCAGGACCTCAGCCGCTACATCCTGTAGTTATTCATAATGAAGATAAATCTTCCGGATTAGATCTCGACGGATAGTAACTTGATCGAGTTGCAGAGAGGCGCGCCCAATCCTATTCGGAGCCAGCGCCGCAATCACCTACCGCCATTTCTCGTTCCCCCAACCAAAGCCACGCTCCTTGGAACATGAAGGCCGGCGGTCAATCCTTCATTGCCATTAACCGCCGGGGGTTAACCCATCAGAGAACCGTACGGTAGAAACTCCCAGCTATAGGAGAGACACGGCTGAGTTACACTGTTGCCGCAACTTCCTTACATCAATCACGAGAGCTCTACGAAAGGTGCGCCTTTTCTCGAGCAAATGATGTTTCGGGTCTATTCTTAGTTGCGTAATAAATTTGCGCAGAATCACGTGCATCTGGATCTCGGAATCTCTGGGTATTTGTTTGCAGAGAAGCAGGATAGCCATAGTTAGGAAACAAGTGAGCATTGTTATCCGTCCGTATGAATTGAGATAGCTGCAAATCCTGCAACCGTGACTTGCAGTGAGCCAAGGGAGAGAACATTGAAACGCAGAGATTTCTTGAAGAAGGGTGGCATCGTTGCCGGTTTGGCAACTTCGCCTGAATTTGTCCTGCCGCTTATGGCGAGTGACAAAACCAAGCAAAAGTCTAAGCAGAACTCCGGGCAAGCGAAAGCGGCGCGCAAGGAAATTCGTTCTCCTCAATACCTGCAGCGTGCGCAGGCAAATCGCTATTTGCCAAAGGCCCCGGTGCAAGCAGACTCGTATGTGCTGGATGGTGTCCCCGTCTCGCCCATGCCGCTCGAGGAACGGCTGCGGCGCGGGGTTGTACCGCGCCGGGGCTTTTGCAGCATCGCACCCGGCAGCGATTCTCTTCTCATCTCCGGCAATGGACCCATCAATATCGACATGCAGTGCGACCCCTATGCTGAGCAGATTACCTTTCGTCACGAAAGCATATTCGTGCCGCATAAGCCCTTCGAGGTGCCCGACATCGCAGGCATCTTCCCGCAAGTGCGCCAAATGATGCTCGACGGAAAATATCAGGAAGCCGCGAAATTCGCCCACGATGAGTGGCACAAGAAGCTCGACAACTCCACGAGAGGCGGCTTCGGCGGAGGCTCTGCATTCTCAATGCAGCTCGATCTCCCGAAAACCGCATCGATCAAGAACTATCTCCGCACCGTCGATTTCGAGAGCACCGAGTTAAAGGTTTACTGGACGGATGAGCGCGGCGAGTGGGTTCGCCGGACCTTCACGTCCCGGCCCGACAACGTTGTGGTGCAATGGCTCACCGCTCCCAAGGGCCAATCGGTGAACGTACGAATCAAGCTGCAAAGAGCCGGGGGCGGAATGTTCGGCGGGGTGGGAGGTTCTGGTGGCGGCCTCGCAGGGCCTCTCGTAAGCGTGAAGCAAGGCGCGCAGAACGACTTCTTCGGCAGTCGCCGAGGAGGCCCGCAAGGAGAGTTCCACCAGGACTACAACGAACAGCGGCTGATCTTCAAGGGAATGTTGAATCCCTCGGTAAACAACAGCGGCTACGCCGGCGTCACCCGCGTGGTCCGCGAAGGCGGCACGGCCCGCATGGACGGCGAAACGCTGGTGATTGAAAACGCGTCCTCCGTCATGCTGCTTACGCGACTTGAGCACTTCCCCAACTACAGCGAGGAGCAGGTTGAAGCGCTGCGGAAATCGGTGGAGCAACTTACTCCGGACTATCCGGCATTGCTTGAACGGGCGCGAAAGGTCCAGTCGGAGATGCTCAACCGCGTTACCGTCGATTTTGGAGGCGCATCGCAATACGCCATGTCCTCTGAGGAGCTTCTCGCCGATCAGCGGTCAAGCTCCGGCTATTCGCCTGGTTATCTTGAGAAGTTATTCGCAATGTGCCGCTACTGGTTCATCCTGACCAGCGGCAAGTATTGCACCATGTCTGCCGAGACCAACGCCAACATCAATCTGCAGATCGCTCCGGGCGTGCAGGGCGATCACCGCGAAGGCATGGAGGCCTACTTCAACTGGATGGAGAGCCTCGCCCGGGACTACCGCACCAATGCAAAGCGGATCTACGGAATGCGTGGCGCTCACTATGCCCTGATGCCGAACAAAGAGTCGGGCGCTGAAACCAACTTTGATTACGCCGCCTCCACCGGAGAGATATGGCCGCATCCCTACTGGCTATCCGCCGGCGGCTGGTGCGTGCGCCCCTTCTGGGACCACTATCTCGTCACCGGCGATCTGGATTTCCTGCGCAAACGCGTGATCCCGGCCTACAAGGATCTCGCGCTGTTTTACGAGGACTTCCTTACCATCACCGACAAGAATGGAAACTACATCTTCGTGCCATCCTTCTCGCCGGAAAACAATCCCGGCAACCTGAACCCCGGGTGCATGGCGTCGATCAACACCGCCATGGACATCTCGGTGTGCCGCGAGGTGCTTGGCAACCTGGTAGAGGCCTGCGAACTGCTGGGCGTTGAGGCCGACAGCGTGCCCAGATGGAAAGCGATGCTCGCGAAGTTGCCTCCTCACATGGTCCAGCCGGAAGGCTCCATGAACGAGTGGGCCTGGCCCACTCTCCGTGAGCGTTATGTTCAACGACACATCTCTCATCTTTACGGTGCCTGGCCCGGCGACGAAATCGATCCCGATCGTGTGCCGCAACTGGCAAAGGCAGCGCTGGTCGCCGACCGCCACCGCGTTCCTGAACGGCTCGCCGCACATGGCCGCTGCCATCGCGCATTGGTTGGAGCGCGGCTTAAAGACAGTTATCTCGTAGACACCGAGTTACGCCAGTTGATTGAAGAAGGCAATGTCGGCCAGTCTCTCCGCTGCTCTCACGACCCCTACGCGTATCCCATGCCCGATGCGCAGGGCGGCATTCCAACCATCATGATGGAAATGCTGGCTTACTCCCGCCCCGGCGTCATCGAAGTGCTTCCCGCCCTTCCTCCGACGCTGGTAAAAGGCGCAATGAACGGCATGTTGCTGCGCACTTTTGCAAGGCTCGACAAATTGTCCTGGGACATGGACGCCCGCACCGTGGACCTGACGGTTACCTCGGCGAGAATGCAGGATGTCACGTTGATTGCACGGCATGGCATCGAATCGATCTCCGCCTCTCCTGGAGCGTTGGCAGCCAGGCCGCAGTCCGGCAAGGCCGCCTGCGAACTGCATTTGCCGGAGAAGAAGCCCGTGGACATTCATTTGAAGCTCGGCAAGCGCAATCCGCTGGATTGGGTTAATTGGATCGCTTAACACTCGAAGAACAACAGACTACGAGAGGAATTTATGAAGCGCAGAGATTTTCTAAAAACGAGTGCGGCTACCGCGGGAATGGTGGGGACTCTGGCAATAGAGCCGACGCTTGCCACAGCCGAAAGCGATCCCCAATCACGGTCAGAGCAATCTGGTGCCCCGCGGACAGACAACCGTCCAGCTGAATATCTACACCGCGTGCAAGGCGATCGGTTCCTGCCCAACGCTCCAGTGCCGGCAAGGTCGTACGAGATCTCGCCGATGCCGCTGGCGGAACGAGTAAAGCGCAGGATTGTGCCGCAACGCGGCTTCTGCAGTATCGCGCCCGGCGAGTCCGTGAGAGAAACCCTCACCTCCGGCAATGGAACGATGTCGATCGAACTGATGGGAGAACCCTACGCGGAGCAGATCCTTTTTCACCACGAGGATCTGATGATGCCCTGGAAGAAGCCCATGGAGGCTCCCCAGGCCTCGGAAATCTTTCCGCAAGTGCGGAAACTTGTGCTGGACGGAAAAGACCGCGAAGCAATGGTTCTTGCTCTCGAGTATATGAATAAGAGCCCGATCAAGCAGGACACCGAACCGCACCTCACCATCCCGGCGTTCCTCATGCGTCTCGATCTTCCCAAGTCCGCGTCAGTCAAGGACTATCTCCGCACTCTCGATTTCGAGACCGGCGAAACGAAAGTGCACTGGACTGACGAGCGCGGAGACTGGGTTCGTCGAACGTTCATCTCCCGTCCCGACGGCGTTGTCGCGCAATGGCTCGCCGCCCCGCAGGGACAGCAGCTTACTGTGCGGATCGCATTGCATAAATCTGCGGAGTGGAGCGTTGTTTCCGGTATGGACTGGGGCGCACACGCAGGAATTGGAAACACGGCTCCCGATTGGGCGGCATACGCCCCGGATTCAAGGCCCGCAGTCAACCCTCCAAAGGGAGTCGAAGATACCGTTACATGGCAAACTTCGAACGAGCAGCAGTTGATTTATAGGTGCATGCTCGAACCTTCAGTCGACAACAGCGGCTACGCCGGTGTGGTTCGCATCGTGCGCAACGGCGGCTCGGCCCGAATGGATGGCGACACGCTGGTGATCGAAAACGCGGCCTCAGTCCTGCTGCTGACGCGCATCGAGCATTTCCCTGAATACAGCAACGACAAGGTGGAAGCGCTTCGGCAGGCATTGGAAGGAATCGCGGCAGATTATCCTGCGTTGCTCGATAAACACCGGAAGGTTCAGTCGGAGATGCTCAACCGGGTCACCGTGGATTTCGGTGGCGCGGCGCAATATGGCATGTCAACGGAGGAACTTCTCATCGATCAGCGGTCGAGGCCGGATTACTCGCCCGCGCTGCTGGAGAGAATTTTCGAGATGAGCCGGCACTGGTTCATCCTCAACAGTGGCAAATATCCCAGCATCGCAGCGGAAATCAACTCCACCATCAACCTGCAAACCGCGGGTGCAGTGCAGGGCGATTTGCGCGAAGGCATGGAAGCCTACTTCAACTGGATGGAAAGCCTCGCTCCGGATTTCCGGGCCAACGCCAAAAACATCTTCGGCTTTCGCGGAGCGTCGTATCCTCTCTTTCCAGACAAGGGAGTCGGCGTCAAATTCTATTACACGAGCAGTTCGGGAATAGGAATCTGGCCTTACTGGATCTCTGCCGGGGGCTGGTACGCGCGCCAGTTCTGGGATCACTATCTTGTTACCGGTGATGAGGCGTTTCTTCGCAATCGCGTGCTGCCCGTCTATAAGGACCTGGCGCTGTTCTACGAAGATTTTCTGACGGCCACCGACAAGAATGGAAACTACATGTTCGCCCCATCCATCTCGCCGGAAAATGTGCCCCACGGCACCGGCGCATCAGGGCCCTTGCTGATCAATGCAACCATGGACATCGCGGTCTGCCGTGAAGTCCTCACCAATTTGATCCAGGCATCTGAGACTCTCGGGACCGATGCTGACGGCGTAACGAAATGGAAGGCCATGCTCGCCAAGATGCCTCCCTACCTGCTTGAACTGGACGGCACCCTGAAGGAATGGAGCTGGCCTACGCTGCAGGAACACTACAATCATCGACACGTTTCCCATCTCTACGGCGCATGGCCTGGCGATGAGATCGATCCTGACCGCACGCCGCAACTGGCTCGGGCAGCAGAAATTGCAGACCGCAGGCGCACGTTTGACACCATGTCCACCGCGGTCTCTGGCGAAACCCTGCCTGCCTACGCTCGCTGCCATCGCGCCTTGGTTGGAGCGCGGCTCAAAGACAACATCATCGTCGACATCCAACTGCGGCAACTGATAGAGCAAGGCTACTTCAGCACCTCGCTCCGCTGTTCTCGCGAGCCTTATGCCATACCTGTTCCGGATGCAAATGGTGGAATTCCAGCGATCGTCATGGAGATGCTTCTGTACTCGCGCCCCGGCGTCATCGAGGTGCTTCCTGCTCTTCCTGAAACGCTCGTCAAGGGTTCTATCGAAGGAATGATGGCCCGCACCTCTGCCAGAGTCAACAAGCTGGCATGGGATATGGACGCCAGAACCGTGGAGTTGACCGTAACTTCTCTCCGCAAGCAGGATGTCACGTTGATGGCCCGTTACGGCATTGACGAAATCACTGCGCCGGCAGGCGTACTGGCAGCGCCGCTTGAAACTGGTGCGGCAAACATCGATGTGCATTTGCCAGAGAACAAGCCTGTGACCTTCCGCATCACCTTGGGCCACCACAAACCGATCGAGTGGGTCGACCAGGTGAAATTGACATAGCCCTTCGAAACTGGAGCGCGGCTGAAACAATATCCGCAAGTTGCGATACACACGGCAGCCGCGCTACTCAGTTCGTTCATAGACCAAATTGGTTCACAATTCCGCAACCGTCTCCAGCCGCCTCAACGTCCGCAGCATCTCTCCCAGCGCCGTCTTCCCAATCTCCACCTCAAACTCCCGCTGCAGCTTGTCCAGCGCCGCTATCACCCGCATCGCGCATCGCTTCCCCTGCGGCTTCAGCGCCAGTTGATACGCCCTCGCATCCTCTGGATCTATTCTCCGCTGCAACAATCCCTTCGCCTCCAGTGACGATACGCAGTGGCTCACATTCCCGCGCGTCGTCCCGAACGCCTCCGCCAGTTGTGACGGCTTGATCGCCTTCGGTGCTTCAAAAAACACCGCCGCCAGCGTCAGTCCTTCAAGAAAACTCAGCCCGTCTTCCTCCAGAGCCTCAGCCGCCAGCGCATCGAACCTTCGTGCGGCGCGGCTCACGGCAAACATGGGGCTCTCCCGCAAAAACGCGTCAATCCTCATTCCTGGTCCTCATCAGCTCAGTATAGTGGTTTACCAGGTAAACTATTTACTGCAATATCGAATCACTCTCCTCATCTCTTCCCCATGCCGGATGATGGTAGGGATACCACATCTATGACTCTGAAAACATTCATCCCCGCAATCTTCATACTCACGTCGTGTCCCCTTAGCATTGCCGCGCAAAGCACCACTGCGCCATTCCCCACCCGTACTGAAACCATGGTGGTGCTCGGCTCAGCCGCGCCGGTTCCCCTCGCAGAGTCACCTCGCTCTGTCGTCGTTCTTCCGCTGCAAGGCAAAAGGCTCGCCGCTGAAACTCCGCTCGATATCCTCCGCCAGGATTCGTCCGTCTTCATTCAGCAGCGCGGCGGCGGTGGTGCGCAATCTGACATCGTCCTGCGCGGCGGCAGCTTTGAACAAACCCTCGTCCTCCTCAACGGATTCCGCATCAACGACAGCCAGACCTCGCACCACACCCTCGACCTTCCCATCCCGCTCGAAGCGTTGGATTCCATTCAGGTGTTGCAAGGTGCGGGCTCCACTCTCCACGGCGTTGACGCACTCTCCGGAGTTGTTGACTTCCTCACCGCCGCACCCGATCACGCATCGCTCTACCTGCGCGCGGCTCAGGGCAGCTACCAGTCGAATGAAGAATCACTGCTTGCAGGCGCAACCCATGGCCGCTGGAGCGGACGCCTCACCGCCGACCGCAACTTCTCCACTGGCTTTATGGTCGACCGCGACTACCGCAATGAAACCGCTTCCGCCGAAAGCTGGACCGGGACGCGCCTCGGCATCACCGATCTGCTCTTCGCCGCCAGTGACCGTGCCTTCGGCGCAAATCAGTTCTACGGCCCCTACAACTCGTGGGAGCGCACCAAAGGCTGGTTCGCATCAGCTCGTCAGGAGCTCGGCAGCCGCACCGTCGCCGCCTTCGGCTACCGCCGCCACACCGACGACTTCGTCCTTCTGCGCGCCAATCCCACAGTCTACGAGAACAACCACATCGACGGCTCATGGCAAGCCTCGCTGCGCCACACCGTTCCGCTCGCAACTCGCTCGCTGCTCCTAATCGGCCTTGAGGCGGATGGAGACGCAATCGACAGCCACAACTTCTCCGGCGGCGTCACCTCAAACGCACTCGGCGTTCACGCACGCAATCGCGGCGCAGGATACATCGATCTCGACCTTCGCCCCGCCCAACATCGCTGGAGCCTCTCCGCAGGCGCGCGTGAGGAGATCTTCTCCGGCGGAGCGCAATCGGCATTCGCGCCGCAGGTCTCCGGCAGCCTGCGACTCACCGACGATCTCAAACTCCGCGCCAGCGGCGGCTACGGTTTCCGCATCCCCACCTACACTGACCTCTATTACTCCGACCCCACCACCGTGGGCAACGCCAACCTCAAGCCCGAGTCCGCGTGGACCGGTGACGGTGGCATCGACTGGGCTCCCTCCACCCGCATCACACTCTCCGTTACCGGCTTCTACTCGCGGCAACACAACGCCATCGACTACGTCCGCCCAGACCCATCGCAAAAATGGCAGGCCGTCAATCTCAGTGGACTGCATTTCACTGGCGTCGATTCAACCTTCACGTGGCTGCCAACGCAATCGCAGACCGTGCGCATCGCATGGACCGCACTGCACGGAGCCCAGGGCGCGCTCAACGGCCTCCAGTCGAAGTACGTCTTCAACTATCCGGTCCAGAACATTCACGCCGACTGGTCCATCAATTTCCGTCACGCGTTCGCAATCACAAACGCCGTGCAGCTCGCCCAGCGCTACCAGCAAACCGTGTACCCGGTGTGGAACATCGCCATCACGCACGACTCAGGGAGAATTCGCCCGTATCTGCGCCTCACCAATCTCTCCAACACCGGCTACCAGGAGATCACCGGCGTCAACATGCCCGCGCGCACCATCACCGGCGGCCTCGCCTTCCAACTCGGCCGCTGACGCATAATTTCGGGTGCCCCATTCATCGAGCGCTCTTTGCTCGATGAGTGGGAGATCACAACCCCGAGTATTCCCACCCACCCCGCGAATCTGCTAACTTAATCGCGTACCTCGGCAGCCCGCGTCCGGCATCCAATCAGCGGGCTCTACCTGCTTTCTCTTGCTCTTGAGAGATTGTGGATGGAGGCGTTCAAGAGCACACTGGAAAAGTGTGCGCGCCTCAAGCAGCCGTCGCCTTTCCCAGCATTCAACGCACGTCAACGAATGAGGAGAATCCCTATGAGCCATCCCGCAGTACACCACAAGATCAACTACATCGAGTTCACCACCACCGACATTGCGCAAGCCAAGCAATTTTATTCCACCGTCTTTGGCTGGACATTCAAAGACTGGGGTCCAGACTACATCGATTCCACTCTCGAGGCCGCAGGCATCGCCATTGGCTTCCGCCGCGGTAAGCCCGGACAAACGCAACCGGACTTCGCCCCGCTCGTTGTCCTCTACTCTGCGGATTTGAAAGCGACCGAAGCTGCAATCGTAGCGGCATGTGGATCGGTGGTTGTGCCCACCTTCGAGTTTCCCGGAGGCCGCCGCTTCCACTTCTCCGACGGTCTCGGCAACGTGCTCGCAGTCTGGTCCGAATAGCTCGTAGCTACGCAACTAAACGCGTCTTCCAAAAAGAAAATCGAGTATCCCATCCTTCTGCACTTCATCGCGAGAAGGATGGGATACCATGAATCCACTCCAGCCATAAACTTTCTATTGATCGATCAGACTGAAAGCTGACGGCTGAGAGCTCAAGGTCTCAGTGCACCCGCGACGACGGCGGCGGAAGCAATCTCTTCTTCGGCCCAATCTCCTCGCGAACCATCGTCAGCCCAAGAATGCAGCGCTCGAACCCATCGGCGAGCCGCGCAAACAATGGTGCCTCCTGCTCGTACTCAAACAGATTGAACTGGCTCACGATGTAATAGCTTTCCTTACCCGCGTTGATCAGTTCATCCAGGCTAGGCTGGTGGCGTCTTTGCCTGCGGCTCGATCCACTCGCCTCGGGATACATCCCGCCAACAAACAGCGCATAGTCACCAATGTGCTTGCGCACCGCGCGCTCCGCATCAAACGAAGCCGCTGTGCCGTTCACTGGATCGGACGCCTGCAGCATCTCCGCAAGGTCCGCGATCGGCCGCCCCGTCTCATCGCGCACGCTGTACAAGTTCTCTGAATCTGAAAACTCGCACAACAGCCTCGCTACGTAGGCAGTTACATCGGGATCATTCAAACCAAGCTTGCCCTGGTAGATATTGCGAACCGCCTGCTGAAAGAAGAGCTCCAGTGGATGTGTTTGCTCCTGCATACACGCCTCCCGTCAGTTGCGTACTGCGTCAACCGTTGTATTTCGCGGCGCTTGCGGGGAAGAATCCGATGAGCGCCCTTTCATCCTGCTGTAACACTGAATCTACCCGAACAGTTGTGTGAACCAAATAAGATTGCACAATTTTGTTAGCAGTTACATCGCCCGACTGCAAATACATCAATCACTTCGCGCAAACACAAAGGGCAGCCACTCGGGCTGCCCTTCGCATCATCCTCTATTTCAGATCGATCACACCGCCGCAGGCGTGCGCGATTCGAGTGCGGCCAGGCGTGCCGCCAGCATGCCCTCCAGCTTTACCAAAGCCGCGGAGAAGCCTTCAATTCCTTCCTTCAGCTTGTCCGTCGCCATGCGGTCTGCCGCATGCATCTTGTCGAACGTCGCCTTGTCCACGTTGATCCTCTCAATCGACATCGACTTCGCGGCGCCCGCATCCAGCTTGCGCGGCAGCTCACTCTGCGTCGACTCCAACTCGCCAAGCAACTGCGGAGAGATGGTCAGCAGATCGCATCCGGCCAACTCTGAAATCTCGCCGATGTTGCGGAAGCTCGCGCCCATCACCACCGTCTTGTAGCCAAACTTCTTGAAGTAGTTGTAAATCTTCGTCACCGACTGCACGCCCGGATCGTCCGCTCCGTGAAAATCCTTGCCCGTGTCCTTCTTGTACCAATCCAGAATGCGCCCAACAAACGGCGAAATAAGCGTCGCGCCCGCATCGGCTGCGGCAATTGCCTGGTGCAGACCAAACAGCAGCGTCAGGTTGCAGTGGATACCTTCCTTCTCCAGCACCTCAGCCGCGCGAATGCCTTCCCACGTCGACGCGATCTTGATCAGAATGCGCTCGTGCCCGATTCCCGCTTCGTCGTATTGCTTGATGATGGCGTGCGCCTGCTTGATCGTCGCCTCGGTGTCGTATGACATGCGCGCATCCACCTCGGTCGATACACGCCCCGGAATAATCGCCAGAATCTTCTTGCCGAACGCAACCGCCAATCGTTGGAACGCCAGGTTCGCCACCGTCTGCTCCGCCGCGCCTTCGCCCATATCCTTGCGCGCGCCAATCAGCACATCGTCAACAATCTGCTGATACTGCGGCATCTGTGCGGCTGCTGTAATCAGCGATGGGTTAGTGGTGGCATCCTGCGGTCGAAATTTCTCCATTGCCTCAATGTCGCCCGTATCGGCAACAACCGTGGTGTATGTACGAAGCTGTTCAAGCAGATTCTGAGCCATATTTCCTCCTCGGGAGGGGTTTCCCGTTCTTTGGCATAACACGCAATAGTGTACCTCTTATTAAGATGCAGCCCAGGGAACCTTGGTGCACTCAGTTTGGAATCCCCTCATTCCACGTCATCTGCAACCGAGTGCCTCAGCGTTCCCAGTCCCTCCACCATCACTTCTACCTGGTCGCCCGAATGCAATTGCCCCACCCCGGCCGGTGTCCCGGTCAGGATCACGTCTCCCGGCTCCAAAGTAAACGCCTCAGAGATGAAACTCAGCAACTTAGGTATCCCAAAGATGAAATCCTTAGTTGAAGCCTGCTGCCTCACTTCACCGTTCACACGCGTTTCAATGGTCACGCCTGCCATGGGATCGATATCGTCGCTCACAAACGGCCCCAGCGGGCAAAACGTATCGAACCCCTTGGCGCGCGTCCACTGCACATCTTTCTTTTGCAGATCGCGCGCGGAAACATCGTCGGCCAGCGTCCACCCGCGAATCACTTCGCGCAGATCTGCGTCCTCCGCCAGCTTGCGCACGCGCTTTCCAATCACCAGCACCAATTCGCCTTCATAGTCCACGCGCGACGACGCCTTTGGCAGCAGCACAGTTCCGCCCGGCTCCAGCAGTGACGATGGCGGCTTGAAAAAGATCAGCGGCTCAACCGGAACCTCGTTGCCAAGCTCCTTGGCGTGGTCCCGATAGTTCCGCCCCACGCAGATGATCTTTTGCGGCGTCACAGGCGGCAGCAGATCGGCCGCGCTCAACGGCATGGGAGCGAAATCGAATCTCTCCGCCTCGACCAGTTCAACGCCAAACCGAAACGAAAGATCCTCTGGTGGAGCAGGCGCGGGCCCGGTGATCTGATACTCATCCATGCGTTTTTCGACCACGCCATAGTGAATCTGGCCATTGAGCAAAAACCGGCAATATTTCATCGGAGCAATCCTCCAAGCCCGCTATTGATTCGGAATAGTCTCCGCACCCGGAGCTGCCTCCTGGGGAGCAGTTTCCTTCGGCACAGTCTCCTGCGCCGGAGTCGACCGCAGGCTCTCGTGGCCATCCTCGTCTACCGCCGTCACGGCATACTCGTACGTGTGTCCCGCTTCAACATGCCCATCGTGAAAACCGGGCCCCACCAGCGGTGTCGTCGGAGAAATCCGTTCCCAGTCCCCTCCTTGCTCGCGCCGGTACACAACATAGCCCGCCAGATCGGCCTCTGTGTTCGGCTCCCAGTCAAGGTCAACTCCCGCAGCCGCTCCATTCGCGCCCACCACAGCCACAGCGGCCAAACCCTGCGGCGCAGCCGGAGGAAACACATCCTTCGCTTCAACGCGCACCGGCGCTGACAGCGGCCCATCCAACTCCATCGCTTCGCCATCGATATCTACGCGAAGCACGCGCTGCGCACGGTACTCGTACGTCTCGCCAAAGTGGATGTCCTTATCTACGGCTCCCACCGGTGCGCGGTCCTTCACTTCCACAATCAGATTCTGCTCAATCGGTTCCGGTCCCGGAGCAAGCGGATTCACAGCAGACCCCTTTGCCGATTTTGCCTCAAGCTTCTCTGCCGGCTTCGCCGCAGGTTTCGCGGGCGGTTTGGCCGACGCCACTGCCGGTGGAGTCAAAAGCGTCCTCCGCAACCGCACCGCCGTTGCCTGCGGTCCATCCAGCGGAGCTCTCCAGTGCAGCACCACACCCACCTTTTGTATCTGCGCGTCCAGCCCCAGCACCGCCGCCGGCGCCTCACCCGCAAGAACAACCGCCGGGTTCGACTGCCCCGCCGACCGCCCATTCTTGTTCAGCAGCTCAACGTAGTACGTCAGCGGACGCGGCACTCCCGTCGCCAGTTCCTGCGGCAACTCCTGCCCCACATCCACCGCGGCACCGGGCTTCTCCGGCAGCGTGCCTACCGGCGTGCATTCCTGCGCTTCAGCCGGCTTGCGGCACACACGCACCTGCACCTCGTCCTTCAGCAATAACTTGTCGGTATTTTTGGTGGGCATGGTCCAGGTCAGCCGAACGCGTTCGCCCGTGCGCGTCGCCGTCAGATCCTTCACCTGCACCGGCAGATTCAACGAGGGCGGCAGCGGCGTTCCCGGCATTCCGCATCCAGACAATACGGCAGCCAGCACACCGGCCAGTCCCACAGCGCACAAGTTTCTACGTACCCAGGCCATCGCCTCTTAAGTCTACTGGACCCGCGCCGTGGGTGAGCGAAACCAAACTCCGCACACGCTTTCGACGCTCGCTCGTCACACCGAGTCTTCGCTCGGCAATAACCAAGCTAGGAGCTAGAAGCTAGCAGCTAATAGCTGTCTTTCTCACTCCACCCGCAAAGCCTGCATCGGGTCCAGCCGCGAGGCCCGCGTCGCCGGCAGCCACACTGCAACCAGCGCCACCGCCGTAAGAATCAGCGGTACCGTAATAAACACCGCCGGGTCCCACGACTTCACCTCGAACAGCAGGCTCGCCATCAAGCGCGTTAACCCGAATCCCGAAGCCACTCCCACTACCACGCCAATCAGTGTCAGCTTCATTCCGTGCAGCACCACCAGGTTCCGGATCGTCGAGCGATCCGCGCCAAGCGCCATGCGAATGCCCATCTCCTGCGTCCGCTGCGCAACCGAATACGCCATGAGCCCGTAAATCCCAATTGCCGCCAGCACCAGCGCAATCACGCCGAAGATCGTCAGCAGCATCATGTTGAAGCTCTGTCTTTCGAGCTGTGTCGACAACGACTCCTCCATCGTCTTCACCTGCGTCACCGGAAAACCGCCGCTCGCCTGCCGCAGTTGTTCGGTGATTGCATTCACCAGTTGGTGCGGATCGCCGTGAGTTCGTATCGCCCACCGCATCGGCAGAATGCGCGCATTCAGCGCCGTCATTCCATCCGTCACCTGCGACTGCGGAACAATCACCGTCGGACCCGGGTCGCGCCCCGGACCGCCATCGTGCGTATTGCCAACCACGCCCACAATCAAACGAGCCGGTTCCTCAAACTGAGGCCCAACGCCATGCCCGACCACAATCTGCTTTCCCACCGGATTCTCGTCAGGAAAGAACTTCTTGGCCAGCGCTTCGTTAATCAGCGCCACCGGCGTAGAACTGCCCGTGTCCTGAAGGTTAAAGTCCCGGCCACGCAAAACAGGAATCCTGAATGTCTCGTAGTATCCCGGCGAAGCGCTCATCCAGCCTGCGCCTGGCGTGTTCTTCTGGTTGTCCACCGGCCTGCCTACAATCGTGAACGGCAATCCGAACTGACCGGCATTCGGCAGGCAGCACGTAAACGTCGCATCTTCCACTCCTGGAATCGCCTTAATCCGCTCCAGTCCGTCGCGTCCCAGTTGCGCCACTCCAGCCGTTTTCTGGTACTTCTCGCCAGTCAGCGACATGTCCATCGTGATCACATTATGCGGATCAAAACCCATATCCACGCCGCGCAGTTTCACAAACGTTCTGATCAGCAGAGCAGAACCCACCAGCAGCACCAGCGCCAGCCCCACCTCGGTGATCACCAGCAGCGACCGCGCCTTGTTCTGCCTGAAGCTTGTCCCCGAGCGATTGCTGCTCTCCTTCAGCGACGAGTTCAGGTCGCTGCGCGAAGCGCTCAGCGCCGGAAACACTCCGAACAGAATGCCCGTCAGCACCGAAACGCCTACCGTAAACGCCAGCACCCTCCAGTCCAACCCAACATTCGCGCCATGCTCGCCAATGCGCGGAAGCCCCGGCGGACTCAGTGCCAGCAGTCCGCGAACGCCCGCAAAGCCCAGCGCCGTGCCTAACACACCGCCGGTCAGGGCCAGCATCACGCTCTCTGTCAGCAACTGCCGCACAATCCGCGCCCGGCCTGCGCCCAGTGCCGCGCGAATCGCAAACTCTCTCTTCCTCGCCGTTGCCCGTACCAGCAGCAGATTGGCCACATTCGCACAGGCAATCAGCAGCACCATCCCCACCGCGCCCAGCAGCACCCACAGCAATTGCTTTACCCCGCCCACAATCGAGTCGCGCAGCGGCTCCACCGCAAAGCCCATATCCGGATTCGTTCCCGGATACAACCGGTGAAACTCCGCCGCGCCCAGCTTCATCTGTGCATTGGCTTGCGCAATCGACACGCCCGGCTTCAACTTTCCTGCCGCCAGAAAGTAGTGCCCCTGGTTGGTGCTGTACGGCTCAAACTGGAAAGGCACAAACAGGTCCGCCTCGGGATCGGTATGAAAATCCTTCCCCAGCACGCCGATAATCGTGTACGGCTCGTTGCCCAGCGAAAGCGCCTGCCCAAGCACATTGGCGCTGCCGCCAAATTTGCGCTGCCACAGCCCATAGCTCAGCACCACCACATTGCCGCCGTTCGGCGAGTCCTCCTGCTGCGTAAACGTCCGCCCCAGCATCACCGGCGCGCCAAACAAGCGGAAATACGCCTCGGTCACGTGAATGCCGTGCACCTGCTCCGGCCGTCCTCCGGTAATGTTGAACCCCGGCCCGCCAAAGTCGTACGCGGCCACGTCCTGCAGCACGCCGCTCTGCCGCTGATACTCGTGAAACTTCGTAATTGATGTACTGGCTGATTTGCCTTGCGGAAAGGTTTGCAGGATGGCCATAATGCGATCGGCATCGGGATAGCTGAGCGGCTTCAGCAGCACCGCATTCACCACCGTAAAGATCGCCGTGTTCGCTCCAATCCCAAGCGCCAGCGCCGCCACCGCGGCAATCGTGAATCCAGGACTCTTCACAAACATGTGCAGAGCATGTTTCAAATCGCTCCAGAAATCACGCATCATAACCACCGGCCCCCCGCACCGAGCAATCACCGTAAAGGCTCGAACACTCTTCCAAATCCAGGATCAATCAAGACAAGATAGAACAAACATCACTCGCTATAGTGTTACAGACTGTAGCACAAAAATTAGGTGAGCTATCAATAAGAGAACTTCCAACCTTCCCAGTGGATGCCCACCCCGAAAATAGTTAGCAACGAAAAGTCTAACTCCAAGGCAGTCATCCAGCCGCCACTCATATTAAGGATGTCGTCCAGAGGAACGCTGGGCCGAAGGACCTGTAGTTGTCTTTCCTCACCAACGGTACCGTCACATCAACATGCCATGAGACACAGCACGCGGCCCGGCAGGGAACTTTGCTGCAAGGTTACAACCGAGTGACCGGTGACTCGACCGGGACCCAACGCAGCGGCTTTCGCGCTGATTTGAACGACCATTCGGATCAAGGCTTCGCTGGATGCTTTGAAAGTAACTCGAGGCGGCATGCCGGAAGCAGTTGGGGAGGATTTCAGCAGCACGTCGAGCGAAAGGATGTCGTCGACCTTGCCATAACAAGCGAGGCTGTCAGGTATGCATTTTGGGGTGTGGCGCTGCCCCCTGCTGCTGGCGAATCATACGTCGATATAAAATCGTGAGGCGGTTCGTGCTGCTGATTACATGAAGTCAAACCTTAGTGCCAACCAATCCGAATGGCCTGAAGTTCTCGCCACAGTCACCGAGTGCAAGTATGACGTCGGTGCAGGCCGAGCGCTTGCCTTTGGCATCCCCACCCGCAAGCACTTCCTCATCCACTACAACTATTTTGCCGACGGAGAGTTCCATAGCGGCGAGCTTCGGTCAGCCAAGCCCATTCCACAGGGCCTTCTATTCCCCATTCGTTATGATCCCGACGCGCCGCGTGACCACAAGCATGCTCTCTCAACCGCATCCAGCAAACGAAGCCCAACTCTCGTCATTGGCATTTTCGGCTCGCTCATCCTTTCGTTCCTCTGGTTCGTATTTATGCGAGGCTGTTACTAGCAGGGTGTAAGCACGAATACAGCAGAGCGATTTCGGGATCGCATGCCTGCAAAACGCCCCAGGGTCAGGAAATGGAGCAGTGGTTGAATCGTCGATTCGGGCAGAACGCCATTTTCCGGCTTACTTCCGGTTAGCCGGCAAACCGGAAGTAACAAGCAAGTGAGTATCCACCGGCAGAGCCGAGGGATCTCCTTTTTGGATTAGACAGTGGCTAGCCACTCCCGTTGCTTCAGTAGCTCAGGCTGGCTTGCTTAAAAACGCCCGCGTAGCCTCGCCCGCCGCCGCCAGACTATCCAATTCCATCTCGCTGTAGTCGCGCGAGAGCGTAATGCCCGGCACGCCCGTCTCCCACGCCGCCGTCACCGCCTTGCGAACATCGTCCGCGTGCGTCTTCTTCTCGCCCGTAGACCTCGTCGGCACACCAATATCGATTCCCGGATAGAGCCTAGTCTTGTCTCCCACATCCGCCAAAATGCGCTTCGTAGCAGACACTACGTATTCCGAAGTCAGTCCGTTCAACGTAATCTCCGGAACCGTCCCCTGATGGTACCCCATCATGTCGTAGTAAACCGGCAGCAGCTTGGCTGAATCCGTATCGCGAAACACCGTGTCCGCCAGCCTGTCCACCAGCCGTCCCATACGCGGACCGCCCGCATTGTTATAGGTGGCAATCTTCAGGAAATCTGAAAACTTTGCCAGCCGCGTAAAGTCCTCTCCGGCACTGTAGAACGGGCTGAACGTCACGTTCTGTTGAATATGAAACCCAAACGGCTTCTCCGGCGCAATCGACTTCGCCACACCGTACAACTCCGACCGCAACTCCGTGTAGCTGTCCATCCACAACTTCTGCCAGCTCAAAATCTCTGGATATTGCAGCAGCGTTCTCCAGAACGTCGTAAAGTAGCCATCCGGCGGCCTCTGCCCCATCTTCGGTCCCGGCCGGAACAGGTACTGCAGCTTCCTGTATCCCTCCTTCGCGCGCTCTGCCTCGATGCCCCGCCCCCTCCCCTTCGCCGTGCAGTAATGGCAAAAGCAAGAAACGCCAATCATCGCCCAGTCGCCGCCGATCATGTTGTCGAACGGCCCCATGTTCTCCGCGCTCCACATAATGCCGTCCACGTGCTCGGCATACTGCTTCAGATACACCTCGATCTTGCCCATCAAAAACGCGCGATAGCTCGGATGGTTGTAGCAGGGTGTGGTCGTGCGCAACCCGTCAATATCCACCTCCGCCACGTCAATCAATCCGGGAATCGTCTTCATCATCACCGGGAAAGGATTGTTGAAGTCGAGCGCGTAGTAATCCATGCCCCGCGCCTTCATCTTCGGCGCAACGTCGGTAATCACATTGAACTGCCCGTCATCCCACGAGCGGAATTCCTTGATCGTCGTATCCACAAAGAACTTGGGATCGTAGTCGAAATAGCCGCCCCCCGTCCGCAGCCCACCCGGACCGTACTTGCCGTGCCCCGGCAGCGGATGCCCCTTCTGTATGCGGTTGGGATCGGTGTCGTACGTATACGACAGCACCGTGTTCACCGCGCCCTTCTGCTGCAGGTTGTCCAGAACGTTGTCAATGCCCTCGTCGTTCCAGCAGAACGGCTTCGTCTGAATCGCAATCACATGGTCGCGAAACTTCGTCTTTGTTCCGCCCACCCACACCGCGTGCGCCATCGTTTGCGGAGTAGTGTCCTGAGCCTGCGGTGTACTCTGCGCCCCAGCCTGCATCCCCAGCATCGAGCACGCTGCAGAAAAAATCTTCACGAACTCCCGGCGATCGAATGTCATCCTGGCAACCTCTCTCACTCGCTTCAGTAATCACATTTAGGAGATGCGGCCCTTCCACGTCATATGGGCCAATTGCTTTGGAACCGTCACATGTTCGGCCTGCAGTCCTTCTCTGATCGCTCGCAGCATTGAAAACTCCGAGCCATCGTAATGCCCAAGCGAGAGTCCGCACACGTGGTTTTCAATTGCGATATGCACGCCTTCGTGAATCAGTTCCGGCGTCGCCTTGGGCCGCACCGCCACGCCGGAGATGCGCGGGAAATTCTCGCCCAGCGCCGCCGTATTCGCCTTCAAACGATCATCCTTCTCATGCATGCGCGACGGATCGCCCAACTGCTCCGAATAATCCGAGTTCCTGATCGAATCCAGATACGGCCGCCCGGCCTTCAGGTCCATCCCCCAAACCTCCGGCTGCGGAAAGCAATCGTTCAGTCTCAACTCAGTGCCGGCACGAATCGAATGAATCTTTGAGTGGATGCGCTGGTAATAGCGCGTCATGGTGTTGAACCGAAACTTCTGCCACTCGGAGAAAGCAGGCTCCGCCACAGGATTCGCAAGCAGTTCCTGTTGCAGCTTCTTAAGATCGACACCCTCTTTCGCCGCCGCCTTCACACACGACTGGCAAAAACAACCACCGCGGTCCGCGCTGCCATTCAGCAGCGGGATCGTGCAGAACTGCGTAAAGTCCACATCGTGGTTCTTCACCAGGTCCGTATAAAGTGCCAGCGTGTAGTCCATCACGTCGGCATTGTTCGGGCACAGCGGATACGACCGCCCCCAGACCACCCTCGGCTGGTCATGAATATTGCGCTGCGTGCAGTCCAGCAAATCCTTCTTCACCGTATCCTGATCCACAAGCGTATGTGAAAGCTCCGCGCCGGTCTTCAGTCCACGCTTTCTCCCGGCTTTGGTAAGCACATCGAGCCAGTCCGTATCGTTCAGCCACGTGAAATCCGAAAGTTGTGGCTTGATGCGGCCGTAAAGGCTCATCTCCGGATGCCAGTAACAGCGCGAGTCCTCGGCCTGCCATGTCTTGCGCACCGGATTATGAGGAAATGTGGGACTGGTAAACGGCCGCTTCTCATAATGCATGATCGAAATCAGATAAACGGAGTTGACCTCAGCCATCGATTGCAGATTGTCCAGAATCTTCTCGATGCCTTCATCGTGAAGCTCCCACGCATACAGGCTGGCAACCACCTCAAATGGACGCGCAGAACTCGCCTCGGCGTCGGCTCTTCTAACTCCCGTATAAGCCGCCACTGCAGCGGCCCCCTTCACAAACCCTCTCCTCGACAAATGCATTGACCTGTCTCGATGTCCCATCAATTTACCCCCAAACATCCTACATGCCACCCACAGAGTTCCGGGTGCCCATTCATCGAGCGCTATTGCACGGGTGTCCCTCGCATTAGGGAGCCTGGGAGACCAGGCATCCTGACAGGTACCCCACCCTGAAAACTCCCTTCACCGGTTTAGGAGGAAGCAGCAGCCTTCAGGCTGCTGAAGATGCGCATAAGAAAGACAGGCCTCAGCTCCAGAGGAAACCGCGTACTCCCAGACACGCACCCACACAAACTCATCGGGCATACCGTGAGCTAATTCAGGTTGGAAGCGAGGAATCCGACAGTAAGGAAACGAAGACTTTAGAGGATATAAGCCCGGTTATGAAGACTCATCCGGAGTTGGCACTCGTGGACAATTCAGTCAGCCAGTCGTCACCAGATGAGATTTACATCTGATTTTCAGGATATACAGGATCCATTATTCGGCGAATAATTACACGACTTGGGTTTGCGAGTCGCTGACCAGTCGGAGATCGGGCTGATCAACAACGTTCATGGACCTGATACGGTTCCGCTTGTCATCAAGCCTGAGCGGGTTGGCTGAATCCGTGGCCGGTTCCGCAATGTTGCTTCAACTCTATGTTCCCAAATTATCGACATTGGTCCTTTTGTCATGAGATGAACAATTCCGTCGCATTTTGTGCGGGAAGTAGCAGAAGAAAGGTCTCCAACTGAATCCTCTGAGGGCTGATCCGAATCCGGTAAGGAGGGCCTTACCGGGGACAAAAGAATGAGGAGATCAATGAAGTTCGCCCTTCGCGTGGTTGCTGTTCTATTCATCGTTATTGGAATCATCTGGATTCTGCAGGGGACCAATGTGCTTCCGGGGAGCTTCATGACCGGGCACATAGAGTGGGCCTATCGCGGCGGTGTTGCCGCAGTTCTCGGAATGGTGCTCCTATTTGTCGAAAGGCGCCGCCGCTGAAGAATTGGAATCTCCGTTCTCCATCTGCGAAAACCTGAGGTTTGAGAGTTGCGCAGGCGCACTGGCCAATTCTTAAGACATAACTACAGTCGGCACTGGTGAAAGACAACTATGAGCTTGAAGTTCTATACGTTTCGTCAAGAACAGTGGATCTCGCGACCTGTTGAAGAAGTGTTTGCTTTCTTTGCAGACGCGCGCAACCTGGAGGAGATCACGCCGCCATGGCTGGGTTTCAAGATTCTTTCGATGAGCTCCGGCACTATTTCAGAAGGCACGGAGATTCGCTATCGTTTGCGATTGCATCGAATGCCGATTCACTGGCGAACAGAAATCCGCAAGTGGAATCCTCCCTATCGTTTTGTCGACGTACAGATATCGGGACCTTTCAGACTATGGCATCACACGCACAGTTTTGAGGCACATGGCGATGAGACAAGAATGATCGATGTGGTTAGATATGTGCTCCCCTTCGGCATCCTTGGACGGATTGTTCATGCTTTGACGGTGCAAAGTGACTTGCGCGGGATATTTGATTACCGGCGCCAGCGCATTCACAAATTGTTTGGGATGCCGAAGGGAAGAGTGGCATGAAGCCTCTGATTCTTATTGCCGGTGCAACTGGGTATGTGGGGGGAGAGTTGCTGAAAGCCCTGCTGGACGCGGGTCATCCCGTGCGCTGCCTGGCACGGCGTCCAAAGGTTCTTGAGGCGAAGGAGATATCTGGGCTGCAGGTTGTTGCAGGAGATGTTCTGGATGCCGCATCAGTGCGCGCCGCGATGGATGGGGTTGACACTGCCTATTATCTTGTTCACTCGATGGGTTCGACTCAATCTTTTGAGGAACAGGACCGAATCGCAGCAGAGAACTTCGCAAATGCCGCCTGGGAATCTGGAGTTAAGAAGATCATCTATCTCGGTGGTCTAGGCCACAGCACGGACCAACTTTCTGCGCATCTGCGCAGTCGCCAGCAGGTGGGCGAGATTCTCAAGTCAACAGGAGTTCAGGTCATCGAGTTCCGTGCATCGGTGGTTATTGGTTCGGGGAGCCTATCCTTTGAAATGATCCGCGCCCTGGTGGAAAGACTTCCTGTGATGATCGCACCGCGCTGGGTTTCGATTGCGGCTCAACCAATCGCAATCGCCGATTTGCTCTCCTATTTGCTCGAGGCTCTGGAACTGCCGTTGAACGAGAGCAGGATATTCGAAATCGGAGGCTGCGATCAGGTGTCGTATGGTGGCCTGATGAGGGAGTACGCTCGGCAACGCGCATTGAAACGGCTTGTGATTTCGGTGCCTTTACTTACACCGCGCCTATCCAGTCTCTGGCTTGGCCTGGTGACTCCTCTTTACGTACGCGTGGGCCGCAAACTGATTGACAGTATTCGTCACCCAACGGTTGTGGAGGACCAGACTGCCTTGAGCCAGTTCAAGGTTCGGCCATGCGGATTTCGCGAAGCGATAGCGTCAGCCATCCATGCAGATCGGCGGCATTTCAAGGTTGATTCCCGAACAATCCACGTGGGCGTTTCACCGAAGGAGGCCTTCGCTCCGATCCGTCGCATAGGCGGCGTCAAGGGTTGGTACTATGCAAACTGGCTTTGGCAGCTCCGCGGGCTGCTGGACATACCGTTTGG
The DNA here is from genome assembly GCA_963832645.1 of uncultured Acidobacteriaceae bacterium. GTDB lineage: Bacteria > Acidobacteriota > Terriglobia > Terriglobales > Acidobacteriaceae > Telmatobacter. Next base: position 75,553 of record CAWHUU010000007.1, read on the forward strand.
CGGCGTCGGACTTCGCCGCGGCCGCCGCGATCCTGAATTCCTTTGTGCGGGCGATGCTGTGGATTTTTGGCGCGTTGAGGCGATCGAGCCTGATCGGCGTTTGCGTCTCGCCGCGGAGATGAAGCTTCCGGGGCGCGCCTGGCTCGAGTTCGAAGTGACCGGTGACTCAACGGGCTCCATCATTCGGCAAACAGCCACATTTGATCCCATAGGCTTGTTAGGCCGCGCCTACTGGTACTCAGTTCTTCCAATCCACCAGTTCGTTTTCAGCGGCATGCTTCAGGGTATCGCGGCAAGGACCCGATGCGACCACTGAGAGTCTCACTAGACGCTTTGCCGCGAGTTGGTCGAGTCACTTAATGCCGAATTGTCAAAGCACTCGAAAAATTCGGACAACTTCCCACCAGTCGGCTTCTCTTTAGAAATCGCCTTGCGGCTGTCACAGCCATCCACCCAACTATTTCGCAACAGGCGTAACCGGACTCGTACCCGCATCCGAATTCGCTTCGCTCTTCGTAATCTCGTACTCACCGTAGTCGATAACCAGCCGCGCGGTGCCGCCGATCCGTACCTTGGTCTCGCTCTCGCTCCGCCGCGGCAGCCAGAACTCGCCGATCTTCTCGTTTGAAAATCGGATCACCGTTCGCGATATCCAGAACGAAGGGTTCTTCGCCGGCGTCGCCACCAGCTTCACCATGGCAAAATCGGCCGCATCGATCCACACACGGCCTTCATACAGAAACTTGCTCTTCTTGAGCGGGTCCACCTTCAAAATGTACGCCGGGCGTCCATTCAACCGCTCGCTGCCTTCGAGTTCAAACTTGTAGTTGGCCTCGGTCAGCGCGGTCGCCGCCGGATCCTTGGCGGCCTCCACTTCGCTGTCCACCGCCCTCCGCAGCACCTTCTCGTCCAGCAGCTTCGATCCGCTTTGCGACACAATGTGCAGGCTCTTCCCTGAAGCAGCCTCGTAGTCGGCCTTCACGTCCATCTTGCCTTCGAGCGTCGTGCCGAAGCCGTGGTACTCGGCCTCGTAATGCCGCAGCGTGTGGTAGTGCTTCAACGCCTCTTTCTGGTGGCGTTCGTGTTGCTGCATCCGCTCCAGAATCTGCGCAACCGAGATAGGTTCAGAGGCGGGCGTCTCTGAATTCACCGGCAAAACCACCGCCGCAAAGGCCAGCGCCAATGTTAAGAACCTGCAACTGCCCATGCGGATCGACATAAGGCATCCTACCGCCACACCCCCGGCGATCCGCAACCCGGTAGCAGGAGACACGCTGATTTGCTGACTCGCTAACCTGCTGACCCGCGGCATGGTTGCCCTCGCCCCCGCCATCTCCGCCAACACCCGGTTCCGCTGTTTTGCAGTTAATTCCCCCTCACCGGCGCACAATCGCAATAGAGAAATCCCACATCAGGCAGGAGCCCAATGAGAACAAGAGCCAGAAACATCACTGTCGCCATATCGGAGGACCAATACCGCCAGGCGCGGCAATGGGCCGCCCGCTACGACTATTCCCTCTCCTGAGCCGTCGGCTTCCTCATCCAGAACCTGCCCGACATTGCCCGCGCCGTACGCTATCTCAGGAATGAAAACCCTCGTTGGGGCGAGCCGGCCTCCACAAACAACCGCCGTTAGCGCAGCGAAATCGATTTTGGCAGGTGAAACTGTGAAATGCCTCTAAATCGTTGAAACTTTATATATTTGCCTTCACAGGACTTACCCCGTCACAAAGTCTGCGAAAAAGTGACGTGCCCTCAAATCCGGCGCAGCCGCTCGCAAGCCTCATCCAGCTCCGCATCCTTCTTGGCAAAGCAGAACCGCAGCAGATCTTCCCCGCGCCCCTTCCGGAAAAACGCCGAACCCGCCACCGCCGCCACTCCCGTCGCCGCCAGCAGATACCGCGCCTTCTCCCGCGCCTCGTTGCCTTTCAACTTGCTCGCCTTGGCCAAAATGTAATATGCCCCCGGAGGAGCCACCGCCGCCATGCCCGCATCCACAAGCGCGCTCAGCAATCGCTCGCGCTTCTTCTGGTGATCGTCCGCCAATTGCTTGTAAAAACTCGGCGGAAGCTGCTCCAGCCCAGCAGCCGCTCCATACTGCAGCGGAGCCGGCGGGCACACATACGTCAGATCGTGGAAGTGTGTCATCGTCGGCATCCATCGCGCATCCGCCACCGCGTAGCCAAGCCGCCAACCCGTAATCGAAAACGTCTTGGAGAAACCCGAAAGCACAATCGTGCGCTCTCTCATGCCGGGCAGCGTTGCAGGCGATACGTGCTTCGCGCCGTCGTACACAAAGTACTCATAAATCTCATCGGTAATCAGAAACAGATCATGCTCAAGGCAGACCTCGGCGATCACCTCGAGCTCAGCGCGCGTAAAAATCTTCCCGCTCGGGTTTCCCGGCGTGTTCAGCAAAATCGCGCGTGTCTTCGGCGTCACGGCAGCGCGAAGCGCATCCGCATCCATTGCCCAGTCCGGCTCATTCAGCGCCACCAGCACCGGCCGAATGCGCAACGACAGCAGCGTCACCGCGTGATAGCCGTAATATGGCTCGAACAGGATCACATCGTCCTGCGGATTAAGCAGCGCCATTGCCGCAGCGTGCAGTCCGCCGGTAGCGCCCGAAGCTACCATCACTTCATTTTCCGGATCGTACGCCAGGCCGTAGTTACGCAGTTGCTTGTCGGCGATTGCCTTGCGCAACCGATCGATGCCATCGCAACGCGTATAAATGTTATTGCCATCGTCGATTGCTTGCTTCGCCGCCGCTTCAACAACAGCCGGCACCGGCGTATCGCATACGCCCTGCGCAAGATTGATGCCACCGATGCGGTCGCACTCGACGGACATGGCACGAATCTCCGACTGGAGCGCGCCCGGTGCAAGTTGACTGAGGGAAAGACGTGAGCTGGCTTGAACAGTTGACATCAGGGAAGGTCCTTATCTCAGAATCTTACAAGCAAAAGGCCGGGATGGTGTTGACCTTTTGGTCGCCCATCCCGGCCTCTTTTATGTCAGTGCAAATCAGCGGCCGCGCGTGTCAGCAATTGCCTGATCGATCAGTTGGAAAAGCTTGGAGCGGTCCACTACTTCAATAAACGGCGCCCCCTTGCTGTTGGAAGTAACCACCCAGATGGTCGGCGTGTGTTCAATGCCAACCCTTTGACCGAGAGCATAATCGGCCTTAACGAGCGCGGCCAGCTTGCCCTGGGGATCAATCGCAAACGGCAACGCCAGGCCATGCTCCTGTGCGAATTTTCTGGTGATCTGCGTTAACTGTAACGGCGTTTCAATGGAGCGCTGGTTTGCGAAGATAAAGTCGCGATAGTCGTCACCCATCTTCTTGCTCTTGGTGTCGAACCAGCGGGCGTTTACTGCCGCCTGGAAACTCCAGTTGTGCATCGGCAGGGGAAAGTCGTGGCGAATCCACGGAATGTGATACTTCTCTGCCGCTTCTTTCAGCAGCGGATTTGCATTGGCGCAGTCCGGGCATTCCATATCTTCAAACTCAACAATGGCCACCTTGGCGCCGGCTGGAGGATGAAGCGGACTGGAATCGTGCACCTGCGTGGTTTCGGGCGCACTGAATTGTGCCCTAGCAAAAGGTGCTGCCATAAGCATGACGCCGGCGACGCTCAGAACCAGACTGAAGCGAAAGCGGCGAATCGAGATGGAAGAGTCAAGCATTTGAAAAAGAAGCATGTTCGGTTGGACGGCCCCCTTTATTGATAATAACGAGCTTGGTAGCAAGAAGTTGCGCTAATCGCGGTTACGCCGGCGCTCATCCAGCCACTTGTGCCACTTGTAATCACCCCACACCAATGCGACGATCACAATTCCGGCGATGATAAGAAGCCCTATTTTCATGGCATCACGGCGAACAGAACTATTGTTAGGTATATAACCCCTTGCTGCAAAAGCGAAATGCGCCCTGCATCGCCCGGGATTCCTGCTTTACCCTAAAGACTGTCTGATCAAGCGCGCCGGAGATCACAGAGTGCGGATTGTCCTCTCGAACATTGGAACATTAGGCGACATTAACCCACTGATCGCATTGGCGTTGGAACTCAAGCGGCGCGGCCACGCGCCGGTAATGGCATTGCCCGCCGTCTACGGCCCAAGAGTCAAACCCCTCAATCTCGAATTTCATCCGATCCGGCCTGACATTGATCCAACCAACAACCTTCTCGTTGAGATGATTTACGACGTGAAGAAGGGTACCGAAACAGGTCTGCGGAAATTCCTTTTCCCGGTCCTTAGGCAAACCTACGACGATCTGCTGCATGTGGCGACAAAACCCGAACGCGCAGATCTGCTTCTGCTGGGTGAACTCAATTATGCCGGCCCATTGGTGGCCGAGGTCACCGGGATCCCCTGGGCCAGCTATGTACTGGCGCCTCTCTCGTTCTTTTCCGCATTCGATCCGCCGGTCCTGCCTATGTACCCCCGGCTTGCGAACGCGGACAAAAAAGTTCCGGGCATGGGCCGAATCATTGCGCGCTTGGCTCGATTTGTAAGCCGCAAGTGGCCGCAGCCGATCTACGACCTGCGTAGCGAACTTGGATTACCTAAAGGCAGGAATCCTTTGTTCGATGCAAAGCACTCGCCGCACCTTGTGCTGGCGTTGTTTTCACGGGTGCTTGGCACCGAACAGAAAGACTGGCCCACCAACACGCTCATCACCGGATTCTGCTTTTATGACGCCGATGCCGGTAACGCAGCTTTGCCACCGAATCTGGAACAGTTTCTTGCCAAGGGCGATCCCCCGGTTGTGTTCACACTTGGATCGGCGGCGGTGCTGGCGGCAGGTCAGTTTTACGAACACTCGGCACGCGCCGCCATCGATCTTGGCGTCCGCGCGGTGCTGTTGATTGGCTCCGATCCGCGCAATCGTCCACAGACTGCCTTGCCAGACTCGATCTGCGTGGAAGAGTACGCGCCGTATTCGGCGTTGTTTTCGCGCTCGGCGCTCGTGGTGCACCAGGGTGGAGTGGGAACAACTGCCCAGTGCCTGCGCGCCGGCACGCCGATGTTGATCATGCCTTACTCGCACGACCAGCCCGACAACGCGCGCCGCATGGAGCGCTTCGGAGTAGCGCGAGTGATCCAGAAGCAACATTACACTCCCGCGAATGTGGCAAAAGAACTGAGGATGATGCTTGCCGATCCGATGTTCGTCCAGCAATCGAAATCCGCTGCCCAGCAACTGGCGCGCGAAGATGGAGTGCGTACTGCATGCAACGCTCTCGAAGAGCTCTATCTCCGCACCCGCAAAACGGAATAATCAACGCAGAGCGTTGCCATGCGCAACAGTATGACCATCTATTGCCGTTTCAGCATTTGACTCCAGCCGTGGACAACGCTTCCTTAAGGCCCTTCATGCTGGCCCGCGATGAAGCCTCTGAAACGCTCATCCCGCTGCCGGGCTCCGGTTTGCCGCCGTGCCAGTGCGTTTCAAGGCTTACAGCCCAGCGATAGCCATCGCGCTTGAACGCTTTAAATTGCCCAACCCAGTCCACAACGCCGCCGCCAACGGGCGCCCACTTGAATTTGCCTCCCGGTTCGCGAATGGTGTCCTTCACGTGACAATGGCCAATACGATCTTTCGGCAGTTGGTTGTAGTCATCGGGATAGGGCACATCGCCGACAAATGTAGCTGAGTTACCGGGATCCCAATTGAGCATGAAGTTCGGCTCACGAATCGACTTCATCAGCGCCACTGCCTCTTTGCCGCTGCCCGTATTGCAGGCCATTTCGTTTTCAAGCAGCAGCACCAGATTGTGCTTGGCGCAAATGCGCGCGGCATCGCTCAGCTTCTCGTTGATAGCTTCGCGGTAAGGCTTCTGGTCCTCAATTCGCCAGAAGTCGAAGCAGCGGATGCGATCCGTCTGGAAGGCTTTGCAAAGTTCGATGCAATGCTCCAGCAACTTGTCCTGTTGCTTGAAGTCAAAATCTGCGTGAAACTCGTCGCGCGGCGGCCCCTCTTTGGACTGAGGTGCGCCGGGCCAGTGCACCTTGAAGAGCGGACTCGCGATATCAGTGACCCGCAGTTTGTATTTCGCAAGAATTTCACGAGACCGATCTATCTCTTCTGCATTGAGATCAGTGACATTCTTGTTCCACATGCTGCGAATCTCGATCCACTGCAGACCAAAGTCATTCGCTGCAACGGAACAAGCGTGATCGAAATCCGGTGAAATTTCGTCGTTTATGACAGAGAGGCGGAATGGGCAGGTAGCACTTTGCCCGCGGACTGAGACCGGTAACGCTGCAATAGTACCTGCACTTGCCAAGCCGGCTAAAAACTCTCGACGTGATGATGACATGATCCTCGCCTCCTATTCGGATGCTGTGTAGTCCGCAATCCGAATCCGAAAGCGATTATAGAACTTCAGCCGGTAGAAAGTCCTTCCAGCGCCCCACAAGACAAGATAAGTTGAAGTTACTTGTGCGCATAGTCCTTGGTCTTTCCGGTGCGTGAGTTAGTAACTGAGAAGGCACCGTTAGATGAAGCCTCGACTTTGAAGTATGCGCCATCCGGCGTATAACCCTTAGGATTCGCGATCAGCTCTTCAGGGCTGTTGTGCGCAGCATCGGAGCCCTCGGCGGTGTGGACCATATACAAATCCTCAAGTCCCGGACTATCATGCACGGTCTGCCAGGCGGCCGGCATGCCGGCTTTGCGTGCACCATTATTCATAATGGCTACGCGCGGATGAATGGCATCGACGAGAGCGCGGGAGTTAGAGAGATCCATGCCGTGGTGGTCGACGAGATACAAGTCCACAGTCCCAATCGGATTGTCTGGACATACCAGCGCGACTTCCTTAGCGCCTGTCAGGTCACCAAGATCGAGAAACTTGAATTTGCCGTAAGTGAGTAGAAACCCCGCTGACCTCGCGTTTTCCGTGTCATCCACTTCCCACTTGCGCTCCGTTGCGCAATAGGAATTCGGCTGCGGCTTGATACCCGGTACGGCAGAAATGTGCTCACCGTCCGCTGCCAACACAACCACGCTCAGCCCGGGAATCTTGATCGTGTCGCCCGGTTTTACAATGCGCCGCGGCTTGCCCTCAATCGACTTGAGATATGCCGCATAACCTTGCCGTCCCATGTTGGTGTCTTCGCGATTCTCTCCGTGATCGATGAACTCACCCACTTCGACATGCTTGAGCAGATCGGGAACGCCTCCCACGTGATCAACATGGTAGTGCGTGATCAGCACGTGATCGATACGCGTAATACCCGCGTCCTTCATCGCGGTCTGGATGCGCGGCCAATAGCGGCCATCACGATCGGGCCATCCTGTATCGACCATCAGGGAACCGCCCGACGGAGAAACAATCAGCGTTGTCTGGCCACCGTCCACATCAATCGAATAGATGAGCAGATGCTTCTGCGCCTTGGATTGCGCCTGCGAATAGGGTGATAGAGCAAGAATCAACAGCGGCAGCAAAAAGAGTAAAAAGGTTTGGCAGAAGAAGCTCTGAAATCGAAGTTGGGAATCGGCGGAAGATACATCGGCGGAATTTTGCATTTGCGAGAAATTGTATTCGACGGAGCCGGCTAGAGAAAAGCAGAACTATGAGTCATCCAGACGCTTGAACGCTGGCCGTGCGGGCCCCGACCTCCCACATGGAGTTTTTCGCATCAAAGTAATTAGAACGCCTATTAGACCACACTCAAAATCAAGGAGAGAAGAATGCAACGTTTGGCGGGCAAGGTCGCGATTGTGACTGGAGCAAGTTCAGGAATCGGTCAGGGAATCGCTGAGAGACTCGGTCGCGAAGGCGCAAAGGTGGTTGTGGATTACATCGGCAATCCAGAGGGCGCGAACGAGACCCTTAGCGCGATCAAGCAGGCGGGGGGCGTGGGAGAGATTTTTCAGGCGGATGTGACCAGCATTGGAGATGATCGCAAACTGGTGGACGCCGCGTGGCAGCAGTTTGGCTCGGCGGACATCCTGATCAATAACGCCGGCATGGAGAAAAAGTCCGACTTCTGGGATACCACTGAAGCCGACTACGACAAGGTCTTATCGGTAAATCTGCGAGGACCATTCTTCCTGACGCAAGCCTTTGTGCACCGATTGAGAGAAGCAAAGAAGCCGGGGCGAATCGTCAACATCAGCTCCGTGCACGAGGATATGGTCTTTCCGGGTTTCGCTACCTACTGTTGCAGCAAAGGCGGCCTGCGGATGCTGATGCGCGACCTTGCAGTGGAACTCGGCCCGTTGGGGATCACGGTAAACAACGTAGCGCCGGGCGCTATTGCCACACCCATCAATAAAGCTCTTCTCGGGGACAAGCCAAAACTCAATGCGTTGCTCGAAAAGATTCCCTTAGGACGCCTCGGGGCTCCAGAGGATGTGGCAAGCCTGGTAGCGTTTCTGGTTTCAGACGAAGCGGCATACGTGACGGGCGCAACTTACGTCGTGGACGGCGGATTGATGAGAAACTACCAGGAACAATAAGGAAGATGATGGCCTCGAAGATTGAAGATTATGCACTGATTGGAGACTGCGAAACTGCCGCGCTCGTAGATCGCAATGGTTCGATTGAATGGCTGTGCTGGCCGGACTTCTCGTCGGAAGCATGTTTCGCCGCGATTTTGGGAACTCCGGACAACGGCTACTGGAAGATCTCTCCGCAGGCAGGCGAATGGACAACATCGCGGTGCTACCGCAAAGGCACGCTCATTCTGGAAACGACATTTGAGTGTGAGCACGGAGCCTTCCGTCTCATCGACTTCATGCCGATCCGTGGACAGCATTCCAACGTGGTCCGCATTGTTGAAGGCCTGCGCGGAAATGTCGCGGCACGCATGGAACTTGCGCTTCGCTTCGACTACGGGCGGACCGTTCCGTGGGTGACACGAAAAGAGGAGAGTGTGCAGGCAGTTGCCGGTCCTAACCTCGCAGTATTGCGTGCGTCGGTTCCCGTTCACGGAGAGAATCTGACAACGGTGGCGGATTTCAATGTGCGCCAAGGCGAACGCGTTCGGTTCACTTTGACCTATGGAAGTTCCTATAAACCCGATCCGCATGAGATCGACGCCGATAAGGCGATTGAGGAAACGCAGCACTTCTGGAAGCACTGGACGTCGAAGTTGAAGTACGAGGGCAAATACCGTGACGCTGTTGAGCGATCTCTGATCACGCTCAAGGCATTGACCTACAGGCCTACGGGGGGGATCGTCGCGGCAGTTACTACGTCATTGCCTGAAGCCCTCGGCGGCCAACGCAACTGGGACTATCGCTATTGCTGGTTGCGCGACAGCACTTTTACGCTGCTGGCGCTAACCAATGGCGGCTATTTTGATGAGGCGGCGGCGTGGCAAGATTGGCTGTTGCGCGCCCTTGCCGGTAGCCCGGACCAGGTGCAGATTATGTATGGAGTGAAGGGCGAGCGGCAGTTGGTCGAATGGGAAATCGACTGGCTCAGCGGGTACGAGAATTCCAGTCCAGTCCGAATCGGCAACGCTGCGAGCGAGCAGGTACAACTCGATATCTACGGAGAGATGCTCGACTCCTTCTTTCATGCGCAACGCTCCACGCGCTTCCATTCAGAACAAAACTTTCGGGTGCTGGTCCTGCTGCTCGAACACCTGGAGAAGGTCTGGCAACAACCGGATGAGGGCATCTGGGAGACACGCGGAGGCAAGCAGCAGTTCACGTACTCAAAGGTCATGGCCTGGGTTGCATTCGATCGCGCCGTGATGCTTGCTGAACGAATGAAGTACGACGCTCCGGTGGAGAAGTGGAAAGAGATCCGGGATGCAATTCACAAGGAGATCTGCACGAAGGCCTTCAACAAGCAGAAGATTAGCTTTACGCAAGCATATGGAACTGACCAGCTCGACGCGGCGCTGTTGTTGATGCCGGTGGTGGGATTTTTGCCGGGCAACGATCCGCGCATTGTCGCGACCGTAGCGGCCATTCAACGCGAGTTGACTTCGGCAGGGCTGATACTTCGCTACGATACAAGCAAATCCCCGGACGGATTGCCTCCCGGAGAAGGCGTGTTTCTGGCGTGCAGCTTCTGGATGGTAAGCAGTTTGAAAGCGGTTGGACAGCCGGAGGAAGCACATGCGTTGTTCGAGAGGCTGCTTGCTTTGCGAAACGACGTTGGCCTGCTTTCAGAGGAATACGATGTCGTGCAAGGACGGCTGGTCGGGAATTTCCCTCAGGCCTTCTCGCATATTGCCTTGGTCAACGCAGCATTCAGCCTGGAAGCGAGCGCGAAAGCCCGAGAACGCGCGCATCGACACGAACCGGAGTAGCCCGGTAGCCGGAATTCTGGCCGCAAGTCCTGAAGGCTCACTACTGATAGAATGGAAACTGCCGTGATGTGCGGTGATTTGCCCGTTTTTTGTTCCCAACCTAGCGGCCCGAGCAGCCGAACCCTATAGCAGTTTCGGAATTGGTATAGACCGAAAGCAGGCAGCAAAGTGGCATTTTCATCAAGAAAATGCCGCCTTTCAACGCTCTCAAAAGCCTGGGTATATTCCGAAGCTGCTCAAGAAAAGGAATTCAGTATTTGTGAGCCAGACGATACGAAATATCGCCATCATTGCCCATGTCGATCATGGAAAAACCACGCTGGTTGATGCCATGCTGCGGCAGTCCGGCACATTTCGTGACAATGAGCAAGTTGCCGACAGAGTGATGGATTCAAACGAGCTTGAACGGGAACGCGGCATCACCATTCTGGCCAAGAACACCGCCGTGAATTACGAAGGCGGAAAGATCAACATCGTCGATACTCCCGGCCACGCCGACTTTGGCGGCGAAGTGGAGCGCGCATTGAAGATGGTGGACGGTGTGATGCTGCTTGTGGACGCAGCCGAAGGTCCGCTGCCGCAGACCCGCTACGTTCTGGCGAAAGCACTTGAAGCCAAACTGCCGCCCATCGTGGTGATCAACAAAATTGACCGCCCTGACGCACGCCCGCAGGAAGTGCTGAACGAAATTTACGATCTTTTCATCGACCTCGACGCTGACGAGCATCAATTGGAATTCCCGGTACTCTATGCCGTCTCCAAAGCAGGTACGGCGACGCTCGACCTGGCCAAGCCCGGCACGGATCTAAAGCCGCTCTTTGAAACAATAGTGAACACTATTCCGCCGGCCACCGGTGATGAATCAGGCGCGCTGCAGATTCTTGTTACAAATCTCGACTACTCCGATTACTTCGGCCGCATCGCCATCTGCCGCGTCTTCCAGGGAACGCTGCACTCCGGTGACGAAGTCGCGATCTCAAAACGTGACGGCAGCCTGATGAAGACTCGCATCACCAAGCTCTTCACCTTCTCTGGCCTGAAACGAACTGAGACCGACGACACAACCATGGGTGACATCGTAGCCGTGGCCGGAGTGGAAGGCATTACCATCGGCGAAACCATCACTGATGTCGAATCGCCGGCGCCTCTTCCACTCATTATCATCGACGAACCGACCATCGCCATTCAGTTCAACGTCAACAACTCGCCCTTCGCCGGACGCGAAGGACAATACGTCACCAGCCGCAATCTGCGTGAGCGTCTTGAAAAGGAACTGCTCACGAATGTTTCAATCCGCGTTGAAGATACAGGCTCGCCGGACGCATTCAAAGTGCTGGGCCGCGGCGAACTGCAGTTGGCAATTCTGATTGAAATGATGCGCCGCGAAGGCTTCGAGCTCATGGCGAGCCGGCCGGAGATTGTGACCCGAATGGTGGACGGCGTGCGCATGGAGCCCGTTGAGCATCTTACGATCGATGTGCCCGAAGTACACACCGGCGTGGTGATCGAAAAGCTTGGACCACGCAAGGGTGAAATGACCAAAATGCACAACCACGGTTCAGGACGTGTTCGCCTTGAGTTCCGTGTACCCAGCCGTGGCCTCATTGGCCTGCGCAGCCTCATGCTGACAGAAACTCGTGGCACCATCGTGATGAACTCGCTCTTCGATGGCTACATCCCATATCAGGGAGAGATCCCGCAACGGCCCACAGGCGCGCTGATTTCCGACCGCCAGGGATCGACGACAACATACTCCTTGAACGGATTGCAGGAGCGCGGCATCTTGTTTGTCGGAGCTGGTGTTGAAGTCTACGAGGGCATGATCGTCGGAGAACACTCGCGCGATAACGACCTTGATGTAAACGTTGTGCGCGAAAAGAAGATGACCAACATGCGCGCTTCCACGGCCGACGAAGCAATCCGCCTGGTGCCCTGCACCACGCTCAACCTCGAGCAGGCCATTGAGTTCATCGCGGACGACGAGTTTGTTGAGGTCACGCCCAAATCATTGCGTTTGCGCAAGAAAATTCTGCAGGCCAATAGACGGCCCAAGCGCTGGGAGAAAGCTGAACAGCCGAGCTAGAGGCGTCTCTTAGCTTCCAGCACACGCTCTAGGGCCTCTTCCGCAGTTACCCCAACTGCGGATAGGTGCCCCATCTTTCGCCCGGCACGCGGCGTGTGCTTCTCATAAAGATGAAGTCGCACGCCCGGCACCGCCAGTGCAGCCACAAAATCGGGCTCGCCCTTCAGCCACACATCGCCAAGCAGATTGACGATTGCTGACGGCGTCGTCAACTCCGTTGACCCCAGCGGAAGATTGCACGCCGCACGCACCAACTGCTCAAATTGGCTCGTTACGCAGCCGCGTTCGCTCTGGTGATAACTGTTGTGCGGCCGCGGCGCAAGTTCATTCACCAGCAGTTCACCCGTCCGCGTCACAAACATCTCAATGCACAGCAAGCCTTCCATTCCCAGCCGGTCGATAATCGCGGAAGCAAGCGCTTCTGCGCGCGCTTCAAGCGCAGTCGTTACACCTGCAGGCAACACGCTCCACGCCAATATCTGATCTTCATGGTGATTGCGTGCAGCGGGATAGCTAAGCACCTCGCCGGATGGATTGCGAACAGCCATCACGCTGATTTCGCACTCCAGATCGAGAGCCTGTTCCGCAACAGCGGCCCGCGCACCCAAAGTCTGCCAGGCAGCGGAAACACTCTCTTCCGTGGCTAGCCCGTCCATGCCAATGCGCACCTGCCCGCGACCGTCATACCCTCCGCGTCCGATCTTAAGGAAGACGCGACCATCTAATGCAGGTACAGCCTCCTGTAATTCAGCCTCACTGCGTATCACGCGAAATGGTCCAACGGGAAACTTCTGCTCCGCCAGCCACGTCTTCTGCAGCGTCTTATCCTGAATAATGCGGATCGGCTCAACACCCGGCCGCAAGGGAGCAATGCTCGCGACCGCTGCAAGCGCATCAACGCCAATCTGCTCAATCTCGAGAGTCACAACGTCTGCGCCTTTTGCCAGGCGCTCTGCTGCATTCACATCGTCCCACGGCCCCACAATCGTTTCATCAACAACAAAACTCGCGGGACATTTAGGCTCGGGGTCCATCACGCGCACGCGATAACCCATGGTGCGCGCGGCCATAGCGGTCATACGCCCAAGCTGGCCACCACCCAGAATCGCAATCAAATTGCCTGGAAGAATTGTCGAGGGGAAATCTGTCATCTCAGTTGCGGGCTCACTTCTTCAAGTCCTGCTCAAGTGTCTGGCCCAGCACGTCCTGCGTGCGCGCCGCTCTCCATTCTGCAAGCCGCTTGAGCAGTGCGGCATCGGTCGCCGCCAGAATCTCGGCAGCCAGCAGCGCCGCATTGGCCGCACCCGGCTTGCCAATCGCCAGCGTTCCCACGGGTACACCCTTCGGCATCTGAACAATTGATAGCAGTGAGTCCATGCCATTCAACTGAGTTGCAGCAACCGGTACTCCGAGCACCGGAACCAGCGTCTTGGAAGCCAGCATTCCGGGCAAATGCGCAGCGCCGCCGGCACCCGCAATAATCACGCGAAGTCCACGCGACTGCGCTGTTTCTGCATATTCAAACAGCCAGTCCGGTGTCCGATGTGCACTCACGACGCGTGCTTCGTGCGGAATCCCCAGGGTCTCAAGGATCTCTACGGAGGCTGAAAGCGTTTCATAGTCGCTCTTGCTGCCCATCACTACGCCCACTAGTGGCTTATCGCTCATAAAGCCGATTATACGAGGGCTCATCATCCGTTTCACTTCCGATGCGGAGATTTCAAGCCACTCGCCTCACCGGCGCAGCCAGCTCTCCAGCGCAACCTCCACCACCGCGTAAAGCACGCTCGCCGCCGCCAGAAAGCCCTTCGCGCGCTGCCAACTCCGTTCATGGCTGTCGATGCGCCGTTCCAGCTCGGCAAGCCGCCCGCCATTCCCGTCGCCCATCAGTCCATTCATCTGGGTCTTGAGTACACTTAGGTCGCTCAACACCTGCGCTTCAAATTCATTCATCATCCGCATACCCAGACTCCCTTTGAAAACCTATCCTTATTACTCATCGCTCAAGAGCCCAGCGGCAGATTGATGAACAACGCGGTCGAGAACTCCGAGTAATTCGGCGGTATCGCACCGACGGTACCGCGTGCCCACCGTACCGTCGCTCATGTAATACACCGCCGTGTAATACAGCCCGACCGGCGACGCTCCCTGGTTCGCAGCCAGGTTCACACTCAAAAAGCCGTCCTGCCCGATCGTCAAGTCAACACTATCGGCAACAATCGCCTGCCCGTTCGCTGTCGTAAAAGCGGGCCAGCTCACGCGCAGCATTCCCAACCCCGGCTCTCCGTTCGCCAGATACACCGTGCCTTGAACAGTCGTCTTGCTGACCGCTGCAAACGCCTGCCTCGTCCACGCTGCGCAGAGCACCCCCAACACCAGAACAAGCACTCTCATGCTTCTCGACATTTGCCTGCCCGTACCGCACAACCACTTGTGATTAGTGAGCCTCATGGCTCTCGTCCCTTTTCTTGGAGGACCTTAGCCTCCCAAAAAACAAGCAGGGGAAAGCCGTATCGACTTTCCCCCATCTCAATTCCATCGTTGTATAAGTGCTTTTAGCATTAACGAATGCTCTACGAATTCATCGCAATCCTCTCAGTTCCATCACTGGTCTTGTTTTCTTTCGCTTAGCCCGCCGCATCATCAATCAGATTTTGACATCGCGTCAATTTCTATACCGCCTGCCCCGCGGCCACTCCTGATGCCCACGCCCACTGAAAATTGAATCCGCCCAGCCATCCCGTCACGTCCACTACTTCGCCGATAAAGAACAGCCCCGCTCGCTTCCGAGCCTCCATCGTCCTGGCGTTCAATTCCCCGGTGCTCACTCCACCGGCCGTCACTTCGGCCTTATCAAATCCCTCTGTCTTTACCGGATGAAATGTCCACCGGTGCAGCTTCCTCTCGCAAGCTTCAAGCGCGGCATTTGACCACCCCCGCGGCTCACCGCCATCCGCGATAAAGCTCGCCACCCTCTGCGGCAACACCTCTCGAAGCGTCTGCCTGAACATTGTCTCCGTTCGTCGCGCCCCCGGCGTCATCATCGCGCTCAGCAATTCCATCCCCGGCGCAAAGTCCACTGCAATCTCCTCACCCGGCCGCCAATACGATGACACCTGCAAGATCGCCGGTCCGCTCAATCCACGATGAGTCACCAGCACCTTCTCTCTGAAACTTGCACCAGTTACTCCAGCTTTCACCTCTGCATCTACCGCGACCCCAGCCAGCCCCGTCCACGCCGCCTCATTGCCTCCCAGCACCAGCGGCACAAGCGCCGGCCTCGGCTCAACAATTTTCAGTCCAAACTTCCTCGCCAGTTTGTATCCCATCCCCGTGGCGCCCATCTTAGGTATAGACAAGCCGCCGGTCGCCACCACTAGAGTCTCCGATGCCAACTCTCCTTCGGAGCAAACCACGCGAAAACCATTCGCTCCTTCCTCCACTTCAATTCCACGCGCGTTCAACACGATCTCAGCGCCGCCGCGCTCGCACTCGGCCAGCAGCAACTCCACAATCGAGCGCGCCGAGTAGTCGCAAAAGAGCTGACCCAGCGTCTTCTCGTGCCAGGCAATTCCATATCGATTCACGAGGTCCAGAAAATGCCGCGGCTCAAAGCGCGCCAGCGCCGACTTCGCAAAATGCACATTCTCTGAAAGAAAGTTCCCCGGCCCGCAGTGCAGATTCGTAAAATTGCACCGCCCACCGCCGGATATCAGTATCTTTCGCCCCACCTGGCCGTTGTGTTCCAGCACAGCCACCCGCCGCCCGCGGTGTCCCGCCGTCGCGGCGCACATCAATCCCGCCGCCCCTCCACCCAGAACAATTACGTCAAACTTGCGCACAGCAGTCGTCATGGCTTCCGTACAGAATAGCGTCTAAAGGGCTTACAAGCTCTCTCGAATCCTCAATCCCCGCTTCCCGTCGTGTGATGGCCGTCCTATTGCCCCCAGTTTCAGCAGTGCTAACGTTCTCATCCACAGGGAGGGCTACACCATGTCCAACCAATGCCAGAAATGCGGCGTCCAGCTTTCTTCGCCGTGGAGCTTCTGCCCCACGTGCGGAACAAGAGTTCAGCCGCCCGAAGCAATTCTTCCCGCTGAGCATGAAAATGCGCCAGTCAAGCCGGCCTTCAGCGGGCTCCTCTTCGGCCTCATCGTCACACCCATGTGCCTGATCGTAGGCGGCATGCTCTGCTGCACGGTTCTCGGAGCATTTCTCGGAGTGCCCGTCATCATTGCCGGGATCCTCGCCCCGCTCATCGGCCCAATGGCTGCCCTCGGTGAACCAAGAGGCAACTGCCCATGGTGCGGAGAAGAGCTGAATAACATCGTCAACTCACCCGCATTCGAATGCCATATGTGCAAAGGCAGAGTCGAACTTCATAACAAGAGGTTCGTAAAAGCCGCCTGACTCGAGCAACATTAAAGTGCTCGCGCAATCTCCACCTCTCCCGGCACGGCCGCCATGTACGGCCGTCAGCTTGATTGCGCCCGCAATCCGCTCTCATCTCACATCGTCAGCCTTCGGCTTTCCCAAACCTTTCCGCCACGAGCTTAATGGCTTCGCCCTCGGTCTCGATCTTCCCCTCCAGTTGCGCATCCTCAACCTCGCGCAGTATCTCCTTGAATCCCGGTCCCGGCCTGTAACCCGCTGCAATCAACTCTCTGCCGGTAATCAGCGGCTTCGGCTTCACTAATTCCTCTGGCAAGCTCTGCATCTTGTCGCGCATGAACTCCCAGTTCTGCAGATATCCGCTCCCCGCCATGCAATCCATCTTGTGCAGCGCCAAGTGCTCATCGAACTGCGGCAACCGCAAAAAACGCTTAAGCGTCGACTCCTTCATCCGCCCCGTATCCATAAAGCGCATGTGATTCTCAACCAGCGCCAGAATCTGCCGCGTCTCCTCGTTTGAAAATCGCAGCCGCCTGCAGATCTCCGCCGCCATCGTCACGCCCACTTCCACATGCCCGTCAAAGCGAATCCGATCCACCGCCCTGCGAAACGTCGGCGGCTTTCCCACGTCGTGCAGCAACGCTCCCCACGACAGCGTCGCGCTGCATCCCGCCTCCAGCTGCTCCAGCAGCATCAGTGTGTGAATCCACACATCGCCCTCGGGATGAAACTGTGGCGGTTGTTCCACTCCTTTCATCCGCGCAATCTCCGGCAAAACCTCAATCAATAACCCGGTCTCATCCAGCAGTTCAAAAGCTCTGCGGGCACTGCCCTCCGTCAACATCTTCGTCAGTTCATCCCGCACCCGCTCGCGGCTTACTCCCTGCACCTTCACGGCCAATGAGCGAATCGCATTTTTCGTCACCGCCTCCAACTCGAATTCAAACCGAGCCGCAAATCGCACCGCCCGCAACATCCTCAGGTGGTCTTCTTCAAACCGCAACTCGGCTCGTCCAATCGCGCGTACCAATCCCGCATCCAGATCCTCGATCCCGCCCACATAATCCAGAACCGCCGCGCGAACAGTCGCCCGATCAACATCAGATGCACCCAACATCCCCACACCTCGCGTCGGATCAAGCATCAGCCCGTTGATCGTAAAATCCCTTCGCTGCACATCCTCCTCGGCGCTCTGTGAGTAGCACACTGCATCTGGCCTTCGTCCATCTCCATAAGCGCCATCCGACCGGAACGTCGCCACCTCCGTCACGAACCCCGCATCCTCATGCGCCACCAGCACCACGCCAAACTTCGCTCCCACCGCAAATGTGCGTTCAAACATGTCCAGCACCACGTCCGGCGTCGCGCTCGTCGCCACGTCATAATCCGAAGGCTCACGTCCCAGCAGCAGATCCCGCACGCACCCCCCGGCGAAAAAGGCCTCATGCCCGGTGGCGCGCAGCTTCTCCACCACCCCAAGCGCCTCTTCGAATTTGCGCGAGCCATGCAGCATCCTGGTTCCTATTCTCCCTCATCCATCGAGTAGAAGATCGCCACCGGCTCGCTGACCCGCTATTCTGCTAACCCGCCAACTCGCCGCGGAGCGGCGTGCTAACTCGCTAAACTAGATATATGCCCGGCAACGGCCTCATCCTCGCCATCGAATCATCCTGCGACGAAACCGCTGCCGCAATCGTCCAGCGCGGCTCGCGCACTCTTTCGTCCGTCGTTGCCTCGCAGATCGCCACCCACGCCCGCTATGGCGGAGTCGTCCCGGAGCTCGCCAGCCGCGAACATCTTCGCGCCATCGTCCCTGTAGTCCGCGCCTCTCTCAAGCAGGCCAATGTCGCGCTCGCCGACCTCGACGCCATCGCCGTAACCTCAGGCCCCGGCCTCGCCGGCGCGCTGCTCGTCGGCATCACCTACGCCAAGGCTCTCGCTTTCGCGCAAAACATTCCTCTCATCGCCGTCAATCATCTTGAGGGACACATCCATGCTGTCCTATTGAACGAGCGCGAGCAGCAGGCCCAGCAAGACACCTCGCTCACGTCGGCTCACGACGAACCTGCCCTTGCTCTCGTCGTCTCCGGTGGCCACACTCATCTCTATCTCGCCAAACCCGCACACGGCGCGTGGAACTACACTCTCGTCGGCCGCACCGTAGACGACGCCGCCGGCGAGGCCTACGACAAAGTGGCCAAACTTCTCGGACTCGGCTATCCCGGCGGCCCCTGGATTGACGCGCTCGCCCAGCACGGCAACCCGCGTGCCGTCCCATTTGCGTTTTCGCAAATCAAGACCAAGATTCACCTCGGAGGCAAACCGCCCCGCACCAAGGCCGCAAAGACCGCGCCCATCGCCAACCTCGACCCGCGCTTTCTCTTCTCGTTTTCTGGAATCAAGACCGCGGTCCTTCGCTACGTCGAGCTGCACAACCTGCGCCCTGAAGCCGAAGCCCGCCGCGAAGCTCTCTTCACCTGTCCCGACGCACCCGCCAAGCCCACCATCGAAGACGCTCTCGCCGCCTCCGATCCGCAGACCCTCGATCTAATCGCAAGCTTTCAGCACGCGGTCATCGGCGACCTGCTCCGCAAAACCTTCGCCGCACAGGAAGCCCTCGGTGCGCCCCGCATCCTCGTTACCGGCGGAGTCGCAGCCAACCGCGAGTTGCGCGCCCGCTTCAACACTGAAGCTACACGCCGCAACCTTCACGTCGCCTTTCCGACTCTCTCGCTGTCTACGGATAACGCGGCCATGATCGCCGCCGCTGCCTGGCCCCGCCTACAGGCCGGCGAATTCGCGCCGCCTACCCTAAGCGCAGATCCCTCTCTCGCCTTGGGTCGCTAGACCATAGCTCGACAAATCACCTGGCCGACAAATTGTTGCGCATCGATTCACGAGCCTCCACAGCCCACGCGCTCGCATCGGATTCTATCTAGCTTTCCAGCTACGTCCGTCCGCGCTTACCCACACCTTGCCCTGATCGTTCACCAGCTCGAACAGATCCTGCTGCGCCCCTGCAACATCGGCAGCATCCGTCTTCGCCTTGGCCGCCGTACGTACCGATACCGCGCGTCCGCTCCACTCTTGCGCAACACTCTGCCAGTGCGCACCCATATCCGAACTCAGGTACACATTCCCTGCTTCGTTCACCGCCAGCAGCAATCCCTTCGACGTAGCTGTCGACACAGTCACCGAACCGCCCGGCAACGCAATCGGACCGACCACAGACGAAACCAGCGCGCTGCCGCTCGCTGGCTTTGCGGCCAACTTGACTGCGGTTGATCGCGAAGCTGCCTCAGCCTGCATCACCGGTGCAGCAGCCTTCAGCTGATCCCGCGCTTGCTCCGCTTCACCCGCGCTCACCGGCGCTCCCTGCTTCGCTGCTAAATTCGCGGCAACTTGCACAGTCTCACGCTGCCGCGGCGCAACCGCACCAGCAGACTCAGGCTTCAGCCCAGAAGACAAATCCGCTGACGCCTGCAATGCATTCTCGTCTCCGCCCAGCGGCTTATTCGCCTCTGCCATTGCGGGCAATGGCGCACCAACCACCTTAGGCTTTCTTTCCGCCGAATACAGTTCCGTCCGCGCCACCGGAGCCTTCTTCTCCGGCATCGCACCACCCTTAGCCAATTCCGCAGACTGAGGAGCTGGCGGCGGTGGCGCGGGCATCCTTTCCGCTTCAATTGCCGGGGCCGCCTGCCTCTCAACCTGTGCCATCTGCGTCGGAGGCGCTAAGCGCTGCACATGAATCACGTAGGCCACCGTAACGCTCGCCGCCAGCGCAGCCGCGGGAATCCACGTCAATCGCCAGTTCGTGTACCAGCGTTCCCGCTCCACCTTGCGCGCCACAGTCGCGGCCACCGGCGTCATCTCCTCAACCGCACCCTGCGCCAGAAACACAACCTCTCTGCAGCGCCCGCATATCGCAAGATGCGCCGCAATCCGCTCACGCTCCTGATCCGCAAGCGCATGCTCCGCAAATGCGTTCAGGCTCTCCGCGTCAGGGTGAAGATCGAATTGTGCGTTGCCGCTCATCGTGCCGCCTGTTCTTTGAACGCTTCTATCTGCGAATATTGCAGCAGTTTTTTCAGGTTTACATCCAGATCGCGCGGATCGGCCCCGAGCGCCTCTTCCGCCGCCCGCCTGCTTAAGCCCTTTCCTTGCAGATCCTTCACCACCCGCTTTCGCACTTCCTCGCACACGCGCTTCAGTTTACGGCTCACCGTAGCCTCGTGAACCTTCAGCACGCGCGCAATCTCCAGCAATGTCCGGCCATCCAGGTAGTACGCTGCCAGAATCAGCCGCTCCTCTCCATCGCAGCTTCCAATCGCTGCCTCAATCGCCGTCTCCAGTTGCGTCATTCCCTCAACCGGCACACTCTGCTCTACATCCGGGGCAGCGGTGTCGAACTCCTCAAGCGGCTCCTGGCGTTTGCTTTTTCTCAGGTGATCCACATGCCGCTGCGCCAGCACCGTGCGCAGCCAACCCATCAGCGAGCCTCTACCGCCATAGCTTTCAAGAGGACACTTTCGCTCTCCATCCCGCTCCGTCAGTCCATACAGCTCTCCGTAAATCTGATCCGCGAGTTCACGCCCCAGCGACTCGCTACCCGTAATCGCAATGGCAGCACGCATCAGCGGGTGCCGATACAGCGCGACAAACCGCTCCCATGCACGCTCCCCTCCAGCCGCGCATGCGCGCGCCAAGGCCAGATCCGCCAGCTTCAGTCCGCGAAAATAAGCACCCCGCTGTTCGCGCGATGCTGGCGATCCATTGCCCAATCCAAAATTGTGTTTTGTGCCCAGGGTCTGCAGAATCCTGCCGAACTCCGCCCGTTCCAGCCCCACGCTCTCCGCCTCGGCCGTGCGCCAAAGCTCATCCAGCAGAGCGCTATCCGTCCACTCGGCTACGCCTTCAAAATCTTTGCCATCTGCGGATTGGGCCGGAACTATCCCCACGCCCTAAACAATACCCGACGCCGCGCCCACCGGCCACTAAGACTTTGCCAACTAGACAAAGGAGAATCAAAGGAATATGGGAGACGGCTGTCAAATTTCTTCAGCCGCACCTGTCACAGCATCCAAGCGTAGCCTCAATGGGGAAGAGGCGTGATGCCCTTAACCTTCGCCGAAAGAGCGCCCTTCACCTTGGGCGTCAGCCGCGCCACTCGCGGAACCACGATCAGCGTAACTGCAAAAAGCGAAATCGACGCCGCAATAAAAGCAAGGTGACCCAATCGCAGATCTTCCACCACCAGCTTCACGGCCAGCAAAGCCAGCGTCGCATAGCCGATCTTCGTCAGTTCGGCACGGTTCAATTTCGCACCGCCCAACGCCAGCCCGATCGCCAGAACACAAACCGACAGCGTTCGGATGAATGCCAGATGATGCGCACCGGGGATCATCTTCAATGCCACCAATGCTGTCAACCCCTGCACCATCAGCGCCGCCAACACGCCCGCCGACATCACCGCAAAGACAATCACAAACAAGGGTTGCTTCCACTTCTCGTCGCGATTCCGTGCCGCGCCCACATAACAAACAATCGCCATCAGCGCGACCAGGTACACCACCATCGCGGTTCCGCCCGCCGCAGCTCCGGCCAGCTCGCTTGCCATCCAGTTCAGCAGCCCCGATCCCACGGACGCCGCCAAAAGAAAGACCAGCGCATGCAATTGAAAGTGCACCCGCAAAATTCGAGCGCCTGCCCAACTCGCCGCCACTGCCCAGCTTCCCAGCCACACCGACTGAAGATCCTTCGGCAGGCACATCATGCTTCCCGCCAGCATCAGCAGTCCGCTCCAACTTGCGAAGACCAGCAGGTTGCGCCGCTCCTCCGTACTCTTGAACCGCGTCAGAACCAGCACGTATCCAATACCCGCCAACGCCAAGCACGCAATCCCGAATCCGATCACGCTTGCCGGCAAGCCAAAATACAGCAGCCCGCACGCAGCTAGCAAGAACGCCGCCGTTGTCTGGATCGTTTCAAAAACTGTGATTCGCTTTTTCGCCCGGAGCGTTTCATAAATCACGCATGCGCCAACAATGAAAAACAATAGCAACCCCGGCAGAATCAGTGCCGCGGCTCCCAATCGTGGATAGCTCTCTCTCGTGCTCTCCTGGCTTGCGTAAATAAAGACCAGCGCCCAGATCGCCGCGTCCGCAGCCAACGACACCAGTACGCGCACGCCGTTCACCCTGCCGCGCAAAACGTCGTACTCGCTCATCAGCACCAACGCCAGCAGAACTGCAATAAACGGAATGAGTTGGTGCGATGCAATCGCCAGCACCAGCGCAGTTGCCGCCGCTGCCAGGTTCGCCACCCACCACACCGGCGCTATCTCACGCTTCCATGCCAGTGCCCATGTTGCAACGGCAAACCCTGCCACAATCGCAGCCGCCGTCGATGCCGTCAGCACGTTGAAGCGGAACATCAGCTCCCACAGCATGGGTGCAAGAATCAGCGCAGAGGTGCCCGCATAAACGGTGCCCGTGAGCCAGTCGCCGCTCTTCGCGCGTGACGCCCACACCAGCCAAGCCAGTGCGTACACAATTGCAACTGCAGCAACCGCCGCGCTCGGCAGCACATTCGACTCCGCAACCGCACGCAGCAGATAGGCTCCGGCAACACCCAGCATCGCCTTGCCAAGAACAGAGAACGTGCCCACCGTCGAACCCTGCAGCTCGGCAGCACTCTCAGCCGCAGTAGTCGGGTTCGCCTCCAGCAGCGCAGTAAAACTCGCCGCTTGTGCCGGATGCTCAAGGGCGCAGACTCGCTGCTCCAGCGCCTCAAGCCGGGCCGTCAGCCGGGCTAATGCATCGGGAAGATCGTCCATAATCTCCACCCGAAACTTTTCGCGATTCAGCGTCGCAGGTTAATCTGCCGCGGCTCCACCGTGCAGATTCTTGTTTTGCCAGGGCGGCAGCAGCTTCAACAACGCCCACAGGAAGAACAGTGGCAGAATCTCCAATCCAATCGCCACCAGCAAACCTTCGCGCGTCGCAAGTGCCATCTTGTACGTCGTGTAGCCCAGAAAACTCTTCGAGAAGAGCTGGCCGCCGATCACCACGTTCCAGCGCATGGCCAGAACGCTGATCAGGATCAGAATGCCGCACGAAACGTAGATGCGCTTACGCGTAGTCTCCGTTAGCTTCACCACCTGAGTGAGGAACAACAAAATGAGCGGAACAAGCGTGCCGAGAATGATCTGAAGCACGATCTGCGAAAAGAAAAGCTTGGTGTGCGCCATGAAGTTCAAGCTTCTGAACGATTCGTCCGCCTCGTAGATGCGATGAATCAGGTCCAGCATCTCTAGACTGAAGTCGATGATGAAGATGTAGAACATGTACATCGCAATCGTGTCCACGCAGCGCATATCGATCTTCTCTTTGCGCAGCTTCATCAACGCCATGTACAGCAGCATCACCGCGGCTACGCCCGACACCATCGCCGAGAAGATAAACACCACCGGCATCAGCGGCGACGACCACCAGGGATTCGCTTTGATTGACCCGAAGATGAATCCCACATAGCCATGCAACAGAAATGCAGACGGAATGCCGATCAGCGTCACAATCCAGCCCACTCGCTCGTCAATCGCCAGCGAGCGCTCGCTGATATTCGTCGACCCCAGCGTCATTACCTTATAGATCAGCCGCATCACGCCTTTGCTCGACTGCGACATGAGTACGATCTCGCGGCGATAATCGAGCCATATCTCGAACGTCAGCACCGCCATCAGATACCACATGTACACATAGCCGAACATCGCCATCGCCGAAGTGCTGTGCGGCGTAAAGTACATCTCTGGCGATCTGAACGGATGACCTAGATGCAGGACCAACGGCAATGGCGCAACCAGAAGAAATGCCAGCGCCGTTAGCAGCGCCAGGCGATAAGTGGGTTTCACCGCCTCAACTCGAAACACGCGCTCGAGCGACGCCAGAATGAACGCGCCAGCTACCAATCCCGTAATGTAGGGATACAAAACGATCAGTACGCTCCAATAAAGCGTAATCTCGTTTGGATACATGTAACCTTCAACACCGCTCATAACTTAGCTCCAAGCTACAAACCTCTCGCTGCCATTTCTTGCTTTTTGCCGCTAACTTATGCCGGCTCCATTTGCCACTTGCCCAACTCCTCTTTAGTCTTCTTCTCCTGTGCTGAGACAGAAAGCTAGAAGCTAGCGGCTAGAAGCTGGCAGCCGTATTTCTACCGCACCGATCCGTCCAAATCGTAGTAATACGCCTTCGCGCCTGTAGCCATCTGCGGCTTAAGAACCTGCACGCTGTGCGTCTTCAAAAATTCATGAATTGGATCCTTCGGATTCTTCAGATCCACCAGCTGACGTGCACCCGTCGGGCAATTCTCGCAGCACGCAGTCGTCAGCCCCTTGGTGATGCGGTGATAGCAAAGCGTACACTTATCCGCAACCTCTTTCTGCGGATGAATGTACCGGCAGCCGTAGGGACACGCCTGCACGCAATACGCGCAACCCAGGCAATACTTCGGATCCACCAGCACTACTCCGTCAGGTGTCACAAACGTTGCACCCACCGGACACACCTGCGTGCACGGCGAATCCGAGCAGTGATTGCACATCTTCGGAACAAAGAAATATTTCCCGGCATCTTCCTGCGCCACTGGAAATCCTTCCTTGCCGCCGTCGGGCGAAATCACCTCGGGGTTCGTCATGTCCTCGTCGGTAACGTGGTACCGCTCCACCCACGTCCTGAAGTGCCCATCCGGAACGTCGTTCTCTTCCGCACAAGCCCTCACGCAGTTCCCGCATCCAATGCACTTGGGAATATTGATCAGCATTCCCCACCAGTGCTCTGACATCGTGTAGTTCGGAGCATTCTCCGGAGTTCCCGCCAGCACGGCCTTCCACGCCACCGCGGCTGCAGGCAACAACACCAACATATGTCGCCGCGAAATGTTCACTTCGCACCTCCTGCATCCATCGCCGGGCTGTGTGGGTTATGGCACGTTCCGCACGGCATGCCGTTCGAGTGTTCGGCAGGCACCACCTGCGGAAAGTTCTTCGGCTTGGCCGCGCTCGCCGTATGGCACTTCACGCACAGCACTGCCGTATCCGGTTTCACCGGGGTCACTGATGTCGGATCGGCGGCGTGGTTCGCCAGCGGTCCATGACAGGCTTCGCAATTCACTGAAGCATGCTTGCCCGCCTTCTTTTCGTCCGCCTTGTCTGTATGGCAGCTTTCGCACGCTTCGTGGCCGGCAAATTTCACGGGATTGGCCGCAATTTCTCCGATCGCCGCACCGCGATAATGCCCATACTCTCCAAAGCTCTTCGGTACCACCCAGTGCCGCGCCACCAGAAACACCACAAACGCAAGCACGAACAAGCCCGCGAATCGAAAAAGATGCCCAGCGTCTTTGAAAGAATTCATTGAAGCCTGTCTCCGAACCAATCTTTCGATCGATCCTTCCGATGCTCTGTGATTTGAAACACTTTAAGTGGCACCCAAACTACGCCTCCATGTACGGGGTAGTATGTGAGGTAAATCACGGACATCTGTGACGCCGTATCTTTTGTATGTTCTGAATCACATCAAGCAGCGCCCGGCTCATCTTCCTCTGCTCCTCAACCCCCTCCCTTCTGAAAGAGATACGATGATTCTGGGAGGCTGGAATGCCGAATATCCTCGACGGCGCAGCCATTGCCGCGTCCATCAAGCAGGAAGTCGCTGAAGAAGTAAAAACCCTCGCCGCTCGCGGCATCCGCCCGGGCCTCGTCGTCGTGCAGGTCGGTCATGTACCCGCCTCTGACATCTATGTCCGCAACAAGATCCAGACATCAGCGGAACTCGGTCTCTACAGTGAGCACATCACCCCGCCAGACACCGTCTCCACCCAGGAGTTGCTCGATCTCATCGCTCAGCTCAACAACCGCGACGATGTCGACGGCATCCTGGTGCAGCTTCCCCTGCCGGCTCAGGTCGACACCAAACTCCTCCTCGACGCAATCAGCCCCGAAAAGGACGTCGATGGTTTTCATCCAGTGAACTCCGGCCGACTCATGGCTGGCCGTCCCGCTCTTGCTCCGTGTACGCCCGCCGGCATCATTGAAATTCTTAAGCGCGCTCAGATTCCCATCGCCGGCAAGCACGCCGTCGTCGTCGGCCGCAGCGACATCGTAGGTAAACCCGCGGCTCTCTTGTTGCTTCATCAAAACGCCACCGTCACCATCTGCCACTCAAAGACGCGCAACCTCGCAGAAATCACAAAGCAGGCAGGAATCCTCGTCGCCGCAATCGGCCGCCCCGGCTTCATCACAGCGGACATGGTCACGCCCGGCGCAACCCTCATCGACGTCGGCATGAATCGCATCGACACCCGCGAGGAGTTCGACCGCTACTTCGCCGGGAACACAAAGCGTGAGGCCACATTCGCAAAGCGCGGCTCCACCATCATTGGCGACATTCATCCCAAAGCATTCGAAATCTCCGGGGCCTACACACCCGTACCGGGAGGCGTCGGCCTCCTCACCATCGCTATGCTCATGTCCAACACGCTTCACGCTGCTAAAATGCGTCGGGGACTCTAACCTATGCTTCGCGTTGGGCTCACCGGCGGACTCGGTAGCGGCAAAAGCACCGTCGCCACATTCCTGCGCGACTTCGGTGCCCACATCATTGAGGCTGACGCTCTTGGCCGCCATATGATGGAGCCCGGCCACGACGTATACGACCAGATCGTGCAGACCTTTGGCCCCCAAGTTGTCCTAGCGGATGGCAGGCTCAACCGTTCCAAACTCGCTGAGCTCGCATTTCGCGATGGCAGGCTTTACGAGCTCAACGCCATCGTCCATCCCGCGGTCATTACAGCTCAGCAAAAAATCGTAGAAGACATCTTCGACCAGGATCCGTCCGCCATTGCGGTCATTGAATCGGCTCTCATCTTTGAAGTGGTTCGCGATGCTCTTGCTCGTGGCGAAAAGGATGGAGTTCTCGCTAACTGGCGTCGCCGCATCGACTACGTCGTTCTCATCACGGCTCCGGACGATGTAAAAATCGCTCGCTACGCAGCTCGTATCGGCCCGTCAGGCCCCGCGCGCAAGGCAGCCGAAGCCGATGCCCGCCTTCGTCTCGCGCGGCAGATTCCCGACGCCGAGAAGGCTTCCCTGGCCGACTACATCATTGACAATAGTGGCGATAAAGCCGCACTTTACGATCAGGTCGCCGGCCTCTGGAAGCTCCTTAAGTCGCATGGCAGCAATCCCTCCAGAAACTTATCCTTACAATAGAAACTGGTAGCCGGCCCCGGTCTGCGCAGCCGCGCAGCATTGGAACATCTTCGGCCGGTGGCCGTATCTGACTTCAGGAAGGTTTTAAAGGCTTGCAAACCATGAGATTGCGCAGGGTCGTCTTGGTCGTTCTGTTGGTGGGTGGCTTCCTGTACCTCACCACTCATCTTTCCAATCCCTTCGGGCCACTGTCTTTTCTAAAGTCGGCAGCTTCCAACTCGCCCTTGGAACTCACTGAGGCTCACGCGGCGCCCGAATTCGATTCTGAAGAACAGAACAACATCGCCGTCTACAAAAAGGTCCTGCCCTCTGTCGTCAACATCACCTCTACGACTCTTGTCTTTAACTTCTTCTATGGAACCGTGCCGCAGCAAGGCCAGGGCTCAGGCTTCATCCTCGACCACTCCGGCCACATCCTCACTAACTTCCACGTCATTGAGGGCGCAAACCGCGGCATTGAGGTTCAACTCTCTAACAAGCGGCGCTATCAGGCTCATGTCGTTGGCACAGACAAGGTTCACGACCTCGCTCTTCTCCAGATCGACGCGCCCAATCTCCAGCCCATCACGCTCGCCGACTCCTCCGGCCTCGCCGTCGGCCAGAAGGTCTACGCCATCGGTAATCCCTTCGGTCTCAGCGGAACCATGACCACCGGCATCATCTCCGCCATTCGCCCCATTCGCAGCGAAAGCGGTTCGCCCATTGAAGACGCAATTCAGACCGACGCGGCCATCAACCCCGGCAACTCCGGCGGCCCACTCCTCAACTCGCGCGGCGAAGTCATCGGCATCAACACCATGATCGCTTCCAACGGCGCCGACCAAAGCTCGGGCATCGGCTTTGCCATCCCCATCGATACCGCAAAAGCTGTCCTCTCCGATCTCACCAAGTACGGAAGAGTCCGCCGTCCCTCGCTCGGAATTGTCTCCTACGCCATCGGTCCCGACCTCGCTTCGCAGATGGGCCTCGATGCTAGTAACGGAGTCCTCATTCAGCGTGTCATCCCCGGCGGAGCGGCTGAGCGCGCCGGCCTTCGCGGCGGCAACCAGCAGGCCTACGTCGGCAATACCCCCATCATGCTCGGCGGCGACCTCATCATCGCTATTGACGGTCAGCCGATCACCGACCCGCAGGACATCAGCGTCATCATGGACAAGCACCAGCCAGGCGACGTCATCAGCGTCACCATCCTCCGCGGCCACCGAAAGATGACTCTCAAATTGCAGCTCGGCGAAGCCCAAACCGAAAACACCTAGTTAAGTTGAACGAAAGCCGGGGAATTTTAATCCCCGGCAATCCCCTCAGCTTTCAGCAAGAAATCAAAACAATCTGCCGATAACCAACTTGTAGACTCGTCAACTTGTCGACCGTCCCTCCTCAAAACCCCGCACAAATCTCCAGCCGCTCCATGCGCGCCATCTGTATCTGCACCAACTCAACCGGCTCATCATAGAGCGCAGCCACCATCTCCGCCGCTTGCCGCCGATCCACCAGCGGCAGCAAATCCCCCATTTTCACCGCTGACGCCTGCGCAATCAGCAACGTCGCTGCAGCATCGAACCCCGCCGTCGCCGCCGCAAACACCGTCTTATCTCCCGGCGACAACACCGCGCCCGCAGAATCCACTGACGCCACCGCACTTTGCAGAGCAGGCGTCCAGTCCACAATGTTCTGTGCAACCGTCATTCCCGAGCATCCGCCCATAAACGGCAGCGGCATCAGAAGCGCAATCACAGCCCACGCACCAAGCTTTCGCTGTTGACTAACTGAACCGCCTGTCTCCGGCCCCGAACCGTCAATCGGATCCTTCGCCAGCACTCCAAGCAGCGCCGCCGCAATCGCGCCAATCAGTGAAACCACCGTCCCCGTACCCACATTGCCCAGTGTGATCCCCTGCTGCGACAACACGCCCGCCATCGTCACCACCGCAATCAGCAGCCCCGCCGCTGAAGTCCTCGGATGATTCCAAATATTCCGCTAAAAACTCATAACATCAACCCCAAGAAATTCCCGCTAACCTGCTTAACTCGCCAAGTCGCCGCGCCAGCGGCGTGCTAACTTGCTGACTCGCTGCCTTGTCACATCTTCACGCCAAGACTCTTCAAGAACGCCTTCACCTCAGGCCATGCCGCCTTCAGGTCATGCGCCGTTTGCAGATCCAGCGGAATGTTCAGCGGATTCGCAGCCGCACCCACAAGCTCCGCCAGTGGTTTCTCCAGCGCAGCCGCAAGCGTGGCCAGTGCAGCCACAGCTGCCGGAGCTGCATGCAACGCCTTGCCCGCACCAATCAGCCACTTCAGCACGTCCTCCGCTCCAATCTCAATCCCCTTCTCAATGCTCACCAGGATGTTCGCCATCTCACTTGCTCCTTTCATTCCCTAAACGCAGCAAAAACCGCTCTCTCCCCTGAATGTTGCCGTGGTTCCGGTCCGGCATTCAGTTGAGAGCGGCTCTGCGCAGCCACAAACGGCCCTGCGCTCCGGTGCCATCCAGACGTGCGCCTTCCCGCTGTTGCTCTTGCGTTCCTTCAGGGAGGCTCATTCTCCGCAAGCGCCACCATCGCAGCGAAGAAAGCCTATCCGCGTAGACACGCGGCATCACCCTGCCCAGCACACAGGAATCGCAAACAGCATCGGAAGGCGCATCGTGGGAGAGGGCATACATCTCCGCCCAGCACATCCGTTGTTTTTTGGCTATGTTTAGAGTTTAAGGAATTCGCAGCAAATTCTGCGCAATGATTATGGCAATCAATCGCCTCGTCACAAAATATCTATAGGTTCTAATCCAGCTCTACTTGCTTCGCGCCGCCTCGCGCTTCACAAACCGCCGGCCCCTCACCTCGTACTCGCCGCTCGCTACCAGCCCGATGGCCTCGCTGTACGCCGCATGCTCTTCCTTCAGAATGCGCTCCGCCAGCGTGTGCGCGTCATCGCTTTCAAGCACTGGAATCACGCGCTGCACCACAATCGTTCCGTGGTCCAGCTCCTCATCCACAAAGTGCACGGTGCAGCCCGCCACTTTCACGCCGTACGCAAACGCCTGCTCCTGCGCCTCAAGTCCGGGAAACGCCGGCAACAACGACGGATGAATATTCAAAATGCGATTTGAAAACGCCGCCACAAACCCCGGTGTCAGCAGCCGCATATAACCAGCCAGGCATACCAGGTCCACGTTGTGCGCATTCAGGCATTCAACCATCGCCTGATCATGTTCTTCGCGCTTGCGGCCCTTCGATACCAGCGCTTCGGCGTGCAGCCCCATCTCCTGCGCGGCCTTCAATCCGGCCGCATCAGCCACGTTCGAAATCACCACCGCAATCTCGACACCCTTCAGCCGCCCCGTCCGGATCGACTCGGCGATCGCTAGAAAATTCGATCCCCGCCCCGAAAGCAAAATCCCGAGCCTCAGCGGATTCCGCGCCTCGCTCATGTGTATTGCACCCGGTGCTCACCCTTCACCACGCGCCCAATCACGTAGAACTTCTCTTCTGCCCGATCCAGCAGATTCTTCGCGCGCGTAAACTTCGCCGCCGGAATCGCCACAATCAGCCCCACGCCCATGTTGAACGTGCGCATCATCTCGTCTTCTGAAACCTTCCCCAGCTCGCGCAAGTGCTCAAAGATCGGCAGCACCGGCCATGACCCAATCTCAATCTGCGCTCCCGTATTCTTCGGCAAAATCCGCGGCAAATTCTCCGTTATGCCGCCGCCGGTAATGTGCGCCATGCCTGTCGTCATTCCCGCCGCCACCAGCTTCTGAATCACATGCAGATAGCTGCGATGCGTCTTCATCAGCGCGGCCCCGGCCTTTTCTTTAATGGCCGTCACGTACTGCGTTGACTTGTATCCCGCCACCTCAAACAGCAGCTTCCGCGCCAGCGAATAGCCGTTTGTGTGCAATCCCGTTGAGGGCAGCCCAATCAGCACATCGCCTGCCTTGATGCCCGCGCCCGTCACCATCTTGTCCCGGTCCACCGCGCCCACAATAAATCCCGCCAGGTCGTACTCGCCGTCCGCATAAAATCCCGGCATCTG
Organism: uncultured Acidobacteriaceae bacterium; assembly: GCA_963832645.1. Lineage (GTDB taxonomy): Bacteria > Acidobacteriota > Terriglobia > Terriglobales > Acidobacteriaceae > Telmatobacter. The sequence continues at coordinate 107,621 of CAWHUU010000007.1, forward strand.
CGCCGTCTCTCCGCCGATCAGCGCACACCCATTCGCCTTGCACGCATCCGCCAACCCTGTGACCACATTCTCCGTCACCTCAGGGTCCAGCCGGCCCGTCGCCAGATAGTCCAGAAAGAACAGCGGCGTCGCGCCCTGCACCGCAATATCGTTCACGCAGTGATTCACCAGGTCCGCGCCCACCGTGTGGTGCTGCCCCAGCTCAAATGCGATCTTGAGCTTTGTGCCCACGCCATCGGCCGAGCTCACCAGGATCGGATTCTTCCACCGCTGCATATCCAGCCGGAACAGCGCGCCAAACCCGCCAATGCCACCCAAGACATTGCGATTAAAGGTCTTCTGCGCCAGAAACTTGATGCGTTCCTTGGCGCGGTCGCCTCGGCTGATGTCCACTCCTGCGTCGGCATAAGTCACGGATTTTCTATCGGTCACGTCAGGCACAATAAGGGCTTCCTTCTGTGTGGAAATAAGCCGGTGCGGATGCCCGGAAAACCGATTCTAGCAGGAATGCATATCGCTGATTTGCACCACTTCAAACCGCCGCCGCTCACCACGGAAGCACATGATCGCTCGACCACCACTGGTGATACTCCACCTTTAGTGCGCCCCCCTTCACCGCCGGATCATCCCCCATCATCCGCTGCGCTTCTTCCAGCGCCATCGGCCTGAACATCACCAGCCCCGTCATCCCGTCATCGCTCGTCACTCGCCCGGCGGCGCCCAGCTTTCCATCCGTCCTCAGCTTTTCGACGTAACGTTCATGAGCCGCCATCAATTCCCCACGGCCATCGATCGGCTCTTTCAAGAACAGCATGCAGAACGGGTGCATCTGCATGTTCTCCGGCGTCTTCGGATCCAGCTTGTGCAGCCGCGCGTACTCTTCACCAATCCCAGCAGGCCCATCCCACGCGTGAACATCAATCGTATTGCGATGCGTGACCACCGTCGGGTCGTTCTCCGCAATCTCCCGCGCCTTCTCAGGAGATTCCACTTTGAAAATAAAAATCCCGCTGATCATGTGAGGCGTATCGTCAAATGGCCCCGCCGAAACCAGAACTCCATCCGCAGCCATCTTGCGAATGTTGGCCATGTGCGCCGCCTGCAGTTTCTCGCCTTCTTCCTCTGAAAGCGCCTTGCGGGCCGGATCGGGCCGCAGAAACACCACGTAATAACGAGCACTCCCGCTCGCCTGCGCATCCTGTGCCCAGGCCAATTGCCCCACCGCCATCAACACCGAAATCAGAACCACGGCCAAAGCTTGCATGCTCTCTAACGCCCTCCGTGCCTACCAAAATTACCCAAAAAACAGTTGAAAAAGCACCCGAAAAAGAAAAATGGAAAGCCGACTTGACATCCAATCTATTCCATCCTACTCTTAATGGAAAGTCAGCTTTACATGTCACCCACAATCTCAAATCGCGTCAAGGAACTTCGCACCGCCCGAGGCTGGACCCAGGAGCAGCTCGCCCAGGCCGTTGGCGTCTCCCGCCAGAGCATAAACTCCATCGAGCGCGACCGCTACGTCCCCAGCCTTGAACTCGCCCTAACCTTCGCGCGCGTTTTCGCCTGCCCCACAGATCAGATCTTTCAATTGGAGAATCAGCAATGAACAATCACATCCTCAGCCGCATTCCGATCCTCGGCAAATTCGTCGATGAGCGTTTCCTCGATCACCGCCGCCGTTCCACCTCCATCGCCGGTATCGCCGCCACCGTCCTCGCTCTTGTCCTGTTCGAGTACCGCTTCTTCGTCGATCACGTCTGGAGCTGGGACCTGCTCTCCATCGCGCTCGTGTTCGTCGTCCTCAAGATGTCGCTCTTTACCTGGTTCCGCTTCAACGCCTGAACCGCGAATGGAGAACGCCATGTGCCTCACCAGACAAAACATGCCTCGTAAAGCCCGCGTCTTCTTTTCGCTCGGCAATCTCAGCCTGTGCGCCGGCATCATCTTGTCCCGCTTCACCAACGGCCTCAATCAACACCAAGACAACTGGCTCCACTTCCTCAGCGGATTCTTCCTTGGCATCGCTATTGTTCTTCTTCTCGCCACCGTTCGGCTCACGCGCCGCAACCCTCAGAACCAATACTGAATCCGCCTCGCATCCATCGAAAGGAGCCCGCATGCTTCTCCGAACTTTGCAGACCCAGCCCAGGCGAACCATCCCCGTAGCCATCACCTTCATCGTCACCGGCCTTTCGATCCTGTTCATCTACTACGCCTGGCCCAGGCTCTCACCATCGCTGCCGCACACCGGCACAAACTGGAACGATTTCTTCCACGGCTTCCTGCTAGGCATGGCAATCGTCATGGAAGCAGCCGGTCTCATCATCGCCATATCCGCCATGCGCAAACCCCGCTAGCCGCGCCGCATCACTCGCTGACTTGTCGACTCGCTAACCAGCTGACTCGCTGCTTTAAACTGTTCTCACCATGAGCCCAGAAATTCCCGCACCCAACCGTACCCGTTCCCACGCCCTCCAGCAGCGCGCCGAGCACTTTTTCCCCGGCGGCGTCAACTCTCCGGTGCGGGCCTTCCGGGTAGTAGGCGGCGCGCCACCCTTCATCGAGCGGGCTGAGGGCGCCTACATCTACGACGCAGACGGCAACCGCTACATCGACTACTTCGGCTCATGGGGACCGATGATTCTCGGCCACGCCTTTCCGCCCGTGGTTGAAGCCATTCAGCAAGCCGCGCGCAACTCCGCCAGCTTCGGAGCCTCCACCGCCGCTGAAGCTGATCTCGCCGAGCGCATCGTCGCCTGCTATCCCGCCATCGAGAAGCTCCGCTTCGTCAGCTCCGGTACTGAGGCCACCATGTCGGCCATTCGTCTGGCCCGCGCCGCCACCGGCCGCCACATCGTCATCAAGTTCGAGGGCTGCTATCACGGCCACGCAGACGGCCTGCTCGTCAAAGCCGGCTCCGGCGTCGCCACCTTCGGCATCCCCGGCTCTGCGGGAGTCCCCGAAGCCATCGCACATCTCACGCTTGCTCTGCCCTACAACAATCTCGCAGCCGTCGAAGCGGCATTCGCGGCGCATCCTCACGCCATTGCCGCCGTCATTCTCGAGCCCGTTGTCGGCAACGCCGGTTGCATCGTTCCTGCGCCCGGCTACATTGAAGGCCTTCGCGCCATCACCCACAAATACGGTTCGCTCCTCATCGTCGACGAAGTCATGACCGGCTTCCGCGTCGCGCTCGGCGGAGCCTGCCAGCTCTACTCGCTCGATCCCGATCTCGTCACGCTCGGCAAAATCGTTGGCGGCGGACTCCCCGTAGGCGTCTTCGGCGGCAAGCGCGAACTCATGGATCTGCTCGCCCCCCTCGGCCCCGTCTACCAGGCCGGAACACTCAGCGGAAACCCTCTGGCAATGGCCGCAGGCCTCGCCACCGTCTCGCACCTGCAAGCCAATGCAGCGCAGATCTATCCGAAGCTCGAAGTTACATCCAAAACTCTCGCCGAAGGTGTCGCCGCCGTAGCTGCAAAAGCAGGCATCACCCTCACCACCAACCGCGTGGGCTCCATGTGGACATGGTTCTTCACCGCCGGCCCCGTCAGCAACTACGACCATGCAGCCAAATCCGACACCGCCGCCTTCGGCCGCTTCCATCGCGCCATGTTGGATCAGGGAATCTGGCTCCCGCCCAGCCAGTTTGAAGCAGCCTTCCTAGGCACAGCCCACGGCGAAGCCGAAATCCAAACCACCATAGCCGCCGCCATTTCCGCCTTCGCGCAGCTTTTGGGGTGAAATGTAGCGGCAATTAGAACCTCATTGCACCGCCGTCATCCCGAACCCGCATCTCCTCCCTAACCGCTGTCATCTTGAGCGCAGCGCAGCGGAGTCGAAAGATCTGCAGTTGTTCTCTTGCCGTCCCAATCTGAGTTATCACCCGGACAAAGAGAGTGACTTCCAGTTAGTCGGTGATTCTCTCGGATCATGAACTTTCCATCAATCCGGGCGTACTCGCTCTCAAATGAGGCGCCTAAACAAGCGGCGGACGCGATTCTTTGGGCTTTGCTCTCGGTCCTCATCTTTAAGAGCACGTCTTTGAGTAGCTAACCCCGGGACATATCGACAAATGCTCTTGGTCTCTGAGCCAAGCCAAGGGGTAAGTAATGCTTCGTTGTCCATCCAACCAAGCCATTCACCTACCTCGACCCTAAGAAGCGTTTCCAAACCTGAGTCATTTCGCGCCGATTCGGCTGCGTCTTCCAGAAATACATAGATCGGCAACACCGTCGCAAGGTCGCCCCGCGCCAATCCATCCTCCAATGCAGGGATTAGCACTGTACCGAAGACAATGAATGGGAGCGGAGGTTCGCCTTCCATATAAGCCAGGCTTTACTCATACGCGGCCTGCAATCCCGGCGGACGCGCGAACAAATCGCTGACCACCGACTCGTAATTCATGCAGCGATTCTATATGGAGCGAATCTGCTCCAAACTCCGGTTACTACCCACTTTCCGGTCACTCCCTCGAAACTCTATCAGCCGACCAGCCCGTCGCCGCGATTCGATTAAGGATCTCCGGCAGTTTCGCCGATTCGATATCGGACACATCGACGCCGTACACCTCTAAAATCTTGGCCCACATTTTCTCGTTAGTGTCGTCGGCATGGAAATCCCAAAGGCTGGATTCATCGGAAATCCACGCCCAATCTAGATTCAACACTCTTCGGATGAAATCTTCATTCAGTTTTGGATTTGCTGAAACGAGTTCCTGAGTCGCAAGCTCTATCGGACAATTGGTCCCGGGGCGAATCGTGGGCTTTCCCTCTAGTTTTCTTCTATCTTTGATTGCTTGAAAGTTGATCTGAAGATCCTGCAACGCATCTTCCGGCGTTTCTCCTCCCCCCGTTACGGCCCAGTTGACTATGTACGCGACGTAGCGATGCTGCGTAAATCGCCCACTACTGAAGTGGGGGGCAAAATTGTGCTCACGAATCGCGACTGGGTAGTCGCTCAGTTCCCAATCCTTTTTACGGATCGACAGAAGTCTCTTCCAGAACGCAACGATCTGGTTTTTTGAGGCGGACAACCTGCATGGAAATCAACAGCAACAGTCTATGCCGTGGACTTGCCACTCAGTGCCCGAATTACTCGAAGCATTCCGACCGGTTTGTCGCCTATCCATCCCCCACCCTCAACATTTGCACTCATCAGGCTTTTGATTCAGCGGCTCGAACCATTTCAACGAGCACTTTGCGTGCCTCGTCTGAGTTTTGGACCTCGCGTAAAAAGTTGATGCGTGTCCCTTTCATGCCATCGCCCGTCTTCAGCCGAAGGTGAAATCCAAGCCGATCAACCGCTGTCATCGCGGCCTCAACAGCATCCAGGCCGGCATGAACTCTGGCCAGAAGGATCATTGCGGACTCGTGATCCGAGTTCATGTGTTCAATAATCTTTGGAGCCGCATCGGCCAGAGGATCAACCTTCGCAGATTGATATTCCTCGGCAGTCACCCATCCCATCACTCCAAAACCCCCGACATAGTAAATGTCCACGGGCTGCAGGCGGTAAAAGCCAAAATCTTTAAAGTCTACCCATGAGCGGCTGCTTTCATAGCGCGCCAGGTAGAGTTGCCGGGCCTCGCCCACTTCATCCTCCGGTATGGGAAAAACATCACCAACTAGCGTTGCCCGCGCGGTGCCGAGCGGATCGCCGGCGCCCCCTTCACACACAAAGAGACTTGCCCGATGGTCAGCCTGAATATTCTGCGTATGCATGGCCATATTGCTGATCAGAAAGAGAGGCCGCCCGGTCGCGTCGATCGTGTAAGGCATCAGCGAACCGAACGGATATCCCGGCACTTTTCGAGACACGGTCGAAAGAGTGGCAATTGTACATATGGAAACGAGAGTGCGGACGCGCTCTGCGTACGTCGGCTCCGGAAGTTGAGGCAAACCGGAATCCGTGTATGCGTGCTTGCGGGAAGAGTTAGGCTCTGCATTAGACATTGATCGTGTACTCCCTAAGACCATGGTACGGCGGCCTCGCCCCGGAGACTCAAATGAGAGCGACGAGTCGCTAGTTCAACTCAAAGACTCTGCACGAAGGGGAATAATGGCGTTCTTTCCGGTTAGCGGTCATTCGGGATTGACCCGCTAATTTAAGATCCGCGTTTCACGGACAGCTTCCGAAGAACGGAATTCCAAAATGGCGATGTGTAAGCCTTCCGCATATCGGGTAGCTGTTGGTAGATCGCGGCATTCCGGATCTGGGTCTTGGCTCCGAGCTGCCGGTTGGCAAGCGTTACCTTACCCGAAAATGCACCCAAAATGGGTAATGTCCGGATGCCGGTGATAGGCTCAACGCACATTCATGTCAGGGCTCCTCAGACATATTGGATGACAGCAAGTAATAGGATTAGTGCATGCAAATGCTGCGAAGATCGATTTCGGCTCTGTTGCTCATTAGCTTGTTCACATGCGGAATTCGTGCGCTTTCCGGCCAAAAACGCAACAAGCTATCAGAAGGTGATCCAATTTATGGGGCCGGGAACGGAGTGAAGGTGGCGTCACTCGTTCATGCCGTTCCCGCAGTTTTACCCGATCGACCAGAACTGAAGCGGTCGAAGCATATTTCAGCGTTGATGATCGTAGTTGGAGCAGATGGAAAGATCGAACACGTCCTAGAAGCGAACAAAGTTACAAGCCCCTTCGATCACGCAGCCGAAATTGCCACGGAACAGTCGCAATTCGAGCCGGGCAGTCTAGATGGTAAACCGGTTTCAACTCGGTTACTGATATTGGTTCCCTTTCTTGGAGATGGGACTCCAGCGGTACCGATTGCTGCGGCATTTGGCCAGAAAACTGGCACTCTGAGATCGCTGCGGCCTCCTGTGCCGATAAACCAACCTGAAGCAGAGTTTTCAGAAGAGGCTCGGCGGACTCATACTGAGGGCACGGTCAAAATTCAATCACTGATCGATGAAGATGGAGTGCCAAGGCCTATAGCTCTGCTGACTGCTGCTGGAAAGGGGCTAGACGAGAAAGCACTTGACGCCGTCAGCAGGTACAAATTCAAACCCGCAACCTTCGAAGGTGTGCCAGTGGCTTCTTTGGTCAACATCGAAATCAACTTTCGGTTCCGCCCGACCTTCTGATTGCGCTAAAGTCCGTAGTTCGCAAAGGACTATGCGATAAATAAACTGATCTGCGAATTGTCGGCCACTATCACTAGGTACCCCAGATTCGGCGCGGTCTTTCACGCCTAGCCTGGAACTGCCATCGAATTCTTGCACCCTGTTGCCGACTCGCTGACCTGCTGACTAGCGGCCTTTTAAACTCCGCCAACGCCGCTAACCCCGCAAGCTCCGCTGCCTCACCACTCTTCCAGCGTCACAAACTTGTGCGTCCGATCGTACTGCTCCGCCACCATCTCCGCCGCCGTCACTGACGGACCACGTGCAGCCTCTGGTTCCAGGTGCCCGCCATCGTGCAGCACAATATTCGCGGCATAACCACGCTTCTCAAGCAAATCGATCTTCTTCATCAGCTCCCCGGCAATCCGATCCGCGGAAGGTTCGCTCCAGTCGCTGGTCATCGCATTCCACAGCACCACCGTCATCCCCAGCTCGCGCGCAATCTTGAACACCACCGGCCTCCGCGCTCCGAACGGCGGACGAAAATACTTCACCGGCTTGCCCGTCATCTGTTCCAGCACGTCCTTGGTCCGCGTAAGCTCCTCGCGAATCTTCCCCGCCGCCGTCACCGCCATGTTTGGATGACTCCACGAGTGATTCGCAATCAGGTGCCCGGACTCCACCATCTGCTTCACCAGCACCGGTTGCGCCTGTGCGCGGCTGCCCATCATAAAGAACGTTCCTTTGATCCCGTGCCTTGCCAGCGCATCCAGTAGCTTCGGCGTCCACGCCGGATTCGGCCCATCGTCGAACGTCAGCGCCAACTCCCCCGCTTTGCGCGGAGCCCTCATCGCAGCACCAAACAGATCCGATCCCGGCCACATCGCCCCGTACGCGTAGCCGCCCGCCGCAAGGCCGGCCGCACCCAGCACCGCGCAAGTTCCTGTAGCAATGGGAGAAAGCATCTTCCTTCCAGTGTGCGGCTACTGCCCCCAACTCCGCAATCGGTTCCTGCCTGTCCCCGCCCACACCGCTACCCACCCCGAGCGGTATACTTACATTGTTCGGGCCTCATCCTGAGTCTTCGGAGCGGCACTGGAGCTTACATGTCCATCACCAACATCGGCCAATCCGCCGAGCCATCGCGTTTCGACTCATCCCAAACCAAGGTGACCATCCCCGCGCTCGCTGACATGAAGCGCCAGGGAAAGCTCATCTCCGCGCTCACCGCATACGACTACTCAAGCGCGCGCCTCACCGACGAGGCCGGCATCGACCTCTTGCTGGTCGGCGACTCGCTCGCCATGGTCGTCCTCGGCCATGAGAATACGCTCGCTATCACCGTCGATGAGATGCTCCACCACGCCCGCGCCGTGCGTCGTGCCGTCCGCCGCTCTCTCGTCGTCGTCGACATGCCCTTCGGCAGCTACCACGGTTCCATCACCCAGGGAGTCGCCAATGCCGTCCGCTTCGTCAAGGAAGCGGGCGCTGAAGCCGTCAAGATCGAAGGCCCGCGCGTCGAACTCGTTCGCTCGCTAATCCAGGCCGAAATTCCCGTCATCGGCCACCTCGGCCTTACTCCGCAAAGCGTCAATCGCATGGGCGGTTACCGCGTCCAGGCGCGCACCACAGAGTCCGTCAAGCAGCTCCGCGCCGACGCCCTCGCGCTCGCCCGCGCCGGAGTCGCCGCAATCGTGCTTGAAGGCGTCCCGCGCGAAGTCGCCGCCGACATCACCGCATCGCTTACCATTCCCACCATCGGCATCGGCGCCGGCCCCGACTGCGACGGCCAGATCCTCGTCTATCACGATCTTCTCAACCTCACCTTCGCTCCGCCGGCCAAGTTTGTCCGCCAGTATGCCGACGCGGGCGCGCTCATCCGCTCCGCCATCGAACACTACCGCGAAGACGTCGAGCACCGCGCATTCCCCTCCGACGAGGAGAGCTACCACCTGCCAAAGCTCGTGCGCAAACCCGCGGTCGTTGATTATGAAAGCGAAGACTCCGTCGTCAATCGCGACGCCTGGGATGAGCTCGACCAGCAGTCAAAGCGGGGCTGATGCAGATCTTCCAAACAGCAGACGAGTTGCGTCAGTGGTCGCGCAGCATCAGGCTTACTACGCGTAACACCGTCGGCCTCGTCCCCACCATGGGCGCACTGCACGCCGGTCATGCATCGCTCATCCGCGCCGCCGCCGCATCCTGCACCCACGTCGCCGTCAGCATCTTCGTCAACCCAACCCAGTTCGGCCCCAATGAGGACTACGCCCGCTACCCCCGCACCTTCGACGCCGATTGCGCACTCGCCGCATCCATAGGTGCAACCGCCATCTATGCTCCCTCGGTTGAAGACCTCTACCCTCCCGGCGCATCCACATTCGTCGATGTCGAAGGACTCAGTAATCGTCTCGATGGCCTCACTCGCCCCGGCCACTTTCGCGGAGTCGCTACCGTCGTCACCAAGCTGCTCATCGCCGCTGAAGCCGACCGCGCCTTCTTCGGTCAGAAAGACGCTGCTCAGGTCTCCGTCGTCCGTCGCATGGTCACCGACCTCCGCATCGCCACCGAAATCGTCGTCTGCCCCATCGTCCGCGACCCTGACGGTCTCGCCCTCAGCTCCCGCAATGCCTACCTCAGTCCCACTGAACGAGCGCAGGCCCTCACCCTCAGCCGCGCAATCCGCCACGCCGAATCGCTCGCATCCTGCGGAGAGCACCATCCCAGCGCACTCATCGCCGCCGCACAAGACATCTTCGCCACCGAGCCTGCCGTCCGCAGCGATTACATCGAGTGCGTCAACTGGTCCACCCTCGAACCGGTCGAAGTCGCCGCTCCTGGCACGCTCTTCGCCGTAGCCGCATACGTAGGCACGACGCGCCTCATCGACAACACCATCCTCAGCTAACCCAAAATTCTCTCGTTGCAGTCCGGCTCGCATACCTGCAATCTTGTACTCAATGCCGGAACTCCCCGACATATCCGCCTACATCACCGCGCTCGAGCCGCGCATCCTCGGCCAGCCGCTGCAACAGGTCCGCATAGCCAGCCCGTTCCTGCTCCGCACCGTCGATCCACCTCTCTCCAGCGTCGACGGCCGCACCGTCCACGCCATCCGCCGCATCGGCAAACGCATCGCCTTCGGCATCGATGGCGATCTCTGGCTCGTGCTTCACCTCATGATCGCCGGCCGCCTCCATTGGCGTGCTCCGCAGGTCAAACTCGCAGGCCGCCAGAATCTCGCATCATTCGATTTCCCTTCTGGCTCCCTCGTCCTCACTGAGGCAGGCAGTAAACGCCGAGCCTCGCTCCACCTCTTTCGTGACGAATCATCACTCGCCGACATCGATCCCGGAGGCATTGAAATCTTCTCCACCGATCTCAACGGCTTCCGCACCGCGCTCGCGCTCGAAAACAGAACCCTCAAGCGCGCCCTCACGGATCCCCGCATTATCAGCGGCATCGGCAACGCCTACTCCGACGAGGTCCTCCACGCCGCGCAACTCTCACCCATCACCCTCACACAAAAGCTCAAGCCCGAAGAGTGGGAGCGTCTCTACTCCGCCACGCGCACAACCCTCACCCTCTGGATCGACCGCCTGCGCGCTGAAGCACAAAAGAAATTTCCAGAGAAGGTCACCGCATTTCGCCCGGATATGGCCGTGCACGGCCGCTTCAATCAACCCTGCCCGCGATGTGGTCAGAAGATCCAGCGCATTCGCTACGCCGACAACGAAACCAACTACTGCGCCCAATGCCAGACCGGCGGCAAAGTCCTCGCAGACCGCAGCCTCTCGCGTCTCCTCGGCTCAGACTGGCCCCGCACCCTCGAGGAACTTGAAGCGCTCAATCGGCGCTGAGAGCCCTCTTTCATGCATTACGTTCGTATTGCTCATCCTGAGCCATCCACGGCATTTAGCTTGACTTTGACATCATCATGCGGGACAGTGGTTCCGCGACTCCTTGCAGCCTATCCGGTTACGTTTTCCCTAAGTTATTGGAGTGTTAGGCCCTTGGAGGTCGGACATCAAAGGAACACGGAGGATACTCCATGTATTTCTTTAACGCCAATGTGCTGGCTGTGCTGGTTGCGGCGGTGCTTCAATGGCTGATCGGTTGGCTCTGGTATGGAGTCATTTTCAGCAAATCCTACAAGGCTCTGGTCGGTGTAGGCGAAGGCCAAAAGAAAGGTAATCCGGGCGGCATCATGGCCCTGATCTTCATCACCAACCTCATCGTTGCCTTTGCCGTAGCGCAAATCGTAATGGTCGCCCATGTCTCCACCCCCACAACTGGACTTTTCGTCGGCGTGGTTTGTGGTCTGGGATTCGTGGCGCCCCCGTTGCTGGCTCAGCATGTTAGCGAAGGAAAACCCTTCAAGCTCTACGGCATCAATGCCATCTATTGGCTCATCGCCATGGGGCTCAGCGGCTGCTTGCTGTCTCTCTGGCACTAAGCCGCTACAGCGTCCGGGCAATTCTCAATCCTATCTGTTTTGGAAGAGGGTGGCGTATAAGTCTGCTGCGTATCGCTGTTGGTATAGCGGTGCAGCTCGCTTCGCCACCCGAACCACCCGCCCGCATCCCATTACAATCGAATCCATGAGCAAAACGGTCATCTCCACCGACAAAGCTCCTGCTGCCATCGGTCCCTACTCGCAGGGCATTCGCTCCGGAAATCTCATCTTCACCGCCGGCCAAATTCCGCTCGACCCCGTCACCCAGCAAGTCATTGCCGGCGGCATCTCCGAACAAACCACCCAGGTACTCGAGAACCTCAAGGCCATACTCGAAGAAGCCGGCAGCAGTCTTGACCGTGTCGTCAAGGCCACTGTCTTTCTCAGCTCCTTCGACGACTTTGGAGCAATGAACGAGGTCTACGGCAAATACCTCGGCACGCAGGGCACACCGCCTCCCGCGCGCACCACCGTTGAAGTTTCGCGCCTGCCCCGCAACGTGCTCATCGAAATTGAGTTTGTTGCCGAAGTCTGACGGCCAGTCCCCGCGCCGCATTCTTCGCCATCCAATATCCGGAGGTCCCTATGAGCAAAGCGCCTGAGAAAGTCGAGCGCACTGAAGCCGAGTGGCGCGCAGCCCTCACGCCTGAGCAGTATCACGTTCTCCGCGAGAAAGGAACCGAGCGGCCCTTCACCGGCATCCTCACCCAGAATCACGAAACCGGCGACTATCATTGCGCCGGCTGTGGCGCGCTCCTGTTCATGAGCGGAGCCAAATTCGACTCCGGCTGCGGCTGGCCCAGCTTCATGCTCCCCGCCGACTCCGAAGCAATCAACGAACACGAGGATACGAGCTTCGGAATGCGGCGCGTTGAAGTCACCTGCGCTCGCTGCGGCGGCCACCTAGGCCACGTATTCCCTGACGGCCCACGCCCCACCGGCCTCCGCTACTGCATCAACTCCGCCTCCCTAACCTTCACCAAGCAAGAGAAGTAAACCGTCCACTTACATGGCTAGCCCGCGAACTCGCCGCGAGAGCGGCGTGCTGACCCGCGGACTAGCTGAATCTCTAACTCCGCTATCTCCGCCAACTCCGCTGCCTTACACACAACAAAACCCCGCCACTTCCGTGACGGGGTCTCTGGTAAATCCTTACTGATCTTTGTCTGAGTGCTAAGCCGTCTTCGCCACCGGACCGGCCTTGGTCACCTTGCCGCTCTTAATGCAGTTGGTGCAAACGCGAAGCCGCTTCGGAGCGCCGTTCACCAGCGCCTTCACCGCCTGCAGATTCACGTTCCAGCGCCGCTTGGTCACGTTATGGGCGTGAGAAATATTGTTGCCAAACTGCGGCCCCTTGCCGCAAATGTCGCATATCTGTGCCATCTTTCAACTCCTGATTCTTGAATACTTTACGGCTTCCAGAAAGGTTGGAGATGCACCACGCGCGACTTCCCCTCGAGGCTTGCCGAATCTTCAGTATACAGGGACTTTAGACCCCGCGCAAAGACCATCAACCGCCTCGGCCTAGCCGCCCAGCCCCAGCCCAAACCGTCCCCGCACCTCATACTCCGCGCCCTCAGGCCGAGTATGGCTCTCGTAAAGCACAAATTCCTGCGCCAAAAATCCCGAGAAACTCCGCCGGCTCTCCAACGGCCCTCGGGTGCCCCATCCTTGCGCAGCCTTATTGTTCAGTCTCATGACATTGTTTACAGGTTGTTATCAGAACATCCCTTACAGATGTGCGCGATGTTTTTTGGGGGTGTTTGGATGTCATGGAGGCCAGTTGGTGTGCGGGATCAGCGTGTAGAGTTTGTGATTCGAGCCAGCCGAGGCGAGTGTCTGAGCGTTCTTTGCCGGGAGTATGAGATATCGCGCCCGACCGGCTATGTCTGGCTGAATCGGTTTCGCGAGCATGGCGTGGCGGGTATTGAGGAACACAGCCGCCGGCCGCTACGGAGTCCACAGCGGACAGCAGCGTTGCTGGAGGCGCGGATCGTGGCGTTGCGCCGACAGCGGCCTGATTGGGGCGCACGCAAGCTGGCGGTTCTACTGGAGCGGGAGGGATTTTCGCTGCCTGTGATTACAGTGCACCGAGTGCTTTTGCGGCATGGTCTTGTTCTGGATCGAGAACGGCGGCGTCAAGCTACGGGGCGCTTCGAGCGTGAACAACCGAACGAACTATGGCAGATGGATTTCAAGGGCCAGAAGGGATCTGAGGCGGCTATTGGACCGTTGTCGATCCTGGACGACCATAGTCGTTATCTGGTGGCGCTGGAACAGACAGGTACGACCCGCCTGGAGGTCGTGCGCGAGTGTCTGGAAGGAGTCTTCCAACGCAACGGTCTACCGGATGCGATGCTGATGGATCACGGCGTTCCATGGTGGAGTGGGAGCGAAGCGCACGGCTGGACCCGGTTGTCGGTGTGGATGATGCGGCAGGGCATCCGCTGCTGCTTTTCCGGCGTCCGTCATCCCCAGACGCAGGGCAAGGTGGAGCGATTCCACGGTGCACTGGAGAAGGCCCGAGCCAGGCCAGGTGCAGGCAGGTGGCTCGACCAGCGCTGGCTCGATGGGTTCCGCAAGGAGTACAACGAAATGCGCCCCCATGAGGCCCTCGACATGCGCTCCCCAGCAAGCCTGTGGCGGCCCAGTGCACGTACTTACGATCCCAACCCGCCAGACTGGGACTATGGCCACGGTACCGAGTTGCGGAAGGTCAACTCAGACGGAGATATCTACATCAACGACTTTCCATGGAATGTAAGTAAGGCTCTGCGCCGACAGAGAGTCCAGATACAACGCCTCGATACGCGCATCCTTGTCTTCTTCTGCAATACCTTGGTCCGAGAAATCGATCTCCGCACTCAACGGTCCACTGCAGTGGACCGTTGAGTGCACACCCAAAAACTGTAAAGGATGTCCTGATAACGACCTGTAAAGCATCTCATGGAACTTGACAGCCTTATTGCGCAAGGGTGGGACCGCGTTGTCACGGTCGCGGCGCACGCGTTCCTGCAGAGCGTGCAGCTGCTTCTCCTTGCTCTCTCCCTTAGCCCGCGCCAGCGTAATGTGGGGATGATACGGCCGTGCCTCCGCCACAAATCCACACTTTGCCGTAGCCGCCGTCACCCACTTCGCCAGTTCCACCAGATCGGCGCTCGGAACAACATCGGTAAAGAACACTCCTGCGCGGTCAAAGAACCCAAGCGCTCCAAGCCTCACCCGAAATTGCGTTGCCTCGATCTCCCCGAGCCGCGTCAGCACACAGTCGCAATGCTGTTGATCCGTGTTGCCCAGAAACTGCAACGTAATGTGCCACGACTCCGGCGTCGTCCACCGCAATCCATCCTGCGGCAATCGCAAACGCGCCACGGCCTCCGAAAGCTCATGCAGAACCTCGGAGGCCAGTGGAAGTCCAACAAACAATCGCATCGCGAATCGATGAATGATCTACTTGAAAATCTTCAGGTCGATGCTGTCGCCCATCGCCTTGTATCCGGCGTCTTTCGGGTGCAAATGATCGCCCGAATCGTACTCGGGATTGAACCGATCCGGATTCGCGGGATCGCGAGTCACCTGATCGAAATCCAGAACTCCGTCAAACACGCCGCTAGTGCGGATCCAGTCGTTATAGTCCTTCCGCACTTGCTCGCCCTTCGCTGAGAAGTATCCCGCGCCACCATACGGCGTCAGCGTGGCCGCATATACCTTGATGCCGTGCTCATGCGCGCGGTCGGCAAGCTGCGTCAGCGCGTGCTCCAGGTCCTTCGCGCTGATGTCGTCCTCGGGAGCCATAAAGCGCGTGTTCGCCAAGCGTCCAATATCGTTGATGCCTTCAAGAATCAACAAATACTGCACGCCGTTCTGTCCCAGCACATCGCGATCGAAACGCGAAAGTGCGCTCGGTCCCACCCCCTCGTTCAGCACGCGATTGCCGCCGATGCCCTCGTCCAGCACAGACACATTCTCGAGCCCGTGCTCCGCCTTCAACCGGTTGGCAAGAATGTTCGGCCAGCGATGATTCTCGTTCCGCGTCGAAGCAGTTCCATCCGTGATCGAGTCGCCCAGCGTCACAATGGCGCGTGCTCCATCCACCGCAGGCACATCAATGCCGTCAAAGAAGTACCACGACATTAACGTCTTCGGCTGCGTAAGCGAAACCGCCGAAGTCTGATCGCCATCGGCAACAAAATTGTCCTGCGCGGCCGCCAGGTGGGCCGTCTCCGACCGCATGTTCTGCGACGGCACAAAGAAGCTCACGGCAACATCCGACAACGGCGCAACCGCAAGATCCACCGGGTCCGAATACATTTCCGCTCCCGGCGCAATCCGAATGCTCGTTGCCCCGCCGAACGTCACCGCATGATCGGTCCCCGCCTTGATCTCCGATCCGCCCGCGCTCAACGCCGCATGCACATTCGAAATGGTCAGCGGATCAATACCGAACTCATTCGTAAACCGCAGCCGTATCCTCGCGCCGCCATTCGATACATGCACAATCTCGCGCAACGTGGTATCGGCAAACGGATGCATCCATCGCGCATCGGCTTGCATGGGAGAAGCCGCCCATGTGCCCACCCATTGGGGCTTTTCCTGCGCCAGAGAAGCGTTCGGAATGCCGGCGGCAATCAAAAGTACAGCAGTGGAAGTAAATGCAAACCAGTGCTTCAACATCGATCCAATAACCTCCGCAAAAACAAGGGTTCAAAATGCACACGAAGTCTATCACGCGGACCAAAACTAGCCGCAGGGATCTCTCCTGACTTGCCGGCTCGTCCAGCGCATACCGCCCTCTACCTGGCAAACATGCATCGCATTCCGCAACAAGTTGCTAGCGGCTGGGAGCTGGCAGTTAGAAGCGGCCTTGTAACCTCGGAACCCGGAAACTCGTAACCTTGGAAACTTGTAACCTGCTTTTCCATCTTGCCCACCTTCCATCCGCCCGCGTATAGTGCTGCGCATGGTCATACCATCCGTCAAACCCTTGCTCGTCTCCGCCCTGGTGCTCTCCTCGTGCCTCCTGCAGGCCCAGAGAAAGTCCGGCAGCCCCATCGATGCCTTGCCCTCAAACATCGAAGTCCTCACTCACTTCGGTGAGCGCGCCGACTTCTCTCCCGACAATCAGCGCATTGCCTTCATGGACAAGAGCTTCGGCGACGCCTTCGAACTCGAGCTCAAGACTCGCGTCATCCGCTGCCTCACCTGCAATGTGCCCGGCGCTGTCTTTCTTCGCGTCATGCACCTCTCAAACGGCGACTACATCCTCATCGGCCCCGAGAAATTCATAGACATCCGCGCCAGCCGCCTCCGCGACAACGAGCTCTGGTACCTCAGCGCCAAACCCGGCTCCAAACCCATCAAACTCGGCGTCCACATGCATGAGGGCGCAGCCATCTCCAAGCACAGCATGCTCATCTCCTACTCTGAGGCGCGCGCCGACCACCCCGAGTTCCCCGAGCATTACTCGCGCCTCATGGTTGCTCAGGTCGATCTCTCCGGCCCCATACCAAAACTCATCAATGAGAAGAAGGTCTATGAAAGCAGCAGCGAAAGCTGCGACATCGAGGCGCAGGACTTCTACGACAACGACAAGAAGATGACCTTCACCTGCTACGAGCCGCACGGTATGGCCAGCGTCATGGGCATCGATCTCGCGACCGGCGTCGTCACCAATTTCTCCAAAGCTCCCGGCACCTACAACGAGTGCGAAGGCATCTTCCCCGACGGCGAGCACACGGCCGTCGAGGGCGACCGCCAGGTTGCCGACTACGACAACATCCACGGCTCCCAGTACATCGATATCTACAAGTTGAAACTCGATGGCACCGGCAAAGACTTCGTCCGCCTGACCCACTTCAATGATTACCAGGGATGGAAGGCCTCCAACCCCGTCATCTCTACCGACGGCAAGCTGATGGCATTCCAGGTAGCGCGCAGCTCTGACGCTGCCGGCGTCGGCTACGGAATCCTTCTCTATCACTACTAGCGCCCGCACAGCGCAAACTCCCGGCGCGCACTCCCGGCGTCTAAAGCTGATAGATGAGAGCTGAGAGCCGAAAACTCTTTAGTGCTTGTGCACCAGCGCCCTCAGCCCGTGCAACGGCCTGTGCGCTCGCGGAACGCGCCCGCGCTGCTCCGAGCGGAAAAGCAGATAGATGAGGACCCCCGTGCCCCCCACCATCACTGCGGCAATCACACACAGAAACTCCATGAAGAACTGGAGGGACTGTATCTCGTCCATGGCTTGCTCCTGTTCCCAGGCTCGCTAGGGTGGGGAGATCCCGCGGCGACTTCGCCGAAAGATATACCACGCAAAATAAAGCACAAGCAAGAACCAAATTCGCTGGAGCACCCGCCACATCAGCACCATTGGCCCCAAATCCCACTTCCGTGGGTTAACTTCTCCTGTTCCCGGTGCTGGGACGTAAGTGGTATTGTCCAGTTATCCCCCGCACCCTAAACTCGGGATCTGTGGACCTCGCGCGACCTCAGCGGGCCATCCAGACGTCGAACAACGCATAGGCTTCCCATGGACTACCGCAAGCTCGCCATCCCGGCTCTCATAGTTCTGCTCGCAGTGCTTGGGTACTCGGCCTATCGCTACATCAGCCAGCCCGCCCAGCAGGCAGACGAGTTCAGCACCATCCTCAATCTCCAGCCCGGCGACCTGCTCATGAACTGCGGCCAGCCTGCCTTCAATGCCGTCGGCCTCGTCGGCCTCAGTGCCGGAATACAGGATCTCCACTACAAGCCCAGCGAAACCGACGAAATCGTCTTCCGCTTTATCACCGAAGATGACAAGAACTGGCAAAGCTTGGGCGCCTGGGATCGCGTCAACGCCGTCGATGCCCTCGGCACTCCCGTCAGCCCCGCCGCAGCCATCCGCCGCCTGCCCTGCGCCGGAAAACCCAGTGACCGCAGCTCGCTCATGCTGCAAGCCAGCCCCTGGTCGGCGTCCCTCGCCACATTCCTCAATCCCGTCGGCCTCCAGCAGATGCTCGCCTTCGCGCAGCAGCCCAACGACCCCTGGCTCATCCGCTTACCGCCTTCGGGCTTCAAGCTTCCGCCGCCCCACGCCAATCCCTTTTACGACCCCGGCGCTGCCGCCAGGAACAGGCGCAAGCCCTGCCCGCCCAACATGCAGCCCTGCCTCGTCGTCACCTTCGCTGAGTTCAATGACGGCATGGGCCGCGTCATCGGCTCCGAGCGCGACGGCGACTTCATCTCCGCCCTCGGCCGCCTCACCGACCACGGAACCATCGTCGTCGACCTTCCCGTCCGAAGCCAGGGCCGCGACGCAGCCCTCAACGGAGTCGTCCATCAGGAGGTCCTCTCCATCAACCTCCTCGCCGTAGCCCTCCGCAACGACATCCTCCGCCAAATGCCCGCCGGCAGCGACTCGCACGACGAGAAAACAAAAAAGCTCAACACGCTCATGCACGAAGAGCAGGTCCGCCGCCTGCTCTGGAAAGACGCCGTCAACTCCAACCGCCCCTCGGCCAACATCAACTCCGGCGCAGTCAGCCTGCTCCCCTTCAACACCAGAGCCTTCCAGCGCATGGTAGAAATCCACGTAACCGGCATCTGGCCGTAAAAAGCAGCAATCAGCTTTCAGCTCTCAGCCCCTTCCGCATCCCTCGCCAACCTGTAACCTCGTCCACTTGGAAACTGCCCTCGGGTGCCCCATCCCGCAGCCTCACCGCGGGATGGGTGGGATAGCAGTACCCTCAACCCACCACCATCATCCTGAGGTGACCCCGGACAGATCTTCGTCCATCAGGTGGTGAAGGCACAGCCAAGTGACCTGCGGCAGCTACAAACGGCATCCCGTATCCCAACCGCAAACAGAAGCTGAAAGCTGATAGCTGAAGGCTGAAAGCTGCATCTCAACTTGTTGACTTGAAACCTCGTAACCTTGTCCCCGGCGTCTGTGATTCAATAGAACAGTATGGCCACTCGCCGAAGGGACACAGCCCGGGGACGCTGGATTGCCGCTACGCGCAAAGCGCGCGAGCTGCGCATGGTCGCCAGTGCCCTGGCCACAACCGGTCACCCCGTTCTCGCCCAGATCGTGCCCGCGCGCTTCTGTAACCTCTCCTGTGCCTACTGCAATGAGTACGACAAGGTCTCGGAGCCCGTCCCCCTCGACGAAATGCTCCACCGCATAGACCACCTCGGCCGGCTCGGCACCGCCATGATCGGCATCTCCGGCGGTGAGCCCCTCACCCATCCGCAGCTAGACGACATCATCGTCCGCATGCGCAAAAGCGGCGCAATCGCCGGCATGATCACCAACGGCTACCTGCTCAACGTCGAGCGCATCGAGCGCCTCAATCGCGCCGGCCTTGACCACATGCAGATCAGCATTGACAACATTGAGCCCGACGAGGTCTCCAAAAAGTCCCTCAAGGTCCTCGACAAAAAGCTCCAGATGCTGGCCGACCACGCCGAGTTCCACATCAACATAAACTCCGTGGTCGGCGGCGGCATCCGCAACCCCCAGGAAGCTCTCATCATCGGCAAGCGCGCCATCGAGCTCGGCTTCACCTCAACCATCGGCATCATTCACGATGGCGACGGCCAGCTCAAGCCCCTCAAGCCCGGTGAGCAGGCCGTGTACGAGGAAATGAGCAGTTGGAAGAAGGTCAACTACTCCCGCTTCGACGACTTTCAGGCCGCCATCGCCGAGGGCCGCCCCAATGACTGGCGCTGCCGTG
This sequence comes from uncultured Acidobacteriaceae bacterium, assembly GCA_963832645.1. Classification (GTDB taxonomy): domain Bacteria; phylum Acidobacteriota; class Terriglobia; order Terriglobales; family Acidobacteriaceae; genus Telmatobacter. The sequence continues at coordinate 127,875 of CAWHUU010000007.1, forward strand.
CCGGCTCCCGCTACCTCTACATCTGCGAGGACGGACTCGTCCACTACTGCAGCCAGCAGCGCGGATACCCCGGCGTTCCCCTCGCCCAGTACACCACCGCCGACGTCAAGCGTGAGTTCCTTACCGCCAAGAGCTGCGCCCCGCACTGCACCATCGGCTGCGTCCACAAGATCAGCTACATTGACCACTGGCGCGCCCCGCAAACCCGCACCGTCTCCCCCGGCGGCGGCGAACTAATCCAGATCCAGACCTGAAGACAGCCGCCAGCGATCAGTCCAAGCCCCTTCGTCCCCTTGTACCTTCGTCTCCAATGCTTCACAGCTTTTGCACCTGTTTTTGTACCCAAAAAATCCCGTTTCAGCTCACGGTCCATGCATAGCCGAAACTCCGGTTGTCGCAGGAAAGAAGCTAATCGCTAAGAGCTAAAAGCTAACGGCTTATAGCCTCCGCCACCGGCCTGTAAAATGGTTCTGCACCAGAGTGCTTTGCGCCAACGATCGAGGTTTCCCATTCAATGACAGACGTTCTGAAGTCCCAGCTCGTTCCACAGGTTGAAGCAGCGGCCGCCAAGGCCGGCATGACCATGAGTTCCGTAACGGAAGGCGCCGATTTCAAAGGCCGCCCCACTGCTGTGTTTGAGCTGGCACTGTCCGGTACGCCGAGTGGCGCAAGCACACTCAAGCTGGAGCTGAGCGAGGGCTTTAACTTCGACAAGCCCGATCTGCTGCCGCAGATGACCTCGCATCTCACCGCGCAGGCCAAGCGTTTGCGCAATCCCAATCCCGATTGCTACGTCACGCTCGGCGGCCTGCCCATCGCCTTCGGAAAATTCGCATGGCCTTTCCACCAATCGACATCGGGTGCTGACACCTTTATTGTTCACGGCGAAATCGTGCTCGCCGATGGCGGCGAGCATAATCTCCACGCCAAGGTTGCCGCTGCCGTAACTCAGACCTTTGCAGAAATCGTACCTGCCATGGAGCAGCCTTACGCCGAAACGTTTGTCTACAACGCCATCCGCAAAACGGTGGACCTCGGACAATTGGAATTTTTAAGGAGCGGCAACAGGCAGCCTGTCCCCGTAACCACACGCTTTTACAGCCGCTGGAAAAAGCAGTTTGTCTTTACCGATACCGACGAGAAGATGCGAAAGGACTACCTGCTGAGCAAGGTATTCTGGCTCTCGGGTGTGCTCGGTAACAGCAAGCCGGTGTGGATCGCCGATCCGCGCGATGCGCAATATCTCAACACCACCGAGCAGGAGCTGATGCAGGCCGCAAAAAATGAGTCGGCCCTTGGACTGTTGTCCTTCGATGGCGAGTACGCAGCGGCAACTCCGAAGCTGATGGAGCAGGCTCCCAATTATCGCGCCGCCCTAGATTCGGCTCTCGATTTTACTAAACCCCAGTTCAACGAATCCATGCGCTCCGGCCAAGCCAATATGTAGCTCTCGCCTCTCGAAGGCTCTTCACACGCTTTGATTCGCTGCACTGTGTTCGCTCCGGAGCGAACCGCCGCATCCCGAGCAGAAGTGGGCAGATATTGGATTGGCTTGATTGCAGCGTGGACACCTGATCTCGCTTGCGGCTTGATAGGTGGGTGCATTTGCCTGAACCGTCATTGGCTGCCCAAAGAAGGGCATTGGAATTCCCAGGGCAGCCGCGATTCCTGCGGCCTGTATCGCATTGAACTCGCGCACACGGCCCGGCATGAAGAAGCATTCGACAAAGCCCACGATTCCAGGAATTCCCGTCCAGAAGAAGCACAGATAAAGAATGCCCAGACCGGTGCGACGCAAATAAAAGTGGTGAGCGCCAAAGCTCCCTAGAAAAAGCGCCAGGAGAATGCCGACGACCTCATCGCGGCGCACAGCTTCATATTGCTGATAGAAAATCGCTTGCGGATTTGGATACGCGAAGCTGCTCATTGAAAGTCTCCTAGCTCGTTCGCAATGGAATACGCAGCGGGAGTGCTTGCGGTTCCCATAGGGGACAATTGTTGAAAGGCCGATAACATGGGGAATTTTCTACTTTTGGTGTCCTTACCCCAGATCCAATGGATTGTGCCACATTCCAATAAGACGGAGAAGCCAAATCGCGTCGATAGAATCGAATACATCATGAGCGTTTCACTTCCAGCTGTAGCAGGCGGAGACTTTCTTATCGGCGGTGACCTACGCGTCAACCGAATGGGTTACGGAACCATGCGCCTGGTGGGCGAAGGCGCATGGGGCGAGCCCGCCGACGAAGCCGAAGCTCGTCGCGTCTTGTGTCGCGCCGTCGATCTGGGTGTGAATTTGATCGATACGGCTGACGCCTATGGGCCGGAGATTGCCGAGCGCCTGATTGGTGAAACCTTGGCCCCGTATCCCAGCGATTTGGTCATCGCAACCAAAGGCGGCATCACCCGCCAGGGACCCGCTAAGACTGAATACGTAGGCAGAGCCGGATATCTGATTCAATGTGTAGAAATGAGCCTTCGACGACTCAAGCTGGAGCGGATCGATCTCTACCAGTTGCATCGCATCGATCCGCGCACGCCTCTGGAAGAACAGTTGGGCGCTTTGAAAAAGATGCAGGAGCAGGGCAAGATCAGGCACATCGGCCTGAGTGAGGTTACGCCTACCCAGATTGATGAAGCACGTAAATATGTCGATGTAGTAACGGTGCAGAATCGCTACAGCCTTGGCGACCGGCGGCACGAGGAAACGCTGGACTGGTGCGCGCATCAGGGCATTGGATTCCTGCCGTGGTACCCGATAGCAGCCGGAAAGCTGATGAAGCCTGACCATCCGGCCGCTTCCAAACTCGATCAGATCGCCAGGCGGAACGGCGTCACCGTGTCTCAACTCTCTCTGGCGTGGCTGCTGCAGCGTTCTCCCGTTTTGCTGCCTATCCCCGGAACGTCAAAGGTCGCTCATCTCGAGGAGAATGTCGCCGCTTCTGAACTAAAGCTGAGTGCAGAAGAGTGGGCAGAGGTAGAAGCGGCTACTACTGCGTAGGCAATGCGGGATCACTCCAGCGATGCAAGCGTCTTCTCGATGCGCCGGTCTGGTACAAGCCACAAAAGGGCGACAACGACATAAAGACCTTGCGAAATCCAGTGACCGAAGAAAGCAAGCGGTATCGCCGCCGCATAGATCACTACCGAAACAATGCTCTTGCGATCCTGTCCGACCGCCTTGGCGAGAACCGAGCCTTGTCCTTCCGCGGCGATGATGGTCCGTTCGAGGATCCAATAGGAGGCACCCGCCATCATCAGCACCATTCCGTACAAGGCAGAAGGATGTGGGGCAAAGCTCGTTTCGCCCATCCAACCTGTCATAAAAGGAAACAACGAAAGCCAGAACAGCAGATGCAGATTGGCCCACAATACCGAGCCGTTTATGCATCTTGTGGCGTGAAGCAAATGATGGTGATTGTTCCAGTAGATGCCAACGTAAACAAAGCTCAGCACGTAGCTCAGCATAATGGGCAGCAGCGGAATTAGTGCGCTGAAATCCCTACCTTCAGGAACGTGCAGCTCCAGCACCATGATGGTGATGATGATGGCGAGCACGCCATCGCTGAAGGCTTCCAGGCGGGTTTTCGACATGGCCGGCGCACTCCTCAACCCAAAACCGTTGCTCTAGGCTATCAGGAATCTGCGCCGTCAGGTCATAGCGCAAAGTACCCTACGAGCAGCAGGATGGACCGCAGCAGCTCTTGGCCGCGGGCTTCAGCGCGTACACCTTCACGCTCGCAGCGGCAGAGTTCACGTCGTACTCAGAGAGCAGCTTGCCAAGATCCTCGTGCACGCTTGGCGCCGCGGGCGTACAACAGGAACTCTGAGCAATCGGGAATGCGGAATCTGACTCCATCACCGGCGAGCAGCATCCCGACTGATTTTCTACCTTTGCATAAGCGTTCAGATCCTTCCCGCTGTCCACGATCTCAACGTGCGCAAAGCCGGCGTCCAACAGACCTTTCTTGTAATCCTCAATGCGAATGGCTCCGGCAATGCAGCCCACGTAGGCAGCCAGGCTCGATGACAGAGCCTCCGGCAGTTCTGTCTTCAATGCGATATCGCTCACGGCAAGCCGGCCGCCGGGCTTCAGCACTCTAAAAATCTCTCTGAATACCGCCGGCTTATCCGGGGCCAGATTCAAAACACAGTTGCTGATCACGCAATCCACCGAAGCATCGGCGAAAGGCAGCTTGTCAATGGTCGACTGATAAAACTCCACGTTTGTGTAGCCGCCTGCCTTCGCATTTGCGCTGGCGCGCTCAATCATCGAAGGAGTCATGTCGATACCGATGGCTTTCCCTTCCGGACCCACCTTCTTCGCGGCCAGAAATACGTCGAGCCCTCCGCCCGAGCCAAGATCCACGATCACCTCTCCGAGCCTGATATTCGCGGTCGCTGTCGGATTGCCGCAGGAAAGGCCCATATTCGCTTCGGCGGGAATCGAGGTCAACTCCTCCGCGGTGTAGCCAAACGCCTCGGCCACAGCCCTCACACCCGCGTGCTCGCCTGAGAGCGAACTCTCCGCCACCGCGCCATACTTCGCCTTCACTGACTCCAACAATTGCTCTGACATCTGAATCCCCCTTCAAACATATTCGCTAAGACGACTATATCCTTGACCATCGTATTCGTCAATGCGAATATATTTGCATGGTTGCAAAAGCACAGTTCGACCTGGCGCGTTTCTTTCAGGCGCTTGGAGACAAAACCCGCCTTCGCCTGCTCAACCTGATGGGCGAGCGGGAGATTTGTGTCTGCTTCTTTGTAGAGATTCTCGGCCATCCCCAACCAAAGATCTCTCGCCATTTGGCCTATCTGCGCAACGCGGGCATTGTTGCAGCGCGCCGCGAGGGCAAGTGGATTCATTACCGCATCGTCGTGCCTCCACATGAGGGCGCCGCGCGGGTTCTGAAGCAAACACTCGAGATTTTGCGGGAAGAAAAATCAATGCAGACGGACATTGTCCGCCTGGATAGGGCCTGCTGCGCACCCGGACAGTTGGTAGCACTGACCGGCGCGCCCAGACCGGCGCCCATCAGGATGAATTGAAGATTCCACCCCTAACTGGTTGAAACAATCTGTAGGCATCATGGCCGGCAGTTTATTCTTGGCACGATGGCGAACACGCTCTCCGTTGTTCTGATCACGCTGAACGAAGCATCGAATCTGCCGCGCACGCTCAAGAGTGTTGACTGGGCGCAGGAGGTCGTCGTCGTCGATTCGGGCTCAACGGATGGAACCATGGAACTCGCCCGAGCAGCAGGGGCGAAGGTTTTTCAGAAGCCGTGGAAAGGATTTGCAGCCCAGAAGAACTCTGCCATCGGACACGCTACATGCGATTGGGTTCTATCTCTGGATGCAGACGAAGAAGTGTCACCAGAACTGGCGCGTGAGATTAAAGCGCTGTTAGCAACGTCCCCGGCATCAGGCGCATACCGAATTCCGCGCCTAAATCACTTCCTGGGCCGTCCACTGCGCCATGGCGGCTATTGGCCCGATCCCAAGCTCCGGCTGTTCAAACGTGGAAGCGCTCGATTCGCCGAGCGCGCGGTCCATGAAACGATGGAATCCAGCGAGACGCCAGGCACGCTCAACAGCCCTTTGCTGCACCACTGCTACCCAACTATGGATGAGTATGTGGAGCATATGAACCGCTACAGTACGTTGAGCGCCAAAACGCTGGTTGATGCCGGACGTGCTCCGCACACCGTGTTGGCGTTGCTATGGCACTCAGTCGCAAATCCTGTGGCGACGTTCCTTTACAACTACATCTTTCGCCTTGGATTTCTCGATGGGCCGGAAGGCTTCCTTCAGCACCTCAATCACTCAATGTATATCCACTGGAAATACGCCAAGGCGTGGCGCGCACAGAAAGGTAAATTGCTATAGAGGGTGGTTGTGGCCGGCAACAAAAATAACCATGCGCAGGAACAGAAGTATCATTGCGACAGCTACCGCCAATGCAAGCAACAGGTTTGCACTCTCGCCCCATGGGATACGCGGTTTTGGTTTGCCAAACATGGCAGGTCGATACTGAAACCGACATCATCTTACCTCCACTTTCATTCGCCCGCGCAGAGGAATTGAAGGAAAATGCAATCACATACATTGCTCGGCAAATGCCATATCTGGCTATCCACCTCTTGATCCAGCTACCAGAAACAGGTAGATTTCCGCTATCCTCAAGAAAGTAAGCTGGCTACGTTTCGATTCACCTTTGCAGGATTCCCCGACGGTGTAGTGCACCCGTATCGACTGCACAAGAGACAAAGTGTCCGGTTGTGCCATTGCAGAAGCGGCTTTCAATATTGGTAGAGAAAAGGCAAGGAGAAGTACATGGCTACCGCAACAATGAACCCGGCCAAGTTGAAGAAGGTCCTGGCGGCTCTTGAGGGAAATTGGCAGGCGGAGATGGAGGGCTACCACACTTATAATGCCCTCGCCGACCGCGACGCTGAACCCGTAAGAGCGCAGGTACTTCGCCATCTGGCTGCAGCCGAGCTGGAACATGCAATGCTGTGGGCGGAACGCATCAAGGAACTCGGCGGCGAAGAACCCGTCTACCACGGCCACCCCGGCGGCGATGCCGATTCACTTTCGAATCGCGCTGGCGGAATTCGCATGGCATTGCGGCGGCTGGAAATTGAAGAGAGCCGGCACATTGCAAACTACGGAGAACAGCTAAAAGCGCTCGGCGACGAGGGTTCGATCGCAATTCTCGACCACGTAATCGAAGACGAGAAAGAGCACTACCGCGAATTGGGATCGCTGCTGCGCGGGCACTACACCGCTCCCGCAGGCGCGCCAAAGATCGACGCCAAAGCGGTACTGGAAGAGATGCTGGCCAAGCGCAACAATGGCAGAAAACAGCCGGGCGCATGGATTGGCGACGCCATCTACGGCGTAAACGACGGACTTGGCGCCATCTTCGGCATCGTTTCCGGTGTCTCCGGCGCCACACTAGGCGACCCCGCCCTGACAAGCCACTACGTTTTGCTTGCGGGCCTTTCCGGCATGATCGCCTCAGCACTCTCCATGGGCTCTGGAGCGTATCTCGCAGCAAAAAGCGAAAAAGAGATTTACGACGCGGAAGTGGCGCGTGAACGCGAAGCGATTGCAATGAACGGACCCGAAGCACGCGAGCTTCTCTCGCTCTACTACCAGGTAAAGGGCCTTCCTGAAGAAGATTCGCAGACTATGGTCAACCACATCGCCAGCGACCCCGAACAACTGCTTCGCGCGCTGGCAAGTGAACGGCTGGGTGCGAGTGAAGATGCGCTGTCGAACCCGTTCGTCTCGGCAACCTCGGGCGCACTTTCCACTGCGCTGGGAGCCATCATCCCCGTAATTCCTTTCTTTTTCATGCAGGGAATTCCAGCGGTCGTTACAGCAGCGATTGTTTCGCTGATTGCACATTTTGCTGTGGGCGCTGCCAAGAGCCTGATCACCGTCAGATCCTGGTGGTCGTCGGGCATGGAAATGACAATCGTCGGCGCAATCGAAGGCGCCGTCACTTATGGCCTCGGTGTTCTGCTGGGCAAGGGCATGATGTAGTGGGAGGCATGATTCCACTGGGCGATATTTCTCGCCCGCGCGGCAGGTTCGCGTTTATCACCACACTTCTCATTGTGGTGAACGTCTACGTGTTCTTCCTGGAACTGTCGGGAGGCGATCGCTTTGTCTACGCTTGGTCGGTAGTTCCACTCCAAGTCACGCACGGGCATCGGGTCGCCACGCTGATTACGTCCATGTTCATGCACGCCGGCTGGATGCACATCATCGGCAACATGGTGTTCCTGTGGGCATTTGGCCCTGCCATGGAGGACGCCATGGGGCATGCCACCTACCTGGTGTTCTATTTGCTTGGCGGCGTAGCAGCCATGATGGCTCAGGTATTGGGCGATCCATTTTCCAGAATTCCCTGCCTTGGCGCGAGCGGAGCAATCGCGGCAGTGATGGGCGCATTCATTGTGACGTTTCCACGCGACAAAATTCGCACGCTGTTGTTCTTTCTGATCTTTGTTCGCATCACCTACATCCGCGCCTTGTTCGTCATCGGCTTCTGGTTTCTGCTGCAGCTTTTAACCTTCGGCTCTGTCGCACATGTACGCACGGGAGGCGTTGCATACCTCGCGCATATCGGCGGATTCGCTTTTGGTGCGGTGACCGCCCGCATCTTTGAGGACCCGCGCCGGATCGGCTTTCGTCGCGGCAGTTATTGAGATCGACCGCAAGAAGCGAGGAGTAGAAGCCGCGCCCTCAGGCGCTTCGTAACGCGCGCTCAGCGGCCAGGTAGTCGAGCCACGCATCCATACCCGCGCCGGTCTTGGCGCTGGTTTCAAAGACACGAATGCCGGGGCGAATCTCATTGATGTTCTTCAGGGCAAGCTCACGATCAAAACCGCAAGGTTCAGCGATGTCAATTTTGGTAATCACCGCTGCATCAGCCGAGTTGAACAGCGTGGGATACTTGAGCGGCTTGTCTTCTCCTTCGGTCACGCTCAGCAGCGCCACGCGAATCTTTTCACCAAGATCGTAGCTCGATGGGCAAACGAGATTTCCGACGTTTTCAATGAACAGATAATCGAGCGTGGGCAGCGCAACGCTTTCCCAATCCGAGAGGTGTTTGTCGATCATCTCCGCGTCAAGATGGCAGATACCGTGCGTATTGATCTGCCGAACCGGTGCTCCACTGGCCGCCAGACGTCGCGCATCGTTGTCCGTTTCAAGATCGCCCACGAGCGCTGCTACTTTTGTTCCCCTGGCGCGCAGTTCCCGAAGTGTTCGCTCAAGAAAAGTAGTCTTTCCGGTACCCGGGCTTGAAACCAGATTAAGCACCAGAACGCCCGCCGACGTAAAGCGATTGCGAAGGCCTGCCGCAAGTTCATCGTTCTTCTTCAGAATTCCGCGTCGCAGCTCTACAATCCGGGTCGTCATGCCGTCTCCTCAACCTCGTCGATCTCGATGGAATCAATCTCCAGTTCGCGGCCCTGGCGCAGATCGCTCGCCAGTTCTCCGCAATAGGGGCATCGAAAGCTCTGCAGGCTTGCCAGCTCTCCCTGCTTGCCGCAGGCAGCGCATTGAACAACCACCGGCAATATGTTGACCACGAGTTTGGAGCCTGCAAGTGGTGTGCCTTCAACGCTGACCTCCCAGCAGAACTGCAGGGAGTCCTCAATCACCGAGGCCAGGGCGCCTACCCGCAGCCGAACCTCTTTAACACGCGCGCCGGGATATTTTTTCACGGATTCCGTAACCGCGTCGACAATGCTGGCCGCAATGGAAAGTTCGTGCATGAAAGCTTGATTTTACGCTTTTGGACACGTGCGGCTCTACGGCCCTCCATGGGCCCGCCATTTACAATCAGAATGTGCCGCAAGACCCAACAAATGTAATCATCCTCGCTGAAAACCTCACCAAGGTTTACACGGCAGGCAAGCTCCAGGTGCCGGCCGTTCGCGGAATCTCTCTCGAAGTAGACAGAGGCGAATTTGTCGCGATTGTTGGACCGTCCGGCTCCGGTAAGTCTACCCTGTTTTATTTGTTGGGCGGCCTCACGCGTGCAACCGAAGGCCGGGTACTGATTGATGGCATTGATTTCGCCACGCTAAGTGACGGTGAGCGGACGCGCCTGCGCAAACACCGCATCGGCTTTGTCTTTCAGAAGTTCAATCTGCTGCCAACGCTCACGGCCATGGGCAATATCGAGGTTGCCCATTCCATCAGCGGCCGCAAAGAGCCGCTGGATAAGGAATATCTCGATCATCTCAGCGATTTGCTTTCCATCAAAGGCAGGCTGCACCACCGGCCATCGGAGTTGAGCGGAGGCGAACAGCAGCGAGTGGCTATCGCCCGTGCACTGATCACTCGGCCCGCCATCGTGCTGGCAGACGAGCCAACCGGCAATCTGGATACGAAGAATTCCGATGCCGTACTGCACATGCTAATGCGCTCCAACCAAGAGTTGGGCCAGACCACGTTGATGATCACCCATAATCCTGAGGCGGCAGCGGTTGCCAGCCGGATTCTCTATATGCGCGACGGTCAGATCGTGCGCGAAGAGAAAGGCTCAGGAAGCAATGCAAATCTCGTTTCTGCCAACGCCAAAGCCGCCGGAAAATAGCTTGAATCCGAGCCCAAATACTGAAATTAAAGGCGGTTTGACCTCGTTTGGGCCGCACGGTATACTCGAATTTGCGACTAAGCGGGAGTAGCTCAGTGGTAGAGCATCGCCTTGCCAAGGCGAGGGTCGCGAGTTCAAATCTCGTCTCCCGCTCCAACCGCTCTCCGGCGCCAGCCGGTCTGGCTAGGGTGGTTGGGTAGTAGGTCCGGCAAAAGGCAGCCCTGCCAAGGCGCGGTACCCAAGTGGTAAGGGAGAGGTCTGCAAAACCTTTATGCGCCGGTTCGATCCCGGCCCGCGCCTCCAAATTTTTCCTCCAAATATGAACCTTCCACAATCCGCGTGTGATTCTGTGGGTGATGTCTATTCAATCCTGAATCACCATAAATCAGCCCCACTAAGTCTCATTCGTTCTTGGGCAAGGGCAGACAAGAGTGAACAAGAGTCTGCCTGCATTCACCTACATTCAATCAATACGTTGCTGGGTGTGATGCAGGCCACAGAGGTAGGCCCGGCAATACGATTTCCGTAACTCTGGCATGAAAAACCGCAGCCTCATGCCGCCCTCTGAACGAATTGAGTTGGATCGTCCAAGCACCCGCATGACTCGCGAAACCTGATTCCCAACCGACTCCCTTACGCATAGCAAGCTCACAATACACATGGATCAGCGGACTTCGAAACTAGGTGTGGTTTACATATCGCTCGCCTACAATGATAGTCGGCGGTTCCCCAATGTGGCACTGCGATCTTTTGGGAGGTGTACGATACTTCTAGACGAACGCGCTGGTCAAGCTCTTTCCCTTAATCGCTAATTCGAGGTCACACAGTGTCTTCCCCTGCCTCCAAAAGTGAGGCTGTAGTTTGCCGCGCATGCACTCTCAGCCTTCGATGCGGTTTCTGGGCAATCGTGTCCTTCGCGCCTTTCTTCAACGGAATAGCAAGGGCACAATCCCCCACAGATATCTTTGCCCCGGCCGCCACACCCGCACACTCCATTGTCGATTTGTCTATGCTGGTGCTCGGCGTTACCACTGCCATCTTTCTGATCGTCGGCGGATTGTTGCTGTACGCTCTGATTCGCTATCGGCAACGCCCAGGTGAAGAGGACCGCGAACCGGCGCAGATTTATGGCAGCAATCAGATCGAACTGTCATGGACTGTGATTCCCATCCTGATTGTGGTGATGTTGTTTTTGACGACGACTCGGGTAATTCTGGGTACACAGGCGATTCCCAAGCCCGAAGACGCAATGGACGTAACGGTAATCGGACACCAGTTCTGGTGGGAATATCGTTATCCGAAGCTGGGCATCGTCACGGCAAACGAACTCCACATTCCGGTGAGTGATGCCGCGCATCCGGAGCCGACATACCTTACTCTGACATCGGCGGATGTCGATCACAGCTTTTGGGTTCCGCGTCTGGCGGGTAAGACGGATCTGATTCCTAACCGTGTGAACACAATGTGGCTTGATCCGCAGCATGCGGGTGTTTACCTAGGCCAATGCGCGCAATACTGCGGTACGCAGCATGCAAAGATGTTGCTTCGCGTTTATGCGGATACTCCTGCGGAGTTCGATGCATGGGTGGCACAGCAAAAGAAGCCCGCTCGGCAGGAGTTCGCCGGAGACCCTGAAGCCGTGGAAGGCCAGAAGGTGTTTCTACATAGTGCGTGCATCAACTGCCATGCAGTAGCTGGAACTGCCGCTACGGGCCGCTTTGGGCCGGACCTGACTCACTTAGCGAGCCGCGACACAATTGCATCCGGCGCAATCAAGAATACGCCCGAGAATCTTCGGAAGTGGATCGATGATCCCGACTCGATGAAGCCTGGCTGCCTAATGCCCGCGATGCACTTAAACGATCACGATTTGAATGCAATCACCGCCTATCTCACCCAACTTCGCTAACCGTTGCCGGGAAGGCTATGAATAAATGAGTGCCACACAAGCATTGAAAAGGACAGATGACACGCCGGTCACCGGCCAGAAGCGGCCGCCGATGGACGTGGTGTACGAATGGCTGACAACGGTAGACCATAAGAAGATCGGTCTGATGTACATTGCGTACGCGCTGTTCTTTCTTGTCGTCGCCGGTATCGAGGCGATACTCATGCGCATTCAACTGGCGGTGCCCAATAATCACTTTGTTTCGCCGCAGGTTTTCAATCAGCTCTTTACCATGCACGGCACGACCATGGTGTTCTTTGTCGGCATGCCGATTCTGTTCGGGTTTGGTAATTATCTAGTACCGCTGATGATTGGGGCACGCGATATGGCGTTTCCCCGCCTGAATGCATTCAGTTTCTGGATCTCGGCGTTTGCAGGTTTTCTGCTGTACTTCAGCTATATAGGCGGAAGCGGCCTTTACGCCGCGGGGGCGGCGCCCGATGTAGGCTGGTTTGCCTACGCTCCGCTTACTGCAAAGGTATTTTCACCGGGCCACAGTACCGACTATTGGACCTTGGCAATCCTTCTGAGCGGCATTGGATCAATCGGCACCGCGCTGAATATTGTGACCACGATTATCTGCATGCGCTGCAAGGGCATGAAGATGAACCGCATGCCACTGTTGGTGTGGCTTTACCTAGTGATGTCGGGCCTAGTGTTCGTCACCATCAGCCCTCTAACTGCAGCACAGGTCATGCTGACTCTCGATCGTTATCTGGGCTCGCACTTCTTTGATACGCAGGCCGGTGGATCCGCGGTTCTGTGGATGCACTTCTTCTGGATCTTTGGACATCCTGAAGTGTATGTACTGGTGCTGCCGGCCTTTGCGTTTGTGAACGAGATTATTCCGGTCTTCTCGCGCAAAGCAATTTTCGGTTATCCGGCGATGGTAGCGGCTTCGGTTGGCATCGGCTTCATCAGCCTGAGTGTGTGGGCCCACCACATGTTCACTGTGGGACTAGGCGCAACTGCGAACACGTTTTTCGTATTTGCGACCATGGTGATCTCAGTACCGACGGGAATTAAAATCTTCAACTGGCTGGCAACAATCTGGGGCGGAAAGGTAATTTTCGCAACGCCAATGATGTTCTGCGTTGGCTTTCTGTTCCAGTTCCTCATCGCAGGGCTCACCGGCATCATGCTGTCTGTCGCTCCTTTCGATTGGCAACTGGGCAACTCCTATTTTGTGGTTGCGCACTTCCACTATGTCCTGGTTGGAGCAATTCTGTTCGCGATCTTCGGAGCTTTCTATTACTGGTACCCGAAGATTACGGGCCGCATGATGTCAGAGACCTTGGGCAAGTGGCACTTCTGGTTGTTCCTCATCGGCTTTCATCTCACTTTCGACTTCATGCATGTTCCGGGACTGCTGGGCATGCCTCGGCGCATCTACACATATGAAGCGGGTCGGGGATGGGGAGACTGGAACATGATCGTGAGCATCGGCGCCATTTTTCAGGCAGCCGGGCTTTTGTGTTTCGTCTACAACCTGGTGGTTTCACATTACAAGGGCAAGCTGGCCGGTCATGATCCGTGGGATGCATGGACGCTTGAATGGTCGACTACCTCGCCGCCGCCCGACTATAACTTCGCAGTGCTTCCGACGGTGAACAGCCGCAGACCGCTTTGGGATTTGAAACATCCGGAAGAACCGGATTCGGACTACGAATGATGAGAGAAGCTGACGCCATTTCGATGGATGCCGCAGGCGCGCCTATAGACAATCCGTGGACACTTCCCTATCGCGGAACCGTGGGAATGGCCTGCCTGATTGTGGCCGAATCCGCCATCTTCGTCATTTTTGTTGTTGCCTACATTTTCTACATTGGCAAGAGCCTGAGCGGACCCACACCGGCTCAAGTACTGGAACTACCAATCTTCGGCACCATTTGTCTGTTATCCAGCAGCATTACCGTTCACTTTGCGGTGAGCGCGCTACGCAAGGGCAAGCTGCGCCAATGTACGGCGCACGTGGCAGGCACGGTATTGCTTGGTTCCATCTTTCTTGGATCAACGGCTCGGGAGTGGTATCACCTGATCTACGACAAAAGGCTGACGATACAGACAAATCTCTTCGGCACAACTTACTACTCGCTTGTAGGCCTGCACGCATCGCACGTGGTTGTGGGTCTCATCATGCTTTCGCTGGTGCTTGTTTTCTCTCTCCTTGGCCGCGTGAAAGAGGAACACTCCGAGAAACTGGAGACACTGGCGCTTTACTGGCATTTTGTGGATGCGGTCTGGGTCGTGGTTTTTACGGTGGTTTATGTACTGGGCAGGTAGATTGCAGACGGGAGAAGCATGATACACAGCAACGCACCGACAAACATTGCCGGACACGGTACGGAGCATGACGGCGTGCTCCTTCCCGTACCAACAGCATGGCCCATGGTATTGGCGGTGGGCGTAACACTGTTGATCACAGGAATGGTGACGCACTGGGTGATTAGCGCCCTCGGTGTTGTGCTGATGGTGCGATCCGCAGTGGGATGGTTTTCTGAGGTACTCCCGCACGAACGCCATTCACCGGTGCCGATTGACCAGAACGCAGTCAATATCTATAGCCCACGCACGACTCACCCAAAACTGCCCACAGATGCGCGGCATCGCAAGGTGATTCCCGTCGAAACATTCAGTGTGACGGCCGGGATCAAGGGTGGTATTGTGGGCGGAATCGCCATGGTGGTTCCGGCAACGATCTTCAGCCTGATCAAATATCACAGCCTGTGGTACGCAGTAAACCTGTTGGCTGCCGGCGGATTTGTCAGTTGGGCAGGGAAGAGTAATGCATTTCTGGCTCAGTTCCATCTAATGGGTTTGCTTGCCGCGCTGGGCATCCATGCTCTCACATCAATACTGATCGGGCTGCTCTACGGCGCTATGCTGCCTATGTTTCCACGCATGCCGATCGTTACCGCGGGCTTTATAGCACCATTGCTCTGGACCACCATTCTTTACTCGGCCCTCGACATCATCAGCCCCATTCTGAATGAGCGTATTGAATGGCCGTGGTTCGTTGTCTCGCAAATCGCCTTCGGGCTGGTATGCGGATTTGTCGTGAATTTGCAGGTAAAGGTGAGAACGCCGCAGTTTCAATCACTGCCGTTCTTTGTTCGCGCCGGCCTACATGGGGACTCGGACAACTTGGAGGATCAGGAGTAATGAGTGTAGTAAGTCAAACTCATTGGTCGCACTCACTGCCAGGCATATTCGCGCTGTTAGTATCTTGCATGGCTCTGGCGGGATGCCAGTCTGCCCCAGGACGCCCCGGACCGGGACCGGAAGTAATGCGTCCCGATCAAGTGATGGATTTTCCCACTCTCTACAAGCAGAACTGCGCTGGATGCCATGGAGCGGATGGCAAGGATGGCGCTGCAATCTCGCTTGCCAATCCTGTGTATGTAGAGTTGATTGGCGAAGCGCGGCTGCGCACCACAATTGCGAATGGCGTTGCGGGTAAACTCATGCCCCCATTTTCAAAGTCAGCCGGAGGCACATTGACCGATGCGCAGTTGACAGTTCTGGCGCACGGGATCGTGGAGCGCTGGGGGAAGCCCGGACTACTAGCCCATGACATTCCTCCTCCGTATGAAGCAACGCTGCAAGGTAATGCCGAGCGTGGATTTACGTCCTACGGCATTTATTGTGCGCGTTGCCATGGAGCATCAGGTGAAGGTGGGCCGGCCGATGGAAAGACAACTGCAGGTAAGTCCGGCACGCACAGAGAGGGCTGGCTTGGGTCGATTGTCGATCCGTCCTATCTTGCACTGATCAGCGATCAGAACCTGCGCAGCATTACAATTGCCGGCCGGCAAGACGAAGCAATGCCTGATTGGCGCAATGACGGCCCGCAACCAATGACAGATCAACAAGTCACCGATATCCTTGCCTGGATTGCTTCCAAGCGAGTCGCCAATCCGGGCCAACCCTATCCCGCACAGCCTTGATTCGAGCAAGTGAGGATTAGAGCAAGAAGGTGCGAACAGTGCAATACAGAATGAGCAGATCGTAAAACACCGCCAAACGGAGCAGGACTCAATGGACCCGAGTGAATCGAATTCACAAAACGACACCAACTTAACAGCTGATCCCGGCGCGAACCGTGACAATACCGTGCATTCGCGGCGCGCGTTTCTCTTCAAGCTGTCGTTGCTTCTGAATGGAGCGGTGGGTGCAGTGCTTGCGGTTCCGATCGTCGGCTACTTGATTGGGCCTGCACTGAAGAAGCAATCTGACGAAGAATCGTGGATCAGTCTGGGAACTCTCAAGCAGTTTCCAGAGGGTGAAACGCGTCTTGTGAATTTCCGTAACCCAATCACTACTCCTTGGGATGGGCAAACAGGCGATATACCCTGCTGGGTTCGGCATATTGAAGGAAACAGATTCCAGGTGTTCGCTATCAACTGCGCTCACCTGGGGTGCCCAGTTCGCTGGTTCGCACAATCGAAGCTATTCTTATGTCCCTGCCACGGCGGTGCCTATTACGAAGACGGATCGCGTGCATCCGGACCACCGGAACGCGGCCTCTTTGAGTATGAACATAAAATTGTCGCGGGCGCGCTGATGATTAGCGCTGGCAAAATGCCCACGCTCGCTGCCGGCAACTGTGCCAATCGGCCTCTCACGCAAATCCAGCCCAGCGCTTCAACAGCGGTCGGCGACGACACGGCGAGGGATAGCTGATGGCCGGCCTGAAACAGTGCGGAATCGATGTCTACAACTGGTTCGAGCGGCGTCTCGGATTGGCTACACCCGCGATTGACGCGGCTGTACACGATGTGCCGGCAAGCACTTCGAGTTGGTGGTATGTTTTCGGCAGCGCGGCAACCGTTATTCTGGTCATGCAAGTGGTCACCGGCATTCTGCTGGCGCTGGTTTATTCTCCTTCAGCAAGCCATGCCTGGGGCAGTCTGGAGTTTCTCGATCACAACGTCACACTGGGATGGTACCTGCGCGCACTGCACGGATGGGGCTCCGATTTCATGGTGGCCATCGTGCTCATCCATCTTGTGCAGGTGTTCCTTTTCGGTGCGTATAAGTTTCCCCGAGAGCTGACATGGATTGTGGGTGTGTTTCTGTTGCTGTTGACGCTTGGCATGGCTTTTACGGGGCAGGTACTGCGTTTCGATCAGGATGCTTATTGGGGATTAGGCATCGGCGCTTCAATCCTGAGCCGCGTGCCATTCGTCGGCGGACCGCTGGTCGATCTTCTGCTCGGTGGTCCAATCATCGCCGGGCCAACACTGTCGCGTTTCTTCACCCTGCATGTTTTCGTCATTCCCGGTTTGCTGCTTGCGCTGGTCGGCCTGCACTTGCTGATGGTATTACGGCTTGGAATTAATGAATGGCCGATGCCGGGCCGGATCGTGAGCAAGACAACATACGAACGGGAGTATCACAATCTCACTGAAAAAACCGGTATTCCCTTCGTGCCCGATGCAGCGTGGAAGGATGCGATCTTTGCAGCGGCCATCATGCTTGGCATCATGGCCTGCGCGTTCTGGTTCGGACCATTCGGTCCAACGGGACAGCCCGATCCAACCATCATCCAGACCGCCCCCAAGCCGGACTTTGCCTTTCTGTGGATTTACGCGGTACTGGCTTATCTCCCGCCAAGTCTTGAGACACCGGTGATGTTTATTGCGCCTTTAGTGGTCATTGTCGCGTTGGTTCTGCTTCCTCTGTTCTTCGGCGAGGGAGAGAAGCACTGGTCGCGAAGACCCGTGGCAGTGCTGATGGTTGTCGTTATAGCCTTCACGCTGGGCGCGTTCACCCGGCTCGGCATGTATACCCCGTGGAGTCCGGTGATGAATGCGTGGAGCGGCGCTCCAATTCCCCCGGCAGACCTGAAGGACCGCTCCCCACTCGAACGAGAAGGAGCAATCGTGTTCCAGAATAAGCAGTGCAGAGACTGCCACTCAATTGGTGGCGTGGGAGGTATGCGCGGGCCTGCTCTGGACTCTATTGCTTCGCGCATGACAGAAGACCAGATGATTCGTCAGGTACTGCAAGGCGCCGGAAACATGCCTGCGTATGGAAACGCTCTCAACCCATCGGAGACAACGGCGCTCGTGCATTTCCTGCTTACACTGCGCGGAAACGATCTTTCGCCGGCCGTCGACGCCTCACGAAAGTTCGCTCAAAGCAAAGAGAGAGACCACATGCAAGAGTTGACCTCTCCTGCGGGACAGTAGTCAGGCATTTATCCTAGTGCTAATGTCTCCTGCAAGTGCGGCTATTCTCACTGAGTGGTCGCCGCCGGCCTTCCTCACCTCGATCGTGTTGCTCAGTGCGGTTGTTTACACGCGCGGCTGGTTTGCCATTCGCAGGACGCGGCCTGCGCAATTCACTGCTCGCCGCCTGGCGTCATTCCTGTCGGGCCTGGCCATTCTCTGGTTAGCCATTGGTTCGCCCATGGATGGCTTTGCCGATGCGCTGCTGAGTGCCCATATGGTGGAGCATTTGCTTCTAATGTCTTTTGTTCCGCCGCTTATACTCCTAGGCTCTCCTCAGGTTCCGTTCTTGCGCGGCCTTCCCCGCATCATAACAACCCGTCTGGTTGGTCCACTGCTGCGCATGAAAGCATTGCGAACCCTGGGGCGTTTTCTGGTTGTGCCGGTCGTGGCCTGGCTCCTGATGAACTTGACTTTCCTGGGATGGCATATTCCCGCAGCCTACGATTTCGCGCTTGAAAATGAATACTGGCATGACATTGAGCACCTCTGCTTCCTTGGTGCATCGATTCTGTTCTGGTGGCCCCTCATTCGTCCCTGGCCCACAAGTGCGCGTTATCCCGGCTGGTACATGCTTCCCTATCTGGTCGGAGCAGATATCGTCAACACAGCGCTGTCTGCTTTTCTGGCATTCTGCAATCGCCCTATCTATGGCTACTATCTGACTGAGCCAAATGTCTTCAACGTCTCGCTTTTGGGTGATCAGGTGACAGGAGCTGTCATCATGTGGGTAGTTGGCTCACTGGCATTTCTTATTCCGGCGGTATTCATTACTTTCAAGCTTCTGCAGCAGGACTCAAAACTCCAGATGTAACTCCCCAATGCAATACGGAATGCTGAGAATTCGAGCGCCTTTCCGCCATTCATGAAAATTACTAGACCGTTGTCAACCATGCACCGAGTCCTTATCATGAGGCGATGCAGAATCTCACTCGTCGAAAAGCACTCTCCTTGCTTCCTGTCCTAATTGCTTCGGCCGAAATCAATTCTGTTGCCGAAGATGCATCTCCTTCTTTGACGCAATCTCACGCCTATTCCCTCAAAAGCCTGAAGGCTGTGCAGCAAAGTTCGGGCTGGGAAACGAAGCAAGTACTCAGCGGCAAAATCTCCGATGGAGAAGCACTCGACATTCACCACTCCACGCTCCCGGCCGGTCAAATGCCGCACCCGCCGCATCGTCACAATCATGCTGAACTGATGGTGCTGCAGGAGGGAACAATCGATTTCTATAACGATGGCGTGACGGAACACATGGTTGGCGGCGACATCGCATTTGCAGCTCCGAATCAGTTACATGGCTGGAAGAATGTTGGCGGCCAGCCCGCGCAATACTATGTAATCGCCATCGGAAGCGACGCATAAGAGACAAGCCATGGCGTGAGATAGCGTGAGATATATGATGAGACCTGCGTCCCTGCGGCTGCGGATTTTGGAATTGCCGCACCATCACTGCGGCAAAGCAAAAGCGACATACTCGCCACCGGTGGGAATCCGTGGATCGCGCCCGCCTCCTGACGCAATCACGAGGTATTCGCGCCCATCGACTTCGTAAACCGCCGGCGTGGCATTTGCCGGATAAGGCAACAGATATTCCCAGAGCAATTTGCCTGTGCGTTTGTCGTAAGCGCGAATCTTCTTGTCGATGACTGTAGCGGCTATAAAGACAACACCCCCAGCTGTAACAACCGGTCCACCGTAATTTTCTGATCCGGTAGTGCCCATCCCTTGCGCAACTAATTCCGGATATTCACCGAATGGAATCTTCCATACGTACTCGCCCGTATCCAGATTGATGGCGTTGAACGTTCCCCACGGCGGTTTCACTGCGGGGTAACCGTCCGGATCGAGAAACTTGTGATAGCCAGTAGTATCGTAGGTCACCTTGCCGGTGCTTGCTTCCTTCGCTCCTCCAGCATCTCCGCCATTCAATACAAAGTTCGCTAGTGCACGGCGGTCTCTTGCTGAAATTCCCTCGAACGCTGGCATGCGTCCCTTACCCCGCTGGATGATGTTCGATACCTCGTCGACAGTTAACTTCTCATGCAGATTCAGCAACGACGGAACCGATGGAGGCATCCCTTCGCGGTGCTGGCCGTGACATGACGCGCACTGCGTTTGGTATTCAGATGCACCGCCAGAGTCACCCTCGTGTTTTACCAGCGACTCAGTCAAACCAACGTCGTTCGCATTGATGTAGATGATGTGCGTGTCTGGATCGTACGCGGAGCCGCCCCACTCCGCTCCACCGTCCCATCCGGGAAACATCACGGTGCTCTTGCCCACGCGATTTGGAACAAATTGTCCCTCACTCACCCACGAGCGCAACCTCCCGAGCGCCCACTCGTGAGCCTGCGGCGTACGGTCTGTCACCATGTTTTCGGTAAGAATCTGGCGCGAAAAAGGTGCAGGCTTGGCCGGCAGCGTTTGCACAGGCGATACCGCTTCTCCCGGTACAGTGCTGGCCGGATATTTCTTAGTCTTCAGCGGGAACAGTGGCGTTCCATCGATGCGATTAAAGAGAAACAGATAGCCCTGTTTCGTAGTCTGCGCAACTGCCGGAATCTCTTTGTGATTGCGTTCCACCGTTACCAGGGTTGGCGGTGCAGGCAGATCGCGATCCCAAAGATCGTGATGCACAATCTGGAAATGCCACAGCCGCTTACCCGTCTCCGCGTTGAGCGCGATAAGTGTATTAGCAAACAGATCGTCACCTATTCGATCGGCTCCGTACCAGTCCGTTGCTGACGAACCTGTAGGTACATAGACAATGCCACGCTGCGTGTCCACCGCCATGCCGCACCAGTTGTTTGCAGAGCCACTCGTCTTCCACGCATCCTTTGGCCAGGTGTTATACCCCACCTCGCCGGGATGAGGAATGGTATGAAAGATCCAACGCATCTTACCGGTGCGCACGTCGTAGGCACGAATGTCACCCGGCGGCGAGGGCAGCGCCTCCGGCGTACCGTCGCCCATAATAATCAGGTCTTTGTAGATGGATCCGGGACTGGAAATATAGAGCGACATAGTCGCCGGATCGCGTCCCAATCCTTCGCGCAGATCGATACGCCCACCGTCACCGAAATCCTGAAATGGCTTTCCGGTAGCTGCATCCAGAGCGTAGAGATAATGGGCAATGCCGGCAAAGATCCTCTTCTGTTTGCCGCCGGTCCAGTACGCAAGGCCACGCTCGGGTTTGGTAACTCCCACTCCGGAAATGAACTTCCAAAGCAGCTTGCCTGTTGCCGCATTGAGCGCAAACACTTCCTGATGCGGCGTGAAGCCATACAACACTCCACCGACAATCAACGGTTGCGACTCAAGACCGCCCTTCTCCTTTGTGTCATATCTCCACACCGGCTTCAGCTGGGCCACGTTGCCCACGTTGATTTGCTTGAGCGGGGAGTAGTGAAGATTATCCGGCGTGCCATTGTAGGTTGCCCAATCAGTGTTGCGTCCGGCTCGGTCTTTGTCCGCACCATCGGAAGTACCGAATAAACGAAAGATTGGCGACAGCATCAATGTCGCCACCACACAAATGATCCAGGTATACCTGCGGCGTACAAACATTTCTGGCAGTCTTGACCTCAGTTTGATGTGATCCCGGGGAAGTGGTTCTGTATGCCGGACGGCGACACTTTGGCAGTTGTAATCGTCCGCCTCATCCTACAATTTGGCCTGACCATCGTCAAATGACTCGACGCAGAGGCTCCAGAATCCGAGGCCGCCGATGTATTCAGCATCTATTCTGGATTATGGCGCGGACAAAAACCGCGACGCCTACAAAGCGGGTCGCGAATCGGTCCAACCTGACATTGAATTTACTTACCTGTGTGCAACGCGGCCGCAGTCGACGCGGATTGAGTTGGACAGGGATTACTGCCACAGTTGGCTGACGTAATCCCTTGCCCTTCGGTGATGGTGTAGATGCGGTCAACTCCGGGGAGCTTAATGGATTCCTTCGCGCCCGAAGGCCAATGAATTTCAAGCGTCCCGGCTTGTTCTGAATCGCCCAATCCAAAATGCACCCGCATATCGTTCGACGACAGATAACTGCCCCCGCTCAGGACATCACCGCGTTGGCGGATGCCGTCTGCGGTCAGATAAACCGTGGTCCCCACCGCGTCGCGTGGGCTCTTGGGGCCGCCGATGAAATGCAGATCCACCCAGTGGTGATGATCCGCGTTGACATTGCGCAACAGGAACGGCACTCCGTCCATGTTGTTGATGACAACGCTGATCTTGCCGTCGTTGAAAATATCCCCAAATGCGGCGCCGCGCCCCACACCGACCGCGGCGAGACCGGTTCCTTCCACCGCAGGCACCAGTTGAAATTTTCCGGCCTTGATGTTGTGGTAAAGCAACGGCCGCTCGGCATAGCTTGTACCCCACTCAGGATGTTTATCGACTTCCGGGTAAACGTGGCCATTAATGATAAGCAAGTCCTTCCAGCCATCGTTGTCGTAATCGAGGAAACCATCGGCAAAGCTGACAAATGGAATGGAGGAGACGGCGATTCCAGCGCGATAACTCACGTCGGTAAAGAACCCGGTACCGTCGTTCTGGAAAAGCACGTTGTAGTCATCAGCAAACGTCGTATTCACAAGGCTCAGGTGGCCGTTGTTTTCATAGTCGCCCGCCGCGATTCCCATATTTGCCACTTCGCGGCCGTCGTTGTTCAGGGCATATCCGCTCAGATAACTATCATCCTCGAAAGTGCCTTTTCCCGTATTCATGTACAGATAGTTGGGAGTGGAATCATTAGCAACCAGTAAATCCGCCTTCCCGTCATTATTCACATCGACAAACAACGCGCCCAATCCGTAATACCCCTGCGGATCATCGACCCCGAGCTTTTTGCTTACATCGGTAAAAGTGCCATCGCCGTTGTTGTGGAAGAGATGATCCTGTTCGCCAACAAGTCCTCGCGGACCGCACATGACTGGCTCGCCGCGATATTGGCAAAAACCAAAACCCACAATCTTAGAACCGGAATATGGCGGATTGGCCAAATCGAATTTGAGGTATCCATCTACGAATAGGTCAAGTCGTCCATCTCCATCGTAATCACCAAAAGTCGCCCCTGCCGACCAGGTTCCGACGGCTACTCCTGCGCTTTCAGCAATGTCGGTGAATGTGCCATCGTGATTGTTCTTATACAAGCGATTCTTGCCGTAGTTGGTGACGTACAGATCCGGCCAGCCATCGTTGTTGAAATCGCCAACCGCACAACCGTATCCCCAGCCATCGTTTGCCACGCCGGCCTTATCGGTCACATTGGTGAAAGTGCCGTCGTGATTATTGCGAAACAGAGCCGCATGCGGCGGTTCTGCTTTACCGGCTAGCGCATCGTAGGTAGAACCGTTCACAAGATAGATGTCGAGCCATCCATCGTTGTCGTAATCGATCAAGCAGACGCCCGGCCCCTTTGCTTCAAGGATCAACTTCTTTTCGGGCGTACCGGCGTTGTGATGCCAACTCGTAAGCCCAGCCTGCTTGGCCACTTCCTGAAAAATGACCGGGCCTTCCTTGACGAATCCGCCTGCGGTGATCGGACGGTGCTGATTGTCGAACTCGGCCTTCTGAGGTCCTGCGCTGGCCATTCCACCGCCGCCACCACGAACCTGTTGGCCGCTCGAGCCGCCGGTAGGCGCAGGCTGCTGAGCAATCGATGGATTTGCCGAGAATAAAACTAAGAAAAGAAGGAATACGCCGGCAACAGCCGCCAAATATCTGCGCGGCCTTGAGAAATGGAGGCAGAAGCGTAACGCAAACTGCCGCAGCAAACCAGGATTCAAATGAGAACCTCCGCGCCTCAAGACGAGACGCTTGGATGTCAGCATGATTGACCGCCGTGCATATGTATTAATTCTTCGCCCTATTGTATTCGACTCAGTCTTGCCGCTGCTTCCATCCTGATTCGTCCAACCGGTTCAATCTACGGCTCTCTATTTGGACGGTGAAGTGGCGCCTTGGGTGTTCGCTGACCCTTGCTTTTGTTGAGCAGCTTTCAGTTGAGTGAAGATTGAATCGTTTTCAGCCTTATGGAGATTACTGGTCTTTTCGAACTCAATCTTCGCTTCTTCTTTCCGGCCCATAGCCTGATAAAGGCGAGCCAGCCGCCAATGTATATTCGAGTCTTGCGGCATAAGTTTGACTGCGATTGTAAGCTCACGCAAGGCGTCCTGCTGCTTCTCCTGATCCTGGTAGATGATGCCGAGATCCATGTGCGCCCGGGCATTGTCTGGATCAAGCTGCACCGCTTTTTCGACCAACGGAAGGGCATCCTTGATTTGTCCGAGCTGGATCTTGCAGTCTGCAAGGAATGTCATGGCGCGTGCGTTATCCGGGACATTATCCAATTCAGCCTGGAATTCTTTCTCGGCCTCGGCAAAGCTATTCTGTGTCCACAGTAGATATCCCAAACCGAAGTGGGCGTTCGGCCATTTGGGATCGGCCTTGACGGCAGCGCGGAACTGCTCGATTGCGCCGGCGGAATTCTTCATTTCGTCGTACGCCTGTCCGGCAAGCATGTCTGCCGCGGCCGACTCCGCGTTCAGCTTGAGAATTTCCTGATAGGTGTCCAAAACGCACTGATACTGCTTCGCGCTCAAACAACTCTGTGCGAGTGAATATTTATATGCGATATTCTGCGGATCTCCGTTGGAAGCCTTCCTCAAGAAAGGGATCGCCGCTACGTATTCGCCGATCGAATAATGAGCCATACCGATGAGTGTTGTCACACGAAGGTGATCTGGAGAATCGGCCGGATAGGTCTCCAGCAGGGGCGTAAATGCCGTGATCGCTTCCTTCATCGCCCCAGTTTTGAAGTAGGCAAGTCCAAGATTCAAACGAATGCCCGACATGCGGGAATCGAGCGCCAACGCCTTCCTATATAAGGGGATCGCTTCCTTATACTTCTCCTGGCGAGACTTAAGCAGACCAAGGCTCGCGTAGGCATCCGCATCCTGCGGATGAGACTTGAGGTAAGCGTGCCACTCGCTTTCGGCCTCCGCATATCGCTCCGACTGTTGAAGCTGAATAGCCGACTGCCGATGATCGGTGTTCGCTGTTGCCGGCTGCCCCCAGCATGAAGACTGGCCAGAAAAAAGCGTCAGACAAATACCGAGCCAAAGTGAAAGCCGCACGAGAATCCCTCTGCCATTATTCTCTCGCTGTATAGAGACCCCGCGCAATGGAGTCCGGAGTTTGTGCCCTAAAAAGCGATGGGCGCGGCTACATGATAGCCGCGCCCAAAGGTAGAGTACAGCACACAGACTAGAAGTGGAACTTTCCAGCCAGTTCGAGCACACGCGGGGTGTAGATTGAGGTGACTTGACCGAAGTTGCCGTCATGGTTGTTGACGTCGACACCGCTGAACTGCGTCTTGTTGAACGTATTGAACGATTCAAACCGCAATTCGATGTTCGGACCTTCATGACCGGTAAGCTGGAAGGTCTTGGTCAAGCTCAGGTTGGTATTGTTCAGGCCAGGCCCGCGGATGGCATCCCTGCCGGCGTTGCCGAAGCCCTGGTTGGGGCCACCAAGCCACGGTGCGACCGGATCAGCAAGGGAGACGGAGCTGGTGCTGAACCATGCCTTCTGGGTCTTCGAATAGGAGATCCCAGCAACCTGGTTCGGACGGTTGCTGGTGCCGGTCGTGCCGATCGTGTCACCGCCGTTGTAGCCAGGTGTGAGGGCGGTACCGGCCTGGAACACCGTGATACCCGAGATTCCCCATCCACCCAGGATGGTCCGGACAGGCTACGTTGGAGCTATGTCTCCGAACGGAAGCGCATAGACGTAGCTGGCGTTGAAGATATGACGGCGATCCAATCCGCCCGAGCCCTTGTTGTACGAAGTCCAGAAGGGGTTCGGAAGGCCGTTCAGGTCGATTGGTCGCAGTATCGATCTCGTGCGAGTAGGTGTACGCAAGTTGAGAGGTAAGTCCCCACTTGTTCTCAAAGCGGACACCGGCCTGCAGAGAATGATAATGCGAATTGGTTTCGTTCTCTTCCTGGTTGATATTGGCAAAGCCCGGATATTGCGGAGCTTATTGGCGATAACCTGGCCGCTCCTCTGCGCGTAGCGGTCCGAGTACGGATTACCGGGGACCCAACGCGAGTCACTCGGAGGCGTAATCACAGATCCGCCAACTGCGGCAGTCGACCACGGATTGCTTGGATCATTCGTCAACGGCAGCGTATTGATCTGGCGACCGTTGTTCTGATCCCAGCCCGAAGAGCCAACATATTGCAACGCCGCAATCACCGAAGGTGCAACCTGGTGCTGGAAGCCGAAGCTCCAGTTCATGGTTCCCGGAGGCGGATAGTTGTACTTGATGTTTGTCAAGCCCGAGGGATACAGATCGTTGACACGTTCCGCCGGTAAGGACGCTCGTCTTCGGATTAGAGAACAGCACGCTTGTCGGAGTTGGGTTGGTAGGCGAACGGCGGGTTCAAAGCAGCGTTATAAACATCGTTGCCCTGAACGCGCTCGAAGAAGATACCGGCGCCGCCGCGCATGACCGTCTTGCCATTTCCTGTCATGTCATAGGTAAAGCCAACACGAGGCTGCCATGTGAAGTAACGGTTCTCAACGTTACCCTTCGGGAAGCCGTTGACTCCTGCTTCCTGAATTCCGTTCAGATAGAATTTCTCAGTGCCCCCACCAAACGTGGTGAGCTGCCCCGGATCGAGCGTGCCATTTGCCTGAATCGGGTTCCCCAACGACTGAAATTGTAAGCGCCCTCCACAAAATTGGCGAACTTGTTGTAGCGCTCAAATGCGTGCGGCATACCGTCATAAGCGTAGCCCCAGGTTCAGGGTCAACCGCGGAGCGACATGCCAGTTGTCATCACGATAGAAGCTGTAGTTATTATTAACCCAGTTCTTGCCGTACAGGTACTCGAGCTGGTTCCAGTTGTCCGCCAAGCCCAGCACCATGTTGACGATGCCGTCAAGAGAGAATGTGTTTTGTTAAAGGTCGCGGTCCCGTTGGTGTTGGCCTGCAGTTCCTGGTTCTTGTAGTCGTGCAGCCAGCTCACACCAAACTTGAACTGGTGACGGCCCTTGGTCCAGGAAAGATCATCACGATACTGGAAGCCTTCATAGCCGTTCTTCCACGGGAAGTATGACGGGTTAAAGGTTGTGCGCAGCGGCGTGCCGCCGAGTGAAATGGCAGGCAGCAACGGCTTCGACAACTCGTGCGTGATAGCCGCCTGGTTCGATGACGGGAACAGACTGCTTGCAGTCCATCCGGTAGGCTGGTAGATGTCTAATACCGGACGGCGGCGAGTCGGGGTCAGCTCGGATCTTATTGCCGCCGTAGAAGAACGCCGTCTCATTCAGCAGCGTTGACGAGTAGGTCTGCGTCAGCTTGATTGACTGCCGTGTACGACGGGTTCTTCATCTCCGTGCCGACGGTCGCAAAACTACCTGCCCATAAGCGGTGGGAAGAACGTGTTCTCCATCGCGTCGTGCAGATAGTGGCCCATCAACTGGAACCTGCTGTTGATAGAGTGGTCGATGCGAACCACATCTTCGCGGATATTCTCAGGCTGGTTGACTGAAATCACGTACTGCGTGCATTGGATTCCGGTGCAGCCTGTATTCGGCTTCGGGCATGTGCGCTGAGTCAGCTCGGACCATGTTCTGGTCAACCATCGCCGAATGGAATCGTGTAGGTTCCGGTAGCCGAATCGAACGGGAATGCTTGAGCCAGGCGTAAGCCGTTGGCCCGATTCAATTGCGTGCAACGATGCGTTGTTCGGGAGACCGTTGGGCACCGGGTTCGGAACGATCGGGATCGATGGGCTCTGCGGCGTGTAATTGTAGTCCTGCACCCAGCGTCGGGAAGTTGATGTCCAGAGATTGTTCGAGACCGAAGGAGAGCTACCCTTGATCAGCTTGCGCCATTCCTCATTCCAGAAGAAGAACGTGCGGTTCTTGGCTTCGTTGTACACATGAGGAATGTAGAGCGGGCCGCCGATGTTGCCGCCCGGAATATTCAGTTGGAACACCGTGCGCGGTTTGCCGGCCCGTTTCAGGAAGTAGTCGTTGGCATTGTAGGCCGTGTTGCGGTTGAACTCATACAAGAGATCCGTGATACTGCCGCGTACCGGACTTGATCATCATGACGATCGTGCCGCCCGAGCCCAGACCGTAGTCCGCCGAGTAGTTCGAACTCAGCGTCTGGAATTCGCCGATGGCGTCCTGTGAAGGAAGGTTCATGAAGCAGCCGCCGCAACCGCGGTCGTTCTGCTCTGCGCCGTCGATCAGGTAGACGTTGTGCGATGTTGCGCTGGCCGTTGAAGCTGATGACCGTTCGAGCCGAGGTAAGAGCATCAATGCCGCCAAACGAGGCTAAGAGTATTTCGAAACACCCAGACCGAGAGCCGCAAGCTGTACAACGTTACGGCCGTTGGTGGCGAGCTGACGAACCTGTTCGCCACTGATCAGCGTACTGATTTCGCTGGTTTCCGTTTGTACCTGCAGCGCGTCTGCCTGTACGGTAACGGTCTGCGATTCGCTGCCGATCGTGAACGATACGTTCTGCTCAAGATGTCTGAGCTACGTTCACGACGATGCCGGTCTTAATAAACTTCTGGAAGCCCGCCGCTGTGGCGGTCATGGTGTAGGTGCCGGCACCGATATTGCCGAAGTGGAATGCGCCCACGGAGTTCACCGTGGCTTCTCTTACTACTCCGGTTCCATTGTTGGTTAAAGTAATGGTCGCATTCGGAACTACAGCACCACTGGCGTCAGTAGCTGTGCCCGTAATGGACGCGTTGTCCTGCGCCCATGCGCGAGGTGCTACGAAGAGAGCGAGAGCGACCAGGAAAACCCAGAACACTCCAAATCCCTGCTTGCGCAGCCCTTTCAAAGTTTGCATCAAAGAGAAACTCATGATTTCGTCTCCCACGAAAAGGTTTCCTCGATTCACTGCCTTCTGCGCGCCTGTTTAAATCAGATATGCGTACGTGCAGAGATTCATGGCACTGTCAGATCGAGATGGTGGTTGAATGTCGGAACGATAATGCCGCATGAAATAAGGCAGCCGAAGTCTCAGTTGAGAACCACTCGCTGTCCAATGGCATTCCAATTTCACCTCAGCGTGACTTGCGATCAACGTTCGATCCGGGGCGCCTGCAGGCGTGATCGTATTTCCTGCAAGCTCCACTTCACTGCGGTCCAAAATCGGATTACGGGCGCATAGCGCCAATGTCCCGACGAATAAATAAATCTGAAGAATGCCCATTCGACGCGCAACACTTGGATTCGCAACCAACTATGTGTTCATCCAAAGGAAATCAGCCCGCACGAATCCCTGCCACGCCAGAACTTCTCTTGTGGAAAAGTCCAAACACAGCACAACCGCGCAAAGCCTCAAACCGTTGCCCGAGATGTGTATTATTCAGTGTCTGCAATAATCCGCCTATTGAAATACCGTTGTCAACAAAACTGATCGATTTTTGGGCGATGAGGTACCCAATGTCTTCAAATGTGATTTAGCTCACAAAATGTTTGAATATAAATAGTTATTGTTTCCTCTGTCGCATATTCGGAGGTTGCGGACGGCCTAATTAATCCAATAGAGATAATGGATTTTTATTTCAAATATATCGCTCGTCAGCGGAATTATTGATGCGCCAGAAACGCATACAAATCTACACATCCAATTTAATATCAATTGCTTAAAAAAATTGCGCGGGTCAGAGGCTGAAACAGTCATTAACGGCACACGTTCGCTTTTCAACTCATCTTTGTACGATGCTCATAATCTGAATTTAACTATCCCCTAATTGAACCATTTACGCTCTGCAATCCGTCTTCAGGAATCATACCGATTTCCCTCGATTCAGAAGAACACCACGGCAGTCTATGGAGATCTAAAGACCAATGCGCAAACAAATCCAGGTCCTTGCCATTGGTTTCCTCGTGGTTTCAGGTGGTCTAAAGGGTTTCCACGCCTCAAGGAATGTGTTGAGAGGCATGGGGAGAAACTGTTCTTTGGGCTCTTGTTTGATGCATAGTCCAATGGTGGGTGAACTGGTACATGACCCTGTGAAGGGCTATCAGTGAAGGACCGGGCAAAGCGTGGATCGGATGAGAGCTTCTTCCTGGCTGGGCCGCTCGAAAGCCTCTACCCACAGGCGCGCAAAGGCGGCTAATTTAAGGTGCCTGAGACTGCTCAATGTATAGTTGCGTGAAGGTTGAAATGCTACCTTAGACATATACCAAACGCAATTGAACAGGAGGCATTTTGAGTCACTCTACCTCCCACTATCCGACCACCAACAAGCATTTGATCCGTTGGGTGGAGAAGATGGCGGACCTCACTCAACCCGACAAGATTCATTGGGTTGACGGGTCAAAGGCCGAGTACGACAAGCTTTGTCAGGAACTTGTGGATGCCGGGACATTCACCCGCCTCAATCGCAAGCTGTGGCCTGGCTGTTACTACGCCCGCACCGACCCCAACGACGTGGCGCGTGTTGAAGACCGAACTTTTATCTGCTCTCTTTCAAAGGACAACGCGGGCCCCACCAACAACTGGGAAGATCCGTATGTGATGAGGAAGAAGCTCAAGGATATTTTCCGTGGCTGTATGCGTGGCCGCACCATGTATGTGCTTCCTTTCTCAATGGGTCCTGTCGGCGGCCCCATGTCGCAGATCGGCGTTGAGCTTACGGACTCAGCTTACGTGGTTGTGAATATGCGCATCATGGCGCGCGTTGGAAGCGCCGTATTGAAGGAGATCGACAAAGGCGAGAAGCGCGTGGTTCCCTGCATGCACTCAGTCGGCGCGCCGCTGAAGCATGGGCAGAAAGATGTAGCGTGGCCCTGCAACAAGGAAAAGTACATCGTTCATTTCCCTGAGACGCGTGAGATCTGGAGCTATGGCTCGGGATACGGCGGCAACGCACTGCTCGGCAAGAAATGCTTTGCCTTGCGCATCGCGTCGAACATTGCGCGCGACGAAGGCTGGATGGCCGAGCACATGCTCATCCTCGGCATTGAGTCGCCCCAGGGTGAAAAGACCTACATCGCAGCTGCATTCCCATCGGCGTGCGGCAAGACCAACCTTGCCATGCTGATTCCACCCGCGGGATTCAAAGGCTGGAAGGTTCGCACCGTAGGCGACGATATTGCCTGGATCAAGCCGGATGAGAACGGCCAACTGCGCGCCATCAATCCAGAAGCGGGCTTCTTTGGCGTTGCACCTGGGACCTCGGCAAAGACTAATCCGAATGCCATGGTGACCCTAGCCAAGAACACGATCTTTACCAACGTTGCGCTTACACCGGAAGGCGGCGTGTGGTGGGAGGGCATGACCGACAAACCGCCCGCCCAGTGTCTCGACTGGCGCGGTGAAAAGTGGACGCCCGAGATCGCCAAGACCACCGGCCGGACCGCTGCGCATCCAAATGGCCGCTTTACCGCGCCGGCCAGCCAGTGCCCAAGCATCGATCCTGAATGGGAGTCGCCTAAGGGCGTTCCGATCCACGCATTCGTATTTGGCGGCAGACGGCCAACGACACTTCCGCTCGTCTTCCAGGCCTTCAACTGGTCGGGCGGCGTTTATCTTGGCGCCACCATGGGCTCAGAAACCACCGCAGCTGCGGCAGGCGCCACCGGCGTTGTCCGACGCGACCCGATGGCCATGCTTCCATTCTGCGGCTACCACATGGGTGACTACTTCAGGAACTGGATCAAAGATGCAGCGGACGCTCTCAGCCACGCCGCGCGTCTTCCACGTCAACTGGTTCCGCAAGACGCCTGAGGGGCAGTTCATCTGGCCGGGATTCGGCGAAAACATGCGGGTGCTGAAGTGGATTGTCGATCGCGTGCATGGACGAGCGCAGGGGAAAGAGACTCCCATCGGCTGGACTCCTTATTACGAGGACATCCACTGGGAAGGGCTCAAGTTCACCCGCGCTGCATTTGACGAACTGCAGCAAGTGGACCGCGTGCAATGGCGCAAGGAAGTGATTGGCCATGAGGAGCTGTTCATCTCACTGCACGATCACCTACCGAAAGAGATGATCTACGAACGGGAGTTGCTGATCTGCAGGCTGTGAATCGGCGGTCTGTCAAGAGACTTGAGGCGCGGGAGCTATCAATCCCGCGCCTCTTTGCTTTTTTGCTGAGTTCTGAAAGCTACTAGCTGCCTTTCTTCAAGCCGCGGTAGTGGCGGATCAGATTGTTGGTTGAGCTGTCGTGAGCCAATGCCGGTTCCGCTTCGCTTTCGAGTTCGGGAATGATTCGCTGCGCCAGTACCTTGCCGAGCTCAACTCCCCACTGGTCAAAGGAGTTGATGCGCCACAGAACGCCCTGCGTAAAGACGCAGTGTTCATAGAGAGCGACCAGCTTGCCCAGCACTTCAGGCGTGAGTTCTTTGGCCAGGATAGTGTTTGACGGGCGATTGCCTTCAAAGACGCGATGAGGCGCGAGCCAGGCGGGAGTGCCTTCGGCCTTTACCTGATCGATGGTCTTGCCGAAGGCAAGCGCCTCGCTCTGCGCAAAGACGTTTGCCAGCAGCATGTCGTGATGGCGGCCGACTGGATTGAGCGATTTTCCGAATGCGATGAAGTCGCACGGGATGAGGCGCGTACCCTGGTGGATGAGTTGATAGAACGAGTGCTGGCCATTTGTTCCCGGCTCGCCCCAGTAGATGGCGCTGGTTTCGTACTTTACTTGCTTGCCGACGACGGTAACGTGCTTGCCGTTGCTCTCCATGGTCAGTTGCTGGAGATATGCGGGGAAGCGCTTTAAGTATTGCTCGTAGGGCAGCACGGCGACGGTCTGCGCACCGAAGAAGTCTGTGTACCAGAGGCCGAGCAGGCCCATGAGCACGGGGATATTGCGCTCGAAGGGCGTAGTCCGGAAGTGCTCGTCCATCTGATGAAAGCCGTCGAGCATGGCGCGGAAGTTCTTAGGCCCGATGGCGAGCATGGTGGCGAGGCCGATGGCCGAGTCCATTGAGTAGCGGCCGCCAACCCAGTCCCAGAAGCCGAACATGTTGGCCGTGTCGATGCCGAACTTCTCAACCTGTGCCGCGTTGGTGGAGACCGCTACGAAATGCTTTGCGACCGCCGACTCATCGCCGCCGAAGCCTTTTACCAACCAGGCGCGCGCCGATTGCGCGTTGGTGATGGTTTCAAGCGTGGTGAAGGTCTTGGAAGAAACGATGAAGAGCGTTTCCGCCGGATCGAGATCGATGACCGCTTCGGCGAAATCTGTTCCGTCAACGTTGGAGATGAAGCGGAAGATCATGTTGCGGTCGCCGTAGGCTCGCAGTGCTTCATAAGCCATGACCGGGCCGAGGTCAGATCCGCCGATGCCAATGTTGACCACGTTGCGAATGCGCTTGCCGGTGTACCCCTGCCACTCGCCGCTGCGCACGCGGTCAGCAAACGCGCTCATACGGTCCAGCACTGCGTGAACCTCCGGCACAACGTCCTGACCATCGACGACGATGCTTGTGCCCCTGGGCGCTCGGAGGGCGACGTGGAGTACCGAGCGTCCTTCAGTGAGATTGATCTTGTCGCCACGGAACATGGCGTCGATGCGCTCCTGCAGGCCGGACTCGTTGGCGAGATCAAGAAGCAACTGCAAGGTCTCACTTGTTACACGATTCTTGGAGTAGTCAAAGAAGAGGCCGAGCGCTTCAATGGTGAGTTTTTCGCCGCGCGAAGCATCGGAGACGAAGAGATCGCGCAGGTGCACGTCTGCGATCTCTTTGGCGTGCGTCTTAAGGGCCTTCCACGCATTCATTGAAGTCAAGGGTTGGGGGCGATACTTCTTTTGAGCCTTGCTTACGGATGTCGGCATGTTCGAATCCCTCTCGTGTTTTGAAATGATGTTCGGGTGAACGATTCCGGGCGGCTGGAGAACAACCACAACCAAGACAAATGATAGAAGACCACCCCGTAGGCACGTGTGAATCGCGCCATACGTCCTTTATCATTTCTCAATGCTGCAAATAGATAGACCGAAACACAGCGTGCGCCTATGACGATGCCCGCGCCGCCGTCTCCCGATGCCAAATCGCAACTGCGCAAGACGATGGGTTTTTGGGATGTGTTGCTGTTCAATATCGCCTGTGTGCTCGGGCCCCGCTGGATCGCGGCCGCCGGACATAACGGCACATCGTCCATCAGCCTCTGGATTCTGGCTGCGGTTTTCTTTTTTGTGCCCGGCGCGCTGGTGATCAATGAACTGTCTTCGCGCTTTCCGGAAGAGGGCGGGCTTTATGCTTGGGCTCGCGATGCTTTCGGGCCATTCCACGGCTTTATTGCCGGGTGGACGTACTGGATCTACACGATCTTCTACTTTCCGGGACTGCTGCTGGCGAGCGCATCCATGTCCGCATACATTATCGGCGGGCGTGGCGTGGCGCTGGCCAGCGATCGCACTTACCTGGTGACTGTTTCACTGGCGCTGCTGCTGATTGCCGTTGTGCTGAATATTGTTGGGCTGAATATCGGCAAGTGGTTGCAGAACGCGGGCGGCGTGGGGACTTACGTTCCTCTCGTGATGCTGCTGGTGATTGCCGCCGTGGTGGTATTGAAACATGGCTCGGCGACACATTTTACGCTGGCCAACATGATGCCAACGTGGAACTGGGACACGGTGAATTTCTGGTCGCAGATTGCCTTTGCTTTTACGGGTCTTGAACTGGTGTCGGCCATGAGCGAAGAGGTGCACGATCCGCGACGCACGCTGCCGCGCGCGGTGTTTGGCTCTGGAATTCTGATTGCGCTGATGTATATTTTGGGCACCTTTGCCGTTCTCTCCATGGTGCCGGCGGCGAACATCGATCCGCAGAGCGGCGTGTTCAATGCGATTACTGTCGGCTCGGTCGCTTTGCGGCTTGGATTTCTGGGAGTGCTGGCCGCAGTGCTTGTGACTGCCGGAAACGCGGGTGGCGTTGGCAGTACGGTTGCGGGCATTGCGCGCGTGCCGTTTCAGGTGGGGATCGACCGCTACCTGCCTAAGGCGTTCGGCAAGATTCATCCGCGGTGGAAGACGCCATATATTTCGATTCTTGTGCAGGCGGGGCTTTCGGCGGCGATCCTGCTGGCGAGCCAGATTAATAATCCGACCGTGATTGCTGCATATCAGTTCCTGATCTCGGCTGGAATTATTCTCTACTTCATTCCGTTCCTTTACATGTTTGCCGCGGTGATCAAGCTGGCTGTGCGCAAGGATCGCACGGAGAACCGGCAGGCGGTGCTGGTGCCGGGTGGAAAGACCGGCGTGTGGATCTGTGGAGGATTGGGTTTCTTTGTGGTGCTGGTGGGGATTTTTGTTTCGCTGGTTCCGCCGGGAGATGCGCTGGATAAGCTGCGCTTCGAGGTGAGCGTGTTTTCAAGCGTGGCGCTGTCGGTGGTGATCGGATTGCTGCTCTACTGGCGCGGTGCGCGCTCACAACAGAGCGCGCCGCAGAGTTAGCTGAGGGCCGATCGTCGAAAGCTAGGCTTTCTTGTTCGGGCTCCAGTTGATGACGTGATAGGTGGCCGGCGTGGTACCGATGTTGCGGAAGCCGTGCAGGCTGTTGGACGCGTTGAATACGACTGAGCCTGGCGTGACTTTGATCCACTTGCCGTCGGAGAGAGTTTCGCACAGGCCTTCGCGGAGGATGATCAACTCCTCATTCACGTGGCGATGCGGTTTATGTGACTCGAGGCCGGGATTGAGCGTGGAGATATGCATCTCGAGCTTGTCCACTGTGGCGGTGGGGGAATCGCAGAGGTGACGGACCTCGCCCACGTTGGTCTTTTCGACCTTCATTTTTTCCCACTCAAAGACCGTGGGGCCCATGATCTTTTCGTCGCTCTTCTTGTCGTCTGCACCTTCAGCAAGGGCATTCATTGCGGCCGGCATGGCCAGCAGTCCTAACAACGCATCGCGCCTGTTCATCAATTTCTCCTCCGTTTAGGTCAACATGTATGGTGCACGCTGCGGACGGTGCAGCATGCTGTTTGCTTCATCGTCGTTCTTGAACCGCTCCATGACCGGGTCCCAATAGAGCTTGCGCTTGAGCACCATCGCCATGTCGTGGATGAGACACGTGGAGCATGCGCGATGCCCCATTTCGACGGGCGATATCGGTTCCTTACGGCTTATGATGCACTCGAGCCAGTTGCCGTGCTGCTCCTTGCTCTCGTAGAGATGAATCTCGTCGGGTCCGATGACCGACTTGATGATTTTGGGATCGCTGGACGCGAGCGCGGTGGAGTCATTGAGTTTGGCCACTGGATCGCTCTTGGTGACCTGCTCGTTGCCGCGCGAGACGAAGATCCAGCCCTTGTCGCCGTAGAACTTGATGCCGTTGGGGAAGTCGCCGCTGATGCTCATGTGCACGCCGTCGGCCGAAACGTCATTCGGCGCATAGATTGCCTCGGTGCGGAAGGGGCCGTGCACATCCCAGAGTCCGTGGTCGGGAAATTTGGCGTGTCCCCAGACTTCGATGGGGCCGGTGTACTCGGTGTCCATGCCCCAGTGCGCGCTGTCAATGTGGTGCGCGCCCCAACCGGTGATCATGCCCGCGCCGAACTGGCGGCAGCGGAGCCATCCGGGCCGGTCGTAGCCTTTCTGGGGATGGACGCGGTCGAGCGTGTAGTAGACATACGGTGTTTCGCCCAGCCACATCTCGTAGTTGAAGCCTTCGGGTACGGGCATGGGCGTCTTGTCGCCACCGGCGGGGTCGCCGGGCAGGCCGATTTCAACGCGCTGGAGACTGCCGATGCGGCCGTTGCGCACCAGCTCTGCGGCGTAGCGGAACTGGATAGTCGAACGCTGCTGGCTGCCGAT
Organism: uncultured Acidobacteriaceae bacterium; assembly: GCA_963832645.1. Classification (GTDB taxonomy): domain Bacteria; phylum Acidobacteriota; class Terriglobia; order Terriglobales; family Acidobacteriaceae; genus Telmatobacter. The sequence continues at coordinate 165,003 of CAWHUU010000007.1, forward strand.
CTGGAGGATGCGGCCGGAGGCCTGGACGGCATTGCTGAGCGCGCGGCCTTCGGCGATGGTGAGCGACGCCGGCTTTTGCAGGTAGACGTCCTTGCCAGCTCGAACGGCGTCCACGCCGATGAGCGCGTGCCAGTGGTCGGGAGTGCTAACGACGACGGCGTCGATGTCCTTGTTGGCCAGCAGCTCGTGGTAGTTCGCATAGCCGAGTGTGCCGTCGTAGGGCTTGCCGGTCTTCTTTGTGTAGTAGTCGTTAACGAACTGCTTGCCTTCCACCACGCGATGCGCATCGAGGTCGCAGACCGCTATGATGCGCGCCTGGTCGAACTGGAGGATCGAGGGCATGTCGTGCACGCGCGAGATTCGGCCTACGCCGATGGCTCCGACGTTGATGCGCTTGCTTGGCGCGTATTGGCCAAACACCGTGGCCGGCACAATGGCCGGGAAACCTACTGCCGCAGCGGTGCCGAGGCCGGTCTTCAGAAAGCTTCGCCTGGAAATTGCATTGTTCCGCTTCTTGCTCATGTTCGTCTCCAAAGATGGCAGATGACTCGTTCTGGAAAGTGCCCATGAAGTATTTAGTTCGCGTTCAGAACTTAATCTGCTGACGCAAGAAATATTACTCGATCTGTGTGTCTTTCGGCTCGCCGGGCATACAAATTCAACAAATTGATGGCCGGATCGTTCGCTGCGCGCCGCTGCAGATGCGAAGCTGTTCAGCCGGAAAATGTGCCCGTTTCGGCTCTGGTTGGATGTATTGCTGAAACGGGATTTTTTGGTACATGGGTTTGTGAAGCACAGGGCCGGGAAACAGAACGCAATCTAGGGGACGGGTAACTGATGGATGGTCGGCTTTCAAACCGTTCTTGATTGAATTGGGCCCTCAAGAAGATTTTCCAGTGGAGGCTTATGGTATCCCATGTCCGAGAATCCGGACATCCACCCCACTGACAACGACCCGTCAGTGGGGACCCCGGAGGGCCACCTGCCGACTCCCTGACGTCGTCCCTACGGGACTTTTGGGGTAAGGAGAGGCATGGATTCCCCACGCTGAAGTGCGGGGCTAAGTTACTCTGCGCCGATGGCGCGTGGCGGGTCCTTATTGGCCGATTGCTACGCCGATATCGACGGTGGTATCTGTACCTTTTGTCCCTCGAAGCAGGAGGTGTAGATGCTTCTGACCAGTTCCAGCGCATTGTATCCATCCACACCGGAGCAGGCGGGCGCGCGGCCCTCTTTGCAGGCTTCGCCGAACTCTGCCAGTTGCCGCTCGAAGGGAACATTTGAGATTGCCAGCGGATCGGAAGCGCCTGACTTGGCCAGTTGTGCAACGGGGGCCGGCTCGCCCGTGTCATTCTGTACGTCCCACGTGGTCAACTGATCGCCGGTGACGATGGCGCTGCCTTTGGTGCCGTGAATCTCCACGCGCTCCGGGTATCCGGGCCAGAGGGCCGTTGTCGCCTGAATGACGCCGGTGGCTCCCGAAGCGTAGCGCATGACCGCGCAGACGCAGTCTTCCGACTCGATGTTGTGGGCCGCGCCGATTTGCCAGTAGCCAAAGACTTCTTCGACTGCTCCGACGAGGTGCAGCAGCACATCAACCTGGTGAATTGCCTGGCTGATGAGCGCGCCGCCGCCCTCGACATCCCAACTGCCTTTGATGGGCCGGGCGTAGTACTCGTCTGTGCGATACCACTTAACGTACGCATCGGCCTGGAGGATTCTGCCGAGCCGCCCGGCTTCGAGCGCGCGCTTGAGAAACAAGACAGAATCGTCCCAGCGATGCTGGCTGACCACACCCAACTGAATGCCGCCCGCCCTGGCTGCCGAGACCATCTTTGCTGCCGTCTCAAGATCGACGGCCATGGGCTTTTGCACCAGCACGTGCTTTTTGTATTGGACTCCCAGCTCTACCGCAGCCAGCCGGTATGCGGGAAAGGTGCAGACGTCGGCGAAGTCGACTGCCGGATGCGCGAACAGCTCCTCGGGGGTTGCCACAAACTCCGCACCGGTCTCTTGAGCGAATTTGCGGCCCTTCTCCGGGGTGCGATCGGTGCAGACCGTTACCTGAAATCCGATGCTCTTGTATGCCTGCACGTGTTTCCCTGCAATGGCGCCTGTGCCGATGATTCCAACCCTCATGGAACTATTCACTCCCTTGTCTTCTCCGGGGCCAGTACGCAAAAACCTTGAGGCGCCAAGATCGTGTCTCAGCGCCCCCGATAGTTACCCGATAGATTTCCTGCCCCGGCAATCCTACACTGTCGCGGCCATTTTTCGCCTCTCCGGCTCCATCCCATCGAACTCCTCGCGTTTGAACAGGACCTTCCGCAGCACCAGCGCCGCCGCGCCGCGCAACCGGGCCGCATCGCCGTCGAGTGCGGGTACGATTTTTGGCGGCTGTGGACGGAAGGATTTTGCAATCAACTGGCTCTCGAGGATCGGTGAAATCCGCGGCCAAAGCACCGTGCAATCGCCCACCACGATGACCACTTCAGGCGCGAGGCCGGCCACCATGATCGTTAAACCGCGCGACAGATACATCATCATCTTGTCGATGGAACGCAGAGCCTGGATATCACCATCTACCGCCAGTTCGAGCAGCTCCTTGAAACTGGTCACGGTGCTATCGGGAACGAACTCGCGATAGTAGCGCAGGCCCGCGCGATTTGAGGCGAAGGTTTCCCAGCAGCCCACGTTGCCGCAGCCGCAAACCGGTCCGCCGCCCTCAATCGGCATGTGGCCGAATTCGCCGGCCATATCGTCTTTGCCGCGGGCAAGGCGCCCGTCGACCAGCAACCCGGTGCCGATGCCGTCTGAGACGCCCACGACGATCATGTTTGAGGCCTCACCGTAGTTGCCGAACCAGCGCTCAGCCACCAGACAGGCATTGACCGCATTTTCAAGCTCAACCGGCGCTTCCAGCACGTTCTGGAGCTCGTCGTACAGGTTGACCTGAGCCCAGGGTACGTTGGGTGAAAAGAGCACCTGATGCGTCTTCTGATCCACGCGGCCCGAAACGCTGACGCCAACGCCGGCAAACAGGCGGTCGCTGAAGGTGTCCTGCATGGCGCGCGCCGATTTCGCAATCTTCGCGATGGCCTGTTTCAACTCGGACTTCGAACTCTTCTGCACCGCAAGGGGAATTGTTTCGCGGCTCAGGAACCGGCCGTTGATATCGATGACCGCAAGGCTCGCATTGCCGGGCTTGAGGTCGATGGCGAGCGTCACGTGCTTGTCGTTAAGCGTGACAAACGTTGGCCGCCGGCCGCGTGGCAACCGGCCGAGGGTTCCGGGCAGGACCCAGCCTTCATCGATGAGCAGGCTGATGATTACCGACACAGTACTCGGCTGCAGGCCCGTAAGGCGGGCCAAGTCTGCGCGGCTCACAGGCTGATTACGGTGAATGGCGTGGAGGACGATGTCGCGATTGATCTCTCTCGCAGTCTCACTGGAGGCAACGCCACGGTGGATCCGATTTGGTTTTTCAGTCACGTGATTTCCTACAGTCCGTTTGGTTTTCGCACCCATTATAGGTCGCTGGGAGTTTTGGACTCGAACAAATAGCTAAACCCTCAAAAGACTTCGATCTGCCCAAGGACCATCCACGGTTGGACGGTTACAATTCCAAACATTTATTCAGACGGCGGTACGGTAGTGAATCGGTTCCTGCTTCAAAGACGGTTCTTCAAGTGATAAAGTTCATCTTTCCAAATAGATCGGGGGGAATATCCAATGAGCATCACACGGCGTCATGCCATTCAACTGCTTGCGTCCGCTGTTCCTGCTGCGGCAGCAACTCCGGCGCTCAGCTTTTCTTCTCAGGCTGCTTCTGCGGAGGCTGCGGGGCAGGGCTTTGCACCGCGCCAATTTACGTTCAGCGGCATTTTTTCTGAATTGCGCATTCCTCTTAAAGATCTGGGTGTGACCGCACCTGCCGACCTCTCCGGATATACCCATCTGGTGATGGACCTGCGCACTTCATCGCCGCAACGCATGTCTCTGTGGGCTTACACGGCACAGGGGCCTCGCTCAATGGGTTTCATCGCTTTTGGACAGCATGCGTGGCTTCGCGCGTCGGTTCCATTGCACTTCTTCCAGGGCCGCGATTCAAAAGGCTTCGACCTGGCCTCGGCCGGAAATCGCCGCACCAACTCCTGCTGGTTCTCTGTCTGGGGGCCGTTTGGCGACACTCTCAGCAGTGGAGTCGTTCTCGCTTTCAATGGACTACGCACTCAACTCGCCCACTATCGAGTTGCGCAACGTTCACCTGTCGAGAACGGACGAGGGCAGCGACTTTCTCGAACCCGGCCCGCATGTTGACTCCTTTGGCCAATGGGCACACACGGACTGGCCCCGCAAGATTCATTCAAAGGAGCAACTTGAACGCGAGCTGGCTGCCGAGGATCTGGCTTTGGCCAAGCCTGCCGATTTTGGATTTGCCCGCTACGGCGGGTACAAAAGCACCCAGACGACGGGCTACGGGCTACTTCCGGGTTGAGCAGCTCGATGGCCGATGGTGGTTCGTGGATCCCGAAGGTCATCTCTTCCTCTCCACCGGCGTAAACAGCACGCCCGGCGGCGGCGCTGGTTTTGGCTCCGGCCAGGGAAACGAGCGAACGAACCGCCGCCTCGATGCCTGGGGATTTACAACCGGCGGCCAGCAGCGGCCGGGCACCGTGATGCTGCGCTGGCCTAACGGCTTGAATTTCCTTGGATTGCCAGACGTCTACTCGCCAGAATTCGCTGCCGATATCGACTCCGCCGCGAGCGCTCAATGCGCTCCGCGCAAGAGCGATCCGCTTGTACTGGGTTACTTTGTGGGCAACGAGCCGCCGTGGAACGGGCGCGAAGCAGAGCTATGTTCGCTGATCATGGCAGGTCCAGAGACCACTACGAAGGCTGCGCTCAAGGCGTCGCTTGCACATGGGGACACTCCCGCGCTGCGCCGCGAGTTCGTGCTGGCGAGTTTCCGCAAGTATCTGCAGATTATTTGCGACGCAGTACGGAAGCACGATCCCAACCACCTGATTCTCGGCATTCGATATGGCGGCAACATGGCCGACGAGGCGTTCATTGCAGCGCAGATCTTCGACGTGTGCAGCATCAACGTCTACGAGTACGAGCCGACCAAGCAACTGATCCGAGCGGCGCAGATCTCAAATCGCCCGATCCTTATTGGCGAATTTCACATTGGCGTGCCCGCGGATGGGCTCTCCGCCGGGCTGGTGCAGGCAAAGGACCAGGCTGAGCGCGGTAACGCGTATCGCTACTACATGGAGCAGGCTGCTTCGCTTTCAAGCTTTGTGGGTGCGTATTGGTTTGCATGGCGCGACGAGCCGGTACTTGGGCGCATGGACGGCGAGAATTACAACATCGGCTTTGTGGACGTCACGGACCTCCCCTATGCGGATCTTGTGGAGGCGGCGAAATTTACACATCGGCGCCTGTTCGACGTGCACTTCGGCAAGCAGCTACCCTTCGCGCGCCATCCTCTGGCATCCGATGCGGGCGCACCCTCAACTCCCTGGCGCATTTAGAGTTCGGCACGGAATCTGGCCAGTCTCTGGCGGTTGAGGTACCTGCGAGTTCCTGTGCGGAATGCGGAATGGTGACCAAAACCAGAATCAGTAATCCCTTGCGAGTTACTGGAGCAGCGGGGGTGTTGGCCCAAACGGTGGATTGGCACGTTGGCTACTCCGAACGAAGATGAAGTTGTCTTTGGAACGACGCGGCCGTGCACACGGCGGGCAGGACTAGGGCTCTCCTAACTTGCAGTTTTCATTTTTTGCCGGAATTGCCGGTTCGCGATTAAGGACTGAGGTTTTTCGCCCGATGACGAAAACATGCGTTGGCAGCGAGGGCATGCCTGTGGAAGAGTATAAACAGGTTCACCCTAATCACCACATGCCCATGAGGATTATGAGCGACAGGCGCGCCAACGTGGATCGTGAGGTTCTCATGCAAGAAATCAAGTATCTACGTGAAGCAGTTGGCCGGATTAGCGCGTCGGAAGACCTAACCGCCGCTTCGCTGGCTTATGAGGTTGGCGACACGCTACTGCACTATTGCGCCTACAACGCGACACGTGAGCGGTTTCTCGGCATTGATGTCGATGTTGCCGATTTTCGGACTACGGATCTCTACGACCGTATGGCATCCCTGGAGCCTCGGTCTTCAATGGGGATCTGGATCACGCCTTTCCGCGGAATTTCGCCGGAACGCGTCCTTTCTCCAATCGATCTTGTTTTCCTTGACCGGAATTACTGTGTACTCGAGATCGTCGAGTCTTATCCACATTCCCAGGTGTTTGAGTTGCGTTCTCCGGCTGATTCGCTGCTTGCCCTGCCCGCGGAGACAATCCGAAACTCCGGAACTGCTATCGGAGATCAACTTGTGCTGTGCGCTCCGGACAAGATGAGACGCAGGCTGCAGGCGATGCAGAAGTCAAAAAACGATATTCCAAGCAGCGAGAGCCTGCCCTCCGCGCCAATCAACAAGCCCGCCGAAGATACAAATGGCCGCAAGTCTCTGGCACAGGTGATTCGGTGGGAAGATCACGCTCGGCAGAGTCAGCCGAACCCCTTGGCAATTGTCGAAGTGCCCGTTGAAGCTGCGCCCCTGCCTGAAGCAGTTGCACCACCTCCGCTTCAGGTTGCAAGTTACAGCACGATTGCGGCTCCTGCTGAAGTGCCGGCGCCGGTAGAATTGGTGGAACCTTCAATGGAGATTTCGGAATCGGGGAAGGAAGTCGCCAGAGCTACGAAGAACTGGCTGCAGCGGTGGCTATCGCTTGAGCCGGCGGAACCGCGAAAGTATCCGCGCGAACATTTGCCGCCGGTCGTAGCCTACTTCTTCAACGGCGGTGCGCCGGTGCCATGCGATGTTGGCAACGTTAGCCTTGGTGGAATGTACATTCAAACGACCGAGCGGTGGTATCCGGGGACAGTTGTCCGGATGACGCTCACCGACCGGCGCATGCCCATCTCGGATCGATGCATCACTCTCAATGGAATGGTAGTGCGCTGGGACGATGAAGGCGTCGGTGTTCACTTCATCTTCCAGAAAGAGCAGAAAGGTAAGCGCAAACCGCCTCCGCTCGCTCTCATGGCGGATGAACCACTTGTACGAGTGATGCAGAGTCAACTGAAGGAATTTGTCAATGTGATCAAGGAAGACGGGACGCCAGTCAGATAGCGGTTCTGTACGTACACAAGATGCCGGCCAGGCCTTGATGCCTTGCCGGTATTTTTGTTTCCGGTGCGCCCGCATCCGGGATGTGATGACACTTGGGTTGGATTCGCGGTAGGCTTAGGGATACGCAGGAATTGCGATTGAAGGAGCGTTGTACTCCCGCCATGCCTATCCAAGCCACTTCCAAGATCTGGCACAATGGCCAGCTGATTGCCTGGGAACAGGCCACCATTCACGTGATGAGTCACGTGATCCACTATGGCTCCAGCGTGTTTGAAGGTATCCGCTGCTATGGCCAGCCGCAGGGCTCGGCCGTGTTCCGGCTGCCGGAGCACATGCAGCGCCTGCTTGACTCAGCGCGCATCTACCGCATGGAGCTTCCGTTCACTCTTGAGGAGCTTTGCGCCGGGGTGGTTGAGCTGATTGAAGCCAACGGCGTAACGCCCTGCTACATCCGGCCCATTGCGCTGCGCGGATACGGCGAGATTGGCGTAAGCCCCAGGGGCGCGCCGGTTGAGGTGTACATGGCCAATTTCCCGTGGGGCAAGTACATTACGGGCACGGGCGGGGCCGATGTATGCATTTCAAGCTGGAACCGGTTGGCGCCGAACACCATGCCTGCACTGGCCAAGGCCGGAGCCAACTACATGAACTCGCAGCTGATCCGGATGGAAGCCGAAGTGAACGGCTACCAGGAAGGCATTGGACTGGACGTGAACGGGCTGGTGAGCGAGGGCTCGGGCGAGAACATCTTCGTGGTGCGGAATGGAGTGATCTACACGCCTCCGCTGGCCAACTCGGCGCTGAGCGGGATTACGCGCGACTCGGTGTTGACGATTGCGCGGCACATGGGCATGACGGTGACCGAGCAGCCGATTCCGCGGGAGATGCTGTACATAGCCGACGAGGTGTTCTTTACGGGCACGGCGGCGGAGGTGCAGCCGATCCGGTCGATTGACAAGATTCTGGTAGCCGACGGCAACCCGGGCGAGATTACACGGCAACTGGGCGAGGAGTTCTTCGCCATCGCCAACGGACTGAAGCCGGACCGCTTCGGCTGGCTGACTCCGGTTAACGTGCAGGCCAGCGAACCGGTGAGCGCGTAAGACGAAGCTCAATCAAAACAAAATATAGCGGGCGGCTTACCATGGCCGCCCGTTAGTATTTTTAGGGAACATTTGAGAGGTGAGTCCACGTATGCCTGGACTACCGATAGACCGATGAGTTCAGGACGACACATGGGAACGGGAGCATTATCCGCTGACGCTATCGCGAGCTTTAGAGCGGCAGACTCGGGCCCAGATACAGATCCGACCTCAGAGTTCTGGTCAGGCGCGGCGCGAGTTATTGCCGAGGGAGATTTCAACGGCGAGTCTGTCGCCGGGCATCGCACCGAAATCCTTTTGCAGTGGACGGCGGCGAATTTCTATCTTCTCTTCGTTTGTCCATACCAGCAGTTGCACCTTAAGCCCGATTCCGACCTGAATGCCGAAACGTACGGGCTATGGAATTGGGATGTCGCAGAGGTGTTCATCGGCGACGACTTCAGCAACATCCGCCGTTACAAGGAATTTGAAGTCTCACCGCAAGGCGAGTGGATTGACCTTGACGTGGATCTCGACAATCCTCCTCATGAACAAGGCTGGGTGTGGCAGTCGGGCATGCAGTCCGCTGCAAGGATTGATGCGAGCAGCAATATCTGGTACGCATACATGCGTATTCCATGGAGTGCGATCAGCAGCCGTCCTGCTGCCGTGGGCAACAACTTTCGCGTGAATTTCTATCGATGCCAGGGATCCGATCCCGATCGCAAGTACATCGCGTGGCAGGCGGTGCACAGGCCCAGCTTTCACACGCCTGAGCGTTTCGGCACGCTTATGCTGGCAGCGCCTTAAGATGGATTGCGAAGCTTCTGCCCGATATTTCGAATGCGATTTATGCAACAGACTTATGCAACAAGGGAGAGCAAGATGAAAATTACTCCTAAATTCGCCGTGGCCGGACTCATACTGGCATTCTCCGCAGCCGTGGCTCCCGCGCAACAGGACTACTTCAGCAACTGGCCTGAAGGCCGTTCTCCGCAGGACTTGGGCAAGCGGCTTGCCGAACATTTTGTCACCAGCCCGCATCAGTACACTGCCACCATTCACTACTCTGAAGTTGCCACCTGGTATGGCGCTCTTACGTTCGCCGAGCTGACGCACGATGACGCGCTGCGCGCCGAACTGATCAAGAAGTATGAGCCGCTGATGCCCGGCGGAGCGGAGGCCGATCGCATTCCGACACGTCATCATGTCGACGACTCGATCTTCGGCATCATCTCACTTGAGATTGCGATCCAGACCAAGGACCCGAAGCAGCTTGAGATTGGCAAAGCGTGGGCCGACCGGCAGTGGGAAAATCCGCAGCCCGACGGGCTTTCCGGTGAAACGCGGTACTGGATCGATGACATGTACATGCTGACGATCCTTCAGCTTGAAGCCTACCGCGCTACGGGCGACAAGAAGTATCTGGACCGCGATGCGAACGAGATGGTGGCGTATCTCGACAAGCTGCAACAGCCCAATGGACTCTTCTTCCATGCTCCTGATGTGCCGTTCTACTGGGGCCGTGGCGACGGCTGGGTGGCGGCAGGGATGGCGGAGATGCTGCGCACGCTGCCGGAAGATCATCCTCAACGCGCGCGCATTATGAAGGGCTACCGGCTGATGATGTCGGCGCTGCTCAAGTACCAGGGCAAGGATGGAATGTGGCGCCAGTTGATCGACCACGATGAGTCATGGCCCGAAAGCTCAAGCTCCGCCATGTACAGCTTCGCCATGATTTCCGGCGTTAAGAACGGCTGGCTCGATGCGGCAACGTATGGTCCGGCTGCGCGGAGAGCGTGGATCGCGGTGACCGGCTACATTGACCAGAACAACGACGTGACCAGCGTTTGCGAGGGCACAGGCAAACTGAACAATCTGGAGTATTACCTGTTCCGCAAGCGCCGCACCGGTGACTTCCATGGGCAGGCTCCGGTGCTGTGGGCTGCGTCTGCGTTGAACTTCCTTTCCAGCCGTTCCGACTACGCCTACTTCGTTCTCGGTATAACGGTTCTCGGGCGTAATCTGCGCGACCAGTTCATCCAGTGTGGGAAAAGCACGTTTGATCCGCACTGTACCCGTTTCATCCACTTCAAGACGAATGCGGTCCCCTTGTTGGAACCGCGCCTCGGCAGCGACCTGTTTTGGCAAGCGTACTGCCAGACTGTTACCCCACTTCAACACCAAGGCTTCCATATGCCATCTCCGTATCTACATTGTATCACTCCTGCGCGTTTGGCGTGTATAGCCCTCTTTGCTCAAGGAATGATTGAGCATCCTTGGCTGGGTCTTCTGCGTTGTTATCCAGAGCCTTGATGCCGGCCAGAATTCGTAGAGAGTAGTAGTTGTTGAAATTCACGTCTCCCTCGATAGATCCGAATGGCTTCCACTGCTGAGAAGCGATGAACATTGCCTTGTTCATCATTTCCGCGCCATAATTGGCTCTCAGTTCCCAAAGTGCGCTGTTCCATTTCTCGATGTCCTGCGAAGAACGGTAGTAATCTGTCAGTTTTCCATTGAAGCTACACCGGTAGTAGTTTGCAAAAAGCCATATCGCATCGCTTATCCTCTCTTTGCTGTCGGAATCGTTCCCGGCAGAAGATTCGTGAATCTCGCGTGAGACGATATAGAAGCCGTACGCCACCATCAGATCGTCTTCGGGATGATCCAAATCCTCTCTTGCGATTGTCATCCGGAAAACGTCGAGACCAGGTAACGGACCAGCCTGCACGCGGCCAGAAGATACTCCGAGTACAGGTGCTGCAATTGGCACATCGAAACCAATCCCTTTCAGGAAGCTGCTATAAGAATCAGCTGCAACCTCTATTCGGAATCTCCTATAAAGATTGAACTCCGGCGCGTTGGTATATGTCATAGCCGCTTCATGCGGCCACACCCACCATCCAAATATTCCTACCGCAATCAGTAGTGCCGGGATCGCGAATATACTGACACGGAAGGATCTATCCCGGAATTTGTGCGTGACAACTGATAAGAGCGGGTACAGAAAGCAAAAGTACATTAGAACCAGACACGCAAAAACGACCGAGGGCGTTTTTGGGATCAGCAAAGTCGTAATCGTCACGCCAACACCTCCTGCGAACGATTCCCAAGACCCATTGAGGTGAGGGCCGCAGGAAGCACAGTTTGTCGAGGGTGTGTTTGTGTATTCCCGTAGAGCTTCCTGCGCGACCTTCTTCCCAAATTTGAATAACTTCTTTCTTTGGTGGGAATTAGGCACGCAGAGAACTCTTCTGGCGTGGTTTGGAAAAGTCTATCAAACTCCTGACACCACAAGACATTGTGGCTTGGTGAGTTAAGCAGATACCCATCTTGCGCTAATACGAATTTGGGGCTGCGCCGGCCCCGGATCAAGCTGTGCGATTGACTCGCTCGTTTCTTTAATCGAGCCGGGTGAGGTAGGCTTCGCCTTCACTGGGCTGCAGATGCCTTGCGATATATTCCGCGATGCCGCGATCGTCGCCTTCAGGCCGGATGCGTACCCAGTAGCTGTTTGTGCCGGGGAATTCGATGACGTTTGCGTCAGAATATTTGCGCATGAGCTGATCCTTGAGCCTCAGCGCTTCTTTCCTGTTGTGGAATGCGCCGATCTGCACGCACCATCTGCCGCCTGAGTCGATTGGCTTGGGCGTGCTGTACACGTCCATCCGCACCTCTGCGATACCGGCGCGGTAGACGCCGACGGCTTTTGCAGCGGCCACTGTGAGGTCGAGCATGCGGTCTTCAACGAACGGACCTCGATCGGTTATGCGCATAACTGCCGACTGCCCGGTCTTGAGATTCGTTACCTCAACCAGTGAGCCCATGGGCAGCGTGCGATGAGCAGCGGTCATCGCGTCATCGTCAAACACCTGTCCATTTGCGCTCTTGCGGCCTTTGTAAGGCGCGCGGTACCAAGTGGCCAAACCATCTTGCGACATGATGGGCGTGTGTGTCGAAACGAACTCGATGTCATCGGAATCGACTCCACCCGGAGGCGCAGGAGTGATGGGAATGCGCGCGGGCGGTTTTGCGTTGGGAACATAGGTTGGGGTTGAGGCTGAATTGGCTGCGGGGGCCGGGGCCAGCTCTGAGGGTGTTGGCGCGATGGACGTGGAGCGGCGATGTCCGCATCCTGCCAGCGCGAACAGGACTACAGCCACCGCGGAGAGACGGCACACTGACTTCAGAGATCCTGTGGGTGCAATCAAGAATGTGACCTCTTTGGCGGCCTGGGAGAAGGCGTGGATTTCTCCACTCGGTCAGCAAGTTTCTGAAGCGTTTCCGCAACGGAACGCATGGCTGAAATCGATTCCTTGCGCACTTGCGGCACTACGGCGTCATTCACATAAGCGACTGCGTGCCGCAGTTCCATCTCGATAAGTTCCACGGCTTCTTCGATGCGGCGGCCTACGCCACCGGCGCCGGGAGGAGGATAAGAGCTCATAAGATAATCCTGATCCGGTGCATTCGCGAACCTTGCGCACTTTCGCGGCCTGCACCCGGCCTTCCCTCAGTCTGGACGCGGCTTTCAGGGCGCGTCAACCGACCGACGGACAAGTGTGCCGCATAGGTAAATAGCGATTCAGGATGCGCCGAGCAAGATTGGCCGCTGATTCTGGCGATGGAGCAGTACCCAAGCTAATCGCATGCAATGGTTTTGCATCTAATGAAATTGCACCTGGAACCGAGCAAGTGAGGTTACGTCTTTGCAACGCAGCTCGTTGAAATACAAGATGGGCGGAAGTGCAGGCAGAGAGAAGATTGGCGGTCGGCTCTCCACATGGCTGGCGGTAGCGGTGTTCCTGCTCATTGTTAATCTGCCGGTGTTTTGCAGGCCGGCTGCGGCTCAAGCCGCGCCGGAAGTACCCGACTCTCCGCAACCCCAAACCGCGGGGGACGGCGCGCAGAAGGCTGCGGATACAGCTAAGGACGCTAATGATGCGCCCTGCAAGACGAAGAGCGAAGATAGGGATACTCAAGCGACTTCGAAATCACGCGTAGGCTCGCCCGGTTCTTCGACCTCGCAAGAAGAGTCGGGCGCGGCACCCTGTCCGCCGCATGTGCCTATCATCGACTGGTACACAAGGTTCCTGAATGGTCCCGAGGTCAAACCGTTTACGCCAAAGGAAAAGGGTCTGCAGGCTGTACGTAATTTTGTTGACCCGTTCAACGCCATCACCATTGCTGGAAACTCCGCGATTTATATCGGCGCAAATTCGCACACAGCTTATGGTCCCGGAATGGCGGGGTGGGGAAAGAATGTGGGCATCAGCTATGCCCAGGACGGCATCGGCGAGTTCTTCGGCACATTTCTCATTCCATCGATTGCGCAACAGGATCCGCACTACCATCGCATGCCTAATGCAAGCGTACTGCGCAGATTTGCGCACACCGTCAGTCAGGTTGCATGGACCCAGGGCGACCATGGCAGAGGCATGCTGAATTACGCCAACCTGGTTGGGTTTGCCATAGACGGACAGCTCTCAAATTTTTACGTGCCGGGCGTGCAAACCAATGCAGGTGCGACGGCATCGCGTTACCTGATCGGGTTGGGCACAGCGCCCATCGACAACATCATCACGGAGTTCATACCCGATATAGCCCGCCGCATCCACGTGCGGGTGGTACTTGTACAACGCATCATCGACCAGGTGTCCAGAACAGAGTCCAACCAATAATTGAAAAATGCGATCTCCCGGTCCCTCTCTCACGACATTGATCTGGCGTGATAGGCTGGCTCCGCCCTCGCAAAGCGCATGTTTTCAGGCCGCTGAAAATCGACCGATGAGCGAAGTTCGCCCAACCCGTGTCCGGATGTCGAACCGAGAGCTAATTGTCATCGCTCTGCTGGTAGTGTCGGCTGTCATTAATTACGTTGACCGCGCCAATCTCTCGATGGCGATGCCGCAGATCGAGCAGCGGTTTGCGCTTACTCCGCTGCAGACTGCATCGCTGCTTGGCGCGTTCTTCTGGACGTATGCGCTGGCGCAGTTGTTTGGCATCGTGGGCTGGCTTTCTGACCGCTTTCACGCAGGTTGGGTGCTGTTTTATGGCTTTCTGGTGTGGACGGTCGCAACCGGCCTTACCGGGTTGGCGACGAGCTTTACAGTGTTCTTCCTGCTGCGACTTTTGCTCGGTATGGGAGAGTCGGTTGCGTATCCCTGCTATTCGCGCATCCTGGCAGGAATGCCGCCACAATACCGCGGCCGCGCGAACGCCGCCATTGACGCTGGGACCAAGATGGGACCGGCTGTTGGTGTCTTTGTTGCCGGAGTCATCCTGGTACATCTGGGTTGGCGCATGCTCTTCATCCTGTTTGGCGTTGGCGGCTTGCTTTGGCTTTTGCCATGGGGCAAGGTGATGCCGCCGATTGAACGGCATGAAGAACACGCAATCACTCGGGACTTTCTTGATGCGCGCCACTCGTTTGTGAAGATTCTGAAACGCCGAAGTGCGTGGGGAACGTTCATTGGGCACTTCTGCGGCAACTACTTTTTCTACTTTCTGCTGGCGTGGCTTCCGCGTTTTCTGGTGCAGGAAGAACATCTCTCAGTGGAAGCAATGTCGAACATCACGTCGGGGCTGTTCTTTCTGATTGGCTGTACAACACTGCTTGCAGGATGGGTGTCAGACCGACTGGTGGAGCGCGGCGTGTCTGCGACTTATGCACGTCGCGGAATGACAGCCGGAGGGCTCGCAGTTGCTTCACTGCTGGTATTCAGCGGGCTTTTTGCAGGCCACCCGGTTGCTTCGCTTACTCTGCTGGCCGTTTCGTCAATGGGATACGGGGCGTTTTCGTCGAACCACTGGGCTGTTACGCAGACGCTGGCAGGTCCGTCAATGGCTGGACGGTGGTCGAGCCTGCAGAACGGCGTGGCCAACTTCTCAGGCGTGATGGCGCCGTGGGTGGCTGGCCTGGTGCTTGAGCACGAAGGTAGCTCGCGGCTAGCTTTCACTATCGCTGGAGGGATGGCGCTGATCGGCGCATTTGGCTGGGGAGTGCTGGTGTGGCAGGTGGAGCCGGTGAATTGGGAAGAGGCGTAGAGGCCCCGCGGAAAACCTTTGAACGCTTTCCGACTTCAGTTCCACTAGAGTGGTTCCACTGGTTCAGCCGCCAGGCCCCCGGCAAAGGGATATTGATTCTGTAACTAGTTGAAATTGCACTATATTGGCGGCATTTCGAAGGTCGCCGGAACCGTTCGCAACCCTCTAGTCCCCGTTCAGGGCCGGTTTGCGCCGTTCGCTGCTAGCTGATTGGGTTGACGAGGCGCCGGCAGTACCCTATGAATGCGATTTTGCCCTCGGATTCTGGTAGGGGAAAACCCTGCTGCCGGAACCGGATGGCCATGGAATGGATTTCCAGGTGCGGATGGGCCGTACCCCGCTAGAGATCACGGCAAGCGAACACATCAAAAACAGTTGAGGAGATTGAGGTTATATGCCAAAAGCCGTTAAGTACGCCGAGAAGATGGCCGTATACGCAGCCAAGGGAGCATGGGTGGTTTTTGAGCGGCTGAATAGGATCAGCCCCAACCCAGCGTTCACGCCCAAGTGGAGCGACAAGCCCCTGCTGAAGAGCTGGCAGAAGGAGAAGCCGCCGCTGGGCTGGCCGCGTACGACAGACTCGCTTTGTCCCAAATGCGTCCCTGAGATCCGCAAGCAGATTCTGGACGGCAAGCTGCCGCATGAAGTTCTGCTGAACGAGAAGGTGGGCGAAATCAAGGCCCAGATCATTGAGCGCGACGGCCAGATCCTGATGGTTAAGGACTGCCCGAAGCACGGCCACTTTGAAGACGTGATGTCGATCGATCCGGCCTTCTTCAAGCACCTTGAAGAGAGCTTCCCTGGCCGCGACATTCGCGCGCACGGTGAAGGCGACAAGAACCTGCACCACCATGGCACTTCGACCGTGACCCACGGACGCGGCTCAGTGCTGACCATCGACCTGACCAACCGCTGCAACATGATGTGCGACCCGTGCTTCATGGACGCCAACCAGGTTGGCTTTGTGCACGAGCTGACGTGGGACGAGATCAAGACCATGCTCGACAACGCCATTACGGTAAAGCCGAAGCGGCAGATGAGCGTTCAGTTCTCCGGCGGCGAGCCCACGCTCTCGCCCTACTTCCTTGATGCGGTGGCCTACTCGCGCAAGGTTGGATACAACTCGGTGCAGGCTGCATCGAACGGCATTGAGTTTGCGAAGAGCAAGGAACTTTGCCGCGCCGCTGCTGAAGCGGGCCTTCGTTACGTCTACCTCCAGTTTGACGGCATCGGCAACGCAGCCAACTCGCACCGCAAGGTGGGCAACCTGTTCGACGTGAAGCTGCAGGCGATCAACAACCTGCACGAAGCGGGCGTTGAAATCGTTCCGGTGACTACGATCATCAACGGCATCAACAACGAGCAGGTCGGCCACATCATCCAGTTCGCACTGGACAATCCAAGGAAGATCAGCTTCCTCTCGTTCCAGCCGGTGAGCTTTACCGGCCGCGACGAGGACATTACCGACGAACGGCGTATGGCGCAGCGTTACACGCTCTCGCACATGGCGCACGACGTGAAGAACCAGGTGGGCATGGGTATCCCCGAGCGCGACTGGTTCCCGATCAGCTTTATGAGCACCTTCTCTGACTGGGCCGATCTGATCCATGGACCCCAGGCAGAGTGGGGCCAGCTCTCCTGCGGATGCCACCCGAACTGCGGCATCGGCATGGCGATGATGATCGACAAGGAAACCAAGGAAGCGGCTCCTGTTACAGCGTTCCTGAACATGAACCAGGTGGCGAAGGATCTGGCCAAGGTGAACGACGCGGCCCGCGGAAAGTGGCTCTCGGTGATCGGCTTTGGTTTGGCGCTCCTGCGCAACTACGATCCATTCCAGTCGCCGACTCACTTCAAGATCAGCGACATGATGAAGAAGATGGACAAGACCTTCAACGCCACCGGCAAGAATTACGGCAGTGTGAAGGGCGACCGTACGTTGGAAGATATCCAGAAGCGCCGTCAGGACCGCTGGAACTTCCTCTTCATCGCCGGCATGTGGTTCCAGGATCTGTTCAACTACGACTTCCGCCGCACCGAGCAGTGCATTATTCCCTATGCCACGCAGGAAGGCGAGATCAGCTTCTGCGCGTATAACACGGGCATTGGCTGGCGGAACATCATCGAGAAGATGCACATGACCGCCACGCTGACCAAGTGGTATGACGAGCATGGCCGTCACGAGATCTTCGCAGGCGGTAAGAAGGTCGGCATGACGCACGTTGGTCACGACCTGCAGCTCAACATGGAACACGTGAACGCCGAAGCCAATCACACGCTCGACACTCTTGGCATTGCCAAGAATGCACGCGAAGAAAAGCTCCGCGCCCGCGCTGCCCAGAGCCAGACTAATCTCGACAAAGTGAAGGCGGATGCCGAGAATCAGCGCATGGCAAAGCTTTATCGCGAACACGTGCTTGGCGAGAAGCCGGTTGAAGGTCTGGTTAGCCTTGATTCAATTGCTCCAGCACAGCCTGCCAAAAAGAAGGAAGCAGAACCGGTAGCCGGAGACTAGCTTCCTCATAACCTTGGTTTTCTCGTAAGTGCAAAGGCCGCTCCCATCCGGAGCGGCCTTTGCCATTCTGATTCAAGCATTCTGCAATTCCCTATAATCTTCCAACTGCTTTCCTTCCTTGGAGGTAGCCCTTCCTCAGCGGAGCAGTTTTCAGCGGAAGCGAAGGACCTGCAATGTACTCCTAGCGCTCCTCGAAAGACACGAAGCGATCATTCCGGCTCAGCAACCCATATCCGCATTCGGTAATGCTATGGGAGTGAAGGGGAAGAATGAAAATCTATCTGTCACTTCGTTTTCAACTGTCGTCTCTTGCTATCCTCATCCTCATGTTTTGTGCCTGGCAACCGGCCGCTCAGGCAGACCCCGTGCCAGTTCGCTACACGAAAGGAACCCTTCATGGCCTCCTTCAGATGTGCTCGGAAGATGGCAGCATCGTCGCCACCGGAGACCTTGTTCAAGTTGCTCATGGCAGCAAGGTCACTACGCAGTTGACCTTCCATTTCAAAGATGGCTCCATCGATGACGAAACCACCGTCTACACGCAGCGCGGCAAGTTCCGTCTGATCTCTGACCACCACATCCAGAAAGGCCCATCCTTCCCAAATCCCATCGATCTCCTGATCGATGCCAGCAGCGGCAAAGTCACGGTTCGCACCACCGGCAAGGACGGCAAGGAAGTGGTGGAGACAAAGACCCTTCACCTGCCGCCAGATCTCGCCAATGGGCTGGTCTCCGCAATCGTTGAGAATATCCGGCCCGACGCCGCTGAAACCAAGGTGTCTATGCTGGCCGCGACTCCTGACCTGCGCCTCGTTACACTCTCCATCGCTCCGCATGGAAAAGAATCCTTCTCCGCCGCCGGCGCCCATCGAATAGCACTGCACTACGAAATCAAGATCGAGCTGGGTGGAATCGCCGGCGTCGTAGCTCCGCTCATCGGCAAACAGCCACCCAATATTCAAGCTTGGATCGTTGGCGGGAAAGCTCCCACATTCCTCAGGGAGCAGGGCCAGATCTATCCGGACGGACCCATCTACACCATCGAACTGGCCAGCCCCACATGGCCGGAGTCGCCGCATTCCAGCAAATAGCGTGTCCTAATTGGAGCCAGTCCCCCGCATTCCGAGCGATGCAGATCCTTACCTCTTGGATTGCCCGCACATTAATTCCACAACACAGCCAACCCAGCGATTGAAAAAGGTATCCCTTGTAATTATGAGGATTCGCCCACAGCTAGCAGCTTGCTCTTCCGTCTCCGTTCTAACAGCCGTCCTCGTATGCGTACCGGCTTTCGCATACGGTCAATCTACCGGCCAAGACAATGGCGCCAAACAGGATTTGAAGAATGCAGGGCACGAAACCAAAGACACCGCAAAAAGCGCGGGGCACGGCGTGAAGAAAGGAACAGAGAAGGCGTATCACGCAACCAAGAGCGGCACTGAGAAAGCCTATGACGTATCGAAGAAGGATACGAAGAAGGCTTCTCACGCTACCTTGAAGGGCACCAAGAAGGTATGGGACAAGACGAAGAACACAACCGAAGGCGCGATTCACGGTGGCGAGCAAGGCGCAAAGTAGCCCGACGCGCCAAAGAATTAACAAAGACAACTTAGAATGGAAGCAGATTTCCGGCATCGTCAAACTGCATCGGTTGCGGCGTGCCGACGATGGTCAGCTTTGCGTCAAACGATGTTTCATCCGGGCGCATTCCATCGAGACACGACTCTGAGACTAGCATCCGCTCAAGATTCAATGTGTCGCTGATTCGCATGATGCGCAGCCATTCAGGGCGCGCGGACGCGAGTGAAGCTAGAGCCTTCTGCAGCACTTCACGATCGGTTTCGAAGTGAATGGGAATGTTCACTGTTGGCAAGCCGAGTGACGTGAGCGCGTTGATGTACGTCGAATTCAGATCGAGATTGCGGACCAGGCGGCTGGTTGTGAAGTCTGCCAGCCCGATGCCGATGCCATTGCCGTTTGTGTGCTCGGAGAGATCGCGCGCAAAGATGCGAAAGATGTACGGCGAGCGGGTGGCGTCGGAATTCAACCTAGCCGTATAGCCGAAGATGCTGCGGCCGATCACATTTGTATCCATTCCCGTTCCGCTGATTTCCTTACCGATCTTGTCGACGATCAGCAGATCGATTTCGTCCATGGGCAGGCGCGGAGTGAGCAACCGAGATTTTTCCAGCAGGCGATCTTCTTCGCTGGGAATGTTTTCAGGTGGGATCACGTGGATCTCTGCGGTCTGATGGTGCTGATCTTCAAGGATGGCAACGCCGCAAAGCACCGGCACGGCGCCGAGAATAACTCTTGCGAAGTCGCGAATCACCTTCTCATGACCGATGCGAATGGCCGCCCGGTGCGCATTGGCCGCACCGGCTTGTTTGCCGAATCCGATGGTCAGGATCTTTTGGATGCCGCTGCCTAACGTGCCGTGAAAGTCGGTGTGAGGCTTGATGCGGTTGATGACGATGATGCCGTCGGCCTGAAGAGCGGGCAAGCTGAAGACGACATCAAGCCCATCGGATGTTGCTCCTATGGGGCGAACTTCCATGCTGGTCTCGATGGAGACACCCATGGTGGCGGGAGTGATGCCATACTCTGCGAGGACCTTTGCCTGACCTTCGGGAGTGGCGCCGCCGTGACTGCCCATGGCCGGAACAATGAAGGGTCTGGCTCCTGAGCGAAGAAGAATGTCGAGGGTGGCACGAACAATCTCATGGAGGTTGGTGATACCCCTGCTGCCAACGCCAACAGCGACTCTCATTCCCGGAACAATGTAGTGATTTACGCCGGACGCTTCAAACTGGCGCTCGAGGAGCGAAGGCAGATCGAGGGGCCGCGAAGCCGGAAAGTTCTGTCTCACTTCGACCATTCTGGGAAGAGTATCTTGGCTCATGGCAGTTGAAGCATCGCGAACCTGGATTGGCGGACGCATGGAACTCGTGGCGGGGGAACGAAATTCAGCGAGGGCGCTTGAGGGCTCCGATGTTCCCAAGCAGTATGACAAGGCGACATGTGGCTGTGCAATGAATAAACGCCGGAGGGATGACTTCAGTTGACGATCGCGCGGGCCAGCGAGATGAGTTTCCTGCCGCCAGCTTGTGCATGGTACATTTGTTGCGCGCGATAGAGATGCCTTGCTTGATTGTGGTATACGTTTACGATGCTTCAATCGATGCATGTGCCGCGCAGACTTCTGACACGTGGGCAAGACTGAACGAATGAACGAACATACATCAGGAAGCGATCAAGCAGTTCTGAAGCGTGCCTTGGAATTGGCGCGCGATACACGATTTATTGCGGTTGAAGAAGGCGCGCGACATAACGCCGCAAATGTTCTCAACAAGTTCCTTGGCGCAGCCAATGCCGTGATTGTGGCCGATGAAAATACCTGGGCGGCTGCCGGTAAGGATGTTGAGGCCAGCTTTGCACGCCGGGGACGGAGCCAACCGAAGCATTTCATCTTTGGACCGCATATCTATGCGGACGACGATTGCGTTCAGGAACTGGTTACTGCACTTCGTTCAATGGATGGTGTTCCTGTTGCCGTGGGATCGGGAACCGTCAACGACCTGACCAAGCTGGCGTCGCATCTCGCCAATCGGCCATACATGGTGGTGGGAACAGCGGCCTCGATGGACGGCTACTCGGCATTTGGCGCTTCAATCACAAAGGCCGGTTCAAAGAACACGGTTGACTGCCCAGGACCGATGGCGGTGCTTGCCGATCTTGAAGTGATTGCCAAAGCGCCAAAAGTGATGAATGCCTGGGGCTACGGCGATCTGCTTGCAAAGGTAGTTGCGGGAGCCGACTGGATGCTGGCCGATGCTGCAGGTGCAGAGGCCATTATTCCCACCGCATGGGAGCTGGTTCAGAGCCCTCTTCGCTCATGGATTGGCTCGCCTGACGCGATTGCCGCCAGCGAGGTGGGTGCGTTGCGCCACCTGGTGTGCGGGTTGCTGATGAGTGGTTTGGCGATGCAGGCTACGCTCTCAAGCCGTCCCGCATCGGGCGCCGAACACCAGTTCAGCCACCTGTGGGACATGCAGCACCACACTTTCAATGGAGCGGCTCCTTCGCACGGGTTCAAGGTGGGCATTGGAGTTTTGGCCTCGCTGGCGCTGCAGGAATATCTGTTGAACATGGACCTGAAGCACTTTGATATTGACGCTGCAGTGAGTGCGTGGCCGTCGCTGGACAAACTCGAAGGCAAGATTCGCATGTTGTTCGACACGGAGGCTCTGCAACGACGGGCAATCGACGAGACCCGTGGAAAGTACGCCTCGAAAGATGAGCTTCGCTCGCAGCTAAAGCACGTTCAGGAAAGATGGGCTG
Source organism: uncultured Acidobacteriaceae bacterium (assembly GCA_963832645.1). Taxonomy (GTDB): domain Bacteria; phylum Acidobacteriota; class Terriglobia; order Terriglobales; family Acidobacteriaceae; genus Telmatobacter. The sequence goes on from CAWHUU010000007.1 coordinate 187,182, forward strand.
CACTTCAGGTAAGGGTTCGCGGCCAGATTTATCCCTTTGACGAGATGCGCGACATGCTGCGCCGCGCAGGATGTCCCTACGATCCGGCGCAGATCGGCATTTCGCGTGAGCGGCTGCGCCTGAGTTATCAGCAATGCTGCTTCCTGCGCAACCGCTTTACGGTTCTCGATCTGGTCTTCCGGCTCGGTGTATTCGATGCGGCGATGGACCATCTGTTCGGACCGGATGGGCGCTGGGCCCCGAGCAGCGAGGTTACGACATGAGCGACTTGTCGCGGGTGCGTCATGTGGTCCTCGACATGGATGGAACTTTGTACAAGGGAACGCGGCTTTTTGCTCAAACAGTGCCGTTCCTCGAGAATCTGCGGGCGCTTGGACTCGGCCGCACTTTCCTGACGAATAACACCTCGCGAAGCAAGGCGGATTACGTTGCCAAGCTGCAGCGTATGGGTATTGACGCGCAGATTGAAGAGATCTACACGCCTGCCGAGTCTGTGGTCGTCTATTTGCTTGCTCACCTTCCGGATGTGAAGCGTATCGCCATCCTGGGTACTCCGTCACTCGAGCGGGAACTGGAGGAAGCGGGCTTCGCGTCCGATTGGGATTCGCCTCAAGCGGTGGTAGTCGGCTTTGATACCACGCTTACCTACGAGCGCCTGTGCCGCTCGGCATATTGGATCAGCCGCGATCTCCCATTCCTGGCAACGCATCCCGACCTTGTGTGCCCTACGGACCAACCGACAGTGCTGGTTGATTGCGGCGCTATTTGCGCGTGCCTGACGGCAGCGACTGACCGCAAGCCAATTGTCTTTGGGAAGCCGAATCCATCCATCCTGAAAGAACTAGGCGCGCGCCTACAGCTTGAGTCGGACGAGATGCTTATGGTGGGCGACCGCATTTATACGGACATGAAGATGGCGCATGAGGCGGGAGTTCCGTCGGCACTGGTGCTGACAGGTGAGGCGTGCGCGGAGCAGCTGAGCGCACTCCAACAGAAGCCCGATTTTGTAGTTGCTGACGTTGGAGAACTGGGTGAGATGTTGGTAAGCGCGCAGCGTATCGCGCGGAAGTAGTCTGCGCTGTCGATTTTGTGGCCTCCGGGACCCTGAGTTTCACAAATAATCCTGCGGCCGCTGCAAACATGAGCGAGAAGCACGATTCATGAGGAGGAACAGTGGTAATACCGCATAGCTATGTCGCCGCGCTTTTAATGACCGTACTAACCATGATGTGCTGGGGCTCCTGGGCCAACGTGGTCAAGATCGTGGGCGAGTGGCGCTTTGAGCTGCTCTACTACGATTACGCTCTGGGCATTCTGCTCACATCGATCTTTGCCGGACTCACTCTGGGGTCGATGGGGAGCTACGGCCAGCCTTTCTGGGCAGACTTGTCGGCAGCAGGTACTGCCAACATTGCCTTTGGATTTCTGGGGGGCGTTGTCTATAGCTTCTCGAACATTCTTGTGGTGGGCGCCATTGCGGTGGCCGGACTTGGCGTGGCGTTTCCCATTGGCGTGGGTCTGGCGCTGGTGGTCGGCGTCATTTGGAATTACTTCGTTAACCCGCAGGGCAATCCGTTCCTGCTGTTCCTGGGTGTGGCGCTGGTTGTTGCGGCGATCGTGCTGGACGGTATCGCTTATCGCGTCCACTCCATCGCGCAGGGGTCAGCTGCGGATACGAATGCGGCGGCGGAAGAGAATGCGAAGAAGATCAAGAAGGGCATTCTGCTGAGCGTGGCCGGCGGTGTGCTGATGGGGATGTTCTTTCCTCTGGTCGAGATCGGCAAGTCCGGACCTGGTGGACTGGGACCCTACGCAATTGGATTTGTCTTTTCTGCCGGCGTTTTTCTTTCCACGTTTGTGTACAACGCTTATTTTTTGCGGAAGCCCATCCAGGGCAGGCCGCTGGCCTTCAAGGAATACTTCCAGGGTGGATTCAGCGAGCATTTCTGGGGCATCGTGGGTGGTGTGGTTTGGGCCATTGGAACGCTCTCGAGCTTTGTTGCCGCAAGCGCGCCGAGAGAACTGCAGGTGGGTCCGGCAATCAGCTATGCGCTTGGACAAGGTTCTACGATGGTGGGCGCGTTGTGGGGAGTTGTGGTTTGGAAGGAATTCAAAGGTGGGAGCCCGCTGGTTAACCGCTGCCTGGTTTTGATGTTCATTCTGTTTGTGTGCGGATTGACGCTGGTGTCGGTTGCTCCGCTCTACGCGGCTCGCTGAATCATCAACCTTCAGGCGCAACAACTGAGCCGAAGGGCAACACTTCCCAACCGTTAAAGGACAAAAAAGAGCCCTGGCTCATGAACCGGTTGGAACCGGTTCACGTGCCAGGGGTGGAGACTATTGCATGTTGGTTGTTGGTTGGTTAGAAGTAAATCTTCGCGCCTAGCTGGAAGACGCGCGGATCGTAAGTGCCCGTTGTGTTGCCAGCGGTGACGAAGTTGTTAGGCGCTGAAACAGATGTGCCATTAATTACGCCCGTGTCGACGGTACTGAACTGGGTGTGGTTGAAGGTGTTGAAAGACTCTGCCCTGAACTGGAAGCCAGCCTGCTCAGTGAACCTGAAGTCCTTATAGAGCGAGATGTTCCAGTTGTTGCGGCCGATGCCCTTGACCTGATTCTTTCCAGAAGTACCGATGGTCATCGGCAGTGCCTTAGAGAACGCACTCGGATCGAACCACTTCGAGTTACCTTGATGGATTATGAGACTTGACATAAGTGACCGGGCTAATTTGGTTCGGACGATTGGTAATGCCCGAGAGGCCAGTCCAGTCGTTGGAGGTGATGTTGATCGGGTTTCCGGAGACCATGGAGCCGACACCGGAAATCGTCCACCCACCAAGCACTGTACGGGCAAGCCCGCGTGAGTGTTGGAAGAGGGGCACGTTGTAGTCAAAGTTGACAGAGGCAATCTGACGGCGGTCAAAGCCCGCAGTTCCGTTGTCATATGCTGGGTTGTAGGGGTTGGAGAGGTTGGCAAAGATCTGACCATCGAGCTGATCCCATGCGTGCGAGAAGGTATACGCCATACCGAAGTTCAGGTTGTGCCAACCGCTGGCCCGGAGAGTTGCCTGCAGGCCATGGTAATGCGCATTGCCTTGATCCTCAAGAATAGTGAGGTTTCCCCACCCAAGATATTGCCTGAAGGGATCTGCCTGAATACCCTGTCCCGCAGTACTGCCGCAGATCGGTCCGCAAACATAGACTCGGTCTGTGAGGTCGTTTAGCGGTAGAAGGTTATAGTTACGCTGATCGGACAGATGAGAAGACTTATTACCCACGTATCCGATGGTTGCAACCATGTTGCTGCGTATCTGTTCCTGGATTCCAAGGTTGAACTGGTACACCGTGGAGATGGGCAAGCTTGACTGCACACCGGTGAATCCCTGCGTTGTCTTGGGAGCGGCTCCAGCACCTGTTCCATCCAGATAGGAAGTTGTCGGAGTATCCAGGTAAATGTTGTTCGTTGAGGTTGAGTTGCTGAACGGAAGGTTGGCGCCCATATTGTATTCTTCGTTGCCGGCATTGCGCTCGTAGAAGATACCGCCGCCGCCGCGAAGAACAGTCTTTTGATCGCCGAACACATCCCACGCAAATCCAATACGCGGAGCAATATTGGCGTTATGGTTGATGGTCAAGCTCTTGGGGATTCCATTCCGCCCGGCGAGTCCAATGCCATTCATATAGAACAGAACGTTCGACAGAGTGATATTGGATACTGTGGTGAATCCGCCGAGATTGGGGTTTGTGCAACCGGACTGAGTGGCGGTGGAGCACAAAACGTTGGTGTTTGGCTTGCCGGTGACTGCATTCGGCGTACCAGCAAAGTTGGGCACGTTGTTGGGGTTGAACAGATAGGGATAGAAGTTCGACATGCGGCCGTTGACATCGTATGCATGAGGCAGGGCCTCCCAGCGAATGCCAAGGTTGAGAGTCAACCTTCTGTTGAGGCGCCAGTCGTCGACAAAATATGCGTCGATATCATTGAAGTGAATGTCAACGGCATCCTGCAACTGCGGCTGGTTGGCATTGGAAGCGTAACCGAGCAGGAAGTCCGCCAGGCCGATACCGCTCTGGCTCTTATTATTTGGACAGAACGCAGACTTGGTAGGATCGCAGCCTGTGGCGGCTCCGTTGAAGGTGTATCCGCCGGCGGTGTCTACGAAGATCTGCTGCTTCTTCGAAGTCCACATCCATGCAAATCCCGCCTTGAAGCTGTGCGAACCGTGGATATAGGACAGGTCGTCCTTGATCTGGTTGCTGCGCCACCAGTTCTTCCACGGCCAGTTGCCCGATCCCATGTTGGCGCCAATTGGGCCGCCGCCAGCCTGAACATTGATGCTTGGTATCTTGCCGGCCGCGTTGACGCCAGAGAACAACGGCGTGGGTGCCCAGCCGGCCGGCGCTTTCCAAAGTTTGGTGTTATCGATAGTGATGTTGTTGCCGTTCTCGTTGTAGGCAATTTCATTGAGCAAATGAGGCGTGAAATTGGCAGCAAAGTGAACAACACCCGTCCACGAGGGCACGGTTTCGATTGAGCCGATGGAGTCATAAGGATTGCCACTCCACGAAACCGTCGGCGCGTTTTCTGTGAGCGAATCGTAGATCAAGTGGCCAAATATCGTGTATTTATCGTTGAACTGGTGATCTACGCGAGCGATTTCTTCGCGGACGAAGTCCGTCGTGGCTGCCGCCTTATAGTAGTAGAGTCCGTCCGACTGGTTCGGAGTTGGGAAATAGCCGGCAGCAAGATATGCCTTTGCATTTGAATCGAGCAGAGCGGCCGGAATTGTGTTATTCGGGAACGGATCGCCAGGATTCAGACCAACCGCATTAAACTTGGCGATTGCTGCCGGATCGGTAACTTGAGGTACCCAAATAAGCTGCGTCCCTGGCGTATTGCCTGTCCCAATGAACGGGTTGAGGCCTTCCATTTTGCCGCCCTGTTCTTCGGAGGTAAATGCCTTGCTGTTGATGGGGCTAAGGCCGCTGATCTCGCGACGCCATTCCTGGTTGTAGAAGAAAAACGTCTTGGGGTTGGCGGACTTGAATAGGGCAGGGCCACCCACGTTGAAGCCGAATACGTTGTAGCGAAGTTCACCCTTCTTCGGTACGGTACCGGAGGTATGTTTCGCGAAGTAGTTGTAGGAGTTCATCGCGTCATTGCGGTTGTACTCCCAAGCACTGGCATGGAACCGCCTGGTTCCGCTCTTGATGGCCATGCTGGTCATGCCGCCCGATGAATTACCCTTATCGGCGCTGTAGTTGCTGGTCGTAATGGTGAACTCACCGATTGCGTCCTGCGACGGTGCAACGACCAAGATGCCGCCGCCGCCGCGGTCATATGCTTCGCCGCCGTCGATGATCCAGTTGTTATTGTCGGAACGCATACCGTTGAACTGGATGGCGCGGTTCTGGAACTGGGCGCCTGGCTTATCAAAGTCCGGCATGTTCGACGCCGCACCGGGCACCAGGGCCGTAAGTTGAAGGATGTTGCGGCCGTTGGTGGCCAGATTCGAAATCTGGTTGCCGGTAACAGTCTGGCTGATATCGCTCGAATCCGTTTGAACCTGAAGAGCGTCGGACTCAACCGTCACGGTTTGACCTACAGCACCGACCTCAAGTTTTGCATCGATGCGCCGAATGTCACCGACGTGCAGAGGGATTGCTTTCTGCTCGTAGGCTTTGAATCCCGGTGCACTTATCTGAATTGTGTAGGTTCCGTTTTGCAGGCCGGAGATTCTGAAATTGCCAGTGGCATTACTGGCGCTTGAGTATACGAAGCCGTTGCTTTGGTCGGTTACCGTAATCTTTGCATTTGGAATCACGGCTCCTGTTGGATCGGCGACCGTTCCCACGATATCCGCAGTGCCCTGGCTATAGGCGACGGTGCTCAGAAACAACAGCACCGACATCAGCGCCAGAGGTATCCGCCAGATGTGAAATCTCTCCTTCTTTAACGCCTCTCGAGTCATCAAGTCTGTCCTCCTAAACAAACCGTTTGCGGGAAAGCCCAGGGCAGTGTTTAAGTTATCGCTTACGTTTCCGCTGTGGTTGGCATTCGCAACCGTAGCACTGCCTGACATTCCTATTTATTTTGCAGGCAGTATCTAATCAGCCATTCAACGGAACTGTGAAGGGGAGTTACGGTGTACGCACATGAAAAATCACCGTGATTCACGGGAACAAAAGGCGAATATATTGAGAAATACAAGGAATAACAGAGAGCATTTATTCATATCTCAAAATCAGTATTAATCGGAGCTGCACTGGTTATGACGAGTCGGAATATTTTCTCAAAAACGATTTCAAATGATTTGAAATAAACTATTTATATTTCATAGAAGGCAATATGCTGCCGATGTGGATGGGCAGATTGGTGCCTGGAAAGCGAATCTTTACTATTTCGAGTGTCACATAATTTCGTGGCTGGAAAAATATTAGGGCCGTATGCTCGCTCCGTTGACAGATGTGCGATACGGAAAGGGCTCTTATGTCTAGCCGGCGGTAGGCCACTTTGGGGGAAAGACATCCCGAAGACACTATCAGTTAGGATAATCGTTAACTATCTTTGGCTGAGGCGAGGATTCTCTATTTCGCCTCGTCGATGACTTCGATGGCCCTGATCTCGGCGTAGTTCACCTTGGAGGCGAAGGTGAGCAAGAGTTTTCCCTGACCGTTAGGATGCAGCCCGTGGAACTCGCGGACGACCGGCAGGAATGCTCCATTTGCGGCCTTAACTATGTCGAAGTCCTGGAGGAGCATCGTACCGTTGCAAGACACGTCAAAGATCCGGCAGCCGGTTCCTTTACAGTTGGAGGCGGGAATGAGCGGGCTAAAGTAGGTGTCCATGAAGTGCAGCCTTACGGTGTAACTTCCCGGCGGAACCGGTATTGAATAACTAAAGTTGCCATGCCGCTCAACCAGGTAGATGGCCGACGCTTTAGGACCGTTTTGTGGATGATAGGACCATGTGCGGCCGCCGATGAAATCGCGGTCGCCGCTCCAACGTACGCCATTTTCATCCAAAAAATTGGTACGTCGGGCTGCAATCCGGATTGGCTTGAGTTTGCCGGGAATACCGGGTGTCAATTTAATTGCGCTAACAAACGCACGTTCACCCCAATCAGAATGGAAGTTCAGATGGAGTTTACCGTCAGAAGCGGGCTGGACATCCTTGAAGGTGCGAATGTCTATCGGCGAGTTGCCGCCGTCAGAGATTGCATCAAAGCTGTCCAGAACGGTTTTTCCATTGATATCAACTGAGAAATGGCGTCGATTCTGCCCATCCTCATCCTGATCGGTATCTGACATTCGGATGGGATCGGCAAAGAATAACCGGAGTTCGTACACTCCTGGCTTGAGGGGTATGTTGTATTGAAAACCGCGATCCTGCTGAGGAACCATCGGGTCGACTGAAACCGCCTCGCGAATGGTCTTGAACAATCCCCGGTCAGGAACCGGCGGGAAAAAGTGTTTGGGACCAGGCTGAACTACGCCGCCCTGGAAATACCGATCTGCGTCCCATCGATTTCCCCATATGTCAACGTACGGAGCTCCGGTGTGTCCGGCCGCAATTCTGATATCACCTGCCTCGGGCGCAAGTGCGATTCGCGGGCTGCTCTCTTCGTTGACCGCCGGTGAAGGAGCTGCCTCGGTTTCCGGCGCCAGTGGCGTTGCAAGCGATGTCGCAACAGGGTTCGAATTTGTTCTCGTTCTAAGAAGCCGATAGCCAAACCAGAATGTGCCTATTGCCACTAGAGCTACGACGGCAATCCAGATCCATTTCCAGGGAATCTCTTGAGGTCTTCGCTCCGGTGGTACCAGTATCTCGGGGCGCGGTGCTGGAACTGGCACGCGCGGTTCGAAGATTGGAAGATATCGTCCTTTTGGAATCGTAATAACGTACTGTTCGTCTCTACCCTCGTTCGCAAAGTGGTGTTCCAACTTCATGCGAAGTACGCGAGCCTGCGAGCGGACTATATTGTCGTCATTCGGGTTGTAACCTGGCGAGCGGCCGTAAACGAAGATGCCTATCTGCTGCTCAGTTGCCTCTTCTGATTTGTCTTCAAGAGCGCATCGACAAACATGGAGGAAGAATGCACGTAACCTCGGTGACTTTTCAAATGTTTCGCTGGCCGCGACACGGCGCACTAACTCTTCAAGCTGCTCCGAAGCTCTTGGGGGTGACTTCTTGGCGTGTGATACAGAGACTACTTCCAAGCTCATTTAGCAACAAATCCCGGCCTGTCCGATAGGCCTGCCGTGCTTTAGTAAAACGGTTTGCAAGCGGAATTCAGGCTTACTTGCAAGGTAAACATAAGACCGGAATTCATTGTCCACTGAAACAGACTTATGTACAACACCTTTCTGAAAATCAGTTGGTTGGCCGTCACGGAGTGACTGATAGCCTAGCCCGGGAAGGCCGGCGAGGGACTGAGTTACCCCGGGTGTTCCATGGAGGATGGCGCAGGTGATGGTGCAAGTTAACCCGGTCCAATTACATGCTCTTAGTATCTGTATAGAAATTACTTCAATCGGAGATTTTGCGTGTTATTGATTGGGTGACTCCGCGCTCGCGCCTTGATGTCGCAGGGAATTTCCATTGGTTTCCCAAAGACTTATGAGGAGGCCTATTGATTTTGTTCACAAGTGGCTCATCTTGCACTCTCTGGATATTCCGCGTCTTCTCGAGCTCCGCTTTTGCCTCCGCTCTTCGCCCCATTGACTGGTAGAGGCGGCCGAGACGCCAATGGATACTTTCGTCTTTGGGGTTGAGCTTTGCAGACTCCAGGTATTCACGAAGCGCATCCTCTTTTCTGCCTTGGCCTTCGTAGATCACTCCAAGGTCAAGGTGAGCAAGAGCGAGCTTTGGGTCAACCTTAACGGCGTGCTCCAAATATGGCAGGGCCTTTTCTGGATGCTCGAGGTGAACCTCTGCGTCACCGAGATACGCTAACGCCTGTGGATGCTCAGGGTTGTTCGCCAGCTCAGCCCGAAACTCCGCTTCAGCCTGATCGAAGCGCTTGAGCCGCCACAGCAGGTATCCGTATGCAAAATGCGCATCTGGCGTAGTGGGGTCGGCTTTTACGGCATTCTGAAATTGCTCGAGCGCTCTGGTGTCATCCCTTAGCTCGTCGTAGGCTTCGCCGGCAAGCATGTATGCTTCCGCTGCGTTGGGATTGATGGTGGTGATGTCACGGTATTCATCCAGAACACACCGGTACTGCTTTGACCACAGACAGCTATGCGCAAGCATCAATCTCAGTTGCAGATTCTGCTGGTCATCACCAGTCGCTTCTTTGAGGAGTGGAACGGCGGCAGCGTAATTCCCTGATCCATATTGAGCCAACCCGGTGAGCATCACGAGTCGGAGACGCTGAGGCGACGACTTCGGCATGCTCTTCAACATCGGCTCAAACGTCTGGATTGTCTCTTTCAGCTCTCCGGCTTTGAAGAGTGAAAGGCCGAGGTTGACCCGCAGGTTCGGCATGCGGGGGTCGAGCGCCAGCGCTTTGCGATAGTGGGCGATGGCCTGCTGATAGTGCTCCTGACGCGCTTCAAGTAGACCGAGATGCGCATAGGCTTCAGCGTTGTTAGGAGAAGAAGTCAGCAGTGATTTCCAGGCAGCTTCGGCCTCGGCGGTTCTGCCTTCCTGTTCGAGCGCAATTGCTGTCTGCCGCGGGCTTGGCGGAGCGGTCGGCCCCTGGCCTAGACAGTCTACGGCCACGGCTGCCACCAGCCACAATGCGCCGATTGCTCCCAATAGCCTAGTTCGTTTCAAAACCCTCTCCATACCTGATGCGACGGGCCACCGATACAGATTACCAATCGTTATGAAAAGTCAGACAGGGGTATTTCAGCGTTGGGTGGCTGCAATTGTTTCCCCCGCCAGCATTCTCAATGAATTGTGGCCGAACTACAAGTGATGTTGAGGGCCTGATCAGCTTTCGAGCTGCGCCGAGAATTTCAGCAGGGGCGAGTTCTTGAATCGGTACGAGCAGTCTTCCACCCGGTCCCCAAGAACCTTGATCTTGTCCAGATTTCCCTGCCCCATGCCTGCGTCAGTCATTGAAGAAAGATACAGGATCTTGCGGGAGTCATAACCCATGAGCCGCGCGCCAAGAACGTCTGCCGCCAGGGGATCGACGCTGGCAACTGCGATGCGCGAATCGACCGGTGTTCCACGAGACGGGCCGTCGCCTTCCATTCCGGTAAATCCATCGATCACGGCCAGGTCTGGGTAGACATGCTGTGCCATGTGGAACATGTTGAAATGCAAAATGTCATTGGGTTCGCCGTGTGGGCCCATATGCATATTGTTCTTGTCACTCGTCTTGTAGTCATTCATCGGCGCACCTAGAAGCACGTTCTTGAGCGACAGCGTGACGGAGACAAAGCCGTGCGTCTTCATGATTGCGGTTGAGATGATGTAGAGGTTTGGATCAAGGAATTGAGAGCAGATGCGGATGCGCACAGGCTCATTGTTTGCGCCGATGGTGTAGCGATAGTCGTACGACCCGAGATTCAGGTCGATCAGCTTTACCTTGTACTTGTTCACCAACTCTTCATAGCCGTAGTTCTTATATCCGGCCATGGTGCCTTCTTTGGTGGCGGTCGCTTCACCTACCAAGACTTCTTTCTTGTAATGGGGGCGCAGGAATTCTAGTATTCCGCGAACAGCATCAACGTGCGTGGCCGCCAGTTGTTTGCTGGTTTGTACAAAGTTGGGCTTGATGAGGATCTGCTTACCCTGAATACCGCTGAAGACTTCATTTTCAATCAGCTTGAGAGCCTTGTAGATGTTCTCGGCTCGGTCGTTGCCTTTGATGAGGGCGACGTTGGAGGTTTGCTCGGGGGGATGAAAGAGGCTGAGTCCGCCGCGGCTGCGAAACTGTGGCGGCTCAAGAACTTTGGCGTAAGCACTAAGACTGCCTGCCGGAATTGCTGCTGCACCTAACATGCCCGCGCCAATGGATTTCATTAAATTACGCCTGCTCAAACCGTCACATGACCTCATAGCCAGATTTCCTCCCAGAGCTTATATCTCAGGTTCAACATTTAACGGCCACGGGATATCGGCAAGATGTGCCCTGAATCACAGGTGTGTTGGTCGGACCATTTATGGATACATATATGAGTGGAGAGTTGGGGGACGCCGGAGGAGAAGCGGTGCGAGAGCCCGGATTTTAGACCGGTTAGCTTTGGCTCAATTGCTTCAGGCCCCAAATTGCCTTGGATAATGATCGAAGTGCTTATACCCCATGATGGCCCATTTCATGGGAGTCATGGCCCTGAAGAGGCTGCGGGGTGCATCGTACATTGAACTGGACCTCACTTTCCAAACCGGTCGACCCAGTCGAGCAGACGCCGCTGCTTAGAAGCAGAATTTTTCGCCCTGAACGATCAGGCACCTATCTGCGGGCATGCTGAGGCGGACCGGCTCTTCCCAAAGATGAAGTTTTCGCCATCTTTCTAAAGATTCGCCTGACGAAGCTGGAGGGGGCAGTAGGCGCATGCGCGTCAGAATCAGAGCGGCCGTAGGCAGAAATTGCAGTGAATCTGCTAGCTGCGAGCTGTTTAGAATCACGTCATTCCCAGGACTGCCGACTCCTGGCGCTTAGCGGTACTGGACCCCGCAGGACAGTTCAGCATCATCGGTCGAATGTATTGACTCCAAAGTGCTATAACGATTCAGAAGGGAACTCCTTGATTATGTTTTAAGTGATCCCCAAAAAGGGGATATTGCATCGGTCTACTCTCGTTTTGGCTTACGGTTCCAGAGTGATCCGCATGCTCCCTAGTCTGGAATATTGTCAATCATGAGCAGCCAATTGATGTCGAATGACGAAGAACTCCAGTTGTTTCGCAAGACAGTCCGCCGCGTTATACAAGAGGAATTTGTACCGAACCAGACCCGTTGGCGGCAGCAACACCACCCAGATGCTGAAGCGTGGACCAAAGCGGGCGCCGCAGGCTTGCTGCTAACCGATATCCCCGAGGAATATGGCGGTGGTGGAGGCACAGTCGCCCACGAGGCCATTGTTACCGAGGAATTGTCGCGGGCGAGTGTCAATTTCGCTGCACTGAACCAGAGCATCGTTGCGCACTACATTTTGGCTTATGGTAGTGAAGAGCAAAAGCGATCCTGGTTGCCGCGTATGGCCGCCGGAGATTTAGTCGGCGCAATTTCTATGACTGAGGCCGGTGCTGGATCGGATCTTCAAGCTATGAAGACCACTGCCGTTCGAGACGGCGACGACTATGTAATCAATGGTTCAAAGTCTTTTGTAACGAATGGCTGGCATGCCAGTATTATTGCCCTCGCTGTGAAGACCGATCTGAAAGCTCCCGGACCTCGGAGTATGTCGTTGCTTGTTATCGAGCCGAAGAATCTTCCCGGATACAGTGTAGGTAAGCCGCTCGAGAAGGTTGGCATGCTCGATCAGGACACATGCGAATTGTTCTTCGACAACGTGCGCGTTCCGGCATCGAGTCTTCTAGGGGCATCTGAGGGTAAAGGCTTTTCGCAGATGATGGCGCAGTTATCATTCGAACGTCTGATGATTGCAATTGCCTCGGTGGCTACTGCTGAGCAGGCTGTGAATATTACAACGAAGTATGTAAAGGAGCGGAAGGCTTTCGGCGGACCGCTCACGGATTTGCAGAACACTCGCTTTACGCTGGCCGAGTGCAAGACAGAGGCTCGAATTGGCCGGGTATTCGTAGATAAGTGCATACAAGATTTTATTGATGGCAAGCTCGATGTGGTCACCGCAGGGATGGCAAAGTACTGGCTTACTGAATGTGAAGGTCGCGTTCTCGATCAGTGCCTCCAGTTGCATGGTGGTTATGGCTATATGTTGGAGTATCCCATTGCGCGCATGTGGGCTGATAGTCGCGTGCGCAGAATCTACGCCGGCTCAAACGAAATCATGAAGGAGTTGATCGGATGTTCCCTCTAGCCTCCGATGACTCAGGGGGCAGATCCAATCTGTTGAATGATATGACCTCTGCTAGTAGCGGTACCCGCGCTACATCAAGTGGACAAGCGATGTCAGACAGGCAGCGCAAACAGGTTCTCTATGAATGGAATAATACGCAAGCGGACTTTCCGGACGTTTGCGCTCACCAGCTGTTTGAGCAGCAGGTTGCTCGCGATCCAGATGCTCTGGCCCTAATCGGCAATGGAACGAGCATGTCTTATCGGGAACTAAACCAGCGCGCAAACCACGTCGCTCATTATCTTCGCAGGATTGGTGTGGGTCCAGATGTCCTGGTTGGAGTATGCCTGCGGCGCACGCATGAGATGGTCATCGCGTTACTCGGAGTCTGGAAGTCGGGCGGTGCATATGTTCCACTCGATTCGTCCTATCCTGAAGACCGGCTATCATTCATGGTCGACGACGCTTCGGTGCAGGTACTGCTGACTGAGGAACGGTGCAAGCACTTGTTCCAAGCGATGGATAAGAAAGCGATATGCATTGATTCTGATTGGCCGACGATTTCGCAGGAACGTGACAACAACCTCGAGACGAATGCTATCCCTTCGCATCTGGCATATGTCATCTACACTTCCGGATCAACAGGCAAACCCAAAGGCGCGATGATTCATCACCGCGGACTGGTGAATTATTTGTGGTGGGCTATCCGTGAATACGGAGTTGAACCTGGCGGCTCTGTTCCAGTTCACAGTTCGATATCCTTTGACCTGACAGTTACGAGCCTGTATCCGGCATTGATGACTGGAGGACAAGTTGAACTGCTTGCCGAAGACCAGGGAGCACAGAACCTGTTGGCGGCCTTGCGGCGGAAGAAGGGCCGGAATCTGGTCAAGATTACTCCAGCCCATCTTGAAGCGCTGAACCTGCAGTTGAGCCCGGAAGATGTGCAAGGTATGACGAGGGCATTCGTTATTGGAGGCGAAAACCTACTCGCCGAAAGCCTTCGTTTGTGGCGGGAATCCTCGCCCAGCACGCGCCTCATCAATGAATACGGTCCCACGGAGACTGTGGTGGGTTGCTGTATCTACGAGGTCAAGCCCGATGATCCACGCAGCGGCTCTGTCCCAATCGGCAGGCCGATTGCCAACACGCAACTTTATATTCTCGATGAAAGCTTGAATCCAGTGCCACCCGGAGCGACGGGGGAGTTGTACATAGGCGGCGTCGGGGTCGCCCGTGGCTATCTCAATCGTCCTGAATTGACGCAAGAGCGCTTTCTGCCGGATCCATTCTCAAAACAAAGCGGCGCCACCATTTATAAGAGTGGCGACTTAGCCAGGTATCGGCAAGACGGGGTACTCGAGTACCTAGGCCGTGTTGATAATCAGGTGAAAATCCGTGGCTACCGCATCGAGCTTGGAGAAATAGAAGCTGTTCTTGCGAGCGCACCTGAGGTCCAAACCTGTGCGGTTCTCGCCAGGGAGGATACGCCGGGCGACAAGCAGCTTGTGGGGTACATCGTCTCACGACATCTTCGTCAGATCGAAGTTGAACAACTCCAGATCTTCCTTAAGGAGAGGCTGCCGGAGTATATGGTTCCGGCGAAATTTGTGTTCCTCCAGGCTCTCCCATTAACACATAACGGCAAGGTGGATCGTAAGGCTCTTCCTGCTCCAGAGCCAGGGGACAGGCGCAATGGCCGTACTTCAGAACGCGCGCGAACCGTCATTGAGGAGAAACTCGTCGCCATCTGGAAAGACCTTTTCCGACTTGAGGACGTTGGAATCCACGATGATTTTTTTGATCTCGGTGGCGACTCATTGCTGGCACTCAAGGTAATGGTGCAGATCAGGAGTGAATTTAGCGTTGACCTGCAGATATTGAACCTGTTTGAGAATCCGACGATTGCAGCGTTAGCCGCTAACCTGGTCGAAGTCGGTGTTGCAGACACCCCGCTAGGCAATTTTGAAACTGAACAAACAACGGCCGTATCCGAGTCAGTAAAATCACGGGAAATCCGTCAGAGCGTGACACCTTACTATTTTGGGTCGGCGGATGCACCTCTCTACGGTGTGTATTCTCCACCAAGTAATACAACCGCCAGGCGCGCCGCGTTACTGTTTTGCCCTCCCATTGGTGTGGAATACATGCGGACTCATTACGCCGTCAGGCTTGTCTGCTCGCAGTTGTCTCGTGCGGGATTCCACGTTTTGCGGTTCGACTACCACGGAACCGGCGACTCAAGCGGCAATGTCAACGATGGGCAGTTTGAGCGATGGCTTGATGATATTGAGCTTGCGGCAAGTGAGCTTCGCGCAATTTCAGGCGTAGACAATCTGATCCTGGGTGGGTTGAGGATGGGCGCTACACTCGCGGTCGAGGCCCTTGCAAGCCGCAATATTATGGCCAAGTCAGTCTTACTTTGGGATCCTATTGTTTTGGGAGGCGAGTATCTAACTCTGCTTGAGAACATGCACGCCCAGTTTGTTGCTGAGCGCGGGGGGCAATTACAGTCCACGGACGAATTGCTTGGCGCGCACTTTCCTAAGGATCTGAGGATCGCAATACAACGGATGAACCTCGCAGCCCGCCTGCAGGATGTCAAGATCGAGAAGCCTGCGCTTGTTATATCCGGTGATCAGGCACGGTATGATCTGCTGATCAATTCCATGAGGACCCGATGGCCGGAATTGCTATTTCGAGAGTCAGATGTATCTGCCAGATGGGAAGACTTGAGATCGGCATTCGAGGGACGCATGGCTGGACCAATCATCCGAATCGTCGCAGAGGCAGCAGAGAGTTTGCCATGAATGAAAGAGTTTGCCAATTCGGACCGGAAAATAAGCTCGTAGGGGTTTTGACTGAGCCTTTGAGAGGAGATGAGAGTCAGATATCTCCAGGCGTCGTTATGCTCAATGCGGGTCTCCTACATCACGTAGGACCTCATAGGATGTATGTGGAACTTTCTCGACAGCTTGCCGATAGCGGGATCTGCTCTCTGCGATTCGATATGGGCGGCTACGGTGACAGCGAAGTCTCGACCGAGGCGAAATTTGACGACGCTAGAATTTTCTCCGATATCAAGAGTGCATTGGATTTTCTAGAGCAGGAGCACGGTATCCACAATTTCGTTCTATTTGGAACTTGTTCGGGCGCTGACAATTCACATGCGGTTGCATTACGCGACTCGCGCGTAGTTGGCGCGATCCTTCTGGACGGCTTTGGATACTGGACGCTGCGAAGCTACCTTCACCACTATCTTCCGCGATTCTTCAAGCCAAGTGCCTGGCTGAACATAGTACGACGCGTGTTTGTTCGTTCAAAGCCATTGATCGAAGAAAGGCCATCATTTCGATGGCAGCTCAGACGGCCGTTCGTCCCTAGGCTTGAGGTTAGAGGCGAGATTCAGTCTCTTGTGGACCGCGGCATGCAAATGCTCTACGTTTACACAGGGGGGGTAGAAGATTATTACAACTACCCTAATCAGTTCTTCGACATGTTCAGGGGATTGAAGTCGCGCGGCAATATCGAGGTGGAGTATTTCCCATACGCGGATCATACATACACTTTTGCGGAAGATCGTGCACGCATGATCGCGCGGGTGATTACATGGTACCGCTCGAGGAGTTGGGGTAAGAATTAGCTTGGACTTCGATAAAACTTCGTTCGCGCGGGGATGGAGCTGGTGTATTCGAGGTTCTGTGCCAGAGAAGAGCCCGTCTAGCGCAGCGATTGAAGGAGCGAAGGGACTCGTTGTTCCAAGCCATGTCATTGGTTTGCGCCGGTTCTCAGGAATTAGTGATAACCGCAATAGGATCACATGATCTTTGAGGTGTTGAGTGAGCAAAAACACGGAGTCGTCCGTCGCGAGTCTGAAATAACGCGGCGCATCGAATCTCTGCTACTCGAGATCTGCCCCCTGGGGTGTTGCGTACTCTGCGACTTCGGCGATGACTTCGAGTTCAATCGGCATTCCGAGAGGTAGACTCGCTACGCCGATCACAAGACGAGTCGACACGCCGCTCAAGCCAAATATGTCTCGAAATAAATCCGAGGCACCATCGGCAACTCGCGGCTGATCAATGAATTCGCCTGTAGTCGCCATCAAGACACCATGACGAACAATCCTAGCGACCTTGTCGAGCGAACCCAGGTGCGCTTTGATTGCTGCGAGGGCGCTCAAAGCGGCGGTACGAGCTGCGTCTTGTCCTGCACTTGCATCAAGTTCTTTTCCGAGGCGACCCAGGTACTTCGGCTTGTGATCAATGACTGGAAGCATTCCACTTAGGAAGAGCAGATTCTCTGTCTGCAAAACCTCGACGTAGTTTCCGAATGGAGTTGGAGCCGCAGGAAGTTCTATGCCGAGCTCTGCCAGCCGTGTCTCTGCGGAGGAAGGCAGGTCAACCTTTGGGCCTACCACCGGCCTGCGTGCGCACCGCCATCCACGTGCAGCACCTCCCCAGTGACAAAGCGAGCTTCGGTTAAATAGAGGACAGCATCCGCAATGTCCTTTGGCTCAGAGATGGACCCCATCGGTGACAGCGTTTTCAACAAGCTCTTATCGTCAAGATTATGCAGTGGTGTATCAACGATGCCCGGCGCAACGGCATTGAAGCGGATGTTCTGCTTTGCATACTCGCTGGCAAGACTCAGAGTGATGGCGTTCAGGCCACCTTTTGTGGCCATCGGAAGAGATACGGGGATGCCGGCGATGGGATTGTCGGCCAATGCAGCAGAAATGGCCGTCACGCTTCCACCTTCACCCTGCGCCAACATCTGCTTTACCGCAAGCTGAACAATGAAAATATACCCTTCGAGGTTCGTCGACGTTAGCTGTTGAAAGTCCTCGGCGGTGTACTCCGTGAAAGGTTTCGGCACGTAGATCCCGGCGTTGGCCACGACGTGATCAATCGAACCGAACTTCGAGATTGCTGTCCGGGAGATTGTTTCGGCGGTGAATTGTTTGCCAATGTCTCCTTTGACGAATGCAAGGTTCGGTGCCGGCGCAAACTCGTCGTTAATTTGACTCCGGGAATTCGCGACCACATTAAAGCCTCGATCAAGGAATGTTCGAACTATCGTTGCGCCAATGCCCCGCGAAGCTCCCGTTACGATAACGGTTTTTGTCTTTTCCATCGCACGCTCCAGTCTGGTTCCCTCAGTTCGCGAGTCTCCCGCCCATGTCCTGAGATTCGTTAAGCGAAACGGAGATTCGCAAAACATTTGATACCTTGGTATTGGTCGAACTTGTTCGTCAACTGTCATTTGGCCTACAGCGATCATATGCATCGGTCCGACAGTTGCGAGTCAATCACTAGACTGGCGAGTTTCAATGACGCGGACAGGCTGACTAATCGCCAGTTGGGACCCACTAGTTGCGGAACGCAGTCCATACACGCCAACTCATCCAGCCACAGTTCCGTGAGCTGCCTGATCGCACCAGGTCCAACCAGACTGGCCATTGCATGTACGAATGCATTCAATTCACGCTCAGGCTCAGTGAGAAACTCCTCGTTGCTCGTCAAATGGCTTTCGGCAAATTCGTCGTCGCGTGTAAACGGCAGCTGAGTCATAGCCATCCTTGATTTTGAAATCCGCGTACAAGATACCTCGAGTTCGTGCCAGGCAGCTATCCTGAGCTCCGCGCTCTCACTTTGAAAGCGGACTTCGAATTGAGTTGCTTTCGCGCGCGATGTAACCGCGATTTAGCTGTTGCCACCGAGATGTTAAGGTCATGGGCGATTTCATTTACTGAGCAATCTTCCTTCAGCCAGATTGAAAGTATTGTGCGCAGCTTGGGATGAAGCCCATGGACCGCGCGGAGAGTGCAGTGATATCTCTGGCGTCGATCGCAGATCTGTTCGGGATTCATTGACGGATCGCAGACTTCAAACGTCAAAGGGTTCTCTTCCAGTTCCGAGGGCAAGTCGAAGGAGACTTCGGCCTTTCGCCGACGTCTACGAAGCGTCATCAATGCTGAATTCATGGCGATCCTAGTCAACCAGGTGGCAAATTGAGATCGACCCTCGAAGGAATTGAGAGCAACGTAAGCGTGGAGAAATGTCTCCTGAAGCGCGTCCTCGGCATCTTCTCGGCTCCTGGTCATGGAAAGGATTCGCTGAAACAGGCGATGCGAATAGCGGCTGTAGAGTTCTTCAAATGCCGCATCTGAACCCGCTTTTGCTGCAACAACAAGCGCCATGTCCCGGCTCGCAGCATCTTCGCTGTCACTCCTGATCTCCTCCAATGTTGCGACTATGCCTAGCGACATCACCGACCTCCTTTAACGTGAAACCCAGAAAACGCCGTGGGGCTAACGGGAAGGCACCATAATGCGAGCGCTACGGAGATATCAGAACCGAACCCTCGCTGACTTGTGTCATTAAGCCAGACGGGCGGAGGCGAATCCATTGGACGAACGTATCGATCAATACTTTGGTATGAAAGGGCGCGTCGGCGTCATGCTCGTCGCATTCTAGAGTTTCCGTGTCTTCGCAGGGTTTGGAAGGTACGAATTGAACAGCGAATCTACTGAGTAATGGTCGTTTTATTGTGCTTCTTGCCTGAGAACCAATGGGCGGTTGGAGTATGATTTATGCACGTTTAGCTGCGGTGAATTTCCTTCAATGTGACTGCGAGACAATCCCCGGGGCCAATTCAAACTACCGCGGCCACTATCGTAAGTAGTCAGTTCGACCAAGAAAGGTTAGCGACAGGTCATCCTCCTACGAGAGGAAGCCTTGGGCGCGTTGTGTCTCGGGCCTCGTCAGATCTCTATTCCAGTTGAGTGTTAGGGAGGGATCAAGAATGAACAGGACATCTCAACCAATCTCTTTAGCGGGTTCTGAACTTGGAGCCGTTCGCCACGTATGCGCATTCTTCTCGAACGACGACGAAGAGTATCGTGTGCTGCTTCCATTCATCAAGGAAGGGTTTGAGCGCGGCGAGAAGGCTATTCACGTTGTCAGTCCGAAGCAGCGGGATGAGCATCTGCGCCGGCTGGCTTCCGAGGGAATCGACTCAACTGCAGTTCAACGAGCCGGACAGTTGGAAGTCAAGGTCAACACCGAAGTGTATCTTCACAATGGCAAGTTCGACCAGGACCGGATGCTCGAGACATTCGAGCATTTCGCATCTGGAAATGGGGCCGGCGGGTTCCCGCTGAGTCGCATTGTCTGCCGAATGGATTGGGTCGCTGGCGACGAGGACCGGCTGAGTAACGTGATTGAATTTGAATCGCGCGTAAACGAAGTGTGGAGCCGTCACGACGATGCGGTTATCTGCACTTACCATCTCTCTCAATACCGAGGCGATGCGGTCATCGATATTCTTCGCACGCATCCGCTGGTCATCATTGGCGGCTTCCTGCAGCAGAATCCATTCTTCACACCTCCGCACGAATTTCTTCGTGAATATCGTGCACGGCGATCCAGGCCAGGAAGCTATCCAAACCGGGAGTCGTGAGATGGAGTTCAACAATTCTGAAGAGGAGATAAATTACCTTCGGCGCTGTATGAGCAACCTGGTAAGCGTACTTGCGCTGCCTGCTCTTTGGGGTAGGCATGAACCGCGCAAGATTGTAGCTACGTTCCAAGATGCCCTCCTGGCGACACTGAATCTGGATTTCATATATATATGTGCGCAAATCGAAACCGATGGAGGACCCATCGAAGTTTCGAGCACCGCGCCGCGCCACGCGACCAACCATAATCTGGACGAGGTCCGCCGGATCCTCCATGAGCGTTTCGGAGTTGACCTGCGGAAGTGGCCAGCGGAAGCACGCATCGCACCAGGATCCCGTGAGGCCTCCATACTGACAATAAGATTGGGCATCGATGGTGAAGTTGGAATCGTTGTAGCGGGCTCGGAACGCGCAGATTTCCCAACTCAAGCCGATCGAATGCTTCTGGGAGTGGCGACCAATCAACTAACTGTGGCGTTGCAGCAGGCACGCCTCTTGAACGAGCAGAGACGGATCGCGGATGAATTAGAACAACGTGTGGCTGACCGAACCGCAAGTCTTGCCGCAGCGAACGAGGAATTAAAGAAAGAAATTGCCGAACGCAAGATTGTTGAAGAGCATCTCCGAAACAGCGAGAGTCTACTCAAAACATCTGAGGCAAGGCTTCGGCAGGTGATTGATACGATTCCGTCTCTTTCGTGGTGCAATCTTCCCGATGGTTCAAACGAATTTCTAAGCAAGGGCTGGCACGAATACACAGGCCTGTCTCCGGAAGAGGCACACGGCTGGGGCTGGCAGGTTTGCTTCCATCCGGAAGACCTGCCACCCCTCATGAAGAGATGGAAGGAGCTTTTGATTTCAGGGGATCCCGGCGAGATGGAGGCGCGTCTTCGCCGTCACGATGGAGTCTACCGTTGGTTTCTGATCCAGGTTGCGCCGTTCCGCGATGAGATGGGAAAGATCGTGCGGTGGTACGGCACGAGCACCGATATCAATGATCGGAAGCTCGCCGTGGAAGCTCTGCAGACAAGCGAGCGCAATCTCATCCGGATCATCAATACAATTCCGACGACGGCATGGTCCACTCTTCCCGACGGCTACTGCGATTTTCTCAGCCAGCGATGGCTGAGCTATGCGGGCTTCTCGGCTGAAGAGGCCAAGGGCTGGGGCTGGGGAGAAGTCATTCATCCGGATGATGTGAACGGGCTCATAGAGTACTGGCAGTCATGCCTGGCTTCAGGCACACCGGTCGATGCGGAAGCGCGCATGCGCCGCTTTGATGGCACCTATCGATGGTTCTTGTTCCGAGCCAATCCATTGCGCGATGACTCAGGTCACATCGTAAAATGGTACGGAACGAATATAGACATAGACGATCGCAAGCGGGCCGAGGAAGAGTTGCGGCGAAGTGAGGCGCGGAAGGCCGCGATCCTCAACTCGGCACTTGACTGCATCGTGACGATCGATCATGAAGGGCGCATCACCGAATTCAATCCGGCGGCAGAGCGCACCTTTGGCTATCGTCGAATTGATGTCATCGGGAGATATCTGTCGGAAGTTATCATTCCTCCGTCTAATAGAGAAAAGCACCGGCAAGGATTAGCGCGTTATCAAGCCACAGGCGAGACCCAAGTTCTGGGGAGGCGGGTCGAGCTGACGGCAACGCGCGCGGATGGAACCGAGTTCCCGGTCGAAGTAGCAATCTCCCGCATTCCAATGGACGGACCGCCGGCGTTCACCGGGTACCTTCGAGATATCACGCAGCGCAAACGGGCAGAAGAGGAGTTGCGGCGCAGCGAGGCATTTCTCTCGGAGGGCCAACGACTAGGCCGGACTGGGAGTTTCTTCTGGCGGGTAGCGACAGAAGAAATCGTTTGGTCAGAGCAGGTCTATCGTATCTTCGAGCTCGATCCCGGTTTAACTATGACCCTTGAGCTTATCGGAACTAGAGTCCACCCGGAAGACCTGCCAATGCTATTTGACATGTTTGAGCGGGCTCAATCCGGCAGTGACTTCGAGTATGAGCACCGTCTCCTACTTCCGGGTAACAGAGTGAAATACCTGCATCTTGTTGGCCACGGAAATAGGAACAGTGTAGGCCAATGGGAGTATGTAGGTGCGGTTCAGGATGTGACCGAGAGCCGCCTTTCTGTGGAGGCTCTGGATAGAGCCAGGTCGGAACTCGCTAATCTTGCTAGAAGCACGAGCCTTGGAGTGTTAACCGCATCCATCGCACATGAAGTCAACCAGCCACTATCGGGCATTGTGACGAATGCAAGCACGTGCCTGCGTATGCTGAACAGCGAACCCCCAAACATTGATGGAGCACGGGAGACGGCCCGGCGCACCATTCGCGATGGGAATCGCGCTTCCGAGGTCATCACGCGATTGCGTGCTCTCTTCAAGAAGAAGGAATTTGCCGTCGAGCTGATCGACCTGAATGAGGCTACACGGGAAGTGATTGCGCTTTCGTTGAGTGAGCTACAGAGCAACAGAATCATTGTCCGGCATCAACTCACCGCTAATCTACCGGCCGTGAAAGGTGACAGAATTCAGCTTCAGCAGGTCATCCTGAATCTGCTGCGTAATGCATCAGACGCGATGCGAAATGTTGACGACCGACCGAGACAACTGCTGATCAAAACGGAATGCGACGATAGCAAAGACGTTCAGCTCATTGTTCAGGATAGCGGCATTGGCTTTGACGCGAGAGCAGCCGACCGGCTTTTCGAATCCTTTTATACGACGAAGGACGACGGCATGGGGATCGGACTTTCTGTCAGCCGTTCAATCATTGAAGCTCATCGCGGTCGCCTATGGGCGATGGCTAACGATGGGCCGGGATCTACGTTCGCGTTCTCCATTCCGCTTGACCACGGCACTGAGCACAATTAGAACCAATCGCGTCTGGCTACTGAAATTAGCCAATACCTAAGTACAATGGACGCCGTCAGCTGCGGAGCGGATGATGGTGTTTTGGAGTGTCGTCAGGAATAGACTCCATGGAAACGAACTCAGCCGCGTTGTTGATGTCCAGCTACGAGTGGTGTGAGTGGCATGTGGGAAGGGGAGCATCGACTTCCTCAAAGAGTGATGGAGCGAACGCACGGATCTCAACGTCGAGGAAGGTCGTCATTAAGTGCGGACTGAGGAATCAATGATGAATTCTCATTCAATAGTCTCGATTGTCGACGATGATGAATCGGTCCGTGAATCGTTGCCAGATCTACTCAAGGAGTTCGGCTTTGGGTCCAGGACATTTGCTTCTGCTGAGGAGTTTCTTGCGTCGGATGTACTTTCGCAAACAAGTTGTCTGATCCTCGATATCGCCATGCCGAGAATGGGTGGGCCCGAACTCCAACAGGAGTTGATCCGCCGCGGCATTAAGATGCCGATCATCTTCATCACCGCACAGCGAGATGAGTCGGTGCGGACGCGCCTGATCGAACAAGGTGCAATTGCATGTTTGCTCAAACCGTTCAGCGATACTAAGTTGTTGGAAGCGCTGAATTCCGCGCTTCGAATCCAATGAGTCTTTTCCATAGGCTCCCATATAGGATTTACAATGATTTCTACCAACGTGCATGGATTTGAGGTGAGGGTGCTCCCCATGTCACAGACCCTGCCAATCGTATTCGTCGTCGATGACGATATTTCCGTTCGCGAATCGCTCGAACTGTTGCTTCGCCACGAGGGCCTGGGCGTGGAGACATTTGTGTCTGCACAGGATTTTCTCGACCGTCCCTGCTCAACCGTACCATGCTGCTTAGTGCTTGATCTGTCTCTTCCCGGACTCAATGGTCTCGAGTTGCAGAAGCGCGTTGCGATGGAACGGCATGAAATGCCGATTATTTTCATCACCGGCCACGGAGATATTCCCGCGACGGTACAGGCGATGAAGGCGGGCGCTGTCGAGTTTCTTACCAAGCCTTTTGGCGATGAAGTTCTACTGAATGCCGTTCGCCATGCTCTCGAACGCAGCAGGTTGCTGCTTGACCGCGAGGCAGAGATCGGCACACTGAAAGCTCGATATGCGCATCTCACACCCCGCGAACGAGAAGTTATGGCGCTTGTGGTTGTTGGCTTGGCGAATAAACAAGTGGGTAGCGAACTCGGCATCAGTGAGATCACTGTTAAAGCACATCGCGGCAGCATGATGCGAAAGATGAAAGCTGAATCTCTTGCAGAGTTAGTGCGCATGGCTGCTCGTCTTCGACTGTCGCGGCCACCTCAGTCGCCTTTGTCAACAGCCAAATAAGCACTCGCCGCGAACTACATCACGGGCGAGAGTTCTGTGGATATTGTGGAGCGTCAGCTCGCCTTGCCAGCCGCGCGGAAGCTGAGATCGTAACTGACCGCCAATTTCTGTTACTCGAAAAGGGCGCTGCATCAATCAGGTCCGCTTCGTCGAGCCAGTCTCTTGCGGCTGACCGAGCTTGTTCCTCACCAAACAGCTCCGTTACCACTCTGATGAACGCAATCAACTCCCGCTCTGCCAGGCGATCTTGCTCTTCGTAAGTCGAATAGGAAAACAGTTCGCGTGCATTCATTTGACGTTACCTCACATTCTGTTGATCGGCCGGATGGGGCTGAGGATGCCTCTGCGTCTGAATAGAAGAATCAGACTGTGACGCGTCGCTCGAAGTTAGGTCGTGCTGACGCGAAAGTGCCAATCGAAATCTGGTCGCTTCCCCTGATCGTCCTAGTGCATTCTCAGACATTGTTCAATTGAGATTGGAAGTGGTGCTCGGTCTTCTACGAGGGCTATCGGCAATGCTGGCCGCAGTCACAGTAACCATTGACACAGAGAATGCCGTGATCCGCAATTGGACGATGGTGTTGCTCTTACTATCTATCTCATTTCCATCTTTTGCGCCACCGATGCGAGACGGGCGTGCCTATACAAAGGTATCGCCGATACCATCGTCTAATTGTCTCTTCCGCATCGCCCTGCTCTGATAGCTAGGTGGTCGAAATCGAAATGCGCGTCGCGAAAGGTGGTGAATATGAAAATTCTGATGGTGCTCACGTCGCATGATCAACTTGGGAATACCGGACGAAAGACCGGCTTCTGGCTTGAAGAATTTGCAGCACCTTATTTCGTTTTCAGGGATGCGGGCGTCCATTTGACGCTAACCTCGCCCCTGGGCGGACAACCTCCGGTTGATCCCAAGAGCGATCTGCCAGAGAATCAGACTCCTGCAATGACTCGCTTCAAGCAGGACAGCGTTGCGCAACGCGATCTTGTGCAGACTGTCAAATTGGCCAATATGAAGGCTGGAAACTTCGATGCGGTGTTCTATGTTGGAGGGCATGGACCGATGTGGGATCTGGCTGAGAGCGCGGATTCCATCTCTTTGATTGAGTCATTCTACAATTCCGGCAAGCCGGTGGCATTGGTCTGCCACGCTCCCGGAGTGCTTCATAGGGTGACCTACAAGGGGGCCCCGCTTGTGAAAGGTAAACATGTGACCGGTTTCACGAGTGGTGAAGAAGACGAAGTTCGCCTGACCCACGTGGTGCCCTTTCTGGTAGAGGATGAATTACTTCGGCTGGGAGCCATCTACGAGAAAGTTGCAGACTGGCAACCGTTTTCGGTCGTTGACGGTCGTCTTATCACTGGACAGAATCCTGCTTCATCAACGGTTGCGGCTAAGAATCTCATCAACCTGCTTGCACGGAAAGCCGCTTAATCCAAGCACTTCCAGGTCAAAAACCTCAACGCCCTTTTGTCACCCGGAGCGCTGTTCAACTGCACTCCGAGTGTGGCTCGTTGAACAGAATGTTCGGAAAGCAGAAGGGCACAAAGAATCCTCCGGCTTGTCACTGGGAAAAAGAAGGTTGATATGCTTCGTCGCGACCAGGCTCTGCTGTTGGCTGACCGCAAAGCGACCGGGCACCTAGCGCCGCAATACAAGGGAAGAACTCAATATGAAGTGCGAATTGCGGTGGATCATTGCCAATGTCAACTAAGGCGCCACGGCTGCCGGCAGAGAAGTAGCGGCTTTCGGAGATTGGGAGTTTGAGCAAGATGGCACTGAGGGGGCAGCATGATCGAAAGTTCTGAGTTTCGGAATCTGCGACTTCCGCTTCAACATGGGGCGGGTCAAATGCCTGTATTGGGGTTTGGCACACTGATCCCTGATGCGGCAGCAACAATACTTGCGACAAGAAATGCGCTCGAGGCCGGCTTCCGCCACTTCGATTGTGCAGAGCGTTACCGCAACGAGCGGGAAGTAGGCGAGGCGCTTCAGGCAGGATTCGCCGCGGAGAAGATCGCGCGCAAGGATGTTTTTGTGACCACCAAGTTGTGGAACACAAATCATCGTCCCGAACGAGTGAAGCCGGCTTTCAATGCGAGCTTGGAAAGGCTCAAGCTTAAATATCTGGACCTCTATCTGATTCATACTCCGTTCGCATTCCAAGCTGGAGATGAGCAAGACCCGCGAGATCAGAGCGGCAATGTTATCTACGACCGGGAAGTGACACTGCTCGAAACCTGGAGAGCAATGGAGCGCCTGGTGGACGATGGGAGGTGCGGCGCCATCGGCTTGTCAGATGTTACCTTGAGTGGCCTGCTGCCCCTCTACGGGGCCGCACGAATCAAGCCGGCGGTGGTCCAGGTCGAATCACATCCGTATCTGCCGGAAACCGAGCTTCTGGAATTCTGCAAGCAGAGCGGGATTGTTTTACTGGCATTTGCGCCTCTCGGTCACGGAATGAGGCCGGGGTTGCTTGAAGATCCAGTGATCTTAGCGATCGCCGCACAGGTCGGAAAGACCCCGGCACAGGTTCTGCTGGCGTGGGCTGTGCAGCGCGGCACAGCTTTGCTGACGACGCCCAATACCGCAGCTCGCGCGAAGGAGAACTTTAACATCTCCCCACTTCCGCAAAGTGCATTTAATGAAATCAATCGCATAGATATTAGACAGAGGCTCAATCCAGTTGTGTCAACAGGCGTACCGGGTTTCATTCCTCGGGAGAAGGAAAGAGGTTAGAAGTCAATTTCTTCTCATTCACCTCAGGCTATGATGGCAATTCGGCACGTCACAATAAGGCTGCAAAGAGCACTACCACCGCGCATGCCAATCTCTTTAATGTGAACGGCGATTGCCAGAGGATTTATTGGAGAAATCCGCTCCATGAACCTCTCCATCGAACCGTGACGAATGTGAAGAAGCAGATTACCGCAGGTCGCTCCGCTATTTCGGATAAGAGGTGTTTTTTCGTCATCCTAGATCAGCCACCCATCCTACAATGGGCATCATTCATCGACTGCTAAGGAGCACGGTTTCGAAAAGCTCTCGATAGGCATCGATCAACATGCCGATAGTAAACGCGCGGTTCAAACCGCTCGGATTGGGCAATACCCAGACCGCAGACCCGCCGAGTGTCGTTGGCTGTAATCCCCACGAGAGGTCGCGCTGGCTCAAAAACACTGAACACGCCGGCTTCCCCAGGAACGCCAGGTATCTAGGTCGGTACTTCTTGATTTTGCGTTCAAAGAGAGGACGGGCGGCAATGTAGTCGTTTCGACTGAGATCTGTTGCACTGACTGTTGGGCGAGCAACTGCAGAGGTGATTCCACAGCCATAATCGAGTAAGAGGCGTGCTTCCTCCGGTTCAAGTTTCCTCGTGGTAAAACCTGAAAGGTGAAGCACGCGCCAAAAGCGGTTACTTCGGTTTGCGAAGTGCAGTCCGACCGCCGCCGACCGCATTCCCGGATTGATTCCGCAGAAGACTACGTCCAGAGAGGTTGAAATTATGTCTGGCAGTCCGATTGAACTCGATCGTAGATTAGAAGACATTGCTTTAGAACCTCATGACATCAGCAGTTCGGATATGTCGTGTTCACCCATTACCTCATGAGCTGGCCATTCGGCCCGGCATGTGAGCGTAGATGGACCACTCTCTCTGTATCCATCATTCTCGGAGTATTCTCCTGGGGCCGCTAATGTGCATGTTTCCAAGTTCGTAAGAGAACAACAAACGGTCAGCGTCGTGAGTGAGGCGAGAGCGCACGCTCTTACCAATCGGTCCCGCCTTGCGCGCGGTCTCAGCAAGCCAAAGCGGGGAGTCTGCAGCGCACAAATTCAATCCATCGTGCCTGAGGTCAACTTGCATTGCCTTCGTCAATCTCCCCGGCCCCCTTCCTATATCGATCCTTTGATTCCTTCGACTCGCGCCCTTTATTAGCTCGACACCTTTAAGAGGCTCAATGGCCCGCTACAAGACTCCCGCGCCAACTCCAACCTTCTCACTTGGCACATTTAGTAAGAGTGAAACGCCATAGACGAGAGAAACCTATGCGTGTCCTCGCTCAAGGAATAGGGAGCGATTGCGTGGTGTCATGCCCTTGAATGCATGTCCAGCTGCGCCGCCAACCGGATAGGCCTCAGTTTCTATAATGCGTCCGCTTAATCTGCCATTCGCAATGTCATGAACGATGATTTTGCCAATCAAATAGCGCGCTAGCTTCACAGTATTCACGGGAAGATCTGCACGCAAGAGGCAACGAAGATCTGCATTTGTATCGAAACTCGCCACCGGCTTGGATATAGAAGACATTGTGCCACTCATCAGCCTGAATGCGATGCGTCCCCATTCGAGATTTCCCAATAAACAAATTGCCAGTGCTGCAGGTTCCGGATCCTAACGCTCTCCAGCCATAATTTCGTCAGAACGTTCCAATTGAAACTATTGGGCCGAAGTGTTGGTTGATGCCATGATCCGATCTGGGCC
The DNA here is from genome assembly GCA_963832645.1 of uncultured Acidobacteriaceae bacterium. Taxonomy (GTDB): domain Bacteria; phylum Acidobacteriota; class Terriglobia; order Terriglobales; family Acidobacteriaceae; genus Telmatobacter. The sequence continues at coordinate 216,327 of CAWHUU010000007.1, forward strand.
GCCAGACACGTATCAAGGACGAATATCTGCCGGAACGGTGGACAGGAGTGAAATCTACAAGCGAAGCAGACGCAGACCCAGGAAGAGAACAAAGCATAAAGTGACGAGAAGTCCAAATATCAGGAAGGCAATATACCTGGCTGCGCGATCGCGTGCTTCCATCGAAGGATGCGTGATTCCGAAAGCGTCAATGAATATCAGCGCTACGTATCGCAAGAGTTTCATTTGCTATGCAGCCCCTTTCGCAAGCTGCGGATGATGGCTGATGACGATCCGGTTGACGTCGCAGGCTTTCAAGTTGATGCTGCAACTGCCGCGAGATGGTGTAATCGAGACGCGGGATGTCCGACATGCCGGAGCATCAAATGGGAGCGAGAGCCTTCGATATTCAGATTGGAATTCATCATTGTTTTTCATTCATGAGGCGAATTGCCGCCGCAAGCACTTCTGCCGGATGCAAATGGGGGTCGATCCGCTCGTCGTAAAGCCATTCGTCGATCAGAGCGGACTCGTTTTCGAGGAGGAGAATTCTGGCGGTGCTCCACCGATGGCGGACAAAATGTGCTGCTTCGGCCGTCTCTCTTGATTCAGACTGGAGCGCGAGGATTACAAGCACATAACCCTGCTTACCGTGAAGATACATGTCCGCGCAGGAAGCCATGGATTCCACGATGGCCGGGATGGAGCGCAGGAGCAACAGATGCAGCTTCTGCAGGGCGAGCGCAGCATCGACCAGGAGAATCCGAGGTGGGGTATAAGCGACGACGAGGGATTGATGGGCTAGATTCAATTGAGCCGCTTCGAATGATTTGCCCAATTGCTGGCTTCCGGGATCACAATTTCCTGACTCAAAATGATCAAAGTGGTGGGCGGTACCGAAACCGGAAGTTTCTCCGGTAACAGGAGCCGTACCTTTTGGAGTTGAAGTCATCTGTAACTCCCGATTTCTCGATTGACGACACGATCCGAATCCCGCGCTGCATTTATTTGCAAAGCGGAGATTGTGCCCGCCACGCAATTCCGTTCGCTCTAATAAAGCAACGCCTCACCTTTTGCCCTCAAACTGTTTGAGGCACTGAAGGACCATCGCAGACGTGCAAGACTCTCCTAACTCGGTATTGAACATTGCGTGATAGAGGTGGGGTTCCGGCCACTTGAGCCCGAGATATTGCTTGACGAAAGCGGCTCGCGCATGGTCTGTCACGTCGATTTGTTCGATTGCCTTCTTCTGAGTTTCGCCACGAGAGATCAATCTGCGGATCTTATGATCGCGAGAGGCATACAGAAACACGTGAAAGACATCGTTGCGATTGCTGAGGAAATACTGCGCGCCTCGACCCACAATCACCGAAGGGCCGCTGTTAATGGCAGTCATCACAGCGCTCTTCGAAACAGAGGCGATTCGACGTGCATCCAGCAATTGCAGCCGGTTCGTTGGCGGCAGGCCTCCCTCAAATGCACCGCGAAGAAAGTCTTTGAAGACCCTATACACGACTGGATCGGCGCGCCACTCTCTCCGCTCGACCGCCTGTGGCGTGCTTTCGGTCAGACGCGCGATTTCCTGGGTTAGCCGCTCGTCCCACAGACTCCATTCGAGGCGGCTGGCGATCAGGTCGGCAATCTCCGATCCTCCGCAGCCGAACTCTCGTTCAATTGTGATGGCTCGAATCATGATGGTGTCCTCAGCCCACTGCAACATCTCCGCCCGCTCCTGGATCATTCTTCTTCAGGAAGAACGCGAGAACAAACATAACGGCGCAAAGGATGCCCAATATCCAGAATGTGTCGATAAACGAGAGAGTATGGGCTTGTTGATTTACCAAGGCGTAGAATCTGGCGATGGCCTGATTGTGCGCGTCAACGGTGCCAAGGCCAGAGTGTCTTAAGCTGCTCGTCACGCCGTGAATTACTTCCCGAAATGCCTGTGAATCCGGTGTAATATGGCCGACTAGAATCTGTTGGTGATATTGTGAACGCCGGGCGATCATTGTGGTTACGATTGAAGTACCGATGCTGCTGCCAATGTTGCGCATGAAATTGACCATGCCGGAGACGCTGTTGCCTTTCTCTGCCGGGACACCGATGTAGCCGGCGGCTGTGATCGGGACAAACAGGAATCCGATCCCCACCACCTGCGCGCAGCGCAACCACATTGCGAACTTGAAGCTGATAAATAGATCGAGTCGATAGGCGGAATAGATGAGACCAACTGCAAGGCATAGCCAACCCGCCGCAATCAGAAAACGTGCCTGGACTTTGGACGTGAGACGTCCCACCACCGGCATCATCAACAGCAGGATGAATCCGCTGGCAGACAATACCAATCCGGCAAGCTCCGCTGTGTAACCCAGCAAGGTCTGCAGAAATTCGGGAATAAGCACAAGTGTGCTGAAGAGCATGATGCCCATCATGAACATCATTAGATTGGCCGCCGCGAAGTTGAAACTCCTGAACATCCGGACATCGATGATCGGGTCCTTGCGATACCACTCCCAAATGACGAGTGTTAGCATGCAGACTGCCGCGGTGATGGCGAGCGTAAGAATGAACTGAGAACCGAACCAGTCATCTTCCTGGCCCTTATCCAATACGACCTGAAGCGACGCCACGCCAAGAGTGAGAAACGCAATTCCGATGTAGTCGACGCGGATGCCGCCGTTCCTGGAGCGACCAGCGGGCGATGAGTCGTGTACAAGCATATAGGTCATGTAAAGCGCGAGGAGCGCGATTGGCAGCTTGATGAAGAAGATCCAGCGCCAGGAATAGTTATCGGTAATCCACCCGCCCAGCATGGGGCCAATCGTCGGAGCAAGAACCGCGGTAATACCGTAGAGCGCAAAGGCAGAGCCGCGCTGCTCAGGCGGAAACGTATCGTTGAGGATTGCCTGTGCCATTGGCTGGAGCCCGCCACCCCCAATGCCCTGCAATGCACGGCAGAGCAGTAAAAAGGGAAGATTGGGCGCGAAACCGCATAACAGAGAACTTACAGTGAAGACAACCAGGGAGATGATGAAATATCTCTTGCGGCCAATGACGTCCGCAAGCCAACCACTTACAGGGAGCACAATGGCATTCGCAGCAAGATAAGAGGTGAGCACCCATGTGCTGTCGTCATAGCTGGCACCTAGATTGCCGGCGATGTAAGGCAAGGCAACATTTGCCACGCTGGTGTCGAGCACTTCAAGGAACGCGGCCATGGACACGGTAATTCCGATGAGCCATGGATTAACGTGTGGCCGAGAGAAGTCCTGCGTCGCAGGTAAAGTAGCGGTGGCAGCGCTCATCGCAGATACACCTTCACTTCGACGTTCATACCCGGCCGAAGCTGGTGATCGCGATTCTCGCCAGGTTCCAGCACAATCTTTACCGGAACCCGCTGGACAATCTTGACGTAGTTTCCAGTTGCGTTTTCGGGCGGTAACAAGCTGAAGATGGGTCCAGTTCCTCCAGCGATGCTGTCAACATGACCGTTGTATGTACGGCCGTTCGAGTCGAGCTTGATGCGGGCTTTCTGGCCCACGCGCATATGTTGGAGCTGGGTCTCCTTGAAGTTCGCAGTAATCCACACCTGATCCAGCGGAATCACAGTGAGCAACTGTTCTCCCGGGTCGACATTCAATCCGACCACAACTTTCCTGGTGACTTCGCCAGCTACGGGTGCGAGGACCTTGGTGTATTCGAGGTTCAACTGCGCTTGCATGACAGCAGCTTCTTTCTGCTTTATGTCTGCCATCGCAGAAAGTGCCTTGGCACGCGTGGAAGCGACTCGCTGTGGCCCTGCCTCTGCATCTTCGTATCGTGCCTCAGCTTGAGTAAGGCGGCTTTGCGCTTCCTGAACAGCCTGTTGTGCTGCTGCCTCGTCTGCTTCTGCCGCAGATATGGCGGCGGCATCAGTTGCCGCGGAGGCATAAGCGTGATCGTAAACTTGTTTTGGAACTTCTTCCTTTGCGAGCAGCAAGCGGTAGCGGGTAACGTCATCCTGCGCCTTCGCATTTTCAGCTTTAGCCTCCACGACGCGGGCATGGGCGGCTGCGGCCCGTCTTTCTGCTGCATGGATTGCCGCCCGTGCGCTCGTAATATCCGAGGACGTGAACTTCAACTGGCTTGAAGTATCGACAGTTGAGATGGGTACGGCGATATTTAGACTTTTCGCAGAAGCCTCTGAGGTGTCGAGTGTTGCCCGTGCTTTTGCTAATGCCACCTCATAGTCTTTCGGATCAATTGTCACAAGCGTGAATCCCTTATTGACCCATTGATTGTCGTCAACGTTGACGCTCTGGACATATCCAGAAATGCGAGCGCTGACCGGGTAGAGATGGACGTCTACCTGTGCATCGTCAGTGGATTCGAAGCCGGAAAGATAGTGCCAGAGGAATACGCCGACGACGATGAGAACAATAAGCGAGGCAGCAATGATCCAGCGACTGTACGAGTGTCTTTTCGGATAGGCCGAAGTCGACAGGTCAGCAGTGACGGCACCATCCGATGGTGCGTTCCGCTCCGCCGATGTCGCCTGCTCTGGGTTCTTAGGCTGATTCAGTTCAGACATACTCAATTTCCCTTCAAATACTCGGAGTATCGGGACTCCGCAACTCCGGTTGCTTTTGCCAGGGACAACTTTGCCAAGTTGAATCTGAAGAGACTCGCGATATAGGCATCTGAGGCGATTGCAAGTGCATCTTGTGCCTGAACCACCTCGACATTGTCAGTGACTCCTGAACGAAAGCGATCACGCGACTGTGCCAGCGTCTCAGTGGCGAGTGCGACAGCGTTCTTCTCAACAGAGACTTCCTGTGCGGCTGCTTCCAGGTCGAGATACGCGTCGCGAACCTCCTGATCGATCCTGGCCTTCAAGTCTTCCAGCCGGGCTCTTTCCTCCGCGAGAGAGGCGTCGGCGCGGAGTACATCCCCGTGCACCTTTCCGCCCTGGAAAATTGGAATGCGTAGGGTAACAGCCGCGTCAACGGTCCCATGCGAGGAGCCGGGGTTGACTCCAGAGAGACCGTAGTCGGTTTCCGCGCCTAACGTTGGATAGCGCTCAGCGGAAGCCGCTTTCTTTGCGAGCTCAGCTGACCGGACCCGACTCACTTCGCTCTGGAAATCGGTGCGAGCTTTGTAGGCGCTCTGGATTGCCTCATCGAGGTTCTGAGGCACAAGCTCATGGTAAGGGAGGTGCGTGGTTGTGTTGTATTCCTGGCCGAGCGGAAGTCCGATAGCTCGCGCCAGTACGAGCTTCTGCTTCGCCAGCGCATTTTGCGCAGTAATCAGTTTCTGCTGCCGTGACTGCAGCTGTACCTGTGCGCGCAGAACGTCCACGGCCGACGCTAGACCCGCGGTCTTCTGGTCGGATGCCTGCTGAGTGAGCACTTTTGCCGTATCTCGTTGCGATTTGGCAGACTCAACTTCCGATTGGTCTGCGGCCACCAACAGGTAATTGGACACTACCACCAGCACAACAAGTTCACGGGCGTCCTCGGACTTAAACTGCGCCGCTCCCACCTGCGCCCGCGACGATCGCTCCCGCTCGATGGATGCCCAATCAAAGATCGATTGCCTCAGATAGGCGCGCGAGTCGAAATAGCCAAATGGTCCAATGGTCGGCGGCACTCCGGGGATGGTCAGACCGATGGTTGCTTTGACATTGTTTTGATGAATTCCAAGGCCAGTTGCGGTGACGACGTTGGGAAGCAGTTCACTGAGCGCTTGCCATCGCTGTCCCCGCGCGTCCGTCGCGAGATCTCTGACCAAAACTCCGCCGAGATTTTGCTTCAGGCCGAGAGCGACGGCGTCCTGGAGGGAAAGCGCCAATGGCGTCGCGCTGGGTTCCCCAGTGGGGACACCACCGAGGTACAGATTCTGCGACAGGGTCTGATCGTTGTTTTGTCGGGCTTGTACGGCTGTTCGCGGTGCTCCTGTCACTTCGGCCAGAGCGATCGGGTTATACGGTGCGGGCGTCGCAGGCGCGCTGTACTGAGCGGACGCAACGAGTTCACCATTCAATGGGGCACCAAGCAGTACCGCAATCGCCAAAGCTCGAAACCGCATGTAAACTCCTCTCTCGCATCTCCGCTTTACTTCACTGTCGGCGACTCCTCTTCGACTCGCTGGTGTGCTCGGCAAACCGCGAACGAGATGCTCTGAGACAACTTGCTCTCGTGCCTGATTGATATAGCCGTGCTACGGCGTACAGGTTGGTGAAGATGGGGGCCCTGCAATACCTCAGGTTTCGTGGCGATGCCGATGCGGCGAACCGTCTAGCACGTCTTAGTGTGCTGCGAGGTTTTCGATGGCGCTATCAGACGAAGGTATCGCTCGCTACCTTCGTATAGGTTTCGGCGACCCAGAAATTCGAATTGGCGAATGAGATGAGTAACGAGCTGAGACGTTGCGGGAATTTGTGGCTTTACAAGGATCGAGTTAGAGCTAAAGTCAACTCACGATGCGATTCACGGCACCTTTCTGGAACTCGCGGCATCTGAAGCTCTGACGTTGGTAAGATGCGGGGAGCTTAATGGAGAGTGCGAACTCTGGATCTGAAATCCCCAACGATTCGAATCCTCGGTATTCACACCCCCATTCCTGCTTTATAGCATGAAATCAAAAGCCGCCGATGCGACAAGGAGACGGTTCCGTGACATCAACAGAGAGACTCAACACTCATCAGAAGGCGCTGCATATCAATCTCGATCCGACAAATTATGGTTCCTTCGCTGAAATCGGGGCCGGTCAGGAAGTTGTGAGATGGTTCATGGTCGTAGGGGGAGCTGCCGGGACGGTTGCAAAATCGATCTCAGCGTATGACAAGGAAGTCAGCGACGACTTGTACGGCTCCAGTGCGCGCTACGTCTCCAAGGAACGTCTCGAAGCCATGCTCAACAGGGAATGGGCCCAGCTCATCAACCAGTTGAAAAAGAGCCGTGGATCGAATACGCGCTTTTTCACATTTGTCGATACTGTCGCCGCCCGTAACTATGCCGGAACGAATGAACCTCACGGCTGGGTGGGTATGCGGTTTCAGCTGGAACCAAATGGCCGACCGAACGAAGTTGTTCTCCATATCAACATGCGCGATCGTTCCAGAGCACTCGAGCAGGAGGCGATCGGAATCCTGGGCGTGAACCTGGTCTACGCCATCTTCTATGAATTGAGAACGATAGAATCATTCCTCGCGAGTGTTGCTCAGGACGTTGACAAGCGTATTGAAATTGACTTTGTGGAAGTACGTGGGACGGCTTTCGCAGGATGGGACAAGCGCGAGATTCTGGCTCACCTTGTGTGCACTGGTCTTGCAGAGGCTGTCCATTTTCCGTCCAACGGGCCGCCGGCACCGCCTATCGAAGTCCTTCACAGAAAGGCGGTCGTGCTCGCGCCAGGATCGTTCGAACATGTAGATCCCGCTCATGCGGAGATCCATGAAGGGATGCTGATGTCAGGGGTCAAGCAGCTCAGTGAAGAGTTGCAGGAAAAGAGCTGCGCACCGATCGGCTTCTTCTGCCTCTCCGCAAGACCGCTGATCGACTCCGATCCAGCTCCAAATGTCAGTGACTTGCTCGGGCGCATTGATGCTCTCTGCACGCGCGGAGGCGACGTGCTGCTCTTCCGTGAACGGGAACTGTATTGCATGACCGACCTCGTCAACCGCTACACCGGGGAATATGTCCGATTCGTCGTGGGCTTATCGCTATTGGTTCGCATTTGGGAATATCGCTACACAAAGCTGGCCGGCAGTTTTCTTGAAGCTTTGTCTCGACTCTTTGCACAAAATGTCAGGATCTACGCTTATCCGATGAGGTCAGTAGACCTGGAGCAATCCATTCAAAACCTCTCTGCGACCGGCTGGCAGTGGAGCGATACGAAGGGATGGGTGTCCGCCCGTCAGCTTCGCCCTGCTTTGCCGCTAAGTCATCTTTTCGATTACGTTCTCGCGAGCAACTTCCTCGTCCCGATACAAGTTCCAGCAGCTCTTCCGGCTGACGCAGAGGTGAGCACGCGAATATGAAATCGATGAGGATTGGTTACCCTATTTACCGCGTCGTAATATCACTCTCAATCTGGCCTAGGATTGCTCTCAGCCGCTATTCCTCACACGCTGTCAAAGGATTCTGATTGCCCGCAACTAGCGCGGTCACCATGTGCATTCTTCAATCGAAGATGCCCGAGAAGGACCTCGCTCGATCTTAGGAATTCACCGGAGCCAAACAGACTGGATAACTGCAATCGTTCGCAAATCGAAGAGGTTGTTTCATCATCAGTTCGGTCGCACATTCGATTTCTCTAGGGGCTCCGCTAGATTCTCGGTCGGCAAAGTCACACTTCCGGGTCGTACCACCAAGAGACGATATACGAGGGAAGACGCAGACTCTTCAAGGAAGGTGGGCGACCAGCGGCGATGTAGGTGAATTCGGGGGATTGGTTCTGGCAGATGCTACAAAATCCACTGGCTCAATTGACGGCGGTTTGATGGTGACGACCCTATGAAAAACGGGGCCATCTTCGCGATGGCCCCGTTATCTGTCCCTAACTGTGCTTGACCGGTACGATCTGTTACCCATGTCTCCGGGTCAGACCAAGTCAACCACCTCTCTATTCCGCAGTCCTCAACTCTCTACACATTCAAAACACCAACTGCGATCTCTTCGTTCCAGGAGATCGCGTCGCTGGCCACAGTTCACGAGGTGTCATGTCTTTACTGCGCGTACCAATCAATACAGAATCAATGTTCACCGAATCAATGGTCGAACCGCTTCTGACCTCACGTGAGGCAGCTCCATTTCTACGCCTTCACTATAAGACTCTGGAGATGATGGCACGCGCTGGCGCAGTTCACGCCACGAAGAAAGGCAAAAGCTGGGTGTTTCGCCGTTCGAAACTAAGCGAATGGATCGACCAGGAACTTGAATCGAAAGTGGTGCGACCTAAAGCGGCTTTCGGCGTACATCATGAACGCGAGAGCGCGTAGGACCTCGACAATGAACAACGTAAAGCCCATGAGCTGGACCTTGGTCAGGCCATCCAGTTCCACAGGCAGAATATAGGGGGCATCTGGGCTCAGTATCAATCCATCCGGCGAGAGAGAGTCGTGATTAGTGAGTTCGATGTCTTTGAGTCATGAACGCGAACATCAAGCTCAGCAAAGCATGAATCGCCAAATCGGGAACGAGATTCCAATTATTATTCACCTTGTTTGCCCTTCGCAGGACAAAGCGCTCTGGCCGCCCGGTCCCTATACGGGCGACGTTCTCCAATTCACAACCACGCTCGCGCATCTACTATCTCTGCGCGGACGAAATAGCCGGATTCCTAGGATCGCAATTATCAGGCATCAGCACAAATCAACAAAAGTTCAGTTCTTCCTGAACTTTGCTGGACTCGAGCGGCTGTTCCTAAAATCGAGGCACACGCAACCGGCGCAGGACGAGTACTCTACACTGCCGCCGACATATGCGTGCTGACATAGGCGCACGGCTTGCGCAGGTAAGCGATGTAGCGCTGAAGCCACTCGACCGGACCATAACGGAAGTGCTTCAGCCAGAGACTTGAAGCCGCTAACTCAAAGAACCAGATCATCAGGACGATACCCATGAGTGCCGCTCGATCCAGCCTTTCAAAAAGCCCAAGACCGTGTCCGTAGAAGAGGCTAGTACAGATGAGAGTCTGCAGGATGTAATTAGTCAATGCTGTGCGCCCAACAGCCTGTAAAGGCGCCTTCATGAAATGCTGGTTGGATTTGCCGGAGATCAGAGCTGCAACTGAAACCCAACCGACACCGATGAAGAGGCTCAGCCAAATGTTGGTCTCAAAATCAAGCAGGACGTCATCCCTCGAGGGGCGAGGGAGAAGCAGTGCTGAGCCGATCAGCGCGGACAGAAGCGCTGAACCCAAAGCGATACGCAACCAGTTCTTATAGGTCTTCTCATCTGAATGATCCTGAAAGAAAACCTATTCTAAAAAGACCCATGCCAAGCAGGAATGTTCCTGTCATGCGCCAAAACGAAATGGTCCAGAAACCGACAACTTCGGCATCGACAGAACCTGGAACTCGAAGTACCATCTGCTGAATCCAGGAGCCTCGATAAATCGAAACTTCCTGCGCAGGTGATGCATTCACAACGACGTGCAAGGCGTCTCTGGAGCACTGGTAAAGCATCGCCACATAGTTTGTCCAGGACGAGGACCATGCGTTCGAACTCAATAATTCCCCGAATACCAGAAACCCCACCGCATAAACAAACAGCCGAAGGGGCCGAGAGCGTCGAAAGAACCAGCAAACTGAACCACACAAACCGTAGGTGAAGAGAATATCCCCATCCCACAGCAGGTAAGCATGGCATAGTCCGAGGGCCACAAGAAATGCCATTCTTCGGAAGTGATATGGGCGGGATTGCAGGCCCCTTCCTTCGATACGATCGGACATCAGACAGATGCCGGCACCAAAGAGTAGTGAGAACACAGTCATGAACTTGCCGTCAGCAAGAACGTGTGTAAGAAACCAGATCGAACGATCAATCATTCGAGAATCGGCGGGAGAGACGGGAAGTGCTCGAGCTGAGGCAATGAGGGCAAACGACTGAATGTTGACGATGAGTATTCCGAGCACACCTAATCCGCGAATGACGTCCAGGGCTTCTATGCGGGTCTGCGGCTCGATAGGTTGTAAAGGATCACGAAACGATTGCGAAATTGCTAGTATTTCTGGATGGCCCATAGAATAAAGAGCTTTCGGAGTTCGAGAATAACTCGGAGTTTCGGATGTATTTCGCTGCTCGAATTGCAAATTGAGCGCGGCAATTCAATCCTGGAGGAATTATCTTCTGGGTCCGAATATTGTCAATACTTCAGAGGTGTGAGACGCCCTACGGCCGCGCGACTCGTAGTCCAAAATGTGACAGTGCGAGATAATCCCCTCACGAATCCGCTCCAGTCACCACCTTGATTACCCATCAATGTTAGGTCCTTCGAGTGCGATCAGAAGGCTTTGATCGGTGCAGTGTTGCCCTTCTGAAATGTGGCCTCCATTGTGCAGGCGTCAATCCAGATTTCGACGGTTCAGTACATTTCCCCATACCAGGCAACGTATTGTTCAGACACCATCGCTTACAGAGCAGCTATTTTTGGGTGACTGTGGCAGAGAGGTTCTTCCCCAAGGCCGCCGAGGCACACACGACTCCGCCGAACAGAGCACCTACAATTCCCAGGCTGACGGCATCCTGCCCGGTAAGGTAAAGGCCGCGTAGCGGCGTGCGCGCGCCGAGCCTGCGTGTGAGAAATCGGCTTGGCGTGGCGGCGATGCCGTAGATTTCTCCGTGCGCATAATTCATGAAGTGGCGTGTAGTGACCGGAGTAGAGAGTTCGGCGTGCGCAATGTGCGGCGCAACGGCGGGCGCCTGGCGTTCGACTTCTGCCCGCAGCCGGGCCGCAATGCTGTTCTTGAGCGTTTCATAATCGTTGCCGCGCCGCCTCCAATGCGTCTGCGCCCAGCCGGCGAAGGGCTGCCAAGGCAACATCGCGATGGCTTCGATTGTGCTGTGACCGGGACAGCGGCGCTGGAAATCAGGATCTTTGGCTGAAGGAAACGAAATATAGATGCCGGGCAGCGGTGCGTCGAGGTGTTGCGTGAACCGCTCGACGTTCGCATCGTGATCGAAAGAAGGGTAGACCCAGAGGTTGGTGCCGTCGAGGCTGAGCGCGGCGTCGGTCTGCGAGAGTCCAATGTACAGGCTGGCGTGGGCCGTGGAAGTGGCAAGCGTCCGGAGCTCCGCGCGAAGTGTGTCCAGTTCCGGAAGATCGGGCGGGAGCATGCGCTCGAAGGTGTTGGTGGCGCCCGCGTTGCTGATGACGAGCGGCGCGCGGAAATGACGGCCATCGCTCGTGCGAACTCCGGCGGCACGGTTGCGTTCGACGACGATGCCGGCGACTTCAGCGCTGGTAACCACGCTGCCCCCTGCGTTTTCGATAAGCGGAACCATAGCGGCTGCGATGGAGGCGGCTCCGCCGACTGGATAAAACGCGCCGTTGAGGTAATGCTCGGCTATAGTCGCGTGCATGGCGAAGCTGCTCTGCGCAGGCGGCAGACCGTAGTTGCCCCACTGCGCGGCAAGTACGCCGATAAGCTCACCGTTGGAGGTGAGGTCCCGGAGCACCTCGCGCGTGGTGCGGCGCGCCCAGCGCAGGTAGGGCGCTCGCATTGCGCCGCCGGCTAGCGATGCGAGCGGGGCGGGCAGCGCCTTTTCTGCGAAGTAGATGCTGCTCCAGCGGTTGGCGGCGCGGACGGCTGAAAGGTAGCGATCGATGGCTGCGGCTTCCGATGGGAATGCCTGACGCAGGCCCTCGCGAAAGGCTCGCCTGCCAGAGGCGAATTCGAAGCGGCGACCCTCGATGAAGAAACGGTCGTAGACAGGGGGCATGGGCTGCCATGCCACCGCGCCGCCGGTGACGTGATCGAAAGCGCGGCGCACCGGTGAGCCCAAATCTCCCATCTGTCCGATGTAGTGCAGACCCACGTCCCACTGGTAGCCGGGACGATGGAAGGTATGGCTGAATCCTCCGGCTTCATAGTGGCGCTCAAGCACAAGAACGCGCCGGCCTGCATGACGAGCGAGCAGGACGGCGGCGGTGAGCCCGCCTATACCGGAGCCGACGACGATGGCGTCCCAGTTTTCCTGGGGATTGGCGTGCTTCAAGGGGGTGCCGATGGCCATGATGTGCTCCCGCGCTGCCGAGACTTATCGAGTTAATGTGGACAGCGACAACATCAGCTTAAGGTTACATGTTGCGCGCGTCAACATTTTCCGGTAAAAATTAATAACATGAAGTCGTCCAAACCGTACCATCACGGAGATCTGAGGGAGGCGCTGATGCGAGCCGCCGAGGCGCTCATTGGCGAGGTTGGGCCCCGCGCATTCACGCTGCGCGAGGTGGCCCGGCGAGCCGGCGTCTCTCATAACGCCCCGTACCGGCACTTTGCCAGTCGCGACGACCTGCTGCTGGCAGTGGCGGCGGAGGGGTTTGAGCGCCTGCGGATCACCATGGTCGGGAGGATGAAGCGCGGCACCTCGGTGCGCGAGCGGCTGCTGCTCTGTGGTTGTGGGTACGTTGAGTTTGCGCTGCGATGGCCGCGCCACTTCCTGGTGATGTTTGATCTGACGGAGGTGCCCCTCGGTAAAGGTGAGAATGCGCAGAACGAGGACAGCACCTTCCGTGTGCTGCTCGACGCCATTGTGGCAGCGCAGGAGGCGGGTATTCTGCCGGCGGGCGACCCTATGCCCAAGGCATGGACCGCTTGGTCGTTGGTTCATGGTATTGCCAAACTGGCTATTGGGGGCAATCTGCCGTTGAGCCAGCGCAAGACGCTCGACTTTACCCGGCAGGCGGCGGAGTCCATTCTCATGGGCATCGAGCATTCCGATAGCCGGTTCGAAACCCGCTGACCCGGCCCATCAAGCTGAACGCGTTGCCTGGAATATCTAACAAGGATCGGTGTCTATATCTGACGTAGCTTCCCGGGCTTCTGCTCGCTCTCTCTGGTCCCGGTAGGGACGCTCATCACTGAGCGCCCCCAGATGGATCCGTACGTGCGCGTCTACGCATACGGCTCTTATGAAGAATGAGTGGCGTTGAAGCGGGCGTGAGGATAGGGATGCAGGATTCGGGGTAGGGGTATCCACCTGTCGAAGACCGGAGTCAGCAACTCCCACTTCTTCTTTGCGCGTTGGCTGCGACGAACCAGATCGTTGTGTCAGAGCCTATTTATGCGCTGTCTGAAGGTGCGCAACTGACCGATATTCCCGGGAACAGCATGGTATCGGTAGTAGCCAGTGACCACCATCCGAAGCCATGCACCAACCTGACTTATGCGATCATGCTTCCGGCGGAGAAGCTCCGCCTTAATGGTCTTGAGCTTCGCAACCATTCGCCGTTTCGCAGTAACTGTTCTTTAGAGAACGGCAGAAGCGATGTTGTCATGAACCGGCGTAGCTCCCAGCATAGGGCTGGGAGCTGCATCGTCTTTGCATGCACTATACAAGCAGGTTGCTGTTGCCACTCGTATTTGGATTGGAACTCAAGCCCTTGAGTTCTTTGAGAGGCCTGCACCACTCAACAATCGGCTGCTATCGCTATCGTGCGGCTCAGTCGCCCCCCTTAAACCGGAGGCGCATTCTCTCCATGGCTTCTGCATCGTTGTTCGGATCATTGTCGAACAAACAATAGGTTGTGCCATTGCTCAGAGCCAGCTCAACATCCACCTGACTGGCCAGAGTTTCGGGATCGCAGTTCGACGTGCAGCTTTGAATCCTATCGCGCAGCCGGTCCATTGTCTTGAGTGCGGCACGGCTTGTATCCCTGGCGCGAATTCGGTCCGTATCTTTCAAGGCTGTCTGCAATGCGTTATGAATTCCGTTGGCCAATTGCCCTGCTGTGGCATTCATAGCGTTGTTGTTCAGTCCCAGCGCTTCTAACAAGATGTGTGGACCTGATATCTTGCTGACCTGCGCCTTGACGACCAGAGCCAGTGCTTCCATTACTTTCAGTTGCGCCTCATAGGCGGTCAGTCCTGCATCGTTATTGACGGCCGCCAGCAATTGGACGGCCTGCTGAAGCGCAACCTGATTGGTATAAATGGCCGGTTTGGTGTCCAGGTACTTGAGCGGGTCTAGCCTCAGGTCGCCGGCATCCAAGCCAAGCGCCGTGGCAATTTGGGCTTTAGCTGCTTCAACATTCGGGGCTAGACCCTGCGCCACCATGGCATAGGCCAGGGTGGTTAGTGGCGTCACAACCTGACCGCTGGATGCATTTTCCACCGTTGCGATCAAGCGGCCCTGGAAGGGGTAGCCCGTATCAGTGTCAACACCGCCCGTGACAATAACATACTTGCCGCTAACGGAGCTTACGCCGGAAGTGTCAAGAGAGTATTGCCCGCTCTCGCTGGTTATCGCTTTGGGTTCGCCAGCTGTCCAGAGCCGGTCGTTGTTGAGATCAAGGAAGACTGTAGCGCCCTGGAGGTAGCCGTCAATCGTGGTACCCGTAAGCACTGCCGACGAAGTTTGAGTGGCCGCCGTTGTTCCGCCACAACCGGCCAGAAAAGCCGTCGATAGGAAGAAAGCGAGTAGACAAGAACTCGTAGTGATGGTCCGTCGCGTGATGTTCATAACAGATCCTTTCCGTAATGCCCTTCGTTAACCGTGTTCTGCGGTGCACCATGCATTGAGTTGCTGCAAGATCTGCGGGCCGGAGTGCACAGTCCGTAATTTGAGCGCACTCCGGCTGATTGCCTTCATCAGCAATTCGTTGACGATGAGATTGGTAAGGAAAGTTGCCGCGCCGATTGCCGGCAAGTTTCAGGATTTTGGTGTCAGTTTCCGGCCTGCGTACGATTTTGCGAAGACTCTTGCTGAGACTGATCTTGCGGCGTCGCACCGTTCTGACCGGCCCTGTTCTGATGAGTCTTGGTCTGGCGGGTCTTGGAGCGTTTGTGCTTCCGGGCCCTCGTCTGCAGTTTGTCACCCTGAGCAGAACCTTGGCCCATACCCATGCCTCGGCTCATGGAGCCGAAGCTCATGCCTCTTCCCATGCCGCTTTGGCCCATACCACCACGGCCTGCGCCACCGCGGCCCCTCTGCGCCAACACCATAGTTGGGGTCGCCAACAACAAGAACAACACCAGAGACTGCTTCATCATCTTCTTCATCGCTTTCACCTCGATCGAAATATGAGGCCAACGACTCGAACTCACCTATCTGTGTCGCCCAGATCCACTAGATCTACCGGATGCATTAGACCCACCAAAACCACGAGATCGCATACTCGCACCCGATGCATCGTTTGCTGATCCGCCCCTCCAGCCGTTCATGTTGATTCCGGTCATGGACTTCTGCCGCAACTGCGGTTGGCCAAGACGCTGGCCTGCCCGTGCCCATACCGACTCTCCCGGTCGAACCAAGACTTCGTCTTCGGGATATGCCTGATTGGCGACGCTCACCAGGCCTCTTTCGACGCCAACTTCGGTGCCCTTAGCCTGATCGACCGTGACCGCAAAGACGGTACCCCGCACGGCAATAATCGCCGTAGGCGTGGTCACGGTTTTAGGGTTGGGTCCGCCGCTCAGTTTTTCAATCTGTACGCGCACATTGCCGAGCAACACAGACAGAAATTCCTTCCACCTGCCGCTCTCACGGCGCAGCACGACACGAGAATTTGGGTAGATTCGAATGGAACTGCCATCGGTCATGCGCAGCGTGGCTGATGACTTACTGTCTGAAAATATCTCGTCGTCGGCTTGAATCGGATCGTGCTTCCGCAACTGAACTGGCGCCGATTGGCCGCGCACCAGCTGTACCACTCCCTTCACAGCTGAGATTTTTCCTTGCGCGATGCTCTGAGCCGAGACGAGCAGAGCCACAAGCATCAAGACAAGGACGACGGCGAATTTGAGGTGAGTTCGATTCACGATAACCTCGTCTTTCTGTAATGCAATCCTCTGGCCAATTTGAATGGCTTGTATCTTGTTGATAATTCGAAGCAATTCTTTGCCGTCAGAATCGATATCGTGCGTTTCGGGCACAGTATTGTGCCCTTTGCGCATCTACTGCCAGCGTTCAAGCATTTTGTAGAGCGTGCGGCGCTGAATACCCAGGCGATCTGCGGCCATGGTGCGATTTCCGCCGCACTGCCGCAGTGTTTCAAGGACGTGCTCTCGTTCAGCGTCTTCGAGAGTCTGCGAATGAGCAGCCTGCGTGCGGTCCGCAAACCCCACAGTCAAGGCCTGTCGGACATCTGCTTCGCCAAGCAACCCCAGGGGAGACATTGCCACCAGGCGCTCCATAACGTGCTTCAATTCGCGAACATTGCCGTACCAATCGTGTGCTTCGAGAACTTTCATCGCGGCCTTGTCCAGCCCGATCTGCCGGCCAAAGCGGTTATTCGATTCTGCCAGGAACCGGTCAGCCAGAAGGGGTATGTCCGGCCTTCGTTCCCTCAGAGGAGGAACCGCGATGGGAAGAACGTTGAGACGGTGATAGAGGTCGGCACGAAATTCGCCGCTCGTGATCATGGTTTCCAGCGGTCGATGCGTAGCCGCGATGATTCGCGTATCAGCCTTTCTTGACGCAGTCGCACCAACTGGGCGAAACTCCTTCGCCTCAAGAAAGCGTAGCAGTTTTGATTGAAACGAAGGCGGAATCTCTCCGATTTCATCGAGAAAGACCGTGCCGCCCTGGGCTTGCTCAAGAATGCCTGCCCGGTCCCTCTCCGCACTGGTGAAAGCTCCACGGGTAGAACCAAATAGTTCGCTCTCCCAGAGATTGTCTGGAATCGCAGCACAGTCCACGGGCACAAATTGCTTGTCCGCACAAGGGCTGGATGCATGTATGGCGCGCGCCACCAACTCTTTTCCGCTACCGGTTTCCCCGCGAATCAGAACGGTAGCGTCGGTTCGTGCGGCTCGCGCGATGCATTTGTAGAGTTCGATCATGATTGGCGTCACGCCGATCATGGCATCGTCGGGATTGGCGTCCGGAATCTCCTGGGCAACCATCGGCCGAAGCGAACGCGCAGCGCGTTCGAGTACTTCCAGAAGCCGACTCAACTCAAAGGGTTTGGGAAGATATTCGAAAACGCCTTCGGCTTCAGCTTCGACGGTGGTTCGTACCGATCCTTTGGCGGTCATCAGGATAACCGCGCAGTTCACATCCGCACGCTTCGCGGCTTTCAAAATGTCGATTCCGGTTACTTGGTCGATATAGATGTCAGACAGAATTAGAGGAAACTGCGCGGCCGCGGCAAGCCGCAGTCCTTCTGCACCGATGTTCGTCACCATAACCGAATAGCCCTTGGCTTCCAGAAAAGTGGCAATGGATTCGCTAATGCCTTCGTCGTCATCGATCAACAGCACAGGTGGTCTTGCGTTCATCATTCGTCCTTTCGCGGCAAGAATACGCTGAAGTTCGATCCGACTTCCGGAACGCTCTCGACTTCGACTCTGCCGCTATGTTGCATTACGATCTGTTTGACAATCGCCAAGCCCACGCCTGAGCCGGTTTCTCGATTGTCCCTGTGCTTTTGACTGCGATAGAACCGACGAAAGATTTCACTCTGTTCGGAGGCTGCGATTCCGCATCCACTGTCGGCCACCACCAGGCAGACCTCCTGCGGGAAGATGCGTAGGGAAATTCGAATCGTTGAACCGCTCGGACTGTATTTGATTGCGTTTGAGAGCAGATTGTAGATCGCGAAAAGAAGCAATTCCGCATCTGCCGAAACAATTACGGCCGCGCAATTCTGCTCGATGGCAATCTTCTTCTTCAGTGCCAGCAACGATGCACGTTCGCAAGCCTCGGCCACGAGAGCGGAGATCTCTACGGGTTGCTTTTGAAGCTTTAGGACCCCGGCCGAAATCCGCTCCACATCGAGAAAGGTCGTGACCACACTGGAAAGCCGCCCGGCCTCCTTGTGAATTCGTTGCGCGATCTCTTCCTTCTTGCGCTCGGGGACGTCGACATCCGTCATCAGTTCACTTGAAGCATGGATGGCCGTAAGCGGAGTCTTGATCTCATGCGCAACCGCCTGCAGGCGGAAAGCATAATCCTGCTGCCCCTCGACAGCTTCGCCAAGCCGGCGGCGGATGGAAATTGAGTAAGTCAGGAAGCAGACTAAAGAAACGGCCACTTCGGTGGTCAATCCAGAAACTGCCGGAAAGATCAAACCGGCGTTCAGCGCTCCGTAGCAGAACACGGGAATTACCACAATTCCGGCAAAGGCAACTGGCGCCAACAGGCGTCCATTTCGCCACCAGGCAGCGCTAGCCACCAGGACCGCAATCAGGATCAGCCAAATGTACTCTGTAACAGGATCGATGGAGGTCAAAAATGCGCGATCCATGAGTGTGCTGAAGATATTGGCGTGGATTTCTATGCCACTCATGCCCATGCCAGCAGAGAACGGCGTGTAGATGCGATCACCTCCGCCCTGTGCCGTCACACCAAGAATCACCACCTTACCGGCGAAATCGGACGGGGAGGTGCGGCCATCCAGCACGCTGGCCAGCGAGATGCGCGAGAATGTCCCTTCTCGTCCCGCGTAGTGAATCCACATCAGGCGTCCGGCTTCATTCAAAGCAGGGACGCGGCGATCGCCAACACGCAACTCCTTCGCATACTCCGTAGGCGGCCCCGGCACGTCAAGCATGGCCCGGAAGGCCTCAAACGCGAGCGCCCAATGGCGGACTTCTCCAGCGGTCTTGGCGAGCAGCAGGTTTCGGGCAACGCCGTCACGATCGGGTTCCAAGTGGACGTGTCCGAGCGCGAAAGCTCGCTGTTGGAATTCCGGAAGAGGGAGTACCCATTGGGACTGGGCGCCATGCGGCGTCGCTTCCAGAGCGGTTGCCAGCACAACTTTAGGAAATCGATCGAGCGCTTCGGCCAGGCTGGCGTCGGCCGTATCTCGCGTCCGTTCCGATAACAACAAGTCGACAACCAATATCTTTGCTCCCGCGTGAGCAACGATATTCAGTCCATTCGCCAGTGTCGCCCGATCAATTGGCAAGGGGCCATACCGCCTGACTGTCTCGTCATCAATAGCAAGCAACACCACATGGTTTTGCGCAGCGGCCATTCGCGGCCGGCTTAGGCGCAGAAATATGTCCAATGCCGCGGCATTGCCCTGCTGTATCAGACCGTTCCATGCAAGAACAGGCAGGAACAGCAGAACGAGCAAACTGCCCACGAAGATAAGGATCTTACGACTCAAGCATTGGCATCCTTCTGCTGCAAGCTTGCATATTCCAGTGATGCGACCAGATCCGGAATAAAGCGAAGCTGGCTGCTCTTTACATTGGGGAATCTGCGCAATCGTGCCCCGAATCACTACCCTCGGAGACGCGGTAATCGGTGGACGCTGTGCGGGTGCCCCAGTGGCGGCTTTGATTGAAGACTCATTCAGAATCGAGCCTGCATGAGCCTACATACCACTTGCTATGACATGGGTCACATCGTGCTCCCCCAGCCAATGCGGCAGCAATCAGTAATGACGTTCGGACGCCGCAAATTCGCCCGCCGCCGCTATTTCCAGGCTCATCGGCATGAGGTCAATCAACATGAATCCCACAGTGACCGAAGTGCCGATCCATGTCTTCGCTGCTAATCAGGATGCCAATCCTGATGCGAGGCCCTTTTTTCCGGTAAATAGATGAGTTAGATGCAATTAACACCTATCGGCTTCACTGGAGGCAAAACGCAATGCTAAGGAGCGTCAGGTGAATTTCGTGTACGTTCTCGCTGTAATGCGCACACATAGCAGCGGAAGATGTAGAACGACCATGTAAGCGTACCGTGTACGCAATATGATTAGCCGTGTATGACTTCGTCGACTCCTGTCAAGGCCTTTAGCGCGAATTGAGCGCACAAAATTCTCAGCGTGGTCGGTACGGGGTCAAGGGTGCCGTTCTTTGGCGTTCATCTTGACCCTTGACCCAGTACCGACCACTGCGACAATCGATTTGGGAACGAAGCTCAGATGTCGTTTCTGAGCTTCGTTCCTTATTTGGAAACCGGTTTTGCATGCTAAACGACCCAAGCTCGTACGTTGACGAATCACTTTCGATGGCCACCATTCAGGTTCCACCAACCATGTATTCGGCCCGGTAAAGCTCCATGATTACTTGTTCAAACTCTCTCACCTTTCGAGAGAGGCGGGGCGTCCAATCAGTTAGTCGGGCCTAAACCGCAGCCACCGGCCAATTCGGACTGCCCCGCATGCGAACCGCGCTCCACGATCTTTGTGTAGTTCTGCCCGGAGCGCAACATCCAATACAAACGAACCGCCAGTTTGTGGGCGATGGCCACTTTGGCCACGCCCTGATGCTTGTTCATCGACAGACGCACATACTGCCGGTGCCAACTCGGATCCTTGCTCTGTGCCTTGGTTGCGGCTTCCACCAGCAGCCAGCGCAGTAGCGTATTGCCCTGCTTGGTGATATGTCCCATCTGCTGCTGATGCTTGCCGCTGGAAGCTTCGGCCGGAATCAGCCCCAGATAGCCGCCCACTTGCTTGCCGCGGGGGAATCGCCTCCAGTCCCCAAGGATCAGCACATAGGCCAGCGATACTACCGGACCTACGCCAGGATGGGTCATCAACAGCTGCGCTTCGGCATTTTGGTCAGCTGCGGCCCGCACCGCCTCGTCCAGAGGCTCGATTCGCTTGTCCATCTCATCGAGAAGCGCGAGTAGATCTTTGCACCGCTCGGCATACCAGCCCGTCAGCGGCAACGCCTCGATCTGCTGGCGACGCTTCGTCTTCCAGACACGCGAACCTGTCAGTCCCTCGTTCTTGGCGATCGAATCCAACTGATTTCTGATCCGCGTCCGCATGCGCACCAGCCGACAGCGATGCAACAGTAACTGCCGCTGTTCCTGGTTGCCCAGATGGCTGGAAACCGAATCTCCATCAGCAATCTCAAAATGTGCCTCGCATCTCGCTTGTCTGTACGCTGCTCGCGCGGAGCTGAAGCATGAATCGCGCTGGCGTCCCCCATCAGAAGTTCATGACCAAGTTCACTCATCCGTTTGTGAAACCAACGGTCATTCCCCGTTGCTTCCATTCCGATGCGCACTGCCTTGCCTGCCAAAGACCAGTAAAATGCTTCCGCTTCTCCGCGATGGCTCAAACGGCGCTCCTCGTACTCCCCCGTTTCCTGCTCTACGTACGCAATCTGCTGAAAACTGGGATGAAAATCACAACCTATAATCATCATGCTCGGCTCCTTCTCCCGAGCTTCACGGTCGTTTAGCAGCAACCAGTGTAGTCCGGGGCTGAGGGAGCCGACGCTGTCATGAAATCAGTTATCTCCCTGTGGGCGAGAACCAAGGATCGTCTAGAGGCAAATCGCCGGCCGTTCCCCCTCGAAAAGCACATTGTCGCGTTTCCGCATGTCCACTAGCAGGAACCACTCGGTCGAACTGCTGTTCCGATTTCCTGGGTTGGCTGAGTTTGAGGGGTTGGGAGTACATAGGGCGTGAAGCCTGCCAGGTTGCTAGCGCACTCTGCAAGAACTGCTGGAAGCGCCCCGGTGGTTGAGGGCAGAGTGGGGACTGATGTGTCAGGCTTGCTGAAGTTGAAGGCCTTCGTCATGTCACCCACGGTGGCGCGGCGCCACGCGGACAAGTTGGGCACCTCCGCACCAAACCGCGTCTCGAGGAAGCGAAGCATTGAGGTGTGATCGAACAAGTCAGATGAGACAAAGCCTCCTCGGCTGAAAGGTGAAATCACAAGCATCGGCACGCGGAAACCCAGGCCAATGGGGCCGGTGATCGCGGGACTGCCTTCCACCGTGGGATCAACAACTGCGGGCACCGTCAGATATTCTCCGGGAGTGCCCGGAGGCGCCGTGGTGGGCGGAACGTGATCGAAGAAACCGCCGTTTTCATCGTAGGTAACGAAGAGAGCCGTCTTTGCCCAAGCGGCCGGATTTGCCATTAGCGCGGCGACAATGGCGGACAATGTGTTCTCGCCGAAGAGCGCCGGCGATGGTGGATGATCCGAATCGACGACGGAGCCAATGATCCACGAAACCTGCGGCAGATTGCCGGTGGTTGCATCGGAGAGAAAATCGATGGGGAACTGGGGTGCGAATGCGTTTTGATACAGCGAGGATGAAGCATTCTGGAAGTTCTTGAAATAGGAGAGAATGTTGTCTGAAAAAATGCCGCTCAGAATATTTTGATCGGGTGACGTGTAGACCTTCCATGAGATGCCACGCGCCTGCAACTGTTCAGGCATGGTGGTGTAAGTGAGCTTGCCAAAGAACGAAGAGCGATTCGTCACCAGCGTTTGCAGCAGCGGCCCACCGTTCTTTCCATCTGGGTCAATGGAAGCCGCCATCGAGTAGAGGCGATTGGGATCGGTGGGACCAATCACGGAACAGAAGTAGTTGTCGCAGATTGTGAATGCGTCGGCCGCGGCGTAGTAGTAAGGCAGATCGGCGCGGGTGTAATGGCCCATCGCGAGCACCGCATCGTTGGCATTGATGGCAAGGCGAGAGGTGACAAAACCATCCATCGCGCCGTTGTTCCAGCTCTGATGCTGCGGCACCCAATCGTGGGTGATGTCGTGGGAGCAGGCTGCGTTGGACTTTGTTGTATCCAGGTGGAACGGCAAAAGCTCGCCCGCCGGTGCGTTCGTTGTGTTTGCCGGATAGGGCTGCCGGAACGCGGCACTCGGGTCTGAGAATCCACGCGCCCCGCGATAGCTCCCAAAATAATGATCGAAGGATCGGTTCTCCTGGATAAAGATCACCACATGGTCAATATCACTTACTTTGGCGCAAGCGCCGGAGCCGACCGGGATGGAAAGGCCGGCCACTCCCCCGCATCCGGAAAAAACCGATGCGGCAATGCCTGATACTCCGGTTGCTGCGCCAATCTTCAGCAGTTCTCGACGCGTGATTCTCGTTGGATGCATGGTAGATTCAGAATCTTTCCATTACTCAGATTCTGATTTGACTCCAAAGGTTTGGCTAGTGCAGAGCTATATTGATCACTCGGCCAAAGGCTCGACCCCCGTTGCAGGTTTCTTTACCTAGCGCGCCCGGGAAGCACATTGTGATGGGATGTGATGGGGTGTGCACATCTGTTAATGTCGCGGAACTCGTCGGCCGGGCACCCGACCAAGACGGTTAGAGAATCAACGGCTGGGACCAGCCGGTCGTTGGGGCCATGTGAGACGCTCTGGAACTCCTCAGTTGATGCCGGAAATCCCGGACGGAATGCATAGGGTCAACTCCACCACCGGCATCGCGATTCGCAATGAAGCGCCTTTGGAGACGACACGAGAAGACGAGCACACTTTGGCCGGTTAACAGTCGGAGTCACTCGTTGGGGGCTGGAGAAATTGGGGAGAGCGTAATTGCTCCGAGAAAACGCCGATGTCGACTGGAAGGTCTCCAGGGTGATGCAAAATCTCTAGTGCCGTATCGACAGAGCTCCGCGCAAAGATATTACCGTTTGGCTTGGCATAAAGGCGGAGCGGTGTTGATACGGCGATTTGCGCTAAGCCGCTAGCGCGGTGGATGTATGGGGATTGGATGGACTCTGCAGGGAGTCGATGCGGTCAGTTTTGCCAACGATGCGGGGGTGTCAATCTCTGGTTGGGTGGTTGTCGAGGCCGGCTTCGACTCTGATGGTGCTTCCGATCGCTTTTCTGAGGTGTGCGGAACCCATCCGAGGCACACGTCGGCGGTGGGCGGATGGACGAGCTGTGAACGCGACTAGTCGAGTTGGCATGAAGGTGAGCATGGTTCGTTCAGGAGGAGTCGACGGGGCTTGGCTGAGCCCGAGCTATGGTGCCGATCTGCTGACCGGCGAACCTACGGGCGACGACGTGAAGGGTTCCGCATCGGCAGTGGGGACAGGATCGGTTTAGTGCAACTCTCCGCTGCTCGTCGAGCAGCATGGTGAGGTCGGCTTCGGCAGAGCGGAGATGAACTCGGCACAGCACAAGCGCGCGGCGGCGATTCCGGTTGGCAAGCAGATCGAAGTGCCGAATCTTCACGAAACCGGCAGGGAGGACGTGAAGAAGGAAGCGCCGGATGAACTCCTCGCCATCGAGTGCCATGGTGCTGCTGCGGTTATTGTGCCGCGAGTCGCGCCAGCGAAAGTGCACTCTTCCGTTCTCGACGCTTTTCAGTCTTCCGTTGGAGATGGCGGGCCTTTGCTTTGAGAGTGGCCAGGCGGTAGCGCGTCCGGCCAGGGTGGACTGGCCCGCTCGTTCTCGTTTGGCATAAACGTCGAATTCACATATCCTCCATTTCCTGACAGCGCTTTCGGGCGCGTCATCGGCGTGGGGACCTCTTTTTATTGTCTGCCCATTTCCGGATGAACGAGGGGACTTGTGCGCCGAAAATGCTCATGATGAATCGCGATAATCCTACTGACGACTGATCTGCCCCAAGTTTTGTCCCGGCGAAGAGTTGGTTTGGCGCAATCAGTGTTCAAAATTGCACAGCTATTCTTTTACGGCAACAATATCGTTCAAGAAGGTGCCCTCCCCCACAATGCGGCGACAGCGATGCCAGATCTATTGGCAATATAACGGAAGGCAGCACCCCTTCTTCGCTGCCGCCGCAACCTTGCCCACGCTTCACGACCAAAACCTCCCAGACCTGCTCTGAGTATGCGAGACTGCACATCCATCGCGGAGCGGCCAGAGTAACGCGGAGAGATGATGAGCTCCTCCATCCGCAGCATTTTTAAGCTCTTGCAGACTCCGCGAGACCTGATTATGTGGGCCATTGGAGGCTTTGTATTCATCTTGGGTATCGGTCCATAGGCAATCGTCGTCATTCAATTCATTAGATATTGGCCGTTATGGTCGCTATTGACCAGCAAGTACAGCGCGCATGCGTAACACTGACATTTGATTGACGCGCCACGGACCCCAGGCTGCCGGATTTTCCGGCGTGTAGTCTCTTGTGATCCCGACAACATAAAGAGGTCGCATCTTAACCGCCGTGGAAGTGAGTCGGAGAAATACGCGAAAACATATGAAACTCATCAAAGGAATCGGAATTGGAATGTGCTTAGTCGCACTCGCTATGCTCGTTGAGCCAAAAGCCAAGGCAGATGCGCGGAACCACAAAACCATTGTCACCTTCAGCGCACCTGTCGAGGTTCCCGGGGTAGGTCAGCATACTCTGCCGGCTGGAACCTATGTCTTCAAGCTATTGGACTCACCCTCGGACCGCCACATCGTCCAGATCTTCAACGAGCGCGAAGACCATGTGTTCACCACTATCCTCGCAATCCCCAATTATCGGTTGAGGACCACCGGCAAAACGGTGATGACTTTTCGTGAACGGCCCGCCGGTGAGCCTGAGGCCCTGAAGGCATGGTTCTATCCAGGCCGTGAATGGGGTGAGGAATTTGTCTATGAAAAGTCCAAGGCTATCCAACTTGCCAAGGAAGTCAATGAGCCCGTGCTTTCGACCCCAGTTGCATTGACAGACGTGCCCGTCGAGGCATTGAAGACCGTGCCAGTTGAGGCGGTTGCCCCAACTGGAGAAACGATTGATGCGGCACTGGTTGTGGAGGCTCCTCCCGAGCCGGCGGCTACGGCAGCACCTGTTGAAGTCGCACAGAACCTACCCATGACAGCTAGTGATCTTCCTCTGATTGGATTGGCTGGACTACTAATGCTGGGCGGTGGCCTCGCCCTGTTTGGACTCGCCAAGCTGAACTCATAAATCAATGTAAGAGGAGGTAGATCAACCGCCCAACTCACATTGCCAGGGAACGATCGGTCGAAGGAGGCGGTACGCAAGTATCGCCTCCTTTGTCCTGCCGGTTTCATGCGCGGGCTCAAGGTTAGACCGCTTCCGCTTGTACGGAAAGACAGGATGGATGACTGAGATGACCATGTCTACAAAAGGAATGCAGATAGAAGTGGACAGGCGAGTCTCGGAGCGCTCGAACGCATGCATGCACAACTTCTGGAACAATGCTGCTGCGTACCGGTGTCTGATTGCTTTCATTAGCCTGTTCTTTACGCCATTTGTATCAGGGGCACAGGGAACCCAGCCCTCTCAGACCGGATCTGAAGATGCTTATACCCTGCGAATGAATGCCAACCTGGTCATCCTGAGTGCGACCGTACGGGATCGCCACAATGCACTTGTCCCGGGGCTCAAGAAAGTCAATTTCCAGGTTTATGAGGACGGCATACGCCAACAAATCAAGGACTTCAGCCACGAGGATATCCCGATTACAGCCGGCATTCTTGTCGATAACAGCGCAAGTATGGCACGGAAAAGCCATGACGTGATTGCCTCCGCGCTCGCATTCGCCAGATCGAGTAATCCGCAGGACCAGATGTTTGTGGTCAATTTCAATGACCGGGTATCTTTTGGCCTTCCCGCGGATCTGCCGTTCACAGGTCGGCAAGATCAATTGCAGCAAGCTCTCTCGGGAATAACGGCGATCGGACAAACATCACTGTACGACGGAATTGCCGCGGCTCTCGATCATCTCGAGCGCGGTATCTTCGATAAGAAAATGCTCATCCTGATCAGCGACGGCGGCGACGATGCCAGCAAGCATACGTTGGCGCAGGTAATCAATATGGCTCGGCATTCCGCCGCAATTATCTACGCAATCGGAATCTTCGACGAAGATGACGGCGATCAAAACCCTACTGTACTCAGGCGGTTTGCGAAGGAGACAGGCGGTGAGGCCTTCTTTCCGCAATCGTCCGAGGAAATCGCCCCGATTTGCAGGGAGATTGCACGCGATATTCGGCGTCAGTATACGCTGACCTATGTCCCCGAAATTGCATCGCGGGATAGAAGATATCGGACCATCGTGGTGAGGGCAAGCGCGCCCGGTCGAGGGCGCTTGTCGGTCCGCACCAGGGCTGGATATTTCGTGCCCCTCAGCATCTCCGGCGGCAGCATACAGAGTACTCGACCATGACTTCTGCATCTGGGCAGCAGAGGTTCGAAACGCGAGGCCACCTGTTTCTTCAATGGATGCAGAGGGTCCTCTTTGTCGCTGGGGCCCTTGCGGTCGCTTATGTTGCACTCACTCTGCTTTACGCCAAGTTCTATCAGGAGGCCTCCGCTGACGCGCTCGAAACGCAGATCGATGCGCACGAGCAGCACCATGCGAGTCTTGCACACACCGCAGCCAAAGAAGGAGACGTGTTGGGCCGCATTGAGATTCCCAGACTCAGAGCAACGGTAGCAATTCTTGAGGGGACGACATCTCAAACCTTGCGACTTGGTGTTGGACATATCAAAGGCACTGCTCTCCCTGGAGAGCGTGGAAACGCTGGGATTGCCGGGCATCGCGACACATACTTCCGCACACTGAAGAATATTCGTCCCGGTGACGAGATTGATATTGAGACTACCACTGGTCTTTACCGCTATCGAGTCGACTGGGTGCAGATTGTTGCTCCTTCTGATACTGAGGTTCTTGCCCCTTCGGCAGGAACTGACCTCACTCTTGTAACCTGCTATCCGTTCCACTTTATTGGAGCAGCTCCGGAACGCTTTGTAGTGCGCGCGCGAAGCATTGTGCAAAACTAGACTACCTCTCGGGGTGAATGTCAGGCTTCTGCGCGTTGTGGTCAGGCATTTGATCGAGCAGGACTACATTGAGCAGCGACTTATGTACCTGGATGCGCCCGTGATAGCTAATAAAGCCAGGTTTGCGAAACTGATTCATAAAATAGCGTAGATGACCGTTCGCCCAAGGCCAGCGGTTGCAGGAAAGTCTGCGGAATCGAATGGGGTAACATTCTCGCTCGTCACTGTAACTCCTCTTTGCCGAAATCTCCAATTGCTTTTGGCTTAAGTTTCCTGGGCGGGTCAGGACCGAAGACCTTCGGTGATCTTCTGGACCCTTTTATCAAGAGCGAGCGGCTGCTCGAGATCATGAAACTTCGCCCCGGCCAAAGCAACATGAGCAAGGAGGACCTCAGCTTTACAACAGCCGGTTCTTATCTCAGCCTGATCAAGCGCATCCGAAAAAAGTGGGGCAAGACCAAGATCGGAAAAGTGAAACCCCATCTGATCGAAGAATGGCTCAAGAGCCTGACGCTGGCCCCGAAAACCAAGGGCAACATCAAGGCGCTGATGCACCGTTTATTCGAGAGAGCGATGTTTTGGGAGGTGATCGCAGTTGGTCGCAACCCGATGGAGTTGGTCGAGGTGAAGGGTATCACCAAACGCGTCAAGAAGCCGGTTGATCTGACGGTCGCACAGTTCTACCTCATCCTGGACCTTCTGCCTGAGCCCTACCGCACCATGGTGCTGGTGGCGCAGTGCACCGGGCTTCGGGTCGAAGAGGTTCTGGCGCTTCCCTGGGAGAACATTCACTTCGATACTCTGAGCATGCTGGTGGACCGTGCCGTCGTGCACGGCCGCCTGCAGCGCGTAAAGACGGAGTATTCGGAGGACGAATTGCCCCTTGATCCGGATTTCGCGACCAAGCTCCTTGAGTGGAAGCGGCGTTCGAATGGCAAAGAGCTGGTCTTCACCAGCCCGGTCACCGGCCGCTACTTCCATGCCTCTCCGGCGCAGCAGGATTACCTTCGTCCAGCAGGCTGGTGTCTCGTTGAGTGTCCAAACTGCGGAGCTGCAATCGGCAAGCGCTGTATGGATACGGACGGTGGGACGCCGGTTGTGCACGAAGAGCGTCGGGCCCTTGCCAAGAGGAACAAGCTGGACAACGTTGGCTGGCATACGTTCCGTCACACCTACCGGTCGTGGCTGGACGACACCGGCGCCCCTATGGGCGTGCAGCAGAAATTGATGAGGCATGCCGACATCTCGACTACGGCCAAGTACGGCGACGCGCTGATGGAATCCAAGCGCAAGCACAACTCGATCGTGGTTCGCAGGGCTTTGGGGAATGAGTAATTTGAAGGGAAACCGCAGCCGGACCCCGGCTCCCAAGAGAGCTTCCAGAGCTCTCGAACACCGCTTAAAGTGGGTTATCTTGGGTTGGCCGGTTGGCTAATTGGTTGCGGGGGCTGGATTTGAACCAGCGACCTTTGGGTTATGAGCCCAACGAGCTACCGGGCTGCTCCACCCCGCAAATACAGTCTATCAACTGGCAAAATGTGGGTCAAATCGTTGATCAGGCAAGGCATGTTGCCGATCCGGTACACTCAAGACGAATTATGCTATCAGCCTGAGGAAACCCACGGATGTCGCAACTCTATGTCGTTGTTCTGGTTCTGATCGTTATCACGCTGCTCTCCGTGGCAATCTACCGCACGTCCCGTGTAAAGACCACGGATGACTACCTGGTAGCCGGGCGATCATTGCCGGCGGTGGTCCTGGTGCTTACGCTGCTGACTTCATGGATTGGCGCGGGATCGCTTTTTGCGGGAGCCGAGAACGCATACAGGAACGGTTTTGCGGCGCTGTGGCAGCCGGCCGGCGGATGGCTTGGGCTGTTGCTCATCTACTTTATTGCGCCGCGCGCTCGCAAGTTTGCGCAGTTTACGCTGCCGGATCTGCTGGAAGCGCGCTATAACCAGACGGCTCGTGTGCTGGGTACATTTGCCATTCTGTTTGCCTACGTGGGTATCACGAGCTACCAGTTCAAGGGCGGCGGCAACGTACTGCATCTGATTTTTCCAGACGTGATTTCACCTGAGCTTGGCACCTACATCATTGCGGCTTTCGTCATCGTGACGACGGCCCTGGCCGGAATGTCATCAGTAGCCTACATGGACGTTGCCATCGGTTCGCTGGTGACGGTGATTTGCGTGATTGCAGCCCCTATGCTGCTGATAAAGGCCGGCGGTTGGAGCGGGGTGCACGCGGCTTTACCAGCTACGCATTTTGAGGTGCTGGGAAATCTCTCACTGGCGCGCGCGTTCGAGTTCCTGCTGCCAACTATGTTGCTGATGCTGGGCAATCAGGTGATGTATCAGAAGTTTTTCTCAGCCAAGAGCGAAAAGGACGCGCGTGTCTCAGTGATTGGCTGGATTGTGGGAACGCTGCTGCTTGAAACACTGATCGTAGCGATTGCGGTGTTTGGTTCGGCGCTCTACAAGACGGGCGAAGTTGCCAGCCAGCCGTACGAAATCATTCCCTACACAGCGCGACACGGATTGCCCGCGCTGATGGGCGCGTTGCTGCTGGGAGCGGTGTTTGCGAAGGTAGTATCCACTGCATCGAATTATCTGTTTTCGCCGGCGACTAATCTGGTAAATGACATTTTTGTGCGCTATATTTCGCCGGACGCCTCGAATAAGCGAGTAATTATTGTGTCGCGACTCGCAGTGGTTCTGTTGGGTTGCTGGGCGCTTTATCAGGCGATTTATGCGCCTAGCATTCTTGAAAAGATGTTGTGGGCTTACACCATCTATTCCGCAGCGCTCACGCCGGTGGTTCTTGCAGCTTTCTATTCAAAACGCGTGACGGCGTGGGGCGCGGTTGCGGCAATTCTTGCCGGGACAGTGATTACGCTGGTTTGGGATCTGCCCGCCGTCAAATCGCTGTTCCCGCCGATCCTGGCACAACGCGAGGCGATTTTTCCGGCGCTGTTTGTATCGGTCATCGCGATGGCGGCGGTAAGTATGTTTACACGCGCACCAAGGGCCGAGCAGCTAGCGCAGTTTTCTGAATAGCGATTCAGTGGAGATTGATAGAGGCAGGGCACGGCGATCGATCCGCCGTGCCCGTTGTATTTATTGGCTGGCCCGCTGAGCGATCAGCATCGAATTCATAATCTGATCTGAAATTTCCCTCACCGAGGCGGGGGAGTGCGGCAGGAAGAGAGTGTTGGTTTTGTCCGATTCGCCGATCGACTTGAGCGTGTCGAAGTATTGCGTGACCAGCACCAACTGCATGACCTCCATTGCCGAGGCACCATCGACAGCCTTCTGGAACTGCTCAACGGAGGTCTGCAGGCCTTCAATAATGGCCCTGCGCTGATTGGCGATGCCCTGCCCCTGTAGCGCTTTGCTCTCCGATTCGGCTTCAGCTTTCTTGACGACCAGAATCTTTTCCGCTTCGCCGCGTGCCGCCGCGGCTACCTGCTCGCGCTGCGCAGCGTTGATGTCGTTCATGGCCGATTTCACTTTAGGATCAGGGATGATATCGGTTACCAGCACATTGACGATTTCATAACCAAATGCGGCCATGTCGACATCGAGTTCCTTTTTGACGGCGGCGGCGATGGACGACTGCGATGCGAAGACTTCGTCGAGGGTCATTCCAGGCACGTGGCCAAGAATCACCTGCTCGACATAGGACTTGATCTGCGCGACCGGATCGGAGAGGCGGTAGAACGCGTCGTAGACCTTCTCAGGCCGCACGCGATTCTGCACGGAGATGGGAATGGTGACGAAGACGTTGTCCTTGGTCTTGGTCTCCATTGTCAGTGTGATTTGATTCACGCGGAGGCTGATGAGTCCTGCCACGGAGTCGATGTAGGGAACCTTCCAGTTCAGCCCTGCGTCCGCCACACGCAGAAATTTGTTGAACCGCGTAATGACGGCCATTTGGGCCGTGTTGACCGTAAAGAAGCTGCCCAAAATAAAGGTGAGCGCGATGACACCGACGATCGCAAGGAAAATCATGAAAACTGTGTCCATTGAGTCCTCCAACGCCTCCCGAGTAGCAATGAGATTATAACTATGCCTTGATGAATTGAAGTGAAAGGTTTTGCGCCGCGGTAACTGGAGGCGCCTGCATTGGACAGCTTGTGCGTCGAAATCTCGAAAAAATCCGGGCGGCGGCTCGTAAACAGGCTTACACTGTCGGTGATCTTCCAGCAGTCCAATGCCTGTTGCGCTGTTAACTCTCGAAGTCCGCATCGAGCACGCCCAATCTCTCAAAGACCGGCGGCAGGTAGTACGCTCCGTCAAAGACCAGCTAAAGCAAGGGTTCAACGTATCTGTGGCAGAGATGGACGATGCCAAGATGTGGCAGTCCGCAACCATCAGCGTGGCCGCAGTTTCTCGCTCCCGGGATTACCTCCACGGCTTGATCGAAGAGGTAGAACGCGCGGCCCGGCGCATGCTGAATGAGCATGGCGCCGAGCTGGTTGATTCGTTCTGGGAGTATCTCGAGAGTTAGGGATTTCAGTTCGTCGGTGTCAGGCCTGGCGCGGCATTGGTCTTTCGTGAATCAGCATCCAGTTGATGCCGAATTTGTCGCGGAACTGCGCAAAGCGCGAGGCGAAGAAAGTTTCGGCAAGTGCCATGAAGATTTCGCCGCTGTCGCTGAGGGCTGCGTAGATGCACTCTGCTTCGGCATCGCTATCAACCGAGAGCGAAAGGTAGGCGCTGCGCATCGGTTGCACGCGCTCTTTCGGCCCATCACTCGCCATCAGGATGGTTTCGCCGATCTCCATGCGGGCGTGCAGGACGCCGTTCTCCAAACCAGGCGGAACTGTTTTTTGATCGGGCACCTGATCGAAAGTGGACATCATGATGATCTTGCCGCCAAGGTGCTTTTCGTAGAACGCGAGAGCTTCTTTGCACGTTCCTGGGAAGTTGAGATACGTGTGCATCTTCATCGTCTGGCTTTTCCTTTCGGGGAAGTTCCTATGCGGGGAGATTTGTTGCTCGACGTAAAGGGCGGAATCAGCGGAGTGGGATCGCGCTGCTGCCACCGCCGGTAAGTCTCGGCGAGTATCGCTTCGCGGTTCTGTTCCATTTGCGCAATGAACGGAGCCGGCGCGCCGGTCGATTCATGATTTCCGGCCCAGATGAGCAGTTCGAGCAGTACCGGAGCAAGTGCGATACCTTTTTCTGTGAGGTGGTAGTGTGTGCTTCGGCCGTCTTCCGTTGAGGGTTCGGTGGTGATGATTTCCGCAGCCTCGAGATTGCGCAGCCGATCGGACAGGATATTGGTGGCTATTCCTTCGCCGGAGCGCTGGAACTCGCGGAAAGTGCGGTATCCGCGCACCATGATGTCGCGCACGATGAGCAGCGACCAACGATCGCCAAATACATCGAGCGAGATGCTTACTGGGCATCCCGAGCGGGGTCCGGCGGTAATCCTTTTCGCCACAAGGCCACCTTATAGCCATTCACTTGCAAGTTGCAAGTTATTTGCAGTAAGAATATCTGGAGGCCTTGCCGGCTCTTCTCCTTCCCCGCGCCGGTGAGCTCCGCATACCCCCCCCAGGAGGCCATAGATGGCTAGTTTCGAGAGTGCTCCCCGTATCAGCCCGTTTCTCTGGTTCAATGACAACGCTGAAGAAGCAGTCACTTTTTATCTCTCTGTCTTCAAAAACTCGCACCGTCTGGACAAGCTGCTCAACGACGACAATACCTCCGGACCAAAAGGGAGCGTTCTGACGGTTGCCTTTGAGCTGGATGGCCAGCGCTTTACGGCACTGAATGGCGGCCCTTTGTACACGTTCAACGAAGCTGTTTCGTTCGTGATCCGCTGCGACAACCAGGACGAGGTGGACTACTACTGGGAGAGGCTGACCAGTGGAGGCACTGAGATCCAATGCGGCTGGCTGAAAGACAAGTTCGGAGTGTGTTGGCAGGTGGTGCCGGCAAAGCTTGCCGACCTGCTCAGGCATCCCAAGGCGATGAAGGCCATGATGACAATGAAGAAGCTCGATATCGCCGAGCTTGAGCGCGCGGCACAAGAGTAGTTTTCGCCGGTTGGATACGATGCACGGAAGGCTGCTCACCCCACTTTGCCGTGGGATGAGCAGCCGGCGCGGTCTACTGGAATGCACCAGCTTTCTTGAAGTCGCCGCCTTTCACAATCGAAATGGCTGACGGATCGACGTAGCGCTTAAAAGCGTCGTTGACTTGTTGCGGTGTAAGAGCAGCCACTGCGGCTTCACGCTTTGCATCCCATTGCATGGTGCGGCCCCAACGCTCACGCGCGCTCAGGATGCCCGCAATGCTGCCATCTTCAGTGCGTTGCTGCATGCGCTCATCGAGCCAGGTCTTCTTGGCCTTCTCCACCTCGTCTGCTGTAAAGCCATCATTGAGGGCCTTTGTGAGTTCCTCGTTGAAGTCGGCTTCGACCCTGGGCACATTTTGTGGCGCCGCGATCGCGTATCCGGTCATGCGGCCGCTGTCGTCGCGTGAAGGCATGGAGAAGTTGGCGCCTGCGCCATAACTCAGCCCGTCCTTCACGCGAATGCGCTGGAACAGGCGTGAGTTAGGCGAACCGCCAAAGACCATGCCCGCTATGGCGAGAGCGGCAGCGTCGGGATTGTCGTCATTCATCTTGAGAGGCATACCGATCAGGAAGATCGCATTCTGCTTGTCGGGAGTCTCGATCTTGCGGTTGATTGAATCGAGCTTCGCGTATGAATTTGCAATTCGCTGATAGGGCCTGGCGCTCTTCCAGTCTCCAAACAGATCGGTGACCAGCTTCTTCATCTGATCAGGATCGAACTGTCCGCTGATGACGATCTCGCCTTCTCCCGCGCCATAGAACTTCTGATAGAACTGCTTTGCCTCGTCGAGCGTTACATTCTTGAGATCTTCAACCTGTTCGTCGAGCGTGGGCACGTAGCGCACATCACCACGCGGATAGCGTGCATTGAAGTATCGGCTCAACTCAAGCGATGCAAGCGTATTTGGTTCCGTCTTGCCCACTTCAGTAGAGGCGATCCGCTGCTGGCGGATCTGTTCAAACTCTGTAACCGGGAACGAGGGCTCGCGCATCAGCTCGCGTGCAAAGCGCATCGAGTCCGCGAGGTTTGCTTCAACGGTGCGGATGTTCGCTGAGACCGAGTCAACATTACCGCTGACGCTGATCTGA
The DNA here is from genome assembly GCA_963832645.1 of uncultured Acidobacteriaceae bacterium. GTDB lineage: Bacteria > Acidobacteriota > Terriglobia > Terriglobales > Acidobacteriaceae > Telmatobacter. Next base: position 251,575 of record CAWHUU010000007.1, read on the forward strand.
GCTTTCAGCCGGTCCGTCTCATCTTGGATCTGCTGGCGGTTTTTGGCCTTGGTGCCGCGCATGAGCATTGCGCCTGCCATTTCGCCGGCGGTCGATTTGCCGAACAGCGATTTTTCATCGCCGAAACGAACGTTCATCGTGGCAACCACAGTACCGCCGCGCGTCTTCTTCGGCAACATGAGCGAGCTTCAATCCATTTGGCAGGGTGGCGCGAATCACGCGAGCTTCAATGTTCTGCGGCGTGGGGTCGAACTCTTCTCCCTGCTGGATGGTTGCACCACCCTTGTAGTCCTTGAAGAGAACAGCAGGGTCGGGAGTTGGCGGAATTTCGGCACGATCGGGATTTGCCGTCGGTATGAACTCGCCCAACGTGCGGTTCGACGACTTGAGGTACATTTTGGCTACGCGCTCAACGTCCGCGGGGGTCACCTTTGCAATTTCATCGCGCAGCAGAAAGAACTCGCGCCAGTCTCCGTCGCCCACGTAGCCACCCAGCATGATGGACATCGACTGTGAGTTTGTGAAGGCAAGCTCAATATTTTTGAGGATTCGCCCCTTGGCACGATCCACTTCTTCCTGCGTGGGCGGATCGCCGGCCAGACCTTCAACCGTCTTGAGCAAAATCTGTTGGGCATCGCCGATGGACTGTTCCGGCTTGAGGATCACATAACCCATCACGACACCGGGGTCGTGCAAGTCATCAGCGTTCATAGTGGCACCAACAGCTTTCTGACTGTCGACGAGCGCTTTGTAGAGACGCCCTGTTTGTGGCGCTCCCAGCACTTGCGCCATCACTTCAAGCGGAGCCATGTCAGGATGCAGCGCCGCAGGAATGTGATAGACCGTGATAATGCCCTGAATGTTGCCGACTCGGCGCAGAGTTACGGAGCGCTCGCCTTCCTGCGTGGGTTCCACTGTGTAGGGCTGGGTAAGCTCGCGCGTGGGCCGTGGAATTTTGCCCATCGTCTCGGCCACCATTGCGAGCGCTTTCGACTCGTCAAACTGTCCGGCGATGATGAGATCGGCGTTGTCCGGCTGGTAGTACTTCTGGTAGAACACGGCGAGGTTGGTAATGGGCACTCGCTCAACGTCGGTGCGCGCGCCGATAACGGTCTTTCCGTAATTGTGAAAGTTGTACGCCGCCGCCATGACTCGCTCGTTCAAAATTCTCATGGGGCTGTTCTCGCCGGACTCCATCTCATTGCGAACGACCGTCATTTCGGAGTCGAGATCCTTCTTGAGCATGGTCATGTTGACCATTCGATCCGACTCCAACTCGAGCGCCCAGCGCAGGTTGTCGTCGCCGGCGTTGAAGGTCTCAAAATACATAGTCTGGTCGTAGGAAGTGGTGCCGTTGAAATTGCCGCCGCTGCGGTCGGTCAGTTCCTTGAAGAGCTCCCGGCCGGATTTGGATGTCTTGAAGACCATGTGCTCCAGCAAATGGGCCATGCCGGTCTCGCCGTATCCCTCGTTGCGCGAGCCCACCTTGTAGACCACGTTCAACGTGATTTTGGGCTTTGAATTGTCTGGGAACAGTAGCACGTGCAAGCCGTTGGGGAACGCGTACTCGGTTACGCCTTCAATTGAGATCACTTTCTGCACACCGCTGGGCAGCGTTTGCGAAAGTGTGGCCACTGTAAAGGCGAGGGTCGAGACAACGAGAACGGCAAGATTCCTGAGGCGCATGATTCTACGTCCTTTCCTGGAGCCTGTTACTGATTTCCTCGTGCAACGCCGTACGAGAGAAAGTTACTAACAGCCCCTGGAGTCAGGGTCCAATTATAAGCGGATTTGGAGTGATTCAGTGCGGGTGCCGCGCATGCCTCTGATATGCTGAATGGTTTACCTGAGCAGGGAGGCCGCCGTGCCGGAACACAGAGCGAGAAAACATCATCAGGACCGGGTAGCGGAAACCTTGCGAGAAGAAATCGGAGCCATGATCGAGGGCGAGCTCTCCGATCCGCGCATCGACTTTTGCTACGTGACCGAAGTGGTATTGAACCCCGGCGGAAGATCGGCGAGGGTTTATGTTGCGATCGACAACGCGGTCAAGGACATCGAAAAGGCCGAACAAAATACCATTGCGGGACTGGAAGCCGCAAAGGGCTACATTCGTTTCGAATTGAAGGAGCGCATGGGTGTGCGACATGTGCCCGATCTGAGTTTTCTTGCTGACCGCTCTGGCCGTTTTCAGGCGCGCATTGACGAACTGATGGCGCGCTCTCGCAAACGGCGCAAGTCGCCGGAGACACCGACCGAGCCCGAGCAATCGACTGCTACTGAGCAAGCTCAAGGAGACGAGACCAGATAGATCGCGTCGCATCCATGCAAAATACGCCGGTCAAATTGAAACCGCAGGGAAGCACGGCGGACGGGCAATCTGATGAGCCTGTGCAGGCTTCCGTGGAGGTTCATCAACCTGCTGCCACGGGAACTGCAAAAGGAATAGCTGCGGACCCTGTTGCCGCCATTCTCGATTTCTTGCGCAAAGGCGAGAAGTTTCTGGTTTGTTCTCACTCGCGGCCCGACGGCGATGCGGTGGGCAGCGTACTTGCCATGGGCATGTTGCTTGAACAGATGGGCAAGAGGGCTGACCTGGTGACCGCCGACCGGGTTCCGACGATCTATCGCGGTCTGCCTGGTGCGGAAGGAATTCGGCATGCCATGCGCGTGCACGGTCCATACGATGCCGTGATCCTGCTGGAGTGCGATGGAATGGAACGAGCACGCCTTCTGGGACTTGAGCAGTTCAAACTCGTCAATATCGATCACCATTTGACTGGGCGGCATTATGCGACTTTGAACTGGATTGACCACAGTGCGGCAAGTGTAGGCGAACTCGTGTACAGACTGGTAAAGGCTGCAGGAGGCACCATAACCAGCGAGATGGCCACTTGCCTGTATGCAACGCTGCTCACCGATACCGGCGGCTTCACCTATGGATCGGTCAAGGCATCTACGTTTGGAGTGGCACAGGAATTGGTTCTTGCCGGAGCAGACCCGGTGGGCATTGCCAGAGACATCTGCTTCTCGGCAACCATGTCCAAGGTCTTGCTGCTGGGAGCAGCCCTTAATACCCTGACACGCGAGGGACGAATGGCATGGCTATGGATAACGCATCAGGATATGGTGCGCACCTGTGCCGCGGAAGAAGATTGCGAAGGAATAGTGAACGCGGCGCTGGGCATTGCCGGGGTGGAAGTGGCCGTATTTCTGCGCGAGTTACCCGAGAAGAATGTCAGGCTAAGTGTCCGTAGCAAGGGCAAGGTGAATGTGGCCGAGATTTCTGAACGGCTGGGAGGCGGCGGCCACGGAAATGCCTCAGGCTGCACTTTGGATGGTCCACTGGGACGAGCTCTGGACGAGATTCTGGCAGAGTTGCGGCCTGCAATTGCTAGGGAGTTCCCTGGCTCCCCCTAGGCACCAGGGCTGTGGGGAATCCGCATTGGCATAGCCACGATCGCGCCAGTGCCAGGGGGCATCGAGTAGAATCTGTTAACCTCTACGCAGTTGAAGCTCAAGCACCATCTTCGAGCTCTTTGTGGGCGCTGGGGCGCACCGGCCAGTTACGAAATCGTTGCAGATCAGGATGTTGCGTGATTCATCCATCGCTGTGACAATGGCCACGTCTCGCCTATTGGAGAATTGCTGGAAGTGGAAACAAAACTGGAATCACCGGCTCCCAATTTGCATGAACCGCAGCGCAGACGGCTGCCACGGGCAACTACGGTCCGCGAAGTAGCGGTCTTCCTCCTGTTTACGGCTTTCTTTCTTCTTTACGGACTCACTCCCATCCTGGGAGGCGATGGGATGGGGCTCGTAGGAGCCGACGAACCTCGCTACGCGCAGATTGCACACGAGATGCTCGTCCGCTTCGACTCTGCCCATACGCTGAAAGACAAGCTCGGAGCCTGCGTTACTCCTTACCTTTACGGCTCGCCATGGCTCGAAAAGCCGGCCCTCTATTACTGGCGCGCGATGTTTCTGTTTCAGGACTTTGGCGTTCACGACTGGAGCGCGCGCCTGCCTTCCACGACGTTCGCCTTCATCATGATTGGCCTCATCTACCTGCACATGCGACGATTCCGTCCGGGCGGCCATCTCGATGCGGCGCTGATTACGGTGGCTTGCGCCGGCATTCTCAGCTTTTCGCGCGGAGCGTCAACCGACATGCAGATGGCTGCGCCACTGTCGATCGGGCTCCTGGGGTGGTATGCGTGGTATGAGACCGGCTCGAAATTCTGGCTTTACGACATCTATTTCTTCACCGGGTTAGCTACGCTCGCCAAGGGGCCAGTAGCTCCGTTCCTTGCTTCGATCATCATTGCGGCTTTTGCATTATTACGCCGCGAATGGGTGATCATTCGCCGCTCGTTCTGGTGGCCGGGCATTGTGTTGTATTTCGCCATGGTTCTGCCATGGTTCATCGCGGTGCAACAACAGAATCCGACATTTTTCCGCGAATTCTTCCTCGAACACAATCTTGAGCGCTTTGCCACCGACCGTTATCAGCATCAGCAGCCATTCTGGTACTACTTTGTAGTCATCATCCTGGCGGTGATGCCATGGACGGTGATTGCGATCCGAGCTTTGGTGGATGGAATCCAGACCTCCGTTGCGGAATGGCGTCTGCGACACTCAAAAAGCGGCACGCCGAGCGTCAGCCGCCCCGGCGATGCCTTCCCCGAGTTTCTGGTGCTGTGGGCGCTGATCCCGATTGTGTTCTTCTCCTTCTCACAGTCGAAGCTGCCCGGCTACATTCTGCCCTCCATAACGCCCATGACAATCCTGACGGGAGACTTTCTCTTCCGACGCCGCAAACCGGGGCTCAACCGGTGGATACTACTCGGCCACGCCGCGGTTTGCAGCATTATGACGATCGCTGTATTCCTGCTGCCATGGTTCGTTGCGCACCCCAAGACCATGCCACCGGTGAATGCACTTGTTGCAGCTGGCATGGCTGGCGTTGGAGCGGCTCTGCTGATTCTGGTCGTCACCAAAGGATTCGGCGTTGTGCGACTTCGAGTGGCAACCTGCTCGGTGCTGGTTCTGCTGCTGTTCTTCATTTACGGTGTCGGTCCGTTTTTCGGCGTGGGAGAGATACCGGCTACCAAACGGGTGATTCATCTTCTTGATCGTTCTTACTCAGCGCGGCCGCTGGCGAGAAAGCTCGAAACCATTGCTCCTGAAAATGAAACTGTTGCAGTTTTTCGCGTGCGGCGCGATGTTGAATACGGACTTTCGTTTTACCGGAATCGCGAAGTAGTGAATTACGATCAGGCCGGTGTGCCCGACGAGCAACATCTTCTGGTTGCCAGAATGACAGGCCGCGGCGGCGTAGACCTGCGGACTGAGGCAGCATTGCGCGCTTACCTCGATGGGCGTCACTATGAAGAGATATTTGGCTGGCCGGAGCAGGGTCTCGACGTTTACCTGGTTGGAGCTAAATAGCTTGTCCAGATGAGCCAGAGAAAGGGACTGGATTGAAGACCACCAGCGAAATATTGGACCTGAGACATTTCTCGGCATCCATGCTGCGTCCAGTACTGGAGGCCGAAGGACTCGTCTGGAAGGAGCGGTTGAGGTGGGATTATCGGGGGTCGGCGCGTTTGCTGATGCAGTATCTGGACAACCGCATGTTGCCTGGATACGCCGCTGTTTCTGCCGAGCAGGTGATCGGCTACGTTTTCTGTGTTTACGAAGAGACGAAGGCGGTTATCGGCGATGTGTTCGCGCTCGGTGAAGCCGAGGACAAAGGCGAGCAGGCCCACGAGCTTGAAGAGACGCTGCTGCGCCATCTGCTGGAGTTGCTGGTGAATTCTCCGCAGGTGGATCGGATTGAATCGCAACTGCTGTTGCATCCCTCGGGTTCTTATTCAGATATCTTTCGCAGGGCGGGATTTGAGCAGTACAGACGGCTGTTTATGTCGAAGCTGCTTGCAGGGTTATGGAGTCCGCCGCCGGTAAATTTGCCCGGCGAGCTCGCGCTGCGGTCCTGGCGCGACGAGGACCTGCCCCCGGCGGCGCGGCTGATTTGCGCGGCGTACCGCGACCACCCCGACAGCCTGATCAATGATCAGTACCGTTCGGTACATGGGTCCATGCGCTTTCTGAACAACATTGTGCGCTACTCCGGCTGCGGAACATTTTCGTCTCCGGCGTCACATGTGATCGTCGACCGCTCCAGCCGCGAGTTTGTAGCGCTGGTGTTGGGCTCACGCGTGAGCCATGAGAGCGGTCACATTACCCAGTTGTGCGTGCACCCTGCATATCGCAGACTCGGGCTGGCAAGGATGCTGCTCGGATTGGCTGGATTTCACTTTATGCGGCAGGGAGCCACCGAAATCTCGCTCACGGTCACCGAAGCCAATCAGCAGGCGATTGATCTCTACCTTTCAGACGGCTATGTTTGCACGCACGAGTTCGATGCTGCGGTGTGGGAGAGGTGAAGAACAGCTTCTAGCCATTAGCTATTGGCTTCATGTTGCAGATGTGAGCTGCATCAACAGAGTGACGACTTGAAAGCGTCAGGCGGACTGATTCTCTTCCACCAAACTATGGGTTAACGTTCGACATGAGCCGGATGCTTTCGGAGCGCTCGAAGGGGTTGGCTTTAGCAAGATGCGGCTAAAAGCAAACAGCTAGCAGCTGTTCTTATCAGTGGGCAATGAAGTACATCAGCCAACTGAGGACAATTGCGGACCCAACGAAGAGCACGAAGCAGTATGCGCCATAGCGGAACATGCGCTGCGGAGTGTCGCGCATGGTAATGCCGAAGACCGTGGATGCCAGGAGCGCGAAGAGCAGAACAGCCGTAAAGTGGGAGGGGTGACTCACAGAGGCTTCCTCCCGGTGCGCAGGTTGTGCGCGTCCACCGCAGCGATGACGTTGAGCAGACCTGCCACTACGATGAACTTGGTGCCGTACTCGGCCGTGGTGATCTGCACCTGCTGAGCCCCCCAGCCAAAGACGCGCCCGGCGATGAAAAGCAATCCGTTGCCGAGGTCGCCCACCATACCAAGCTTATCGAGAAAATCCACCGATCCCGTGTAGATTTTGCCGTTCATGGCAAGGCCGAGGGCGAACATGCCGATGATGGATACGGTAAGCAGGGCTCCGCGAATCCATTTACGTAGGAGGAAGTGGCCCAGACCGGGGACGAGCCATCCGGCGATAAGGGGAAGATACACGAATCCCCTTTGTGTGTTTTGCGGCGCAGAGTTCCTGGACGGAGTTGTTGCCATTTCTTCTTGAATATATCAGGGCAGGGATTCAGTACCGTACCAGCCGATGATGGACCGCATGGCACGAACCTGACCAGGACAGCGCGGGCATGTATTTGAATGATCGAAATTATCATCGCCTGGCATCGAAAAACCCCTCTTGTTGTTCATTCGTTTCGGACTATCATGCCGATAACTCCAAAATCGTGGGATATTTGCGCCTGTGTTGGTAAACGCTTTCCTTGCCCTTTGATAAGGCATTCGGCGGTAAGGTAGCGGATTTCCGCATGACCAGTTCCATTCACCTCTTACCTGAACAGTGGGTTCGGAAGCAACGATCAGAATAATGCGCATCACGCACACGCTCGGCATACTCCTATTGCTTGGTTCAAGCGCGGCATTTGGCCAGGCGACAAATTCAGCAGACGTGACTGGGACAGTGACAGACTCGAGCGGTGCAGTGATTCCGGATACTTTGGTTACCGTTACTGACCGGGATAAAGGCACGGTACATGTAGTCACCACGAATCAATCAGGGCTGTACGATACTGGCCCAATTGTTCCGGAAGATCACTACACAATCGTTTTCAGCAAAGAAGGATTCGCAACCCTGCAACGCGGGCCTATGACGCTGCGTGTCGGCGTTACCGGCATGAACGTGCAGCTTGTCGCGAGCGACGAAACACATTCGCTGGTCATTGACGAAAGCGCACCTCTGCTCGAGACTATGACGCCTGAGATTTCGGCTACCTTGCCATCGGAGTCTTTGCAGGTGCTTCCCCAAACCGGGACACCCGATTGGCAGTCGTTTGTCGCGCTCATGCCAGGTACTTCCAGCACAACGCAGAACGGAAACAGCACAAGTTCAAACTCGAGCATCGGCACAGTGTCGGCCAACGGAAGTATGCAATCGTCCACGGCATTGCTTGATGGCGCGTCAACAAATTCGCCGATGAGCAATAACGTCATCAATACACCGATCTTCGACACGATCGGTGAAGTGAAGATCAGTGCATCGTTATTCTCAGCACAATACGGAACCGGCGGCATTCTCTATAACCAGATAAGCAAGGGGGGGACAAACGCGTTTCACGGCCTGGCGTATGACTATCTGCGCAATACGGCGCTGAATGCCGCAAACTATGCATTTGGCACAGGGCGCGTTCCCCCCATTCACTGGAACGACTTTGGATTCCAGATTGGCGGACCGGTCATCAAGAGCAAGGTCTTCTTCTTTTTCGACTGGGATCACACCATTAATCATGGTGGCGCCAGCGTCAATTTCATTACCGTACCCACTCCGCATATGTTGTCCGGCGATTTTACAGACATGGCTGTCATCTACGATCCAATAACCCAAACCATGGACCCGGCCACCGGAATTGTTACGCGCCGATCGTTCGCAGAGGAATACGGAAATGGAAACAGGATACCTGCGGCTGCAATCGATCCGGTTGCAAAGGAAATTCAGGCTCTATATCCAATTGCGAACCTGCCTGGAATGGTAGAGAACGGCGTTACTACAAACAATTACCAATATGTATTGCCAACCACATCGTGGCTTCAGAAGTGGTTTGGACGCTTTGATGCAAATCTAGCCAAGTCGCACCGCGTCAGCGGCTCATCTGCGTATAACTACAGTTACACTAATTCGCTTAGTCCTGTTTGCCCGGTTGCATGCGCCGATACTGACATCATGAACACGAACAACCAGATATCGGATGTATGGACAGTGAGCCAGGCAACGATTAACGAAGCACGCTTTGGATTCTCCGGCGAGTACGACCTGCTTAATCCGCTCACACTCAATCAGGGATGGCCGGCGAAGCTCGGATTGGCATTTGCCAAGCAGGATATATTTCCAACCATCAACATTACGGGATGGTACGGACTAGCTCCCGGCACACACGCCAATTACAAACAGAATCTCTTTGACCTGTCAGACGTGCTGATGCTGGTCCGCGGCAATCACGTGCTGCATTTGGGCGGCGATGTGATGATGGCGCGGGCAGATTCGACGGCATGGGGCAACATCAATGCTGCCACCCTGAGTTTCACCGGCGTATATACGGCGGGCAGCAACATCGGCGATCTGGCATCCGGAACCGGTTCCCCGTATGCAGATTTTCTGTTGGGGTACAGCCACGATTGGGCAGCGTCTTTCTCACCGGAGTATGGCGGAAGATACAAGACGCCGGCTGCCTTCATTCAGGACGACTGGAAGGTAACCCCGAATCTGAACCTCAACCTCGGGCTGCGGTGGGAAGGAAGGACCGGCTGGTCCGACTCGCGGGGAAACGCGCGTACATTTGATCCCACCCTGACGAATCCTGCGACGAATACTCCAGGCGCGATGTGGTATGCACTCACATCGACGAATGGAAGGTCCACATTACAGCACTCTCAGATGAATGTGTGGCTGCCAAGGCTGGGATTGGCGTATCAGGTTGGCACGCGGATGACGGTCAGAGGCGGTTTTGGCACCTACACTTCTCCGTGGGATACGGACACATATGCAGCGAGCGGGCTGGGTGGCGCTTTAAGCTCCAGCGGCAATGAAACCGATTCGACCGGAAGCGTGTCGCCTGTCGTGATTCTTTCCTCTGACGGAAACACAAATTACCAGGGCGCGAAGGGCGCCAGCATCAACTCGCTCTACGTTGTGGCTCCGCAAAAGCCCGAGTCTTACAACGGGCAATCTGTCAGCTTTGCGCAGTATCAGTCACGGGTGCCGCTGCTTTATTCCTGGAATCTCACCGTGCAACAACTGATTGCCGGCGACTTGCTGGCTGAACTGGCTTATGTAGGCAGTCACGGCGCGAATCTCGCCTTCATCACCGATATCAACCAGGTGCCTGAGAGCAAACTGGGACCAAACGATGCCACATACAGGCCGTATCCGCAATATCAGAGTATTACGGGTGTCAACACAGAAGGCATGTCCAACTACCATGCAATGCAAGCGGGAATCTCACATCGCATGAGTAAGGGGATCATGTTCAACGGCAACTACACCTGGTCCCATATGTTGTCGAACCAGGATGGTTCAAAGCAAGGCAACGCTTATCAGCGAGCATATGATCCATCTGCGAATTATGGCGCTTCAAATTTCGACACGCGCCACATGCTGAAAGCACAGGTGATTTACGATCTGCCGTTTGGCCGTAGTCGGAAATTCCTCAACGGAAGCGCTGTTCTTGATCAAATTGTTGGCGGCTGGACGATATCCGGTACATGGTCCAGTCAAGGTGGCAATCCGCTTACACCTCACATGCTCGTGAATAACAGCTACAGCTTGTCGTCGAATAACATCTGGTTTCCCAATGTCGTCGGCAATCCCAGAATCTCGCATCCGACAACAAAGCAGTGGTTCAACGTCAATGCATACGAGGCTCCTGCCGCTGGCACATTCGGCAACATGAAGCGGAACAGCGTCTACGGGCCCGGGCGTAACGTGCTGAATATGTCTCTTCGCAAGACTTTCAAGATGAGCGAGCCATTTTCATTCGACTTCAGCGTCAATGCTACGAACTTCCTGAATCATCCATCGTTTTCGCAACCCGATCCGCTCATTGGCGCTGGTCATACGGCCGCCATCACTGGCGTAACTGTTGGCGGACGCAACCTTCAGCTGATCGGGAAACTCAGGTTCTAATTTCGCTCTGCCAAATGCGACTCAAACCGCCGTGCGAGCCGTTCAGCATTTGGCGGGACAGGGCCCGGGTGCCAGATACCGGGGATGGGCAAGCGCGATGGCGCTCGCGAAAGCACTGCGTGCTAACCAGTCGCTTCAGAAACAATAATGAGTGCAATGATCGTTTCGATTTCCTTGGTGGCGCTGGCGGCCTGGGTGTATCTGATCGGGTTCCGCGGCGGCTTCTGGCTCTGGAGGCCGATGCTGGAGGCGGGTTCGCCTTCGGGCGGCGCGAGCGTGACGGTGGTGGTGCCGGCGCGGAACGAAGCGGAGAGCATCCGGCAAAGTCTCACGTCGCTGTTGCAGCAAAATTATGCGGGATCGCTGCGCGTGGTGCTGGTGGACGACAACAGCACGGACGGGACAGCGGAGATTGCGGCGGAACTCGATGGTGACGGGCGGTTGGCGATCGTCAACGGTGCGCCATTACCGGCTGGATGGAGCGGCAAGCTGTGGGCGGTGCACCAGGGGCTGGCGCATGAAGCGGCCCGCACAGCCGACTACATTCTGCTGACCGACGCCGATGTGGTGCATGCGCCGGATCACGTGGCCGCGCTGGTGGCAAGGGCCGAGCGGGATGGGCTGGATCTGGTATCGGAGATGGTGAGGCTGCACTGCACAACGTTTGCCGAGCGCGCATTGATCCCCGCGTTCGTGTTCTTTTTTGCGATGCTGTATCCGTTTGCGTGGGCTAACGATGCGAGAAAGCGCACGGCGGGTGCGGCGGGCGGAACGATGCTGGTGAGGCGCGCGGCACTGGGCAGCATTGGTGGCGTGGAGCGGATTCGCGGACGGTTGATCGACGATTGCGCGCTGGCCAGGGAGATGAAACGCAACGGCGGCAGGATCTGGTTGGGGCACTCGGAGCGGGCTGAGTCGCTGCGCGTGTATGCGAAGGCGTGCGACGTGTGGGACATGATTGCGCGAACGGCATACGAGCAGCTTGGGCGTTCGCTCTTGATGCTACTGGGATGCGTGGCGGGGATGGCGCTGCTGTATTTTGCGCCGGTGGTGATGGCTTTATTCGCGCCTGGCGCGGCGCGCTGGTGCGGGATTGCTGCGTGGCTGACGATGGCGGTTTGCTTTCAGCCGACGCTGCGGCGGTATGGGCGCTCGGTGCTGTGGGGGCCGGCGCTGCCGGGGATTGCGTTGTTCTATCTGTGCGCAACAGTAGATTCGGCGGTGCGGCATTACACGGGCCGCGGCGGCGGGTGGAAGGAGCGGGTTTATCCGGAGGAGGTGGTGTGAGGACGGGTGACGAAAAGCGAGAGCAGATCCCTCACTCCCTTTACCCTATGGCTGCGTGCCGGGGCCCCAAGCCACTATATTCGGTATGACACGTGGGTGGAGCTGGGCGTTGTGATATCCCACCCTGGCGCGATGAAACTGCACAAGAATGGGGCACCCGTACTTAACGGGAGAACAAATAGGTCTGGCATCCTGATGGGCCACCTGTCGTAGCACACCTTGATCTGCCTACTTGTTTGGATTGTCTTCGATCCAGTAGGCGGTACGCGCCTGAACTTGCAGGTCGGGGCGATCCTTGATCGACACGCCAAGCGCATGCATGCCAGGAGCGGGATCAGTGGGTCGAAAGCTCAGCGCATAGAAGTTCGGTCTATCGTGAGAAGCGCGAATGAGGTCATGCTTGAGCTCGGCGGCATTGTGAAAGCCGTGGAACTCGCCACCTGAGAGCCTGGCGATGGACTCAGCGGTCTTGGTGCGGAGGCTATCATGAACTGCAAGAAATGCCATTGTGGCCAGCCGCAGAGGTGGCGCGAGGTCGCTGATGCAGTCAAGTACCTGCGATGAATAGTGACCGTCGTATTCAGCGTCTGTTGGATCGCCGGAATGATTGTGGCTGAAGCAGCCCCGCGTTGGCCCTGGCTGGTCAGGGCGATTGAGCTTGGACGCTTCATGCTTTACTGCGGCAGCCGTGCTTGGAAAGGCAAAGCTGTAGACGATTGCATTGCTGCTGCTGATAAGTCTGAGCGCCTGGGTCCTAGTGGTTGAGCTGCCGCGGTCGACGGTTTCGCTCAAAAGCAGAATGGCACGGCGATAGCGTGGACGCTCATCTCGCAGCAATTGGACACCAAACACGAGCGCATCAAGGATTGCCGCACCATTGTCACCGGCATGCAGATGGTTAAGCTCGTCCGCAATAAGATCGGTATCTGTTGTGAACGGTGTGACCAGGTGCGGCAAACTATCGAATGTTACGAGCGCGACCTTGTGGTCACCACCCCCGACAAACGCATCGAGCATGGGTGCGAGATTGCGGTAATCGCCAAGACGCCGTCCTCCTGCAGCGCCGCACTCCACGATGACAACCGCTGCAAGCGGCCGCTGGTCTTCACTAGGGAGGAGCGAGACCTGCTGCGGAACTCCATTGTCTATGAGAGAAAATGCCGATGCCTGAAGCGAGAAAACTACTTCTCCTTTTCGTGTGGATACAAGCGCTGGAACCTCAACAAGGTTTGAGCGGAGTGTGATTGTGGGCGAGTCAGGTTCCGGTTGTTGCGCCGAGGAGGTAACGGCGATCGATACGACTAGAAAGATGGAGCAACTCAGGACACTGCGCATAGAGCCATGCTTACTCATTGTGCCGCATGCTATCCCACCCTTGCCAATGAGGCCGGCAAGGATTGGGCATCCGTAGTTTGGTTGGATGTTTTTGCTACTTCTTGCCCAACTGCTTTTCGGCGAATTCGAGGAAATAGGGCCAGTTTGGTGCGGGAGTGTGGCCCCAATGGTGCTGGCGGTAGGCGATGCGGCCTGTGTCAATGAACGTTCCGATGGGCGGGAAGGTTGTGGTGCCTAATCCCTTCACACCGAGGAGAGTCCACGCGGGGCTGGCTGCGACGGCGGCCTTGAACATGCCCTCCGCGTCCTGCCAGGCGTCGCCCGGAACGTACTCGGGTGAGGTGAGGAGCGCGCCGCCACCGATGAAGATGGGGCGCGGGGCGACGAGGGCGATGAACTCGTGGCTGTCGACCGGCATCTCGTTCGCACTGTGGCCCACAGCGCAGTAGCGGAGGAAGTTGGCTGCAAACCAGTGGAACTCAGAGTCGCCGCAGAGATTGCCCATGGTTTCTCCGTAATTGCGGCGGTATAAGTTGGCTCCGCCTGCGCCGGAGGAGGAGATGTAGCCGATGGCGAAGCGGGGATCGTCGACAATGGCGACGAGTGCGGCTTTGCCTCCGCGGGAGTGGCCCATGACGCCGACGCGCGCGCCGTCTACATCGGGATCGGTTTGCAGGTAGTCGAGGATGCGGCTGTCAGCCCAGGCCCAGGCGCGGAGAACTCCCCAGTCGTCAAGCGAGCGGGGTTTGCCGTGGTTCACTAAGCCGATTATGCCTTTGTCGAGGCCTGCACCGTTGTCGGCCTGAACCTCGTTTGAGGCGCGGGAGACGAATCCCCAGCTCGCCTGGAGAAGGAGCTTGGCTGAGTCGGGCGGATTCTCCGGCATGGCGAGGCTATGTACGATCTGGCCGGGAACAGCAGGGCGCGGCCTGAATACGAAGGGATGGAGCGAGGCACCACCGACGATGACCGGAACCTTTTTGCCGCGGGTGGCGGCGGGGGTTACGACGTCGGCCTTGATGATGACCGTGATGGCCGGGTAGGCGGAGTTATCGACGTGGCCGACGATGTGCTTGACCACGGCTGGCACTCCGGCGACATTCATTTCCTGTGTGCTTTCGACCTTCCACGTAACGCCGGGGATGTGCGCGGGGTACTTGCCGTAGACATCTTTGGCGAAGTACTGCTCGATCTCTTTGCGGCGCGCGGGCCATTGCGATGCCTTGGTCACCTTCTGGCCGTTGTTCATGACCATGAGCGCGGGCAGCTTGGGATAAGGGTTGGCTTTGGACTCGTCGTAGTTGGCGTTGCCGGGCTTGCCGATGTCGTATGCGGTGGCGGTGGGCTGCATGGCGGTGATGCCGAGCAGTTTTAGCTCGCGGGCGCGCTCGGCGGCCGAGGCAGCGGTGATAGCGGCACGTTCTGCAGGTGTGGGCATGCGGCGCTCGGCCGGTGCGGGAGCAGGCGCGGCTTGCTGGGCGGGCGCGGTGACGGCGAAAGCTGCAATAAGCGAGGCGGCAATCAAGTTTCTGTGCAGGGGCATATTGGGAATCCTTTATCTCTAGCGCCGGCAAAACGATCAGGCTGCGCTTGCGAGCGGCGCGGGTTACGAGGGCACGTTGACCTCAGGCCAATGGCGGAAGTTGCGGACGAGCGAACATTGCATGTTCATGGCGAAGCAAGTCTACCGCGAGAGGCTGGAGGAGTAAAACGGCTGGGCGTTTGTCAGCCAGACGCTCCTGGTCTGAGTTTGCCCACTGTAACTGCATATCGATGTTGTGCCAATCACTTCAGGTGACTAAGGGCGCAGGGCAGCCTGGGCGTTATCACAGATCTGTGTGATGCAGATAAGTAATACGAATAGCTGGATCGTGCTAATATATCCCTTCCGCTTTGAAACTAGACTGCAACGAAGGAGCGCGCATGGGCGTCCTGAGCAGAATCGGCATTGCGCTCGATTCGGAACTTCTGGAACGGTTCGATTCGTTCATCGGCAGGCTCGGTTACACCAACCGTTCGGAGGCGTTTCGCGATCTGATCCGCGACCGGCTGGTGGCGGAGAAGACTGCGAGTCCCAAGGCGACGGTGGTGGGCACGGTTACTCTGATCTACGACCACCACTCCCACGGCGTTACCGAGAAACTGACTGAAATTCAGCATGAACATCACGACCTGGTGGTTTCAACCAGCCATGCGCACCTCGACCACGACTCGTGCCTCGAGGTACTGATTGTGCACGGCGCGGCAAAAGAGATCGAGATGTTTGCGGGGCGGTTGATCGGGTTGAAGGGCGTGCAACACGGACGGCTTGTTATGTCGGTCGCGGAACAGACGCCGAAACACAAACACGGACACAAGCACCCACACAAACACTGACGAGGCCACAGAAAGGGAGCCGGAGGAGAGTTCCCGGAAAGACACCCGCGATGAGTCGTAGCACGATTCTTATATTCGTATTACTTGCCGTACTGATAGCCGCGACGCCGGATGCCATTGCGCAGGAAGGGACGCCGGCAGTAGCGGGAGAAACAGCAGATCCGTCTCAGCTATCTGGAACCGTTGTTGACGCGTCTGGCGCGGTAATTGCAGGAGCGACAGTGCAAATTCGGAGCGTGAATGGCACTGCGCAAAGAGCGACTCAGTCGGACCGGAACGGATCGTTCATTCTGACAAGACTCCCGGCGGGGAGTTATCGGCTCATCGTGTCGAGTCCTGATTTTGAAACGAGGGAAATGCCAATCACCATTGGGGCCACCGGCGCGCCGGCCCCGCTTCGTATCTCTCTGTCGGTAAGCGCAGTGAGCACCACGATCAGCGTGCAGGGGCGGGAGGATGACCTTATTGGAATCGCCGATTCCGGTACGCAGGGAACAGTAGGCGCAGTGGAAATTCAGGATCGTCCGATTCTGCGATCCGGAGAAGTTCTTGAGACGGTTCCCGGCGTCATCATCACACAACACGCGGGCGGCGGCAAAGCCAACCAATATTTCCTTCGCGGTTTTAGTCTCGACCATGGCACAGACTTCGCAATTTTCCTCGACGGCATGCCGCTCAACCTGCCGACGCATGCGCACGGCGAAGGATATGCGGACATGAACACGGTCATCCCGGAGTTTGTGAGGAGGGTGAATTACGAGAAAGGGCCGTACTACGCGAATGTGGGCAACTATGGCTCAGCTGGATCGGCTCATTTGGAATTCTTCAAAACGCTTTCACAGAATTTCTTGCGTGTGGAAGGCGGTATGTACGGCTATGAGCGGTTGGTCTTCGGCGCATCACGAAAGCTCGGCCCAGGAAATTTGCTCTACGGCGGTGAAGCGTATCACGATGATGGCCCATGGACGCATCCTGACAATTACTACAAATTCAACGCTCTTATGACCTACAGCCAAGGCAGAGATGCCAACGGCATCAGCATCACAGCCCGCGCTTACCACGGAACGTGGCACTCAAGCGATCAGATTGCTGCGAATGCCGTGCCTCTGGTTGGATTCTTCGGCACACTCGATCCGACCGGTGGCGGCCATTCTCAGCGTTACAGTCTGCAGGGCGAAGGACATCGCCTAACGGCAAACTCTCTCGCGCGGGTAATGGCATACGGGTTCTACTACGATCTCGATCTGTTCTCAAACTTTACTTACTTCTTGACCGATACCTCTCGTGGCGACCAGTTTGAACAGAAAGACAGGCGCTGGGTGGTGGGTCTGGACGCGAGCCACACAGTCTTCAGCGAATGGCTCGGCCGCAGGGTGGCAAATACATTCGGTCTGCAACTGCGCAACGACTGGATCCGTAATGGCCTCTACCAGACGGAGAATCGCAGGCTTGTGGACAAGACGGACTCCGAGACCGGCAACACTTTGCCTGCCACCACACAAGCGGATCGCTTAACAGATACGCAGCTTGGCTTCTACGCGGAAAACAAGATTCAGTGGACTGCGAAGTTCCGTTCGGAGCTGTCTATACGCGGCGATCTGCAACGCTTTGGCGTGACCAGCGTGGTAACCGCAGCGAACGACGGAACGGCGAGCAAGTTGCTGCCTAGCCCCAAGTTGAACCTGATCTTCGGTCCGTGGGAGAACACCGAATTCTATGCGCAAGGGGGATTCGGCTTTCACTCGAACGACGGCCGCGGCACAACCCAGACTGTGCAGCCTGTTTCTGGCGAGAATCCGTATCCTGGCACGCCAGCCGACAAGATTCCGCCCCTGATTCCTACAAAAGGTGGCGAGATCGGTATGCGCACACTTGCCATTCCGCATCTGCAAAGCACTGTTTCGCTCTGGTATCTCCACAGCGCTTCGGAACTGCAGCAATCCGGTGACACCGGAGGCACCACTGCGTCGCGTCAGCCGAGCAACCGTTATGGTATCGAATTCGCAAACTACTATACGCCGCTGAATCATCTGGCGATTGATTTTGACCTTGCGAATTCCAGAGCTCTTTTTACCGCGATAGACCAAGACGATGCCGCGCCAAACAGTCCCGGCGGAAAGCGTGTACCCGAAGCGGTTGAATGGGTGATTGCATCGGGTATCACGCTGCACGATTACAGAGGACTTTCTTCGAGCCTGCGCTTGCGCAATTTTGGCCCGCGCGACCTGACATCCGACGGGCTTTTTCGCTCAAAGGCGACGATCTTGCTCAATGCGGAGGCCGGCTATCAGATTGCAGAGAAGTGGCGCGTTTCGGCTGAGTTTTTAAATTTGCTCAACCGCAGCGATCACGACATTGACTACGCTTATCAGTCTCGAATCACTCCCAACGCAACGTCACAATTCACAGATATTTTTCATCCTGTCGAGCCATTTCAAGTGCGGTTTGGATTCCGGGGGACATTTTGAAGAATGGCGCGGATTGGTGATGATGACGGCTTGCATAGGGCAACTTTCAGCCGTCAGCTATCAGCTTTCAGCTTGATTGTGCGGACGCGGAGATCCATGGCAAGAGCAGACTCCGAATGGTAGCTGACAGCTTAATGCTGTTTCTACAGCAGCCACTGCATGAAGCTTGAGCCTACGTTGCTGAAGTCGAAGGTGTGGAGGCCAAAGTGGCTGGCGAGTTCGCGGCAGGCGAGGATGCCGCGAACGCTGTTGCCCTGTGCGTCGAGCTTGGGCGAGTAGACTCCAATGCCGAGCTGACGATTGACTACGCCGAAGATGCCGCCAGAGACGCCGCTTTTTGCCGGCAGGCCGACCTCGACGGCCCAGTTGCCTGCGTAGTCGTAAAGGCCGCAACTGAACATGACGGCCATGACGTACTTGAGGAATTGAAAATCGAAGACGTGACGGCCGGTGATGGGGTGGTTGCCGATGTTGGCCATTGTGGCGGCCATGAGGGCGAGGTCGCGGCAGTTGACGAGGACCGAGCACTGGGCAAAGTACTGATGCAGCGATTGCAGTACCTGCTCGTCAATGATTCCAGCGTTAAGCAGCAGATAACCGATGGCGCGATTACGGTTGCCTGTTTCAGTTTCGGAAGCAAGAACGGAGTGGTCGATGCTGAGTTGGCGGCCGGCGGCACCGGAAAGCTTGTCGACGAATGCGGCGATGCCCGCCTGCACCGGATCATGCTTGATGAGAGAGGCTACGGCGATGGCGCCCGCATTGACCATGGGGTTGAAGGGGCGGCCGGTTTTGGGGTCGAGCTCGATGGAGTTGAATGCTTCACCGCTGGGCTCCAGACCGACGTGCTTGAGCGTTTCTTCGGGGCCGTGCCGCTCAAGCGCCATCTGGAATGCGAAGGGTTTCGACATGGACTGGATGGTGAATTCCTGGTCCCAGTCGCCTGTGGTGAAGATCTGGCCTTCGACTGTGGCCAGGCAGATACCGAAGTGTTTGGGGTTGGCTTTGCCTAGTTCGGGAATGTAGGTGGCGACTGTGCCGTCGTCAACGTCTTTGTACTTCTTGTAGGTATCTTCAATGACTTTCTGGATTTGCGATTCCATCCATGGCGTCATGGTGGGTGCGCCGTCGGCGTGAGATGCGTGGTGGTCTGAAGAAGCGTGCATTCCCTAAGGACTCCTTGAGTGACACCAAGCACCTGCGCCGTCTGGAATAAGAACGACTGAGCCCCCGGCACTCCTGCGATTGCGGGATTCTGATTGCGCTGGAGATCGGGAATTGACCTAGAACCTGATTGTCCTAACGGGGACATAAGGAATCAATGAGGGAGGCAAGTGAATTTGAGTAATCGAAGTTAGAGCGCTGCCTGGGCTGAACGAAAGAGAGACTGGAGCGCCGACCAGATCCAGCGGATGAGCAGGATAGCCACAAGGATGAATGCGATGGCGATGGCGGCGGCCATGAAGGGGTGCGCGGCAGCGAACCAGGTGAGGCTCACCGCGAGAGCATCTTCGCCCAGGCTCAGTCCCATATTTGAAAGCGGCTCAGGTGAGGGCGTGACTGCGGCGCGGACAGCGGTTTTGCCGCCGTGGGCAATAAATGCGATGATGCCGCCGGCGAGCGTGGCAGCAAGCTGCTCGCCTGGGGAAAGCGCGGAGGTGGCCTGCCAGGCAAGAAGCGCGGCAACCGGCACGCGCACAAAGGTGTGAAGGGCGTTCCAGATGAGATCGAAGGCAGGAACCTTGTCGGCGAAAAACTCGACGGCGAAGAGCGTGGCCGCTGCGCCGATGATCCACCAACTGGAAAGTAGGTGAAGCTGCAAGGGAAGCGCGAGCACATGCGTGCGCTCAAGCAAGCCGAGCGTGGCAACCGTGGCGTACACGTTGAGCCCGGCGGCAAAACTGATGGCCACCAGAAGCGCAACAAGCTCATTGGCCGGGAGCGGCATGGCGTAAGTATATGACGCAGTGGTCAGTGAACAGTGGGCAGTTATCAGTTGTCAGATTCGGACGAGTTCGGTTTGGATTTTGCCGGTGACCCAGGCCTTTCCGGGGGCGGTCATCATGTCGATCTCGCTGCGGACGCCGAACTCGGGCAGATAGATGCCGGGCTCGACGGAGAAGCAGGTGTTGGGCAGGAGAAGGCGCTGGTCGTGGGTTTCGAGGTTATCGAGGTGCGCGCCGGGGCCGTGAATCTCTTCAGTGATGTTGTGGCCGGTGCGGTGCGTGAAGTAGTCGCCGAAGCCTGCGGCCGTGATGACGCCACGCGCGGCATCGTCGGCCTGGTAGCCGCGGATGGGCTGGCCCAGCTCGAATGCCTGACGGACGGCGGCGATGGCTGCGTCGCGGGCGTCGCGAACGGTTTCGAAGACGAGCTGCTCGAACTCCGCGGGCTGGCGGCCGATGACGCCGGTCCATGTGATGTCGTAGTAGACGGAGCCGGGCTCGGGCTTGCGTCCCCAGATGTCGATGAGGATGAAGTCGCCCTCGTTGATGCGGGCGGTGTTTTCGGCGGTGGGCTCGTAGTGCGAGTCAGAGCAGTTGGCGTTGATGCTAACGTTGGGACCGTACTGCCAGATGAGGCCTTCGCGGCGCATCGCCTCAGAGAGCCACTGCACATGATCGAACTCGGTGTAGGGATCGGGACTGCCGAACGACGGACGCAGACGGTGGCCGATCTCCTGCCAACCCTCGGCGAGGATGTCGTCAATCGCGCGCTGAGCTACGGAGTGGGTTTCCATCTGCTCGGCGGTGAGGACGGCTTCAAACTGGCTTACGAGGTCAGCCGAACTGACAATCTGTTTGCCAAGGCTGCGGATGAACTCGACCGTACCCGCATCGACCATGGAGATGTACATGATGTCGTTGTTGGGCGAGTACTGCATGGCGATGGTGCGGAAGCCGTAGAGCATGACGTCAAGAAACTGGGCAAGCTCCCGCCATCCTGAGTATTCGATTTTGCTGCCGGGAAGCGAGTCCAGGCGGCCCTGCTCAATGCGGTGGACCAGCTTGCGCGGCTCGCCGTCGGCAGGGATGAAGTAGTACCAGCGTCGCGTAATGTGCGCGTTGGGATCGAGGCCAAGGATGTGAGTACCGATGGGATCGCGATGATGGTGGTCGTAGAAGAGCCAGCCGTCGATGTTGGCGTCGCGGAGAGCAGACTGTATGTCGTCGAGATTCATGGGGAGATTGTAGCTCTTGGCTGAGCGCTTCTGGTGTGAGCCCGACGCGCACTAGAACGTGGCCAACGCGTCGGCTTCGGTTGGGTGCAGGCCTGCGTATTTGGTGATACCTACCATGGTGAACACTTTTAAAAAGTGTGCCGAGAGGCCGAAGGCGCAGACCTTTTGGCCAGAGTTGGCCGCCTCAATGAGCAGTTGGATGACGAGCGCGATGCCGCTGGAGTTGATGTAGTCCACCTTGGTGAAGTCGAGGACAATGCGCTTTACCTCGGCCTTGGGCAGGGCCTGGTAAGCGCCGAGGACTGCTTCCTTCGAGGTGCTGGCGATGTCACCTTCGAAGCGTAGGATGGTGACTGAGTTTCCGGCTGGGGAAGTAACTTGCTCAGCGCGCGATTTAGTTTCGCTCTGCACTTTTTGTTCTCCGTTATCTTGCTAGGTTAGGGGAACTGTTTGTTTCCAGCTCTTAGCTTTTAGCTATTAGCTTATTGTTGCTGATACCGATGGATCTCACAACGCAGCTTGGTTTTCTTTCGGGGCTAAAGTCCCCATTACCAGGCGGACTCGTTTTGTACTCCGACCCGTTTTCTACTTCTGCAACCTGAGGCCATATCTTTCTTCGGCCCGAAATGCCTGATCAAACATTAAATCGGATATAGTCCGAAGGGTCACTATGAATCTTTGTCGAGCCGGATTACTAGGCGCACGTAGCTGTTTTTGCCATCGGTGCCGGCCACCCACTCGGCTTCGTCCACCAGGGCCTGGATGAGAAACATGCCCATGCCGCGCGGATCTTCTTCACCATGCATTTTTCGATCGATGTCGGGCTTTGGGGGTTTCGACTTCATTCCCTTGCCGTCGTCGATGATTTTGACTTCAAGGACGTCGTCGCTGGCCGAAAGGATAACGCCGACGGAGAGTTTTTCGCTGAGGCGATTGCCGTGTTCGATGGCATTGATGCAGGCCTCGGCAACTGCAGTTTTCAGGTCTTCAATTCGATCAGGGCGAAGGCCAACGAGTTTGGCCACAGCAGCAGCGGTGCTCATGGCCACCTTCTCATAGCCGAGCCGAGAGGGAAGCCGCACCTCAACCGTTGTGGGCTTGAACTCGCTCATTCAGGAGTCTCCGAATTGGTAACCCGGCAAAGCGTAAGTGCGGTCATATCGTCCGATTGCGGACCACCGTCAGAGAACGCCTGAAGCGCGCTCCATATTGAGTCGAGAATATCATCGGCCTTTGTGGTGAGGCACTTGGAAAATACATCCATGAGGCGCTCGGGGCCAAACTCGTCATCGCCTCTGAAGACCTCAGTAAGCCCGTCCGTGTAAAAGAGCAGGCGTGCGCCGGGCGGGAAGGGTCGCTTCTCAGACTGATACTGCATGCCGGGCAGCAGGCCGAGCGGCGTGCCGGCGGCGTTGAACTCGTGGGGCTCGACTCCGGGCGAAACCAGGAAGCCGGGATTGTGGCCAGCGTTGACGACTTCAATCTCTCCCTTGGCAGGATTGAGGCGGAGGAAGATTGCCGTGACGTAGCGGCGGCGCGCCTCTTCACCCTCGCTCCAGTGGTGCTGGTTCATGCGGGTGGCCAGTTCATCGAGAGGAATGCCGGTGGCGGCCATACCGCGAAGTGAGGAGCGGAAGCTTACCGACCAGATGGCGGAGGCAAGGCCTTTGCCGGCTACATCTGCCACAGCGATGAGCAGATTGCCATCGGGCTCCATCACCACGTCGAGGTAGTCGCCGCCGACTTCGTAGCAGGTATTGGAGCGGAAAGCGATGGAATAGCCTTCGATGTCCGGCAGGCGGTGCGGCAGGAGCGATCGCTGGATGGAGCGTGCCGCGTCGAGATCCTGCTGCACGCGGGCGAATTCGACGTTGCGTTTGTGGTTGCGGGCATTTTCAAGCGCCACTGCGGCTTGCAGGGCAAGGCCCTCAATAAAGTCCGACTCGTAGAGCGTAAGCTCGCGGCCTTCAGGTGCGGACACGGTAAGCTCGGCCATGGATTTGCCGGTGCGGTCAGGAAGTTGCCAAGCAAGTAAAGCCTCGGCTGATGCGGCTGCGGACGCCGGATCTTCACCGTAGACCAGTCCGGCATGCGGGAAGGCCGCGCCCGCCATTTCAAGCTCGCGCACCACGATGCGCAGGACCTGCTCGAGCACTTCGCTTTCATGGATGGTGGAGTGAACCTGGCGCGAGGCCTCAAGCAAGGCCTGCAGACGGGCGACCTGCTGCTGCAGATCAATCGTTTCTCCATTTCCCGGAAGTTGCACTCCAGCGGACATTAAACCCCCTCTGTGGAATTTCAATTTAGCACGCTCAGGGATGAACTGACGCTGACTGCCCGGCTCCGACGCGATATTCTGGAAGAAGAGGATAGTCAACCTTCGAGAGGATGTTGGCGCCTCCCCCCATCTTTGCCGCGCCTCCGGCCGTTGATTGCTTTCACTGAGCCTGCTCGATAGTTGCTCTGGTCCGCACTAAGCCCCGGCCGCTGGGCGGGGGTGCCTTCGACCAGGAGTAAACGAGTGATACGGGCTCTTAAGCGCCTAGCATCACAACTAGATTCGACGCGGGAGCCCATCACACTTGCGGTGCTTCTGGTGCTGACAGGTGTGTTGTTTGCCTTGGTGGGTGGGCTGTCCCGGTTGCACGAGGCGAAACAGGAGGAGCTTGCGCACGAGTGGTGGGAGCGCGGCACCGCCAACATGAAGGCCCAGAAGTACGCCGAGGCGGTGGTGGATTTCCGCACGGTCTTGCTTTATCGGCGCGATAACGATGACTACGTGTTGAACCTGGCGGAGGCACTGCTGGGCAATGGGCAAATCGACGAGGCCAACGCATATCTGACGAGCATTTGGGAACGGCAGCCCGAGAACGGACTGGTGAACCTGGAACTGGCGCATATCGCCGAGAAGAATGGCGAAAACGAGAGCGCGATCCGCTTCTACCACAACGCAATTTATGCAGTATGGCCGGCCACCGAGGAGGCTGCGCGCCGCAATGCTCGGTTTGAGCTGGTTGAGCTGCTGTTGCGCACCAACGATCGGGCACAGGCACAGGCGGAGCTGATTGCGCTGGCGGCAAATGTGGCCGGCGATCCGGCTACCGAGGTGCGTATTGGCAGCCTCTTCCTTGAAGCGCAGGATAATGCGCACGCTTTGAGCGAGTTTGAGCTGGGGCTGGGGTCTGACCAGCAAAACACAGAGGCACTTGCGGGAGCGGGGCGCGCCGCCTTTGAGCTGGGCAGGTATGTACCGGCAACACGCTACCTGCAGCGAGCGGTTGCCGCGAATTCTAATGACAAGGACAGCGCATCGCTGTTGAGGATTGCGCGCCTGGTTGTCGAAATGGACCCTTACCGGCAGCAACGGAGAGCTAAAGAACGCGAGCAAGCCGTTGTGAATGCCTTTGCGGTGGCGGGCAAGCGGCTGGACAGCTGCAACTCCAAAGGTTCAGGAACGGCGCAACAGATGCTGGCTCAGAAATGGGCTGGAATGAAGCCGCAAGTGACGGCGAGGAATCTGCGTTCCAATCCGGACATGATGGATAACGTGATGGCCCTGGTATTTCGCGTGGAGCGGCAGACGCAGGATACGTGCGGAGCAGGTTCGGATGCCGATGCCGCACTGCTGTTAATTGCAAGAAATCATGAGGGACTCTGAGTTGGCGACGATTCAACAACCCGAGGGCGCAATCAGCACGGAGCAGACTCAGGACAACATGTCGAAGATGCAGCGTGTGGCGACCGACCTGTTGAGGTCACTCTTTCGCGAGGACCGATTCTTCCTGATCCTATCGGTATTTATAGGTATCTTTTCAGGTCTCGCTGTTGTTTGCTTTCGATTTGCGATCGACTGGTGCCGGATTTATTTGCTGGGCAGCGGTGCGCAGCCCTCGGCTGTTCGCCTGATTGTTGCACCGACCGTGACTGGGCTGGTGATCGCGGTGCTGGTGATCAAAGTCTTTCCGTTGGCGCGCGGCAGCGGCGTAAACCAGACCAAGGCGGCAGTCTTTATCTACAACGGATATCTTCCTTTGCGGACAGCCGTTGGAAAGTTCATTACCTCGGCGCTGGCGATCGGATCAGGGCAATCGCTTGGACCGGAAGATCCGTCTCTGCAGATTGGGGCGAGTCTTGCGTCAGCCCTGGGACGGCGCATCCGGTTGTCGCGCGAACGCATGAGGCTGATTGCGCCGGTGGGCGCGGCAGCGGGCCTGGCAGCAGCGTTTAACGCGCCGATTTCAGCCGTGCTGTTTGTGATCGAGGAGGTTATCGGACGCTGGACGGCAGGCATTCTTGGCTCCGTGGTGCTGTCGGCGGTTTCGAGCGTGGTGGTGATGCGCTGGTTCCTGGGCTCGGAGTCGCTGTTCAGGATACCGCCGGTGGAGATGCGGCGGCCTTCGGAGATTCTCGCCTACATTGTCCTGGGTATCGTCGGCGGTTTGGCGTCCGTTGCACTCGCCACCGGCATTACGGTGTTGCGGCCGCGCTGCAAGAACTTGCCGCAGTGGACGCAGTACATTCAGCCAGCGGTGGCGGGATTGCTTATCGGAATCATTGCCGCCCTGGGTGCTCCGCAGGTGATGGGTGCGGGCTACGAATACATGGATGAGGCCATCCACGGACATTTCACGTGGCAATTTCTTGCTCTGCTGGCGCTGCTGAAGATTCTGGCCACACTGTTCTCATTTGTGAGCGGTACGCCGGGCGGCATGTTTGCGCCAACGCTGTTTATTGGAGCCATGTTCGGCGCGGCGGTAGGCGGAGCCGAGCATGCGCTGTTCCCGCATTTGAGCTGGTCGCCGGGAACTTATGCCCTGGTGGGCATGGGGGTATTGTTTGCCGGGTTCCTGCGCGCGCCCATGACGTCAGTCTTTATGGTGCTGGAGGTGAGCGGCAACTACTCCATCATTTTGCCGGTAATTGTGGCCAATACGTTTGCGTACGTCATCTCGAGAAGCTTCCATGAGACGGCCATCTTCGATCTGCTGACGCGGCAGGACGGTCTGGAACTGCCGTCGATGGAGGAACAGCGCGAGGAGAGCATTCTGCGGGTGGAAGACGCGATGCGACAACCGAAGATTCCGGTAGTGGATGCGGAGGCGCTGGAAAGCAGACTTGAACGGCAGGGAGACGCCAAAGCGCCGGAAGAGCTACTGGTGCGGATACAGCCGGCGGGTTGGAGCCTGGTAACCCGCAAGGAGCTGGAGCAATTGCGGAACGCAGAAGATAGCGCGGCCAAGATTGCCTCCCTTTTGGCCAGCCGCCAGGTGCCGTTCCTGCATCCTGATCATCCTCTGGACCTGGCATTAAGGTACGTGGACCGCTGGACGGTGGTGCCTGTAGTGAACCGCGCCGACTTCAGCAAACTGGAAGGTGTGGTAAGCCAGGATGGCGTATTGGAGCGCTATCGGGATACCGAGCTGGATTGAGTTTGCAGGCAATTGAATCGATTTCAGGATGTTCGCGGTTCATTTTGCACCGAGTCCGGTGCAAATGGCGCCCGCAAGAATGGTTTTGAGAGGAAAACTGCGGACAAGACACCTCCGTGTCGCTAGCATCTAAATTGAGATAGCAGCCCCAGGTTCGGGGCTACCGCGCGGTCATTGTGTCTGCGGCGCTGCGCGGATCGGCAGGTCGGTCACTTGCAATAAGCGCATTTCATCCGGAAAATCGGGCGGTACAAAGCACTTCCATGCGGAAATGACTGCGTTCATGATGCGGTAGGAGTCGAAACCTTTCGTGAATTCTGTACGTCCCTAAAGACGTAAGTGAAATGTCTGACCATTCAGAGGTCAGATCGCATTCATCCCTCGGCAGGGAACGAAAAAATCAAGGAAGACGACGAGAAACGACATCATGCCCATCGAAACGACGCCAGAGCCCTATCAGTCTGTACTCGACAAACATTCGGAACCACCTTCGAAGAAGAATCCGTGGATCCGCATCATTGTGTTCCTGGTGTTGGCCGGGCTGGTGGCGATTGTCGTTTGGCGAATCTACCAGAACCAGCAGCAGACTGCGGCTTCAACCAATAGGCAGGCTGCGGCGTTGTTGAACCGTCCGGTTCCCGTGCAGGTGGTTCCCGTGGCGCGGCAGACAATTCCGGTCTATCTGACGGCGCTGGGCACGGTGACGCCGAATATGAGTGTCACGGTGAAGTCGCGGGTGAGCGGCCAGTTGCTCCCAGTAAAGTTCACTGAGGGTCAGGAAGTGCGGGCGGGGCAAACGATCATGGAGATCGACCCGAGCCCATTCAGAGCGGCATTGGACCAGGCAAAGGGGACACTGGCTCACGATCAGGCGCTGCTGAAGAACGCCCAGGCTGAGTATGGCCGCTATCAGGCCCTGTTCAGCGCCGGCGTGGTCTCAAAGGAACAGTTGGAGACCTACCAGGCGACGCAGGGGCAATACGAAGGCGCCATCTCCGCTGACAAGGCGACTGTTGAGAATGCGCAACTGCAACTTAACTGGTGCTCGATTCAGTCGCCGATCGATGGCCGCATCGGATTGCGGCTAGTAGACCCGGGCAACGTGATTACGGCGAACACGACAAATCTCGTGGTGATCAACCAGTTCCATCCAATTGCGGTTTACTTCACATTGCCTGAGAGCCAGCTTCCCGAGGTGCTTGGAAAGCTTCGCGCCGACCATCGGCTGGCAGTGGATGCCTTCAACCAGGCGGACACACAAAAGCTTGCCACCGGCTATCTGCTGACAGCAGACAACCAGATCGATACCACCACGGGAACCGCGAAGATGAAGGCCATTTTCCCGAACACGAACGATGCGCTTTTCCCGAACCAGTTTGTGAACATTCACCTAGTGGTTGAGCAACGCAATAATGCACTTGTAATTCCGTCTGCCGCGGTGCAGAACGGCGTAGATGGTCCGTTTGTGTGGACGATTGGAGCCGACGAGGAAGGCAAGAACGCCAAAGCCAAGATGCAGCCCGTAAAGGTTGGATTAGCTCAGGGACAAATCAGCATCATCGATAGCGGTGTTGAAGACGGGCAAAAGGTGGTTGTGGATGGTGCGGATCGCTTGCGTCCCGGTTCGCTGGTTCAGGTGAGCCAGACGCGCCAGGCTCCCGGAGGATCGAGCGGGGGCCGGCAGGGTAATTCGATGTCGAATTCGGGAGCACCGGCTGCATCCGGCACTGCGAATGGCGCACAGATTAGTGGACGCCGGCAGAATAAGGAGCAGCAGTGAGCCTGAGTCCGTCGCGGCCGTTTATCTTACGCCCGGTAGCGACATCGCTGCTGATGGCGGCCATTTTGCTTGCCGGCGGAGTGGCATTTTTGCAGTTGCCGATTTCCGCGCTGCCGCAGGTGGATTACCCCATTATCCAGGTGCTCACCTTCTACCCGGGAGCGGGGCCGGAGGTGATGGCTACCTCAGTGACCGCGCCACTGGAACGGCAGTTTGGTCAGATGCCGGGCCTGAAGCAGATGACTTCGGTAAGTTCGGGCGGCGGATCGGTGATCACGCTCCAGTTCAACCTGGAAGAGAATATCGATATTGCCGAACAGGAAGTACAAGCTGCAATCAACGCGGGCAACAGCTTTCTGCCGAACGATCTGCCGAATCCTCCTATATACAGCAAGGTGAACCCTGCCGACGCGCCGATCCTGACGCTGGCATTGACGTCAGACAGTTTGCCACTGGACCAGATTGAAGACGCAGCCGACAACAACCTGGCGCAGAAGATTGCACAGGTGTCGGGGGTTGGACTGGTGTCGATCGCAGGCGGACAGAAGCCCGCTGTGCGCATTCAGGCAAATCCCACGCAGTTGGCGGCATATGGACTCAGCCTTGAGGATCTTCGCACATCGCTGGCGGCGGCCAATGCGAATCAGGCTAAAGGTACGCTGAACGGCACGCTGCAGACCTATACGATTGGCGCCAATGACCAACTGCTTTCCGGTACCGACTATGCGCCCGTGATCGTTGCCTATCGTAACGGTGCGCCGGTGCGCGCCTCAGACGTGGCAACGATTGTGAACTCGGCTGAAAACAACCAGCAAGCCGCGTGGATGGGCGACCATCCGGCCGTGATTGTGAACGTACAGCGCCAGCCGGGCGCCAACATCATCGCAGTTGTAAACAGCATCCGCAAGCTGCTGCCCCAATTGCAGACCGCGCTGCCGGCAGCGATCCAGGTTCATATACTCACCGACAGAACATTGACGATTCGCGCGTCGGTGAAAGACGTCGAATTCGAACTGATGCTGACGGTTGCCCTGGTGGTGATGGTCATCTTCCTGTTCCTGCGGAACGTGGCGGCGACGATCATTCCGTCGGTGGCGGTGCCGCTCTCGATTGTGGGAACGTTCGGCGCGATGTATTTGCTGGGCTACTCGCTCAACAATCTGACGCTGATGGCGTTGACCATCTCCACCGGATTTGTGGTGGATGACGCCATCGTGATGATCGAGAACATTTCGCGCTTTATTGAAGAAGGCATGAGCCCGATGCAGGCGGCCCTGAAGGGTAGCGAGCAGATCGGCTTCACCATCATGTCGTTGACAGTATCGCTAATTGCGGTGCTGATCCCGTTGCTGTTTATGAGCGACGTGGTAGGACGCCTCTTCCGCGAATTTGCCATTACGCTTGCGATCACCATTCTAGTGTCGGCGCTGGTATCGCTGACGCTGACGCCGATGATGTGCTCGCGGATTCTGCAAGACAAGTCGACCGCGAATCAGACGCGGTTCTATTACTGGTCGGAGAAGGTCTTCAATTCGATCATTGCCTCGTACGGACGTGCATTGCAGGTGATTCTGCGGCATCGTTTCGCCACCCTCATGGTGACCATTTCCACGTTTGTGGCAACCGTTCTGCTGTTTATCGTGATTCCGAAAGGATTCTTCCCGGTGCAGGATACGGGCGTAATTCTGGGAATTTCAGAAGCCCCGCAGAACGTGAGCTTTGCCGCCATGTCGAGGTTGCAGCGGCGGCTCGTGGATGCCGTCCAAACTGACCCGGCAGTCGAAAACGTATCCTCCTTCATTGGTGTGGACGGCAGCAACACGACGCTGAACTCCGGACGCATCCAGATCACCTTGAAACCCCTCGAAGAACGTAAGGAAACGGCGACGGAAGTGATCCGCCGCCTGCAGACCAAGGTGGCCCCGGTACAGGGCATCCAACTGTTCCTGCAGCCGCTGCAGGATCTGACGGTGGAAGACCGTGTCAGCCGTACGCAGTTCCAGTACGCAATGGAAGATCCTAACCAGGTGGAACTGGCGACTTACACCCGCAGGATGGTTGAGGAATTATCCAAGGAACCGGATGTGACCGATGTAGCCAGCGATTTGCAGGATCAGGGACTGTCTGCGAATCTGGTCATCGATCGTGACGCCGCGTCGCGGCTCGGCATCGCCATGGCAGACGTGGATAACACGCTCTACGACGCGTTTGGCCAGCGACAGGTATCGACCATCTTTACGCAGTTGAACCAGTACCACGTAGTGATGGAAGTAGCACCGCGGTTCCAGACCGATCCGGCGACACTCAACAGCCTGTATGTTCACTCGAACAGCGGTGCTCAGGTTCCGTTGAGCCAGATTGCGCATTGGGAACAGGGACACGCGCAGCTTTCAATCGGTCACCTGGATCAATTCCCTTCAACCGTAATCAGCTTTAACCTTGCCCCGGGCAGGGCGCTGGGCGACGCCGTAAAAGCAGTGAAGCGGGTGGAAGATCGGATCAACATGCCGGAATCCATCTACGCTAGTTTTCAAGGAACTGCGGCGGCCTTCCAGACTTCGCTTGCCAATGAGCCGCTGTTGATTCTGGCGGCACTCATTACTGTGTACATCGTGCTGGGCGTGCTGTACGAAAGCTACATTCACCCCATCACGATCATTTCTACCCTGCCCTCAGCGGGTGTGGGAGCGTTGCTGGCACTTATGGTGACGCAGGTTGAGTTCAGCGTGATTGCATTGATCGGCATCATTCTGCTGATCGGCATTGTGCAGAAGAACGCGATTATGATGATCGACTTTGCGCTGCAGGCTGAGCGCGATGAAGGCAAGACAGCCGAAGCCGCGATCTTCCAGGCATGTTTGTTGAGGTTCCGGCCAATCATCATGACGACGATGGCTGCGCTTCTCGGTGGATTGCCATTGGCCCTGGGCGGCGGTGTAGGCGCAGAACTTCGTCTTCCGCTGGGCATCACTATTGTTGGTGGACTGATCTTCTCGCAGATGCTGACGCTGTTCACGACGCCTGTTGTTTACCTCTACTTTGACCGGTTGGCCAAGCGCTTGAAGCCTCGCGACTTGAGTTTAGCTGAAGCCCACGAACAATCAGTAAGTGCGGACTAGGAGCCGAGAATATGCATCTATCCGCGCCATTCATCAAACGACCGGTAGCGACCTCGTTGTTGAGCATTGCACTGCTGATGGCGGGCACCGTGGCCTATACCGTGTTGCCTGTAGCTTCGTTACCGGACGTTGATATGCCGGTCATTGGCGCATTCGCAGGCATGCCGGGAGCCAGTCCGGAGACGATGGCGTCTGCGGTGGCGACCCCGTTGGAACGGCAGTTCGGACGCATCGCCGGAATCAACGAGATGACCTCGACCAGTTCGCTTGGGTCCGCAAGCGTTACGATGCAGTTCGACATTAATCGCGACATTAATGCGGCTTCGCGAGATGTGCAGGCTGCGATCAATGCCGCACGGAGCCAACTGCCGTCGTATTTGCCGCAAAATCCGCGCTACCGCAAGGCGAATCCCGCCGATGCACCGATTCTGATTCTTACACTCACTTCCGATGTAGTCCCGAAGTCGAAGGTTTACGACGTTGCGGACTCGATCCTGGCGCAGAAAATGTCGCAGATTCAGGGCGTGGGCCAGGTGTTCGTCGGCGGCAGCTCGAGCCCCGCGGTACGTGTCGAATTAAATCCATTGCAGCTTGCCCACAATGGCGTGGGTCTCGAAGCAGTGCGGACAGCGCTGGCGGCGGCGAACGCCAATCGTCCCAAGGGTGCGTTCCAGGATAACGAGAACCGCTGGGCTATCTATGACAACGACCAGATATTCAAAGCGTCGGATTACGCGCCAATCATTGTAAGTTACAACAGACAGACGGGCGCGCCGGTACGAATTGAAGATCTTGGGACCGTTACCGACAGCGTTTCAAACATTCTTTCGGCCGGTGTTTCCGGCATCAATCCTCCGCACGGACCTCCGGGGAAACTGGAAGAGTCCATCATGCTGATGGTCTTTAAGATTCCCGGGGCCAACGTGATCGAAACGGTGGATAACGTGATGCGGGAGATGCCGCACCTTCAAGCCGCCATCCCGCCGACCATCAAGATCAACGTTGCCAATGACCGCACCACAACGATCCGCGCCAGTGTGCGGGATGTGGAGACGTCCCTTTGCATCAGCATCATTCTGGTGGTTCTGGTGGTGTTTCTGTTCCTGCGCGAGGTGTGGGCCACCATTATTCCATCGGTGGCGGTGCCGCTTTCGCTGGTGGGCACATTTGGCGTGATGTATCTGGCCGGCTACTCGGTCGATAATCTGTCTCTGATGGCGCTGACGGTGGCGACTGGTTTCGTGGTTGACGATGCCATCGTGGTGATTGAAAACATCACGCGCTATCTCGAAATGGGGCTGCGGCCATTCGACGCGGCGATGAAGGGATCCAAAGAGATCGGGTTCACTGTGCTCTCCATGAGCACTTCGCTGATTGCGGTGTTCACGCCGATTCTTCTGATGGGCGGTGTGGTGGGCAAGCTGTTCCGCGAATTTGCCATGACGCTTTCGGTGGCTATCGCGGTGTCGATGTTCCTGTCGCTGACGACGACGCCAATGCTTTGCGCACGGTTCCTTAAGCATAAGGATGCGAAGAAACATGGCCGAATCTACCGGATGAATGAGAAAGCATTCAACTGGTTGCACAGCGAGTATGCTCTTGCGTTGCGCACGGTTCTGAATCACCAGTGGCTGGTGCTTGGCGTAGCCATCGGCATGGCATTTTTGAATATCTATCTCTATGTCGTAGTTCCCAAGGGATTCTTCCCACAGCAGGATACGGGCCGTTTGGGCGGAAGGACGATGGGGGCGCAGGACATCAGTTTTAGCTCCATGGAGCAGAAGCAGCGGCAACTGGCGCAGATGGCTCTGGACGATCCAGCGGTTCGGTCTGTGGTGGCACGCGTGGGCGGCGGCGGCCCGGGAGGCGGAAGCAACAACGTAGGCGGCATGAACATCGAGCTGAAATCGCCCGCTGATCGCCCCGGACATGTAACGGCAGATCAAGTGGTGAGCAGATTACGCCGCAAGTTGACCAGCGTTCCCGGCGCGACGCTTTTCCTGCAGGCAGAGCAGGACATCCGCATCGGCGGCCGCGGATCCGCAGCACAATATCAGTACACTCTCTCCGATCCCGACTTGAGAGAGCTGAACACGTGGGCTCCAATCCTGCAGAACCGGATGCGGAGGATGCCTGAGCTTCGCGACGTCTCCTCAGACCAGCAGGACAATGGACTGGTGACGAGCCTGGTGATTGATCGCGACGCCGCGGCCCGTTTGGGCATTTCGGCGCAGATGATTGACGCGACGTTGTACGATGCCTTCGGCCAACGCCAAGTGTCGACGATGTATACGGGGCTGAACCAGTATTTTGTGGTGATGGAAGTGGATCCGAAGTACAGCAAGAGCCCCGACGCGCTGAACGGAATCTTTATCAAATCGCGCACTGGACAGATGGTGCCGCTTGCAACGATTGCCCATTATGAAAGCCGGAGGGCGGCACTGCAGGTAAATCACCAGGGGCAGTATCCGGCCATAACGCTGACGTTCAATCTGGCTCCCAATATCGCACTGGGCGATGCCGTAACTGCGCTGCAAAAGGTGCAGGCCGAACTGGGCATGCCATCCAATGTTCACGCCAGCTTCCAGGGAACGGCACAGGCGTTCCAGGATTCGCTGAAGAACGAGCCTTACCTGATTCTGGCCGCGATCTTGACGGTGTATATCGTGTTGGGAATTCTGTATGAAAGTCTGATTCACCCCATGACGATTCTGTCCACGATTCCACCGGCAGGCGCAGGCGCAATTCTGGCGCTGCTCATCACCGGTACAGACTTGAGCGTCATCGCGTTGATCGGGATTATTTTGCTGATCGGCCTGGTGATCAAAAACGCGATCATGATGATCGATTTCGCTCTGCAGGCTGAGCGCGACCTTGCTATGCCTCCGGTGGAAGCGATCTACCGCGCAGCTCTGCTGCGATTCAGACCGATCATGATGACGACCTTCGCCGCCATGTTGGGTGGTTTGCCGCTGGCAATGGGCATGGGAGTCGGTTCGGAGCTGCGCAGGCCATTGGGTATTACGATCGTTGGCGGATTGATGGTTTGTCAGGCGCTGACTCTGTTTACCACTCCGGTGGTGTACCTGTTCTTCGACAAACTGCAGTGGAGAGTGATGAAGCTGCATCGGGTAGGCGTGGAACTGGAAGAAGCGCCGGGAGACTAAAAGCAGCTGTTAACTCCCAGCTATCAGCTTCCAGCTGTCTATTGCTGGATCGTGCATTTTTCACGAGCCTGATCTGCTTGTTGCACCGAACGTTGTGCGACCACTATTCCTTTCTTCATACCATCCTGATTTCTGATCGGAGAGGATGGTGATATCTTCAAAACAATCCCCCGAGGATGGAAGCGGGGGATTTTCCATTAAAGCGAAACTTCAAGAGCTGCTGTAGCAATTGGCCCATTGTGACAGCGAAGCGGACGTGTCGAAAACAGTTTCTGCAACTATCTATTAGAAAGGCGAGTGCTTAACGATGAGCCAGACATTCGAAACCGCCGATGACAATCATGTTCTGACACTGGAAGAAATCTCGAACCTGGCTGCGGAGGGAGGCAAGGCCGCTGACACGCTGACAAATCTGGTGGGGTTGATTGCCAAGCGATTCCGGACCGATGTTTGCTCAGCTTATCTGCTAGAGCCCGACCGCTCGAATGTGGTGCTGGCGGCGACCGTGGGGCTGCATCCGAGTTCCATTGGCACATTGCGCATGCCGTTGCATGAGGGATTAACCGGCCTGGTGGCAGAGCAGGTGAAGCCGGTGGCGGTCGACGATGCGCGAAACCATCCTCGTTTTAAATATTTCAGAGAAGCCGGCGAAGACGAATTTCACTCGTTTCTTGGAGTTCCGCTTATCGATCGCGGCGTGCTGCAGGGGGTTCTTGTAGTGCAGACGCGTGAGCCGCGCAAATACAGCGAAGAGGAGATTCGCGCGCTTGCGGAGGCAGCCAACGAAGTGGCTCCCGTGGTGAGCGAGGCTCGGACGATGGACCGTTTCATTGCTCCGGTGCAGGAACGGCTGTGGGCCCTGGCACGCAATCCGTGGTGGAGTTGGGATCACGATTGCGTCGCACTGTTCCGCGATCTGAATCCAACACGCTGGCGCGAGCTGAACCACAATCCGATTTCGTTGTTGACCGAAATGCCATTGGCCGAGGTTCAGCGGCGAGCCAACGAGCTGACCCTGCACAGCCGTATCAACTATGTGTACCGGCGGCAGCAGGAGTATCTGAACGCGGACAAGACCTGGGGCTCGGCGAATGCGGGCGTTTTGAGGCCACGGCCAATCGCCTACTTCTCCGCCGAGTTCGGCTTGCACGAGTCTCTGCCAATCTACTCCGGCGGCCTGGGTGTGTTGGCGGGCGACCACATCAAGAGCGCATCGGACCTGGGCGTTCCGCTGATCGGAATCGGCTTGTTCTATGGGCAGGGTTATTTCTTGCAGCGCCTGGATGTGAATGGATGGCAGAAGGAAGAGTATCTGGCTACCGATGTAAACCGGCTGCCGATGCAGCCTGCCATCGGCGCCAATGGTCTGCCGGTTGAAGTGCAAATCGCCACACGCAGTGGGATGATTCGCGCCAAGGTGTGGCACATGAAAGTCGGCCGTTGCGACCTACTGCTGCTGGACTCAAATGTTGAGGGCAACGCACCTGAGGATCGCGAGACCACGTCGAGGTTGTACGGCGGCGACGCGCGCACACGCATCCGTCAGGAACTGCTGCTGGGCATTGGCGGCTACCGCGCATTGCGCGCAATGGGCATCAGGCCGGGCGTGCTGCACCTGAACGAAGGACACAGCGGCTTCGCGGTGTTTGAAGCGATCCGCGACCGCATGGAAGAGGAAGGGTTGGACTTTGCATCGGCCGCAAGCCTGATTCCGCGCGAAGTGGTGTTCACGACTCACACTCCTGTCCCCGCGGGCCACGACCGCTTTAGCCCGGGCCTGATGGAAGAACACCTGGGGCCGCTGCGCGAGCAACTGGGGATCTCACACGAGAACATGATGGGCTTTGGCCGCGAGTACCCGACCGACCAGGGCGAGCAGTTTTGCATGACGGTGCTGGGACTGAAGCTGGCACGCCGCGTGAACGCGGTATCGTCGCTGCACGGCGAAGTTTCGCGCGCGATGTGGAAGGGCTTGTATCCGAACCGTCCTGAGGACGCAGTTCCGATTGGGCATATCACGAATGGCGTGCACGTTCCGTCGTGGCTGGCTCCGCAGATGTGCAGGCTCTATGACAGGCACCTGGGAGTGGACTGGCAGCGGCACAGCGGCACGGCGAAGACGTGGGCCAAGATCGAGAGTGTGGACGATGGCGAATTGTGGGAGACGCATCTTGCGTTGAAGGCCCAACTGATCGAGTTTGCGCGGCGGCGCGTGAAAGAGCAGGCGGAGCGCCGCAATGAATCGGCGGAAACGCTGCGGAAGTTCAGCAAGTTGCTGTCACCCGACGCGTTGACGATTGGCTTTGGACGCCGGTTCGCCACATACAAGCGCGCCAATCTGGTGCTGGCGGATATTCAGCGGCTGGCTACGATGGTGAACGATCCGAAACGGCCGGTGCAGTTTCTCTTTGCCGGCAAGGCTCATCCGCACGATGAGCCCGGCAAGAAGGTGTTGCAGCAGGTAGCTGAGATGATGCGCGACCAGAAGTTCCACAACAAGTTCGTCTTCATTGAGGACTACGACATCAACGTGGGGCGCTACCTGGTTCAGGGAGTGGATGTGTGGCTGAACAATCCACGGCGTCCGCTGGAAGCCTCCGGCACAAGCGGGCAGAAGGTTGTGCTGAACGGTGGGTTGAATCTGTCGGTGCTGGACGGATGGTGGGCTGAAGCCTACGACGGCTTGAATGGGTTCGCCATCGGGTCGGGCCGGACGCACACCAACATGGATGTGCACGACAGTCGCGACGGCGAGGATCTTTACCGCGTGCTGCGTGACGAGGTGATTCCGCTGTTTTACCAGCGCGACCGCGACGGGTTGCCGCGCGGATGGATCCAGCGGATGAAGCGGACGATCCGCACGTTGGGATGGCGGTTCAACGCCGACCGCATGGTGATGGATTACACGCAAAAGTGCTACATTCCCGCGGCGGGCGGCACGTCGAGCGAGATCCGGCTGTACAGTTAGCGAGCTGATCGAAGTAGGCAATTGGTGCGCCCCAGGTTCAACGTAGAGAATGCGTTGAGGCTGGGGCGCACATCCACATAGGCTGAAACTTTTCCCGAAGAGTCTTGGCGCGGTCGCGGTCGGGCTCGTCTTGAAGAAACTCCACCTGTGAACTATAGTTAACAGGTGATCGAAGTTCGCCAGGCTGTTGTCTTTGCGAAATGGCTTGAGAAACTGAGCGACGTCAAAGCACGGTTTCGAGTGATCGCGCGGATCCGCTGCTTGTCTCTGGGGAATCTGGGCGACGTGAAGGTCGTTGGTGGTGGCGTAAGTAAGCTTCGAATCGACTATGGACCGGGGTATCGTGTCTATTTCCAAAAGCGAGGCAGCAGCCTGATCCTGCTGTTGGTTGGAGGCAGCAAGAAGTCACAAGCGGCCGATATTGTGCGGGCCAAGAAAATTTGTCATGGAGTGGACGGATGGCGACTAAGACAAAACGATGGGATGCCTCCGAGTATCTCAATAGTCCGGAAGCGATTGCCGAATATCTTGAGGCCGTGTTCGAGGACGGCGACCCGTCATTGATTGCAGCGGCATTGGGAGATGTTGCTCGGGCAATGGGAATGACCCAGCTTGCCAGTCAGGCAGGTGTCACGCGTGAAGCCCTCTACAAGGCATTGTCACCAGACGGCGATCCGCGGCTCTCGACATTTCTCGGCGTTATGAAAGCGCTGGGCATCAAGCTGACGCCACGTGCCGCATAGCAGTATCCGGATTCACAAGCATTCAAATTCAGGATTCGTAAATGTCCCCCACTTTAGACGCGAAGGACGTGTCGAAGGTGGGGCATTATTGCTGCTGAATGGAGCGGAAACTTCGCTTAATCGGCGAAGATTTCTTCCTGCTCTACAGTGTGCTCTGTGGTAAGGCGCATGGGGTAATAAGCGTTGCGCGTGTACTGCCTGACCATGCGGCTGGTATTGAAATACGAACCGTTGAAGGCCAGCGACGTGCGCATTATGTGCGCCCATTTCTCCGGCTCGTCGAGGTATAGCGGTACCACTGCCGACTCGAGCTTGTTGTAGAGGGCGTTGGCTTCTTCCTCATCGGTTGTGCCGTCTTCAATGGCCCAGCCGGTGACGCCTTCGATGCATCCCTCAATCCACCAGCCGTCGAGAATTGAGAGGCTCGGTACGCCGTTCATGGCGGCCTTCATGCCGCTGGTTCCCGAAGCCTCGTAGGGACGGCGCGGGTTGTTCACCCATACATCGACGCCCGCGGTAAGCAGAGCACCAAGGTCCCACGCGTAGTCTTCAAGATAAACAACACGCAGCTTCCCGTTGGAGTATTTTGCGGCGTCTTCAATCACGCTTTGAACAAGGGCCTTGCTGGGCTCGTCGTGAGGATGCGCTTTGCCGGCGTAGACGATCTGGAGACCGCCAGCCGCTTCAGCGATCTCTTGCAGGCGTTCGGGATGCGTGAACATCAGGTTGGCACGCTTGTAGGTTGCGGCACGGCGCGCAAATCCGAGGGTAAGAACATTTGAATTGAAGGCAAGGCCGGTACGCGACTCGACTTCGGCGAGCAACGCTTCCTTGGCGCGCGCGTGCGCTGCCAAGATCGCTGACTCGGGCAGGTCAATGGAGTTGCGCAGGTAGAGATTGTCGATGCGCCACGTGGGGATGTGTTCATCGAGCATCTGCTGGAAGGGCTCGGACATCCATGTAGTTGCATGCACACCGTTGGTAATGGAGTTGATGGTGTACTCGGGGAACATCTCGCGCGAAACCGTGGCGTGCTTCAAGGCGACGCCGTTGGCGTAACGCGAGAAGTAGAGCGCGAGATGAGTCATGTTCAGCAGGCCGTCGTGGAAGCAGCCGAGCTTTTCAAGCCGCGCGGTGCGATCGGCGCCAAGGATGCGAGACGTTTGCTCGATGGAGAAGCGGTCGTGTCCAGCGGGAACCGGTGTGTGGGTGGTGAAGACGCATTTTCTGCGCACCTGCTCAATGTCAGCATCGGTGGCTGCGCCCAGCGGACCGCCGCCCAGTTGCCGCTCAAGCAGAGCAAGCGTGAGCAGAGCCGCATGCCCCTCGTTCATGTGGTAGACGTTTACACGATAGCCGAGAGCGTTGGCCATACGCACGCCGCCCATGCCGAGCAGGATCTCCTGCTGGAGCCGGTAATTCGTATCGCCTCCGTAGAGATGATCGGTGAGGCCGCGATCCCAGCCGGTGTTCCCTTCAATATCGGTGTCGAGCAGGTAGATAGGAACGATGTGGCCGGATGATCCCTGGAGGTCATAGCGCCAGGCGCGTATGGTAACGGTCCGGTCTTCAATGGAGACGGTGACACGCGCAGGCTCTTCAGTACAGAACCGGACTGGATCCCAAGGTTGAACGTCCTCGGTTTGGACTCCCGCCCGATCAAGATGCTGCTGGAAGTAGCCCTTGCGATGAACGAGAGTGAAGGCGATCAGGGGAACGCCGAGATCGGCGGCGGAGCGAAGGGTATCGCCTGCCAGAACACCCAGGCCACCGGAATAAGTGGGCATGGATGGGTTGATCGCAATTTCCATCGAGAAATATGCAACATTTCCAGTGCTGGGAAGCGTTTCGTATGAGAAGGGCCTTGAAGGTGTCGGTTGCATTAAGAGCAGTTTCTCCTCGCCGCACTATTAAGTTTTGATGCAGCGATCCGGCCGTGAAAATCCCACGGAAGTCGACAAGAGCCTGATTCCCCGGTAATCGACCGGTAGGTACCCTGTCGGCCTCGTGTTCATCCGATTCTACCAAGGAACCGCACAAAAGGTAGTGCCCATATATGTAAAGTGTTGATTTTATGAATACT
This sequence comes from uncultured Acidobacteriaceae bacterium, assembly GCA_963832645.1. Taxonomy (GTDB): domain Bacteria; phylum Acidobacteriota; class Terriglobia; order Terriglobales; family Acidobacteriaceae; genus Telmatobacter. The sequence continues at coordinate 292,389 of CAWHUU010000007.1, forward strand.
TAATTTGTCATCGCGCTCGGCAAACCGATTTAGTATCCGCCCTGCCCAAAGCCGGACCATCTGAAACTAAATAACTATTTTTCAGCCGTTTCTGGCCAGCCGGCTACGCAATGCGATGTGCCCCGTCAGATGCGCGGCAGATATGAATTTCGGGCGCAATGCCGGTCTTTTCCGCGTAGCGCTCTCCGAGCGTCCCGGCGAAAGCTTGAGCGTGTTTCTGCTCCACCAGATTGACTGTGCAACCGCCGAAGCCGCCACCGGTGAGGCGTGCTCCGATTAGGCCGGTCAGATCCTGTGCAAGCTCCACCATGGTATCGGCTTCAAAGCAACTGCCTTCAAAGTCTCCGCTATAGCTAGCGTGCGCTTCGGCCATCAAGCGGCCCAGTTCCTTCAAGTCGCCACGCCGCAGCGCTTGAGAGGCAGCGACGGTACGGAGATTCTCACTGATGACGTGGCGTGCACGCATGAGCGACTTCGGTTCCATCTCGTGTCCCCACTTTTCCAGGTCCTCGAGCGTTGCGTCGCGCAGAAACTTCACACCGGGACGATGACTGGTGATGGCGGCACATGCTGCTTCCGATTCGCGGCGGCGGGTCGCGTAGTCTCCACCGGCGATGGAGTGCTTGACCATGGTGTTGGCGATGACCAGCGCCACGTCAGGAGGAATGGGTGCGAGCTTGAAGCTGAGGTCACGGCAGTCGAGCAGCAGGGCGTGATCTTTTTTGCCATTCGCGGAGATGAACTGATCCATGATGCCGCAGTTGGCTCCTACGAACTCGTTTTCGACGCGCTGGCAAAGGCGCGCAAGCTCTGGGCCGGGGTAGCTGACGCCAATGAGAGAAAGCACGGCAATTGCGGTAGCAACCTCGAGCGCCGCTGAACTGGAGAGGCCGGAACCCACGGGCACATCGCCCCACAACGAGAGATCAAATCCGGGGAACGTGTGTCCTTCGCTCGAAAATATGGCGACAACGCCCATGGGATAGTCGGACCAGCTCCCTGTAGCCCTGTGATCCGATGTTGCATCAAAGGTCTTTTCTTCGTCGAAGTTCTTGGAGTATAGAACCATCTTTCCGTCGGCCCGAGGCGAGATGGCGGCCATGGTCGCAAAGTTGATGGCAACCGGCATGACGAAGCCTTCCGCGTAGTCAGTGTGCTCGCCGATGAGGTTGACGCGGCCGGGCGCGACAAAGATGGCCGGCTCTGCTTTAAAGCGGGCGATGTGCCTGGAGCGAAGGACAGCAGGATCGTGCATTCGAGTGGAACCTTTCGAATAAATTCAATATCGGCTAATGACGCGCACATTATGTAAGACGGTTGGGAAAGCAATGAAGACGTTTTCTATTTACCCCTCATGCCTTCCACTTGCAGGTAATTCAATCATTGCTTTGTTGCGGTAGTCCTGCTTCAGTACAGATTGAGAGCATCGCAGCTGGCGGAGAGTCTCTGCCAGATCTCATCGAGCCACGCCTGATGTTCGGGCTTCATCAGCACCGATCGCAGACAGGTGATTTGCGTGTCCGCCGTCGTCTCATTCGCGGCGTTCGCAAACCAGGACAGCGGCAATTGTACAAGGGCGAGGTGCAGGTCATGAGCGGCGCACGCATCGAAGAGCCGCTGCGCGCGCTGCGAAGATTCTTCCGCCGTGGGAGCGTTGAGCTTCCACACAACGATGTCGAGTTCTGGGCCTCCAGCGGCAAGGGGCTGGAGGCGGGAGTCGGCGCGTAGACGGCAGTCGAGATCGAGAGCGGCGGCACGGCCCTGAGCCAGTCCGTTGGCGAACTCGCCGCCGGGCACAGGCGGCAAAAGCTGATGCGTAGCCCAGAGGGCGACGGCTGCTGCGCCGGCTCGGGAACACTCAAGACTGATCTCTCCCAGGTGCAACTGGTGCGAGGTGAAGTAAGTGTAGGGCGAATCATGTTTGTAGAAACGGCCAACGCCGGGATCGCGGAAGAGCACGCATCCGCAGCCGTAGGGTTGCAGGCCGTGCTTGTGCGGATCGATAACGATGGAGTCGGCCTGGTTGATCACGGCGTAGGCGCGGCGCGCGGGTTCATCGAGCGCGTCGGAAATGAGCTTGAAATAGCCGCCGTACGCTGCATCTACATGGAGACGGAAGCCGTACCGCTCGCGGAGAGCGAGGATTTCATGAAGCGGATCAACGGCTCCGATAGCCGTTGTTCCAAGCGTCACAACAACCGTGCCGACGTCGCCTTTTCGCAGTTCGGCCTCGAGAGCCTCAAGATCCATTAGGCCGCAGCGGTCGGCGGCAATGGAGGTATAGTTGAGCCGCAGCACCGCGGAGATGCGCCGGTGCGTGTAGTGAGCCTGCTCAGAGCCAACGATGCGCGAGTCGGGCGCGGAGCCTCGAGCGCTTTGTCCTGCCACCCAGAGAGCCTCTAGGTTCGCCATGGTGCCACTTGAGGTCAGATGGCCGAGATACTCAGTCCAGCCAAACATGGCGGCAATCTGCCGGACGGCTTCGATCTCCATCTCGGAGCTGGCGCGGCCTCCGTCGCGCGCGTGGTTGTTGGGATTGATGCTCATGGCCAGTGCATAAGCCGCTCGGGCAACAGGGTGCGGCGGCTTGAGCATCTGACCGGCATAGAGAGGGTGGAAGTAGGGAAAGTTGTCGCCGAGACGGTGGGCGACGTCAGCCAGAACCCGCGCCATACGGTCGCTATCGGCCGCCGGTTCCCAAGCGGGCAAGGACGCGAATTCACGCTGCAGCAGCTCGGAAGCGCTTAACAGCAGGCCGGGCACGGGATCGGTTTGCATGGCGACTTACCACAGTACCACAGCCGAGAGATCGACGATAAGCAATTTAGATTGTTTATCTTATAAAGACATTGATCAAGCCTCGAAACGGCCGGAGATCCGAATTTTTATGCCGCCCTTATTGACACCGATGGTAGACTGTTTTCAGCGTTAGAACAGAACCGTGCGTGTGCAGTAGCTCGCCCAACCAAGCAAGATTCTGCCAGTGGTCGCTCCGATTCATCCAGCGCAATTCAATCCAGGAAATCGAAACACAATGGAACAAGGTACTGTGAAGTGGTTTAATGACGCGAAGGGCTTCGGCTTTATCTCGCGCCAGAACGGCGAAGACGTATTCGTGCACTACTCTGCGATCAACTCGAGTGGTTTCAAGAGTTTGCAGGAAGGTCAAGCCGTGCAATTCAACGTAGTGAAGGGCCCCAAGGGCTGGCAGGCTGCGGACGTTCAGCCTCTCTAAGCCTCACTGGCCGGATTCCGGCAGAATCTAGCTAAAAGAAAGGAAGGGCTGGACAGGTTCCAGCCTTTCTTTGTTCAGGTTTGCTCGCTTCAAACGCGGCGTTGTGTACTTTTGTGCTTAATTTGAGTCGGGGTTGAGCCGCCAGTACTCGAAGTTCAGCACGGCTGCAAAACCTACCCATGCCAGATAAGGCGCCATGAGCCACGCAGCGGAAGCGTGAAGGCCGTGGAAAATGTAGGTTTCGGCAGCTATGGCGATCCAGAGCAGAATGACGTCACCCAAGGCGTTTGCGATATCGTGCTCGTGGAAGAAGAGCCATGTCCAGAGAAGGTTCAAACCTAACTGAACGATAAACAGGAGCAGAGCCTTAAGACGCTGAGGTGAAGGCGGTAGCAGCCAGATCTGCCAGACCGCAATTGCCATGAGCGTATAGAGCAGGGTCCAAACCGGTCCGAAGACCCAATTGGGCGGTGCGATGACCGGCCTCTTGAGGCTGAGATACCACTCCCTGAGCTCGCCTGCAGTCCACCAACCACCAACGACTGCAACGGCGTAGCAAAGCATCAGCCAACCCATCAAGGCAATCCACTTCATTCTTGCTTGTGCTTCCTCCGGTGGCGTGAAGACGAACCATCAACACCACTCAATGAGCCCGTGCGAATCTCCCCAAGTGCCATGCCCCAGGAACGACCTAGATTCCCCAGGTTGGTACCGTGTCCGAACTTGCAGCACCGACCATCTCAGTTGCCCCGTCCCAGTCCGGTACCGGAAAACTCTCCGTGGGATGAGCCTCGGAACCGCGACAGCCGCGGTGGTGGCGGCGAAGGGTTTCCTGAATTTCGCGCATGGCAGCGAAGCGCTCACTGCGCGACTGCCTATCCCAGAACATGATGAAGCCCAGGCCACAGATACAGCAGTGGGTTTCGGCGTTTCCGGCGGTGGCCTTGCACAGTACCTGCATACTCAAACCTCAAAACCGGATGAAGGGCAGAGTGCCCCGAAGGTGACAATAGGACGGTTTCCGGAGCGGGGACATTCCTCCTTTTATGCACGGTGCTGGGACTTTTGAGGCAGAATTTGCCCTGTGCAGGTTTGAGAAGCGATACGGTTGGCTCGACTTGACGGCCTGAGACCTCTATCCTCATAGACATAGGCTGCATTTATCTTCGCTGCCACGATGGGTTCCAGAACAAGATGAGCACGCAGAACATAGCCGTACACCTGCCCGATGGGGCAGTTCGCGAAGTGCCGGTGGGCACGACACCCTTTGAGATTGCCAACTCGATTTCGCCGCGCCTTGCCGCGGCCAGCGTGATTGCGCGGTTAACCCCGGTCACCGGGACAGCGACTCAGATTGCCGCCGGAGATGCCGGTTCGGAAGAGCAGATGTATGCGAAAGAAGACGCTGCCGGACCGCGGCTGGTGGATCTCTCGACTCCACTGACCGCCGACACCCGGCTGGAGCTGGTGAAGGAGAGTGATCCCGAGGCACTTAAGGTGGTGCGTCACTCAGCGGCGCACGTACTTGCAACAGCGGTGCTGGAGCTGTTCCCTGAGACAAAGCTTGGCCACGGCCCGGCGACGGAGAGCGGATTCTTCTACGACTTCTATCGCGAGAAGCCTTTCACGCCCGAGGACCTTGCACTGATTGAAGCCAGGATGGCGGAAGTGGTGGCGCGCGACGAGAAGTTCGTGCGCGAATACGAGCCGCGCGAAAAAGCGCTAGCTGAGTTTGAAAAAGACGGCGATTTCATGAAGACGCACTTCGTGACCAAGTTCACGGAGCCGGGCTCGGACGTGAGTTTCTATCGCAACGGCAAGTTCGTGGACTTTTGCCGCGGGCCGCACGTGCCTTCAACCGGCCGCGTGAAGGCCGTGAAGGTGACGACGCTTGCGGGCGCTTACTGGCTGGGCGATGAAAAGAATCCCCAACTGCAGCGCATCTACGGAACGGCGTTCTTTTCAAAGAAGGATCTCGACGAGCATTTCGCGCGGCTTGAAGAAGCGGCCAAGCGCGATCATCGCGTGCTGGGCAAGCAGCTTGATCTGTTCAGCATTCAGGAGCTGGCGGGAGCGGGCCTGATCTTCTGGCATCCCAAAGGCGCAATGATCCGCAAGATCATGGAAGACTGGATGCGCGATGAATGCCTGCGGCGCGGTTACGAGCTTGTGTACACGCCTCATGTGGCGCGCGTGAATCTGTGGCAGACATCGGGACACGAAGGCTTTTACGCCGGCAACATGTTTACACCGATGGAACTGGACGATGCGATGTATCGCATGAAGCCGATGAACTGCCCGTTCCACATCCTCATCTACAAGAACTCGCCCAAGAGCTATCGCGACCTGCCGGTGCGTTATGCGGAGCTGGGCAACGTATATCGCTACGAGCGCTCAGGCACCATGCACGGCTTGCTGCGCGTGCGCGGCTTTACGCAGGACGACGCACACATCTTCTGCACGCCGGGACAGATTGAGAGCGAAGTAGCAGCCTGCATCGACTTTGCCGAAGCGGTGCTGAAGACGTTCGGTTTCTCAGAGTTCAAGATTGAACTTTCAACGTGGGATCCGAACGACCGCGCGCATTATGCAGGCTCGGACGACAACTGGAATCTCGCCATCCGCTCGCTGGACAATGTGCTGAAGGAGAAGGGTATTCCTTACAAGACAATCCCGGGCGAAGCGGCATTCTACGGACCGAAGATAGACGTAAAGCTCGTGGACGTGCTGGGCCGCTTGTGGCAGCTCTCGACGGTGCAGTTCGACTTCAACCTACCGGCGCGCTTTGAGCTTGAGTATGTGGGCGAGGATGGCGGACGGCATCAGCCGGTAATGGTGCACCGCGCGTTGTTCGGCTCGGTGGAGCGCTTCTTCGGCGTGCTCATCGAGCACTACGCTGGCGCGTTCCCGATGTGGCTGGCTCCGGTGCAGGTGGGACTTGTGCCCATCAGCGAAAAGCACACTGCTTACGCGGCCAAGGTTGAGAGTGCGCTTAAGGAAGCTGGCCTGCGTGTGGAGACGGACGATCGTAACGAGAAGATGAATGCCAAGATCCGCGACTTTGCCAACCAGAAGACGCCGTACATCCTGGTCTTCGGCGACAAGGAAGAAGCCGCCAACGCGGTAAGCGTGCGCACGCGCGGCAAAGGCGATCAGGGCTCGATGCCGCTGACAGAGTTTATTGCGAAGGCTAAGGCGCTGGTGGAGAGCCAGTCGACCGAGTTGTAGGATGCAACGGTCTCAGGATCGACGAAGATGAGCGGAGTATTAGTCGTCCTCAGCGGCTTACCCGGCGTTGGAAAGACCTCCATCGCGCGCGAGCTTGCACGTCGCATCGCCGCAGTGCATTTGCGCATCGATTCGATCGAACAAGCAATGCTTAATTCGGGTACCGTTGCAGCGCCGATGGACGATGCAGGATACAGGGTTGCATATGCGGTAGCGGAGGACAATCTCCGGATAGGTAGAACCGTCGTTGCTGATTCTGTAAATTCTATCCAGCTGACCCGTGATGCTTGGTTTGAAGTGGCGAGCCGATCCTCGGCCGGCATTCTTGAAATCGAGATTAAGTGCTCGGACATTGCTGAACACCGCCTCCGCGTGGAAACTCGTCGTGGAGATGTCCCAGGATTAAGATTGCCAACTTGGGATGAAGTGACTTCACGAGAATATGCCCCATGGAATCGCAGACCGCTTGCGCTGGATTCCACCACCTACTCGATCGAGCAGAATGTACAGGCAATCATCAAGGCACTCCGCCGCCTTAAAGCAACTAATGGGGCCACGGGCTGACACCTCCACTCTTCACGCGTTGATGGCCATGCCCTTTACTGCGCCGTAGGCGTCGAGCAGGGATTCTGACAGCGTGGGGTGGGCGTGAATGGTGTACATCATCTCTTCCACGGTGCCTTCGAGTTCGAGCACCGCGACTGCTTCCGCCACTAGCTCCGTTGCCTGCGGGCCGATGATGTGTACGCCTAGAATTTCACCATATTTCGCCTCGGAGACGATCTTTACAAATCCGTCGTGGCTGCCGACGATGGTCGCTTTCGAGTTGCCGCCGAACGGGAACTTGCCGACCTTGACCTCGTATCCCCGCTCCTTTGCCTGCGCTTCAGTCAATCCGACCGACCCGATCTGCGGCTCGGTGTAGGTGCAGCCCGGGATGCGCTCGCGGTTGATGGGGCGGAAGTCTGCGCCGGCGATTCTGGCCATGGTGACGAGGCCGGCCATGCCTCCGACGTGCGCCAGTTGCGGCAGACCCAAGACAATGTCGCCGATGGCGTACACGCCGGGCTCGGCGGTCTGCTGCTCGGCGTTCACCTTGATAAGGCCGCGTTCGAGCTCGATCTTCGTTTTCTCGAGGCCGACGTTTTCAGTGCGTCCGCTGCGGCCTACGGCGACGAGAACCTTTTCCGCTTCCTTTACCTGCGGCTTGCCGTTGGCGTCGGTGTAGCTGACGCGCACGCCGGTCTCGGTCTTCTCCACCTTCTCGACCTTTGCGCCGGTGTTCACATCGATGCCGCGCTTTTTGAAGACGCGAGCAAGTTCCTTGGAGATCTCTTCGTCCTCGACAGGAACCATGCGGGGCAGGAATTCTAGGATCGTGACTTCGCTGCCGAAGCTGCGGAAGATGGAGGCAAACTCGGTGCCTACGGCTCCTGCCCCGATGATGACAAGCGATTTGGGCACGCGGTCGATGGAGAGGATTTCAATGTTGGTGAGGATGGTGGAATCTGGCTGGAGGCCGGGGAGCATCTTGGCCGAAGAGCCGGTGGCGAGCACGACATTCTTCGCCTTCACCTGGCTGGCGTCACCTGTTGCTGAAGTCACATCGACGGTGTGAACGCCGCTCTGCGCGTGGCCGGTAAGGCGGCCTGTGCCAGCGATGACCGTGATTTTGTGCTTCTTCATCAGGAATTCGAGTCCCTTGACGTGCTTGTTGATGATGGCGTTCTTGCGAGTGAGCACGGCGGCCCAGTCGAGCTCGGGCGTAACACCTTCAGGGAGCTTGATGCCGAACTCGGCGGCGTGCTTCAGGTGGTCCCACAGCTCGGCGTTGAAGAGCATTGACTTGGTGGGGATGCAGCCTACGTGGAGGCAGGTGCCGCCCAGTTTGGGCGCGTTATCGATGAGGGCGATTTTGAGGCCTAGCTCCGCGCCGCGGATGGCTGCGGTGTAGCCGGCCGGTCCGCCGCCGATGACTGCTGCGTCGTAGATGATGTCTGCCAAGGGAAACTCCGTTCCGGGCGATCCGCAATGTGGCCGCAGCCCGATGCGCAAAGTTCATTTTACCGGTTGCTGCATCGCCTGATGGATGAGGTCTGCGGCAGTGCGTTGTGTTTCGGCTTCGTCGCCGAAGGATTCGAGCCAATGCACTTTAGGCTCGCGGCGGAACCAGGTGAGCTGGCGCTTCGCGTAGTTGCGGTGGCCTTGCCGTGCTTTCTCGATGGCCTCGTCGATTGAACATTCACCCTGCAGCACGCATTGGGCCTGGCGGTAGCCGAGGGAGTCGAGCGCTTTGACCGGGCCGTAACGGGCGAGGAGGGCGCTGGTCTCGTCGATGAGACCGGCGGCGAACATGGCGGAGCAGCGCTGATTGAGGCGGTCATAGAGCCGCTGTCGTGGAGGGTTCAGGCCAATGCGGAGCAGGCGGTAGCCGGTGAGCGGATCGCGCGCGAGCGTCTTCTTGCCGAGGATTGCCGACATGGGCTGGCGCGCAGCGAGGCAAACCTCGATGGCGCGGATGATCTTGGGTGTGTCGTTGGCGTGGATGCGGGCGGCGGTGGCCGGATCGAGGCGGATGAGCAGACGGTGCAGCCACTCACCACCGTGGCGCTGGTGGCTGCGCATGAGACGGTCGCGAAGATCCTGCCGGCGGGCCGGGCCGGCGAACAGGCCTTCAGTAAGGGCGCGCAGGTAAAGGCCGGTTCCGCCGGTGACGATAGGCAGGCAGTGGCGTGCCGTGATGTCGGCGAGGGCTGCACGGGCCTGGCGGCTGTATTCGCCGGCGGTGGAGGTCTGATCCGGATCTGCCACGTCGATGAGATGGTGGGGCAGGCGGGCGCGCTCCTGGGGCGTGGGCTTGGCGGAGCCGATGTCCATGCCTCGATAGACAGCGACAGAATCGCAGCTCACGATTTCGCCGTTGAACTGCTCGCCCAAGGCCAGAGAGAGTGCAGTTTTGCCGCTGCCGGTGGGGCCGAGTACAAGGATCACGAGTGGATCGGTTGCGGCGAAGCCGCCGTCCGCCGTGCGCGCAGCACTCATGGACGCCACCAGCCGGGAGGGAAGATCCATGCGGGGTTAGTGTGGAAGAGACGCCAGACGACGATCAGGGCGGCGATGATGAGCATCCCGAACACCTGATTGCGAGGGAAGATGCGGCGCTGCTCAACGCGGCGCGCCTGCTCGGCGGCCTGCTGCTTGAACGGCTTGATGCGGGACTCAACCATGGTGTTTGCTGCGGATAGACATGCGGGCCAGCTTGTCCAGCGCGCCACGCCTCAGTATAGGGGAACTGCGCTTGCTGCATTGCGGTGTAAGGGTTTGACTTCTCCCACCCGCGTTGCGGACCATTATCTTTCTGGCTTTGGAAGTTGTTTGAGAGAGGTTCGCTGTCATGAAGGTTTTGATCCTTGGTTCCGGTGGGCGCGAACACGCATTGGCGTGGGCGGTAAAGCGCTGCAGCCGCGTAACGGAAGTGGTGTGCGCACCGGGCAACGGCGGCATTGCGCAGGTGGCGCGCTGCGTTCCAGTCAACGTGAAAGACGTGGCCGCCATGATGCGGCTGGCGGAAGCCGAGCGGCCCGATCTGACGATCGTTGGCCCGGAGCTGCCGCTTTCGCTCGGCATTGTGGACAAGCTGCAGCAGCGCGGGATGCGCGCGTTTGGGCCTACGCGCGCGGCAGCCATGCTGGAGACCAGTAAGGGATTTGCCAAGGAGTTCATGAAGCGCCACAACATTCCCACGGCCGACTTTGCCGTGTGCCTGAGCGCCGCAGAAGTGGAGAAGTCAATTTCGTACTTCCATCCGCCAATTGTGGTGAAGGCCGACGGACTGTTCGCGGGTAAGGGTGTGATCATATGCGACTCGCGGAACACGGCGATTGAAGCGGCGCACGGATTGTTCTCAGGCTCGCTGCTGGGTGAATCGGCGCAGCAGGTGGTCATCGAAGAGTTTTTGCAGGGCGAAGAGGTGAGTTTCCTTTGCCTTTGCGACGGCCAGCATGTGACGCCGATGGTACCGGCGCAGGATCACAAACGCATTGGCGAGGGCGACACCGGACCGAACACGGGCGGCATGGGCGTGTACTCGACCGATACGCTGCTTGACGCGAACATGACGGACTGGATTCTGCGCCACATTGCGGAGCCTACGATTCGCGGCATGGCCGAGGAGGATACGCCGTTTGTGGGCGTGTTGTATATCGGGCTGATGATGACGCCTCGCGGACCAGAGGTGCTGGAGTTCAACGCGCGCTTTGGCGACCCTGAAACGCAGGCGCTGCTGGTGCGGCTGGAGAGCGATCTGGTGGACGCGCTTGAAGCTTGTGTGGAGGGGCGGCTGGCGGATACGCAGATGCGCTGGACGCCGGGCGCGTCAGCTTGCGTGGTTGCCAGTTCAGCGGGCTATCCGGGTAGCTACGAAACCGGTAAGGCGATCAGCGGCCTGAGCACTGCGGCGCAGGTTCCGGGCGTGGAGGTGTTCCACTCCGGCACGGCTCTGCTGGGTAGGCAGATGGTGACGGCCGGTGGACGCGTGCTGGGTGTGACCGCCGTGGCCGATTCGTTACAAGAGGCGTTGAGGCGCGCTTACCAGGCGATGGCCGAGATTCAGTTTGAAGGGATCTACTTTCGGCGCGACATTGGGCATCGCGCCTTGCGAAATCGCGGATAAATTTATCAACGGCGGAGGAACCAATGAGTGTTGGAATCACGCTGGAAGAAATGATTGCCTGGAACGAGGAAGTTGCGGACTGGTGGAAGGCGCACCTGAATGCGAATCCTCACCTGCTGCAACTGCCGTGCGATATTGGCGGAAACAAGAACGTTCAGGATTTTGTGCGCCACATCTGGGGCGTGGAGCTGCGCTGGGCACAGCGGCTTGCCGACTCGCCGGTGACAGCCAAGGAAGACATGCCGGCGGGGCCTCTGGAGGCGCTCTTCGCCCTGCACACGCAGGCGACGCAAATTTTTCGCGATCTGCTGAAGGCCAGCGAGGCAAGTTGGGGCGAGAGCATGACGCTCGATCTGCCATTCCTTTCGCCGGATCAGCGGACCATGTCGCGGCGCAAGATTGCCGTGCATGCGCTGTTGCACGGACACCGGCACTGGGCGCAACTGGCGACGCTGCTGCGCATGGCAGGGTTCCCGTCGGGATTTGGAGGGGATGGGCTCCTCAGCCGGTCAATCGACTAAATTGGGCGACTAGACCGAGCGCCTTAGCCGACGGCCTCCCGTGGCGGAGACGGGGCGCTTCCGTGCTTCTGGAAGCAGCTTCGGCACAGGACAGGCCTGCCCTGGGTTGGCTTGAAGGGGACAGTGGTCTCGGTTCCGCACTCCGAACATGTAGTGCGGGTTTCAGGACGCACTTTCTGGCTTCCACGAACCCGCTTTGCCTTGCACTGCTTGCAACGCTTGGGGTCGTTCTTGAATTGCTTGTCGTGGAAGAAGACTTGCTCGCCCGCTGTAAAGACAAACTCGGAGCCGCAGTCAATACAAGTAAGTATGCGATCGGTGAATTCCATGGCCGGCTTCCCTGAAGCAGGGACTTACACCGAAATCGGCTATGAAATGCAGGCTGCCGGTCCCGGTTCCCTGATTCCGTTCGTGATGCACACCAAGGGCCCGGGCCGCGCGAAAGGAATGCGGCGTATTTCCGTCTTCCCGTTGATTTGGGAGACCTCAAGAAAATTCACGCGGGGTGCGTGAGGGGGAACAAGTGAACGTGGTATCCGTGAACCGCCGTCCCGATACTGCTTAGGCTCTCCGGCCACTCTCGCTTGCTGAAAGCGCGAGCCTTCGGGACGGCCATGGTCACGAATGCGAAATTACTTAGTCCTGCTCTTTACGAGCCTTCTTGCGATTCCGCTTGCGCGCCAAAGCTGCCTTGACGCGACGCTTTTCGCCGGGTTTGAGGTAGTAGGAGTGACGCTTAACTTCCTTGATGATGTCTTCCTGCTGAACCTTACGCTTGAACCGGCGCAGCGCATTTTCGAGCGGCTCGCCTTCTTGGATACGAACTTCCGCCAATGTTAGTCACACCTCCAAACCCGCCTATTTAGCTTTAACTATCATACCTTCACACGGGTAAAGGGCCAAACGAAGTTTTATGGGCAGATCCGGGACCCTCCGGCAGGGGCCCCGAGACCCCGCCAGTTTGGCCCCCGGCACGTGGCCCGCGGGGTAAACTCAAAAACGAGGCACCTTTGAGGCATCCATGATCAGAAGTTACCAGGGCCACACTCCCAGATTTCCAGCAAACTGCTATATCGACCCCTCGGCGCAGGTTCTAGGCGACGTTGTTTTTGGCGAGCGCTCCTCCGCCTGGATGAATGCCGTAATTCGCGGCGATGTGAACTCGATTCGCATTGGCTCAAACTCGAATGTGCAGGATTGCGCAGTGCTTCACGGTCAGCGCAATCTTTACCCGGTGATCGTAGGCGACTGGGTCACGATTGGGCACAATGCCACCGTGCATGGCTGTACAGTGGGCGACATGGTGGTCATCGGCATGGGAGCTACCGTGTTGAACGACTCAAAGATCGGTGACGGATGCATCATCGCCGCGGGCTCCGTGGTGCCGGAACACACGGTGGTTCCGCCACGAACGCTGTGGGCCGGTGTTCCCGCGAAGATGCGGCGCGAAATCTCGGATAAGGACATGGACCTGATCAGGGAATACGCGCAGAACTATCTGGACTACGTAGACATCTTTCTGGCAGAAGCCGCCAAGTGAGTTTGGCCGCGCTAGAGCACGGTCCAGTTCAAAGCAAAACCGCTATTTAACCATGGAGCCGCATTGAATCCCGCCAATTTACAGCCCAGGAAAAGTCTCCCATCCAAAAGGTCGATTATCTATCTGCTTTCGCTGGCATTGGCCGGCGGCTGCTTTGCCCAGGCACAGACAGACCTGCCCAGCGCGCCGGCACCGCAGCCGGATGTATCGCTGAAGACGCTGCCGCTTAATGTGGCGAAGGATCAGAAGGCGATCTGGATGAGCCCGGCGCGTATTCGCATCAAGGACCTGAACTGGCTGGTTCCTCTGGGAGCGGTCACGAGCCTTGCGATTGTTACGGACCGCGACGCCATGGTGCACATGGTGTCGACCGACCCACAATTCAACAAGCACAGCGTGGACGCTTCGAATGTGCTGACAGGCGGATTAATCGCCGCTCCTATAGGGCTGCTTGGATGGGGAGAGCTGAAGCACAGTCCGCGTGCACGCGAGGCAGGATTGCTGGGGGCCGAAGCAATGGCCGATGGCGTAGTTGTCGAACAGGCAATGAAGCTCATGTTCTGGCGCGAGCGACCGGGAGTAGACAACGCAAACGGCAAATTCTTCCAATCGGGAGTTGGCGTCGATTCGTCGTTCCCTTCATCGCACACTGTAATTACATGGTCGAGCGCGGCGGTGCTGGCGGGTGAGTATGACTCTCCTTTACAGAGATTGCTCATCTACTCCGCAGCAACGGGCGTAAGCATGACGCGCGTGATGGGCCGGGAACACTTCCCCTCGGACGTGATTGTGGGAAGCGCCGCCGGTTGGCTTGTGGGTCACTACGTGTTCCGCAAACACCACAGAGTATCGCTCGATTACTAGAGCGTGTTATTGACTTCCCCGTGGGCTACACAGGCGGCGGATTTCTGCCAGAGAAGAACTTGCGCTGGTGCCAGTACGGATAGATGGACACCTGTTCGCTGGCCTTGTCGAGATCAGCAATCTGCTGCGGCGTCAGACTCCAGCCAATGGCTTCGAGATTCTGGCGCAACTGCTGCTCGTTCCGCGCGCCGACGATAACTGAAGAGACAGTGGGCCGTTGCAGAAGCCAGTTGAGCGCGACCTGTGGAATGGTCTTGCCCGTCTCCGACGCGACCTTGTCGATCGCATCGATCATGTTGAAGAGGTACTCGTCGGGGACCTGCGGCGCGGCCTCTTTTGTCTGCGGAAAGCGGATACCGTCAGGCAACGGTTGGCCGCGGCGAATCTTTCCGGTAAGGCGACCCCATCCAAGCGGACTCCACACCAGCGCACCGACCTTCTGATCGAGCGCCAGCGGCATAAGCTCCCACTCGTACTCGCGGCCGATCAGCGAGTAATAAACCTGGTGGGCGACGAAACGAGCGTAACCATAGCGTTCGGCCACCGCCAGCGACTTCATCAAATGCCAGCCTGAGAAGTTCGAGGCGGCGATGTAACGGATCTTGCCTTCACGGACAAACTCGTTGAGCGTGTACTGAACCTCTTCAATTGGCGTGAGCGCGTCGAAGGCGTGCAGGTGATAGACGTCGATGTAGTCGGTGTTGAGGCGGCGCAGGCTGTCCTCGACCGCATTGCGCAAATGGTAGCGCGATGAACCCTCATCGTTGGGGCCAGAACCGGTGGGAAAGGCCGACTTGGTGGAGATGAGCACCTTGTCGCGTTTGCCCTCCAGCGCCTTGCCGAGAACTTCCTCGGAGCGGCCATCGGAGTAGCCGTTGGCTGTATCGAAAAGGTTGACGCCTGCTTCAATACAGACATCGATGAGCCGGCGCGCTTCTTCAACTTCGGTGCTGCCCCACGCCTTAAAAAACTCGTTAGTGCCGCCAAAGGTAGCGGTGCCAAAACTCAATGCAGAGACTTTGAGGCCGGAGCCTCCAAGGAGACGATATTCCATGGCTGTTTGGATGCTAACAGCCAGTCATAAGGTTCGCGAGAAGACGAGTTCGCGAAGTTTGCGAGGAAGAGGGGCGCTTGATTTTTATTGAGACACCGATTTGCTCGTGCTAGACTCGGGCAATTCCCTACGGACGACCTTTCCTCTTCGCTCACGTCCGCAAGATCATATGTGAGGTCGTCGACAAATGGCATCTGTCTCGCACACGGCAGTCGTGCGCTCTGGAAGCAGTGTGACCGGGCGCAATGGATTGGTCGACAAGTATTTCTACTTCACAATGTCGCTGTTGATGGTGGCGATCGTTGCCTCCGGCTTTAGCCAGACGGTCAACGCCAACTTGTTTCATGCGGCGATTCCACGGCCTACGATTTTGTGGTTCCATGGCGCAGCATTCACGGCGTGGGTGCTGTTCTATGTTTTTCAATCTGCGCTGGTGCGCACCCGCAGTGTAAAACTGCATCGCTCTCTCGGATGGTTCGGCGCTGGGCTGGGCGTAGCAATGGTTCTGCTTGGGTTTACGACTGCCGTTGTGATGACGCGTTTCGACATACGAGTACTGCATGAACCGGGTGTCGATGCATTCCTGATCATTCCCTTTTATGACATGGTGGCGTTTGGGACGCTGCTCACGCTCGCAATCCTGTGGCGAAAGAAGCCGGATCTCCATCGGCGGCTGCTGTTTCTCGCAACCGCAGGGCTGCTCGACGCTGCATTTGGCCGGTTTCAATATCTTTTCGACACGAATCTGTTTGCTGTGTGCGTCCTGGCGGTCATGCTTCTGGGCGTATTGCGCGATCTACTGGTTGACGGGCGCATTGACAGGACATATCTGGTCGCGCTGCCGTGTCTGACTGTCGTTTACAGCTTCGCCATTTACACATGGCGGAGTGCTCCCCCGTGGTGGATGTCGATTGCGCATTCGATCCTGGGATAGAGATCGGGGATTGAATGGCCGGCCCTGCGCTGCAATGGCGCGGGGCCGGGTTTGTTTGCGCGAGCCTTGTGGTACTTCGCACGCTTGTAACGCAAGTAAATTGTAGATACAATTAAATCGTGTTCGTCTGGGATGAAGCAAAGCGGAAATCCAGTCTGGAAAAGCACGGGCTCGACTTCAGAGATGCTCACCTTGTGCACGAAAACTCAGACAAATGCACTTATGACGCACGCTACAAAGGCGAGCGCCGGTTAATGGACCTTGCTACGGCAGTTGTTCATGAAAGGTTGCTGACGCTGATCTATACCGGGCGGGGCGAGGATGTCCTGGTCATCTCATTCCGGGTCGCATCGAGAGAGGAACGCGAGCAGTATGAAGAAGACAAAAAGTGAAACCGACTGGAAGCGCGTCCTTGCATTCAAGGAAGGCGACCGCATCCCGTTTGAACCGGGAGACGGGCCCTACGACCCGAACGATCCCGAAGCTGCGCGCGCATGGCTTGCTCAAGCCGATCTGATTCGCAATGGCAAGGTGGTTCGAAGAGGCAAGCGCGGTCCGCAGAAAGCTCCGACGAAGAAGTTGGTATCGCTGCGCCTGTCGCCCGAGGTGATTGATCACTTCAAATCGACCGGGCCGGGCTGGCAAACACGCATCGACAGCACGTTGCGCGAGTCGATTAAGAAAAGGGCGTAGGACTCCCATTTAAACTAGATAGGTTATGGCAACTTTGAAAGCAGTGCGCGGGACGCGCGATCTTTTGCCGCCGGAAACTGCGCTTTGGAACCGCATTGAGGCGACGGCGCGCGCGGTGTTTGCCCGCTACAACTTCGGAGAGATCCGCACCCCTGTCTTTGAAGACACTTCTCTCTTTGCCCGCGGCGTGGGTGAAGAAACCGACATCGTGTCGAAGGAGATGTACACCTGGGAGGACCGGGCACGCGCGCAGTCGGAGAAGACACAGATGCTGACGCTGCGGCCTGAGAACACGGCCGGCGTGGTGCGGGCATACATCGAACACCAGCTTGGCGAAACCGGCCAGTTGCGGAAGCTCTACTACATCGGTCCGCAGTTCCGGCGTGAGAGGCCGCAGAAGGGGCGCTACCGGCAGTTCTCGCAAATTGGCGCGGAGGTGCTGGGACCGCCCTCGGCAGGCAGCGAGAGCCCGCTGCGCGACGCCGAAGTGCTGGAGATGCTGGCTACGCTGCTGGACGAGCTGGGCATCAAGGGCTGGACGCTGGAGCTGAACTCGGTGGGCTCCGCAGCCGACCGCGCGAGATATAACGAAACTCTGCGGGCCGCATTGGTGCCGGTGGTAGGCCAGATGTGTGCGGACTGCCAGCGGCGGGCGGTGACGAATCCGCTGCGGGTGCTGGACTGCAAAGTTCCCGAAGATCAGCCGATTATCGACAAGCTGCCGGTGATTGCCGATTCGCTGGACGAAGCCTCGAAATCGCACTTTGCTGCGGCTCTGGCGGCGCTGGATGCGGTGGGCGTGCCCTATCAACGCAATAACCGCCTGGTGCGCGGCCTGGACTACTACACGCGGACGACGTTTGAGTTTACGCACACTGGCCTGGGAGCGCAGAACGCCCTGCTGGGCGGCGGACGTTACGACGGGCTGAGCGAGGCCATTGGGGGGCCCAAGGCACCGGGGATCGGCTTTGCCATGGGCGAGGACCGGCTGGTGCTGACACTGCTGGCGCAGGATACAGCCCTGCAGGCAAAGGCAGACGCGTTTATTGCTCCGCTGGGCGAGAATATGAACCCGGCCGCGCTGGCGCTGGCGCGGGAGTTGCGCCGGGAAGGGCTTGCGGTTGAGCTGGGTGAGGGCAGTTTCAGGCTCAAGAAGTCGTTTGAGGCCGCCGACAAGTCAGCGCGGCGCATCGTCATTCTGGGCGAAGATGAGCTTCAATCCGGTATCCTTACGGTGAAGGATTTTTCGACGGGCGTGCAGACCAAGGTGGCTCGCGCGGAGCTGATTCACTTCCTTAAACAATAGGGGCAAACGGACTTAGGTTTGTGTTTTCCCACCCTTGCGACTGGAAAGCGTTGCAGGGATGGGGTACCCATCGTTTGAGCGAAGGCGGGAGTGAGAGGACACAAGTAGTGCTCGACTTTTTAGGGAATCTCGAACGGACGCATCGGTGCGGCGAGCTGCGCGCATCGGATGCCGGCAAAAACGTTGTGCTGATGGGCTGGGTAAACCGGCGGCGCGATCACGGCAATTTGATCTTCCTCGACCTGCGCGACCGGTCCGGTATCGCACAGATCGTGCTGGACAAGGAGCTGACCCCGGACGGCCACATCAAGGGTGAACAGGTACGACCGGAGTACGTTGTGGCCGCGGTGGGCAAGGTGCGGCTGCGCGACAAGGACGCCATCAATCCCAAGATGGTGACGGGCGAGATTGAGATTGAAGCCACAGAGCTGCGCGTGCTGAATGACACGCGTCTTGCACCGTTCTCGCCGTCTGAGGAAGCCATCCAGAACGAGGAAGTGCGGCTCAAATATCGCTACGTGGATTTGCGCCGCGAAGAGATGCAGCGCAACTTCAAGCTGAGGCATGAGATTACGCTGGCCATTCGCGACAACCTGAGCGAGCAGGGATTCCTTGAGATTGAAACGCCGATCTTGACCAAGAGCACACCGGAAGGCGCGCGCGATTTTCTGGTGCCGAGCCGCATCCACGCGGGCGAGTTCTACGCGCTGCCGCAGTCACCGCAGATTTTCAAGCAGATTCTCATGATCTCGGGCTTCGACCGGTATTTCCAAATTGCGCGTTGCTTCCGCGATGAAGATCTGCGCGCCGACCGCCAGCTTGAATTTACGCAGGTGGATTTGGAGATGAGCTTCCCGCGGCGCGAGCACGTGTTCGCAGTGGTCGAGAATTTTCTGGCCGCAGGCTTTGCCGCCGCTGGCGTCAAGCTGCCCACGCCGTTTCCGCGCATCACCTATGACCAGTCGATGATGCAGTACGGCACGGACAAGCCCGATCTGCGCCTGCCGGGGCTGAGTGATGTACGGCCCGCGTTTACCGATGAGAACCTGGCCGTGCTGAATATCGATCCTGCGCTGCCGGTGGTGGCGCTGCGCATACCCAAGGTGGGCGAGCTGAGCCGCAAGGAGCGTGAAGACAACCATCCGATGTTCGACCTGAAGAAGGGCGCCAAGTTCATCGACGACTTCAAGCGGCTCGGCAAAAGCTTTCCTGAGGCCGCAGCTAAGGTGCGTGAACTGGCGGGCGCGGCCGACGAGGACTTTGTCATCATCGTTGCGGGCGATCCTGCGCACCACATCAAGGCAAGCGACACCAAGTTTGAAGGCCGGTTGAGCGAGCGCGAGATCAACGTGTACGCGGCCGCGGGCAACTTCCGCACCGAGCTGGCAAAGAAATATGCAGACCGGCACGGAGCCTTCGGCGTTACCGAGCAGACCGTGGTGGATGCGCACACACGCAGCGCCTCAGATGCCATCGACGGCAGCGCTGCGTTTCACCCGATCTGGATTGTTGATTTCCCGATGTTCGAGTACGAGGTGTCGACAGGCAAGTGGATGCCGGCGCATCATCCGTTCACCGCACCGTACGAAGCCGACATGGCAAACCTGGAGAGCGATCCGGCAAGCGTGCGCGCCGACTGCTACGACCTGGCAATGAACGGCCTCGAGCTAGGCTCGGGTTCCATTCGTATTCACCGCAAGGACGTGCAGCAAAAGATATTCAAGTCGCTGGGCATTTCAGATGAAGAGGCGCGGGCGCGATTCGGCTTCTTCCTCGACGCGCTGGAGTACGGCACGCCTCCGCACGGCGGCATTGCACTTGGCCTCGACCGTATTGTGATGCTGCTGGCCGGTGCACCGAGTCTGCGCGAGGTGATTGCATTCCCCAAGACAGCGAAGGCGATTGATTTGATGGCGGAGGCACCAACAAACGTGAGCGACGAACAACTGAAGGAATTGCATCTTCGGGTGGCACTTAAGAGCTAGGAAAACTGACGATCTGGCCTCTTGCGTGATCAGGTTCTACTGAGTGTCAGACTCAGCTCCTGTTTCGTCGTCTTCACCCTCGACTGAGATGCGGAGCGAGCGCAGGAAGTGTAGGTCGTGGGAAGTAAAGGGACCAGTGGTGGACTCACCTTCTTCGCCCTCGACCGGAGCGCCTTCAGGCTCTTTGGCGTTGAGTTCGTTGAGGCCGATGGTGGCTTCGAGCATGAGCAGCACGTCAAAACCGTGCTGGCGGATGTCCTGCACAACTCCTGCAATCTGCTCGCTTTCGATGACCGACTCGTGGATGGCTTCGCCAAGTTGCTGAATAAGTTCGCGCAAACGCGATGTCACGAATACCTCCAGAGCGCCCGGCGCACCAAGGCGTGCGCAGATTGCGGCGGTGAGTTTCATCTACCTTACTTCCGTTGCCGCAATACGGCAAGTCGCACGAAAGAATCAGCAATAAAACAGCCACCTCGCGTCGCTGCTACCATCATAAATGGTATGAAACCGCTGAAAATTGGCCGGGCGCTGGGCATTGGAGTTCGCATCGCCGGCCGCGTCGCCGAGCAACACCTCACAAACAGTACGCAGACTGCCGGCTCTACGCAATCGCAATCTGTCCGAAACACGCCCGTTCAAGGAAGCAATGCGGCAGTGCGGCCCTCTGTCTCTGCAGGCAATGTTGCCAAAGGTGTTGGCGGCTTTTTCCGTCCGTTTCGGCGCGCCGGCGGCATCATCTGGCTTGAAATTATGGGCGCATTCTTCCTGCTCCCCGTAGTCGCCTTCACGCCCACCCTGTGGCGTATGCGGGCAAGCTGGGCTCACGGACCCGATCACGCGGTGTTTCTGTTGACTGCCGGTGTGGTCGTGCTGTTTTTTTATCTTGGCGTTAGCTCGTTTTGGCGCGCGAGGCGGCGCGCACGGCGAAATTAGCAGGCGCGGCTAGAGTTTGTTATCAACTTTCGCGCGGGCCGGGGCCGGCTTGCGCGTGAGGTGCCAGATGCCCAACACAAGAGCCAATATGCCAAGGCCGAAGGCTGTAAAGGCCATGTGGCTGGTGCGCAGTTCATATCCGCGCCAGAATGCAACGCAGGCAAGCACCACCATCACTACCCCTCGAACACGATTCACCGCGTCTCCAGTCTCTTCCCAATGCTACAGCGTGACGGACGCAAATTGACAATGAGACAGCGGGTTTGACCCTGGTACCGGCGCAACCTATCGTGAAGAAGATAAGGCTCCATTGCTGAAAGGATTGGTTCACATGTCGAATACGGGCACATCGATCTCAGACACACCTGCCGCCGCTCCGCTGAAGAAGACGCTCCTGAACAACGCGCATCGCGCCATGAAAGCGAAGATGGTGGATTTCGGCGGATGGGATATGCCGGTTGAGTACCCCTGTCCCGGCGGCGGCCTGATTGCAGAACACATTGCGGTGCGCACCGCGGTGGGCCTTTTCGACGTGAGCCACATGGGCGAGATTCAATTTCGTGGGCCAGGTTCGCTGGCCGCCGTACAGCACATTACGATGAACGACGCCGCGAAGCTGAAAGACGGGCAGGCGCACTACTCGGCGCTGCTGACGCCGCAAGGCACGTTCGTCGACGACATCCTGGTGCACCGGCTGAGCGAGAACGACTACATGCTGGTGGTGAACGCAGGAACCAAGGATAAGGATTTTGCGTGGATCAGGCAGCAAGTGGGCAGGTTTCCGTCAATCCACCTCAGCGACTATTCAAGCTACTACTCGCAGCTTGCACTCCAAGGCCCGCGCGCCCTCGACACGCTGCAAAAGCTGACCAAGGTAAACCTGGCTGCGATCAAGAACTACTGGTTCACATGGGGAACAGTCGCAGGTGTTCCTAACGTGATGATTGCGCGCACCGGCTATAGCGGCGAAGACGGATTCGAGGTCTACCTTCCCGCCGACGAAGGCATCACCGTGAAAACATGGGAGGCGTTGCTGGAAGCGGGCGCGGAGTTCGGCATCAGGCCCTGCGGGTTGGGCGCGCGGAACACGCTGCGGCTTGAAGCAGGCATGAGCCTGTACGGCCACGAGATCTCAGAGGAGATCAACGTGTTTGAAGGGGGTCTCGATCGCTGGCTGAAGCTCGACAAGGGCGAGTT
Source organism: uncultured Acidobacteriaceae bacterium (assembly GCA_963832645.1). Lineage (GTDB taxonomy): Bacteria > Acidobacteriota > Terriglobia > Terriglobales > Acidobacteriaceae > Telmatobacter. The sequence goes on from CAWHUU010000007.1 coordinate 314,554, forward strand.
CATTGGACGCGAGGCGCTGCTGGCGGCGCAGGCCGCAGGTGGTCCCAAGCGAAAGATCGTAGGCCTTGAGATGGTGGAACGGGGCATTGGCCGCGACGGATACCGCGTGATGTCGATTGAAGGAGAAGAGATCGGGCAAGTCACATCAGGTTCGCCGGCCCCGTATCTAAAGACGAATATTGCCATGGCGCTTGTGCCTGCCGCCGTGGCTGCAGGCGGAGAAGATGTGGTCGTGGAGTGCCGGGCCAACCGCGTGCGCGCAAAGCAGGTGCCGCTACCGTTCTACAAAAGGGCGAAGAAATAGGACCGGGTCTCATGGTCAGGCCTGCCAAGCAGCAGTCTGCCAGCTTCACGCGCTTTGGATGCGCTCGCCCAGATGGTTGATGACGCGATATGCCGAGAGGGCCGCGCCCTCCTGCCAGCCTACAAGATGGCTGGTGTGATCGCCTGCAAAGTAGACTCTTCTATCGGGCGCCTGCAGCACAGTAAGGAGTTTCGCGTCTGGTTCCGGGTCCCGGGGACCGCCCACGCTGATCCACGAGCCCAGGTTGTGCGGGATACGGCCCCAGCTTATGTACACAGGATCGCTTAGGTCTTTGCCGTGGCCTTCGTGGAGCAGGTCAACCGACCGGCGCGATGCTGCAAGCATGGCTTGCGGATTTGGTAGCTGCCCCGATGGACTTCTAGTCTCAAGCGAATAGCCCCCGATGAGAACTCCTCGCTTTGAAAACATCTCCGCGCTGGGATACCACACCACATCCACTGGCTGTTGCAAGTAGGAGATGCCGCCGTAGATGTTCGCTTCCTTCTCCCAGAAGCGCGGCGCTTCCCAGGCAACTTTGTAAGCGGAGTCGTATTGCACTGCGTCAAGAATGGCGCGGACCTGCGGACTGAAATCCGCATCGAGAGTTCGCGCAATGGTGAGCGGCATGGCACATACGCAATAGTCCGCAGTGATGGTCTGGTCTGTGCCACCTGCCTCGCGATAACCCACCGTTACGCTGCTATCCGATTGCCGGATCCGTCGTACCTCGCAACCGTAACGGAGGGTGGCGCCCAGGCTCTTGGCAAATGCCATAGGGATACGGTCCATGCCGCCAACGGGCTGAAACATGGTGGGCTGCCAATCAGGAGCTTCTTCGTCGAGCATGCGCGTCCACAGGTTCGTGTTCAACAGCGCGTGCATCGGCAGTGGGTCTTTGGCAACGGGTGCCTGCGGTAGCGCACCCGGAGCGATCTTGTAGCCGGAGCGTTCCGTTCCTTTGAAAAGGAGATCCGCATTGAGATCGCCATATTGACGCAGAAATTCGAGCATGCGCTCCCGATCGTCCGCTTCAATCTGTTCATCGAGCGCGCCCTTGCGAACGCATTTTGCCAGCAACTCCGAAACATGCCCGCGCGTGTCGTTCATCACCTGCCGCTGTTCAACGGGCGAGCCTTCGTTGAGCTTGTCACTCTGCATCAGTGCACTGCGCGAAGAGTTTACCTCCACTTCAAGCGCAACTCCCAGTTCCTCGCAATAACCAAGCATGGTGCGATGCAGTGAAGGGAGCCGTGCTGGCCCGGCGTTGAAGTAATGCCCCTCATCGAAGCTGCACACTTGCCGTGAACCGTCTGTGAAATCGATCTGAGTGCCCTTTCTGATGCTCCAATTGCGGCCGCCGGGACGCGTTCGGGGCTCCAGAATGGTGCACTTCCATCCCGCTTTGCCTAGTTCGTACGCCGTGACCAGTCCGGCGATGCCCCCGCCAAGAATGACCACCTGAGTACCGCCGCCGTTCACGAGGCGCAAAGTGCTTTCAGCCGCGGTCTCGGCGATGGGCAGCAGCCCGAGCGACTGCATGAGAACAAACGTTGCGCCGTAGCCACCTGCCTGGCCAACTCTGGTAAGGAACTCGCGCCGTGTGAGGCTCATGATGTTTGCCTTATGGAGATGGGGAATCGCCTGCGTGATGAATCAGTTATACAGCGGGAATTTTAATCCCATTTAGATTTGCGGCCATTAGTGAGAAAAAACGGCGCGGGCTTGGCGACCCGCGCCGCTGATTCTGGGAATCATTCGCAGGTCACACCTGCATCACTTCGGCTTCTTTCTTGCGGCTTAGCTCTTCCATGCGGCGAATCTCTTCGTCGGTCATCTTCTGCACTTCTTCGAGAGCGCGCTTCTCCTCATCCTCGCTGATCTTCTTATCCTTGGCGAGTTTCTTGAGGGCATCGTTGCCGTCGCGGCGGACGTTGCGCACTGCTGTGCGGTGTTCTTCGAGGACTTTATTGATGTGCTTGCAGACGTCGCGGCGGCGCTCCTCGGTCATCGGTGGCACCGGGATGCGCAGGACCTTGCCATCGGACATCGGATTGAATCCGAGATCGGAAGCCTGAATCGTCTTCTCGACTTCCTTGAGGATGGTGGGGTCGTAAGGCGAGACGAGGATCAGCTGCGGCTCCGGCGCGGAGAGCTGCGCAAGCTGACTGATGGGCGTCGGAGTCCCGTAATAGTCGACCTTGATTGCATCCAGCATATGCACGCTGGCGCGGCCTGTGCGCGTCGAGGCCAGACTGCTCTGGAAGGTGGCCACGGCCTGATCCATGCGCCGCTTCAGGTCGGCGTTAAGGTCTTTGAGCGCCGGTACACCGGCCATGAAAGATAATGCCATTAGATATTTCCTCCGTGCGGCCAAACTGCCAACGGTAATTCTACTAAAACTGCCCTGCGCAGCGGATTGCCGGCAGGAACACGACGACCATGGCCTTGTGCTTCTAAGATCCCGACGAAAACAGATTGCGCAGCAAGTCAACGCGCAATCGACACAGGTGCTTGAGGTATTGTACGTAGACCGCGCTCGTCGCTTTGCTGGCGCCTTCGGTCCGTTCGCAAAAAACGTAACCCGCCTCACCGATGCGGCCAATGCGGCCGCGCGCGAGTACTTCAACGAGTATCTTGTAGCCTGTTGGGTTGAGGGCGATGCCCTGAATGGATTTGCGGCGGACCATGAAAAAACCGCTCATGGGATCGGAGATGCGGCTGAGCACCTCCGGCAAAATAACCAGGCCGATGACCTGCGCGCCGCGCGAGACGATGCGCCGGAAGATGTTCCAGTTGCCGACGCCGCCGCCTTGAACATGACGGCTCGCAGCAGCGAGATCGCAGCCATCGCGCATAAACTTGACCAGTTGGGCCAGTGTCTCCGGTGGATGCTGCATGTCGGCATCCATGACTGCGAGAACAGAGCCGCGCGCAGCTTGCCATCCGCGAATCACAGCCGTTGCCAGTCCCGACTCATTGGACCTGCGCATCACCAGCACTTCAGGAAATTGCGCCGTTGCATCGAGCGCTATCTGCGCCGTTCCATCCGGGCTGTTGTCGTCGACAACAATCACCTCAAAAACAAGATTCGGGACCGCGCGTAAGACCTCGCAGGAGGTTTCGATGGTCCTGGCGATGTTCTGCGCTTCCTTGTAGGTGGGCAGAATCAGGCTGATTTCGACTTGGTTCGCAGATTGCGCCGCGCCGATAATAAATGGACCGGTCGGCGTCGCGAGAGAGGCTGTGGACGTGGTGTTCATTGATCCCATGCACTCAAATCAGATCGGCCTGTGTGAACAACTTCCGCCGTTGCGCCCATCGACATAAAAGGGCGTCATCTCTCGCTGTTGACTTGTTACCTGTGCCTGACTTGATCTTTTGCATTCTACGTCAATGAGCCATCTGTCCGCGTGGCTTATCAAGGGCAGGAAATCACATGTGTAAACATGGCGGTTCACGCAGTCTGGACGAGGAGCACGGCGAATACCTTTACATCGCGGCTGCGATTCCGGTTGACTGCGCCTGCTCGTGTGCGTGGTAGCTGGAGCGCACCAGGGGGCCGGATTCGACGTGGCGGAAGCCCATGCCAAGGGCTTCGCGCTTGAGCTCTGCGAACTCGCGCGGCGTGTACAGGCGCGCCATCGGCAGATGGTCGCGCGAGGGGCGCAGGTACTGACCGACGGTGAGAATGTCGCAGCCCACTTCGGCGAGATTGCGAAAGACTTCGAGCAACTCGCTCGTCTCTTCTCCCAGACCCACCATAACGCCGGACTTGGTAACGCCGGCTGGATGCAGCTCCTTGGCGTAGCGCAAAAGCTCAAGCGTGCGCTCATAGCGCGCACCGGAGCGAACCACGCGATAGAGCCGAGGCACCGATTCGGTGTTGTGGTTCAACACTTCAGGCCGGGCGTCGACAACAATCTCAATGGCTTTGCGGTTGCCCTGGAAATCGGGAATGAGCACTTCTACGCGGCACCCCGGCGCCTGTCGGCGAATCTCCTCAATTACCATGGCGAAGATGCGCGCTCCACCAACTAGGTCGTCGTCACGATTGACACTGGTGATGACGGCATGCTCAAGGCCTAGCGCGGCCACAGCTTCAGCCACGCGGCGCGGCTCATCGAAATCAATCGGCTCGGGGCGGCCTTTGGGTACGGCGCAGAAGCCGCAGCGCCGCGTACAAAGATTGCCGAGCATCATGAAGGTGGCTGTCTTGTGATGCCAGCACTCGCCAATGTTGGGGCATTGCGCGCTCTCACAAACCGTGTGCAGACCGAGGGATCGCGCCAGGCGCTTGAGATCGTGGTAGTTCTCTCCCACTGGGGCGCGCGCCTTTAGCCACTCGGGTTTAGGCGCAGGAATACGCCGAGCCGGTTGAATCTGCACCAGTTCCATCACATTTTCATTGTAGCCGCAGGCAATATCTGTGCGCTTTTGAGCACTAAATTCCTGCGGCTGGCACGGGTTCACCCAACCCTTTTGGCCGGTTTTGGCATCTTTTCTGATGCACCCCGCACGCGGCGCGGGCTGCGGACACGGTTCGTCTACCTGCCATACGGCAGAGTCTTTGTAATTGAAGACAAAGGAGTATCCCCATGAAATGCGAACGCCCCTTGATCGTTTCGGTTGTGTCTTTGGCTACCGGATTGAGCCTACTATTCGGCTATTGCAGCGGCACAAGCAGCTTTAACCTGGCATATCCGTTTGCAGGGTCGGCAGTTCATCTTGACCTCTCTACCTTCGGCCCTGCGGCAATTGGAGGTATCGCGCTTACACTGGCGGGCGTTCTATTTCTCGTATGGGCGTTTTTGGCTGCCATCATAGGCCAGATCACCGCACCTTTCCGGCGCTCAGGTGACGACTACCGGATCACAGCCGATGACCGGATCAGGACTTCGGAACGGATTCTCGAGTAGTGCCGGTGTCGCAGGCCGGCCTTGCTACTTGAGCATGGATCGAACATCAGTCCTGATGAGATAGAGAAAAAACACCAGATTCAACAATCCCTGCACCAGGTAAGGGAACTGATGCGAGATTGAGAACCTCCACGTGAAGAGCGCGACCAGCAGCACGATTGCGCCGAGGGTCATTGCCCATGCCCAACGCAGCAGCCGCAGCAGTCCAAGCGAAGCCGTAATAAAGAACGCGGAGAAGAGAAGAACGGCCAGGCGATACTCGCCTTTGGCTACGCCCAGAATACTGACCCCCGCAAGTACCATCATGTAGAGTGCAATAGCCGCAAGACCAGGAAGCGGCAGCAGCTCACGCCGCTGTGGCTGTGGAGGAGGCGCTTCATGCCCGGGAGCCTCAGCGGACTCTCTCTCATTTGCCGAGCCGTTCGGATTCTCGTCGCTCATAACGTCTTCAAATACGCGAGCAGATCCTGCAATTGATCATCGGTTAGCGACGTTGCCGGCATCATGCCTCGGCCGCGCAGAATTACCGCCGTCAGGCGCTCATCCGTGGGCGGCGCGCCGGAGGGCATTGCGGGGACCTTGGTGATGGCCTGCAAGCCCGGGCCGTTCAGCGGATGCGTGTCGTTGGGGCGATGGCAGCGGGCGCAGTGCATTTGGTAGACAGCGGCTCCGCGCGCTTCCTGCGGAGTCCACTCAGACGATGGCTTTGATGGTGGAAGCGAACGGCATCCCGCAAGAACGATTGCGAGACCAGACATGCATGTAATGAGCGCGAAAAGGGCGCTATGACCACGAGAGAACATTTGCCTCTGATGATACAGCCTTGGAGTATCTCTCCTGCTACCATCGCGCAGCCATTGTTCAGCGAAATGGCTGCTCTACTCAGCCGCCGCGATGGCTTCAACAATGCGATCGATGGCCCGCCGCTCCGCAGTGCTGCCAGGGCGATGTCCATTCACCAGAATCGAAAATGCGATGAGTTCTCCGTTCTTCGCCGTTACGTAGCCGGAGAGGGCGTTGACCTCGTTAAATGTTCCGGTCTTGGCCCACATCTTGCCCTTGAACGGTGCGTTCGTAAAGCGATGCTGAAGCGTGCCGTCTACGCCTGCAATCGGCAGTGAACGACGCCAGTCCTCACCCCAGGGCTGCGCTGCAGCGTAGCTGAGCAGGCGGGTAAATGCGCGCGGCGTGATGCGATCGTCGGGGCTCAATCCCGAACCGTCGTACAGAAAGAAATCCTTGTCGTCGATACCGGCGTTGACCAGAAACTGGCGGACCACGCGCGTGCCTTCTTCAAAGCTGCCATCTGCGCCGAAGACCTTGCCCAGCAGACGCAACAGGAGTTCGGCATGCAAATTCTGGCTGATCTTGTTGGTGACGGTGATGTCTTGCCCCACGGGAGGCGAGAAGCGCGTAGCCAGCACTTTACTGTCGCCGGTTGGAGCAATGATGTGCTGTTCATCGGAGCGCGTGAGTTTTAGCGGTTGCGCGCGTTCTTCAGCAAAATCCCCGGTGCCGGTGGCATACCGGTGCCGCGAAACCGCAGACCCGGAGACGAGGATGCCGCGATTTGTCAGTGCGTCTTTGAATAGAGTCGCAAAGTACTGCGCCGGATCTTCGATGGCCATGTTCACGCGCAAACCGTTGTTGCCTACCGTACCCCAGGTGCGAACCATGAGAGAACCCGGCATACGCTGTATGCCCGGATGCGGTACCTCGCCAGTTGCTGCCGGCGTCATCCGGTTGTCGACCGCATATAGATCCACCGGCGGAATCCACTCGGCCACCGTGGCTCCGGGAGCCGATTCGTCAGGACGGATGGTGAGCCTGGCAGCGTTGTCGTTGAACGTAAGGGCAGAGACCGGCGCGCCATAGTCCCACTGCAGATCGTCCCATGCCCAATCCTTACCGTAAGGCTCGGTTAGGTAAAACGTGTCGTCGCCTATGATGTCGCCCTCTACTGAGCGGACTCCATCCTGCTCCACTTGCTGGGCCAGCAGATCGATGGGCGTTATTGGGTCGAGTGGCTTGGGAGCCGGAGGTGGAGCATTCCCGGCGGAGCTGTCAGTGGATGCCGGCGCGGGTGGTTGTGGCGTTCCGGGAGCTTCGTACGGGTAAGGACGGATGCTAAGCGTTGGGTCGCCGACTCCAAGAATGACCAGGTTCCCGTGCAGCGTGCCCGCGGCGTCGATTTCGCCTGTCGCCGCAATACGGGTCGTCCACGAAAGTGTTTCCACCGGAAGCAGCGCATAGGCCGCGGCAGTGGTTGTGAGCTTGACGTCTGAAGCAGGCACAAACAGCTTGGCGTCGTTGTGCCCATAGAGCGCCTTCCCGTCGAGACGGGTTACGCTGATGCCAAACTGCGCGTTGTTTAAAGCCGGCTCGGCCAGGATTGCATCGATGCGGCCGCTCAGCGCGCTGCCGGCCTGCACGCCGCGCTGCGCTGCGTGCATCTCTGTCCGGTTGGCCCGTGAGGCTCTACGCCCCTGCGCGTGCAGATCGGCGGCTGTGGATGCAGATAGCAAACCTGCGAGGAAAAGGACGAGTATCCGCTGCGAAGTTGCCATGCCCGGAGTTTATAGCAGTTTTGGAATTGGTGTAGATCGAAAGCAGGCAGCAAGGTGGCATTTTCATCAAGAAAATGCTACCTTGCAACGCTCTTAAAAAGTCTACGTGTATTCCGAAACTGCTCCAGAGCATCCTTCCCGATGGTGTGTAGTGGAACGCTGCCACCGCGTCAACAATGCGTGCAAAGGCTAACATTGTTTAGTGAGCATGGCAGGCAGAACGGTAACAAACTGGCGGCTGCGCACCGGCGCCCTTGCCCTGGGGCGGCGCACGCTGGTGATGGGCGTGGTGAACATCACACCCGACTCGTTCAGCGACGGCGGAAAGTACATCGCTCCAGACGCCGCGGTAGTACATGCTCTGCATTTGCTGGACGAAGGCGCGGACCTGCTTGACCTGGGCGCGGAAAGCACAAGGCCCGGTTCCCGCGCTGGCGGCGATGCCCCCACAGTCAGCGCCGATGAAGAACAGGCGCGGCTGCTCCCGGTGCTGGAAGGCATTCTTCGTGAGCGGCCCGGAGTCATCATTTCAGTGGACACCTACAAAGCATCCACCGCACGGGCAGCGCTTAAAGCGGGTGCCGAGATTGTGAACGACGTGAGCGGCTTGACCTGGGACACGCAGATGGCCGGCGCATGCGCAGAAGCTGGCGCCGGAGTGGTGCTGATGCATACACGTGGCACTCCGGAGACGTGGAGCACACAGGCACAGCTTGAACCTGACGCGGTTTTGGATATGGTTCGCTCGGGATTGGCCGGAATTCTTGCTATGGCAAGCGCCGCGGGCATTTCAAAGGAGGCCATCGTGCTCGACCCCGGATATGGGTTCGGAAAGCGGTTTGGCGAGAATTTCGCCCTGCTGGCAAGGCAGAGCGAATTGCTAGCCCTTGGGCACCCGCTGCTGGCAGGCGTAAGCCGTAAATCATTTTTAGTTAATAGGTTATCTATGATGAACAAGCACAAGGAGGCCAGCCGGATATCGCAGGAGGCGCGGGAGAACGCCAGCCTGGCTGCAATGACGGTTGCCATTCTGAACGGAGCATCAATCGTTCGGGTTCATCAGGTCAGCGCTGCCGTGGATGCGGCACAGATAGCCGACGCAATTCTCAGTTCAGCAGAAACCGCAGTCCCCAGCTCGCGTTCCATGGCTGACAAATGGTAGCTTGGTCTGACCAATTTCGAAAGGATCAATTAGAATTGGTTGTGGTTCTGGAATATATCGGTTTTGCAGCCGGCGATCATCTATGAAAACGCGATTCGCTTTTGGAAAAGACGGCCTCGACGTTTCAGTCCCCGGCACCTATGCGTGCCAGGTAGTCAGAAGCCATAGTGCCTCCGCGCTGGCCGATGCTCCAAGTGCGGTCGCTGCCGCGCTCGACAGCCCTATCGGCTGCGAGCCACTGATCAAGATGGCCGCCGGAAGACGGACGGCCGCCATCTCCGTTTGTGACATTACGCGCCCCGCTCCCAACTCCATCACGCTGCCTCCGTTGCTGGAACGCCTGCATCAGGCTGGAATTCCGGTAGAGGGCATCACCATCCTGATTGCGACCGGCCTGCATCGCGCCGCCACACAAGAAGAGATTGAAATCATCCTCGGACCGGAGATCGCACGCAAGTATCGCGTGGAAAGCCATGACGCACGCGACTTTGCCGCGCATCGCTCGCTGGGTAAGACCAAGCGCGGAACGCCGGTCTACATCGACGAGCGCTTTATGGCGGCCGATCTCCACATCACGCTGGGATTTGTGGAGCAGCACTTGATGCTGGGCTTTAGCGGAGGCCGCAAGCTGGTGGTTCCCGGGCAGGCCGCGCAGGAAACCATCAAGGTGCTTCACTCCCCGCGCTTTATGCGCGAACCGCTGGCCACCGAGGGGTCAATCAAGGGCAATCCGCTGCACGACGAACTGCTCGAAATTGCAGCCATGGCGCGTCACGATTTCATCCTCGACGTCACGCTCACGCAGGACCGCCGGATCTCAGGCGTATTTGCCGGCGAGCCGGTACAAGCGCACGCCAAGGCAGTCGCTTTCATTGAGAAGACATCGCTTGAAACCATTGCGGAGCCGGCTGACGTGGTGATTACCAGCGCGGCAGGCTATCCGCTCGATCTCACCTTCTACCAGACAGTGAAAGGCATAACCGCAGCGGAGCATCTGGTTAAGCCAGGCGGCAGAATTCTGATTCTGGGCGAGTGTGCTGAGGGAACGGGCGGCGCAGAATTCTCAGAGGAATTAAGCAAATTCGCCGGACATCAGGTTTTTCTTGATGCCATCAGCAAAGCGCCGGTCAAGGTTGACCAGTGGCAACTTGAAAAGCTGGCTCTTGTGGGCGTAGATCACCAGCTCTTCTTCTATACTCCGGGCGTCACACAGGACCAGGTGGGCAGCCTCGGACCATGGCTTTTTAGCAGCGTTGATAAGGCTGTCACCGCTGTGCTCGACGGTGTGCCCGAGGGAGCGCGTGTCGTTCTCATCCCCGACGGACCGTACGCCTATGCCCGCGCCGAACTGGCCTACGCGTAGAAGCGTGGCCACTATTTAGGGTTTGGCGACCTTCGTGGAGTCATTTGACGAAGCACCTGCGCTGTACGGCTGGCTGCAATGTCAGCAAAGCTTTGCGTTTCACTCACTGCCCATCGAGTACTGCTGACGTCGCTGGACCAGAGCTTCCTGCCGTTGCGAGCATTCAACTGAATATCTCCTCGAATCACAATCGACATGGTGGCCTTGCTGCGAAACATCAAACGCTTCCCGACACGATGGATGCTAGCTCCTACTAGTACAGCATCTGCTTCTTCGTCCGAGGGTGAAAGGGCTACGCCACGTTTGGCAAGCTCATCTACCAAATGCTCACGAATCGATTTGACCAGATCTTCATCCCCTTTGAACTCGCCCACGTAGAGCTTCATGCGAGAAGATTCGCTTGGTGCCAGTTGCGCATAGGATCCAGACGGAAAGCTGAGCAAAAACGCCACGGAAGAATAGAACACGGCGAAAACGAATGGCTTCATGGCGTCCTCGAGCAAGACGAATCTGGGATGTCGTTGAAAGATGGAAACCACTATCCTATTCGACATTTCAGAACCAAAGCGCGTTGCATCTCACGATAGATCAATGCCTGCACGGTCCGCAGGCCCACCACCGCCCCATCCTGTCGTTATCATTTGTTGCTGCCCTAGACGCTGATACCAACTTTCAGGCGCGGCCACAGCGGGCGCATGGCTCCGTGATCCACCACCGGCTCGCTGTCGCACTCCACCTCAATCACCGTGGTGGGATAGTCGGGCGTGGTGAGCGGAAGGCCCGTCAGGCGAAATGCAAACTCGTCCTGCGTGAATTCGACCTTCTGCCCTGTGCGCAGCAACTTTGCCGAGAGCGCTTTGGCCTTGAGCCCTCCGATAGCCACAACAACTTCAGGCTGATAGAAGCTTAGCCACTCAGCCGCCGGCGTGTGCCCCGGCCAATAGTGCTGGTGGATGTAAAGTGTGTTTCCGCGGCGCGTGTAGTTGGCATTGGTGTTCCAATCGGCTTGCAGGCGGTCAGTGCCGTAGATCGCCGTGCCGTTGGTCTCGAGCCACTTGCCCACGGCCTCAAGAATCGAAAGCGTATCGGGCGGAATCGATCCATCCGGCTCCGGCCCGATGTTCAGCAGATAGTTGCCGCCACCACGCGCGCAGGTGGCCAAGTTGTCGATTACGAGCTTGGGGGTCTTCCACGCATCGTCGCCGCGATTGAATCCCCAACTGTCATTGAGCGTCATGCAGGTTTCCCAGGCACGCCCGGCCTCTGACGCCTGGATATGCTGCTCCGGCGTGGAGAAGTCACCGGGCAGGCCATTGCGATTGTTCACGATGATGTCCGGCTGCAGATTGAACACCATCTCGTTCATCTTTTCCGATTCCCACTGCTCGGGCGTTAGCGGCCAGTCAACGTCGTACCACAGAACGTCGATCTTGCCGTAGTTGGTCATCAACTCACGGATAAGGCCGTGGGTGTAGTCGACAAAGCGGCGGCGCGCAGCCTCGTCAGTCTTGCAGATGGCGCCATCGGGGTGGTGCCAGTCCATGAGCGAGTAGTAAAAACCCACGCGGAGCCCTTCGGCGCGGGCAGCATCCACGAACTCGCGCACCAGGTCGCGGCCCGGGCCCTGTTTCATCGCGTTGTAGTCGGTCAGCTTTGAATCCCAGTGGCAGAATCCCTCGTGATGCTTGGTGGTCATCACCATGTACTTTTGCCCAGCGCGCTTGGCAAGTCGCGCCCAATCGCGGGCAGCATTAGGCTTGGGATGGAAGTTCTTCGCCAGAATCTCGTACTGCGACAGCGGAACGCCTTCCACTTCCTTGGCCCACTCATGCTGGCCGATCACGCTGTACAAACCCCAGTGGATGAACATGCCGAACTTGGCTTGGTGCCACCACTGCATGCGGGCCGCGCGCGTGGCTGCCTGCTTCTGGCCGGAAGGCGACATGGGCGCTGCAGGTTGTTGCGCTGCCGAGGCGCTTAGGCCCTCGGCATTCGCAGCCGCCAATGCCATGGCCCCCGCCGCGCCAAACTGTTTCATGAACGTGCGCCTCGTGCTTTCACTCCAATCCATGATTCCTCCTCGCATTCCCGCCGAAAGGGCAGTCCATCCTGTACTTTCGTTAACGTTTTCGAAAAGTGCGTAAAATTGCGTCGAGCCACTATAACAGAGGGGGATTCACGCTGTTCGAAGATTTGCCGGGAGGCGAGCGACCAGGGGAGTTGTGCTGCGGTCGATTACTGCTTTTCTGACGCAAAGTAGACGACCACGCAACCGATAAGAGCAATCGCGGAAGCCGCAGCGATCAAAATCAGTGGACTCAACAACGAAGCACCGCCCGAGTCGAATGGGCCTATCGCCACTAAAGAGCTGAGCCAATGCGTACCGATGCCGTGCTGCAACTGCTGCAGCCACGTGAGCCACGCAAGCCCATGCCGCGCCTGCCACACAGCAACGGCGACGGCAACCAGAAGGTTCACAGTCAGTGCAAAGATCTGTGCGCTGAGGATTGGCCGGGAGATGCGCTCGACGGCGGTATTGCGGCGGCACAATTGCGCGCGCCACCAGAGCAAGCCGGGGGAACTCAGCTTTGCCGTTGCCATTGCCTGATTGCGCGCGCGCTGAAAAGCCGCCGTAACCGCGGCAAGCTCACTGCATGATCGGCAATTGTCGACATGGGTGCGCAGTTCAGGTGCGTAGGCCTGCGGCCATTGACCACGCTCAACCAGTGTCTTCACTTCGTGCTCGCGGGGACAAGAACGCAGTCTCATGCTTGCCCTCCGCAACTCTGATTCTGAAGCAAGCGGGCGATTCTGCGACGCGCCCTGAAGAGCATGAGCCGGATGCTGGCCGCCGCCAGTCCGGTGATTTCAGCGATCTCGCGATGAGAATAACCCTCAGCGTGCGCAAGCCAGAGCAACTGTCGATCGCGCGGACTCATGTTTGCGAGCGCTCGGCCGAGGATCATCTGCGAATCCAGCGGCGCTTGCCCGCCGGCGTGAGCAAACAAGTTCTCGGGCAGGTCTTCAATGGATGCTGCGCGGGAACGACGCCAATGATCTCGGAGAAGGTTGGTGGCAATGCGAAAGAGATAGCGCCGGCACGCGACTTCGCCGTCTGCGAGGTACGACGGCGGATTTACGAGGCACAGGAAGCGAACATAGCTCTCCTGCATAATGTCCTCGGCCAGCGTGGGATCGCCCGATGTGCGCGCCAGGTATGCCCACAGCGGACGCGCCGAACGCTCGTAGAACGCCGCGAAAGCCTCGTCATCCATGGGTGGTACTGCGGCAGACGACGCCCCCAGCGAGGCATCGCCTGCAAGAACGTTCAGAATGGACGATTCCCAGAACATACGTGAGATACGCCTTTTGGGCACGGCCGGTTCGCCTCCGGCTCACTGCCTGTCCTGCTGCTTTGTCGATGCGAGCAATTCAGCGGTCGACGTGCCGTCGGGAATCAGGCCCAGACGTCCAGCCAGTATCCAGGTGATCCCTGCGGAAAGAATAAACCCGATCCCCGGCATCAGGGCCACGGTTCCCAGAACCAGCATGGGGATGTTCAAGTCAGCGTTGGCATTGCGGAGCATAAAGAAACCAATGCCGAGCAGCACCATGACAACGCCGGCCTGTAGCGGCGTAAGCACCCGAGCCACTGCGTTGGGCATGCGCTGCTCCCGCTCCACGCCGATGGAGATTGGAGCGGCCTCAAGGAATCGCCTGCCGGCCTCGGTCTCCATGTACGCTGCCAGCTCCTGCGACGAACTGAACCTGTCAATCAATTTGGCATGGACATCGCTTTGCAGCTTAAAGATACGCGTCCAGCGGCGATTCTCAAGGAACATCCGAACCAGCCATGTCAGCGTGCCGAGGAAACAGGCAAATGCCAGAAGGGCTGCGATGGGGCCAGTGACATCGATAACGGGTGAACGATTATCTCGCGGAGGCGCCATTTCAGGCCACACTGCGCGCTCAAGTGCCTGCGAGCGTCTTCCACCCGGAGCATTCAGATTGGTGAAGAGGTAGTACTCCGGGTTGCGGGCGATGTCAGGATGTTGCGCCAAGAACTGTGCCAGTTGCGGATTGTTGCGGCTGACATATTCCTGATTCGACAAGAGCGTTGGGTCGTGCGCCACCACGGTGGTTAAGGTCGGGCTGGTGCGCAAAAGCTGCAAAAGCTGTTCCTGCGTCGACTGCAGTTCCTGGTCACTCATGGGCGCGGCCGGAGCAGCCGGAGCCTTGGGTGCCGCAGCTTGCGCAGAAAGTACAACGGGCTGCGTAGCAAGAAGCAGAACAGGCCCCGCAAGGAAATATAGAGCGCATGTCCGAATCCGATGGTGCTTGATCATCCTGTTTCTCCCTCGTTGAAAGCGATTCGAAAGAAGTCTCGAGGCGTCTTCTGCACATACAACGCAAAGGGGAGGAAATGGTTAACAGGTATCTTCTTCACTGGATCCAGTGGCGGCCATACCCTGCGGAACTGACCCCGGGGTTTATCATCGAAAATGGTGCGGGTCGTGGCCGCCTTCACCTTGAAAAGACAAACAGGGCTGCAACAGCGATCCGGAATCCAGTTACATGGAGGAATCGGCCGCAAGACCGCGCGATTTACCGGAAGAGCTGCCTTACAGGATGGAACGAAAATGCGAGCGAAGACTGCGGTAGTGCTGGGCGCCCAATGGGGCGATGAAGGTAAGGGAAAAATTGTTGACGTGCTCAGCGAGCGGTTTTCCGCGGTGGCGCGCTACGCCGGAGGCCACAACGCCGGCCACACCGTTATCATCGGCGGCAAGAAGTTTGTGTTGCAGCTCATTCCCTGTGGCGTTCTGCGTCCGCAGTGCAAAGGAATTATCGGCAACGGCGTGGTTCTCGATCCGCTGGCTTTTCTCAAGGAAGTTGCCAACCTTCGTCAGCTCGGTGTGGATGTTGACCGTCAGTTGTTCGTATCGAACCGGACGCAGGTCATTCTTCCCTACCACCGCATGATCGAACTGGCGGCTGAGAGCGCCCCGGGCCGCAAGAAGATCGGCACCACCAGCCGCGGCATTGGACCGGCCTATGAAGACAAGATGGCTCGTAGCGGACTTCGGATTGTGGATCTGCTGCGCCCCGAGCTGCTGAAAACGCACATTGAGGCTGCATGCGCCGAAAAGAACGCCATCGCGCACGCACTGTTCGGAACTGACCCACTTGATCCGGTACAGATGTACGAAGAGTATGCGGCGGCGGCAGAGCAGATTCGCCCCTTCGCAGCCGACACCGGCCGGATGCTGAACAACATTCTTGCGCAGGGCGGCAGCATCATGTTCGAGGGCGCACAGGGAACCATGCTCGATATCGACCACGGAACGTATCCCTTCGTGACTTCATCCTCCGCGACAGCTGGCGGTGCATCCACCGGGACAGGCGTCGGGCCCACGGCCATCGGCACCGTAATCTCCGTAACCAAGGCCTATGTGACGCGGGTCGGCGGTGGCCCCTTCCCGACTGAGATTCATGACGCCTCAGGCGAGGAGCTGCGTGCGCGCGGCAACGAGTACGGCGCTGTCACGGGCCGTCCACGCCGCTGCGGCTGGCTCGATATCCCCATGCTGCGCTACTCAAACCAGGTGAACGGCGCGGAGTGGTTGGTCATTACCAAGCTTGACGTGCTGGACACACTCGAAGAGATTCCCATTTGCATCGGGTATGAAATCGACGGCAAGGTCACCGACGAAGTTCCCGCCGATGTGCTTGGCCTTGAACGCATCAAGCCGAAATACACCAAGCTGAAGGGCTGGCGGCAATCCACCGAGGGCATCACCCAATTCGACAAGCTGCCCAAGGCGGCGCAGGAGTACTTGCGCTTCCAGGAGCGCGAAAGCGGCGCCCGTATTGGCATGGTCTCTACCGGGCCGGAGCGCGACCAGACGATGCTGCTGCCCGAATTCTCAGAAGCACTCGACAGCATCAACAAGTAGATTGCACCCCGGGTTCAGGTAGACTGGGGCTGGTACGCCCAGACCGGCTCGTGTGCCCAGACAAAGGATTTGATCCTATGGTCAGTTTTGTAGTCCGATTCAAATTCGCCCCCGAAGATCGCGATGAAATGACGGCGATCGTCAAACTCCTAGCGGCCGAATCACGGCGCGAGCCGGGCTGCGTTTCCTACATTGCTCACCAGGCCGAGGATGATCCTGACACGATCGTCATCTACGAGCAGTACCGCGATGAGGATGCGCTCACGACTCACCGTGAAAGTCCGCACTTCAAGAAGTATGGCGTCGCCGGCTTGCTCCAGAAGATGAAAGATCGGAGCATGGAGAACCTGATCGCTCTCGAATAGCGGCCAGCGGCGTCAAATCGCACAGGAGTAGCGGAAAGGCCGACGCATTGTGAGGCAATTCAGTGCTGGTCACCGTAGGATTCGTGCTAATTTCACTTTGCGGCCATTGACCGGTCAACCTTTCCGGAGCTACTATCCGATACGCTTATGTCGGGTACTGTAAGCGCACTCTCCGTTGCCCACCAAAAGAACCGCCATCCGGCGATTGAGCGCCTCCTGTTGATTGCACTCAGCGTTATTTTCTGCGGTGGCATGCTGCACGCGAGTCAGGCCAAGCCCAAAAAGCACGATCTCCGCCACGAGATTTTCGAACTGGAAGATGAATGGCGAGATGCGGTGCTCAAATCCGACACAAGCGCCATGTCCGCACTCCTGGCCGAGGATTACATGGCCATCACTCCCTCCGGCATACTGCAGACCAAGCAGGAAGCGCTGGCCAGCATGCGCACTCATCGTGTCCGTATCAACACGCTGCTGCTTTCAGACCGCAAAGTTCGCTTCTATGGCAGCACGGCGCTCGTGACATCGCTTGCCGAAGTGAGGGGAACCACGCTGGAAGGCGAAGTATCGGGAAGTTTTCGCTACACGCGCGTCTACGTGCGCGATGCCCAAGGTAGGTGGAGGATCGTAAGCTTTGAGAGCAGCCGCATCCACCAGCCCGGCGAAAACAGGAAGCATGAGCCGGAACCCGATAGCCAGTAACTCACTTGAAGTTACTCGCGGGGGCTGTGAGTCGTTACTATTTTCCGCGGGGCCATCCATTCCACTTGAAGGTGCCGGTTTCCTTTTTGTTATATAAGACCTGTAAGTGAGGGCTCGGGGATTGGGTTCAGGTATGATCCACTGATACCGGCGAACTAGTTTTCTGGCTTCCTCGACTGCACAATTCTTCGATTCAGGCACGGTTTCACGACCGTGTTTCTGACATGAATTTCAGAACAAGATCTAGTTCGGGCCGCTGACATGTACGCTTGGTAAGGTCGCAACGACCTCTTACGGTGAAATAGCATTCGGGGTATCGCGATGAAACCCGCCCAATTGGCCACGCTCAGATTCTTCGCACTGTTGTTCCTCCTGCCGGGTCTTGCAGGACTGATCGCGTCGGCGTGGATCTCAACCCAATATCTGCAGGACTTACCCAGGGGCCCCGTACAAACTCAAGACCGCGTGGTTCCGCGCGAGATTCACGGCATTGTTATTTACCAGACAGAGGAAGAGAACCGAAAACTGAATTTGATTGAGTACTCGTCGGTTGGCGTGTTTGTTATGGGTCTGGTATTAGGCCTGGTGTACCTGGAAAAGTGGGGAGCAACACAGGCTCGCTACGGCGAGGAAGAGGACGATCTGGTTCAGCATCGCTCCTAGATTCTGCGTTCGAAATCTGTTGTATCATCCATCTCCTACAATTAAGACATGCCGGAACTGCCCGAAGTGGAGACCATTGCTCGTGGTGTGAACGCGCGCGTGCGCGGCCACCGCATCGTGCATGCCTGGTTTTCGTCTCATCGGGATCTCTTCAAGACATCTGCTGCGCAACAGGCCAAAGGCCTCGCAGGGCGCACATTGCTCGCAGTGCATCGAACCGGAAAACATATCGTCTGCGAACTTGCAAAGGCACCGGCGGCAAGCTTGCAGCCTGAAGCCGGCACTCAACCCGACGCACAATGGATCGTGCATCTGGGCATGACCGGTCGGCTGCTGGTGACCACGCCCTATGCTCCCGTAGCCAAGCACACGCATGCGCGGCTAGAGTTTGAGAGCGGCAAGGAGCTGCGCTTTGTGGATCCGCGGCGCTTTGGCAGCCTCGATTTTCGCGAGCTTCGTAACTGCGTCGCTTTCAATGCGCCCGGCGGCGAGCCGCTCACCATTTCATCCGGCGAATTTGCGGCGCTGTTCCGCGGCCGCAAGCTATCGATCAAAGCCGCCCTGCTGAACCAGTCGTTGCTTTCCGGGGTGGGTAACATCTACGCCGATGAAAGCCTATTTCAAGCCGGCATTCGTCCTCGCCGACGCGCGGGCCGTCTGACCAAAGCTGAGCTTGAGCAGCTTCGACTTGCCCTGAAATCGGTGCTGGAACAAGCAATCCGCCTGGGCGGCTCTTCGGTTTCAGACTATGTAGATGCCGAAGGGGTACGCGGATTCTTCCAGTTGGAGCACTGTGTCTACCTCAGGACGGGACTGCCCTGCAAGCGGTGCCAAACCCCAATTCAGCGCATCACTTTGGCTGGACGGGGAACCCATTACTGTCCAAAATGCCAGCACTAAATCTATTTACTATGGTTTTTTGAATTATTCGCCATTCCCGCATACTAGAATCCAAACTTCAGCGCATCTTGGTTCCTCTTAAATCCATGAAAACAAATAGACGTGCAAACGGCCCATCAATTGCTATCTAGTAAAGTGCCAGTGATGTACCGGCTGCCGTAAATCGGCAAGCCAAGAACAGCAGGACCGGCAAGAGAAACCGCCAAAAGAGCGGCCCCACAAAAAGGGGACTAACCGGCCGGACAACCTGCAGAAGGTGCGGCGGACAACCGCCGGCCAAAGCCTTCGGGAGGCCAGTGACAAGTGCAGAATTCAAGGGCTGCTCCGTTTGGAGCAGCCCTTCGCACGTTTGGGCGATATTTTGCGCCGCTCCTCATGCTTTTTCCTTCAATGACTTCCTCAGTAACTCGGCCGTACGTACCCTGAAAGTACACTTGCAAGCCTGAACGCCAAGCTGTAGTATCGGAGTTGCCTATCAAAGCGGCTGACGCGGGCCACCCGGATATGGGGAGAGCAAGCTCGCCGCCGAGCAAGGAAATCGCCGGCCAGTTCAATTCATACATAGTTGTACGCGGCGACAGCTCGCATAGGAAACGCATAACCTGAGAAAAGCACAGCCGCACAGTATCATTCCCGATCAACGGATGGAGCTTATATACAAAGCTCCCGTGTACATTGCGGCGACAGCATTTTCACAGAGTGATTTAGGTTTTGGGCCAGGATCGCTGAACTGAAACGTCCTGCTTGAATGCAGGGTTTTCGACGACGAAGGTTCGGTGTCTGGCATGTAAACAACGGGGCCTGTAACGTTCACCCAATGACTGAGCAGAACCGGTTCAACGATGCTCATAACGTAGAGCAAAGCGGGCAAGCTGAGTTCAAATCTCTGCCATATGCCAACCGATTCACAACAGAAGCTGCATGTTCCAGTGAACAGTGAACTCTGAGCAATTCATTGAGAGGTTCTTAAGCTCATTCCTTGGAACAGATCAGTACATCTCGAGTTGGGAAGAGTAAAAGCCGGCAACCGGTGGAATGGATCTTAAAGCTCCAGAAGTAAACCAGGAAGTACACGCATGACGACAGAAGCAACGCAGCCCCAACCTGAAATGGGGCCCGCGCCTGACAACGGTCAGGCGTCACAAGCGCCAACTCAAGGGCATCGCCGCAGGCGCAGGCGCCGCAAGAACAGATCGAGCCAACAAAATGCGCAGCAGGGCCAACAGCCGCAGGCGCAGTCACCACAGGCTCAGCAACCGCCATTGCAGCAGGCATCCCCGCCGCCACAGCAGCACAAGCAGGGGCAGCAGCATCAGAACCAGCCGCGAAAAAAGAAGAAGTTCTTCCAGAAGGGTTCAGGCCAGCAGCCCCAACCGGGCAACAGCATCGGCGGTTCCAATCACGGCAAGCGTAAAGGCAAGCAGAGAGGTCCGCGTGAATTCGTTGGCCCCATGGACCATAGCTACCGTGCAGCGAACGGAAATGTAGCCGACGGGCCACCGTCCACCATCCAGATGGGCAGCAATCACGGCGCAAGCTACTATCCTGACGTTTATTCCATGCCAGCGGCGACAGTTCGCGAGGACGCTCCCACACGCATCTTCTGCTTCATTGAGGATCTCTTCTTCCAGGCCAAGATCTCTGAGACCGCGCGCAAGCTTGGCATCAAAGTTGAATTCACCAAGGGCGACAAAGATTCCGTTGGCCGCCTGCTTGAACTTCCAGAAAACGAACGGCCCACGCTTCTCGTGTTCGATCTGAACAACGTGAATGCAAAGCCCATGATTCTGATTCCCAAATTCCGCACCAAGCTCAAGAAGGCCACATCGATCATTGGCTTCCTCAATCATCTGCAAGGCGACCTGAAGTTGAAGGCGATTGAGGCCGGTTGTGACACGGTGATGCCGCGCTCGGCATTCTCACAGAGCCTGCCAAATCTTCTGCGCCGCTACGGCGTGGAGGAAGAAGAGGAATACGCGCAGCAGCCAATGTGAGAAAGACATGGTACGAAGTTACAAGGGTACAAGAACTACCTTTCATCAAAGCAAAATGCGCCTCTGAATTGAGGCGCCTTTGCATTTGCAGGGCAATACCAGAATTCGGCAAGCAGAGATTAATCGAACTTGACTTTACTCCATCAACTTGGAAGCTCGTCCCCTTGTAACCTCGTACCCTGTCTTTACCCCGGCGGCCAGGTCATCGCACGGCCGCCCAGCACATGCAGATGCAGATGATCCACCGTCTGCCCGCCGTCGCTGTCCGTGTTGATCACCACGCGGTATCCATTTGCGAGGCCTTCCTTCTCTGCAATTTCTGCAGCGACCTTTAGTAGATGGCCCAGCAGATCCCGCTTGCCACTTGCATCTCTCAATGAAGCGATGTGTTCGCGCGGAACAATCAATAGATGCGTCGGCGCTTTGGGATCGATATCCCTGAATGAATAAACCAACTCATCTTGATAAACCGCCTTTGAGGGAATAGAACCGTCGGCAATCTTGCAGAAGATGCAATCCATAGCGTGATCAGTGTACACGGGCCGCGCTCGCGGTGCAGGCAGGTTCCTCTTTTCCAATTTTGAATTCCGCTTAAAATCAATCCATGGCTTCCACCGCCGCAACACCTTTCCGCATTGTTCATACGGTCTGCTCGCACGATTGCCCGGATTCCTGCGCCGTCCTGGTAACGGTAAACAGCGAAGGCCGCGCCGTAAAGGTGTCAGGCGACCCCTCGCAGCCGGTGACACAGGGATTTCTTTGCGGCAAGGTCGCCAAATATCTTGACCGCGTCTATTCACCTGAACGCATTCTCTATCCTCTGCGGCGCAAACAGGGAGTGGCCAAGCAGCCCCTCGTTCGCGGAAATGAGCACGAAGCATTCGAGCGCGTGAGCTGGGACGAAGCGCTCGACGCGATTGCCGCACGCCTGCAGCAGGTGAGTGACCGCTACGGTCCCGAATCGATTCTCCCTTACAGCTACGCAGGAACAATTGGCGTGCTCGGTTTCGGTTCCATGGACCGGCGCTTCTTTCACCGTCTGGGTGCAAGCCGGCTTGACCGCACCATCTGCTCCGAGGCCGGCAGCGTGGCTTGGAATACCGTGTATGGCAAGAGACTCGGAACTCCGCCTGAAGATTTTCGCCTGTCCAAGCTGATCCTTGCCTGGGCCGCGAATGTTCACGGCAACAATGTTCACCTGTGGCCGATGATTGAGCAGGCTCGGCGCAATGACGCGCGGCTCATCGTGATCGATCCGTACCGCACGCGCACTGCCGCGCTGGCCGACTGGCACATTGCCATCCGTCCCGGAACTGACGCCGCGCTAGCACTTGGCATGATGCACGTGATCTTGAACGAAGGCCTCGAAGATCGCGCGTACGTCGACACAATGACCCATGGCATCGACCGCCTTGCCAAACGCGCGCGCGAATACACACCGGAACGTGTGGCAACGTGGACAGGCATGACCGCGGCGGAGATTGAACAACTTGCGCGCGAGTATGCAACTACGCGCCCAGCCGCCCTGCGCCTGAACTACGGCGTTCAACGCGCGGAGCATGGAGGAGCAGCGGTCCGGGCCATCGCCATGTTGCCCGCTTTAACAGGCGCGTGGAAACACCGCGGCGGAGGCGGCGTGCTCTCCACCTCAGGCGCGTTCAGTTGGAACGAAAATGCGGTCCGGCGGCCCGATCTGCAAATGGCATCTCCGCTCGGGCGCGAGGCACGGCTCGTAAACATGTCTGCCCTGGGCCAGGCGCTGAACTACAGGGAACAGGAAACAGGGAATAGGGATCAGGAAACCTCAGATGGCGTAGAGGATGAAGCAGCCTATATTCACTCCGGTCCGCCTGTTCATGCATTGTTTGTGTACAACTCGAATCCCGGCGCGGTTGCTCCCAATCTCAACGCGGTAAGGCGCGGACTCAAACGAGACGATCTATTCACCGTCGTGCACGATCTGTTCTTTACCGACACAACCGATTACGCTGACTACATCCTTCCTGCAACCACATTCCTCGAGCACACTGACATTCAAGGTGCATACGGCCACTACTTCGTGCAGTTGTCGAAGCAGGCGATAGAGCCCGTGGGCGAGGCGCGCTCGAACGTTTGGTTATTTGGCCAGCTCGGACAGCGCATGGGCTTTGAAGAATCGTGCTTCCGCGACACGCCGATGGACATCATTCGCCAGGCGCTGTCCATCAAAGAGGATGGCCACTCCGCGAATACAAGCATGGAACACATTACCGTTGAAGCCCTGGAAGAGCAGGGCCACGTGCCGTTGGCCTTTCATCGCGATCCTGAAGCAAATCCGTTTTTGCCTTACACATCGGGCTCCCTGCCAACGCCCTCCGGCAAAATTGAATTCTACTCTGAGGCACTGGCCACACAAGGACAGGACCCGCTACCAGCGTTTGTTCCGCCAACGGAATCCCGCTGGGGCAAGGCTGCCGAGAAGTATTCACTGGAACTGCTGGCGCGCAAGGCAGACAACTATATGAATTCCACATTCGCGAACCTCGAAGGACATCGCAGGATGGAGGCCGGCAAGAACCATCGCCTCGAGATGCATCCCAAAGACGCCAGAACCCGCAGTATCACTGAGGGCGAGAGCGTGCGTGTCTTTAATGATCGCGGTAGCCTCAAGCTCACTCTCATGCTGAACCCGAGCCTGCCCGTGGGAGTAGTGGCTACCAGCCTGGACTGGGCAAAATTGAATCCCGATGGCGCTAACTCAAACGTGCTGACCAGCGAACGGCTCACCGACATCGGGGCCGGGGCCACGTTCTACTCTACTCTCGTGGAAGTGGCGAAAACCTAGTCTCCGCTGCTGCCAAACGTGCCCCTGGCGCAGTAAGCTAAGTGCCATGAATTGGTGGGACGTTCTAATAGCTTTTGCCATCGTTGCGGCCTTCGTTCTTTTCCGGCGCGCCGGACTTATCTCAGTCAAGGAAGCGCAGGAGCATCTCAAGAATGGCGCGCTGGTTGTTGACGTGCGCACCGGCGGCGAGTTCGTTGCCGGCCACCTGCCCGTAGCGGTTAATCTGCCCCTGGGCGAAATTGAAAGCAACTGGCAACGCCGTATCAAGGATAAGAATCGGGTGCTGCTGCTGCACTGCGCGAGCGGTGCGCGCAGCGCTGCAGCGAAAAAGAAACTCATCGCGCTTGGTTGCCCGAACACCTACAACATGGGCGGATACGCCCGCGCTGCGCAGATAGTGAACGGCAAGTAGTCCGGACGTGAATTAGTTGCTGGGCGAAGCCGGCGGCGCCATCTCGATATAGTCGAGTGCCGCTGCATCTTTGCCGTTCGGCACCCCGGTCACACGCAACACGTCTCCCGGCTTGAGTTGAACGCCACGAACCGTATATCGCGTGGAATTGTCCCCGTTAGGAATCGGAAGCCGATCCGGAAAAGTTCCGTCGGCAATCCACGAGGCCACAGGCTTTCCATTCACATCGAGCGAAAACTTTGCATCGCCGCCCTGCAAATCGAAATACTGCACAGCCACGGCGAAGCGTCCGGCTGCACCCTTGTAGGTCCACTCGGCCGAGCAACCTTGCGGATTTGCAGCCTCGTCGCACGACACCGCCTTTCCACGCGAGGCATCCTCCCACGGCTTTACATCGATCACCTGGTACCCGGTGAGCTTTGCGTCTTCCGCTTCAAGCCTGCCCGGGAACTTCCCCGCGCGGCCGGTTGCATCTGGAATTCCGCTCTGCTTGAGGAAGTACTGCACAATTGCATCGCGCCACACAATCGCGTGACCGGCCTGGTATTCAAGGCGCGCGCTTACATCGGCAAACAACTTGGGATCAACCTTTCCTTTGAGCGTTGCCCACTCCTCGCCCAGACGTGCCGCCTCTGCCGCGCCCTGGTAGTGGATGTCATAGATATACTGGATGACCGTCTTGCCCGAGTGCAGCTTGTACGTATACGGGACGTGATGCATGAACAGCAGCAGATCATCCGGCGTCGTCGCTTCCGACTCGTACATCTTGGCAACCTCCGGCGGGTACTGGCCAATGTAGCCCGTACCGGTGGCGACAGTACGATCCATTCCGACGCCCTCGTGATCGTCGCGATGCCACTGACCCCAGCCGTTGCGCTCGCTGGCTTCAATATTTGGACCGTAGTGGCTGCCGGTGATGTCGGTCAGCGTCTGCATGCCAAGAGGGCCGGTGTAGTGCTCGTAGGCAGGCCACGACTGCATCAGCATCTTCGTAACAGTATTGACGACAGCAGGCGAGCTTCCGATGGTCTGCCGCGTCCACTCTTCCGCAATTTGTTCCGCAGACAGGTTTGGATCCCAAGCCAGCCGGCCAAACGAATACAAATTGGCCAACGCAAGCGGCGAGCCAAGCCAGTCGCGGCCAACACAGGCAACGCCAACCATTCCACCCATGGGCCGGTTGAAGCTCTTGCCCTCGATGATGTCCTTTACAGGAGTCGAGCGGCCCTCGGCTCGCAGATCGAAATCGAGAACTTCCTTCCACATGGGCGCAATATAGACCAGGTGCTTCTGCTGGCCCAGGTACTCCTGCGTGATCTGCAACTCCATGGCCTCATCGGTTTTGCGCAGGCCGGCAAACAGCGGTGACACCGGCTCGCGGGCCTGAAAATCGATGGGGCCTTCCTTGATCTGTACAATCACGTTCGGCGCAAAGGAGCCATCGAGTGGATGGAAGATGTCGTACGCCGCGCGTGCACGATCAGCTTTCAGATCGTTGTAGTCCAGGTGATTGTTGTAGACAAAGGCCCTATAAAGCACCACGCCGCCATGCGGCTGCAGCGCGTGGGCAAGCACATTGGCAGCATCGGCGGGGCTGCGGCCATAGCTTGCCGGACCGGGCTGACCTTCGGAGTCGGCCTTCACAGTAACACCGGCAAAGTCGGGAATGAGTTTGTAAACTTCGTCGAACTTGGTCGCCCACCATGCCTTCACCTGCGGATCGAGCGGATCGAAAGTTTTCAGACCGCCGATCTTTTGCGGGCTTGCGATATCAACGCTCATGGCGACGCGCACGCCCCAGGGCCGCATGGTATCGGCAATGCGTGCCACTTCCTTGAGAAACTCCGGCGTCAAAAACGGCGCCGCTCCATTCACGTTATTGATGTTGCAGCCGTTGATACCGATAGAGGCCAGCATTCGCGCATACTCGCTTACCTGCGAAAGGTCCTCGCGCACATGGCCGTCCTCAAAAAAGATCGAGCGGCCACCGTAGCCGCGTTCAATTGTGCCGTTGGCATTGTCCCACTCGTTGGTCCAGCGGATTGCCATGGCAGGCTTGCTGCGCAGGGGATGCTTGCTGAGGTCCTGCATGTTTGCCACCCCAGCAGTTGCGGGGTAGCGAATCAGCGCGAAAGCACCATATAAAACGCCTCGCTCATCTCCTCCGGAGACAACGATCATGCGATCGGCCGGCCGGCCCGACTCCTTCGCATAGACCCAGTACTCCTGCGGCGCTAGGTCGCCGGGAACCGGAATCTTCGGGTACGCCTTGCGTATCTCCGCAGCCGTACCCACAATGGTTTGCCCGGCAAAGATTTGCTTGATGCCGGCATTCTGGCTGCTTTGGGGAACGTCGGCCACGCTGCGCTTCAGCTCCGCAACCGCGGATTGCTCCACGGCGCCGTTGCCCAATGCGCGAATGTTGAGGGGAATCACCATTCGCTCCGGGCGGTTTGCATAGCGAAGCCAGGCCTGATCGGCGGTTTGTGCAACGCAAGCCGAGGCGGTTGCAGCCAGAGCTGCAAGCATCAGGATGCGCCCAGGCACGCTCCCAAGATAGTCGATTTTCTTCAATACCGCAGCCGATATCTTCGCCATATGATTCTCTCCACTACAAAGTTCTACCACCAGAACCCTGCACGTGGCCTCCGCGCAATGCCGCCGCGGTTGATATGCTTGTTTGTCTGGTATTAAGGGAAGACTGGAATTGATGCCAACCACCATGCAAGCGGTAGTAAAAGCCAAAGCCGCACAAGGCATTGATATTCGCGAGGTGCCGGTGCCAACTCCCTGCCCCGGAGAAGTCCTGGTCCGCGTACAAGTGGCAAGCGTATGCGGAACTGACCTGCATATCTTTAACTGGGACCCGTGGGCCAAAAGCCGCATCCGTCCACCGCTCATTCCCGGCCACGAGTTTTGCGGCGCGGTGGCCGCCGTGGGCCGTGGCGTTTCAACCGTTCACGAAGGCGACCTGGTAAGCGCGGAGATGCACGTCGCCTGCGGCAAATGCCTGCAGTGCCGCACTGGCCAGGCTCACATCTGCCAGCGCGTCCGCATTTTGGGTGTGGATGCCGATGGTGCTTTCGCCGAATACGTCATCATCCCTGAAACAAATATCTGGAAGCTGGCTCCCACCATCCCGCATGACTACGCATCGCTGCTTGATCCGCTGGGCAATGCCGTACACACTGTGCTGGCCGGCCCCATTGCAGCCACCACCGTCGTCATCACCGGCTGCGGAGCCATCGGGCTCTTTTCCATAGCGGTTGCCAAAGCATGTGGCGCGGCGAAGGTGTTTGCCATTGAGGTCAATGAGCACCGCCGCAAGGTGGCGGCGCAGATGGGCGCCGACTTAGCGCTCGATCCCACCATCGACCACGCCGAAAAAATCATCGTTGAGGCTACGGGTGGCACCGGCGTCGATGTGCTGCTGGAAATGTCTGGACATCCTGAGGCGATTCGCCTGGGATTCGCCATGCTGCGAACCGGCGGGCGCGCATCGCTGCTTGGTATTCCATCGCGGCCCTTCGAGCTGGACTTTGCGCGCGACATCATCTTCAAAGGCGCGCACGTGCAGGGCATCAACGGTCGCAAGATGTTTGAAACTTGGTTTCAGATGGAGGCGCTTCTGGCCACCGGCAAGCTCGATCTCGAACCGGCCATCACGCACCGCCTCAAGCTCAGCGAGTTTCGCAAGGCAATGCAACTGCTGCAGTCAGGTGAAGCTATCAAAGTGCTGATGCGTCCGGATTAAAGCGGTGGTCAGTTAACAGTGGACAGTGGTCCGTCGAAGAGCGAATTGCGGGACTGAGTCTTCAAAATTCGATCTGCACTTTGCGCAGGCCGCGAACCGCGTTGCAGATGTAGACCGCATTTGCGCTGCGCAGATCGTCGAGCGTCAGCACACGCTCTTCTATATTCACGCGCGTTTCAAGCAGATGCCGCCGATACACGCCCGGCAGCAAGCCGCATGCAACCGGTGGAGTAAACATGCGGCCTTCCTTTTCGATAAATACGTTGCTGATTGCGCCTTGAGTCACCTCGCCACGCTGATTCAGGAACAACACATCGTCGTAGCCTTTTTGCGTGGCCTCCGTGTGGGCAAGCACATAGGCCACGCGCTGCGTCGTCTTGTGATAAAGCCACTTGACGCTTGAATCCATGCGCTCGGATGCAATGCACACGCGCGCGTCTGAGTGTAAATTGCCCGAGCGCTGTAACTCGCTTGACAGTTGCGGTTCTCCGTCTGCATCGAGCAGCAGCCGCACCTTTCGCGGCTCGCCGACTGTAAACGTCTTTGCATACGCTTCGATTGCTGTCTCTACCTCTGCGCGATCGCACGGAAATCCGAAATACTCCGCCGAGTCCATCAGACGATCGAGATGCAAACCCATAAGAGGGAAGCCACCGTCCCAGAGCATCGTCTCGATCAGCAAGAACTTGTCGCTCACTGGAGAATTGACCTTCGTACCGGGCTCTTCGTGCCGAAGAAACTCCGCTTTCAACTCACACTCGGCGTATTCTTCCGCTGCAACGGAATCAATCACGATGCCACTGCCTACGCCCATGGTTCCTTCACTTCCGTTCATCTCAAGCGTGCGGATCGCCACGTTGAATACGGTTCGTCGCGGCGAAAAGAATCCGATTGCGCCCGTGTAAACTCCGCGCGGCTGCTCTTCAAGCTGCGCCAGCAGTTGCATGGCTCGAACCTTGGGCGCACCAGTGATTGATCCGCAAGGAAACAACGCGCGAAAGATGTCGCTGAATCGCACGTCGGACCGCAGATCTCCAGTAACGGTCGATGTCATCTGCCAGAGCGTGGGGTGGCGTTCCACGGCAAACATGCTCTCAGTGCGCACGCTGCCGAACTTCGCCAGCCGGCCCAGGTCGTTTCGCAGCAAATCCACAATCATCAGATTTTCAGCACGGTTCTTGGCGTCGTTGCGCAGCCACTCGGCGCTTTCGCTGTCCTCTTGCGTTGTGCGTCCGCGTGCAGCCGTACCTTTCATCGGTCGGGTGGTAATGCGCCGTTCGCCGTTCTGGTCATCGATGCGGAAGAAAAGCTCCGGCGAAAACGACAGAATGCGTCGTTCCGGCTGAGCATGGATGAATGCGCCGTACTCCACTGGCTGCCGGGCTTGCAGCGTTGCGTATAGAGCTGCAATGCCGCCGCGGGCCTTGATCGCATACGGCACGGTAAAGTTGAGCTGGTACACGTCTCCGGCGCGAATCCATTCATGAATCGCCTCGATCCTTGCCGCGTACTGCTCACGCGTGAGGCCAAATGTAGTTTCAACGCGCGGATCTTCGGCGTACGACTGCGCAACATTGCGAAAGCGCTCAAGCTGCTGTGGAGCCTCACCTAAAAACGCGCCGGCTGCGTGATCGAACACGTAACCGCGCTCGTAGATCCCGAACCACGCCAGCGGCTGACCGGCAGGCAAAGGACGCAGTCCAGCCTTGGGCTCAAAGCAGTTGCCACACTCATAGGTGAAGTATCCGGCAGCAGTGTGGCCGGCGGCCACCGCGGCTTCAATCTCCGCAAAGAGCTGTGCAATCTCAACAGGAGTGTAAGCAACGCAAACGCGTTGCGGGTCAACAAATAGTTGGGAAAATTGCTGCGATTCCGCACTGCCTTCCGAGCTTGTGGCCTGAAGTACGGGCCTGCCGCACTCCAACAGCACGGTGGCGGGTAACTGCTCCACCAGCGCATTTAATTCCGCGGGTAGGGAATGCCAGCGGTTCATGCCTGATCAGATTACTGCACGATCAGTACAAGTGGTGTGCTTATTGTTTGAGCAGTAACACCGTTGCTCGATTGTCCCGTGACCTTGATGGTATAGGAGCCTGAGGGCGTGGCCGGAACATTGCCGGGACCGTGATTGTAGTAGTAGTAGTTCGGGTTGCAGGCTGTAGTGCCCAGCACCGTGATAAGGCCCACCAGTGCCAGCAGCGAAAGCCTGCTGAGCCAGGCGCGCCGGCGCGTTCCCCATGCAAGTCCGCTAAGCCCCAGAATACCGGGCAACAAAATCGCCCATGCTACCGTGCCGGAACCTTTTCCGGAATTAGCTGCAATCGTATGCACGGGATTGTTCTCCGCCTGTGTTTGCAGAACCATGGTGCTCATGGGCGGACATGCCGATGCCGGCGATCCCGCGGCGCAGCTGCTCGGCGTGGAGGGCAAAATCTCAACGGTTGCGGGACTGAACGAGCATGACGCCTGATTTGGCAGTTGCGAGCATGAAAGCGTAACGAACATCGGCGCGGTAAGCGCTGCCTGATCGATGGGATTGACCGTCACGTTGACCGTTCCCGCGGAACCGGCCGTAAGCGTCATTGGAGTTGTAGATGGAGAAACAGGCGTGAGCGTCAGTGAAAAGCTCGGCGTTCCGCCGCTGGTTACCTGCGCCGTCACCAAAGGCGATGTAGACGTGAGATGCGTGGCGTCGCCTGCATAAACAGCACTCAGGTTGTGGGCTCCCGGTGTCAGCGTCAACTGCGCTGTTGCCTTGCCGGTCGAGTCCAGCACTGCTCCCCCAAGTTGCTGGTTGCCCTCAACAATGGAAACTGCTCCGGATGCGGGCAGCCCATCGGCTCCGGTCACTGAAACCGCAACATCTGCGCTGGCAGCGGCGCTGGTAACGCCGAGTGACGTGCTAGTGCTTACACTCTGCGTGGATGAAGCCGAGGCAAGCAGGGGTAATGCTAGTACCATGCCCAGTCCGGCAAACAACTTGAGCCGCAGACTGCGGCGGTTCATGCGTGTCACTTGCACCTGCTCCAAACTCTCCAGAAAATTGCGTATCGCTCGCTGCTGAAGCGTAGAAGTCTATTGTATCCGGCGGGGGCATGGGGTAGCCAACAGGCCGCCGGCTATGTAGCTGGCCCGCCAATTCCATACTGTCCCGGCATGAGATTGGACGTTTTTCCGGCCGATTGGGGAGTCCGTTCCGCCCCCTGCGCCAAACAAATCCCGTACCTTTCCCGGCCCGGCCGAAAACGCTATATGCTTTCTGTTTGAGGTGACTCGCCATGATAGAGGCTACCCCTCGCCCCCAGCTCGCCCACCTGACCGCCGCCCTCGACGAACTCCGCGCCAAAGGTACCTACTTCAAGCTCCGGGTCCTTGACGACCAGCAAGCCCCGGTGTGCCACTACGACGGCAAAGAGGTCATCAACCTGGCCAGCAACAACTACCTTGGCCTGGCAAACGATCCGCGCCTGATTCAGGCGGCCATGGACGCAACCCGCGTCTATGGAGTAGGTTCGGGCGCCGTCCGAACCATCGCAGGAACCATGCGGCTGCACATGGAGTTGGAAGATAAGATCGCTCGTTTCAAGAACGTAGAAGCCTGCGTCGTCTTCCAGAGCGGATTTGCCGCCAACGCCGGTACAGTCAGCGCCATGCTCGGCAAGGAAGACTTCATCCTCTCCGATGAGCTGAACCACGCCAGCATCATCGACGGCGCGCGGCTCTCGCGGGCCACCATCAAGGTGTTTCGCCACAAGGATGTGGGTCACTGCGAGCAGTTGCTACAAGAACTGGCCGGCCAGCCCGGCCGCAAGCTCGTCATCACCGACGGCGTCTTCTCCATGGACGGCGACATTGGCTCCGTCGACAAGCTGGCCACTCTCGCCGAAAAGTACGGCGCAATCATGATGGTTGACGATGCGCACGCATCCGGGGTGCTGGGCCGTAACGGACGTGGCTCGGTTGACCACTTTGGCATGCACGGCAAAGTCGATGTGCAGGTAGGCACGCTGTCGAAAGCTATCGGATCGCTCGGCGGCTACGTATGCGGCTCGCGCGATCTCATCGAGTATCTCTACCACCGCGCGCGGCCGTTTATGTTCTCCACGTCACATCCGCCATCGGTGGCGGCCACCTGCATTGCCGCGTTTGACCTGTTGGAGCAAGAACCGGACCGCATCGACCGCCTGTGGGCCAACACGCGTTACTTCCAGGGCGAGCTCAAGCGCATCGGCTTTAACGTCGGCGGCGTAAACACCCCGGCCACCGAAACGCCCATCACGCCCGTCATCGTGGGCGAAGGCCGTAAGGCCATGGAGTTCTCACGAGCGCTCTTCGATGAAGGCGTCATGGCCACCGGTATCGCGTTTCCCACGGTGCCCGAGGGCAAAGCACGCATTCGCCTGATCCTGACCAGCGAACACACCCGCAATCAGCTCGACCAGGCACTCGGCAAACTCGAACATGTAGCCAAGAGGTTGGGGATTCTACAATAGGCGATAAATGATCGCTCATCTGCGCGGTAAGCTGATTTTCAAACAGCCGGGCCAGGCCATTGTTGAAGCGGCCGGCGTGGGCTACGACGTCACCATCTCCGTACCCACCTTTACCTCGCTGCCTTCCGTAGGGCAGGAGACCGCGCTGCACATCCACACCCAGGTCAGCGAAGACCAGATCGCGCTCTTCGGCTTTCTCGACCCCGAAGAGAAGCGCCTGTTTGAGCGGCTCATCACCGTCTCCGGCGTCGGCCCCAAACTCGCCATTAAAATGTTGAGCGGCCTTTCAAGCGACCGCACCGTGCAGGCCATACGCGCGCAAGACCACGCACAGCTTGTGCGCATTCCCGGCGTGGGCCGCAAGCTGGCCGAGCGGCTGGTCGTCGAACTAAAAGACAAGCTCGACGACTTTGCCGTGACTCCTGTGCAGTCCACCGTGCAAGGAGCAGCGGTGGATGACGTGCTCTCAGCCCTCGTAAACCTGGGCTACCAGCGGCCCGCCGCGGAGAAGGCCATTGAACAGGCCATCGCCAAGGAAAAGGATCTCGCCGGAGACTTCGACGGCCTGTTCCGAGGCGCGCTGAAGTTAATCCGATAGACTGAGCACGCGTTCCACCGGCGGAAAGGCATTGACCGTTCAGATTTCCTGAAATCTTGCCCGATTCCAATCGTTTCGGTCAGGTTCAGCAAACCTCTGTTGGCTCCAGGTGTTCTAACTGTGTAATAAGGGCTGTGCTTTCTGCCGGGAGCTACAACACTCTGTTCCATTGAAGGTGATCTAATTGCATTGCTTCGCTGCACTATTTACCATCTGCGTTTCCTTGGGTATCCACGCCGCCACACCGATCGCGGACGCCACAAGCACTCGCGATGACCAGCGCGATGGCACCACCATGGATTCAGCCACATCCGCCGGCGCGATCGCCGATCCGCAGCAATCTGATGCTGCCAGCTCTCAGACCCGTCCTTCAGCTCCGGAGCCTCAGTCCGATACGGACGAAACCGTTGACAGCGAAGGCAAGCCGATACCGCTTGAAATGCAGCAGCCGAAGCGCATCCTGGGCTTCATGCCCAACTTTCTATCGGTTTCCAGTGGAAGCAAATCGCACCCGCCGGGTTGGAAGTACAACTTCACCGTCGCCACGCACCAGGCAACGGACTACTCGTCATTCTTCTTCCTCGGCCTTACCTCCCTCACTGCTGAAGGCACCAACGTGCATCCGGCACTCGGCAAAGGCGTGAAGGGATTCTACGGTTACGCGTGGCGCGGCTTCATCGACAAGACCGACAACACCTATCTTTCCGCATGGCTACTGCCCTCGCTTCTGCATGAGGACACGCGCTACTACGCAATGGGCAAAGACCACAGCATTCCGATTCGAGCGCTTTATGTAATCAGCCGCCAGGCCGTCACACGCACCTACAGCGGCCGTCAAACGCCGAACATCGCCGGACTGGGTGCAAATGCCATCACGCAGATCGTCTCCACCACCTACTATCCGGAAGGTGAATCGTCCTTCGGCGATCTCGCCTCCAAGTTCGGCTACACCATGATGCGCGACGTAGCCATGACCGCGATCCGCGAGTTCTATCCCGATATCGCAGCGCATTTCAGGCGCAAGCACCAGGAAAGAGCCGCACGCATGGCTCAGCGGGATATCGAGGCTGCCGGGTTTACCGGCTTACGTGAGTCGATTTCGCAGAGCAGGAGCGCACCGTGAAGGGGCTCGGGGACAGTAGTGTCGCAGCGATAGGGCAGTCGATTGAATGTTTAGTGCGCTGGAAACTTTCACATGGCATGGCAAGTTGCCATAGTCTTCGATGAACCTCAATCGGTCGAAACTTTACATGCCAATCTCTACATCTTGTTAGGGCAGATGCCCGTGTGGGTTTTCGCAGAAGCTGAACGGGTCCCCAAAATATCTGAGTTATGTGAGCAGTGGAATGATTGTTGGTGGCCAGAACCCGCTCTTACGCTTGTGCGACCCTCGATGAACCAAGGTCACGCTTCTGAAACTTTCGGGCTGATTCCGACGATTCAAGAGCATCACCCGCGAATGGCGGCTGTTCGATTGTTTGGGATTGAACCGTCTGACGAGCTGAAAGGTGCTTTGGCCAAGTTAGGCTATTTCCCAACGACTGGTGACGCTTGGGATGGTCTTGGATTCGCAAGACCATGGCGCACAATTGAAGATGTGGAAGTTATCGTACTCGACGCCACGGAGTGGGAATCGGAAGATGATTTCTATCAGGCTTTTTTCGAAGCAGTTGGCGCTCCAGATTGGCACGGCAATAATCTGAATGCTTTGAACGACAGCATTGGCACCGGTGGAATCAACAAGGTCGAGGTACCCTATCGCCTCATTGTGAAGAACACCAGCTCGGCGGCATTTCAAGTCGCAGAATTTCTCGCATGCCTAACCGAATTGATCTCCAATTTGCGCGCGAATGGTTGTCCTATCGATCTGCAGACCAATTGAATTCTCCCGGCTTCCAGTAAACTCTGATTCATGGCTATGAAGAAGATTCCTACGCCTGAGCCCGCCGTCCCCTACTTTCGCCCTGAAGCGCTGACCTTTCTCCGCAACCTTGCGCGCCACAACGACCGCACCTGGTTCCAGCCGCGCAAGCAGCTGTTTGAGGCGGAGCTGAAAGAACCCATGCTGGCCGTCGTCCGCAAAGTCACGGAAGCCATGATGGACTTTGCGCCCCAGTTCGTGCGCCCGGCGGAGAAGTGCCTCTTCCGTATCTATCGCGACACGCGTTTCTCCAACGACAAACGCCCCTACAAAACGCATGTGGCCGCCTGGTGGTCGCACCAGGGACTGGAAAAGACATCCGGCGCGGGCTACTACTTCCACGTAAGTGCGAAGGAAGTCATCATCGCCGCCGGCGCTTACATGCCGGAGAAAGATCAGCTGGCGCAGATACGCTACTGGCTGCTTGATCACCACAGCGAATTTCGCAAGCTCTTGCAGAAACCCGCCCTCAAGAAGCATTTCAACGAATTCGAAGGCAATGCGCTTACCCGCTCGCCAAAGGGCTTCCCAGCCGAGCATCCGGGCATGGACCTGATCCGCTGCAGGCAGTGGGGCTTGGCCGCAACCCTGCCCCCGGCAACCGCGCTCAAAAAGGATTTCGCCGCAACCCTGATCAGGTACTTCCGCATCGCGGCGCCGGTTGTCGACGCCCTCAACACCCCCATTGCAGCCGCTCAGGAGCCCAAAAAACGAGTCCTGTTCGGGTTGAAATAGGCAGTGCTGGCGCGGTCTCTCATGACTTCATCCGTATGACAACCAAGCCCGCTTGCGCAGCCTCAAGTCGGCGAAAATCGAAGAAAATCCGCTAAAACCCCCTAAAAATGGGCGATTTTAGTAAAATCCCGCTAAATACCTGTGGAAATCGGCGATTTGCCATTGACTTCGGCAGGTCGAAAGCCGCATTGTAAGCCTCGGCAGGGTTCTTCAAAAGCCGCGTGAATACAGGGTTTTTCGTGCATTTGGATCTGACGATCGCTCCCCCCCATGCGGTACGCATCTTGCGGTGAAAGCCCGTCACACAGTGGCAGCCCGAAGGGCTCGCTAACAGAAGGAGAGCATTACATGGCAACTGGAATGACCAAGACCGCACTTACACGGCAAATGGCCGAGAAGCTCGAAATGACCAACAAGCAAGCCGGAGCCTTCCTGGATCTGCTGGCAGAGACAGCCATTAAGGAAACCAAGAAGCATGGCGTCTTCGTAATCCCCGGCATCGGCCGTCTGGTCAAGGCCGAGCGCAAAGCCCGCATGGGCCGCAACCCGCAGACTGGAGAGGCCATCAAGATCAAGGCGAAGACCGTGGTCAAGTTCCGCGTGGCCAAGTCCGCCAAAGACACCATCGCTCCGCCGAAGAAGTAGTTAACAGGCTCAAAAGCAAAGGGGGAACCCACTCGGGTTCCTCCTTTTTGCTTTTCCGCTTAACTGGCTACGAATATTCTGCACTCCGGCTGGCCTCGCATACATCTACAACGCATGGCAATCGCCTCCCCAAGTGCCGACCTGCTTCCGCCTTCGCGCACATCGTCCATCGCTTTGCTGCTGCGGCTTGAAGGGCTGGCAGTGGCAATCGCAACGGCAGTGGTCTACGCGCACTACGGAATGAACTGGTGGCTGTTTGCAGCCCTGTGGCTCGCGCCGGATCTTTCCATGCTCGGCTATCTCGGCAGGCCCTGCCGCGCCGCGCGCATCTACAACGCCTTCCACACATACATCGGCCCGGGAGTGTTGCTACTGAGCGCCTACCTGCTGCACACCTACACGCTGTTTCCCGTAGCGCTCATCTGGGCAAATCACATTGGCGTTGACCGCCTGCTGGGCTTCGGCCTCAAGTACGGCAATGGATTCGGTTGGACTCACCTAGGACTCGTAGGCAAAGCCGGCAGGAATGTCGCTACTTCGAATCAGGGTTCGATTCAGGGCTCGCCCGGCGCGGCATAACCGCCCACACCACCAGACCTGAGCCAAATCCAATGAGAATGGCGCGTTCAGGAGAAAGATGCGCCAGTCCCCAACTCGCGCCACCGATGGCAACTGCAACGACCGTCGGAATTGCCGCCTTCATCAGTCCGCGCACGGTGATTGAAACCACAAAGCTGATAAGAATGCCCTGAAGCGCCGCGATGTTGTTGTACGACCACGGCACCACGGCCATGGTGATGAGCGTTCCAATCGCCATCAACTCGGTAAGCATCGCCACCAGCCAGTGTGCCTGCACTACAGCAGCCGGAAGGCCGGCGCGTAGCCGCGGCACAATACGCGGCACCGCGCGCAGATATTCCTTATATGGCTCACCAAGCTTGTCTGCGAGAAATGCTTCTTCGCCCAGAATAAGCCGCAGGTAGAACACTCCTGTCAGAACGATCAGGACCATCGCTCCGCTCGGCGTAAGCAGTAGCGAGATGGCAGCCAACATGAACCAGCCGCCCAGGTACAGCGGATTGCGCACGTAGCGATACGGCCCCGCGGCCATCACACCGCCAGCCCGCATCTGCGCGTCGTGCACCACGTCGTAGCCGAGATAAGCCGCGCCCCAAACACGCAGCCACGCGCCCAACGCCGCCAGCAACGCGCCAGTAACAATCACCACCGGCACCGCCGCCGCAAACGTTGCAATGCCCGTGCGGCCAACCTCCAGCGCCAGCCACTCCAGCGTGGACATGCGCAGCTTGAGATCCAATGGCTTCACCCACGGTGCCCACAGAGCAACAGTAACAATGACGATCTGAATCATCATCCGCAGACGAAATTCGATTGCAGTAGCTTTCAATTCGATTTCCCTTGCCGGAGTTTAGCATCCGGCGCGCAGGGGAGTGCGTAGTCGCAATGCCATTGTCTTGGTTTTAATCCGTCCGCAACACCTGCATCGGATCGACAGAGGCCGCACGCCGCGCGGGAACCCAGCACGCAACTAGCGCGATGACAAACAGAATCGGCGGCACCATCGCAAAGGTAAGCAGATCGTGCGGTTGAATCCCATAGAGGAAGCTTGCGGCCAGTTTCGACAACATCCATGCGGCCGGCCAGCCCAGCACCATGGCGATAAGCGTCAGCGTCGCGCCTTGTCGAAGCACCAGGCGTTCGACAGTGCCGGGACGCGCGCCCATCGCCATGCGAATGCCGATTTCGCGCCTCCGGTTGCTCACGGAGTAACTCATTACGCCATAGAGCCCCACTGAGGCCAGCACCAGCCCGATGCAGCCGAAGGTTCCAAAGAGTGTTGCTGCCAGACGAGGTAGAAAGTAGGCCGAACGAACATGCTCTTCCATCGTCTCGTCGTTAAAAATGGCCATTGCAGAATCAAGTGCGTGAATCTGCTTGCGGACTGCCTGCGCCACTCCACTTGGATTTCCTTCCGCGCGGATAACCAGGGTATACCCCAGAAACGACGGATCACTGGCGACACTTTGCTGCAATGAACGATAGAGTACCGGGCGCTGTTCTTCGCCCAGTGTGCGCGATTTGGTGTTGCCGGCCACGCCGATGATGTCATAGTGAACGCCCGCACCGTTCACGTGCTTTCCAATTGGGTTTTCTCCGTGCAGCACTTTATTCACGAAGGCGCGGTTAACAACCGCTGCCTTGGGCCCGGTTGCAGTTTCTCCGCCAAAGTCTCGTCCGGAGACGAGTGGAATGCCCATGGTTTCAAAGTAGCCCGGCGTTACCATCGTCAGGTCGGATGTGGTTGTGGACCGATCCGTACTCGGCTTGCCATCTACGCTGAATCCGTCGCTTCGATTGCCCATCGACAGTGGCGCAACGTCTGTAACAACCGCAGAAGCCACTCCAGGCAGTGCGGCGGTACGTTGCTGTAGCTCGGCGAGGAAGTTTACCGTACGTTCCGGCGAATAGCCATGAACGCGGGGATCTATCGACATCAGCAACAGGTCCTTCGTTCGGAAACCGATGTCAATGCTTGCCGCACTCGCAAGGCTGCGCAAAAACAATCCCGTGATACACAAGAGCACGAGAGACATTGCAATCTGTCCCACCACAAGTAGATTGCGGAGCGTAACGCGGCGGCCTGGACGAGCGAGCGTATCTTCGCCTTTGAGTGCATTGCCCAGCCTTGGCCGCGAGGCGGTCCATGCCGGAGCGAGGCCCAACAAAACTCCGCTAATGACGCTGAGAACAAAGGAAAAGATCAGCACACGCCAGTCAATGTGAACACTCAGATCGATCGGCACCCCCACCGGCAGGCGGAATGCTGAAAGGAATGACGTAGACCAAAGCGACAACGCCGTACCGACGACTCCACCTGCCAGTCCAATGAATACGCTTTCGATGAGCATTTGTCCCTGCAATCGCCGGCGCGTGGCTCCAAGGGCAAGCCGGACCGCCATATCGCGTTGACGGCCCGCAGCTTGCGCAAACAAAAGATTTGCGACATTGGCGCACGCGATGGAGAGAACAAGTAGAACGACCACCGAAAGCGCGGTAAGGAAGAGAGTCAGCGCGCGGCGATTCCCCTGTTGCACCGATCCCGCTTGCTCAAAAAGAAAGCTGCTGCCCTTGTCGGTCTTTGGATTGTTCAGCGCGAAGCGATTGGCAAGTGTCTGCAGTTCTGCCGTGGCCTGCTCCCGAGTCACGCCTGGCTTCAACCTGCCAATTGCCGCAAGCCAATGATCATCGCGGGAACTCAGCGAGGGTAAGTTGGATGCCAACTGGGACACATTGCCGAGCGGCACCCAGAATTCCGTATTCAGGATTTGATCGATGCTATGGAAGGCGGGAGTAACAACACCCACAACGGTAAATGCATGCCCGGATATCTTGATCGACTTTCCTAAAATGTTCTTGTCGGCGCCGAATTGACGTTGCCATAAGCCCGCTCCAAGCACCACCTCCGGCGCTTTCTCCTGGCCTTGAATGAAGCCCCGTCCAAGTACCATCGGCAGCTCGGCGACGTCGAAGAAATTGCTCGTGACTGCTTGGCCGAACACCCGCTCCGGTTCGCCGTCGGCTGCAATGGACGCAGGCACCAGCTCTGCGTAGGCAGCTATCCCGGAGAAGGACTTCGCCTGGTCGCGCAGGTCGGTGTACACCGGAAACGGAAAATTGTTGCAGCACTGGCCGCCATCAAATCCAACATGAAGCGCGAGCAACGATGCAGGATCGCCCATCGGCGGGGGATGGAGAGCAAAGCGATCTATCACCGAAAAGATTGTCGCGTTTGCGCCGATGCCCAGACCAATAGAGAGCACTGCAATCGCAGTAACGCCACGATGCCTCGACAGAGTGCGAATACTGTAAGCAACATCTCGGATCAGCCGCTCCAGCCATGGCAGCGTTCGTTGCTCGCGCTGGCGTTGCCGTATCTGCTCTGTGCCGCCGATGCGAATCATCGCTTGCCTGCGAGCTTCCTCGGGAGTTAGTCCTGAGCGCACGCCATCTTCCATGTCCATAGCGATGTGCGACTCAAGCTCTGCCGCAAAGTCACCCTCGTTTTGCCGGGCGTGCGCCCAGCCCATCAAGCGCAGAAAGAGTGCTCTGAGCCTGCGCATCACGCCTCCTCGGCAGGCGACATAAATCTCGCCAGAATTTCGGTTGTCCTCTCCCATTCGGCAGCAGCCTTGAGCAGGCGGCGTTCACCGGCCTTCGTCATTTGATAGAACTTTGCCTTGCGATTGTTTTCCGAAGTGCCCCACTGCGAGCGGATGTAGCCTTCCTGTTCCAGCTTGAGCAGTGCGGGATAAAGCGTGCCATAGTTGAGCTGCAGCCGGTCATCGCTGATCTGCTCAATGCGCCGCGCCATACCGTATCCATGCATCGGCCCCATGGACTGGAGCGTCCTCAGCACCATCAAAGCCAGGGTTCCCTGCCAGACATCCGTCTTTTCACTCATCCCGAGTCTCCTATGGTGAAACAATAGGAGAACTCTACACCTTCTCCTATGGGAAAGCAATAGAAATATTATTAAGGGGGACGGGAATGCTGTATCAGTCCAGCCAGTGACCATTGGCCTGCCATGTTAGCCTTCCCATAAACCAGCTGGAGGTCCGCAGCCCGTGCGCATTTCGTCTTTCACCATTCTTGCCATTGCCTTGCCGCTTGCTGCACAACCGTCCGCACCGAACCTCGCTGACTCCGTAAAGCAGCAGCTTCCCGAACTCTCACAGACGTACAAGTACCTCCATCGCAATCCGGAGCTCTCGCGGCACGAGGAGCATACTTCTGCCTTCCTGGCCGGTGAATTGCGCAAGCTCGGCTACACGGTGACGGAACATGTAGGCAAGTTCGAAGACGGTTCCCAGGCATTTGGCGTCGTGGCCGTGATGGAGAACGGCGCAGGACCCCGAGTCATGATCCGCACCGATATGGATGCGCTGCCGGTGGAAGAAGAGACCGGGCTGGACTACGCAAGCACCGTGAAAGCAATGAATCCGCAGGGACAGCAGGTTGGAGTGATGCATGCCTGCGGCCACGATCTGCACATGACCGTGCTGCTGGGCACAGCACGCGAACTGGCTGCGCGCAAGAGCCAGTGGCACGGAACCGTGATGCTCATCGGCCAGCCCGCGGAGGAGGTCATCCTTGGCGCGCAAGCCATGCTTGCCGATCATCTCTACGAACGTTTCGGCCGCCCGGATTTTATTCTTTCCGAGCATGACTCCAATGACGTGCCCGCGGGATCCATCGCCATCAAGCCCGGTCCCATGCTGGCCAGCGCAACCTCGTTAAGCGTGACGATGCGCGGTATCGGTGGTCACGGCTCGGCTCCTCAGGTCGGCAAGGATCCGATTGTGCTGGCTTCCGAGTTCGTTCTTGTTTCGCAAACAATTGTCAGCCGGCAGATCGATCCGCAGCAACCCGCCGTGCTCACGGTGGGTACCATCCACGGCGGAACAAAGAACAACATCATTCCGGACGAAGTAACGATGGGCCTCACGCTTCGAACCTACTCCATTCCGCAGCGCGACAAGATCATCGAAGATATTCGCCGCACGGCGAAGGGCCTGGCAGAAGCCTACGGAATTCCCGAGGATCGCATGCCGTCGGTTTCAATCGTTGAAAGCACTCCCGTAACCTACAACGATCCTGAGCTGGCAAAGCGGGTGCGTGCTTCCGCGGTAATGGCACTTGGGACTGATCGCGTTCAGGATGCAAAGTCCGTTATGGGCAGTGAGGACGTGGGATTGTTTACGCTCGAAGGCAAGATTCCAGGCTTGATGTATTGGCTTGGCGCTACCGACCCTGCCAAGCTTGCCGAGAGCCGAAAGACCGGAGTGGCGTTACCAGGCCCCCACTCAGCGCTATTCGCTCCCGTGTACGCCCAGGCCATCCCGACCGGTGTCACTGCCATGACCTCAATGGCGCTCGACCTGCTCAAATGAGCTAGTAAACCAGCTTGAGCGAAAGCTGAATCTGCCGCGAAGTCCCTGCCGTCTTGTTAATCTCGCCAAAGCCGGAGCCGGAGAGTGTAGTGGCCGGCAGGCCCATATTCACAATATTGAATAGGTTAAAAAATTCGCCGCGCAATTGAAGATCCATGCGTTCCGCGCCGCTCTTGCGCTTGCCGAACGGCGTGTCTTTGATGAGCGCGAAATCAAAGTTGTAGTAAGCGGGCC
Source organism: uncultured Acidobacteriaceae bacterium (assembly GCA_963832645.1). GTDB lineage: Bacteria > Acidobacteriota > Terriglobia > Terriglobales > Acidobacteriaceae > Telmatobacter. The sequence goes on from CAWHUU010000007.1 coordinate 357,035, forward strand.
CGCGAAACGTGTTGCGGCCGAGCGTTCCGAAGCGGCCCTGGTTTGGACCTGTTCCACCGGCAACATGTATCGGAATCGAAAAGTATTTGGTTGCATTATCGGCACCGCTTCCAAAATAGTCCTGCCGCACCTTGCGCGCGGTTGAGAGACTGGGGACTGCAATCTGGTCGGGCCGGTCGGCGCCTTTTGAGCCAACACCAGTCTGCTGAATACCCGAAAACACCGTAAACGGCGAGCCGGAACTTATGCTGGAGATACTCAGTAACTCCCATCCGGCCGCGAACTTCCTGCCGAGCGGACGAAGCAGGTTCACCCTATCAAGATGCATATCCTGTGCAACGCTCACGCCAAAGCTATGAGTTGTGTCGAAGCTTGACGGCCCGCGTTCCGGATGAGAGTCAAACGGATTCTGCGGCGAATGAGACGATCTGCTCGAGTCATCGATCGACTTGCTCCACGTATAGCTGGCTCGGAGCCCTGTTCCGCTATGTCCTAGCGTTCCTGAAATCGATGCCTGAAATGCGTTGTAACTCGAGTGCGCAACGGAGCTCATGACATTTTCAAACCCGTAGCCGCCGATCACATTGCCTGCATTATCGAACCGCGTGTACTTGGCGAATGCAGGCGAAGCTCCGGGATACGCATTTGGAAATGTTGTTGAAGGCAGATTCTGTGCGGCGGTTCCCACGTAGCCAACGTTAGCGCTAAGGTTGCCAAAGCTGCGTTCAAGACCGAGCGTCCACGTATAGAGTCTTGCGTTTACAAATGCCGGATCGATACTGGACAGCTCAAGTGCGCTTACTACATTTCCCGGCGTGAGTGCAGCCACATCCTGCTCGTAGCGATCCACATCGAACTCGGTATTCGGCGCTACTGCTTTGGTATCTCCCGTGGGAAACATATCTGCGCCGCCGATCGTGTAGGCGCGAGGCAGCTGGGCCGGAGTAATTTGAAATCCGTAGTGAATCGGCGCGTTCGAGGCAGAAAGCAGGCGAGGCATGACTGCAAAGGGCGCAGCGCCTGTGAGGTAATTATCCTGCCACAGATTCAGAGGGATTACCGTGATGCCGCCGCCTGCATGCACTTGCAGATTTTTCTTTGGCTGCCAGGCAATCTGCACTCGCGGTCCCCAACCATTCCACTGCTTCTGATAGGCAGGTTGCGGATTCACAACGTACCGCTGGACGCCATTCACCATTTGCAGACCCGCGGTGCGCTTTGCCCGCTCGCTGAGGGGCGTGTACAGCTCCCAACGCAATCCGTAGTTCAACGTGAGATTGCTTGATAGCTTCCACGTATCTTGAAAATACACGTTCATGTTGTTCCGGCTGATGGCCGCCGGGCCAATATGCTCACCACTGGAGAAGTATGGCGGCGCAACCGCACGCGAGTAGGCAAACGGGCTGCCTGAAAGAAGGCTCGAGAGCGTGTCAGGCAAAGGATCACCCGGATTGATGTCGTGCAGTCCGCTTTGCGACGGAATGAACACGGAGGAGTACGCCGTACCGCCGCCAAATTGATATCGCCCGTTCGGTCCACCACCCCAATACGTCGTGTCACGGTTGGCTCGCCACTCCGCACCCATCTTGAATGCGTGCCGCGCCGTCGTGTATTGGAGGTTGCTCTGGAATTGGAAGAGATTGCCATAGGCTTGCATCACAGACCCAGCCGCGGTGTTAAAGCCTTCAAACAAGTTGTCCTCGAGCATGATTCCCGGGTCGGTAACGTTGGGCGTCGGAAACCCGGGCGTCGTCCGCTGAATGTTCAACGACATGTCGAAAATAAGGCGCGGCGAAACAGTACGCGTCCACCTGCCCACCACGTTGCGTTCGCGGTCGTTGAACTGAACACCGAACGTCGGGTCAATCGCAGTCTGCTCGGGGTTTGTTGTAGGGCCCGTGATGTTGTCCAGCGTGAAACGCGCAAAGAACTGGTCCTTTGCAGAGATGCGGTGATCGATGCGAAGCGAAAACTGGTCGGCGTTGGTGATGACTTTTGAAGCCGTCGAATAAGTGCGCTCGTGGTAAGTACCGGTGGGATTATTCGGCATCGGGTACCGCTTCAGCACTTCGGCAATCCCCGGATCGACAGGCACCGTGAGTGTATCGGTGAGTCCGTCAGGGAACGTGAGTGTGTCGATTCCGGCGCGATCGTCGGCATCCGGCACAGGCATTACCTGGGTTGTACCCAATACCTGGCGAAAGCCCTGATACTCCGTGAAATAGAAGGTGCGGCCGCGGCCGTCGTACAAATGAGGCAGATATACAGGGCCACCGTTGGTAAAGCCGAACTCGTTGCGCCGGAAGGGAGGAATCCTGCCTGGATACGCAAGTGTTGCATGATCGAAGTAGTTACGCGCGTCGAATGCCGAGTTGCGCACGAATTCAAACATCGACCCATGAAAGCCACTTGCGCCCGAACGCGTGATGATGTTGGTAAAGCCTGCGGCGCCGCGTCCGATCTCAGCCGGCATCCAGCCCGAGCTTGACTGGATCTGCTCAACCGCATCCACGTTGAAGTTGGAAAACGTTGCTCCGCCCATCTCTGGATCGCTGATGTCGGCGCCGTCCATGGCGAACACGGCTTCAACACCGCGCTGGCCGTTGATGGCAAACTGCGCGGTAAAGTTGGTAGAGCCGTTCACGTCCGTCATGGTGCCGGCCGCCAAAAGTAGCAGCGTTCCAAAATCGCGCTTGTTCAGCGGCAGTTCGCTCACCGCCTGGCTCGACAGCTCTTCGCCACCGGTTGCTGTCTGGCCTTGCATAGCCGCCACGGTGAGTTCACCGCGGTCGGAGAGCGTGATCGATACCGCAGGTCCCGCGGAGGATAGATCGATAGGTACGGCGTAGGTGATTTTGCGACCGTTTGCTTGAACCGTCAGCGCATACTGTCCCGCAGGAAGCGGATCCATTGTGAATGCGCCATCTGCGGCAGTTGCGACTTCAGCCTCAGCGCCGTTGCCTGCCAGACTCACCTTCGCCCCAGCAATGGGCGCACCCGCCGGATTACGCACCACACCCTTCCACGAGGCCTCAGCCTGCTGTGCGTACGCTACGCCCGTTAGAAGGACTGCCACCGCAAAGCCAACAGCAAAAAGCCATCCGGCCCGAAATATTCGCTCTGAAGCTTCCATCGTCCTGCACGTACAAATGTTCACAACAACCAAACCTTTTCGCGCCACACTGTGAACTTGATCTTGAGCGGCATGCCGCCCGCATTCAAAGCTTCGAGAGTATCGACGCGTTGCTAGTGCTTTTCCCGGATTATAGCTTTCAGGCTCGCCCTCTGGCTGTGAGGCAACGCGGCAATCCACGCCGAGCAACTACACTGGTTCTGGAGCCATGGCCGAAGCAAACACAGCAAATGAGACCATCGTAGCCATCTCCACACCCGCGGGTCGTGGAGGCATCGGCATTGTGCGTCTCAGTGGTCCTCAGGCCACCTCTATTGCCGCACAGTTGGTGAGCCTGCGGCATCCGCTCGAGCACAGCCGCGCTCGCCTCGCCGATGTTCTCGACAACTCGACCGGCAATGCAGACCGGATCGACGAAGCAGTCGTGACTTTTTTTGCAGCTCCGAACTCCTATACCGCCGAAGATCTGGTTGAGATCGCAGCGCATGGCTCGCCCGTCGTTCTCGACCTCCTGCTCCGCACCGCAGTCGAGCTTGGCGCGCGGCTGGCTGAGCCCGGTGAGTTCACCCAGCGGTCCTTCCTCTCCGGCCGCATCGACCTCACGCAGGCCGAGGCCGTTCGCGACCTGATCGAGGCGCAGACCTTGACTCAGGCCCGGCAGGCAGCCAGCCAAATGGGCGGCGCGCTCAGCCGTCGCGTTGCCCCGGTCAAGCAATCTCTGGTTGAGCTGATCGCATTGCTTGAAGCGGGAATCGACTTTGCCGAGGACGATGTCGACGTCACCGGTGAGCAGGAGATTGCGCGCCGCATCGACGTATTGAAGGAACCTCTCATCGCGCTCAAAGCCTCGTTTGCGCGTGGCCGAATTATCCACGACGGCCTTACGCTCGCCATAGTCGGCCGCCCCAACGCAGGCAAGAGCTCGCTCTTCAATCGGCTTGTTGAGCGCGACCGCGCCATCGTTACGGCCACACCGGGAACCACCCGCGATCTCGTCACCGAGCGAATCTCGCTCGACGGCATCCCGCTCGAGCTGGTCGATACCGCTGGCCTTCGCGAGAGCCTTGAAGAAGCCGAGCAGCTCGGCATTGCGCGCAGCCGCGAGGCTCTGGCCGACGCCGCCGTGGTCTTGATCGTGCTCGACGCAACGCAGCCTCTCAATGAAGAGGAGCATCGCTTGCTCGAAGCGGTTGAAGGTCGGCCCGCAATCGTCGCCATCAACAAAAGCGATCTTGAAATCCCAGTTCCCATTCCGCATGACACCGCGCGGACTCCCGGCCTGAAGACCTCCGCAATCACCGGTGAAGGCATTCCCGCCCTCCGCGAGCGCATCCTGGCCATCGTCACCGGCGGTGCAGCCGCCGAAACCGGCATGCTCACCAGCATCCGGCATCACCAGGCAATCGAAACTGCGCTTTCCGCGCTATCCGACGCAGCAACGGCGAACGCCAGCAGCATTCCCCATGAGATGATCCTGCTGGATCTATACCGTGCGCTCTGGGCCCTCGACTCCCTCACCGGCCAGACCACTTCCGATGACATCCTGAACCTAATCTTCTCCACCTTCTGCATCGGCAAGTAAGTTCAAGTCATTTATTATAAATTACTTACAGTATATTTCAGATCGCAAGCATTGGTTCGTCTTGCATTACTCGCTACAACTTTGTCGCCCAATCAAGCGTCTTTTACCTTCTTGGCAAGGGTGAAACGATGAGATCAATTGCACTCCGATAAGGCGACTCTACGTCCAGGTGGATCGCAGCATTCCTGCTCCTTTTCATTAGCAGGCTGCTATCCCGAGCGAAGCCTGGCCTGGATGAACGACTCCGGCAATTTTCGGCTGCAACGGCTGATCGCATCTACTGATCGTGCCTTCGTCTGCCAGCTTAGTCACCGTGATCGCCACTCGCCGTTGATCCTTGAGAGCGGATTGCAAACAGCAGTCTCGTCGGCAGAATTGCATTCGTGCCTGTTGCGATCGAGCGAGTATCGGCACGCGTTGCCGTTGCACATGCAGAATCCCGATCCGGAAGCTAGAATGCGATACGCATCCAGGTTGCTTCGCGCTGCCGTCCGTTGCTTCGTTGATGTCGCCAAGGTAGCGCAAATAAGTACCGTGGCTGAATTGCAGCAGTGCTCAATCGACTTAATGAAATGGGAATAGACCTGGGTCTGGGCTTTCATATCCGCCGGCCATCGCCAATCGATCAGATTATCAATTTTGGAGGGGAGTCAGCATATATTAGTTCCCCGTCTACGCCGTTAGATTGCGCTCTGCCCTCCGCGGCGGATATCACTGCACCAGCCATCCGATCTCATGATCGTTAAGCCCCGTCTTGTTATGTGCATTCACTGGGTCAAGTATTTGTCTCTTTGCAACGGCCACACGGGATCTTGGCGCCGCACAATCGTGATTTTGTCGTTTGCAAGAACGAACGAATCTATACTCTCGGACCTGACATTAGCTCCAATCCAGCCGACGACTTCCAAATCGTTTCCACGCACAGCACGCACATACCAAACACGACCATCGGGAAAGACGATCAAATCAGATTGGGTAAGCGACGAGAGCTGCTGTTCGAGTGCATTGATGCGCTCCTGCTCTGGAGTTGGCCTCTGAATCGCGTTGGTTCCGTTGCCATTCAGCACCAAACCGACGGCGCAACATACAAAGAATGCAGCAACAATAATCGCAAGCCAGATTCGGCCGCGCATTGGTGCTCGCCCTCTCTGCTGGCCTCCACGATGAGATATGTCGCCCAGGACGTAAAGAGTACCGCGTCGCGTAGATCGCGAATCCGCGTTGACTGCGTCATTGTTCATCGGACGGGGTTCCTTTGCGTTTCAAGGGATTGAACGGCCTGCAAGATCGCTTCCAGGATTGCCACCGGGCTCGGCGGGCAACCGGCAACTGTGAAATCGACAGGAATGACATCCGCGACAGAGCCTCGGCTCGCGTAGCTCTTCCCGAAGATTCCACCGCAGGTGCCGCAATCCCCGACGGCTACGACCAGCTTGGGATCAGGCACTGCATCAAACGTTCGCTTCAGCGCTTCTTCCATGTTCACTGACACTGGACCTGTCACAAGCAGCAGATCAGCGTGCCGGGGGCTTGCGACGAACTTAATCCCGATTCCTTCGATGTTGTAGTACGGATTGTTGAGTGCCTGGATCTCCAACTCGCATCCATTGCATGATCCGGCATCTACGTGGCGAATGCAGAGAGCGCGCCTCAGAATTTTACTGATCTTTCCGTGGACCTCTCCAACCGTGCCATCTCCCAGCGGTGCTCTCAGGGCTTTCTCGGTCAGAATTCCAGTATGGATCATCCTTGACAGGGTCTTGATCATATCCGCCTCATCCGTCATGCCCGCTGTAGGACAAATTGAAAGACTTATTGATTAATGGAAAGTCAGGTACGATGTTTCCGAGGATTGCGTATTCGAGGATAGGCCAGTTTTGCCAGGATGGATCGTGTGAATGGCATCTGCGAATCGTTCCACTCGGGCCGGTTTCGAGAGCGATGACCACCGGCCCGCGCCATGCTTCTATCACGCCCAATCCCATGAGATTCGGCTTCGCATCGGGAACGGCAATCCTGGTCTCACCACCGGGAAGGTTCCGCACAAGCGCGCGGCAGATCCGTGTGGATTCGAGTATCTCGTCGAATCGAGCAGCGACTCTGGCGGCCACATCGCCAGCGCTCTGAGTAATAACCTTCTGTTCCATTTGGTTATAGGGGGGCCACGGCAGCTCGACCCTCAGGTCGTGCGGAATCCCCGACGCGCGAGCCGCGAGGCCTGTCCCATCGAGCTTCGTCATCGTTTCTGCGGTCACAATGCCCGCTTCACGGAAGCGGTCTTGCACTCCCGCGTGATTGTCATAGATCTCGCGCATGGCAGCGACTTCTCTGTTGAGGGTGTCGTAGTGTTCAAGGAGCGTCCGGGTAGCTTCATGAGGAATATCGACATCTACTCCGCCAGGCTGAATCGTGTTTAACAGATAGCGGGCGCCAAATGCCAACTGGTTCAGCCGTAGAAGGTCCTCCTTGAGCCGCGAGAATTGCGTAAGCCCGAACGCGAAGCCTGCATCGTTTCCCAAAGCGCCTAAATCGCCGAGGTGATTGGCCAAACGCTCATGTTCCAAAGCAAGGGCGCGCAATTGAGCAGCGCGCGGAGGGCAAGTCGTCTCTGTGATCGCCTCCAGAGCCGCGCAGTACGCCCATGAATAGGCCGCAGCAGAGTCACCGGAGACCCGCGCAGCCAGCTTGTGACCTTCACGCTGATGCAACGATTCAAACCGCTTCTCGATTCCTTTGTGTTTGTACCCGAGGCGTTCCTCAAGGCGAAGAACCTTTTCTCCGACCACAGAGAAGCGAAAGTTACCCGGCTCGATGGTTCCTGCGTGGACCGGTCCAACCGGAATCTCATGAACGCCATCGCCTTCCACCTGGACAAAGTTGTACGGCTCCGATTTGACAGGGAATTGTGAGTTTGCGTCGAAGTCCCGCCGAAGAGGATATGTCGCTTCCGGCCAACCGCCATGGCGCAGCCAGCCGCGGCGGTCTGGCTCCATGCTCCTGATTCCAAGCAGGTCGAAGATGGCACGCTCCATCCTCGAAGCGCACGGGAATATATCCGCAATGCTCGGGTAGACTGGCGATCGATTCGCTTCGATGCCGTACTCAATGATAGTGATTCCCGGTCCTTCGACATAGGCCGCGTAGACGCGATAGTGTCCATCTCGATCCCGGTCATCGGTGCCCCAGAGGGTCAACAGTCGGCCATTTCCAGCGCGCACCGTCTTGGCGATCTGCAGCCATTTCACGGCGCCAACTCTTCCCATCCTGCCGGGCAGATTCGACGGCACCTTTCGCATCTCTTCGGCAATGAAGTATTGAACCATTCAAATCACCCGATCAACTGCGCGGCGGCGCGATACCAGTTTGCCAGCGCGGGAGGAATATAGAGCCCCAGAACCAGGACCATAGCCAGATGAAGAAAAACCGGCACCAGTGCCGGGGAGTGCGGCAGCCTGGGTGCGTCGCTCTCTCCGAACACCATCGGCTGGACCTTCATAAAGATTCCTGCAAACGCCACTCCGAGCGCAATCAGGAGAAGAGGCGTCGCCCATGGATGTTCTCGCATCGCCGTCGTAAGGATCAGGAACTCGCTGGCAAACACGCCAAAAGGAGGCATGCCGAGAATCGCAAGCGAGCCGAGCATCAGTCCCCAGCCGATGGTCGGGCTGATCCCTACCAGGCCGCGTATTCCGTCCATTTGTTGCGTGCCGGCCGTCTGCGAAGCATGGCCGGCGGTGAAAAAGATGGAAGACTTGGTGAGCGAGTGAACGGTCATGTGCAGCATTGCGGCGAAGTTGGCTACAGGCCCACCAAGGCCAAACGCGAAGGTGATAATGCCCATGTGTTCTATTGACGAGTAGCCGAAGAGGCGTTTGATATCGCGCTGCCGCCACAGAAAGAACGCTGCCAGCACAGCGGATAACAATCCGAACGCCATGAGCATTCGGCCCGGAATCAAAGGTCCAATGGAACCGACCGCCAATACCTTGCAGCGGATCACGGCATAAAGAGCGACGTTCAACAGAAGTCCCGACAACACGGCAGAGACCGGCGTCGGACCTTCCGCGTGCGCATCCGGAAGCCAGTTGTGGAGCGGCGCCAAGCCAACCTTTGTTCCGTATCCAACGAGCAGGAAGACAAATGCGAGGCCCAGGACGGTAGGCTCCAACTGTGTTTTCACGGCGTTGAGGTGCGTCCACAACAATGCGGTCATGCCTTCCCGTCCCAGCGTACGCTCAGCCGCAAAGTAGAGAAGGATGGTTCCAAACAAGGCTTGGGCGATGCCCACGCCGCACAGGATGAAGTATTTCCATGCGGCCTCAAGACTTGCCTTGGTTCTGTACAGCGAAACCAGCAGAACGGTCGAGAGGGTGGCAGCTTCCATGGCAACCCACAGCAACCCCATGTTGTTGGTGAGCAGTGCCAGAAACATTGCTGCCATGAAGAGTTGGTAAATGCTGTGATAGAGGCGCAACCGCCGCGCACTGAGCCGGCCGTGATGTTCTTCGATGCGCATATAGGTTCTGGAGAATATTGCCGTGGTAAAGCCCACGAACGCAGTCAGCGCCACGAGAAACACGTTGAACGAGTCGACAAAAAACTGTTCATGCAAAGCGAGCATTGTCCCGTTCTGAATAACCCGCACCACAAGCAGCGAAGCTGCAAGCAATGTAGCAAGGCTGACGCCTACGTTCATTTCAGGCGCAAAACGCCGCGCGCCGAAGATGGCCAGTAGGAGCGTTCCCAGGAGAGGCAGCCCAAGCACCAGCAAGAGTTCCACGTTACTTCTCCTTCAGAGATTCAAGATGGTGCAGATCAAGGCTGTCGAACTGTTCGCGAATCTGGAAGAAGAAGATTCCGAGGATAAAGACCGCCACCAGGAGATCGAGCGCGATACCTAGTTCGATCACCATTGGCATGCCGTATGTTGCGCTGGTCGCGGCAAGGAACAGGCCGTTCTCCATGGCGAGGAATCCAATCACCTGCGTGACTGCCTTCCGCCGCGTGATCATCATCAGGAACGAAAGGAGGATCACGGCGAGCGCTATCCCGATGGTGTGGCGCGTGATGGTTGTGGCTAACTGACTGATTGGCTGGGCGAGGCCAAAAGAGAAGATGACCAGCACGACGCCGACGAGCATCGTGAGAGGAATGTTGACGAGGCGCTCATTGTCCCATTGCACTCCCAGCCTTCTGATTAATATGTGAAGAATCAGTGGCAGGGTGATGACCTTGAGGGTGAGGGTGAGCGCCGCGGAAAAGTAGAGTTCGGTGAGCCCGGCCTGATGTGCCACGAGGATTGTCGAGAGAAACAGGATCGTGCCCTGCCAGGCAAATAGCGTGATCAGTTGCTGAGTGCGTCGTGTAGACAGCATGGCAAATGAGATCAGCAGCATACCTGCCGCCAGCAGATTCAGGATTTGGGAATCCAGTTGAGTTTTAAGCATTTGAGTTCGCTCCCAGCAGAAGGTGGACGAGCAATCCGAGCACGGCGATCAAGAAAGCCATCGCAAGGAACTCGGGGGCGCGAAAGATTCTGAGCTTTGCGGAAATGGTCTCGATGAACGCGAGTACCGCACCACCAACGGTCAATTTCGCAATCAAGGCAATCGCCGCTACAAGAACCGCGGCTGGATTGGCGCCATGAATGGCAATGCCCCAGGGAAAGAACAGCGCGATTCCGATGCATGCATAGTTGAAGAGCTTAAGGCTCGACGCCCATTCGACCAATGCAAGATGCCGAGCCGAATATTCCAGCACCATGGCTTCGTGGATCATGGTGAGTTCCAGGTGCGTTGTGGGATTGTCGATCGGAATCCGGGCATTCTCGGCAAGAAACACCATGGCAAATGCAATGGCCGCAAAGATCACGCTCGGATCGATCACGGACGGATGCGTGGCATAGTCATCGACAAGGGTCGTGAGAGCGGTGCTTCCAAACAGGAGAAAAGCATTGAAGAAGACCATGAGGATGGCCGGTTCTGCAAGGAAGCCGACCATCATCTCCCGGCGCGCCCCCATTGTTCCAAACGCAGTACCGATATCCATGGCTGCAAGGGCTTGAAAGACCCTTGCCGTGGCAAAGAGGCCGATCAACGCGATCGCGTCAGCGGCGCGGGCAAAGGGAAGATCCGTTACTACCGATGGAATAATCGCCGCGGCCAGGACCATGGTCGCAAAGAGGATATAGGGAACGGTTCGAAACAGCCGCGAGGCATTTTCAGCCAGCGCCACGTCCTTCAAGAACAGCTTGCGCAGCATGCGATACTGCTGCGTCAGTGGAGGCGCTGTCCGGTTTTGCATCCAGGCGCGGCATTGGGCGATCCATCCCCAATAGAGAGGCGCCAGCGCAATGGCCAGAATCACTTCTCCGAATTGCCAGACAAACGCGATTCCCTTCATAACACAAATACCAGCAAGACAAGCAGAGTGATGAAACTAGAGAGAAGATAGAACGCAAGCCTTCCACCCTGCAGAAAGCTGACGGCATCCGCCAACCGTTGCACTGCTCGGGCGATGGGTATGTACATCGCTCGCCAGAATCGATCTTCAGTGTGAATTCGGTAGCGGGGAGTCGAATCGGTCGGAGACGGCAGATCGCGCTCCATGTGAAAAAACGCTCCAAACATGTACCGAATAGGCTGGCCAAATCCCTCGGCGGTATCCTGCATGCGAGAGGTTTGCCAGGGATAACCGCAATCCCAGGCCGCCGTTTTGCGCATCCGCCCATGGGCCAGCAGGCGCACCGCGAAGTATGTGATCCCATAAACGCAGAGGATGACTCCCAGGAATATCCATCCGCTGTAGGAAGCCTGCTCGGGCGCAATCGGAGCAATGCGCCAGAGGGAAGGGGCCGGAGCTATCGCCTGGCCCAGAAGCATTTCGGTCGACTTTCCAGCCGCGTGAAGCGCCAACTGCGGCTGCACACCGATGACGATACAACCGGCGGCAAGCCAAGCGAGACCGATGCGCTCAAGCCAATTCGCATCGTGCGCCTCCGCAAGCGATTTTTCGCGCCGCTGCCCGAGAAAGATTATGCCGTAGAACTTCACCATCACATAGGCAGCCAGTGCTACGGTCAACGCGAGTGCAGCCGCTCCAAGCGGGATCAGCATGTTGATGAAGGCGTGAGGAAGCTTCGGAGTAACGAGAAACGCCTGCAAGAGGAGCCATTCCGAAACAAAGCCATTGAGCGGAGGCAATCCTGCGATGGCGAGCGTACCAATCAGTGCGAGTGCCGCGACCCATGGCATCGAATGGACGAGGCCGCCGAGTTTTCCGAGGCTGCGCTGCCGGGTTGCATGCAATACGGAGCCGGTGGCCAGAAAGAGCAGGCTCTTAAACAGCGAGTGATTGAGAACATGGATCAGGGCTGCCGCCAGGGCCAGTGCTGCATATAACCGCATGTTGCTGGCCGCGAAGAGAACGGAGAGCCCGATGCCGGTAAAGATCAGTCCAACGTTTTCGATTGAGGAATATGCCAGCAGGCGCTTCATGTCTGTCTGAACCCCGGCAAAGATGGCCCCGAACAACGCTGAGAAAAGTCCCAGAGCTAGCAGCACAACTCCCCATTGCCAGAATTGAACGTGAAGCAGATCAAAGGTGATTCGCAGCATCCCGTAGATCGCCGTCTTGAGCATTAGGCCGCTCATCATTGCCGACACGGGTGAAGGTGCCGCGGGATGCGCCTCCGGTAGCCAAACATGCAACGGGACCAGTCCAGCCTTGGCTCCGAAACCGAGCAGCGCGAGCGTGAATGCTACGGTTGCCCAGAACGGCGCTAACGAAGCATTGCGCATGGCATCGAAAGTGAATTGCCAGCTCCCGCCCTGCATCACTCCGAAGCTGAGCAGAATGCAGACGGCGCCCAGGTGGGCCATCAGCAAATACAGAAATCCCGCGCGGCGGATCTCGGGGATTCGATGCTGAGACGTGACGAGAAAATAGGAGCTCAACGCCATCGTCTCCCATGCCACCATGAACAAGTAAGCATCGTCGGCCAGCATCACAACAGCCATGCTGGCAAGGAACACATGGTAGTGGAGGCCAAGCAAGCCTGGCGCGGTGCCTTCGCCGCTCCGGAAATACCCGGCGGCAAAGGTGGATATCCCTGCCCCGGCCAGCCCAAGCACCATCAGAAAGAACGCGGAAAGAGCGTCCAGGCGCAAGTGGAACGGAAGATCCGGCAGTCCCAAAGGCAGCGTCATCACTTCGGGCGCGTAACCACCGATCAGAAACGTCCCAGCCAACAGAAACATCCCCACACAAACCAGCGCTCCAACCGGAAACAGAAAGCGCGCAACGTACCGAACACTATGCGGCCGCAGCATACAGGCGATCGAGAGAACAGGCCAGCAAGAGATCATCAGCAAGACGACACCGAGTTCGTGGCCCTCGATGGTTGTAGATATTGAAGACATCCATGAATAGAGGCTCAAGGGGTTTCCCTTCGCCCGGCACCTGGAGCACTCGCCCGCAGTGGGTCATGGGACAACCAATCTAGCGCAAGATGGAATCGCACAGTCACTTGCCGTTCTCCATTTGAGATTCGCCAATTTCCTCCAACATCGCCATCGCCTCTGTCAGGTGTTGCTGAAAATATATGCGCATCAGAGCAAGAACTTCGAGCAGGATTGGATCGCGAACGGAGTAGAACACCTGGTTACCCGCTTTGCGGTTCACGACCAGTTGCCTCGAACGAAGAACCGCCAAATGCTGTGAGACATTAGCCTGCTCCATCCCAAGCGCTTCAATCATTTCGCCGGCGGAGAGTTCCCGCTTCCCGAGCAGCTCGATAATGGCAATCCTGGTCGGGTGAGCCAGAGCCTGGAAGACATCGGCCTTAAAACGACGCACAGAATCTGGCATAGCTGCTCCGCTGTGAATATAAGAATATTCTTTTGTTCGAATATACAATATCCTCTGGCGGTGTTTCAAGTTCTGAGCGGCTTGTCGGCAATTATCGGAATGACCAAATTCGGACTTGAGTTATCAAGTCGATTGATCTTCACCTGGCGCATTCTCGCCGATGCAGTGACCGACAAAAGATAACCAAACCCGAAAGTAGGTTAGGCTCCACGGTTCTGGAGACTAGCAATTTGACGGGCTTCTCGGACAAGTGCTCTTTGCCAATTGCTTGCTGCGACTGTCTCGCCAGCGGTGAACCGCCATTGACCTCATCGAGTCGGGGATCGTCACTGTAGAGTCGGCTTGTCGCCAGAAAAATGCAAGGCAGATCGGAGAAATCGTGTGGGACGACCCTCGAAGTGACGCCCGTGTCTCTGGGCGGCGGGTTTAGTCTCCAGCTAGTCTCCAGAAAGTGAAAGCGGCTTCAGACGATACGCTCGAACCCGCATGAACATTGACGTTTATGGCTTATCTGGACTTATTTTAACCTTCTGCATCGGCAAATGAGTATAACGAGTCAGCTTGTCGATCAGATCCGCCAGGCAGATCCTCTACGAAGCAGAACCCATTGATACAGCCGCAATAGAGGGTGGCTTTCGACAGCCTACCGAACAAGATCTCCGAACAGTTTCGAGATGGCATCGAGAAGTTCACGGGCGGCGCGGAACGAGGTTATCTTCCCCTCTCGAAGTTGCTGCTCCAGCATAAGCTTCAGCGACCGGAGCTTCGGATCAGAGTCCATCTTTTGTTGGAGTCCTTCTTCAACAATTTCGCGCATCCAGAGCTGTGTCTGCTGCTGGCGCGCTTGGGCGAACCAGCCGTTTTGCTGGGTCAACTTGACGTATTCCTGCACAAGGTTCCAGATCTCGGCAATGCCCTCGCCAGTCCGCGCCGAGCACGTCAGCGCCCGTGGCAACCAACTTGACGATGCACCGGGGAGATAGTGCAATGCATGTTGAAAGTCCCGGCACGCTTCTTCAGCTGCCTCGCGATTGGCGCCATCTGCTTTATTAATGGCGACAACATCTGCAAATTCGACCACGCCGCGTTTGATCCCCTGCAATCCATCTCCAGCTCTGGCTAGTCCGAGCAACAGAAAAAAGTCGACCATGTTGTGTACGGCGACTTCGGATTGTCCAACGCCCACAGTCTCGACCAGGATGTTCTGATATCCGGCAGCTTCGCACAGCAACATAACCTCGCGCGAGCGATGCGCCACGCCGCCCAGGGTTCCGCGCGACGGGGAGGGCCGGATAAAGGCCTTATCGCTCAGCGCCAGGCGCTCCATGCGCGTCTTGTCTCCAAGTATGCTTCCGCCGGAGATTTGACTGCTGGGGTCGACTGCGAGAACTGCCACCGTCTGCTGAAGCTCAGTCACGATGTGTGCGCCGAGAGCTTCGATCACGCTGCTTTTACCTGCACCGGGAACGCCGGTGATTCCGACACGAATCGATTTTCCGCTGTGAGGAAGGCATGACTCGAGTACAGTCTCGGCAAGCTCGTAATCGGCTTCCCGTCGGCTTTCAACAAGCGTAATTGCCCGCCCCAGAATGGCGCGATCTCCGCTAAGTATTCCATCAACAAGCTCGTTGACCGAGAGGTCGCGCCGGCGAGCAGAGGCATGGCTAATCTCCGAACCTGAGTCGCAGGGAGTTCGGTGCCGGCGTTCATTCAGCTCTGCCATGCGTATTTCCTCAGATCCCAGGCTAGCGCAACATCAGGATGATTTGTTGAGCGGCGACAGGAATAACAGTGCCGGGACCGAAGATTGCGGCAACTCCCGCAGCCTTTAAAAACTCGTAATCCTGCGGTGGAATCACACCTCCGACCACCACCAAGATGTCCTGACGATCGAGATTGCACAGTTCCGCGATAAGCTGTGGCACAAGCGTCTTGTGTCCTCCAGCCAGCGAAGACAGGCCGACCACGTGCACATCGTTTTCGACAGCGTTGCGGGCAACTTCACGTGGGGTCTGGAATAGCGGCCCCACATCCACATCGAAACCGATGTCCGCAAACGCCGTTGCAATCACCTTTGCACCGCGATCGTGGCCGTCCTGCCCGAGCTTTGCCACCAGAATGCGCGGCCGTCTTCCCTCGGAGCGCTCAAACTCTACTGCCGATTCACGGGCCCTTTTAAATTCGTTCGAACCTGCGCTTTCAGCCGAGTAAACCCCCGCTATGGTTGGGGAAGTCGCCGCATAGCGGCCCCAGACTCTTTCGAGCGCACTCGAAATTTCACCAAGCGTCGCGCGCTTTCTAGCGGCGTCGACAGCGCACTCCAAAAGGTTTCCATCACCCGTTGCGGCGCATCGTTCCAGCTGCGCAAGCGACTTCTCTACCGCATCGCTGTCTCTTTCTCGCTTGAGAGTGTCGAGACGGCGCAGCTGCGCATCACGAACTGTATGGTCTTCAATTTCAAGCACCGGCACGATTGTTTCTTCAGTCGATTGATAAGCATTAAGACCGACGATGAGATCTTCTCCGGAATCGATGCGTGCCTGGCGGCGGGCGGCTGCTTGTTCAATTCGCATTTTGGGTAGGCCGGATTCAACCGCTTTCGCCATACCCCCGAGTCTTTCCACCTCTTCGATCAACTTCCATGCCCGATGCATCAGCTCGTGGGTCAGCCGTTCGACATAATAAGATCCGGCCCAGGGGTCGATGAATCGCGTGATGTCTGTTTCTTCCTGCAGATAGATCTGGGTATTCCTTGCGATGCGAGCAGAAAAATCTGTCGGCAGCGCCAACGCTTCGTCAAGAGCGTTAGTATGCATCGATTGCGTGTGCCCGAAGGCTGCCGCGAGCGCCTCAGTACAGGTGCGGACAACATTGTTGAACGGGTCTTGTGCCGTTAAACTCCAGCCGGAAGTCTGCGAGTGCGTTCGTAGAGCAAGCGACTTGGGATTTTTCGGATCGAATTTCTTTACCAATTTTGCCCACAGAACTCTAGCTGCGCGAAGCTTGGCAATCTCCATGAAATGGTTCATGCCGATTCCCCAGAAGAACGAGATCCGGGGAGCAAGTTCATCGACATGGAGGCCCGCCTTCAGGCCGGTCCGCAGGTATTCCAGCCCATTTGCCAGCGTATATGCGAGTTCGATTTCCGCAGTCGCACCTGCCTCCTGCATGTGATAGCCGCTCACACTGATGCAGTTAAATCGAGGCATCCTGGCAGAGCAGTAGCGAAGAAGATCTCCGACGATCCGCATCGATGCATCAGGAGGGTAGATGTAGGTGTTACGGACCATGAACTCTTTGAGGATGTCGTTTTGAATAGTGCCATTCAGCTTTTCCAGGGGAACGCCCTGCTCTTCAGCCGCAACAATGTAGAAGGCCATGATGGGAAGCACCGCACCGTTCATGGTCATCGAAACCGACATATCATCGAGAGGAATCTGATCAAACAGGATCTTCATATCGACGACCGAATCGATTGCCACACCGGCCTTGCCCACGTCACCTGCTACTCGCTCATGATCGGAGTCGTAACCGCGGTGCGTGGGAAGATCGAAAGCGACGGAAAGTCCGCGCTGACCAGCCGCAAGGTTGCGGCGATAAAATGCATTCGATTCGGCCGCGGTGGAGAAGCCCGCATACTGCCGAATGGTCCACGGCTTCGTTACGTACATGGTGCTGTAAGGCCCGCGCAGGTACGGGGGAATGCCGGCGGCGTAATGGAGGTGCTCCAGATCCTGCAGATCGTTTCCGGAATAGCAGGCTTTCACCGGAACACCTTCCGGCGAGAGCCACTCCTCGTCGGCCAAAGCCTGAGGGAATTGCCGGACGGACTTGTATTCGATCTTTGTAAAGTCTGGATGCATTGACTAGACCATGATTCCAAGGCGCACCTGCAAATCGGTCAGTGCGCCTACTGGATTGGTGCGTATATGAATGAAATCGGCGATGCCCTCTGCTCGCAGCTTTTCAGCCGATTCAGGTTTCCCGGCGATCATGACCGCCGTCTTCCGCCCAGCCTCTTTCATGCGAGACATCAGGTCAGTCGCCATATCGAGGTACTCGAGGTCTGAGCTGCAAAGTACGATCGCATCTGCGTGCGCGTCGGCAATGTCGCCGACAGACGTGAAGCTGCGCGCCTCCGCACAAAAGCCTGCGCATGCCAAGAAGTTGCTCGCGAACCGCGAACGTATCTGGCGCATCCTGGTGTCCCCGAACTCGGCCAGTAGTATGTGCGGCACCCTCCCGGTCTCGGCAACGTATTTTTCCGTTCGCAAGCGAAGCACCTCGAAAGCTGCTGCTCCGCGCCGGTCATCCAGTACATGCAAAGACTCGATTTGTTCCAGCGCGCGCTCGGCGGCATTTGCGTACTTGTTTGTGCCGGTCAGGATGCGCTGGAGCGAAGTGACAGCATTTTCCTGTCTCACTTCAGAATCCCTCAACAAATTATCCAGGTGCTGATTTTTGCAGGCGTTTGTATATCCTCCAGCGGCTTCAATTTTCTGCATAAACTGCCAGCTTTCGCGGGCGAGAAAATCTGTGATGATCTCGATGCAATACGAACCGGCGGCGGGATCCGCAACGCGCCCCAGCATCGCTTCGTGTTTGAGGATCAGTTGCGTGTTTCGCGCCAGGCGTCGGCTGGCTTCACCCGGTATCTTGAAACATTCGTCGAAAGGCGCGACACAGATTGAGTTCGCGCCTCCGAGCGCTGCACTCATCACCTCAGTCGTTGCGCGCAAGATATTGTTATGAGGATCGTAGATGGTCTTGTTCCATCGAGAGGTCCGCGCGTAGATTCTTGCCTCTGCCATGCCGCAATCGCTTGGGAAGCAACTAACAGCTTTTGCCCAGAGTGATCGGAATGCCCGGAATTTTGCAATTTGAAAGACGTAGCTTGCGCCGATGGAAAATGAAAATACAAGTGAAGATGCCGCGAGGTCGATTGCGATATCGCGTTCCTGCATTGCACGAATAAATTCAATGCCGGCAGCGAGTGTATAGCCGAGTTCTTCAACAGTGCTCGCTCCGCGCTCTTGAAGCTCCTCGGCGTGGATTGTGAAGGGAACAAGCCCGGAATGTCCCGCTCGATGCACTGTGGCGGCAAAATCCAGGTTGCCCAGTGGATTCCATCCGGTAGAGACGGGCGATTGCGCAAGGGGATCCTGCGCTTGAATCAGCAGGTTGAGCAACGATTCGCTTGCATCTTCAAAGTGCAGAGGGATCGGCTGCAGATTAGCGCAACAGTTCGTCAGATCTGAAGCGGATTTCAAAACAACGTTTCTGAAAACAATCTCTTCAACACCTGAAGCGATGGCCTCCCGCGCCATTCGATTGGCTTCTTTCGGATCCGCATCATGAATTTCTTCACGAATGCGCCAATGACCCGTCATGCGAGGATGCGGCAGAGATGTTGAGTGGTCTCCACCTCCGTCGCATGGGATAAGTTCATCAAGATCTTCGGCCCGATAATACGGTTTGACGGCCATTCCCTCGCGCGTCTGCCAAACGAGCGCCTTCTCGTAATCCGCAGTGCCCAAATCGGCGCGAATCGCATCATCCCATGCTTCTCTGCTTACGGGCGGAAACTCTTTGAGCAGCTTGTCAGTCAGCATCATGATTCACTGCTCTCCAGGTCCTCGACGATTTCAATCAAGAGACCAAAGGGATTCTCAATTCTCGACTTCGGATGGACGAAGAAAACGGTTGTGCCGCGAGAGCCCTTGCGCGGAGCGCTGTCGATCAGATGAAAGCCGTCGGCCCGCATGACCTCGAATGCCTTTTGAGCATCTTCTACTCTGAAGGCGATATGGGCAAAACCACCGCGGCCGCCGTTTCGATCGATCAGTTTCTGCACTGGCGAATCAACTGACAACGGTTCGATCAGTTGAATCAGGTTGGGACCTTCTCCGATTTTGAGCAGTACTTCACGCACCTGGTCCGGGCCTTCGACGTCTTCACGATGTATCTCGCGAAAGCCGAGCATCTGATAGGCCTTTACCTGGGCATCCAATTCGCCGCGCTTTACCGCAATCGCCACGTGGTCGACGAATTTGATTCCCGGCACATTGGCCAAATCCTCCTGTGCAGTGCTCACACATTCACCCTTCAATGCTGCAATTATTTTCAAGCAGACTAAATTCCGATTTCCTCGCGCTGCTCTGTGCTTTCGACTTCCTGAACGGGATTGAGGGCCCAGTGCATCAAGCGAATTCGTTCCGCCAATTGCAGCGGCGTAACAAGTTCAAACAGAGAGCGGAGAGGAAGATTCACGCCGAAGCGTTCCCGAACGCGCGAGAGCACCTGCACACCGTTCAGGGAGTGCCCTCCCAATTCAAAGAAATTATCTTCGAGGTGAACAGGGACACCGAGCAGTTCCTCCCATATGCTCATGATTACCGCTTCTATTTCATTATCTGAGCCGGTTAATACTTCAACGCCGGAATGGCCGCCTGCCGAAGAACTCTCCGATGACTTCGTTGTTGTCGCCGACTTAGCGGCCGAATGCATCGTTGCTCGCTGAACTTGCTCCAAGTCGCGAGTAGAGATGACCAGCTGAGGCACGGGGTACGACAGCGCCTTATCGAAGGCGACTAAGCCTTCGCTCGGGCGAATGGCGTATTGTTCCAGTCCCTTCCTCACTCCTTCCAATGCGGCGGGCACATCCGGGTTCACCATCCACTCGGGATCACGCCAGCGGTCCCAGTTTATCGACATGACGCGAGTTCCAGCCGGATTGTCGTACATCGTTGCGAATCCATCCAGCCAGGCGTTTGCAGCGCAATAAGAAGCGAGACCCAGCGTGGGGAGGACGGCGCTGATTGAAGAACAGAACAACACAAAATCGAGATCAGGCTGCCCTATGCATTCTGTGATCCATTCTGCTGCCTCCACTTTCGAAGAGAACATCGCGCGCAGTTCATCGCGAGTACCGTCGCAGATAGCTCCTCTGCTTACGGTTCCCGCTGCGTGGATTATGCCGTGCACTGCTCCATACTGCTGACTGAGTTCGGCCAGCAATTTGCGCATTGCAGTTGGATCTCCGGCTTCAGCCTGGACCGTCACGAAAGTTCCACCAGCATCGCTGATGGCTTGCAAACCTCGAATTTTTGCCTTCAGTTGCGCAGCGGTTTCAGGATTATTCAGCAGATCTTCCCATTGTTCCTTTGGAGGCACGGCGGCGCGCCCGGTCAGGACGAGCGTTCCTTTTGTGTTCTGCGCAATGTGCCGCGCGAGCAGTAGTCCGATGGTTCCGGTTCCGCCCGTGATGAGATAAACGCCTGCCTCCCGCAGTGTCAACCCGCCGGGCAGATCGCTGCTGCTTTCTTCGAAGTGAATCGGCTCGAAAATTCGCTGCCACCTGGTTGTTCGGCGGCAAGCCACGAGTTCGTTCGCTCCTGGCAAGGCAACTTCCCGCAAGATGCTTTCTGTCGTCTCCTGCTCAGTAGCATCTACGTCAACTACTCGCACGGTGAGGTTTGGACACTCCAGGGGCACTACCCTCCAATATGCAGATAGAGAGTTAGCGTCGGGCGAAGCGATTTTCTCGCCAAGTATGGAGTTCGCACGGTCTAAAACAATTGTGAAGTGAATGGAATCATTCCCCGTCACTTCTGTTACACCCTGGACCAGGAACATTGCTTGAGCCAGGCTGCGTTCTGCGTCTGCGGTTGGAAAGCAAACGATTCGACTCGGCCACTGTCCGCGCGCTTGCAGTTCTTCGAAGAACGCTCTCAGGTCCTCGAGCCGATCACAATTTACCTGCCAACTATCTGGACCGGTACTCCGA
The DNA here is from genome assembly GCA_963832645.1 of uncultured Acidobacteriaceae bacterium. Lineage (GTDB taxonomy): Bacteria > Acidobacteriota > Terriglobia > Terriglobales > Acidobacteriaceae > Telmatobacter. The sequence goes on from CAWHUU010000007.1 coordinate 378,404, forward strand.
TTAGATTCGCCATTCTGAACTTCAATGGTTCGATGTGCTTCGCGTAATGCATTGACCGCTCCGTTCCACCTGCCATCTTCATTCCGAAAGACGAGCGTGAGACCGTCTTCCTGCACTGGAACTGCTTTCATAGCTATTCGTTTCCACGAAGGAACGTAGAGCCATTCAGAGGGGACGTTCTTCTTTGCCGGCGCGGATGCGGAGTCTGCCACAGGAGAAACCTTGGCCGGTTCTATACAATAGCGCCGCCTTTCAAAAGGGTATGCGGGGAGCGAAATGCGGAGCCTGCGCTGTCCTGCATAAAATCCCTTCCAATCGGTCGAAACGTTTTTGATCCACAACATGCCGAGGGCGGTCAGCCAATGTTCGCGGTCGTTTTCGTCACTGGAGGCATGACGCATGGAGGAGACGACCGGTCGCTTGGCTCCCGATTGCGCACGCATGAGAGTGCTGAGCGTTTCGCCGGGGCCCACTTCTAACGGGATCGCCTCAGTTTCCTTCAGCAGGACTTTCGCGCAATCTGCAAATCGAACCGCAGAACGCAGCTGAGCGCCCCAATAGTTGGGATCCACTGCTTCTTCGGCCGTTATCCATGTTCCGGAAACATTCGACAACCAGCGCAAAGCGGGTTTCTGACGGGGAGTTTGGGCCACCTTCTCCACGAAAACTCCAACGATGGGATCCATCATGGCAGAGTGGAATGCATGGGAGCTGCGGAGTCTGGTGAAGCGGATTCCTTTTTTCTGAAGAGCAGCCTCCAGTTTCACAATGTCTTCTTCCGCTCCGGAAGCTACCGTTTGATTCTCAGAATTGATTGCCGCGATAGAAACTCCGGATGGCAGCAAGGGAGTCAGATTGAACTCCGTCAAATTGATCGCAAGCATGATTCCGCTGGGCTGCGACTGCATTAGTCTGCCTCGTTCCGCAACCAATGCCAGCGCATCCTGCAGCGAGAAAACGTCAGCCAGGCATGCCGCCACGTATTCTCCTATGCTGTGCCCAATCATCGCGGAAGGCATAATCCCACAGCGCATCCACAGTTGCGCCATCGCATATTCGATTGTGAACAGAGCCGGCTGAGTAATGGACGTCTGTCGTAACTGGCGTTCGGCGTCTTCTTCCATCCCCGGCGCCGGGTAGAGTATAGTTCGCAAATCCAATCCCAGAATTGGCTGGAGAATCGAGCAGCAGGTATCGACAATCTCCCGAAACTGCGGCACATCATCGTAGAGACCTTGTCCCATTCGGACGTATTGCGCGCCTTGCCCCGGAAACAGGAATGCCACACTCGCCCGATCGGCTGGCACCTGTTCACTGCGCAGCTTTTTAACTTCAGGGTCGGTAGCTTTATTCCGCAACAGCCCGAGCAGATGTTGAACGTTGCGAGCCGGGAGCGCCTGCCGGTATCCGAAGGGCTGGCGTCCAATCGCGAGTGTGTAAGCCAGGTCCGCAAAATTCGCATCGAGGTCCTGCTCGAGATAGTCCTGCAAGTCCGACATGCGAGCATCCAGCGCCGCTGGCGACTTGGCGGAAAGCACAATCAGCTCAGAGTACTGCGAAACGTCAGAAACGGCCGCGGGCGCTTCCTCGAGCGAGACGTGAGCGTTGGTTCCGCCGATGCCGAATGAGCTTATTCCGGCCCGGAAAGGCTCCTGACCGCGGTAAGGCTCCGCTTCAGTGTTGATATAGAACGGTGTCTTTTCAAGCTCAATGAGCGGGTTGGGCTTTTCGAAGTTCAGTGTAGGAGGAATGGTTCTGTTATGAACCGCGAGAGCTGTCTTGATGAGGCCTGCGACACCAGCAGCTGCATCAAGGTGACCGAGATTCGTTTTCAATGCGCCCAATGCACACCAGTGTTCGTTATTCGAGTCGGCGCGAAAGGCGCGGCTCAGAGCGGTAATTTCGATGGGATCACCGACTTCGGTACCCGTTCCGTGAGCCTCAACGAAATGCACTGATTTGGGATCGAAGCCCGCCATCTCCATCGATTGCCTGATGACTGCTTCCTGCCCTTCTACGCTCGGCGCGGAATAACCAACCTTCGAAGCGCCATCATTGTTTACGGCTGCTCCTCGCAGAATTGCGTAGATGTGATCGTTGTCCGCAATCGCATCGTCCAGGCGTTTCAGCGCAACTACTCCTGCGCCACCCGCTGGCACGATGCCCGAAGCCGCAGCATCGAATGCGCGACAGTGACCATCCCGTGAGTAGATCATTCCGGGCATGTAGAGGTAGCCGAGCGGCCTGGGAAAGGGGATCGACACGCCACCAGCCAGCGCCATATCGCATTCGCCACGGAGCAAACTTTCGAAGGCCAGCTTTACCGCAACCAGCGAAGTGGAACAGGCGGTCTGCACCGTGACTGCTGGTCCGCGGAGGTTCAGCTTGTACGCAGTGCGGCTGCAGAGGAAGTCTTTATCATTGCCCACCATCACCTGGTAAGGTCCGACAGACGTCAAAAGTTCCGGATGGCCCATCAGATTGGCGGTGACATAGGAATTCATTCCGGCGCCGGCGAAAACACCTATCGCACCGGGATAGGTGTTGGGATCGCACGCGGCATCTTCCAATGCCGACCATGCGCACTCCAGAAATACGCGCTGCTGGGGATCGATGATTTCGGCTTCGCGAGCGCTGAACCCGAAGAAGTTTGCGTCGAAATTCTCGGGATCGTCGATCTGACTGATAGCAGGCACGTAATCCGGATTGGCAATCAAGTCCGGGTCCACGCCAGCGGCCTGCAGTTCGTCGGGCGTCGCAAATCGAACGGCTTCACGGCCATCGACAAGGTTTCTCCAAAAGTCGCGCAGAGTCTCTGCCCCGGGGAATCTTCCGGCCATTCCAATCAGCGCTACGCTCACTTGTTCTCCACTGCGGTTCATTGGTTCATACCCCGTCCGTTGGTCTCTGCTTTCACGAATACCTCACCAGCTTCTCGATCAATGAAATTGCTCAACGCCCTTACATTTGGGTATTGAAAGAGGCTGACCAGTGAAAGCGGCTTCTCTAAATGCTGATTCAGCAATGCTCGAACTCGCACCATCTGCAGTGAGTGTGCGCCCAGGTCGAAGAAGTTCTCATCTGCGCCAACGCGATCCAGTTGCAAAACCTCCTGGAAAACGCCAGCGACAACTTGTTGCGTTCCGGCGAGCGGAGTGACGAACGATTCATTGTCCCTCTTCGCGATTTCGGGCTTTGGCAGCGACGACCGATCGAGCTTGCCATTGGGCAACCGCGGAAGCTGCTTGAGGAAGACACAAGCCGCGGGAACCATATATTCAGGCAGGCTTTCGCGAAGGCGTTCACGTATGACCGACTGATTCAAATCCTCATTTTGCGATTCGATATAGGCAACCAGTCTTTTTTCGCCATCGCTTTCATCTAAAAGGGTGACTGCACTGATGACGCCCTCAATGCGCGCAAGAGCATTGTCAATTTCACCAAGCTCAATCCTGAATCCACGCAGCTTAACCTGGAAGTCCGCGCGCCCGTAGAAATCCAGCGTGCCGTCGTCGCGATACCGGACAAGATCGCCGGTGCGATACATCCGCGATTCGGCTGTTATTGCCCATTCACAAGGCTGGAAACGTTCCTGAGTGAGTTCAGGTCGATTCAGATAGCCGCGAGCGAGTCCCTCACCTCCGATCCACAGCTCGCCGACAACACCTTTAGGTACGGGCTGGTTCATCCGATCCAGAACATAGAATGTGGTGTTCCTGATTGGACGACCGACTGGAATCGATTCAGACCCGAGTTGCTGAACACGGTAGGCCGCGGACCAGATTGTGGTCTCAGTCGGTCCATACATATTCCACAACTCATCGCAGCGAACGAGGAGCGCTTCAGCTAGAGGCACTTCGAGAGCCTCTCCTCCGCAAAGGATCTTGAGATTCTGACTTCCAAGCCAGTCCGAAGCAAGGAGTAACTTCCATGTTGACGGTGTCGCCTGCATGATTGTGGGGCGATAGCGATCCAAGTCGTGCAGGAGGCTTTCTGGATCACCCGGCTGCTGCGCGATGCAAACCGCCGCACCAACGTAAAGAGGCAGCAACAATTCTAATCCGGCAATATCGAACGAGACAGTAGTTACAGCCAGCAGGACATCGTTCTCCGTCATACCGGGCTCTTCCTTCATGGCGTCGAAGAAGTTCAATAATGCCCGATGCCCGATTTGAACTCCTTTCGGTTTGCCGGTGGAGCCCGAGGTGAAGATCACATATGCGAGATCCTGCTGAGTGGGCCCAACTGAACGGTCGACTGCACTGCTCGATTCCGATAGCGCGCCGTCTTGATCCAAACAGATGGTGTATTCACTTGTATCGGGCAGGTCACCCAGCAGTACACTGCAGGTGATGACCGCAATAGGCCGCGCATCTTCGAGAATGCTTTCTATTCTTCCTTTGGGATAAACCGGATCGAGCGGAATATAAGCCGCTCCCGATTTGATCACTCCGAGCAGCGCCGCAACGAGATCTGCTCCGCGCGGGAGGAAAACGGCTACCAACTGATTCGGGCCTGCACCCCGAGCAAGCAACGTCGCGGCAATTCGATTCGCCCGCTCATTAAGCTGAGCATAAGTCATTCCGTCGCTCTCAACCATCAATGCGACTCTGTCCGGATGCATTCGTGCGATCTCTTCAAACCGATGATGGAAGCAGAGATCATGCGGAATTTCCGCGACGGTGTTATTCCGCGCGTACAACAGATCCTGTGATTCAGCGGGAGAAAGGAGTTTGATTTCACTTACTTTTTGATTGGGGTTTCTGACGACCGCTTCAAGCACGGTTTGGTAATGCGCTTGCACCCGCGCCATGGTCGCGTCATCATACAGATCTGAGTTGTAGTCGAAGTAGATGTCCAATGAACCATCCATTGGGAAAATTTCGACGGTCAGGTCGAAACGCGCGCTGCTGAATTCAAGCTCCATAGTCTCCAGCGTGAGGCCGGGCATTTCAGCGCGCGTAATCGGGAAATTCTGCAGGATGAACATCGTCTGGAACAGTGGCGAGTGATCGGGCGACCGCTCCGGATGCAATGCCTGAACGAGTTGATCGAAGGGCACGTCCTGATGCTCGTAGGCCTGAAGGGTCACTTCACGAACTCGCGTCAGCAGGGTCGAAAAAGTTGGATCGCCGCTCAGATCCGTTCGCAACACAAGATTGTTGACAAAGAAGCCCATGACATCAGACAGCTCGCTCCGGCTGCGCCCCGCGGACGGGGAGCCGACAACGACGTCTTCCAACCCGGTATAGCGTGCCAGCAAAACATCGAAGCACGCCAGGAGCGTCATGAACAGTGTGACGCCGTGCTGCTGACTCAGCGCTTCGATTTCCTGCACCAGTTGAGGCTGGATCACAAGCTTCCGTCTGTATCCGCGGAACATTTCCGCTTGCGGTCTGCGGTGATCAGCGGGGAAGTTGACCACAGGAGGCGCACCAGCGAGCTGCTTTTTCCAGTACGCCAGTTGACGGTCCAGAACGCCGGATTCCAGCCACTTCTTCTGCCAGATTGTGAAGTCGGTGTATTGCAGGGTCAAGGGCGCCAGGGTGGAAGTTGCTCCCGACGAATAGGCGCGATAAAGCTCTTCCAGTTCGCGCACAAACAAGCCCATCGACCATCCATCGAATACGATGTGGTGCACAACTAGCAAAAGGACATGGGTGTCTTCACCGGTTGCAAGCAGATGAACGCGCAAGAGCGGCGCGTGAGTGATATCAATTCGATCCTGAGCCAGGCGGGACGTGTAGCGGATCAGCTCTGCACTTCCTTGCGCGGCGATGGCTCGCGCGTCGATCCGCTGTAATGAACAATCTACTTCTTCGGAAATAACAACTCGCGGAAGTCCGTTGTCCTGCGTGAACGATGTCCGCAGGTTTTCATTGCGGCGAATGATTTCGCCGACCGTCCGCTGCAGCGCGTCCACATCCAGTTTGCCGGTCAGCGTAACTGCGATGGGGATGTTGTAAACCGGGCTGTCTGGATCGAGTTGGCACAGGAACCATAACCGCTGTTGCGCGTAAGAAAGTGGAAGGGGATCCTTGCGCTCGACGGGTGCAAGAGTGATCTCCTTTGAAGCTGTCTTGCTGGTCGACGACTTCAAGAATGTCAGGATTTCAGCCTTATGCTTCGTAAGTTCGGCGCGCAGTTCAGGTGTCAGGACTCCGGGAGGCGCCGCACACTTCAACGACTCGCCATCAACGGACAACGAAACTCCTTCCGCGCGAAGTCGTCCGAGCAGGTGAATCACTTCTCTCATATATGAACCTCATCGTTTCGCGTACTTGCATCTGCGGCTGAATCTCCAGTGGCAGCCCACACCATGGTTTCCATCAGTTCTGTCAGCTCGGACACTGTTGGATAGTCGAAAACGATCGTTGACGGCAAATCGCGCCGGATGACCGTCTGCAAACGGTTGCGCAGATCGACAGCCATCAGAGAATCCAGCCCAAGCTCGGTAAGAGGCACATCGAGAGGAGGGCGGTCGCCTGCACGGAAACCAAGTACCCGGGTACACTCCGCAAGAACCACTTCCGCAATCGAGGCGCCTTCTGGGCTTAGCGGGCCAGCCTCTTCTTTCTCTAATTCGGGCGAATCTTTCCGCGATTCTCCAATCTTTAATTCAGAGAGCAAAGGATGAATGCGGCGAGACTCATAAAGCTCTTTTGCGGTCTTCCAGTCCATGTCGGCGATCATGACTTGCGCCCGAGATGCGCCGAGGATCTGCGGCATCCAGCCTAAAGCCTTTTCAGTCGCCATTGGGACGAGTCCCACACGACGCAGCTGCTCAACCGCCCCAGGAATGATCCATGCGCCCCAATCCACCGAGATCATCGGACAGCCCTCGGCTCGTTTCGCGGAGGCAAGGCTGTCAAGAAACTGATTTCCAGCCGCATACGCCGCCGAGTTTTGCGCACCCAGCAAACCAGCGATCGAAGAAAAACTGACGAAGAAGTCGAGACTGTGCGACTGTGCTGCTTGCGACAAGATCCAGCCGCCCTTTACTTTCGGACTCAGTACTTCAACAATTTCCGATTCGCTGAGGCTCAACAAATCGCTCATCTTCCGCGAGGTAGCCATGTGCAGGATGCCGCGCAACGGAGGATATTCCGTACCGAATCGGCTGAAGACTTCCTTCGTGGTCTCTAGGGAAGACAGATCATCGCGGACCAGGACCACCGATGCGCCTAGAGTTCGCAATTCCTGGACAAATCTCGCGCGCTCTTCCGTCAAGGGATCGCCGTCTCCACCAACATTGCCTCGACTCACCAGCACCAGATGTCCGGCGCCCGATTCCGCCAGCCATCGAACGACGCGCTGCCCTACACCGCCAAAAGCGCCAGTCACCAGATAGGAGCCATCACGGCGCGGCAGAGTGCGCGTGCTTCCAAGTTCATCAGGCGTCACACGCCTGAGTCTCGGCGCAAGGCGTTTTCCATTCCGCAAAACAACCTGGTCCTCAACATCCTCGTGCAGCAACTCCGATAGGAGATCGCTCGCAGATTGCTCAGGAGCAGATTGTGGATCGAGGTCGATAAGGCCGCCGAATATTTCCGGATGTTCGAGCCGAAGGGTTCGGCCAATGCCCCAATTGATGGCCTGTAGCGCGCTTGTTGTTGATGGCTTTGGCCCAGCTGCGGGCTGCGCACCTTGCGTAACCAGCCAGAGCTTTACGGGATGTTTGATCGAAGCGAACTGTTGAATCATGCGCACCGGCGTACTGGCGCATAAATCAATTCCACTCACCGCATCAGTCGCGTTGAGATTCCTTAAATACACAACATGTAGTTGGTCATCCGCCGACCCAATGCCGGGAGAAGCGAGCACTTCCCTGAGATCTAACTCGGGGGCGGCTGCTTCGATTACCGTACCCAATTCGGGCCTTTGATGAAGAATCCGTTTGAGTGCTGCACCTACACCGCTGAGATCGTCGAAAACCAACCATCGACGCTGTGCAGCTTTCGTCGACTGAGCGGTTTCGGGGATGTCTGCGCACGCCCCCAGCACAACCTGCTGCGACTGGATGCCCGTCCTTTCGGTATAAGTAACCGAACGACTGCGGCTCATGCCGTGTTCGCGGAAAAGCGTCTGCCACTTTTCGATCGAGACGAGTGGGTGTTCACCTCGCAGATCGGAATCCACGAATCGCCACCATCCATCGGTCAGGCCGAAAGTCAGCTCCAGCCAGCGATCGGGACGAGAGCCCTCGATGATCATCAGCATGCCGCCCGGACGCAGAAGCTGCCGGGCGTGTGCTACTGTGTCGCGCAGCGATGCCGTGGCGTGCAGTACGTTGGCCGCCAGAATGATGTCATAACTTTCGTTCTCAAAGCCTTGTTTTGCCGGATCGCGCTCGACGTTGAGAAGTTTGTATTCCACACCGGCGAATGCACTGAATTTCTCCCGCGCCTTCTTCAGGAATACCGGGGACAAATCGGTGAAAGTGTATCGAACGCTTAGGCCGGCAAGCGCAGGAAGTACAGAGGCGGTGGTTGCGCCGGTGCCGGCTCCTATTTCCAGAATGCTGGCTGTTCTGCCCTTGATGTTAGCGACAGCTCGGCGAATGATCTCGCTGGTGGCGGTATTGAAGTATTTGCATACCGGAGATTTCTCGTAGATCTGCTCCGCCTCATTGACTGATCCATCGGCAAATACAAGCTGCATGGGATCGTATCCGCCACGCAAGACAGCCGGAGTTTTTGAAGCGCATCGTTTCAGAATTTCAAGTTCCGTCTGTATTTCCGGATATTGCTCTTTCAGTTTGTCTAGTTCTTCATTCAGATCCCTGGACTCGCAGCTGTCAACAATTCGGAATCGATCACCCTCTCGGATCGCGAGGCCGTCTTCTGCAAGCATTCCAAGAAAGCGTCCTACGATCCGCCGGCGCCCCGAAGCTACCTGAAGGCGTTCGCACAGTTCGTTTGCCGAGAATCTCTCGTCTGCAAATTGTTTGAGCCCAAGTTCTTCAAGCGATCTGAAGCGCGAGTGATCCGCAAATCGACTGCAATTGCGAAGATGCCTCACCAATGCGAAGAACATCTTCTGTAGCCGGTACGGGGGCATACTCTTTCAGCGCCGAAATGGTTTGCGGATATCTGTCGTCATCCAATTGCTGCTGAGTGGGCTGCGGCTCCCAGGCAACCTCATACAGCCAATCGTTAGGGGATGAGGTTACCGCGATGCTCTCCGATGAGTCGATCGAGGCCGTTGACCGTGTCGAGACTCTTGCATCTTGGTCAATTTCCAACCAATAACGCTCCCGCTCAAATGGATAGGTTGGAAGCGCAACAGTGCGAGGTAACGTAGTGCCGTACAGTTTGCTCAATTCCGGACTGAGCACCTAAGGCAAACAGGTCAGCGGCAGCACGTATAAAAGCTTCCACACCGCCGGCCACATGACTCGCAATATTTACGGTTTGGCGCGGATTAACTGCTGCGGTATCGGACTTGCCGATCACAACGGCCAACCGATTCTTTTTGCTGAGCCGTTCGCTAGTTCGGAAGGGCGACAGCCGACTTCAACGCGCGCGCACAGAACTGCGCCAGGATGGTCCCTGTATCGCTGCAATACCAAGGCAGCGTGGGACTATCCAGCGAAATGGATTGCGACAACTCTTCCACTTTGCGCAAGTCGCTCCGGCCAACCGCCAGAGCCAGTTGAACAGCGTCCTCAACGTGAAGAGCACCGGCGCAACACGCCGCAGCAAGAGTGCCCGCATGATTGCCTGAAACCTGAGAGGGAGCGATTCCGCAGGACTGCAGGAGCCCAGAATATGCATATTGGACGGCGAACGAGAGCACGAGACGAAATTCCTCGGGAACCGCAGAGGAATCTGCTTGCCGCATACGGTCCAATGCTCGGACGCTCCCTATTCCCGCAGAGAGAATTGCGTCGCACTGGTCGAATCGTTCGCGGAACACGGGAACATTCTCAATCAATGCGCGCCACGAATTTCCCGAAGCTGCATCGGAAGCGAATTCGAACTCGATCAGTTGCTGATTGTCCACCTGCCTTCCCATAGCGAGATCGCCACTGGGGAATGTTTGCAACCTGGAGATGAGTTCTGCTGAAGAGCTCGCGACAATCGCCACGCGATTCTCGAAGTGGCATCGACCCATCGATAGGGTACGCGCGATCGCCGGAAGCCGAAGATCTGGATGTGTTCGCAGCCATTCTGCAAGTCTCTTTGCAGTTTGCTGCAATGCGGTTTCCGTTTTTGCAGACAGCACCACTAGCCTCGGTTTGGCATCGCCAGTCGCATCCGAAGGCGTGTCGTCATGCGGAGCTTCCTGAACGATCGCATGAACGTTGGTGCCGCTAAAACCGAATGAGCTGACACCTCCGCCGCGAGGGCCATCTACTTTGGGCCACTCCTCTAGGCGGCTTGCTGGACGAATCGGCAACGATTCCCATTCGATCCGGCTGCTTGGTTTTTCCAAATGCAATGTCGCAGGGATTTCGCGGTGCTGGAGAGCCAAAACTAACTTCATGAGTCCGGCAACTCCGGCGGCAGATTCGAGGTGACCTACGTTGCTCTTCACCGAACCGATCCACAACGGATTGCGTTCGCGCGATCTCTCCGCAAAAACGTTTGCCAGTGCACCTACTTCAATTGGATCACCAAGTGAAGTTCCTGTTCCATGAGCTTCGATGTATTGAAGATCCTCTGGCTGCAACTGCGCGTCGGCCAACGCCGCCTGAAGGACTGCTTCCTGAGAAGGTCCATTCGGAGCTGTCAATCCATTACTTTTGCCGTCCTGATTGACGGCGGTACCGCGGATCACCGCGAGGATGTTGTTTCGATCTGCGAGCGCATCGCTCAGTCGCCGTAATACAACGATTCCGCTACCTTCGGCCCGGACAAATCCATTTGCGCCTTCAGAAAAGGGCTTGCAACGTCCATCGGGAGACATCATCCTGCTGCGTGACAAAGCTATCGTGATCTCCGGGTTCAGAATCACGTTGACACCGCCGGCCAGTGCGAAATCCGATTCGCGATGGCGGAGACTTTGGCACGCCAGATGTACTGCCACTAGTGATGCAGAACACGAGGTGTCAACAGTAAGACTTGGCCCCTGTAGACCAAGAAGATAAGAAATTCTTCCTGCCGCCACGGAGTGCGAGAGCCCTGAAGCGAAATAGGGCGTGATACTTTCATGCGAAGCCTTGAATGCATGAAATGCATAGTCCGAGTTACACACACCGACGAATACGCCCGTCGCCGTTCCGGCCAGCGATGCGGGATTGATGCCTGCATTCTCGAGAGCCTCCCAGGCCGTCTCCAACAAAAGCCGCTGCTGCGGATCCATGGTGACGGCTTCGCCCGGGGCGATACCGAAGAACTTCGGATCGAAACGATCCGGGGCATCGATGAATCCGCCCCAGCGAGTCGCCATGCGCCCCGGCATATCCGGATCGGGATGATAAAACGCGTCGATGTCCCATCGATCTGAAGGAACCTCACGAATCGCATCAACACCGTCACGCAGCAGTGTCCATAGCGACTCCGGATCGTTGGCTCCGCCCGGGAATCTGCATCCCATCCCGACGATGGCCAGCGGTTCCGAACGCTCGTTCTCGATTGCCTGCAAGCGCTCGTTCAGTTCGTTCGCAAGCAACGCGAGCCGCTGAGGAGAAAGCTTTGAGATTCTTGTAAGATAGTCGCTCACTATACCTCTTGCCTCGTTCGAGTTTGCTGGTTTAACAACTCGTTCACTTCGTCATCGGACAGAGCTTCGATATCGTCCAGGGCACTTCGCCGATCGGGCTTTGCGCGTGATTGTCTGGGTCGAGCAGGCTCACTTGCGCCCACGATACTCAGCAGATAATCTGTCAACGCTCTCAGCGTCGGGTAATCAAAAAGCAGGGTCGCCGGAAGTGAACGATGCAGCGATATCCCTACCGAATTGCGCAACTCTATGGACAGAAGCGAATCCAGACCGAGTTCCTGGAGAGGCTGCTCGGTATGAATCGCCTGCTCGCAGCGGCAGCCGCAGGATGGAACAAATCCTTTCGTCCAGCAGACTCTGCAACACTTCACGTTCCTGCAATCTTCCTGCGGCCTGAAGCTTCGCCAGCCATGACTCGGCTTTAGCGCGCGTTGCTGCCGGTGCCGGTGCTTTCCTTGCGTCGCGGGTTTCGATTTCACTCAGCAATGGCCTTTGCTTTGCGGCTAATGGAGTCTGAGCGTAACGATTCCAGTCCATTGCCAGCACCATGGCCTGCGGGCCCGCAGCGCTCTGCATCAGCTCGCTCATTTTCGAAAGGCCGTCGCGGGTTGTCATTCCCGTCATTCCCGCGAGCCGCCGCACGGTCCAATGTTCCGTGGCGAACGGCCATGCCAACTTCCTGCCATGCTCCCCAATTCACGCTTAGAGCGGGAAGGTTGCGCATGCTCCGCTGATGTGCAAGCGCATCCAAAAACGCATTAGCCGCGGCGTAGTTGGTCTGCCCCGGCGAGCCCAGCACTGCGGCAATGGACGAAAACAGCACGAAATGATCGAGAGGACGGTCCTGGGTCAGTTGATGCAGATGCCGTGCTCCCTCTGCCTTTCCTGCCAATACTTCCTTGAACCTTGCCCAGTCCTGCCGGGAAAGCGCCGCATCTTGTAACGTGCCGGCACAGTGAAACACTCCGCGTAAAGGGAGTCTGGTTGAGATGGCCGCAGCAACATCGGATGCAACCGAAACATCCCCCTGGCAAACGGTCACGGCCGTTCCCGAGTTCCTAATCGCGTCGAAGACTTCACACGTCGCCTCAGATGGAGCACTGCGCCCGAGGACAACTACTTCACCTGCGCGTTGCTCGGCCAGCCATTTCGCCACCTCGAGCCCCAAACCCGAGATGCCGCCGGTGACGAGGTAAGCGCCATCTTTCCGAATTCCAGATTCCGACGGTTTGCGCGGGAACGCGAGCGTGATTTTGCCGATATGCCGCGCCTGCGCCATCCACCGGAAAGCATCCTGGGCTTTCTCCATCTCGAAGACAGTGTTCGGCAGCGGTTCCAGGGAACCGGCGCGTATCTTCTGAAAGATTTCCGTCAATACACGGGAGACGACCTGATTCTTGTCAATGAGGTCGATCTGGAAATAGTCGACATCAGGCCGCGTCTTCTGTACCCATTCGTCCGAGCGCAGATCGGCGACGCCGAGTTCAAGGAAGCGTCCTCGCTGTGCCAGAGTGGCAAAACCGGCATCAATAAAGGGTCCGGCGAGCGAATTCAAGACGATATCAACTCCCCGCCCAGCAGTCGCTTTCAACACTTCGCTTGAAAAATCGAGAGAACGGGAGTCCATCACAAGGCTGACGCCCATTGCACGCAGATAAGCACGCTTTTCATCGCTGCCGGCAGTTGCATAGATTACAGCTCCAGCGGCGCGCGCAATCTGAATCGCGGCCTGACCAACGCCGCCGGCGCCTGCGTGGATGAGTATGCTTTCGCCGGGCTGTATCCGAGCGACGTCATGCAGCGCGTAGCTTGCTGTCAGAAACGCAATCGGCAATGCGGCAGCCGCGGAAAAGCTAACCTGCTCCGGTTTGTGCCACACCAGTTCGGAGGGCGTATTCATGTAGCGGCGGAAGCATCCGGACCCGACAGCGACTACTTCGTCGCCAGGTTTTACATTGGAAACATCCGCGCCGACAGCTCGAACGATGCCGGCACACTCACCGCCGAGTGGCCCCGGTTTACCTTTGTACATACCAAGGGCGTTCAACACATCGCGGAAATTCAACCCCGCTGCACGTACTTCGATCTCCACTTCGTTTGCCGCCGGTGGACGACGCTCAGCAGAGATGAGTTGCAGGTTCTCCAGTGTGCCCCGTTCTGCAATGCCGAGTTCGACCTGTGCATCTTCCGCATCGGTCGACCGTCTCGCAGCGTGTGTTGCTCGCCGTACGCGCGACGCGTACAGCGCTTCGCGGCGAACAGCAATCTCGTCCTCGACTTGTGCTGCCTTGAACGCGCGCAGCCAGTCCTGCTCACCGGCTGACTCATCGAAATCTACCCGGATGACGCGCACTTCGGGATGTTCAAGGGCCATCGACCGTGCCAGACCCCACAAAGTTGCCTGATCTGGATTGCTGAGCCCTGGTCCCTGCGCACTGCGTGTGATTACCCACAGGCGCGCAGGCGCGCCAGACTGTGCTTTCGACACCGCTTGAGCGATGGGTAGAAACTCTTTTAGCGCCCGCCAGTCGGAGTGTGCTTCACTGGGCGACGGCGCGACATACATAATGTCCGTAACCGTATCCGCTGTTTCGGCCAGTGTCAGGTCCTCATCACTTGCCCCAGTCTTAATGTTTGTATTTCCATTCCGCCGCAACATCACCGCCAGGGGTTGAACATCTTGCGCTGTTCCGAAAAGCAGCCACTGTCCCTCTGTTCCAATCGCCGGCCGCGAAGGCTCGGCATCTGCAACCGGTACCCAATCGACCTCGTAGATGAGATCGCCCACAGCGGTTCCATCCGAGCTTCCTGTACTGGGAATCCCGGTGCGGAAAATCAATCCTTCACCGACGATCAGCAGCTTCCCTGACTCATCGAATCCCTGGAACTCCGCTCGGATGCCCTCGCTTCCGCCTTTCACAACGGCATGAGCATTCACCAACCGGCGGCAATCGCCTGTGATGCGAAGACGGTTCAACCCAGCGGGAAGAGCAACCTTCGCCTCTCCCTTTTCAAGGCTCATCACCGCGGCGGCCACAGTTTGAAAGCACGCATCCAGAGCAACCGGATGGATTGTGAAGGCATCTTGCTCGTCTTGAGCCTTCATGGGGACCTTAAAGCTCGCAACTGCTTCGCCTTGGCCCACCTGCAGTGAAACAAGAGGCTGGAATCCCAGTCCGAAGGTCAAGCCGCGCTGCTCGAAATCCGCATAGAAATCGGCGATCGAACGCTGAAGCAAGCAGCGGCTCTGCGCATTGTCCAGCGATGTGTAATCCAATTCAGAAGGAGGCGCCGAGGATGACGATACCAATTCACCAGTCGCATGCAGCAACCATTCCCCTGGATCGGAAGCAGCGCTGCTGCTGATTTCGAATGTGGCTGACTCATCACCTTTACTAACCACACACTGCAGAATTCGAGGTTCATCGAACACGCAGGGCTGAAGCAGAGCTACTGCTTCCACTGCCGCTTCGCCCAATCCACTTGCTCTTGCAGCACTCAGCGCCATTTCCAGGTAACCGGCGGCAGGCATCAACGGCTTTTCACGCAACGCATGGTCCGCAAGCCATACCGGTCGCGAAGGACTGATCACCGACTGGAATTGAATCTCCTTGAGAGGTGAAGCCAATCGCACTCCCAGAAGGGGATGATGGAACGAATTCGCCGACGGAATCGCCGGCATCGTCTCTGCCCGCCTGGGCAAAGGAAAGCTACGTTCCTCCCACGGATAACCTGGCAGAGCGATCCTTCTTCCACGCTTTTCGTAAAAGGATGCCCAGTCAATCTCCGCTCCATCTTCGTACAGCGCTTTTATCGCGGATACCAGTTCGGGCCATGCATTGCGTCCCCTACGCATTGAAGGCAGCCACAGAACGGGGAGATTACTTGCTGACGTCTTTGCCAGCGAAATCAGATGCGGTTGAGGGCCAATCTCAATGAAGGTGGTGCAACCGGTGGCGAGGGCGGCTTGCAGGCCGGCATGGAATTGCACCGTATGCCGCATGTGATCGCGCCAGTATCGCGCTCGGCTCATCTCTCCCGCTTCGGCTACTCGGCCCGTCAGGTTCGATACGATCCGCTGCCGCGCCGTGCCATACGTGACCTTTCCTGCCCGCGCTTCAAACTCGTCCAGTATCGGCTCAAGCATCGGCGAATGGAATCCATGGCTGACCTCCAGCTCGCGCGTACGAACTCCCTGACCCGCAAGCTTCTCTCCCGCCTGACGCACTCCCTCCACACTGCCCGAGATCACGATGCTCTCAGGCCCGTTGATCGCCGCAATCGATACCTCGGCTTCCAATCCCTCCAGCGAACGGCTCACCCGTTCCACATCCGCAGATACCGACAGCATCGTGCTTCGCGACCGCAGTCGGTCCATCAACTCCGCTCGCGCATGCACCAGACGAAGACCGTCGGAAAGCGTCAGAAGTCCAGACACCACGCTGCCTACGTACTCCCCCAGGCTGTGCCCAAGAACCACGCTCGGCTCGATGCCCCAGCTCCGCCACAACTCCGCGACTCCGTACTCCAACGCGAAAAGCGCTGGCTGAATCACCCGCGCCGTCTTCAGCTCCTCGCCGCGCACATACACTGCTTCGATCAGTGACTCGCCCGTCTGCTCCTTCCACGCTGCGCTGCAACGCTCCACCGCGGCGCGATACACCCCAGAACTCTCGTATAACTCACGGCCCATGCCTGCGTACTGGCTACCCTGGCCCGTAAAAAGAAAACAGATCCGACCGGGTTTCTGGCCGCGCGCTTTCGCAGGGCCGGAATAGGCCCCAAGCTCTTGCAGCATTCCCTGTACATCAGGTGCGGCGAAGCTGATCCGCGAAGTATAGTGCGAGCGACCCGCGTTGGCGGTGAAACACATGTCACGCAGATCGATCTCGGGACGCTGCGCGAGATGCTTGTGATATGCAGCGACCAGTGTTTCGAGCGCAGCCGGAGTTTTCGCAGAGACCGCTAATACCTCCATCGGCCTGGCTGTTTCATGTGCCTGGTCAGCTGGCGCGTGAGCTTCCTCCAAAATGATGTGTGCATTGGTTCCGCTGAAACCGAATGAACTTACAGCGGCGATGCGGCTCTTGCCTTCTGCATCCCAGTCAGTCAGCTCTTTAGGGACGGCTAATCGCAACGCATTCCAGTTGATCCGCGAAGTTGGGCGCTCGAAATGGAGATGCGGAGGAATCTGCCGATGTTCGAGCGCGAGCACTGTCTTGATCAGGCCCGCGATTCCGGCGGCGCCTTCGAGGTGCCCCATGTTCGTTTTAAGCGACCCTACAAGCAATGGCAAACATCCGGAGCGAGCGGAGCCATACACGTTGCCCAGCGCCTGCAATTCAATGGGATCGCCCAGTGCTGTTCCCGTTCCGTGCGCCTCTACATAGGAAACCTCAGCCGCAGTCAGTCGAGCCTTCGTGAGTGCATCGCGTATCAGCGATTCCTGCGCTGGGCCATTTGGGGCTGTCAAGCTGCTGCTTGGCCCATCCTGGTTTACGGCTGAACTACGGATCACAGCCAGGATGCGATCGCCTTCTGCTTGCGCGCGCGAGAGCAACTTCAAGGCGACAAAGCCGCAACCCTCGCCTCGAGCGAATCCGTCTGCATCTTCGTCAAAGGTTTTGCATTGGCCTCGCGGAGAAAGCATTCCTACTTTCGCGAACAGGGCAGTTGTTTCGGGCACTAGAATCAGGTTCACGCCACCTGCAAGCGCAAGTTCCGACTCGCCCGCGCGCAAGCTCTGGCATGCCAGATGCACAGCAACCAGCGAAGACGAACATGCAGTATCCACAGCAATGCTTGGGCCCTGCAATCCAAGAGCATAAGAAATGCGACCGGCTGCGACGCTGTGGGCCGCGCCTGTCACGTAGTGGGCCATCAATTCTTCAGGAAATCCCGCCTGCGCAAAGCATTGGCTGAAGTCGTTGCCGGCCACTCCAAGAAATACACCGGTCTTCGATCCAAACAGCTTGGCAACCGCGACACCAGCATTCTCAAGTGTCTCCACCGCCACTTCAAGCACGAGTCTCTGTTGCGGATCGATGGCGGCGGCCTCACGAGGAGCCATTCCAAAAAACGCAGCGTCGAATCCATCAACACGTTCAAGGAAGGCGCCATTCGGCATCGATGTCTTTGAAGAGCCTTCGGAGTTCGATTCGAATGAAACTTCGCGATCCCAGCGATCCGTCGGCACTTTCGAAACAGCGTCACGGCCTGCGCGCAACAATTCCCAAAAGCTGTCTGGGTCGCTGGCGCCGCCGGGGAACCGGCAACCGATGCCTACGACGGCAACAGGTTCTTTCGAGGCAGCTTCGGCCTTCTCGAGCTTTAGCTCAAGATCCTGGATCGCAAGGAATGCCTTCTTCAGCAAGGCCGACTGGTTGTTTACAACTTGATCCATCCCAACCTCATCTGTCCAGCCGGCTACGCAGCAGCTCGGCAACCATTTCGTCCGACATCTCGGACACTTCTTCTTCTGAAAGTTTCTGCATGTTGACTGGTGTAGGATTCTGGACCGCAACCGGTTCAGTTGCGGGTGCACTCTCTCCCAGCCGTCCCAGTAGATAATCTGCAATCGCGGACGGTGTGGGGTAGTCGAACATGAGTGTTACCGGCATTTCTGCCAGGCCCATTCGCTTCGATAACCTGCCGCTCAGGTCCAGGGCCATGAGCGAGTCAAGACCGATCTCCATCAAGCGATCGCTCTTCTTCACTGATTCGTCGGCGCTCAGACGCAGAACCTGCGCCACCTCTTCCAGCACTGCGTCAAGAATGATTTCCCGGCGTTCTGAAGCGGGCACTTCGGCAAGGCGAGCAACGATATCAGAGGTTTCGATTTTGTCAGCAGTTGGCGATGCCGTCTCCGGATACCACCGGAGTTCTGATGGTTGCGCCTCACCGCGCGGAACGTCTGTATCGGATAACGGCGCTCTTGCGATCAGAACATGCAACCCCACCGCTTCAGCGGGCGATCCACTTATCGGCGCCTGCACTACATCCACAAACCCCATGCTTTGCAACAGCGAATTCCAATCCGGCGCTTGCATGAGAGTCTCGCCCTGTCGCGTCGCATCATCGGATTTTTGCCAACCTTGGATCAGTGCGATGGTGATCTCGTGCCAGGCGAGGCTTTGCGTAGTCTCCAGCAGAATGATGGTGCCGCCCGGCGCGACCAGCGCCTTCACCTGTTCCAATGTCTTCTGGATATCTCGCGTCGCATGGACAACATTGGCGGCCACCAATACGTCGCACGACGATCGATGCGCCCACACGTGCGATTCGTTTTCAACATCCAATATGCCGTAGTGAAGATTGGGGTAGTCCGCGAATCGTGCCGCTGCCCTGTGCAGAAATTGCTCCGAGACATCAGTGAACAGATAGGACACGCCTCTCGACGGCAACTTCGGCAGAACACTTGCTGTAAACCCGCCGGTGCCTCCGCCGATTTCAAGGATGCGCAATTTGCGACCTGCAGGAACAGCAGCGCATGCGGCCTGAACAGCCGCAGATGCAATCGCGTTAGCATATTTCGGCCCCGGGGAATTCCCGTACAAATTCGCTGCCAGATCTTCAGAGCCTCCTGGAAAAAGAGTTTCCAGAGGATTGACCTGCCCAGTGAGCACTGACTGCATGAGCGTCGCACAATTCTTCAGCCAGGTCAGAAGGTAGGGATCGTCCCCGAGGTGCGCTTCAGCCTTCTGCCACGCAGCCGTTAGATCCGGCACAACGATTTCAGAGCGGAATCACGATTCGCCCGTTCGATTGGGAGAGGTATCCTTCGTTTTCCAGCAATGCAAACCAGCGCCGTACCAGGCGATGATGTTGCGCGGCGATTCCGCCTTTGACCATCAGGTCATGGATGTCATATTCACCTGCAGGCGGAAGAGCCCCGAGTTCTCGCAGCGTAGCCAGCATCAGCCCGACTGTAAGTTCCTTTAGCGATTCCCACTTCTGCGGAAACTCCTCAAGATGCGTGCCGATCGGCTCAAACTGCGATTGAGCAATCGCTGCCTGGGATGCCTGCTGACACACGTGATGAGCGAACTCATCTGCGTACCGCCCGTGCCAATAACTCTTCCGCTCGAACGGATAAGTCGGCAGCGCCACTCTGAATCGTGAGTAGCCACGGTCGAAGCCGGCCCAGTTGATCGGCTGCCCTTCAACATAGAGCTGTGCCGCGCTCTCGCACATTTGCAAGAACGGGGAACGATTCCGAACCATGGAGGCTTTGATTCTGTCGCCGAGGCTTGCATTCGTTTTAGCCGCGATAGCGCGCAGATGCGGTTGAGGGACCAATCTCAATGAAGGTGGTGCAACCGGTAGCGATGGCGGCTTGCAGGCCGGCATGGAATTGCACCGTATGCCGCATGTGATCGCGCCAGTATCGCGCTCGGCTCATCTCTCCCGCTTCGGCTACTCGGCCCGTCAGGTTCGATACGATCCGCTGCCGCGCCGTGCCATACGTGACCTTTCCTGCTCGCGCTTCAAACTCGTCCAGTATCGGCTCAAGCATCGGCGAATGGAATCCATGGCTGACCTCCAGCTCGCGCGTACGAACTCCCTGACCCGCAAGCTTCTCTCCCGCCTGACGTACTCCCTCCACACTGCCCGAGATCACGATGCTCTCAGGCCCGTTGATCGCCGCAATCGATACCTCGGCTTCCAATCCCTCCAGCGAACGGCTCACCCGTTCCACATCCGCAGATACCGACAGCATCGTGCTTCGCGACCGCAGTCGGTCCATCAACTCCGCTCGCGCATGCACCAGACGAAGACCGTCGGAAAGCGTCAGAAGTCCAGACACCACGCTGCCTACGTACTCCCCGAGGCTGTGCCCAAGAACCACGCTCGGCTCGATGCCCCAGCTCCGCCACAACTCCGCGACTCCGTACTCCAACGCGAAAAGCGCTGGCTGAATCACCCGCGCCGTCTTCAGCTCCTCGCCGCGCACATACACTGCTTCGATCAGTGACTCGCCCGTCTGCTCCTTCCATGCTGCGCTGCAACGCTCCACCGCGGCGCGATACACCCCAGAACTCTCGTATAACTCACGGCCCATGCCTGCGTACTGGCTACCCTGGCCCGTAAAAAGAAAACAGATCCGACCGGGTTCAACGTCGGCTGTGCCTGGAAAAGTTCGGTCGGTGACAGTTCCTTCTAAGCGGGCAAGAAACTCTTCCGCTGTCTGTCCGACAATCGCGAGCCGCTTTTCGAAATGAGAGCGGCCAGTGTTCGCCGTGAAACAGAAGTCTGCAATGTTGACTTCCTGATTCCGCAACACGGCTGCATACTGTGAGCGCAGTTTTTCAAGGCTCGCATCGGACTTTGCTGAAATCGTCAAAACATGCCATGAACGCTCCGGCAGGTCCGATTCAGCATGCGACTCGTCCGGCCTCTCCAAAATCAAATGCGCATTGGTTCCGCTGAAACCAAAGGAACTGACTCCTGCATAGCGGCCCTTCCAGGGCGTGCACTCACGCGGAACGGCAACCGTCAGCCTGTCCCACGGAATCCGCGTGTTCTGCTTCTGGATGTGCAGGTTGGCGGGGACGATTTGATGACGCAGAACAAGAGCTGCCTTTACCAGGCCGACGATGCCGCTTGCGGCTTCAAGATGTCCGAGATTGCTCTTTACAGCGCCGAGCAGAAGCGGTTGCCGAGGATCACGCCCCTCACAAAGCACCGAAGCGAGTGCCTCCACTTCAATGGGATCGCCGAGAGATGTCCCGGTTCCATGAGTCTCGACGAAGCCGATTTCGGAAGGCTGTACTCGCGCCACCTCCATTGCCTTGCGAATAACGGCCATCTGCGCAGGACCACTCGGAGCAGTCAATCCGCCGCTTCGCCCGTCATGATTCACGGCAGAACCACGAATCACGCCTACGATGCGATCTCGATCCTGCACTGCGGATGAAAGTTTTTTCAGAACAACAATGCAGGAGCCCTCGCTGCGTACATAACCGTTGGCCGCATCGTCGAACACTTTGCAGCGCCCGTCTGGCGCCATCATCTGCGCCCTTGAAAGTGCCACATGAGGCTCGGGCAGCAGCATGAGGTTTACTCCACCGGCCAATGCCATGCGGCATTCACCTGAACGCAGACTTACGCAGGCTTCATGCACTGCTACCAGAGATGATGAACAGGAGGTATCCATGGCAAGCGATGGTCCATGCGTTCCCAATACATAAGAAAGCCGTCCGGCAACCATTGCAGGCGCGTTTCCCGATCCGACATATGCATCAATCGATTCCGACTCGCGCATGGTGTGCCGGGCGTAATCGCTATTGCCGATGCCGATAAATACGCCTGCGTCGGTACCCTGCAATGCAGACGCAGCATAGCCCGCGTTCTCCAGTGCCTCCCAGGCAATTTCAAGAACGAGGCGATGCTGAGGATCCATCATCACCGCTTCCCGCGGCGAAATCCCAAAGAACCCGGCATCGAAATCCTGGGCGTGTTCGAGGAATCCACCAAACCGCGTAACCCTGGTTGTAGCGGAAGCGCGGCCCTCGTCGTTGTAGCTGCGCCAATCCCACCGGTCAGGTGGAACTTCGCTAATGACGTCGCGTCCTTCTGTAAGCAAATCCCAGAAACTCGCTTCATCAGTTGCACCGCCTGGCAGGCGCAAGCCGAGACCGACAATCGCGATTGGTTCTGCGGATCCTTTCTCCAATTCATCGACGCGTGCTCGGAGCTTGCGAATTTCTGCAAGAGCACGCTTGACGGCCGACAACTCATTTTGACCGGTCATCTCAGGCATGGCTACTCCCATCTCCCAAGTGCTCCAGTTCTTCAAGCAGTAGCCGCTCTGCTTCTTCGTCACTCATCTGTTCCAGCGTGACAGCCTCGGCAACCTCGATTTGAGATTCCGTAGAAACATCGTTTGGCAGCAACCCGACCAGATGTGCAGCAAGCTCTTTCACGGTTGGATAGTTGAAAAGCAATCCGGCTGAAAGAGGCAGATCGAGAGACTGCGCAAGTTCATTCTTCATGTCGATCGCCATTAGCGAATCGAGGCCAACCTCCTGGAGCGGAATGTCATCCGGAACTGATGCTCCATCAGCAAGGCTCATTGCGCGGCGAGCGCACTCCCGCACGTGGGTCGCCATCACGGCCTTGCGATCCTGCGCTGCGGCACGCAAAACAATGCTGCGGATCGATTCGGCTTTTTCTGCCTCCAAATCCTTCGGAGCGGGCGCGCACAAAGTCTCGAACAGAGGCCGGTCTTTAGACATCCGATGCTCAAGGAATCGATCCCATGCGATATTTACGACTGTGACCTGGGTGCGACGTTCGGCAATTGCTTTCTCCATCGCGCTGAAAGCCGCATCCGCATCAAGCGGATGGATGCCCTGGCGCAGCAAACGTTCTGCATGTTCTGGAGCAAGGCGAGCTGCCATGCCCTTATCTGCCCAAGCTCCCCAGTCCACACTCAGAGTGGTGAAACCGCGGCTCGCGCGATAGTGCGCCAACGAATCGAGAAAGGTGTTCGCTGCAGCGTAGCTGCCCTGCCCCGAAGAACCGAGGATTCCGGCAGCGGACGAAAAGAAAACCATCAGCTTAACCGAGTCGGCTTCTGTCAGCCGATGTAAATTCCATGCTCCTTCAATCTTCGCGGCCACCGCCTGTCGATAGGTATTCCAGGCTTCACCTTCAAGCACCCGATCCTGAACGACTCCAGCAACGTGGAAAACAGCCGTCAATGGCACGCCCGAAGAGCGGATGCTGGATAGTACCTTCTCGACATTGTCGGGACTCGCGACGTCCATCTGCACAATTGCCACTTCGGCTCCAAGATGTCGCAGCGACGCAAGGAACTCTTCATCGGCAGAGGCGGTGCGTCCCGTCAATACCAGCTTGCGCGCTCCCTTTTCGACCAGCCATGACGCTGTCAGGCGTCCAAGTGCGCCAAGACCTCCGACAACAAGGACAGCTCCTTGCGCGAGAATCTTTTCCAGGGTCTCGATTTCGTCTTGATTCTCCGCGGAGCGAGAGAGAACGATCTTCCCGATGTGCGCCGCCTGGGCCATCGTTCTGAAAGCCGCAGAGGTTTCTTGAATCGAAAAAACTTGTGTTTGCAATGGCTGCAACGTACCGGCTGCAAATTCCGGCACGAGTTCGTTCAACATGCCGTGGATTAATTCCGGATCTTCCTTTGCCACCTCGCCCAGATCGAAAACGTGATAGCGAATGTCGGAGCGTAGCTGGCGCACTGCTTCCGCAGACCAGATGTCACGCTTGCCCACTTCAAGAAAACATCCGCCGGGTGAAAGGACTTCCAAACCTGCCTTGATCAGCTCTCCGGAGAGCGAATTCAGTACAACGTCTACGCCTGCTCCGCCGGTCGCGTTTATCACATCTTTGAGGAAAGCGGCAGAGCGCGAATCGAATACATGCTGGATGCCGAGCTTGCGCAAAAATTCACGTTTGCGCTCATTGCCCGCGGTGGCATAGATCTCGGCGCCGGCTCGCTTCGCCAATTGCACTGCAGCCAGTCCAAGCCCACCACTGGCGGCGTGGATCAACACTCGCTGTCCGCGAGAAAGCTGCGCCAGCCTGAAGCCGTACTCCGCAGTCAGAAACGCCACTGGAATTGTGGCCGCCTGAGCAAATGTCATCGTGCGGGGCATTGCTGCGGCGTATTCCGTGGGAACGATCGTGTGGCTTCGCATGCTGTACGGAGCAAACGCGAATACCCGATCGCCCGGCTTGAATGTGCTGACGCTTGCGCCAATGCGCGTTACAACACCTGCGCATTCAGCTCCGAATTGAGGACGCGCGAGATCGAAAACACTCAGTGAATTCAGGACATCACGGAAATTCAATCCATGCGTGCGTATCTCAATCTCAATCTCACCAGCCTCCGGCGACTTGCGCTCAGACGATTCCCACCGCAGAGCATCGATCACTCCAGGGAGATTGGAGACGAGTTGCTGCACCCCAGTGGCTATAGCTGAGGGGGGCGCCAGGCGTGCTACGTACCTTGCTTGGTGACGTTTCGCAACAAGCGGCTCAGGGCCGCCCGCCCTGATTTCGCCGATGATCGCGTCCGTGACGCCTTCTTCGCCGGGTCCGGAATCGATCAGGACCGGAGCAGTATCCGGATGCTCGCACGCCAAGGTCCGTAACAAGCCCAGAACTGGTGCAAGGTCCGGCGCGATATCTTCTCCAAATGCAATGGTCGCGATCTGCGGCGCCACTACCCAAAGTCGCGGCGGGTTCTGCTGCGTCCGCAGGCTCTTCGCAAAATCCAGCAGGAATTCCACCGCAGCTCGTTCGGAGAATGCCCAGTTCTCATCAGAGACAATAGCTTTGCTTTGGCTGAGGCGTAGCAAGACAGAGCTGCAACCGCTTTCACGCAATCCCTGCGGCATTTCCTTTAGTTGCACTACCTGAGTTTCCGCACCGGCTTCTGCCAGCCGGAGTGCAAGATCAGCGCAATTGCCCCGGGTACCCTCCACCAGCAGCCAGCGCTTTGAAACTTGCTCTGCTTTGCTCGATTGCGGCAAAGCCTCCGCTCGCCATTGCAGTTCGTAAGTTTGAGCCAGTTTGGAGTCGGAGTTGTTGATTGAAGCAGCGGCGAGACGCTTTGCCTGGAATCCGCGAAGCAGCGCAACCGTCTCTCCTGTTGAATCGAAAATCGCTATATCTGCGAGGATCCGTTCTGCTCCGAAAGAGCGAAGCTTGACGTGCGTCCAGACCTCGCTAAGGCCGGGTCGCACCAACTGAAACTCATCCACAGCAACCGGCAGCAATCTTTCGCCGGAGAAGTCAGGCATCGCCACAATGAGTGTTTGCAGGCACGCATCGAGCAGGGCAGGGTGCAATGCATAGCGTGCTATCTCTCCGCGCAATTCTTCCGCCAATTGCAGGAGCCCCAGACTCTCGTCTGATCCGCGTGTGATCAAGACGATGCCACGAAAGAGCGGGCCGTAACGCAATCCGGTCCTTTCAAGCCTTCGGTACACATCGGCGGGCTCCACCGCTTCGCTGCACCGCGCGCGCAGTGCGGCAAGATCGGCGGTGGGAGCCGAGACGCCAGTTTTCTGGAAGGTCGCGCGCAGATGCTTCGTCCACATGGGATCGCGTTGACTCGCGATCTCGATCTGATCGCCGGAAACGAGTGTCTGCACACGCGTATTCGACTCAAAAAAGAGGGGCTCTGCTAGCGCAAGGTTCCTAAGCGCGAAGTTCTCGCTGCCCATGCTCTCTCGTCCGGCCGCATGGGTCATCTCGAGAAACGCCGCAAAGGGCAACACCGGGCGATCACCAATTCGATGGTCCTGCAGATAGGCATGCGAAGCCGTGCTCAAACTCGTTTCAAACAGGCGGCCCTGCACAAAACCGGAGTGGACGCGCCGGCCCAGGAGCGGATGAAGTGCGGGATCAAGTTCGGCGTCTGGCGTCGCGAGAACCTTCTGCGCCTCCGGCAACCAGTAGTGCTCTCTCTTCCAAACACGTTTCGTAATCGGGCTTCGAGCGCGGCCGGCGGGAAGTTCCGGAGCTTCTTCAATAATTACGTGCGCATTTGTGCCGCCTAATCCAAAACTGCTGACTCCGGCGACACGCGGTCGGGCCCCACGGGGCCACTTGACATTCTCGGTTGGAATCGCCAGCCGTGAACGATCGAGCGAGATCTGGGGATTGAGCCTGTTGAAATGCAGATTCTTTGGGATCGCTCCATTCTCCAGGCAAAGTACCGTTTTGATGATCCCTGCCAATCCCGCCGCTGCTTCCATATGTCCGAGATTCGTTTTGACAGCTCCGAGCACACATGGCTGCTGATCGGTTTGGCTGTTCGCGGCGCCGTACATTGCCTGCAGCGCCTCAACTTCAATCGGGTCGCCCAGCGACGTTCCAGTTCCATGAGTTTCGATGTAGCTGACATCCGAAGCGTCGACTCGCGCATTCTGAAGAGCCGACTGAATAACTGCCTGCTGCGCCAGCCCGTTGGGAGCAGTGAGAACCGTTGAACGGCCGTCATGATTTACGGCTGAGCCGCGAATGATTGCGCGAATCCGATCTCCATCCTGCAATGCGTCCGAAAGGCGCTTCAGGATGATCGCGCCTGAGCCTTCGCCGGGAGCAAATCCATCTGCAGATGCGTCGAAAGTCTTGCACTTTCCGTCTTGCGCCAGCATGCCCCATTTTGAAAATACGAGCACCTCGTCCGGCAGTACCTTAAGGCTGCTTGCTCCCACTATCGCCAGAGTGCATTCTCCCGTCCGCAGGCTCTGAACTGCCAGATGAGTAGCAACCAGCGAGGAAGAACAGGCAGTGTCGATCGCCAATGAAGGACCAGTGATGTTCAGGAGATACGAGAGCCGCCCGGCCGCTACCGAATGCGCGGTGCCGATGCCGGCATACGCGCCAAGTGACGTCCGATCGCTGAAGTGCAGGCGAGCATAATCGCTGTTATAGATCGCTGCGAACACTCCTGCAGCCGTGCTCGAAAGATTCGACGGCTCAATGCCCGCGTCCCAAAGAGCCTCCCATACGATTTCAAGCAACAGCCGCTGCTGCGGATCAACTTCCTTGGCTTCCCTGGGCGCGATTCCGAAAAATTCGGCGTCGAATCCATCGATCGCATCAAGAAAGCCCCCGAGCCGGTGTGCCTGTTTGAGGCCATCGCAATGCGGCCATCGACGCTGCGACATTTCGACAACGCCGGCTCGCCCTTCCATCAGCGCTGTCCAGAATTCTTCAGGGGAATTGCCCTGAGCCGGAAACCTGCAAGCCATCCCGATCACCGCGATGGGATCGGAATTCAGCAAAGCAAGGTCTTCTCGCTCGCCGCGAAGTTTTCGTGCAGCAAGCGCCAGGCGCGCCGGAGAAACTCTCGTGGAAGCCTGAGGACTCATCAGGAAGCACTCCTTCCCTGACTCATCAATTCCTGTAATGCTTCTTCTTCCGAAACTTCTCCCAGCGCCTCAAGCGAAACAGAGGTCCCGGCCACGGCGGGGGCAGCATCCTGTTGCTCCAGATTTAGCCTCTGCAGCAATTGTTTTGCGAGCAATCGAATTGTCGGATAGTTGAAGAGCACCGTTGCGGGAACAGGAATCTCAAGCGCAATGCTCAGACGCCTGACAAATTCGATCCCCATCAGTGAATCCAGCCCCATGGAACCCATCGGACGGTCCAAGTCGATCTTGTGCACAGCAAGCTTGAGCACGCGCCCCAGAGTCTCCTGGAGCCACGGCTCCAGAATTCCTGCTCGCTGCTCGGCCGAGGATGCGTCTGCCAGCAGTCCAACGATCTCGGAACGACTCGAACCTGAACCCGTTGCTGCATTCGCCTGGGCAACAAAATCTTTGAACAGCGGGAGCGCTGCGACCGCCGTGAAATTCTGCAAACTCGCTCCAGGCGAATGGAACCGCAACCATCTGCACAGGTTTGCTGCGGATTGCTTCTCCCAAAGCGTCAAGTGCTTCATTGGCCGAAAGATTTCGGATGCCCTGCTCGCGATAGCCCTCAAGACTACGCTCAGTTCCAGCCACGCGGGCCAGGCCTATCTGATCCCAACCGCCCCAGTTCACTGAGGTGGCCGGCAAACCCAGCGAACGACGGTAATACGCGAAGCCATCAAGAAACGCATTGGCTGCGGCGTAAATTCCCATGCCCGGCTGGGGGTGAATCGTCGCGATCGAAGAAAACAGCACGAAGAAATCGAGGTGCTCACCAAGCGTGGACGAATGGAGGTTCCACGTCCCCTCAATCTTCGGCGCCATAACGCGAGCAAACCGATCGGGAGTCATCTCGCGGATCAACACATCGTCCACGACAGCTGCGGCATGAAGCACACCGCGCAGCGGTACTCGTTCCGAGCGCAAGATTTTGAGCGCTTCATCCACTTCGCTTTTGTGGGTCACATCTGCACGCACAACATGAACACGGCAGCCCATCGATTCGATTTCGCGAATCGTCTCGCTTGCTTCTCCGCTGACCTCGCGACGCGACATCAGCAAGAGCAAACCGGCACCTTGCTCGGCCATCCACTTGGCAACGGTAAGACCAATTCCGCCCAATCCTCCGGTGATCAGATAACCTGCGTTCGCATGAAACAGTGGTCGATCAGTCCCGGAAAGTACAGACGCGCTCCGGCTCATCTGCACTGCAATTTTGCCGATATGCTTCGCCTGCGCCATAAACCGGAATGCTTCACTCGGGTCCTGCGACGCAAATGCCTTTACCGGCAACGGATGCCATAGACCATCACCGATACTCTTCAGAACGATCTCCAACCACTTGCGAGCGCGTGGCCGATGCGTTTCGATCATGTCGGCCAAGTCGACCACATGGTACGAGATGTTCTTGCGGAACACGCGCAGGCCTAATTGCCGATCGTCGTAAACATCGCGTTTTCCAAGCTCGATAAAGCGTCCGTAAGGGGCCAGAACTTCCAATCCGCGATCGATGAGATCACCGCTCAAGGAATTCAACACAACATCGACACCGCGCCCACCAGTCGCCGCCATGGCAGCAGCGGCAAAGTCAGCTGATCGCGAATTGAAGATGTGATTCACGCCGAGCGAGCGGACATACTCTTCTTTTTCCTTCGAACCAACCGTTGCGATGATTCTGGCGCCCGCAGACTTCGCAATCTCAATCGCCGCAAGCCCGACGCCTCCCGCCGCTGCGTGAATCAGTACCCATTCGCCTTCTTGAATACGGGCCAGTTCGACAAGTGAGTAATAGGCCGTGAGAAATGCGATCGGTGTAGTTGCAGCCTGTTCCGGGCTCAGATCTTTCGGTTTGTGGAACACCGCATCCATGCGGCACCACTGCATAGGAGGCAAGTAGTCCTTCGTTGATCGAAGGAGTAATCGCAAGAACTTCATCGCCCGCCTTGAAACCGCAATCTCCGGGGCCAGTCGCAATCACACGCCCCGAGCATTCCAGGCCGAGCCGCAGCGGCTTTTGAGGATCAAGGCCCGGGAAAATGCCGATGACGCGAGCAAGATCGATAAAGTTGAGTCCGGCAAAAGAAACTTCGATGGCCACTTCGCCGGGTCCTGGTTGACGCCATTGGAAAGTACGCAAGCGCAAACCATCGAGCGAAGCCGGACCATCCATCTGCACCCGGTACTGTTCGTCTTCGGCCAACTGTTGTGGGCCAGTCTCTTCGCCACTATGTAATGCAAGACGGGCCACATAACCTTGCCGGCCACGGAGAACGATTCTATCCTCCTCGCCGCTTTCATAAATTCGGCGGGCGAGTTCGCGGGCTTCTTCAGCTTCGGGAGCATCACTTAAGTCCACAAGCGTTGCGCGCAACTCTGGATGCTCTTGCGCAATTGTGCGTCCGATTCCCCACATCGTGGAATTCTCAGGTCGCGGTGGGGTTCCGCCGCCCTCGATCTTCATACATCCAGATGTCACCAGCCAGAGTCGTGGCGAAGTCGGCCAATTTGCCGCAGTCGCTGCCTGAACCACTAGCGGCAGATGCATGCTGCCTATAATCTGGTCCGTAAGGAACTCAAACCCGTCGGCGACATCCTGCGACTTTTCGCAGACACTCCACAAATGAACAATTGCCGTGGGTTGTTGTTTTCCTTGCGCAACAGCCGCGAGCAATTCGCCAAGGTCTTCGAGCGAATCCGGCCTGACGGTGTACTGCCTCTCTGCAATCTTCCTCAAAGGCTTTGCCGGGGCGAACAACGGAACACGATCCACCACCGAATTCGACCATCTTACGAATGGTTTCCGCGAGCCCGCACGAATCAGCGAAGATGACCCAGTTTTCGCGCGCAAGGTTTGGAATCTTTGCCGGTTCGCGCAAATGAGGCTCCGCCACCCACCGCACCGAATAAAGAGAAGACGATGAATCGGCTGCATCCTGGTGTGCGACTCGCTGCGCTTCCATTTCTGTAACTTCAGCAAGCACATCGCCGCTTTCATTCATCAAGCGCAGATTCACGCTGAAGGATCCGGCCGCAATATCACTCGCCGCCAGCTCAGCAGCGGAATACAGACGCTCTTGTTGCGAAAGATCCGCATAAACCTGGATTCGCTTGATCGAGACAGGAAGGTAGGTGTCTCCGTTTTCAAAACCTTCCCGCTCGGGCCACACATGTGCCATCGATTGGAAGCATGCATCGAGCAACGCCGGATGGAAAGTATAGACTCCATCGTTTTTCGGGGCGTGCGCTAATCGGCAAATACTTCGGTCTTCCCCGACTCGGGCTTCTTCAACGAGTCTGAAGGCGGGACCATATTGCAATCCGCTCTTTTCGAGCCGCTGATAATGCATCTCACCGGCGCGCACTTCTGTGCAATGCTCCAGGGACTCGGCAATCGATGTCTTTCGTAAAGCTTCGTTTTCCTGTGATTGCAGCCGATGTAACTTACCAGTGGCATGCAGAGCCCACTCTTCGCTCTCCTCTTCACCTCTGCTGCGCACTTCAAAAAGGAAGCGATCGGCTTCGTTCGACGTGATGGCTAATTGGAAGATTCGACCGCCAGTTTCAGGAAGATATGCCGCGGTCTTAAAGGTCGCATCCGTGAGCACAAATCTCCCTTGGGGATGCAGCTCGCGGATACCTGAAAGCGCCATCTCCACATAGGCAGCGGCAGGGAAAACCGCAGATCGCAATACGCGGTGATCCTTCAAATAAGGAACGGAATCCAACCCGATGCGAGTCTCCCACAGGGTCGTGTGCGGTTGCCGGGAAGAGGTGAAACGCATGCCCAGCAGGGGATTGCCTGCACCGGCATTCGTTTGCCACCGCATGAGCCTTCGCCGGTTCCGGCCAGCAGCGATCTCGATGAAAAGGATATTGCGGCAGTTGTACACGTCTTCCACCGTCTGGGAAGAAGCGCTCCCAGTTGACGGCATGGCCAGCCGTATATAAAGCTGCGAGTCCTGCCATGCATGGTCGCCTGCTCGGGCTTTTCACGCCGCAGGGAAGCAATGGCAATCACATTCGGGTCTGCCTGTCTTCCAGAAGCCTCTATCGACGGCAACAGAATCGGATGCGGGCTCAGTTCCACAAAAAGGCTATGGCCGTCCTGAGCCAGCTGACGAACCACCGGCGACAGCAACACACATTCACGCAGGTTCCGCACCCAATAGGAAGCGTCCATACGCGTGCCGTCCACTTCTTCAGTCGCAACGAAGCTTGCAGTGACCGTAGAGAGCATGGGGATCTTCGCCGGGCGGGGCTGAATGTCTTTGAGTTCCTGCAAAAGTTGCTCAAGGATCGGATCGACCTGAGAACTATGCGACGCAACATCCACCTTGACCTGCCGGCAATACACTTCTCGTCGCTCAAGTTCGTGCAGAGCATTTTCCAATTCTTGCAAGTCACCTGAAATCACGGTTGAGGATGGCCCATTACTGGCGGCGACCGAAAGGCCGGCGAAACCGGCGAGAAACTTTCCAGCTTCCTCCAACGGAAGATCGACTACGGCCATTCCGCCGCTGGAGCGAATCGTCTTCATCAGCCGGCTTCGCCGACAGATAACAGCGACCGCATCGCGGAGAGTCAGCACGCCGGCTATATGAGCGGCTGCGACCTCTCCCATGCTATGCCCAACGACAGCATCAGGCTCGATCCCCCAGCTGCGCCACAGCGCAGAAAGTGCCACGCTCATAGCAAAAAGCGCAGGCTGAATCACATCGATCTGCACCAGGCTCTCTTCAGCTTTGTCGCCCCATAGCCGCTCGCGCAGAGACCATCCGGTCTCCTCCAAGATCGCCTGGTCGCACTCATCAAATTGAGAGCGGAAGGGCTTCTCCGTTCGGTAAAGCTCTCGAGCCATCCCCAGCCATTGCGAGCCTTGTCCTGGAGCCACAAAGACGACACGCGGCGCGATTGCTGAAGCCCGGCCGGTTACGACTGATTCGGAAGGCTCCCCAAGTACAGCGCTCTCCAAAGTTTCGGCCAAATCTGCCTGGCTCGAACAGACGAGCGCAGTTCTAAATTCGTGATGATTCCGCCGCAGTGCCGCGGTGTAGCACAGATCGCGAATCGAGTACGTTCCAGTCGCCACCTGGCGTTTGTATCCCTCAAGCAAACTTGCCAGCGCCTGCGACGAGTGAGCTGAAACAGGCAGCAATAGCACGCGTTCTTCCTGAACTGAGCTCTCTTCGGCGGCTTCGTTCGATTCTGCTTCTTCAAGCACGATGTGAGCATTCGTTCCGGTAATGCCGAATGAACTGACTCCGGCGCGAATCGGAAACGGTTCTGCATGCAAGTCGATCGCGGCGTCTGGAATGGAGATCGGCGACTCTCCCCATGGAATTTTTGGATTCGGGGTTTTGAAATGCAGGCTTGGAGGTATGGTGCGATTTCGCAAAATCAGCGCGGCCTTTATCAGCCCGGCAACGCCTGAGGCCGTTTCAGTATGGCCAATATTCGTTTTGACGGAACCTACGAAGCATCGTTCGCGCACATTCGCGGCAGCAAACGCGTCTGTAATTGCGCCGAGTTCGATTGGATCTCCGACTGACGTTCCAGTCCCATGTGCTTCGATATAGCGCAGGTCTGATGCATGGATGCCTGCAGAATTCCATGCAGTCTCCAGCATCCGCTGCTGCCCCGGCCGGCTTGGAGTAACAAGAAGTCCGCTGGTGCGCCCATCATTGTTGATGGCCCCGCCGCGAATCAACGCGTAGATATTATCTCCATCGCTGCGCGCCTGCGAAAGTCGCTTGAGAACAACTACGCCCGCACCTTCACTGCGAACGAACCCATCCGCTGCAGCGTCACCAAACTTGCACAGCCCATCCGCAGAGAGCATGTTCGCCCGCGTGAACAGTTCAGACAGCTCTCGGCCAAGAATGAGGTTCGTTCCTCCTGCCAGCGCCATTTTGCTTTCACCCAGCCAGAGGCTCTCGCAAGCCAGCTGCACTGCGACAAGCGAGGAGGAGCATGCGGTGTCGACGGTCAGACTTGGACCTTCAAATCCAAATGCGAACGAGACTCTGCCGGATGCCGAGGCTCGCGCACAGCCCGGAATCGTGTAGAAGTCCCGTTCGGTGCCCGATTCATACAAGCGCGCTTCATATTCGCTGGCCCATTGTCCAATGAATACGCCGGTCAGTGATCCGCGATAGTCGCTCTGAACCTGCCCGGCGTCTTCCAGAGCTTCCCAGCTCACTTCCAGCAGGAGCCGGTGTTGCGGATCCATATAGAGCGCTTCGCGCGGAGAAAGCTCGAAGAACTGCGCGTCGAACATGTCAACGTCAGGCAGGAATCCGCCCTTATCTGTCAGCAGAGAACCGCCCCTGCCTGCAGCTGCGTAGACCCGATCCAGATCGGCGAATCGTCCCGCGGGATAATGCCCGATTGAATCGTTACCGGCAAGAAGGTTCTGCCACAACTCCGCGATATTGGCAGCGCCGGGATACCGGCACCCTATTCCGATAATGGCGATCGGTTCCCGCTCGATATGCGTTCCGCCAGACTTCATCGACACCCCGTCCTCTCCTCTTTTTCAGAGCACATGACATCCTGCTCTCTCATTGCTTGAAAATCAATCCGCTCCAGCAGGCTGCCTCGAATGCAATCTGTAACCGTTTCAAGACAATCGTTCGTAAAGAAATGGCCGGCGGGCAGGATCTTCATTTGAAATGCGACTTCCGTCTGCATTTCCCAACCCTGCATGCGTTCAGGAGAAACCGAATGATCCTCTGACCCGGCAAAAGCAGCAATGGGCATTGTCAACGGAGCATCTTCATTCATGCGGTAGTTCTCGTAAGCTTTCAAGTCCGTGCGCATTGAACCCAGAAACAAGTTCAGCGTCTCCCGATCCGCTCGGATGGCAGCAGGAATTCCTCCATATCTCTCCTGCAGGGCACTCACGAATTCCTCGTCCGGTAAGGCGTGGATGGGCGTTTGCCAGTGTTCAAGCTGTGGAGCGCGCGTTGCGCCGACGAAGAGCCACTCTGGACCGCGCATCTGCCTATTCCGTAAACGCCGGGCCACTTCAAACGCGACCAAGCCTCCGAAACTGTGCCCGTAGAAAGCGAATGGTCTAGCGGAACTTTCAGCCCAGTTCTCCGTGATTTCGTGCACAAGCTCACTCATCGAAGTTAATCCGGCTTCCTTCCATCTCTGCGCACGTCCTGGATACTGCACGGCTACACACTCGATCCGGGGACCCAGCAACGCATTCCAGGGGAAAAACGAGGCTGGCCCACCGCCTGCATGAGGAAAACAGAACAGCCGAATTTCGGCGTTCGGCTTCCTTCCCGAAATGATGAAAAGAGACGCGCTATCCATATGGTGACTTCTCAACTTATGAGATGAATGAGTTTTGGCCTTGCTCAGTTGCCGCTTCACGCGTTCATCGGCGGGCTCGGCAATCTTGCCAAAAAGTAAGTCCTGAGCACAATTACCAGAAGGTGGTGCACGTACGACTCACAAAGAGCGCACGACCACTCGTTGAATCCTGCGCAGCTGCACTCCTGATTGTGAGGCGTTCATTGCTGCGCGAGCTTGATGTTTGAACTAGTTACAGCTCCATTTGACGCCGCTGCTGAGCAACTTCGCTTTAATACTGCGTTAATGTTCCTTCTCTTCTGCCCTTGCGCACTGCCGCGGTAAACAAGGCAGTGCTCGCGGGCAAAAGAACAACAGCCATTACAACTAAAGTTCCAACCGGCTTGATGACCTCAGCGAGATTTGCGCCGTTCAACATCGTCGCACGCAAGGCGTCGAGGGAATATCGAATTGGAATGATTAATGAGAGTTTCTGCATCCACCCCGGCATCACATCGACAGGAAAATAAGCTCCTCCGAGAATGCTTCCCAACCCCGCCAATACCCAGGTGATCGGATCTCCCTTTTTCAACCACACGATGGCAGCAGCCGACAAAATCCCAAAAGCACCGAAAATTGCGACCGAGAAAACCAGTACAACGATTGTTGCAGGCCAATTCATTGTGCTTAAGTCGACTCCGAAAAGGAGCACTCCGCCACCTAACACCAGAGCCAGCTGCAGCCCACCGGTCAGCAGGCTGTATAAAGACGACATAGTAACAACCGTAATAGGGCCGGTTTGGCTGGAAAGCATTGCCTCCAGGCAGCCCGTCATCTGCGCTTCTCGAATCGATTGCGAGAACATTCCCAACATCAGATTGAAATAGCGGGCAAACGCTACTCCGATCAAAGCAAAAGGAAAGAACCCTCTTCCGAACTGCCCGAGACTCGCCGAAGCTCCAACCGGAATTAATCGTCCGATGAATCGCAAAATGATCATCAGCATGATCGATTCCAGCAGGCCCATCACGAACGCCGCCTGATAGCCGGACTCGATCCTGAAGTCCCGCACGACAAAAGCAATCGCCTTGCTGATATAGCTCCTCATGCGGATTTCTCTCCTGCAACACATTGCCGGTAATAATCCAGCACAGTCTTCCCTTCGCGGCTAAGTTGATCGAGCTCCACGAAGCCCTTAATCACCCCGCCGCTGATCACCAGGATCTTGTTGCATAGGGTTACGGCCTCTTCCGGGCGATGAGTAGCAATCAGCAAGGTTTTATGCGCCTTGCGGTGAATATCGGCCAGGATCAGATCGACCATCTCGTCTGAGGCGATCGGATCCAGAGCGCGTGTCGGTTCGTCCAAAATCAATACTTCAGGATCGGCGATGAGCACGCGGGCCAGCGCGAGACGTTGCTTCATGCCTGAACTGTAACCGGCAAGCAGCTTATCGGCCGCGCTCTCCAGGCCCACCAGCTGGATCAGTTCGCGGATGCGCGCCTGCAGCTCTGCGCCACGCATGTTATCAAGTGCGCCGAAGAACTCAAGATTCTGCGCACCCGTGAGCCTCCAGTAGAAGCTCCTCTCCTCATTGAACACAAATCCAACGGATTTTCGGGCCGCTGAATTGTGCTGAAGGGTGTCGAGTCCATTCACCCTAATCTCACCTTGGGTCGGAAACAAAAGTCCGCTTATGAGCTTAAGCAGCGTCGTCTTGCCCGCTCCGTTCGGGCCCATCACCGCAATCCGGTCCCCCGGATGAATCTCCAGTGATGCGTGATGTAATGCCTTGAATGCGCGGCGGGGACGCAAGGGATGCAGCAGCCACTCCCGATATCGCTTTGCGATCGGGAATTGCATCGAAACATTGTGAACTGAGATCACACTCGAGGCAATTGGACTATGGCCGGCGACCTCTTCGTCAACTGGACACTGCACGGCTATCGCCTCCATCTGGAAACTTCAAGGGTAAACGGATTGCTATCCGAAGCGGGAACATGCAAATTGTGGCTCATTTAGGTGCTCGGCAGACGTGTAGTGCACCCAAGAGACAACAGGAACTGAAATTAAAAGTGCATTTCAGTTCCGTTCACCTCATGAATAAGGATCTTACGAGATATAGCTTCGCGAAAGAATAACACGAACATGGATGTCTGGCTCCAAACTTTGTTTAAAGCCGAAACTAAACGAAATCCCAGTTCCATTCACTTCGACCGATAGTTCACCCGTATGATTGAACCAGCTATTTCAGATGGCTTAAAGTATTGTCGCGCCTCTTTTGTGGTATGTAAGAACGACATTTTTTCAAGATATCCTCGATGGCGTACTTATGCGTTTCCTCTGCCGCCTTCCAGTCAAGCAGCCAGAGGGGAAAACACTACAACGAATGCGGCAGTCGCTACAACCAAGTGTGTAAAGAATTTCCATTTAGCTAACTGCGGCGCAATCTTCGATCGCCATGCACAATCAGGGCGTTCGGTATCGTCGGGCAGCTCAAACAGGTTTTTTACAATGACCCTGCATGATCAAGAATGAGAAAATCGTGAAGCAGAGTCCGCTCGTCGACGCCTCTGATCATTCTCTCCAACCGGCTCCTCCGGTGCGCCAAATCACGTCAGAACACGCCAGAGAATTGCGCAGCCCAAGCGAAGGTTCATCCCTGAGCGATATGTCGAATGTGGAATTGCTCTCTAAATTGCGGGCTCTGGATGTAATCATTCGCATCGAAGGCAATGGGCTGCGCTGCAGCGCTCCAGCCGGGGTAATGACTCAGCAACTTCGCGAAGAACTGGCCGCGCGCAAGGCTGATCTCATTACGCTCCTCAAGAGCGCGCCGGCCGAGAACTGGCTCGATTCGAAGCGAATTCCTCGTGTCCCGCGCGACGGCAATCTGCCGGTGTCGTATGCACAGCAGAGGCTATGGTTCCTGGGACAGATGAAAGGCGCAAGTGAGGCTTACCACATTGTCCTTCGCCTCTATCTCAAGGGCTCGCTCAACTACGGCGCGCTCCGTCGGGCTTTGGATCGTATTCGGGTGCGGCACGAGGTACTCCGAACCACCTTTGCAGTGAGCGACGAAGAAGTTGTGCAGCGCGTCGAGGAAATCGAGGCAAGCCCCTTCCACCTCATTGAACACGACCTCCGCGGCAACAACGATGTCATGGGCGAGTTCGAACGCCTATCTGATTTGGAGGATGAGACTCCCTTCGATTTTGAGTCTGGCCCCATCATTCGCGGCCGCCTCATCCGGATTTCAGATGAGGAGCATGTTCTCCTCATCACCACGCACCATATCGCTTCAGATGGCTGGTCAGAAGCAGTCTTGAACAGGGAACTCAGCACTCTTTACACCGCGTTCCTTCATGGTGAATGCGATCCGTTACCCGCGCTTGAAATTCAATACGCTGACTATTCGGCCTGGCAGCGCCAATGGATGGAAAGCGATCAGATGAAGCAGCAGGCCGCATTCTGGAAGGACACTTTGGCCGGTGCTCCTGCACTGCTGGATCTGCCTACGGATCACCCGCGCCCCGCAGTCCAGGATTTTCAGGGTGCAGTCGAGAAACTGGTCTTTGATGAGAAACTGACCGCCGCGCTGAAGGAGTTCAGCAAGACGCATGGAGTGTCCCTCTTCATGACGGTGATTGCCGCCTGGGGAGCGCTTCTGGCAAGGCTTTCAGGCCAGCAGCATGTAGTGATCGGTACGCCGGTAGCAAACCGCGATCAAAATGAAATTCAGGGGCTCATTGGATTTTTTGTCAACACCGTGGCTATCAACCTGGACTTCTCCGGCTCGCCGACCGTCAGGGATGTAATTGAACAAGCCAAGACCAAATCATTCGCCGCTCTCAACAACAAGGACATACCATTCGACAAGGTTGTTGAGCTGGTTCAGCCGGCTCGCACCCTGGCCTACTCACCGCTTTTTCAGGTGATGTTCGCGTGGCAGAACACCGTCCAGGAGCCATTCAACCTTCCTGGACTTGAAGCTCAAACCATTCCCTACAGATCGGTGAAATCAAAATTCGATCTGCTGCTCGATATGCGCGAGACCGCCGGCGTGACCTACGGAATCATCGAATACGCCACCTCGCTCTTTGAGAAAACCACCGTCGTCCGCCTCATCGGATATTTGCGCACACTCCTGCAAGGAATGATCGCCAACGAAAGTGTTGCGATTGATCGGCTACCGATCATGCCGGAAGCCGAAAGGCAGCAAGTCCTTCTGGATTGGAATGCCACCGAAGCTCAGTATGAGAACGGAGCCTCGCTTGCTGAACTGATAGAGCGTCAGGTCGCACGAACTCCGGATGCAATCGCCGTGGCCGACGCAGAACAACACCTCACCTACCAGGAATTGAATTCGCTCGCGAATCAGTTGGCTGTGGAGCTGAAAAACCGCGGCGCCGGACCTGATGAAGTGGTGGGATTGTGCGTCGAACGATCAGCCAGCATGGTCGTTGCGCTGTTGGCGATCATGAAATCCGGCGCGGCATATCTGCCCCTGGACCCCTGGTTCCCGCCCGAGCGGCTCGCTTACATGCTGGAAGACAGTGGCACACGTTTGCTGGTCACTGAAGGGAAAACCCGCGAACTGCTCCCCAACTTCAATGGAACTACCATTCTGATGGAGGACGACTCCTGGCACGCAAACTCTTCCAGTAACCTTGCTGTGACGGTCGCTGCCGAGCATCTGGCATATCTCATCTATACGTCTGGATCAACCGGAAAACCCAAGGGTGTCCAGATTCCGCGCAAAGCTCTCTCCAATTTTCTTTGTTCCATGCGCGAGTGGCTCCAACTCTCTGAGCACGATCGGATACTCGCAGTCACGACTATTTCGTTCGACATCGCCGGGCTTGAGATCTGGCTGCCGTTGCTGGTGGGAGCGCAGGTTGTGATGGCCAGCCGTGAAGATGTCGCGGACGGGACTGCTTTGCGCAACCTGATCGAGCAGCACAATATCACTTTTCTGCAAGCTACTCCTGTGACATGGTGGCTGTTGTTGGGAGCAGGCTGGAGCGGCAAACCTGACATGCAGGCGGTCTGCGGCGGCGAAGCGATGCCGCATGAGTTGGCAGCACAACTTGCGCCGATACTGAAGAACTTCTGGAACTTGTATGGCCCAACTGAGACGACGATCTGGTCGACTGGTTATCTCATCGAAGACGCCTCGGCGCCTGTCCTGATCGGCCGCCCGATAGGCAACACCCAGTGCTACATCCTCGACAGCCAGCACCAGCCAGTTCCGATTGGAAGCATTGGTGAGCTTTACATCGCCGGGGATGGTCTCGCGCGAGGCTACTTGAATCGGCCAGAGTTGACGGCTGAGAAATTCGTAGCAAACCCGTTCAGTCCCGAGCGAAATGCAAGAATGTACCGAACCGGCGACCTTGCTCGCTACTTACCCGATGGCAATATTCAGTGCCTTGGCCGAACCGATCATCAAGTGAAGTTAAGAGGGTTCCGCATTGAACTCGGCGAAATCGAAGCGGCTCTCAAGCAACATCCAGGAATTGGCCAGGCAACTGTGGTGTCTCGCGGAACAACGGCATCCGAGAAGAAGCTGGTCGCTTATCTCATTGCTTCGCGCCAGCCCGCACCTGACAGCGCCGAGCTCCGCGCCTTCTTGAGACAAAATTTGCCGGACTACATGGTCCCCTCCGACTATGTCGCGCTGGAAAGTTTTCCCATTTCTCCGAATGGCAAAATCGATATCAAAGCGCTGCCTGATCCAACCACGGTAACGCCAGCCGCCGCGATCAGCCCCGAACTGGCGCCGATCGAATCGTTGCTTCGCGAATACCCTGAATTTACTTCCGTCGCTTTGATCTTGCGGCCCAATGCTCAAGCCGATGAGCGGCCAGTAGTCTTTGCAGTTGCGAAGAACGGTGAGGAAAAACCTCTTCTCATGCTCCGCAAGTATCTTCGCGGCCGATGTCCGGAGAAATTCATCCCCGAAAGAATTGTCTACTTACCGGAATTACCTTCAGATGCTCTGGGAGCGATCGACCGCGCCAAACTAGTGGAGATGGCGTGGGGTGTCGAAGCTGCAATCGACTTGTCGCGAGATACTGCGGATGCTCCTCAAACTGAGACAGAGATAGAGCTGGCCGAAATCTGGCGCGACATCTTGAAGATTCCTCACGCCGGAGTCAACGACAAGTTCTTCGATATCGGCGGACACTCTCTGCTATCAATTCAGATGATCTCACGCGTTGAACGCGAAACCGGCTATCGTTTCAACCTTCGGGAAATCCTGATGAACACTCTCGGTCAGCTCGCCCAAAAACTTTCGCAAGAGACCAAAGTGGAAAGGCCGGTTGTTTGAAGAGAGTCGATCGAATTGAAGGAGATATTAAAGCGCAAACGGGGCAGACCCGCGAAGATCTCTTCAGGTGACCTGTGTAGTCATCTGCACCTTAGCCCAGGCTCTCGACATGTACCAATCCGCCAAGGCGGCAAACATCCGGCCGCGGTGTGCGGTGAACGAATACGTGTGGTCCACATCGGGATAATACACAACCTTGATTTTTCCCTTCGGATCCAATGATTTAAACATGTCGAAGTACTGGCCGGCGTAATTGTAGTAATACTGAACGCCACCCGTATAGAAATACAACATTTCCGCGCCGCGATCGACAAGCGACTGAACGCCACGTTCAACTTCCTGCTTATCGCCGAATGGACGTCTCAAGCTCCACTGAAGTGCCAGAGAATCCAGCCCATTCGATCGAAAGCCCCGCGATAGACTGCGACGGAAGTAGTTGAACAGGCTCTGCGCTCGAAGAATGCGCGGAAGATAATGGACAACGTGGCTCCATAGAGTCCAGAATCCATGCCCGTCCAGCTGCACGGTTCCAACGACGCGCGCATCGCGCAATGCTATTGCGAAGGAGTCATCTGCACCCGAGCAGAGCCCAAAGAGCACGAAATTTCGCCCCAGCTTTTTCTGCTCAACGTAATCCATCGCGCTCTTCACATCGAGGTAAGCGCGCTCATCGTCAGACTGACCACCGGCATTTTCGGTACTGTCTCCGTGATCACCCTTATCGAAGCGGAGCGATCGAATTCCCCGTTCTGCAAGCATGCGTGCCAGATCCACTGACATTCGATGCGGCCCGATCCTGTGAATCAAGCCGGCATTGAGCATAATCAATACCGGAAGTTCGGAGCGAAGGTCCTTCTCCTCCGGCTCGCACAAAATGCCTACGAGATTGCGCTCTGGCCCGAATTGGCAGACTTGCTCCTTCACGCCAGACTCCCAGTCGTTTCGGCAACTGCCCGGATGGCAGGACCTGTCATGCGGCCCTCGTATGCACTTGCCAGGTCGTCCCATTTAACAGGGGCTTCCACCCGCCGATACGTGAGTTCAGGCCAGTGGCTTTGCATCTTCTCTTGCAAAGCACGATACTGCGGCAGTTCATCCGATACGATCAGTGCGGCACGGTCAACCGCAGGCAACTCGGTACGTTCGGTCAAATGAATGCTCGCGATACGGCTCCGCAAATCTGGCGGAAAGTATGTGCCAAGCAACTCATCCGATTCATCCGGAAGCTTCCGGCGGCCGGACAATAATTGCTGCTGGATGCTCATGACGCTAGCTAGATAATCACTGCCTGAAATCACCGGATCCCAGAGCACGAGGCTCGTGACATCAATCTTGCGATTGACGATGGCCTCGATTGCAAGCACCGCGCCCATATGGAGGCCGACAATCGACAAGTCAGTCGCTCCAGAAGCATCGATCAGCTCATTTGTTGCTAGTTGGATATCGTCGATCCACTTGTCGAATTGTCCGGCACCGATGTTTCCGCTTGAGTCGCCCATTCCATGAAGATCAAAGCGCAATACGTGTAATCCGGAGTCAGCCAGTTGTTGCGCCACCAGACGAATCGCGTAGTGAGTTCTTTGATAAAAAATGCCTATCGGCGAAACCAACAATACTCCGGCTGCACGCGCAACAGATGCTCGTGGCGGATGATACACACCGAAAAGTTGATCGTCGGATGTGCCAAAAAAATATGGAATCATAGTCGAACGTCCATAACCGGCTCAGCAGCCACCTGCAAGGTCAGAAATCGACCATGCCGGAGCCCGCGAAGGGTCTTGCGCGTTATTTGCAATGCATTGGTAACCAGTGCAATTTGTTCATTAAGAAAATAGCCGCTAAAACTAATTTTTGTTGGACGGAAAGCCACTGATTGTGAACATAAATCCCCACAAAGGGAATTGGGCATTCCACTTTGGCATCAGTTTAGCCTCCTCGTCCTCCATTCCAGTGCTCTTTTTCAACCAATTGGAGACCACGTGGTAGCCAAAGCGCCAGCAGGCAGGATCTGCATCGACATACGGTTCGATTGCCAGGCGCATACCCTGGGCCTCTCAAAGCTGCGCTAAACTAACATGCAAATTGGTACAAATTACCGGGGCCAATCAGTATCGCAGCGTCTACCTTTTGGTACGGCAAGACCGGGATGTTTTGGTCATTGATTTTGTAAGGTTTATGAAAGTCAATTTTAGACCCATTTGTCAATGGGGACAGAGATCCAGTTCCTTCGAGGATCAACTTTTAATAATAGGGCGAGCCACTCATTGAACCTTGCCGAATCAAACTGCGTCAGTTTCAACTTGCGGAAAAACGGGATCCGGACAAGCTATAACTTTCTGCATCGGCAAGTAGCCCGGCATAGTCCAGGACCTCCTACTTCTTCCTGATTCCGGGATTGAAGATCACATAGCCGTCTTGATTGTTAACGTACACAGCGTGAAACAAGATGGTAGGTAACAGACCGTCTCCGATTGACACACTCGGTTCAATGGCAGGCATAAGTGCCGCAACATCGTGGAGTCTTTGCGAGCCCACAGTCATCTCAGACACTCGCCCCATCTGCAGCTCTATCTGCCCATCAGATGTCTCCTGAACAGAAGTTGCTTGCTTCGGAATGTTCAGCATGCGCGAAGCGGAGTGCAATAGAACCAGAGAAGACGCTCCGGAGTCGAGCAACAAACTCAGTCTTGTTGCGCTGCGAGAGTGCGCCTCAGCAGCAACCATCATTCGATCTCCCGTTGACTCGAACGCGACACGGTCTCCACCGGTTATCTCCGGAATTTCATCTCCCGTCTCCAGGCACACAAGATGCCTCTGGTAGTCGATCAGATAGTTGAAATGCGATAGAAAGTTCTGGCCGACAATTCCTGCAATGTGCGAGTCCAGCTTACGCATGTTACTCAGGTCCTTCACCAGGACGGGAACATGGTGCACGCGAAACGACCCCGCGGAAAGAATCGGTATCGAGCCGCGCAGGGCCATGCTTGCGTTCCCCAGCGAAACCACCTGGATGCGCTCCGTCGGAACAAACGAGAGTAGCGAAGCAATCGAAGAATCGACAACCGTGGTATCCGTTCCTGTGTCGAGCACGAAATCGAAATGATCACCCTGATCCGAGTTCAACGCGACTACAATCAATGTGTCGCCGACAAGCCGGAAGTGAATATCCGACTCAGCATGCAGGCGTTGAAGCGTTCCCCCAACGAGCAGACAAACAACCCCGATTTTGATTTGAGTTCCGAGAAGCCGCTTGATATTCATAGATCCCTCCGTGCTTCTGGAGGAACCTTAGGGATTGGGGTCAAACGGGGTACTCACGCATCCATGATGTTTTTGGATGGATAC
This sequence comes from uncultured Acidobacteriaceae bacterium, assembly GCA_963832645.1. GTDB lineage: Bacteria > Acidobacteriota > Terriglobia > Terriglobales > Acidobacteriaceae > Telmatobacter. Next base: position 422,957 of record CAWHUU010000007.1, read on the forward strand.
TCTAACGGAAACTTGAGGTGCTTCCTTGGATCGGCTGTACCGGTTTGAAGACATCCAGATTGACCTGCAGAACTTCCGCCTGTTCAAAGCCGGCAAGGTCCTCCCCGTCGAACCCAAGGCACTGAATCTGCTCATCTTCCTGGTTGAGAATCGCGGCCGCCTAGTGCAAAGGCGCGAGATAATTGATGCGGTTTGGAAGGGCGCTTTCGTCTCGGACCACGTGCTCAACCGCGCCATCGGCCAGTTGCGCAAACTGCTGGCCGACGATCCCAAAGAACCGCACTACATCGAAACCGTGCCCACCCTCGGCTACCGTTTCGTCGCCGATGTTGAGCCCGCACCGCCTGCCCCACTCTCTGCCGGTGCAGTCCCTCCCAGCAGCGTTCCCGATCGGCCGTCCGAACCGCCTCCACCGCCAAAGGATGCCTCCGATATCCCTGCCTCCTCAAGGGCATCTCATCCGGCCCATGCCATCGCCGTGCTGCCGTTCGTCAACCTGAGCCCAGATCCTGAGAACGAGTTCTTTGCTGATGGAATTACAGAAGACGTCATCGCCCACCTCGCAAAGATCCGGTCGATGAAGGTCATCTCTCGCAGCTCGGTGATGACGTTCAAGAAGCGGGATCGCAGCCTGCGCGAGATTGGCGAAAAACTGGGCGCGGCAACCTTGCTCGACGGCAGCGTCAGGCGCGCGGGCAATCGGGTGCGCATCGTCGCTCAGCTCATCGACCGGGCTACCGACGAACACATCTGGGCGGAAACCTACGACCGCGACCTGACTGACATCTTCGCCATCCAAAGCGACGTCGCATTGAACATAGCGAATGCGCTGCGTGCCGAGCTGTCAAGAGACGAACGCGCGCGCGTCGACCGCCGGCCGACCTACAATCTTCAGGCCTACGAGCTTTACCTGCGAGGGCGCAATTCCTTTTATCGATACACGGAAGAAGGTATGCGCCGCAGCCTGATCGACCTTCATGCTGCAGTCGACCACGATCCAGGCTTTGCCCTGGCCTGGGTAAGCATCGCTGAGGTGCATACCGAGCTTTGTATCCAAGGATGCGCCGGCGTGTCGGCCGAGAAAGCCATCGCAAATGCCAAAGCCGCTGCCGAACAAGCGCTGAAGATCGACGCTGAACTGGCAGAAGCCCACAGCATCCTGGGCTTAATCCTCTTTGTCTTCGATTACGATTGGGCCGCCGCCGAGCGCGCATTTTTGAGAGCAATCGATCTCTCCCCGGGCAGCGCCCAGGTCCACGATCACTACAGCTGGCTCTGTGCTTCGCGCGAACAGCACGATGATGCACTCCGCCACGTGCGGCTGGCACACGAACTCGACCCGATCGCGGTCCGTACTGATCTTGCGACTATGCTGTTGCGGGCGGGCCGCATCGAGGAAGGTCTGGAGGAGGCGCGGCTCTCCGTTGAAACCGAACCCAGAGCGCCCCGTTGCCACTCGAGCCTTGGCTGGGCGCTCATCTTTCGCGGCGACACCGCTTTGGGCATCGCATCGCTTGAGCATGCGGTAGCCATCGCACCCGGCAGCACCATCTTCCTCGCGCAACTCGGGGAGGCCTATGCAATGACGGGCGATACCATTCGTGCGCGGCAGATTCTTGCACAGTTGCATGAACGAGCGGAACGCGAGTTCGTCACGCCTTACCATTTTGCCTATATTTATGCCGGCCTGGGCGAAACCGACGCCGCAATCGACTGCCTCGAACGCGCACTCGAACAGCGCTCCGGAGCAATCTACGGAATCAAGGGCTCATTCCTGTTCAGGAACCTCCGCACCAATGCCCGATTCGAGTCCCTGCTACGCAAGATGAACCTGGCCTGAGAAGCCGCAGCCGATCTGTCCATCCCCACCCGCAATCGCGATTACCCTGAGCCTTATGATCATCCAATTAGCACCAACAACTTTCATTGGTGAGTGATTATAAGATAATTACATTCAATAATATATATATGACCATGATACGAAAATAAGGTGGTCCGTACTCGATTACTCGATGATTTATCGAGAAGACTGTTTCTAAAATAGTATATTGGGTGTATCCTCATGCCATGGTCAAGAAAGCTGAGTACCGCGACCTCTTTCCCGGCGCACTGGAACTGATGATCCTGCAGACCCTCAGAAAAAAGCCAATGCACGGATACGCCCTCGCTCAGCACATCAAATCCGTTTCAGACGACCTGCTGCAGATTGAAGAGGGATCGCTGTATCCGGCTCTGCAGCGGATGCTCAAAACCGGCTGGCTGAAATCCGAAATGGGAATCTCGGCCAGGAATCGCCCCGTGCGCGTCTTCATGCTGACCGACTCCGGCCGCAAGCATCTTGAAGACGAGCGATCGAGCTTCGAAAAAATGTTCGCCGGCATTACCCGCGTTCTTGCGGTAGCCGAGTCCTAGGAGCCGCCCGATGCGCTGGCTTGAGCAGATCTTCGCACGTCGACGTCGCTACCGCGAGCTCTCCGCGTCCATCCACGAACACCTCGACGAGAAGATCGCCGACCTCATGGAAACGGGAATGTCGCGCAAAGAAGCAGAACACGCGGCCCGACGTGAATTCGGAAACGTCGCGCTCATCGAGCAGCGCAGCCGCGAAGTATGGCAAGGGCCGGCACTCGAATCCATCTGGACAGACCTGCGATACGCCGCGCGCCAACTGCGCCGCTCACCTGGACTCGCCATTGCAGTCATCGCCACGCTGTCTCTCGGCATTGGTGTCAATACCGCGATCTTTGCCGTATTCGGTCAGGTCTTACTGCAAATGATGCCCGTGCATCAGGCACAGAAGCTTGTTCTTTTACACGAGCATTCACGCTACGAGACAGGCACTCTCAATATCTATGCCGGCGACCAGAGCCTCGCCTTCTCTTACTCCGCCTATCAAGCGCTCCGCAAAAACACCGCGCTTACCGGTTTGGCCGTTTCCGCGCTGGCCCCGGTAACCATCACGTCACCAACACAGGCTGAGAATGCGTCGATTCAGCTTGTCAGCGGAAACTACTTCGATGTAATGGGCCTTAAACCGGAGTTGGGCCGCCTTCTCGCTCCAGCCGATGATCAGCTGCATGCGGCAAACCCGGTTGCCGTCATGAGCGATGCCTACTGGCGAGCACATTTTGGAGCCGATCCTTCAATTCTCAATCGCACTCTGCGGCTGAATGGCTCGCCCGTCACCATCGTGGGCATTGTGCAAAATCGAGGCTTGGTCGATTCGAGCCCTGTCGCACTTTTTGTGCCTGTTACTCTCCAAGACACACTCGTCCCAGTGTTCGGCAATCCCTTTACCGACCATCTCAACTGCTGGCTGAATCTTGTTGGCCGCCTCGCTCCCGGTGTAACTCCCGCTCAAGCTGAAGATCAACTCAACGTTCTCTGGTGGAATTGGCGGCGTGATACTTTCAATCTCCGCAAGCACAGCATCCCGGACCAGAATGGTTGGCTCCAGACTCACCTCACCGTATCCAGCGGAGCCAAAGGAATCTCTAAACTTGAAAAGACTTTCAGCCGCCCTGTCGTCATCCTGCAAACGATGGCCATTGTCGTTTTACTCATCGTCTGCGGAAACATCGCCAACCTGTTGCTCGCCAAAGCATCCCGTCGGCAGGGAGAGCTCGCAATGCGTTCTGCGCTCGGTGCTCCGCGAAACCGCATCTTCCAGCAGGTAATTGTCGAAGGCTTGCTCCTGGGCTTCCTCGGATCGGCCGCTGGCATATTCCTCGGTTGGCTGACGCTTCGGCTGTTGTTTCACATCACTCCCGATTCCGACATTTTTCACCTGGCGCTCGCCGCGCGCATGAACTGGCAGATTGTTTTTGCGGTCATCGCGACGGGGTTCTTCGCAAGCTTTGTCTTCAGCTCTGCGCCGGCCGCTCTCAGCACCCGAATTAATCTCCTGCGATCGATTCACGGTAAAAGCGGTACCGTTTCAGCCTCTGGCGGCTTGCGCAGGGTGCTCGTTGTGGTGCAGATCGCTCTCAGTCTCAGCCTTCTGATTTGTTCTACGGTCTTTGCCTGCAATCTCTACCATCTGCTCACCATCGATCCCGGCTTTGCTACTACGCACGTTCTCACCTTCACCGTGGATCCAGTCCAGATGGGCAAGACTCCCCTCCAGGCAAATCAGGAATACACTTCCATCGCTTCAGAGATCCAGCGGCTCCCGGATGTGCAGAGCGTTGTTTACGCTCGCAATGGCCTCCTAAGCGGAGACGAAACCGGAAGCAATATTACGGTCAGTGGTCACGCGATGAACTATCGGGACCATTCCCCCGACCTCAACATGGTCAGTCCCGGTTTCTTTTCTGCGATGCAGATTCCGTTGATCGCCGGGCGCGAATTCGCTTCCATCGACACACAGCCCGGTCACAAGGCAGCTATCGTCGATCAGGCCTTCGTCAATCATTACTTTCAGGGAGACGTGCAAAAAGCGTTGGCAGGATCGCTGATCTTTGGTGAAGGAACTCCGGATACTCCCATCGTCGGTGTCATTCCCACAATTCGTGCGACCAACCTCACAAAAGATCCGTGGACCCCGTTTGTCTACGAAGCGTGGACCGCTGTTCCCCACATGGGGACCCACGACAAGCAATTCCCGGCCGTTTTTTACGTTCGTACCGCAGGGGATCCAGCGACGCTATCAACATCGGTGCGCACTTTGATCCATGGAATCGATAACGGTCTCCCTATCGACGATCTGGAAACCATGCATGAACACCTTGATAGCCTCACCTTCGACAGTCGGCTAGTCACCACACTTTCAATCGCCATGGGCTCACTCGCCCTCGTCCTTGCCGGCATCGGGCTCTATGGCGTCCTGGCCTTCGCCGTTGCCCAACGAACCACCGAAATCGGTATTCGCATTGCTCTCGGAGCAAACAGAAAAGTCATCGCCTCCCTCATCACACGCCAGGTTGCATGGCTGATACTTGCGGGAAGCTTCATAGGAGTCCTTCTCGGCGCAATATGCGTCCGGCTCATGATGAGCCACGATGTTGGACTCACCATCAACCTCACTCAAATTCCTTTCTGGCTTTTCTTGATCTCAGGCATCGTCCTCCTGCTGGCAATGGCGCTCGCTACCGTCCTGCCCATCGTCCGCGCCACTTCCGTCGATCCCATGCAGGCCTTACGGAGCGAATGAAATGATGAAGCGGTTAGCAGATCATTTCTTTCGCAAGCGTCGCTACAGCGAGCTCTCCGCGTCCATCCGCGAACACCTCGACGAGAAGATCGCCGACCTCATGGACACAGGCATGACGCGCGGGCAAGCCGAACACGCGGCCCGATGTGAATTCGGAAACGTCACACTGTTCGAACAACACAGCCGCGAAGTATGGCAATGGCCGGCACTCGAATCCATCTGGGCAGACCTTCGATACGCTGCGCGCCAACTGCGCCGCTCACCGGCGTTCACTGCAACCGCGGTGCTCACCCTGGCATTTGGCATCGGCGCTAATCTCGCCGTCTTTCAACTGCTATATAGCGTGATCCTGGCCGAGCTCCCCGTTCCGCATCCGGAAGAACTCGTCGAAGTCCATGCTGCCCGCACACCTTTTGACCAGGATTGGACAGTCTCCTATCCCGCATATCAGCGCCTCCGTGCATCTACGCCAGAAGCTCCATTGCTTGCGCTCGGAGGTTTTGTCCGGGCAGAACTTGAGCTTCCAAAGCACGCTCCGATCGACACCAAATATGAACTCGTTTCGGACAATTACTTCGACGTCCTTGGAGTGGTTCCAGCGGCCGGTCGCCTGTTTATCCAGTCTGATGCCCGCCAGATACAGGACGTATGGCCTGCTGTACTTCACTACGACTTTGCACGCAACATCTTCGGTTCCGCTCAGCAGGCCATCGGTCAGCACTTTTCTCTCAACAGGCATCCATTCGTTGTCGTCGGCGTAGCACGCAGGCGCTTTCAGGGATTGGTCGCGGGAAGCATCCCCGGCCTTTGGATTCCAATCGAAGTTCAGGGTTCGGGTGGGTACTGGACGGGCTGGGACTCGCTTGGGCCCGGCCACGATGTCCATCTCGACAAATCCTGGTTAAACCAGCCCACCATCTTCTGGCTTTCGCTCTTCGCGCGGGTGCCAACTGAAAAGCGCGCCGCGGTCCTCGCAAAATGGGACCATGTCTTCGGTCCTGATCGAATCCTGATGACCGAGGCGACCGCCGACTCCGCAGCCAGATCGGCTCTTTTACACGCAAGGACGGAAGTTGTTCCGGCAGACCGGGGGCCCGGAGGCATACGTAAACGCTTCTCAGTCCCCTTGATTGCTGCTGATGGCGCTTTCGGCTTCGATCTTTATTGTTAGTTGCCTGAACCTGGCGAATCTTCAACTGGCACGCCTCCAAGCGCGCGCCCACGAACTTGGTGTGCGAATGGCTCTCGGAGCAAGCCGATTGCGGCTCCTTCGCCAGATTGTGCTTGAGGATGCCATACTCGTTCTCCTCGGTAGCGCAGCGGCGGTAGTCTTTGGCCGATTGGCAAGCGAAGTCCTTGTGCGTTGGGCCTCCAGCAGAAACTCACTCATCACGATTGATCTGCATCAAGGTCTCCCCATTGCTGCGCTCGGAGTTTCGCTTACGCTGCTCTCTCTCTTGTCGTTCAGCATCCTGCCCGCCATCATCTTCATGCGCAGCGGAATTGAATACACTGCAGGCTCGCGTGCCAAAGTCACCGGAATCTCCCAGACCGATCGCCAGCGCTGGCGTTCCAATTCGCTCCTGGCAACGCAGGTTGGCCTATCACTGGTCCTCTCCACCATGTCAGCCTGCTTCGCCGCCACGCTGGTACATTGGGAAACCGTCAATGTCGGCATGGATCGTGAACACGTCCTTTCGGTTCATGTGGACATGCAACGCTACGAGGATCATCCCGGTCGCCTTCCAGCACTCTTCCACCAGATACAGGAGCGCCTGCAGGCCCTGCCCGGCGTTCGAAACGCAGCTGTTGAATTGTGCGGTAACCTTCACTGCGGCTGGATTACCGCCCTGTATGTTCACGGCCGAAGCGACTTGACCAATGCGCAGGTACACGGACAGGAAGATCATGTCGCTCCCGGATATTTCGCCACCATGGGCATTCCGATCTTGCGCGGACGTGACTTTTCCTTCGCTGACACGGTGAAGACGCAGCCCGTAGCGATCGTCAGCCGTTCTTATGCAAAGAAGCTCTTTGGGAACGACAACCCCATTGGCCAATGGATTGGTTATGAGCCTGCTCCAAACGATCACAAGTTTCTGGTCGTGGGTGAAGTTGCCGATGCGCGCGTTAACGGACCTCAGCTGGGAGCACCGCCCGTTGCCTATATGGACATTGACCAGACCCCGGTCGGTCCCCACAGTCTCAAGATCCGCACCATGGGTGATCCAAGCGTGCTTGCCCCTCGCGTCCGTGAGGCGCTGCAATCAATCGCACCAATGATGACCATTGGTGAAATCAACTCACTCTCTCTGGAGCTGAGTGATGGTCTCGGCACCGAAAAGCTTCTGGCCCGATTGGCTGGAATCTACGCAAGCCTCACTTTGCTGTTGGTTGCTATCGGCTTTTACGGCGTCATGTCTTCTCGCACCACACGGCGCATGGCCGAGTTCGGCATTCGCCTGGCACTCGGCGCTTCTCGCCGGCAGATGCAAATGCTGATCGTCGGCCAGACAGCGCGCATCCTGCTCGCCGGCATCCTGCCGGGCATATTTCTTTCAGTCCTCGCTGTGCGCATATCCAGTCATTTTCTGTACGGGTCTGTCGGCGCCAACTCGCTTGCCATCGTCGTGGCAAGTCTTGTGCTTGCCCTGGCCGGAGCAGTCGCTACTCTGGTCCCTGCCCGCCGCGCCGCCTTTGCCGATCCTTTGGAATCGCTTCGCAGTGAGTAGGATTTACTGCAGCGGAACCCTGTTCCAGTGCAGTCACACGTTTCTACTAGACTGCGAGGCCGTCCGCACACGAGCGCTTTTCGCCCGCGGTGAAAGCAAGTAATTCGCCGCCGTGCATCAATTGCCTAATCTTTAGACAGGAAATAGCTCTTAAGCGCTTGAATCAGCGATTTGCGGTCAAGGACGGGTTTCCTGCCTTCATATTTTGCCCTCCAACAAACCTGGTTCACCAGATCTCGCGGCTGGCATGCGCGAAGCTCTTCCTTCAGATTGTTGCGGATAATGTAGATCAACTCGGCGAGGAAGGTTTGGTCCAGCTCAAGTCCACGGCTGCGAGCGACACGCCTGAAGATTTCGCTGTATTGCTCGTCGGTGATCGCCCCCAGCCTGATCTTGGTTTGAATGCGGCGCAGAAACGCGGAATCGAGCACCGTTTTGGGTTCTCTGTTGGTTGCAAAAACCACCAGCATCTCAAATGGGATTTCGATCTTTCTTCCGCCGGCCAGGGTTAGAAATTCAATCCCGCGATCGAGCGGCACAACCCACCGATTGAGCAGATCTTCTGGAGCGACCCTCTGCCGTCCGAAGTCGTCAATGACTAGCACTCCGTTGTTGGCCTTCATCTGCGGGGGGCCGTCGTAGTATTTCGTGGTGGGATTGAACTGCAAGTCCAGCATGTCGATCGTAAGTTCGCCGCCAACGTTGACCGTTGGCCGCTTGCACCGAACCCAGCGCCGGTCTGCGTCTTCAGGATTTCGACTCATCACCGGTCCATGGATCGTGGGATCGTATACGGTGATAATCTGGCCACCCACTTCAACGGCATAAGGTATCCAGACATCCTTCTCTGAAAACACCTGGGACATTGCCACCGCCGCTGCTGTCTTGCCCACACCCGGAGGCCCATAAAGAAAAACGGCATTCCCGGAGTTAAGAGCAGTTCCCAGCTCCATCAGTACCTCGCTGTCGTACACCAGATGGCCAAAGGCACGATCCACATCGGCCGGCTGTACTTTTACATGCCGCATGCTTTGCGTTCTGACCTGCGAGACATAACTTGCAAGCGAGACCGGCATCGCACCGGCATACTGGTTCTGTGCCAGCAGATCCAATGCGCGGATCCTGCCTTGTGATGTGATGGCGATTTCAGGCACCGTGACCGCAATGCCCTTCACCTCGCAAAGCAGTTTTGACCTCATTCGCCCGAACAGTTCCTCTGCAACTTCGTAGGTGATGTGGGTCTGCTCGGAAAGATCGGCAACGGTGAACGGTCCGTAAAGATAGAGCGTCTTGAGCGCGATGTCTTCGAGTGTCGTTTCGCGTATGCCTACTTCGGCAATCGTTCGCGGCCTGAACTCAGGCCCGGTAATTCTCTCGCCTTTGAGAATGTCGTATTCGTCAACAATAGAGTCCATAGCAATCTACCGATGGCCTCCTGCATTACTACTGTAGGGAATCCTACTCCTACTTCGAAGGTGTTCAAGAGACAAAGCGTAAACCTCCTTTTGGTCTCCCATCTGGCAACCGGGCATCAGCTTGTTGTGAGCGATTGCCGTGACCGCTTAAAAGGGAATGTTCCCCGCCGGAAATCGGGACGCGCTCAGGCGTTTGCCGGTAAGCGTTTATTTGCCTTGGCATGGCCCGCCCAACGGCATCGAACTAGAGCCTGCTATAGAGGACCTGGAGAACAGCAATGTCTGCGGCGTGAAAAGCCGAAGTCCTTCCGAGCCATGTGTCTGGGGTTCTGGGACCCCGGGCTTTTTCCGTCTCCCCTTAGTCCATTGCGCATGAAGCACAGATTTGGGTGTAGTATGCAACGGTGGGATTTTTGCTCCCCGGAGGTCCTCTGTAAAGATTCCCCCGGTCTCCGATGACTGCGGAGACCCGCGTCTGTCCCGGAAGTACGTTCAAACAGGACCATGCGGGCTGCGTTGTCAATCAAACTTCAACCTTGCCTCAGGCGAGACCTGAGCATCATGCGGATAGGAAAAGTTATGTTTGCAAAGCGCTTTTTCATTTCAGCAGCAGTTGCGCTGCTTGGTGCTGCACCACTGTTTGCCGGCGGACCCTCGTTTACCCCGGATGCCACCTTTCACGGCTCAAGCCTGACCGGCTTCCACACCCTCGGCCAGGCCAAATGGAAGGCAGAAAACGGCGAGCTGATAGGAACGCCCGAAGGCGGCGGCGGATGGCTCATCTCCGACAACTCCTATCAGGATGTCGGGCTCTTCGCCAATTTCCGCTGCACCGGTGGATGCGAAACCGGCGCGCTGTTCCGTATCGAAAAATCCGGCGACGGCTGGAAGGGAATCTTCGTCTCGCTCACCGAGCCGGATACGCCCTCATACGCCGTCACCCTCGACGCACAGGGCAAGATCCTTACCCGCGACAAGCTTCGCCGCGGCGGCGGGCTCATCCGTGTAGCTCCACCGGCGAACCCCGACGAGCGGCCGCGCCGCTTTAACTTCCCCCACTACGACGTCAAGTTACCGTTCACGATGCCTGATTATTCCCTGCGCCCGAACGAGTGGAACGAGATTGAGTTCATGTTCGACGCCAATATCGTCCGCGCCGTATTGAACAACGGCCGCGAAGCCGGTGGCGTAGCCGACGAGGGATTCGGTCCCTTCGCCCTCTATGTGGCCGGTACCGGTGAGGTCCGCTTCAAAGACGTTGCCTACACCAATCTCGGCATGAGAGTTCGCGAACCCGATAAGACCTCAAGCGACTTCCGCCGGCAGCAGATCAGCGACTTCTACTACTCAATGACCGCCGCGGCAGCCGACTTCAACCACGACGGCGTTCTCGACGTCGTTTCTGGCCCCTACATCTACTACGGTCCCGACTACTCCAAGCGCAGCGAAATTGAGCTCGCCGAGACCACCAGCCCCTCCACCTCTTTCAATTCATGGTGGGTCGAGTTCGCCAAGGACTTTACCGGCGACGGCTGGCCTGACGTCATCAACGTAACCTACGGTGGACCAAGCGCCGGCATCTATCTCTATGTGAATCCCAAGGGAGAACATCGCCGCTGGGACATGTACAAAGTCGTATCCAACGTCCAGAGCGAAATCGCCACAATGGGCGACGTAGACGGCAGCGGCAAGCCCGCCGTCGTCTTCATGGGCGACGGATACGTAAGCTACGCCAAGCCCGATCCGGCCAACCCAACCGGCCCCTGGATCGTGAAGCACGTCTCAGAGCAGGGTTACGGAACAGCGCACGGCATCGGCGTAGGCGACGTGAACGGCGATGGCCGAATGGACATCCTGAACATGTACGGCTGGTGGGAGCAGCCCCCCGCCGGCAGCAGCGCGGCCTGGAAATACCACCCTGAGGTCTTTGGCCGCTATGGCCACGGCATCGCGGGCGGTGCGGACATGGCCGTGTACGACGTGAACGGCGACGGCCTCAACGACGTAGTCACCGTGCTCGACGCGCACGGATGGGGTATGGCCTGGTACGAGCAGAAGCGCGATGCCCAGGGCAACATCTCCTTCGTGAAACACATGGTCATGGACGATCTGGGAACCACCAAGCTGAATGCAGGTGGCGTAGTCTTCTCAGAGCCGCACGGCACCACCATGGCAGATATGAACGGCGACGGCATTCCGGACTTCGTCGTCGGCAAGCGCTACTGGTCGCATAACGCCGACTACCTCGACCCCAACCCCTTCGGCTCGCCGGTCCTCTACTGGTATAAGACCGTGCGCGATCCCAAGGCGCCCGGAGGCGCTCGTCTGGAACCGCAATTCGTGGACAATCGCTCCGGCGCCGGCTCAACACTGCTGGCAGTGGACCTGAACAAGGATGGCGCCATGGATATCGTCACCGGCAACAAGCTGGGAACGTTCATCTTCTGGGGCAAGCCCCACGCGAAAGCAAGCACCAAGCACTAGAAACCATGCACGTGAAATGAAAAAGGCGGCGCGGGACGGGCGAGTGAATCTTGCTCTTCCTGCGCCGCCTTCTTCGCTCTGTCGATCTTTGTAATATGCAACAGCCAGGATCAGAAATAGCAAATGCATTTGCTGGCCACAATTCGAGTTCCCGCAATTGAATCACTCCCAGAAAGGGGGTACACTTGCGGCCATGTTCCGGAAAACGTACACCTTCGCATCCAGTAAATATGCGTGCGCCTTTGCGTTCCTGTTCGCTCTTCTGTCGTCGCCCTTCGTGTGCGCAGCTCAGCCGCAAGACGCCGCCAACTTCCAGCGCGCCGGCACAACGCATCGCCTCGCAGAGTTCCCAAAGATCACCAAAGATGGGCGCATCTGGTTCCAGTTCAAAGCGCCCAACGCGCAAAAGGTCCAGGTGCGCATCGGCGCCACCAACAAGACCTACGATATGGAAAAGCTCGCCGACGGCACGTGGGATCTGGTGATCCCTTATCCCGGCCCGGGCCTCCAGTACTACTACATGATCGTTGACGGCCTCAACGTGATGGATCCCGGCAGCGAGACCTTTTACAGCAACGGCATCAAGACCGCGATTGATGTCCCTTCGCCCGGTGAAGACTACTACGACATCAAGGACGTTCCGCACGGGCACGTACTGCAGCACATCTTCTACTCAGAGGTCACGCAGTCGTGGCGTCGCATGTACATCTATCTGCCGCCGGACTACGACAAGAATTCGAGCACGCGCTACCCCGTGCTCTACCTGCAGCATGGCGCCGGCGAAGACGAAACCGAGTGGACGCATGCAGGCCGCGCGCAATTCATCATGGATAACCTGATCGCGGAAAAGAAAGCTGTCCCCATGATCGTAGTCATGAACAACGGCTTCGCCACCCGTCCCGGCGTCACGCCACCCGCAGGAATGGCCGGTATGACCAGCCGATTCGCCGCCTTCGAAGATACGTTCATTCATGAGTCCATCCCTGAAGTCGATGCCAACTTCCGCACCATTGCAGACCGCGAGCATCGCGCCATGGCTGGGCTTTCCATGGGCGGCATGCAGACCTTCCAGATCGGAACCACCCACACCGATCTCTTCACTTACCTCGGCGTCTTCAGCGGAACACCCATGGCGCAAGCCCAGGCACAGGTTGATGCTGTTGCCGAGCAGGGCGTCGCCTTCCACGACAAGGTTCACCTGCTTTGGTTCGGCGTTGGCACAACCGAGGCAAATTTCTACACCCGCACTCGCGAAGTAAGAGCGCAGCTCGATAAGGCCGGCATCCCCTCCGGTTATTACGAATCGCCGGGCACAGCACACGAATTTCAAACCTGGCGGCGCTGCCTTCATGAATTTGCACCGCTGCTCTTCAAGTCTGCAGCCCCAACACAAAAGATGTGAGGAAAATCCATGTCGACCCGTCGTACCTTTCTTAAGCAGAACTCGCTCCTGGCCGCTGGCGCCTGGACCGCGCTGTCTTCCCCTTTTGCAATCAAAGGTGCTCAGGCCCAAACCACTGAGTCTCCCGTTGCGGAATCAACCTACGGCAAGCTCCGCGGACGTACATCAGAAGGCATCCATGTCTTCAAAGGCATTCCCTACGGCGCAGACACCTCCGGCAAGAACCGCTTCATGCCGCCGCAAAAGCCGATCTCCTGGACCGGCACGCGCGACGCAACCGGATGGGGACATCTGGCTCCGCAGCCTCTACCAAGCAGCAACTACGACTACACCACCGCCTGCCAGTGGGCCATTCAGCCCGGTGGAAAAGGTGAAGACTGCCTCGTCCTGAACATCTATACCCCGGGACTCAAAGACGGCGGCAAGCGCGCAGTCATGTTCGCGATTCACGGTGGCGGCTACACCACCGGAACCAGCCATAACCCTGTGTTCGATGGCCGGGCATTGGCAAAGCGCGGTGATGTCGTCGTCGTAACCGTCAATCACCGCCTGGGCGCTCTTGGCTTTATGAACCTCGCCCAGTTCGCGCCGGAGTTTGCGCAGTCCGGCGTAGTCGGCATGATGGATCTCGTCGCCGCACTTCAGTGGGTTCACGACAACATCGAGAACTTTGGCGGCGACTCCAGCCGAGTCATGATCTTTGGCCAGTCCGGTGGCGGTGGAAAGGTCTGCCATCTCATGGCAATGCCCTCAGCTAAGGGACTTTTCAGCCGCGCGGCCGCAGAAAGCGGCGCCAGTCTGCGTTCAGGCACGCCTGAGGGTTCGGCAAAGAGTGCTGAACAGTTACTGAAGCAACTGAACCTACCCACTTCGCGGTACCGCGCATTACTCGATGCACCATTCGATATGATCATCGGTGCTCAAGCGGCCTGCGACGCACGCTTCGGTCCCATGGTCGATGGAACCGTGATTCCACGCGACCCTTTCGATCCGGATGCACCGGCCGTTTCCGCGGACGTGCCGATGATGGCCGGCAGCAATCTTCAAGACAGCAACCTCAGCCGCACTGACTTCTCCATCGATGACGCAGCCGCGCAGGAACAGCTCAAGAAATCCATGGGCGACGCCACCGCAAAGGTCTGGGCCGCATACCGCGAAGCCGATCCAAAGGCAACCGCCGCCAACCTGTACGCGCGCATCACCAGCGACGAGGGAATAAGAGGCAACACCCGCGCGGTCATCGAACGGAAGGCCGCACTTGGCGGCGCTCCCGCATTCCTCTACCTGCTCACCTGGCAGGCTCCATTCATGGGTGGACGCTACGGTTCGGTTCACGGCACCGATGTTCCACTCATCTTCCACAATCCTGAGCTCTGGCCGTTGACGGCAGGCTCGCCCGAAAACGGCATCATGGCCGACCACATGTCCGATGCCTTCGTCGCTTTCGCAAAAGAAGGTAAACCCGGCACAAAGAAACTGCCTTGGACGCCCTACGATCCGGCAACAAAGCCAACCATGATCTTTGACGTGCAGAGCGGCGTCAAAAACGATCCCGACCACGATCTTCTGGCTCTGCTTCCCCCGCGCTCGCGCGGTCGTGGGCTTGGGTTTGGGATTTAGACGATTCATTAACCTCTGGGAGTTCTATTTATGTTCAGATCCATTCGTTTTGGTGCGCTGGTGTTGTCTGCAATCGCACCTCTCGCGCTAGCTCAAGGTCAGGCAGGCACGGCGGGGTCGAGTCATGTCGTCCTGGGTCGTCTCAGTAGCGGCGCATCGGTCGCGTTCGTTCCCAACGGTTCACGGCAGTGGGGTATCGAAATCTCCGGTGACGCCACTCCGCGCATCACGCAGCCGAAACCGGCTCAGGTTGAGGTCTTCCTGAACGAGCAGAATATTCAGGACGTCGCTACCGCCTATCAATCCGTGCGCAAAGAAGCCAACGCTGTAGTGGCTGAGGCAAAAATTACGGCAAGCGGCGGCGCAGCGTTCACTGTCCAGGACAGATGGACAATCTCCGGTGACGTCTTGTCGCTGAGCCGCAAGCTGACCGTCACCGGCGCGGAAGAGCATGCCGGCTTCTACTCTGCCATTCGGCTTGAAACCGCGCCCACCGTAACCTGGCCTGACCTGGACTACATGGCTCCCGGCGTCATCTACGGCGATCCCACCTACGACGGTGATACCTCCATCGGCGGTGTTCTCAATTACAGGCTGAAGCGGCTTTCGATTCGTGAAGACTGCCTTCCTGCGCCCCTGTTCGCGCTCTCGTTCCGCAACGGATACACCGCTGCGGTTTTAGACGAGAAGCCCAGCGGAGCTACAACCTGGACCGAGACCACCACTCCCGCAACCACGCCGGTCATTGAGGAGCGTATGCAGGTCGGCGCACTGGGCGCGAGGGCTGCTTCCAACGGCGGCGTTGAGTTTGGCTTCTGGTATCCCGGTACAACTCAAGAGATCCCAAGATCGTTTGGCGAAACAACCACACCGCCGGCACCCATCGTGCGCCGCCGCTATCACCCGGTCCGTGCGGGTCTCACCCAGAGCTACCAGGTAGGATTTCGTTTCGGCCGCAACGAGTCCTTCCTCGACATGGAACGCAACACCTGGCGCTGGGCATGGAACACCCTCAAGCCGCCAGTGATGCATCTTGATATCGGCGTCGTCCGCAAAGCTGTCGTCGATCACCTCGATGCGCACGTGCTCACCGTCGACGGCCGCGCCGGCATCCCCTTCCTTTGGGACGCCGTTACCGGCAAGCCTGGTTCGCACCGTACCCCAAGGATCACGCCGTCAGGCGAGGAAATCCCTCCACCACCGTATCCGCAGGAGCTGGGCCCGCAGGGCAACGGCGAGTTGGCAGCATGGGCAAAAACCGTCGGCATCGACCTCGATCCCACCTACAGCGAAATCTGGCGCTGGCCCAAAGTACTCATGGGCTTCGTATCCAAGAACGTTGAGGCCGCGGACGAATTGCTGTTTGAAGGTGACAGCGACCCCAGCCCGCGCGGCCAGAAGATGCGCAAGGATGGGCTCGATATCATCGCCAGCTTCATCAAGCTTGATCCCATGTCGCCCCCAGGCGGACAGGGCTTCGACATTCACACAGGAAAGCCTGTCTCCGAGCCTGCGGACCACGTCTTTTTAAGAGCTCCGTCGGAAGGGATGCGCTCCATCATGGATGCCTACTCGCGAGAAAAGCGCGCCGGACACGATCACCCCGAATGGCTCGCATGGAGCAAGCAGTTTGCTGACTGGCTCATCAAACAGCAGCGCGAAGATGGTTCCTTCCCGCGGAGCTGGCACGACGGAACCGGCGTGGTGAACGAAGAATCCGGAACCAGTACGTACAACCCGATTCCCATGCTCGTCTCATTAAGTCAGGTCACCGGAGACAAGCGGTACCTCGAGGCTGCCATCAGAGCCGGCGATTACGTATGGGCCGACTTTGGCAGCCGCGGCGTCTTTGTCGGCGGAGCCACCGATAACCCGAATATCACCGACAAAGAAGCCGGAATGCTCTCCATGGATGCCTTCCTGGCCCTCTACGAATCCACCAAGGAACCGCGCTGGCTCGATCGCGCACAAGCAGCCGGCAACTACACCGAAAGCTGGATCTGGATATGGGACCTCCCCATGGCCATCGGCTCCGACAACTCAAAGCTGAACTGGAAGCAGGGTGTTTCAACAGTCGGCCTGCAAGGCATTACCGCGCGCGGACCGGGCGGAGCAGACGAATATCTCGACTGGGCCGTGCCCGACTATGCACGCCTGTACAAGTACACAAACGACCCGCACTATCTGGAGGTCACCCGCATTCTGTTGTTCGACACCAAAAGCATGCTCGCCCTGCCTGGCCGCACCTACGACCTGCTTGGGCCCGGCTGGCAGCAGGAGAACTGGGGACTCGGCCCCGGACGCAGAGGTTTCGGTTCACACCGCACCTGGCTGCCATGGGTTTCCGCCAACCACCTGCACGGCATCATGGGCTTGGAGCAATTTGACCCCACCCTCTACCAGCAGCTCATAAAGGAAGATTGAACATCCCCGGGGCCGCCTAGCCTGAAAATTCGGCTCTCCGCCCTGGGAGTCATCTACTAAGGAAGTTTTGTCGGCAAAGTCTCTGCGGATTTCAAAAAATCTCTCAGATCCGGAACTGTCGGAATAATCACCAAATGCCATCTTCCGCATACGCAGTCATTCGCCCAATACCCCAGGTTTGGCTCAGTAAGTGCATTTGAGATTTTGCATAAATCCAGACCGTTTATGCCTGATGCGATTACGGTTCCATAATGGCAGCCAATCATCTGCGGCATTGAGCTCGCGCGCTCTGAAAGTTCTTGAGTACTGCCTCGGCGAGCGAGAGAATCGGAACCACTTTCGAATTCCCATAGAGCATTCGAAGGGAGAAGGCGCCATCGATAACGCCGAGTATCGCTGTGGCAGCAGCTCTTTTGTCGATTGCGAAGGGCTCTAGCAAGTCGGCTAGATAGTCAACAATTTTGTTTTGGTGTTGGATCGCCATGCGGTGGAACGGGTGGGCAGTATCCGGGTATTCAGATGCGATCCGCAGGAACGGGCAGCCGATTATCTCGGGCCAGTTCGACATTTGTTCGAATTTGATCAGAGCCTCACGCAGATCCTTTGGAGGAGTGGGCTGAGAAAGATAATCCCAAAGGGCTTGATCGCGGGCTTCGAGGTACGCGAGCACGAGGGCATCCTTACTTTCGAAATGCCGATAAAAGGTCGCCTTTGCGACTTCGGCGATGGACATGATCTTCTCTGTGCCGGTGGCGCGGACCCCCTCTGCGTAGAAGAGACGGTCGGCTACTGCCAGTATTCTCGCTCGCGGATCGGATCGTTTTTGAGTTTTCATCGAATTCATCTTGACAGAAGACAGACATGTCTGTCTCTATATCAAACTTTATGAAAGGGAGCCGGATGATGAGCACACTTTGCGGTTCGCGCGGAAATGATTTCGAGCGCGGGGTCGACGATGAATAACGTCACCATTTTCTGGTTGCAGCTTCTGACGAGTGTTTTCGTCTTCGGCATCATCATGGCATGGTACGTTTGGCCGTACCTAACCAAACTTACTCGTGATTCTGCTCTTATTCCGCTGCTCTGGGTGCATGTACCCCGCTATGTGGGAATGATTTTGTTGGTTACGGGTATGGTCGATCCGAAACTGCCCAGAGAAGTCCTTTCCAGTGGTGCTTACGGTGATCTGTTAGAAGCGGCGCTGGCCTTGGCTTCCATCTATGCACTGCGGAGCAATTGGCGTATTGCCGTTCTTCTCGTGTGGGTGGCCAACACATAGGGATTCCTGGACGCGCTAAACGTACTGCGCAACGTCTTGCGGGTGAATCTGCCGAGCTTCAATCTAAGTACCACTTGGTATACCTATACGTTTTACGCTCCCTTGGTACTTATTTCACATTTGATGATCTTTTGGATTTTGATCAAGTTTAGGTCTTTGAAGAAGTGAGGCTTCGGGCTGTGTGGGAGATAGCTGCATCGGCCCCTGCGTTTCGGTCCGAGCATTAAACCCTGGATCAGAGCCAATTCCGAAAGTGAGAAAGAAAATGTCCAGCCGCCTAAGCAAGGCCTTATCGCTGTTCCTGGGAGTTCAGATGTTCCTGTTCGGATTCCTTAAATTCTTCCAGCCATTCCATGGGTGGTTTGAGATCCAGATTCAACAGAGTCATCTACCCCACGAGTCGATTCTCGCGGGCAAGATGACGGAAATGCTTACCGGCGTCCTCTTCTTACTGCCATGGCTTTGGAGTTCTCTTACCGCAAAAAGTAAAGATCAAATCCTGCTGACCGCATGTTTCATCCTCTTCACTCAGATGGCCGTGGCTATCTATGTCCATCTACAGCCTGATGTGCCTGCCAGCGTTCTTCCTCTCGGTATCAAGCCGCCTGTGATTCCAGGTGTCGTTCTCCTCCTCGGATTGCTCACTGCTTTTGATGTTTGGAAGCAGCTACGAGCAGAAGGGGCCTAATGAGTTGCCGACTCATTCCCCGCTGACTTTGGGACAACAGGTTGCAGGACGCGAAAACGGCGAACGCCTTCTTGGTTGGACTCATCACAAACAACTCACCACGTCGTTGACTAGCAGGAGCACATGAATGGCGAATTTCTTCGAATCGGTTCAGCTCGGGTCTTTGGTTCTGGAAAATCGTGTCTTCATGGCGCCACTTACCTGCAACCGCGCAGACGCGGATGGCATGCCGGGCGAACTCGCGGCGACTTATTACTCACAACGCGCTTCGGCTGGACTCATCGTGACCGAGGCGACGCAAATCTCGCCGATGGGCAAAGGGTACCTCAATACCCCAGGGATTCATTCCCCCGAACAAGTGCGAGCGTGGAGCCGCATCATCGAATCGCGCTCATTGCGCGTGACTATTTTTCGCTCGTCAGGCTGCGTATGATCTGCACTTCGCGTTCGCGGTAAGGCTTCCCGTCTGGATAAAAAACATCGTGAAACCAGATGGTCGGCGGGTTCTGCGTGTAAGGCCGCTGCCACGAGTCCCACGGCAGATATGTTTGACTCTTGCCTGCCACCAGGCCCCAGTTGATCGCCGCTACGTGATACTTCTTCGCGATGGGCAACACCGTGTCGAACAAACTGCCTGCGCCGCGCGCCATGTACTCCGTGCAGATCAGTGGACGATGGAACTGCTGCAGCTCTTTGACGCGCTCTTCGAATACCTCAGGCCAGCCGTAGTTATGAAAGCTGATCACATCCGACTCTTCGATCTGAATGCGCGCCATCGGCGACATCTTGTCGAGAGAACTCCAATCGCCGCGCCAGATGCCACTGGTAAGAGGCTGCGATGGATGAGCGCTTCGTGCCCACGCAAAGACCTGCGGCAACAGCTTGAGCACGATCTCGGTTTTGTTTTTCGGTTCTAACTTTCCATACGAGCTGTCGTTGGTGTTATCCGGTTCGTTCCACACGTCCCATGCCAGGATTCGCGGATCGTTGGCGAACGGACCCACCACGCCCTTCACATAACTCTCAAGGTGCGGATACTGCGCTGAGTCCATCAACACAGTTGCGCCCGGAGCCTGCACCCATCCTGAGTTGTGCACGCCCGGAATCGGTGGATGCTGCGGCCCGAGCTTTGGAAACGGATCCCAGCACGAATCGAACAGAACAAAGATAGGTTTGATGTGATGACGCGCGGCGATCGTAAGAAAAGTATCGATGCGCTTTTGAAAGCCCTTCGGGTCCTGCTCCCACAACAGATTGTGAAGGAAGACGCGCATCGTATTCATGCCCGCGCCTTCAGCCCAGCCAAGTTCGCGATCGATCGTAGCAGTGTCGAAAGTATCCGCCTGCCACATCTCAAGCTCATTAATCGCCGTCGACGGAAGAAAATTAGCTCCCACCGGCCAAGCCTGCGCCGCATACCAGGCTGTAGCCTTCTCCTCAGTCCAGCGTGGCGCGCTGGATGAGTCTTGCGCTCTGAGATTTGGCAGAAACAGGAAAAGGGGTGCGATTGCCGAAACGAGCACGAGGGACGAGCGACGACTTGCGAACATCAGGAGCTCCTTCCAAACGGAGAAGGAGAATTTTACTTCACCAGCTCACGGTTGGTCGCTCGAAGAAGCCTTCTGATATACGCTGTGGCTTCGATTGGGTGCCGGCTGCGCCTGGTTGGGCGGAAGGAGATTCCTGAGTTGTCCCCGACGCGAGAGCTTCTGAGAATTCATCGCGGCTCCCGGCAGATGCCTCAATTGGAGACCCTCAATAAGGGCATCTATAGACGCCGCCTGCGAAATTCCGGTTTGCGAAAGTCACACTTATAGGATTTAGGCTCATCTGAAATCGGGTTGCTGGACTCAGCATCTTTGCAGATGCGAGACCGTAAGCTATTTACCCGCGAGCTGCTCAAGCAGCGAATCGAAATCCTCAAGCTTGGCGTACTCGATAATCACTCTTCCTCGCCCATTGTGGTCTTCAATCTGAACCTTGAGTCCGAGGGCACGCTGGAGTTGCTCCTGCACTTCACGAATATTCGGGTCAACCGGCGGCGCGGGCTTCGGCTCCTTCTTCGGGTTTCGCTCGGGATGGATAAGCCCCTGGACATAGCTCTCGGTTTGGCGAACAGAAAGCGAAAGTGCGTGCACGCGCTGAGCTGCCTTTTCCATCTCCTCAGCGTGCTCAAAAGCTAGCAGCGCGCGGGCATGGCCGAATGTCAGCTCGCCCGACTCGACCCGGGCTTGCACGGACTGCGGCAGTTTAAGAAGGCGCAGAAAGTTGGCAACCGTCGCGCGATCCTTACCGGTGCGAGTTGCCATCTGCTCCTGCGTCATGTGGAACTCACGCGCAAGCCGCTCAAATGCGCGTGCCTGCTCCATGGGATTCAGATCCGCACGTTGCAGGTTTTCGACGATGGTGATCTCCATCGCCTGCTCGTCCGACACCTGGCGCAAAATTGCGGGGATGGTGGTTTTGCCGGCCTTCTGCGAGGCACGCCAACGCCTTTCACCGGCAATGAGCTGAAAACGCCCGTTTAGCAACGGCCGCAGGAGGATGGGCTGAACCACTCCATTGGCCGAGATGGAAGCGGCCAGCTCAGCTAGCTGATCTGCGTCGATTTGAGAGCGCGTCTGAAACGGGTTGGGATCGATCTGATCGAGTGGTACTTCGCGCGGCCGGCCTCCGTCGGGTTCAGCAGGAGTTGCAGCGGGCGTCTGAGCGCGCGGAAGCAGTGAGTCGAGACCTTTGCCCAGGGCACGTCGTTTCGGATCGGGGGCAGCTACATTCATTGTCTTAGTTCCTTCTCTTGCGGCGAGACGGCGTAATCGTCAGTCGCGAAATGGTTCAGCGAGCAAATTCCCAGCGGTTGGCAGACGCACTCACGAGTAGGGCCAGAATGTCACTTTGCCCTGCGGCTTGGAGCCTGCCGTTGCCTTTCTCTCCAAACCACGCGGGCTTTCCATTCCGTTGCGGGCCAGGAGTTCCGTCGCCAGCTCGAAGTAGGCCTCAGTTCCTCGCGACCGCGGATCGTATAAAGCAACCGGTCTTCCGTGGCTCGGGGCTTCTGCCAAACGCACATTGCGTGGAATGACCGTTTGGAACAAGCGATCGCGGAAATACTCGCGGAGGGTTTCGGTCACCTGTTGCGCGAGATTTGTGCGGTCGTCGTACATGGTCAGCAGCACGCCTTCAATGTTCAGGACGGGATTGAAGTTTGCGCGCACCCGCTCAAGAGTCGAAATCAACTCCGAGATACCCTCAAGGGCAAAATACTCGGCCTGCATCGGAACAATGAGCGTCTCCGCCGCGGAAAGCACATTCAGCGTCAGCAGGTCGAGCGCCGGCGGGCAATCGAGAATGATCAGGTCATAGTCGTCCTTGATTGCTTCAAGAGCTTGCCGGAGACGCAGGGCGCGATCATTCGCAGCCGCCAATTCAATGTTTGCTCCAGTCAGATTTTTTGATCCGGGCAGAATCTGGAGAGTGCCGATCTCTGTGGGAAGGATTACCTGATCGGCCGAACTGTCGCCCATCAGAACGTCGTAGACGGAACGCCGGTTGTCATCCCGCTGAAATCCGATGCCGGATGTAGCGTTCGCCTGTGGGTCACAGTCCACCAAGAGCATCTTCATGCCCTCAAGCGCCAGACATGCTGATAGGTTGATGGCGGTCGTGGTTTTGCCCACTCCGCCCTTCTGATTCACTATGCCGATAATCTTGCCCATGGCAATCCAGAGTAAAAGGGGAGGCGCGCTCCACGGTAGGCGATTGCGTTGTGGAGAACCGGGCAAAGCTGTGGAAACCGCAAAAATGCCTCCATCCGGAGCCACAGGCAACTTCAGGAAATGCAACGAGTTCGCAGCATTCCAGGTGGATACGTCCGGAAGATCTCCTCAACTGAGCTTCGGTGGAAAACTCCTGCGTCTTTAGTTCGGCATTTGGGATTTTCCCAGCGACTCGAGAGTGATTCAGTAGCCATCGAAATCCGCTGGAGGGATTGTTCCACGTGGAACGAACCGCTCAATTGTGGTTTCGGCATGAGACCTTGTTCCACGTGGAACATTTGAACTCAGGCGGGAAGCAGCTTTAAACGTTCCACGTGGAACATCGGTCCGGCAAACACCACTCCAACCCTCGCCTTTCGTCCAAAGTCACCTACAGCATGCCTAAGATCCAAAATACTCTCTACTCAACTCATCGCACGGTTCATCGCAAAATCTTGAGATGCGAACCACCACCGAAGCTACAATGGATTTGCTTCCCCGGAATGGAGCAGCAAGATGGACATTCCGAATGCATTCATCGGCAGAATGGATAAACCCACGGCAACCGAACTCACAGCGGCTTTAGGGAAGGCCGCTCCGGTTTGGGGAGAGCTCACAGCGAGGCTTTCGGCGGAGCTTGGCGTCACAGATCAGGAATGGAAAACCTACTCTCCCAAGTACGGCTGGTCCGCCAAACTGAAATTGAAAAAGCGAACCATCCTTCACATTTCACCCTGCGCCGGTTGTTTCCAAGTTGTATTCATACTCGGCGACCGCGCGGTGAAGGCTGCGCGAGAAAGCAAGCTCTCAGCTTCAGTTCTCAAGGCCCTCGATGAGGCGCCGAAATATCCAGAAGGAACCGGCGTCCGGTTTCTGATAAAGACGCCTCGCCAGATTCCATCAATCCTTAAGCTGGCTCAAATCAAACTGGCCAACTAAATCGAGGGGGAAACAATTCGTCCTCCAAGCTGCAGAATCCTTTCGGTGCTTCCTGGCAACAGAACCGCCGCAGCCCACCCGTAATCGGCACCTGCCGCTTTCTGTAGCATGGGTACGTCCTGGCGCGTTGTCATCACAGCCAGCCAACCGCCGGGTACCAGCAGTTGGGCCGCTGATGCAACAGCTGCCGCCATCTTGTCAACGGCTCTCAAGGTAACGCAATCGAACCGCGCCGTGAGTGTCTCCGCACGTCCTGCAAATACGGTGGCCGATATCCCAAGCGCTCGAACAGCTTCCTGCAGAAATGCAGCCTTCTTTCCCTGTGATTCTGCCAGCGTGACCGAGAGCTCCGGCCGGCAGATTGCAATCGGAATCCCAGGCAGCCCACCTCCTGAGCCAAAGTCAAGAAGTGTCGATATCCCTGCCGGCAAGTTCCGAGCACAAACCACCGACTCCACAAGATGCCGGGAAACTATTGCCTCTGGCTCCCGGATAGAGGACAGATTTGTCCGGGAATTCCAGCGAACAAAAAGCGAAATGTAGGTTTCAAAGCACGTCGTCTCGTCTGCACTCAGCGCCCCAGAACCTGCCTCAACCAGCAGCTCGTTCAGCAAAATTCCCGGAGGAACCGCGTCTTCAATCGACATGAGAGAGCTGGCCATCGACAGCAGGCGTCTTCCAATCTGCCGCCGCGCGAAGAAACTCCGCAAAGATTGCGCGCGAAACGGCGCTTTGCGTGTATGTGCGTTCCGGGTGCCACTGCACACCGACGACGAAGTGATCCTCAGCGTCAAGCTCCACGGCTTCAATCACGCCATCCAGTGGAGACGCGGCTGCGACCTTCAACTGATCTCCCGGTTCACGAAGTGCCTGATGATGGCTTGAATTCACCTGCACTTCAAGACCGGTCCCTGTTGGTAGCAGGCGGCTCAAGCGCGATCCTTCTGAGATGCGCACCGGATGCGCTTCCACAATCTCTCTTCCCGGCCGGTGATTCACCGCGGTCTTTAGATCCTGGATAAGCGTGCCATTGCGCCACACGTTGAGCGACTGCACGCCATGGCAGATTGCCAAAATTGGCTTTCGAAGATTGAAGGCGTCCTGCAGCAGAAGCTCGTCTACGGCAGTGCGTGCGGAATCAGCGGGACCACATTCAGGCTCGCGCGCCTCACCGTACCTCTCCGGATCAACATCAAAACCACTGCCTGGCAGTAGAACTCCTTGCGTCTCGGCAAGACACTTCGCCACGTTTTCTTGTGCTTCAAGCAGCGGCACCACCACCGTCGTAGCACCCGCGGCTTCAAGGGCAGCAACGTATTGCGGCAATGACCGCCGGTTATACGCGGCGTCAGAACTGGTTGGCTCAGGAATGGCAATGCGAATAGCCATGAACACAGTGTAATGCCGATGGAAGTTAGGCCAGTCAAACTGCGTTTGGGAAACAGCGAATCAGGCTACTGGAGCGGCAGCTTGTTGAATTTCCTTAACAGGATTTTCCGCGATCAACCCTTCGATTGCGCTCCGCAACTGCATGGTCAGCTCATCCACCTGACGCGGCGTCATTCCCTTTGTGTCAATCGGCTCGCCGGCGCTTAAAGTCAGTTTGCTCGGGTAGAGATGGCGCGTATGAATCGGCAACAGGTCGTACACGCCGGTCAATGCAATCGGCACTAGAGGTACCTGAGCGCGAATCGCCAGGTACGCCGCGCCGGAGAGAAAGGGCTTCAACCCTCCATTTTCCGTGCGTCCACCTTCCGGAAACACAAACAGCGGCATTCCTCCACGCAAAGCCTTCACGCCTGCGCCCAGGCTCGACAGGGTGGCGTGAGGGTTGGCGGTATCGATCGGAATTTGTCCCGAACGGTTGAGATACCAGCCGATGAACGCAATGGGCCACAGTTCTTTTTTCGCCAGGATACGGAACTGAAAGGGAAGCGCCGCAAAGATCACCGGCGTGTCCATGTATGAGGTGTGGTTCGAAGCGTACACGGCAACCGGATGCCTGCGCAAATTCTCTACACCGCGTATCCGCAGCGTGCATCCGGATGTACCTACAAGTGAGCGCGCCCACACCTGCGCGATCTTGTGCTGCAGGCGCCCGTGCTTGTCGGCAAATGAAACCAGCAATGAAATCGATCCGCAAACCACAGTGATTACGGTCAGTAGTGGGATATGCCATACGTTGGTCCGAGCGCGGTAGTACCAAGGCAAGGGATTGGGCCGTTGGCTCATGGGCGAACTCCCGGCTTCGCCATTAAAAGCGCGCGCGCCTTACCCACCAGGTACACAGAGCCTGAGATTACCGTCGCGCTGCCGTAGCAACCATCTACGCCGCTCTCCACGTGTTCGATTGCCTGCTGCACTGACTCGACTGCCTCCACCTTGGTACCGGTAGCTTTGGCGGCCTCCAAAAGATCTTCCACCGGCGTGGCACGCGCTGCCGTAATGGGTACCACGATCACACGATCAAAGAGTGGAAAAAGTATCTGTGCCATCTCCGCAACCGGCTTGTCTCGCAGGCAACTGAAGATTAGTGTCCGCGGGCGCCTATCACCCAGAATAATGTTTAGTCCTGAGCGCAATGCCCACGCGCCGGCGGGATTGTGCGCTACATCAAGAATCCAGGTCCTGCCGCCGCACTCAATCTTCTCAAGCCTTCCCGGCCAGCTCGTCTGCCTGATGCCTTCTCGAATGCTCGCGGGGGTAATTGGAAAACCGTGGCGAGTGGCGAGTTCTGCTGCAGCCGCGATAGCCAATGCGACATTGCGATTCTGGTGCTCGCCGATCAACGGCGACGCCACCGTGATCTCCGCGCCAAGAACCTCAACCTCGTATGAGCTACCAGAACCAACCGACGGTACAAAGCAAGCTGCGCTCACTCCTCGCACGCCAAGCTCCGTCGCTACTTCTCCCAGAATCCGATTCGCCTCCGGGTGCTGCGGAAGTGTGATCATTACGCCACCTTGGCGTAAGATACCGGCCTTTTCACGCGCAATTTCGGCGATGGTCGAGCCAAGCCATTCCATGTGGTCAAGCGAAATGTCAGTAATGACGGACACGATGGGATTGACGATGTTGGTGGCATCCAGGCGGCCACCCATGCCCACTTCTAATACGGCAATGTCGACGCCGGCCTCAGCAAAATACGAAAAGGCAAGAGCAGTCAACAGCTCAAAGTAGCTTGGCATCTGCGGGAGACGCTTTTCGAGCACCAACTCATGGGCCGTATCGTGGACCTGGAAATAGTGCCGGGCAAAGTCAGCATCGGAAATTTCCGCACCATCAACCCGAATTCGTTCATTTGGCTTCTCGAGATGAGGTGATGTGTAGAGTCCCGTGCGCTGCCCAGCCGCCTTCAGGACCGACGCCAGCGTGGCAGCGGTAGATCCCTTGCCATTCGTCCCAGCAATCAACAAAGGGGAAAATGAGAGCTGCGGGTTCGACAATGCATCTAGCAATAGTCGAATCTCGTCAAGCGAGAACTTGCGCCGATGCCCACCAGCTCCAGTGTGGAGCTCCGGCACCATTTCATTTAGTTGCTCGATAGCCGTTGCGTAGGACATGGAAAGTACAAGTATAGAGGGCGCTTGAATCGTTCGTCTCCACCGCTGTAATCAAGGCAGGTTGTGCGGCAACGGTTCCCACATCTCACATAGCCATTCCTGCTATCTGTGGATGTTTGGCTCCATCCAAGTCCTTAAACTGCAATCGGATATACCGATCTTTCACATTCGTCCAATCGTTTCCACAGGGGTTCTGAGCATACCTGTGTAGATGGTGGGAAACAATGCCACTAACTACCCTCCCAACGTCCACTTTTACAAAACCTCACAATTGCACAGCGCCGATTTGGAAATCTCTCTCCCCCTGCAATTGCCACCCACAGAGCGACTTCGGAACCTTTCCCACTTTTCCTCACTGAACGACTATTACTACTGTCTTTGTTCTCTAATCTTCCTCCACAATCCACACCCGTCGCACACCTCCGCCGCAGAGCTACAGACAAATCGAGAATGGGTCGGTGCCCGCTATTCGAAACCAGCCCCACTTGCCGAATTCAGAACAAGCTGTATATTCCAGAGAACTGTACCGTTTTTCCACGCGCTATTCATTGTTGGGATGAATACAATCAAGGGAAAGAAAATGTAGCCGGTGTCGGCGTGCCATATGTTCTTGTAGAAGTTGGCCGCAGATGTTGAGCGGCTATGGGACCAAGGGTGCAGGAATGCCGACAAGCGAATCTGAAGTGGAGAAGCCGGCCGCACAGGGGGCAGCCATGGAGATCACCGTAAGCCGCCAGGATCTGGTTAGAGAACTCACAGCGACACAGAGCGTGGTTGAGCGCAAGACCACCATTCCGATTCTGTCGAACTTTCTCCTTGAAGCAGAAGACGATCGCCTGAATCTGACCGCGACGGATCTTGACCAGGCCATCCGCACCAGCGCCACTGTTAAAGTGAAGAAGCCCGGTGCGTGCACGATTCCTGCGCGCAAGCTTTACGACTACATCAAGCTCCTTCCCGAAGGCGACATCTCCATCAAGCTTCTTGAGAACCACTGGGTGCAGATCCGCAGCGGCCGCTCCAACACGAAGATTGTCGGCATGGCACGCGCGAACTATCCTCAGGTTCCGGAATTTCCAGAAGTCCCGGCAACCAGCATTCCGATCGTAGCCCTCAAGGCTCTCATCGCTCGCACCATCTTCGCCATCTCCAACGAGGAATCGCGCTACACGCTGAATGGCGCGCTGCTTATTCTCAAAGCGGAGTCCCTGGCTATGGTCGCGACCGACGGCCACCGCCTTTCCTTCGTTGAAAAGCCTAATGAGAATCTCGAAGGCATCAGCGGCGAAAAGCGTGTTTTGATTCCGCGCAAGGCTCTTCAGGAACTACAGCAGCTACTTGGCTCAACCGATGCTGAGAAGGTGGACTTTGCCGATGACGAGCACACGCTCTTCTTCCGCATCGGGCACCGCACGCTCAGCACTCGCAAGCTCTCAGGTCAGTTCCCCAACTTTGAAGCTGTCATGCCGCGCGACAACACAAAGTTTGCCGTAGTGCGCTCAAGCGAACTTTCCGCTGCCATCCAGCGTGTGGCTCAATTCGCTGACGAGCGGTCTGGCGCAATCCGGCTCCGTATGGAAGGCAATGAACTCAAGATCAGTGCCAACTCCACGGAATCAGGTGAGAGCGAAGACACCATCGATACGCCCTATGCAGGCGACCCAATCGTGGTGGGATTCAACTCAATTTATATCCTCGATTTTCTAAAAGCGCTCGGCAATGAGGGCGAGGTGCGGCTCGAGTTCAAGGATTCCCAGTCGGCAGGGCAGATGCGGCCGGAAGATCCAGATGCGGAGTATCGCTACCGATACGTCCTGATGCCAATGCGTATCTGAATTTAGCCAAGAATCCTTCGCGCCCCATGGCCGCCACGAGAGGTGTTTCTAGGCCACAATTGTGACGAGCGAGAGGAAATTTGTGACCAATTGGAGTAGTCGCCCAAGATAATTCTTTAACAGCTTCTGAATCATCAAGTTATCAAGATAAATTCCCCTAAAATACAGTTATCCATATTTGCCTACCAAGTTGCGGATTTAAGCGGTCTGGTATACGAGATACAATACTGTATTTAAAAGACTTACATCCATGGTAGCCGAATTGCATACAAACGGTTAATCGTAAGTGTCGAAAGTGCTATTTCCTAACCGCCTAATAACCCCTAAGTTTAAACGGAGGAGACTGTCTGGTATGAGAAACCGTCTATTTCAGGCTTTCGCTGTCTTGGTCATTGCTTTTCTTGCACTACCCTTAGTGAGAGCCCAGGACGTGGCATCAGTCACAGGCACGGTGGCGGATTCGACTGGAGCCGTAATTCCTGGCTCTGTGGTTGAGTTATCGAATCCCTCACGAGGACTCTCCTACAAGCAGACGACAGACGATCTTGGCGTTTATCGCTTCGCGAACGTCCCCTCCGGAACGGGCTACCAGATTGCGGTCACGCATGACGGATTCGCAGCCGGGCAAATTTCGGACATCACACTCAGCGTCGGCATAACGCGCACGCAGAACATCACCTTAACTGTTGGTGGTGAGTCGCAGACCATCGCTGTCTCGGCAAGCAATGACATCGTCACGCTGAACACAACCGACGCTTCTATCGGCAACAACATTGACGTAGAGCAGTTGAGCGATCTGCCAGTCTATGACCGTGCACGCGGTATCTCGACCCTTATGTATCAGCAACCAGGCGTCGACCTTAATCAGGGGGCTGTTACCGGTGCACGTATCGATCAGTCCGAAGTTACCGTAGACGGTATGGACGTGAACGACCAAGCGACCGGTCAGACTTTCTATATGACTGCTCCAGCCCCGGTTGACTCGATTGCGCAGTTCACCGGCTCTGTCGCGGGTCTTACGTCGGGAATCGGCACGGGCAGTGGAGCACAGTTCCAGCTCGTTACCAAGAGCGGTACGAATAAATTCCACGGTGGTGTCTACGAGTACCACCGCGACACGGCTCTCGTCGCCAACCCTTGGTTTAATAATCATACGGGTCTTCC
Source organism: uncultured Acidobacteriaceae bacterium (assembly GCA_963832645.1). Lineage (GTDB taxonomy): Bacteria > Acidobacteriota > Terriglobia > Terriglobales > Acidobacteriaceae > Telmatobacter. Next base: position 453,409 of record CAWHUU010000007.1, read on the forward strand.
ACGCACGCCGCTAATTCGTAATCAGTTCGGCGGAAATATTGGCGGACCCATCAAGAGTGACAAGCTTTACTTCTTCTTTAACTGGGCGCAATCGCGAATTGTTCAGTCAGCACACAACAGAGCGTATCGTGCCTCTCGACGCCTTCCGTAATGGCACGCTGAACTACATCAACGACACCGCTAATTGCGATGGAAATGCAACATTGCAGACCGATCCGGCATGCATCAGCAATTTGAGCGCCACCGATGTGCAGTCGCTCGATCCAACAGGAACCGGCTTTAATGCCGACATGTTGTCTTACATTAACTCGCGCTATCCTCATGCGAATGACTTTTCCCACGGCGACGGCGTTAACACCGGCGGCTATCGCTTCACCTATCCGTCCCCGGACAATGACCTAAGCTTTGTGACGCGCGTTGACTATAATCTGACTCCAACACAGAAAATTTTTGGTCGATTCACTATCGAACGTGAAGATGCGGTCTCAGGAGCGCCCATGTTCCCAACTGACCCGCTGACACACCCCTTCCAGGATCGCAGCTATGCCTACGTCGTAAACCACACCTGGAACATCGGGGTCAACAAGGTGAACTCGTTCTACTACGGCGACACGGTTAATAAGCTGAACTTTCCCGACGTGTACAACCCATTTGGAGATACCCAGCCATCATTCGGGAATAACCCAAATTCCTGTCCTTATTGCATCAGCGATCCTTATACCGCCTATAACGGCCAGAAGCGGCGCTTCCCGGTCCCCATGGTGCGCGATGACTTCAACTGGCAGTTCAAGAATCACACGCTCGCCTTCGGTGGGACGTTCAAGTTCATGAAGAATAACAGCAACCTAATAAGTGACTTCAATTTTCCCACGATCGGCTCGACAAGCGGACTCGGCGACGGACCTGACGCAGATTCGGTTCGGCCCGCACACATCAATCAAGCAGCTGATCATATTGGCAAAGATGAGTACGATGCCCTCTTTACCAATGCACTCGGAGTACTAACGTCCATCCAAACCAATTACAGCTACGACAATAAAGGCAACGCACTGCCTGCGGCCTCCGGCACCCCGCGCGCATACCGCTTCTATCAGACGGAAGCGTACTTTGGCGATACCTGGAAAGTGAACCGCAAACTGACGATGAGCTACGGTGTGCGCTGGCAGTACTACACAGTGCCGTATGAGACCAAGGGTTTTCAATCAGTTCCTTCGGCCATTCCGCTGGACACCTTCATCAAGGACCGCATTGCGCAGCAGAATGCCGGCAATACCGCCTGGGATGGGCTGCCCCTCTATAGCATCGTTCTTGGTGGCAAGGCCAATCATGGCCCGGACCTTTACGCGCCAAACTATAAGGATTTCGCGCCTCGCGTTGCCTTTGCATTCAGTCCGTTCGATTCGCAGAAAACAGTCTTCAACGTGGGCGGCGGTATAGTCTATGACCGCTCAGTAATCGACGCCATCAACTTCCTCCAAGACCAGATCTCGTATCTGTTCTACAACACACAATACAGCTACTTCGATGACCCCGGAGGCCCAGTTGCTTCTCTCTCTGCGTACCCGCGTGTGGGCCAGAACTTGTCCTACGATCCAGCATTAAATCCGGCTCCGGCGCCCATCTCAGTTCCATACACTCCTTACGTGACTTCGTATGGGCTTCCGTATGGCCTCTACCTTGGTCAAACGAATTTCGTCGTTGATCCGCACCTAAAGGATCCGTACTCAATTACGCTCAATGCGGGGATCCAGCAGCAACTGCCATGGAATATGATCCTCAAATTGAATTATGTAGGACGCCTTGGCCGTCGCCTCCTTGCCGATGCTGATGCCAACCAAGTCATAGATGTTCCAGACTTTACAGGCGGTTCCACTCAGAGCATGTCACAGGCTTTTGCCGCGTTGACCACTGAGCTTCGCGCAGGCATGGATTACACCAACGTCACGCCCCAACCCTGGTTTGAAGACGTGCTTTATCAGGCCGTTCCTGGGCTATCCAACACAGCCGTGCTGTCCTACTACGCCGGCACGCAGGTTGCCAGAGGAGATATCTCTGACGCAATCTACTATACGAATTACTTTCTGGGGCCGGACTCGTTCTTCCCAAATAACATAGGTATCCCGGGACAATTCGGATCCAACACTTATCTAACAAATAAGGGATCTTCGAATTATCACGCTATGCTCGTGACACTGGACAAGAATATGTCCAATGGACTGCGCTTTGAGTTCAACTACACCTGGTCACATTCCATCGACAATACCTCGGTGAGTGCGAACTCAAACTCCCTTTTCAGTAACGGCGACATGATTTGCGACATTCTCCACCCTCGTGCCTGCCGCGGAGATTCAGATTTTGACGTGCGGCAGGAGATCAGCTCGAACTTCCTGTACAGGCTACCAATCGGTCGTGGGAAGACATTTATGGCGACTGCGCCGCGATGGGCCGACGAGATCTTTGGTGGGTGGAGCCTCTCTGGCATTCCTTCCTACCGTACTGGCCTGCCAGCATCCGCAATGTCCGGGGCCTATATGGCGTCATTCGATAACCTCGCCCCTGCCATCTTTACAGGCAACAGGGCGGATCTGAAGGCCTCAGTAAACCAAGATTCATCTAACGGCATAGTCTACCTATTCAAGGGCGGGCACACCGGCGCCGCAGATGTACTTTCCAAGTTCCGCGGGCCCTTGGGTATTGAATACGGTTCCCGTAACATCATCAGGGGACCAGGTGCCTTCTTCCTGGATGCCGGCCTTGGCAAGACCTTCCCGATCATAGGTGATCAGGTGAATCTGAACTTCCGGGCCGATGCATTCAATGTCCTCAACCATCCAAACTTCACATGGTCGGACAACCCCTACGTCGGAGCTAATACGGGCAATAGCGTCGGTAATTTTAGTATCATTTCGAGCGGTTCGCGCTTCGGCCAGCTCAGTGGAGCGACTACCGGTCTTGCAGGCAATAGCGCGCGTGTTGCGCAGCTCTCGCTGCGGCTCGACTTCTAGCTTAACCTTGGTTCTCTCCACTTAACAGAAGAGCCTCGGCATTTGCCGGGGCTCTTCTCATTTGAATCATCAACCAGTTCTGAAGTTCTTGCCTACTACACCTTCATGAAGTCAAGCGCGCGAATTAGGTAGTCCTTCAGGTCGCGGCGATGCACCACTGCATCCAAGAATCCCTTTTCGAGGAGAAACTCAGATCGCTGAAAGCCCTCGGGCAGTTTCTGGCGGATTGTCTGCTCTATCACACGCGGCCCGGCGAAACCAATTAAGGCGCCGGGCTCTGCGATATTCAGATCGCCGAGCATGGCAAAGCTAGCTGTTACGCCACCGGTCGTGGGGTCAGTGAGCACGCAGATATAAGGGACCTTCGCATCATCAAGCTGCGCCAGAGCGGTTGAAATCTTCGCCATCTGCATCAGGCTCACGACGCCTTCCATCATGCGCGCGCCACCCGACGCCGACACCACAATCAAAGGCTTGCGCTGCAACCGCGCGCGGTCCACGGCTCGCGCAATCGTCTCACCCACAACCGCACCCATCGAGCCGCCAATGAATCCATACTCCATCGCGCTCAACACCACCGAGTGGTGTCCCATGTTGCCAATTGCATTCAGAATCGCATCGTTGAGCCCAGTATCCTCGCGGGCTTTACGAAGGCGCTGCTTGTATGGCTTTACGTCAGTAAAATTCAGCGGGTCTGTTGAACGGAGTCCTGTGTCAACCAACTCATAGCCGGGCTCGAGCAGCAGTTCAATGCGTTGTCGCGCACTGATTTTGAAGTGATACTGGCACTTTGGACAGACTGAAGAATTCGCTTCGATCTCCGCTTTCCAGACCACTGCACGGCAGCCGAGGCACTTGATAAATACCCCTTCAGTGCGAACGTTCTTCTCCGCCGCATCCGCGCTGCCTTCAAGAGGAGGGCCGCCGGACTCGTAATCGCCGTTCTCGCGCTTAAACCAGGACATACCGAACCCCATTGTAAATGGATTGCCTGTGAAGGAGCTGCTTATCTGGGCTGCTGAAACTTCGAGAAAAGATTCCTTCGTCACTTAAAAAGTGACTAGCGGCTGTAAGAAATGATTACCGTGCCTTAGAATTCGACTCCACGCTGCGCGAGAATCCCCTTCTGGTAGGCGTGCTTTACCTCGCGCATTTCGGTCACAGTGTCGGCAAGTTCGACAAGCGTTGGATGGGCGTTCCGCCCTGTAAGGACCACATGCACCATTTCAGGCTTTGCCTTGAGCGATTCGGCCACAACCGCAGGATCCAGCATCCTGTAACCGATGGCATAGTTGATCTCATCCAGGATCACCATATCCCACTCACCGGAGTAGATTGCTTCGCGAGCTTCAGTCCAGGCCGCTTCCACCAGTCGGATATCCTCGGGATCCGTTTCTGCGCCGCCCACCTTCACAAAGCCGCGCCCCATCTGTTTCAGCACGAAATTACCGCCAAATGCTTCAACCGCGTCAAGCTCACCATAGTGCCACGACCCTTTGAGAAATTGCAGCATGAGAACGCGCATACCATTGCCCACTGCGCGCAGGCCGATTCCAAGGGCAGCGGTGGTCTTTCCCTTGCCGGGCCCGGTGTTAATCAAGATCAATCCTCGGCGCGAATCATTCATTTGCATATTCTCAATGACCGGAATGGTACGGATGGCCAGAGAGAATTGTACATGCGCGGTAGATTTGCTCGGCCATCAGGAGCCGCGCCAACGCATGGGCAAAGGTCATTTGACCGAACGAGAGCAAAAGCTGCGCACGAGCGCACGCAGAATCTGACCAACCGCTTGCCGGGCCTACGGCGAACACAATGTGTTGGCTACCTTCGTCCCGTCTGGCACCAATCCACCCCGCGAAGGCCTCGGAACTCATTTGCCGCCCACGGCTATCAAGCAGAACGGTGAGAGCGGGCGTTCTGCCTTGCTGCTTAACCAGCCAGTCAAAAAAAGCCTCTTCGCTACGGAATGCCTCGGTCCGGCAGCGCGACAAGGGAGAACTCCGTTCAAGATAGTTCTGGACAAGCGGCTCGAAATCTCCCTTGGACCTTGAGCGTGCACCGATGTGGGCCAGAGTGATCAGCATGAAGTCGAGAATAGCTCATCGCTCCACTCTTTCAATGCCTTACGGAAGGTTGAGGCCTCTACTCCCAAGCCGCTTGTGAGCCAGGACCATATTTTCGCCTTTTAGGCTCCTTTTATCTGATATAGTTCGCCGCTTCGATGACCACCTAAGTTTCCGAACACTACATTATTGGAATTCAGAACAAATCATACTGTTTTTCATATATTGGACTATAATTGTCCACTTTTCCATCACCCATAAGTGTCATATTTTTCAACTGAGAATCCATTCCGGTGCCGAACAGCCAAAGTGGCCCTTGTCGTGCATTCCTCTATTACGCTCTCCGCGTAATTTGTCGAAGCAGCCCGAAGTGGTCTACCACAATCTGGCGGTTTCTCTTTTTATATCGGTGCATTCGTGTACTAGTTGTGACGCAGGCAAGTCGATTTAAAACCGGCAAGTCTTAAAAACAGCATTAATGACCGCGAGATTCCTGAAAGAAGCTTTCGGTCCAAATTCCAGATTCGGAGGAGTTTATGCCATCTTTCCCGTTCCAAACAGGGCCCTTCCTATCGAGTAAGTCTCATAGGGGACCTCGCACAAGAGTGGGATCCCTCGCCCTTTTCACGGTGGCCCTTTTTGCCATGGTGATGCTTGCATTACCCGCAGGCGCCCAGTTGAATTCAGCGGTGCGCGGCAGCCTGGTTGGCGTTGTGTTTGACGCTACAAATTCCGTTCTCCCAAGCGCCAACGTCACCATCACCGGTCCTCAGGACACTTACTCCGTAAGGACCGATGCCCAGGGACGTTTCCAGGTTGGAAACCTGGTACCCGGCAACTACACCATCAAGGTTGATGCCGCGGGCTTCAAGACCTATGTAACGGCGAGAAATATGGTCGTAGCCGGCTCTACGTCAACGCTGGATGTGCACCTTGAGGTGGGCGCTGTAACCGACACAGTCGAGGTCGAAGGCGGCGCGGTCCAGATCGACACCGAGAATACAGCGCTGACGACCCCGCTGACTGACCAGCTATACCAATCACTTCCGCTGGCCCGCAATGTTTCGGGCATCTTCGCCTTGGCTCCCGGTGTGGTGAGCGGCGGCGGAACGGACACCAAGAACAACGGCACCAACCCCTCCATCGGTGGTGCTTCCGGTCTTGAGAATCTCTACTTGGTTGACGGCGTGAACGTTACCGATCAGGCATTTGGAGGTTTCGGTACCTACAACCGCTACTGGGGCGCTCTCGGAACCGGCGTGAATCTGGCCTTTATCAAGGAAGTCGATATCAAGACCACCGCCTTCGAGCCTCAGTATGGTAAAGCGGCCGGCGGAATCGTTGAAATCGTCACCAAGTCCGGCTCAACGACGTATCACGGTGCAATAGCTGCATATGCTGGCCCGGGCGCGATGTATGCATCTCGGTATCAAACCTGCGCGCTCGGATACACGACGATTGCTCCGTCCTGCTTGTATTCATCGCCTCAATACGACATCTCCGGCGAACTCGGCGGCTACATCCCGGGTCTAAAGAACAAGATGTTCTTCTTCGGCGCATTCGATCCGGCGGTATCGCAGGACATTCGCCAGGCACAGGCTGGGCAGCCGCTTGCACCTGCCGGCTCATTCACAGAGAGCCTCAACGAGCGCAGCTGGGCCGGCAAGATCAGCTGGCATCCCTTCGAGAATACGCAGATCGAAGCATCATCGTTCGGCGATCCTTCCTTTAGCAACTCACTCGTGACCACATACAATGCTCAAACGTTCGATGGAGTTGCGGGCCGCTACAACTTCGGCAACACCAACTCTGTACTGCGTGTCAACCAGACCATCACTCCGACGTGGATCATAAACGCGAGCTACATGTACAACATGGCGAAGTTTAACTACACGCCGAAGATCGACAATTACACAATTCAGGACCGCACCACCAGCCCATACATTACTTACTATGTAGGTGGCTACGAGCCGACTAAGAGCAACGATTATTCAATCAACATCGATACGCAAAAGATCGTTCCATTCCTCGGTCAGCACACCATTGCGGTTGGCTATACCTACGAACACACTAACTTCTTGGACCAGCCTTTGCGTACCGGCCCACTGTACCCGATTCCTGGATTCAATGCGGCAGGTGATCCTCTGTCTTTAGGCAGCCACGCTTCGGCGGTTGGGCAGATGACCAATGCGACCTTCCGGTTGTACACAGCGAAGGAGTCGGATGGTTCACTTTCAACCAGCTGTACCTATTGTGCTAATTACAACGGCCTTCCGGTATATCTGCAAGTCATTCGCGGTACTTACAAGGGCTTGAGCGTACTCGCCCGTTCGCGCTATCACGTGCTCTGGGGCAACGATACCTGGCAGATGGGCCGTCATCTTTCAGCTGGCCTCGGCCTCCGCTGGGAAGAACAGTGGTACTCCGGTACGGTGATGGATTACCTCTTCAACGACAACTGGTCGCCGCGCCTCGGTATCAACTGGGACCCGAAGGGTGATCGCCGCACCAAGCTCTTCTTCAATTACGCTCGGTATCAGTCGGTGCTGCCCCTCGACGCGGCCATCCGCCAACTCGGCAACGAGCAGGACGACACCACTTTTTACTTTGCGCCCCAGACAGATGCCGGTGGCAATATGCTTAAGGATGTCAACGGTTCTGCAATCGTCGTTCCCGATGCGGCTCACACTCTGAATGGTACGGCCAAGACGTCAACTTCAAGTTTTGGCGCACCGAGCTTCGCCTCGTCCACCGGTGAGGGCATCCTCCCCGGAACCAAGATGGAATATGAGAACGAATATGCCTTCGGCATGCAGCGCGAAATCACTCCAGGTACGGTGCTCGGTGTTCGCTATACTGATCGCCGCTTGGGCCGCGTGATTGAAGACATCGGTTCACAGTCGCCCGAGGGTTCGCTCATCGACAACTTCTATGCAGGTGGCATCGCAAATGTGTCGGCTTCGACCGATAGATTTGTCAACGAGGATGAGGCAGTCTATACCCCGGCACAGTGGACTGCTGCAAACGGAAGCAAAACTCCGGGCACGGTGACCGCAGCCAATTATGTCGCGCCTGCGGCCGGTTGCACATTTGACAACGACACCTCGGTTGCCAATGGCGACTTCTTCCGCCAATACAATGGATCGCCTTACAACGGTGCCTGCATCACCAACCTAGCCACGGCAGCGGATGAGGGCTCTGATGGCAAGCCTGACGGCTTCGCCGATCCGACCCGCAAGTACCAAGAGTTCATCGTTGAGTTTGCGCGCAACATGAAGAACAACTGGCAGGCACGCGTTAACTTCCGCTACGCTCGCCTCTTCGGTAACTACGAAGGCTTCTTCCGCAACGATAATGGACAGTCGGACCCTGGCATCAGCTCGCTGTTCGACTTCACCAACGGCGCCATCGCGCTTCTCGGGGATCAGACAAGGCCCGGCCTCCTGAACACTGACCGCCGCATGGTCTTCAACGCGAACGCTTCCTACCTGGTGAATGCGGCCACACCCGTTATTAGCGGATTGAAGGGGTTGACCGTTGGCATGAACCTGCGTGGCATGAGCGGTTCTCCGTTAAGCGCATATGCCAGCCACCCAATCTACCTCAACACCGGCGAAGTTCCGATCGGTGGCCGTGGTACGAAGGGCACCCTGCCGTCTCAACGTCAGATTGATATTCACGCTGACTATCCACTGCATATCCACGAAAAGTATGCGGTTAAGTTCGCAATGGATACGTTCAACGTGACGAATTCGCAGCTCACCGCAAACCGTAACCAGAACCTGGATACATCACCCGGCGCTTCAAACCCGGACTATAACAAGGTGAGCCGGTATCAGGCTCCGTTCTATGCTCGTATGAGCGTCAAGTTCGAATTCTAATTCGAGCTTGAGTTTCAACTACACTAGAGAGGAGGGGGGAAGTTGAACCTCTCCTCTCTTTTCTGTCTCAGGAGCAGTTCCTTGTTTCTATTTCGCGTGCTTTCATTTCTCTCACTTTTGTTTATTCCGCTTAGCACTGTTTCAAGTGTTCGCGCAGCAACGAGAGTTAAAGATCTTCCGCCGGTCTATAAGCACTGGATAGAAGCTGAAGTTCCTTACATCATCACATCGCAGGAACGGAAAGAGTTTCTTGCGCTCTCAAACGACGCGGAACGTGACAGTTTTATCGATACCTTCTGGCGGATTCGCAACCCCAACCCCGGTTCGCAAGTCAATACTTACAAACAGGAGCACTACCGGAGGTTGGCATACGCCAACGAGAATTTCGGCACTCCAAGATATGAAGACGGTTGGCGGACCGACCGCGGAAAGATGTATATCATTCTTGGCGCGCCCAAGCAGCGCGCGCAATATCACGATCCAGCGAACCTCCGGCCCATGGAGATCTGGTTCTACCAGGCAGAGACACCGGCACTGCCGCCGTACTTCTATCTACTCTTCTACAAGCGCAGCGCGACTGAGGAGTACCAGCTTTATTCGCCGATGAACGACGGCCCAGTGCGCTTGTGTACTACTGGAGAATGCCGCAACGATCCCGTCATGGCCCTGGGCATTATCCGCAAGTTTGCAGGGGATGAAGTGGCCAAGACTGCGATTACCCTGTTGCCAAATGAGTCAGTGAACTTCCGCTCTTTCGAACCGAGCATGGAGTCCGAGTCCCTGCTCAACAAGATCAATAATCTTCCCGATGACCCCATCACGAAGCAGCGCTTAGAAATGAATCGGCTTCGCGAAAAGGTGACCAGCAGTATCTTCCTTGGCGATAACGATGCAACACTGAGCTACGGTGTATTTCGTGACGACCGTGGCCGCATGACTCTCAGCTACCTGCTGAATTTGAAGTTTGCGGATGCGCGCCTGATCGGCACCCACCCGGACGGCGGCAGCTACTACGATATGACGCTCCGTACGGAGATCGTGACCACTGATGGCCGGTTTGTCTATACCCAGGAAGATCACCTCGCAGGCAATCTGTCTCCAGCTGCAGCGGAGATTGCAAAGAAGAAGCGCTTCGGAGCTGAGGCTCGCTTACCACTTGCTCCAGGCAAATATAACCTCACGGCGACTCTGACCAATAACGTAAACAAGGTTGCGATCCGGCAAAGTGCGGCAGTCACGGTTCCGGCTCCTGTAAGTTCGAGCGTGACCCTATCGAACCTGCTTGCCTATTCCAAACCCGCCGGAATCCCGGACCCCAAAAATCAGCTTCCGTTCAGCGGATCGCATTTCCGATTCACGCCGCTCGGCGCTCAGAACGTATACATCCGGCAGGGCGAAAAGCTTTCACTGGTGTTCCAGTTGTGGCTCGACCCTAAAACCACGGCAACCGCCGCGTCTGAGAAGATTCACTTGCACTACGTTTTCGGTGCCATCTCTGCCTCGCACGATTCCCCGGATCAGGAGGATGAGGATGTCGACGCTGCAAATCGGGACCAGGCGGGGAATCTCCTCACCGGCCACACTCTCGACACGTCCGAGCTGATGCCGGGAGCCTACAAAGTAGTCGTAAGCGCTACACGCGAGGGAGAACAAAAAACCGCGTATGCGTCAATGAATCTCCATGTCGCACCCTATGACAACTACCTTGAAACCTGGACAGCATATGGTCCCGCAGATCCCCGCGGCAATTCGATCGACGATTTGAAGCGTGGAATGTCTGCTGAAGCGCAGCGCGCCGATGATTTGGCGCAAGCCGACTATCAACGCGCATTGGCAGAGGGGTCGGCAGATATACGCACGCTCGACTATCTGGCCGCACTACTGGAACGAAAAGGAATGAACGATCAACTGGGAGCCTTGAGCCAGTTGCCTATCCTCACAAAGGTCGCCGCCACACCTGCAACGTTGCTGGCAATTACAGGTGCGCTAAACAAGAGCGGAAATCCCAAGGAGGCGGCCAAATTGCTCGAGGCTCAGATCGCGTTGCAACCGCCGAGCGTCGAGCTCTACAACGCCTTGGCGGACTCTTGTGTCGCATCCGGAGACACGCGACGTGCGAATGAAGTCCGAAACCTCGCAGCAAATCTAAAGAAGTAACGCCGCGCTTCGGTCAGGACTTCTTCGCCGACTTCTTAGCCTTTGAGCGTGTAGCGGCCTTCTTTGCAGCGGGCTTTGTCGTCTTCGAGCGTTTTGCCACAGGTTTGGCCTTAGCCACCGCCTTCTTTTTGGCAGCAGAGGCTGCCTTTGGCTTGGCCACCGCTTTCTTGCGCGCTGCACGGGTCTTCTTTGCCAGAGCCGCTTTCAGCTCTTCATCGAACTCAGCCGGGGTAATGGGACGCGCGGACTTGCGCAACCGCTCGATGTCGTAAAACGCACGCCGGTCAGCCAGAAAGACGTGCACGACAAAGTCCACATAGTCCAGAAGAACCCATTCGCCACGGCGCCTGCCTTCCACAGAATGCGCAAAAGCGCCGAAGTCTCGCTTTAAGCGCAGTTCGATTTCGTCCGCGATTGCCACTGCCTGGCGGTCGTTGGTTGCTGAGGTCACCAGAAAAAAGTCAGACAATCCTGAGTCGACTGGATCCAGTTCCAGAATCCGAGTGTCGTGCCCTTTCTTGTCTTCACAGGCTGCGGCTGCGGCCTGCACCAGAATGCGCGTCTGTTGGTGCGCTTGCGTTAAGGTCATTCGGCGGCAAATTTCTCCATATCAATCGTATCGCTTCAGCAACGCTGCAGCAAATGGACTTTATCGGTACAGGTTTCTCGATTGAATGTACTCGGCAACGGAATCCGGCAACAACTGGCAGTCGGTATCAGGTCCAAGAGAAGGGGTTCTACTGCGAATCCATTCGCGAATTTGCGATGCGCTGATGGGGATATCCAGGTCCGGCAGCAGGTAGAACGGAGCGCGCCGGCTGTTTTGATTCACAATCGAATAGCAGCGCAAGTCGATTTCCGATTTTGTCTTGTTCGATCCGCTGAAACGAGGGTCGCAGCCCGCCTCCAGCGATAAGCCCTCAGGCAGGTCCAACGCCAAATTGTGCAAAGGCTCTCCAGGGCGCGACACCACGATCAGGGGCGCCACGAAAGGAATTTCGGCCGCGCGGAACCACCGCTGCAATCCCGCGTATGAGTCAGCGCCCATCAGGCAATACAGCTCGGAGTCCTTCGTGAGTTCTGCCTTCACCGAAAGCAATGTTTCGAGCGTGTAATTCGGCTTGTCCCCCGGCTTTGGAGCGTCTGCCAGCGAAAGTTCGAAAGCTGGCTCACCCGCAATAGCCAGTTTCGTCATCTCCACCCGGTCGTAAAAGCCGGCCGTCGATCCTGCGGGCTTCAGCGGCTGCGTGCCAACCGGCGCAAAGAGCACTTTGTCGAGCGATAGCGCCTCCACGGCGGCATGCGCCACTGCAAGATGGCCCATGTGCGGCGGATCGAAGCTGCCGCCAAAGAACGCCACCCGTTGCACTCCACCCCCAGACTCGCTCATGGGTCAATCCTAACGCCTTTCGCGCCAAACAACCCGAATGGATATACCGTCGAACTGGTTCATAATTGAGTCATGCGTTATCTGGTTATGTTTCTGGCATTAGCAGGTGTGGTGGTTTCCTCGTTGGCCTTGCAGGTTCATTATTCAACCGGTACTCAACCCTGCTCCATCAACGAGAAGTGGGACTGTGGTATCGTGAACCACAGCTCCTTCGCTGTCATCGGCAAGGTTCCCATAGCGGCTATCGGCATTCTTGGCTACCTCGCGATCGGTGTGCTCGGATTCATGCGGCAGAGGCTGGCCCTGCTCCTGGTGGTATTTGGCGGCTTCTGCTTTGCTCTGCGCCTTACCATGATTGAGCAATACGCGCTCGGAGTGTGGTGCCTCTACTGCGTCTACTCGCAGACAATCATCGCGCTATTGCTGCTGGTGGCCATAGGATGGCACATTGCCGAATACATCAGTCTGAAACGCGCAGCGGGCTCGATGTAAGCATCGTTCATGTCGTTTTGAAGCCATCGCTCTGCGACGTGAGTCTCCAGAAAAGTCCGGCCACCGCTGCTAAAATTGATCTATATCGATGATTAGAAAATGGTACGCGCGCTGGATGTACGAGTGGGAAACACGCCTGACCACGCGCGATGAAAACCGAATAGTGCGCCCGCTTGAGTGGGGCTTTGAATGGATTGCGCCGTTCCTTGAGAGGCACGGGTTTGCCGACGCAATTCCTGGCCCAGAAGTAGAGCGCGACCCGGCAGCCGCCGAGGCCGCAATGGTGCGCATCAATCACCTTTTGATCCGCAACAGCGACTCTTTCTTTGGCTACAAACGCCCGACAGATTTTCGGCTTGAAGAGCGCCATCCTCAGCTCTTTCCCACGAATGTGCGGCCTGAGACTCTCGCCCAGGACGCGGAGATTCGCCGCATGGCCGCCGAAGGAAAGCTAGCTTCAGCGCAGTTTCTCCGCTTTACCTCGCCCGAGACCACACCATATCCAGAAAACGATATGGTGAACGCGCGCTGGTATCCGGCGCCTGAGCACAAGGATCCTGACCGCCCCAAGCAGGCGATCGTGGTTTTACCGCAGTGGAACTCCGATGGTTTCAGCCATAATTCGCTGTGCACCATCTTCAATCGAATGGGTGTCTCTGCACTGCGGCTTTCCATGCCCTACCATGACATTCGCCGCCCGGCGGAGCTGGAGCGCTCAGACTATGCGGTGAGCTCCAACGTCGGGCGCACCCTCATGGCCTGCCGCCAGGCCGTAATCGATATCCGATGCTGTCTTGACTGGCTCGAGGAGCAAGGCTATGAGCATTTCGGTGTACTCGGAACTAGCCTTGGTTCCTGCTACGCCTTTCTGGCCAGCGTGCACGACAAGCGCATTCGCGTAAACGCCTTCAATCATGCTTCGACTGCGTTTGGTGATGTAACGTGGGCCGGCCAAAGCACAAGGCATATCAAACAGGCACTCGAAGAAGCGGGCCTAACGCAGGATCGTGTGCGCGAACTGTGGGCCGCCATTAGCCCCTGTTACTACTACCCGAAGATGGCGAGCGAAGAAGCGGCGAGCCATCTCAAGAGGATCCTCGTCGTCTACGCAAATTACGATCTCACCTTCCCTCGCGAATACTCGCTGCAGGTTGTGAAATCGTTCCGCGAGTACGGGCTGAACTTTGAGCCTCGCGTACTGCCCTGCGGTCACTACACCACGGGAGAAACACCCTACAAATATATCGACGGCTGGTATATGGGGTGGTTTGTGTACCGCGCATACAAGGCACTTCGCGAAGAGAAGGCCACCAATGCAGCCGTCCCCGCTCAACTCACCGCTGAGGTTGAAGAGGAAGTCGCTACTCGCTAGCGGAGCGCAGCTAAATCCAACTTCAATATCTTTGCCGGGTCGAGATAGGCACCTTGCCAGCGCACCGCCCAATGCAGATGTGGTCCTGTAACGCGTCCCGTCGCGCCGCTCAATCCGAGGCGCTGGCCCTTCGCAACGTGCTCGCCTGGGTGTACATCGATGCGGCTCAAATGCATTGACACCGTGTACAAGCCGAGTCCGTGGTCGATGATCACGCAGTTGCCTTCATAGTAGAGCCGATGCGCCAGCACAACCACGCCGCTGTTTGCCGCTCGAACCACCGTCCCGGTGCGCGCGCGGAAATCCATTCCTTTGTGAATGCCTGCCAGCTTGCCGTTGTAGGTGCGACGCACGCCAAAGCTGTCCGTAGCGCGTGAAACCACAGGAGCGCGGAAATCTCCATGCCAGAGTGGTGAGGATGCACTTGTGGCAAAGGCCTGTTTCTTCAGTTGAATAGCGGCTTCGATCTGCTTCAGCTGTCCCGCATTTGGCTCAACATACCGGGGCGCTACAGAGATTGTCTCAGTACGGTAATGAGCGGGATGAACCTCAACCGGCAGCTCCTGATGACTTACGATGTCGCCGCGATTGATATCGATCTTGAGGGTTGAGGGACCGAGCGGATCTTCAAGGTCAGACCCTGCGAGCGCATACCAGCTCTGTTTATCAGCGCTCTCGAAAAACTCCACCTGACGCCCAAGCCACTCACCGCTCACATTCTCGGCATTGGGCACTGATACGCGAATCAACTCCGGCGAGCCAGCTTCAACCGCCGATGGAGTCAGAGTAATGGCAATGTTTTGATTAGTTGTTTGTGCGAAAGACCAGCCCTGCGAGAAGGCGGACGAAAGCGCGAGCAGAAAGGCAAGTTTTGAGGAGGTGCGGGCCCGGTTCATGAAAACAGCATACGCGCCGCCGCTGTTCCGCCGACTGCGGGAAAGCTGCAGAACAACGGAATGTGAGCTTTCTTGACCGACCTGTCACTGCGCCATAGCAGCGATCAGCGCGCGGAACTCCATCAGCATGCTCATACGCCAGCGAAGGATCATGCCAAAAGCCAGCACAAAGAAGAGCCCGGCAGTCTGATCCACAGACATGATGGAATCGAGATAACCGCGAGCTGCATAGCGGACGATCGCGAGCACCACCACAACTGCAAAGAATGCGCCGGAGCGCTTCATCATGATGACGTCACCCTCGCGCTGCAACCGCGAAGTAGCCAGCAAGGGATATGCCAGTAGGATTGCACCCGCCAAGAACGCCATCAGTGCCCAGGTTATAGGCACGCGGAAGGCAGGTACAACGAACATGGAGAAACCGGTGGCCATGCCCAGCGGCGGAAATACGATCTTCTTTGTTGTCACGGCTGTACGTCCTTCGCGTACTCGCCAGATCAAGACTCCGGTCAGGCCGGCAACGGCTACCAAGGCTGACCATCCTAAGGGCACAGACACCTGAATCGACCTCCACTTATAGGATACCGGGTGTGGGGATTTCATTTCCAGATTCCGCCGGTAAATTCTGCCCTGAAGCGCCTGGAAGCATGGCACATAGCCCCCGGTTATGCCGGTATGTCAGTCTTCTCCCCAACAAAGTTCGACGATTATCCTCAGCAAAAATACCTTAAAATTCAGGTATGACTGACCGCATGTCGCTCACTCTCGCCCAGGCCGACCCTGATGTAGCTGCCGCTCTTGAACATGAAACCCTCCGCCAGCACGAGGGGCTGGAGATGATTGCCAGTGAGAACTTTGTCTCCGAGGCAGTCCTTGAGGCGGCAGGCTCAATCTTCACCAACAAATATGCTGAGGGTTACCCAGGACGGCGCTACTACGGAGGCTGCGAATACGCAGACATCGTCGAAAACCTGGCCCGTGATCGCGCCAAGCAAATTTTTGGCGGTGACCACTTGAACGTGCAGCCGCACTCTGGCTCGCAAGCCAATGCCTCTGCTTATTCGGCAATCCTGCAACCCGGCGACACTATCCTCGGCCTCGATCTTTCTCATGGCGGTCACCTTACTCACGGGCATCGGCTCAGCTTTAGTGGTAAGCTCTACCGGACGACTTTCTATCACGTTCGCCGTGATACTGAAACAATCGACTACGACGAGCTTGAGGCTACCGCGATCCAGGAAAAGCCGAAGCTCATCATCGGCGGCGCCAGCGCCTATCCGCGCCTGTGGGACTTTGCCCGCATGCGCCAGATTGCCGACAAAGTGGGCGCATATTTCCTCTTCGATATGGCTCACATCGCAGGCCTGGTTGCCGGCGGAGTGCATCCTTCGCCAGTGCCGCACACGCACATCACCACCACCACGACGCACAAGACACTGCGTGGACCGCGTGCCGGCCTCATCATCTGCAATCAGGATCTGGCTCAGGCAGTCGACAAGGCGGTTTTCCCCGGCCAGCAGGGTGGGCCGCTTATGCACATCGTTGCCGCCAAGGCCGTAGCCTTTGCTGAGGCGCTTCGTCCCGAGTTCAAAACCTACGCGGCCCAGATCAACTCCAACGCCAAGGCGCTCGCTGAGGGACTGCAGGAGGCTGGATTCCGGCTCGTGTCCGGTGGGACTGACAACCACCTCATACTCGTCGATGTATTCCAAAAGGACATTCTTGGATCGGACGCCGAGAATGCGCTCGGCAAGGCCGGAATCACGGTCAACAAGAACTCCATTCCGTGGGACACCAACCCACCGCTCAAGCCGTCGGGAATTCGCATCGGAACGCCCGCGATGACCACGCGCGGCATGAAAGAGCGGGAGATGCGCACGATCGCAACCTGGATCGCTAAGGCACTCGAACAGCGCAACGACGATGCTGCCCTCGATCGCATTCGCGGCGAAGTAGCAGAGCTGGCCAACCAGTTCCCGCTCTATGCGTGGAAACGCGCCCCGGAGGCCGTTGCAAGATAAGGGATCAAGAAGCTTCATGCATCAAAGCACGGCGCGCCATGGAGCGCGCCGTTTTCTTGGTACGCCGCGCATGATTGACAGCTTGGAGGTGCAAGTCCTCTTCACATCCTGATGGAGGAGAAGTGATAGCGAAGCGCAAGGGCGTCGTCGCGAGGCGGGGTCTGAAGGAAGCGTGGAGCAAAGACGCGAGGCGATGGACAAGAACCGGATATAAGGCATACGGCGCCGGAGGATCTGGCCAATGACAGCGAAGTCCATATCCATCAAGGGCGCTGTTTGTAGATCCGGCGGTTGCGCGTCGAAGGCGGTCAATCTTATCGCGGGAGGACTGCCGCATGTCCCGGAATCGGGACTGAGGGTGGAGCGATTCACTCTGACCGTGCGGCAGAAGTCAGCAGCAGGCATAGTAGCCGCGCAAGTGGCGAAGGCCCAAACGGAAGAAAGCGGCAAGTAGGCGGCGCGACTCGATGAGCGGCAAGCGGCAGAATAACCAGCTTCGGCTGGCCTTCAGTGAGGAGGGGCGGAGTGAAGCTCCAATGACTCCTGACGGAGGGTCCGAAACGCTCACGGCGAAGCGCATGAACGAAAGCCCGGCTAACCATGAACAACTGATGGAAGAGGTCTGTGAGCGGGAGAACTGCTTGCAGGCTTTCAAGCGAGTGAAGTCCAACAAGGGCAGTCCGGGCATCGACGGGATGACGGTCGATGAGTTGTCGGCTTACTTGTTGGAGCACTGGCCATCCATCCGCGAACAGCTTCTTGCAGGGACTTACAAGCCGCAGCCGGAGAAGCGGGTGGAGATACCCAAGCCGGATGGAGGAGTACGTCATCTGGGCATCCCGACAGTGTTGGACCGCATGGTTTAACAGGCGGTGATGCAGGTTCTGCAAGGCAGGTGGGACGCGGAGTTTTCCGCACACAGTCACGGGTTCCGGCCCGGACGCTCGGCGCATCAGGCGGTAGCCAAGGCGCAGAAGTACATCGCCGAAGGCCGCCGCTGGGTGGTTGATATCGATCTGGAAAAGTTCTTCGATCGGGTCAACCACGGCAAGCAGATGGCGGCTGTGGCGCGGCGGGTCGCGGACAAGAGGATGCTCAAGCTGATCCGGGCGTTCCTCACCGCGGGTGTGATGGAAAACGGGCTGGTGGGTCCGGTGGATGAGGGCACGCCGCAGGGCGGGCCTTTATCGCCGCTGCTGTCGAACCTCGTGCTCGACGAACTTGACCGGGAACTGGAGCGGCGCAAACACTGCTTCGTGCGGTATGCGGACGACTGCAACATCTACGTGCGCAGCCAACGGGCAGGGGAGCGTGTGAAGCGGAGCATTACCGGCTTCATTATGCGAAGACTCAAGCTCAAGGTCAATGAAGCGAAGAGCGCCGTGGCAAGACCGGTAGAACGCAAGTTCCTCGGCTTCAGCTTTACCGGCACGAGAGAACCGAAGCGGCGTATCGCTGCCAAGGCTCTAGTGCGCTTCAAGCAGAAGGTACGGGAGCTTACGGGACGGACGCGGGGTATCAGTATCGAGCAGGGGATGAAGGAGCTTGCCAGCTACTTACGTGGCTGGAAGGGCTACTTCGGCTTCTGCGAGACACCCTCGGTGCTGGAGCGACTGGATCAATGGATACGGCACAGGCTTCGATCCATCATCTGGAAGCAATGGAAACGCGGCAGGTTGCAGTTCCGAAGGTTATGCGCACTGGGAGTGAGTAAGAACTTGGCCGCACAAACGGCTGGGAGCGATCACGGTCCATGGCGTCTGGCCCACAGTCCGGCAATGCAATATGCGTTTCCAAACAACTACTTCGACTCACTCTGGCTTCCAAGGCTGTTCGGTGGGATATAGCTCAATCCATCCGAACCGCCGGATGCGGACCCGCATGTCCGGTGGTGTGGGAGGGGAGGAGAGGCGACTCTCCCCCCTATCCCGATCTGCAATGACCACCCAGAAGTTTCTTCTCTTTTATCCTTGACCTGTCTATAACTGTAGGGTTCACAGTAAAGGTGGACGATGCTAACGGTGACCAAACTCGCCCGTCGGTGCGGACTAAGCCGCACCACCTTGCTCTACTACGAATCGATTCACCTGATTCCACCGCCACAGCGCAGTGGCAGCAACTATCGCTACTACGACGAGAAAGACGTGCAGCGTCTCCTCGAGATCCGCTCATATCGCGAAGCGGGCCTTACGATCGAGGACATTCGCGCAATTATGGGCACTAAAACCAAGCACACCGGAAGCAGGGCTTCAGGAGTGCTGAGAAGGCGCCTGGGTGAACTCGATGCGGAGATTGCAACTCTGCGCGGGCATCAGCGGGCGATTCTCAAATTACTGCAGAGCAAAGCTCTCGGAAAGGCAAAGATGATCACGAAAGAGAAGTGGGTTTCCATCATGAAAGGTTGCGGACTTACGGAGGAGCAGATGCATCGCTGGCACGCGGAGTTCGAGCGTTCAGCACCCGCTGAGCATCAGGAGTTTCTTGAATTCCTTCACATCTCCGCCGACGAAATTACCAGCATCCGCAAGCATAGCCGCACTCATGCGTAACGGCTGCAACTGTCGCGGAGAGGCCCTGTTAGCCTCTCCGCGCATTCAAGTCCTATCCGATTCCCGTCATCACCAGCATTCGGGGTTCGGTCATCTCCTCCAGCGCAAAGCGGATACCTTCGCGGCCTAAGCCCGACTCCTTCACGCCGCCGTAAGGCATCGGATCGAGGCGCCAGTTTGGCGTATCGCCGACGATGAGTGCGCCGATCTCAAGCTCGCGATAGGCGGTGAGAATCCGGCCAGCGTCACGAGTCAGCAATCCGGCCTGCAGGCCGTACTTTGAGTGATTGACCTCAGCCAGAGCGTCTTCGTAGTCGTCGTAGGGTTCAATCGTTACCACCGGACCGAAGACCTCTTCATCGCGTATCTTCATGCCTGGCTTTGTTCCGGTGAGGATCGTGGGTTCCATCATGGAGCCCTTGCGCCCTCCTCCTTGGATGAGCTTGGCGCCGCCTTCCACGGCTTCCTTCACCCAGGCTTCCACACGCTCGGCATCGGACTCGCGAATCAGCGGGCCAAGATCAGTGGCTTCATCCAGCGGATCGCCGGAGACCAACGTCTTGGCGTGCTCAACGACCTTCCAGAGGAATGTTTGAAATACCGAGCGCTCGACGAATACACGCTGCACGCTAATGCAAGACTGACCGGCATATCCAAATGCACCGTGCGTCGTTCTTATGGCAGCTTCTTCCAGATCGGGCCAATCGGAGTGAACAATGAGCGCCGCATTGCCACCGAGTTCCAGCAAGACTCGTTTACGGCCTGAGTGTGCCTTCAGCCCCCACCCCACTTTGGCCGAACCGGTAAAGCTCACCAGCCGGATGCGTTCTTCTTTCTCCGCCAGCCACGCCGTGTCCGCATTACTCAGCGTCAACACTGCCAGCGCTTCCTCGGGCCAACCGGCTTTAAGAATCACTTCGCCAAGCGCAAGCGCAGTAAAGGGAGTCTGGGGTGCGGGCTTCACAATCACCGGGCATCCCGCAGCCAGTGCGGGCGCAAGTTTGTGAGCCACCAGGTTCAAAGGAAAATTGAAGGCGGTAATCGCCAGCACCGGGCCAACAGGAAAGCGCTGCACCAATCCCCAGCGGCCTTCGTTGCCTTCAGTCAAATCCAGCGGAAGGCTCTCACCGCCAAGCCGCGCTGCTTCTTCAGCAGCAGTCTTGAATGTAATGACGGCGCGGTCCACTTCGGTTCTTGCTTGCCGCACGGGCTTGCCAGCTTCAGCAACAATGAGTTGGGCAAAGCGCTCCTTCTGTTCAATGAGCGCGGCCGCCACGTCTTCGAGTATTTCGCGCCGCTTCCAGCGCGGCAGAGCACGCGTGCGGCGAAGGCTTGCCACGGCGTGGCTAACTGCCTGGCGCGCATCTGCCCTGGTGGCGATTGTCACCCGGCCCACTAGCCCCTGGTCCCAGGGCGAGCGCACCTCCATCGCTTCTCCGTCAATCCACTCTTTGCCGCACAGCAAAAAACCGGTTTGCGATCCGGGCCGCATCTTCATGTTTCAGGCGCTCCCAATTCGTCCTGTCACTCCATGTTACTAGGCCGACGAAGGCAAGCAGAATTCGACGCAATATCGTTCGATTGCAGAAGAAAGCGATTCAGACGGCAGTAGGCGCATCTTCCGCGCCGCGTGGCGAGGCATTTTGCGATCTCGCATGCCAGCGCCGCAAGACCCAAACCAGAAAATATCCGGCGGGCAGCAGCGACAGCCAGAGGACGGGATAGCGATAACGGACATCACTTAAAACCACGTAATAAGCAAGCGGATAGATCAAGAGAGACGAAATCGTAAACAGTGTAAAGGTCACTCGCTCGTAGGCCATCTGAATCAAGCCGGGCAGCGAGAGAAGCGTGACAATCCAGATGATGATGGCCCTGAAAGGTTGTTGAGGTGTGCGAGGAAACCAGAACACCGCAATTCGGGAGGCCGTCAACCGAAGCAAGCGGTCAGGATGATTATGCATCCACACCTTTGCGGCAGCCAGGCGAGTGCGATCGTAATTGACTTCCCCCAGATCGCGAAGAGCCTCTGCTTCGTGAAGGTTGAAATTGGGTTGATAGAGATTCGCGCAACCGCTGTGCAAATCCTCATACAGGGTGGTTCGCGAACAATCGGTGTTCGAAGCATAAATGGTCAGGCCGAAGCCGGTACGTACCACTGCTTTGCCGAGTACGCGATAGTTTCGTAAAGCCCAAGGAAACGCGACCATTGCAACGGTTCCAAGCACAACGCAGCAGTACGTCAATGCTCGTTTAAGGGGTGCGCTCCGAAAGATCAAGAGGTGAATGAGCCAAAGCAAGAACACCAGGAGCGACATGGGATTCAGGAGGAAAAGAAACCCCGCAATCAGGCCGCCAACAAGGCCCAAATGGATCGCCCCACTTTTGGAAATGGTTGACCCGGTGAACAAGCAGAACGACAAAAGCACCGGGACGGTGTAGTTCGCGTCCCAACTCGGAAACAACTGCGCCGCCATGAGCCAAAGTATGCCGGCGACGACTCCGGGCCGTGCATCGTCAAAAACCACCGATGACACTCGAGGCAACAAGGAGGCCGTAATCGCATTTGCCAGAACAGCCCCAATTGATACTGCCAGTGTGACAAATGCGGGGGTATGGAAAACCTTTATGCAAAGCGCGAGCAATAGCGGATATAAAGGCGGTTCGAGTGCCGACGGTCCTGACGGTAGCACCATGAGAGGATTTGCAAATGAGCCATGCTGTGCCAGGTTGGTGGCCAGAGCCACCGTTTCGTATCCTGCTCCGAAGGGAACAATTGAGGTCAGATTAATCAGCCCTGCAATCCCCCCCAACACGAACAACATGAAAGAGGTGTCGGCATTCCACTTCCTGGAAATCAGACCTTTTCCGAAGCCAGTCACTTTCCATTAACCTCGCTCTGAATGAAGATTCGTGGAATCTAATGCTAAAGCGGATTTGGCAATCCGGTCTCGGTCTCTCCCCTAAATTGGACCGCCGATAGGCGGAGCACTGATTCACCCTAATCGTACGACAACCCGAATCTGCGCGTCTGTTTGCTCGCAGAGGTGTGCGCGCCGGTGCGATAAACTCGGCCCATGACCAACAGCGGCCTGAGCAGCGGGCTTCCGTTCAATCCAAAGAAGGCGATCGAGCACCTGAAAGCGGCGGATACAAAGTTGGGTGCGCTGATTGGCCGGGTTGGCCCGTTCACGCTCCGCATCGACCATTCGATCTCGCCTTTTGAGGCGCTTCTGCAATCTGTCCTTTACCAGCAACTGCATGGCAAGGCCGCCGCAACCATTCACCGGCGGGTTCGCGAGCACTTTGGTGGCGATCCAAGCCCAAAACTATTGCTTGAAACTCCAGATGAAATCCTTCGGGCCGCCGGAGTTTCAGGAAACAAGATCAAGGCACTCAAGGACCTGGCGGCCCGGACGATTGACGGCACGGTTCCATCTCATGCCGCGATCGTCAAAATGCCCGATGCGGATATTGTCGAACGGCTTACCGAGGTGCGAGGCATTGGTCCATGGACCGTTGAGATGTTGCTCATCTTCCGTCTGGGCCGCCCTGACGTTTTGCCGGTGACTGACTACGGCGTGCGTAAGGGCTTTGCCCTTACGTTTAATCGTGTGCCGAAATTGCGGCCTCTGACTGCAGAGGACCTGCCGAAACCCGACACGCTGTCTCGCCGTGGCGAGCGTTGGCGGCCCTACCGCTCCGTAGCGAGCTGGTATATGTGGCGCGCGTGTGATTTGGCAAGAGACACAGCACCCGCCAGCCGTTCAGCCTAAAATGACCTAAGCGAACTGCTGCTTCTTTTAAAATATTGAGGTGCCAACGAGAATCCCTATGGCCACGCCTAAACGATATGTCTGCATTCATGGTCACTTCTATCAACCTCCTCGCGAGAACCCTTGGCTGGAGACCGTTGAGACGCAGGATTCTGCAGCACCTTATCACGACTGGAATGAACGCATATGCGCGGAGTGCTATGCTCCCAACGGCGCGGCCCGTATCGTAAACGTCAAGAACCAGATCACCCACATTCTTAATAATTACGGCCACATCAGTTTTAATTTCGGCCCCACGCTGCTGAGCTGGCTCAAAGAGAACGCGCCACGCACCTACCGGATGATTCTCGATGGGGAGAGCATGAGCCGGAAACGGTTCAACGGCCACAGCTCTGCAATGGCGCAGGTCTATAACCACATGATTCTGCCGCTTGCGAACACGCGCGATCGCATCACGCAGATACGCTGGGGCATCGCGGTCTATGAGAGGACATTCAAGATCCATCCCGAGGGGATGTGGCTGGCAGAGACAGCGGCAGACAGCGAATCGCTCCGACTTCTGGCTGAGAACGGAATCAAGTTCACGGTGCTTGCGCCGCACCAGTGCAAACGAATTCGACCGTTGAACGCCGAAGGCGACAAGAAGCTGAGTGATTGGACCGATACGCCGGGAGCCTCGGTCGATACCACTCGACCTTACCTGATGCGCTGCGCGTCCGGTGCATCGATCGCTGTGTTCTTTTACAACGGGCCCGTCTCGCGCGAGATCGCATTCGCCGGTCTTCTGAACTCGGGCGAGAACTTTGCCGCGCGGCTCAAAGCAGGATTCACCGATTCGGCAGCGCCACAACTGGTCCACGTGGCCACCGATGGCGAATCGTATGGTCATCACCACAAGTACGGTGAGATGGCCCTGGCTTACGCGCTTCGTCTGCTTTCGGAAGATAAATCCACGAAGCTTATAAACTACGGCAGCTTCCTGGCTCAGTTTCCTCCGGAATACGAGTGCGAGATTGTTGAAGATACCTCGTGGAGCTGTGCGCATGGCGTTGAACGCTGGCGATCAGACTGTGGCTGCAACGGCGGCAAGTCCGGCTGGAATCAGGCGTGGCGTGCGCCGCTGCGCCAAGCGCTCGATGAGTTGCGCAATGCACTGACACCCCTTACTGAGGACGAAGGCAAAATGCTGTTCCGCGATGTATGGGCAGCGCGCGATGGATACATCGACGTAGTGCTCGACCGGTCTGCTGAGTCGGTAGATCGCTTCCTGCGGGAATATGCCAGCCACGAGCTTACTAAGGATGAACGTGTGCGCGCGCTGGAGCTGATGGAGATTCAGAGGAATGCGCAACTGATGTTTACCAGTTGCGGGTGGTTCTTCGACGATATCTCAGGCATTGAGACCGTGCAGGTGATCGCGTATGCGGCGCGTGTGCTGCAGTTGACGAAATTGCTCTTCAACGACGATTCACTGGAAGCAGTATTTCTGACCCGGATCGCAGAGGCCCGCTCCAATGTGCCCAGTGCCGGCAACGGCGCCGATATCTACAAGAAATGTGTTGCTGCAATGGAGATCAACCTCGAGCAGGTTGTGGCCCACTACGCAATCAGCTCGGTCTTCTCGTCCTTTGCCGAGGAAACCGACCTGTTCTGCTTTCATGTGCATCGCATCTCGTACGATATTGCGACTTCAGGTCGAGGACGTCTGGCGCTTGGCCGCGTTCATGTGGCAAGCATCATCACCGGGAATCATCAGGCATTTTCGTTTGCAGTGCTCCACTTTGGCGACCAGAACATTACGGCGGCGGTCAAGCCGTATAGCGACAACGATACGGCAGCATTTGAAGAGTTTGCGAAAGAAGCGATCACCAAAGTTGGGCGCGCCGATTTTCCCGACGCGATCCGCCTGCTCGATCAGTATTTCGGCAAGGTGAGCTACTCGCTCACTTCGCTCTTCAGTGACGAGCAGCGCCGCATCGTAACGCTGATTCTTAACTCTACGCTTTGGGATATAGAGAACTCGTTGGCGACGATCTACCAGGATCACGCGAGTCTGTTGCACTTCCTGTCGCAGGCCGGGTTGCCCAAGCCTCCCGCACTCACGTTGGCTGCGGGATTTGCCGTGAATGCCGGACTGCGGCGCGTGCTCGAGAGCGAGCCGCTGGATCATGCTCAATTGCGTTCCTATCTCGCGCTGGCAAATGCCGACCAGGTGCAGTTGGATACTTCGACACTCTCGTACGTCGTCGATCAGCGGATGAAGCGGGCAATGGTTGAGCTACAGACAGGGGCTGGATCGTTGGAGATTTTGGATCGAGCACTTTCCCTTGCCCGCACTGTGATTGAGCTACCGTTTGAGCTTAACCTATGGCAGGCGCAGAATATCTGGTACGAGATTCTGCGCGATCCGGACGGGGCACTCGCAGAAATGTCGAGCGTGGAACGTTCGCGATGGGATAAAGGCTTTAACGATCTGGGTGAGTGCCTGTCGTTCGATCCGAAGAAGGTTCGCGCCAACCAGAAAATCACGCAGGCCGCGGCGGATTGATTCGAGCTCTTCGTTTCTAGCCTCATCTTGCCAGCGTTGACGGCACGATTAATTCGCGGCTTTGCCGATGAGCTTGCCGTCCTTCAACACGAAGCGTTCGCCGCGCCAGACGATGGTGTCACCTGCGAAGCCCGCGATCCAGATGCCCATCTGTACAAGGTCGCGGAATGGCAATATCCACAAGCTCGGCAACACCTGGTGATCGGCAAGAACTTCAGCGCCAACAGCCATGGCCTGCGCCAGACGCAGAAAAAAGCTCATGGCCAAGAGCCACAGGCTTAGCGGACTGACGCCACTGGCGATCAAATTGAGAAGCGCCCAACAGAATCCATGGGTAAAGATGAGGCCGATGTAGCCTGCGGGGCTGGCATCGCGAACCGTTCGCGCCCAGCGCAACTGGTGGTCAATGAAGGCGCGGAAATTGTAGGCGGGAATGGCCGTCTCCACTACTTCATTGCAGAGAGCAATTCTGTAGCCCGCTCTGACCACGCGTACGCCCATCTGGTGGTCGTCGGCTAGTTGATCGACCAGCGCGAGCAGGCCGCCTGATTTTTCCAGTGCGTCGCGCCGCACAGCCAGCGTTGAACCCAGGCCGTACTTGAGGCCGCCCTCGATCATTCTTGAAAGCAGTACGCCGGGCATGAAGTCGGTGGCGATTCCGAGCGCTTCGAGGCGCGAGCCGAGTGTGCCGTGCGCTCGTCCACGATAGAGCGCGGTAACCATTCCGACGGGAGGTCTCTCTGCCGGTGAATTGCCGGGGGCAAAGGCGGCCATCACGCGTTCAAGGTAGCGAGGCGACACGGTTATATCCGAGTCATTGATCAGCAGATAGTCATAACGAGCGTGGATGGCGAGCTGAAAGAGCGTGCTTACTTTGCCGTTGGCGCCAAGCCGTTCCGGGCAATGGATCAGCTTGATTTCGACGTTGGGGAACTCTGTCTTGAGCAACTCCACCGCGGGCACCGCAGGGTCGTCGAACGACGAGACGCCAAACAGAAGCTCGAACTCACCCGCGTATTGCTGCCGGCAATGGCTACGAAAAGCATCGAGCATGCCGGGGTCGATGCCTTTGAGGGATTTGAGCACGGAGACGCCCGGTGCAAAGGGCTGCAGCGGTGCGCGGTGCCTGCGGAGATAGGCGCGCGCGGCGACCATCGACGCCAGGAAGTACGCGATACCAGCGATAGCCAGCACTGTAGTTACAGCTTGAACTGCCAACGCAATTGCATGGGGCATCATTGAAAATTCCAAAGCCAGTTTATCGGCCAGAGTGCACTTGAGTGGTTTTTAGACTATGCATGGAACGAGAGCTGAAACGCCAAAAATTGGTACATGCGTTTGTGAAGAATTGCTATTCGTAGCGGAGCGCTTCGATCGGGTCGAGGTTTGCCGCCTTCCAGGCGGGATAGATGCCGAAGACCAGTCCTATAACGCAGGCGACAACGAAAGCGATGGTAACCCAGGTAAATGAGAGCGAAGCATGAAGGAATGAGACGGCAAAGTGGAGGATGAGGGTGAGCAGAGCCCCTGCCAAAATGC
Organism: uncultured Acidobacteriaceae bacterium; assembly: GCA_963832645.1. Classification (GTDB taxonomy): domain Bacteria; phylum Acidobacteriota; class Terriglobia; order Terriglobales; family Acidobacteriaceae; genus Telmatobacter. The sequence goes on from CAWHUU010000007.1 coordinate 481,101, forward strand.
CGAGGGTACCACCGACGATACAGAGGGCTACGGCTTCAAGAGTGAACTGGAGGAGGATGTTCTTTTTTGTAGCACCCACGGCCTTGCGCACGCCGATTTCGCGAGTGCGTTCGGTAACGCTAACCAGCATGATGTTCATGACGCCGACACCGCCCACGATGAGGCCGACGGAAGACACAGCCACCATGAAGAGGAACAGGCCGCCGGTGAGCTGGTTCCAGAGACGCGTGAGCGAATCGGGACTGAAGAGGGCGAAGTTGTCGTCCTGCTGCACGGTGAGTTTGCGGAGGATGCGCAGCCGTTCGCGAACTTCTTCAGTGACCAGCGCTTTGTTGACGGGATCATCGTAGCGCACCACGAGCCAGAAGTCATTGATCTCAGGATGAATCTTCCGGAAGGTCTCAAGAGGAAAGTAGGCGGAGTTATCCTGGGTATTGCGTCCGCTGCCGAACGGTTGTTTCTGCTTGTCGAGTACGCCGATGACGGTGAAGACGTCACCGCTGCACTCGATTTCCTTGCCGAGCGGCGACTGGCTGGGGAAGAGCTCTTCGGCGGAATCGTGGCCAAGGACGACAACGTTGGCGCGGCGCTGCTCCTCCGATTCGGTCCACAGGCGGCCTTCCAGCACATCAACGTCGACCACCTTTGTGACCTCAGTGGTGGCCCCGTTCAGGATGGAATTTGAAACCTTGCGTGTGCCGGCCTTGATGGAGACACTGCCCAGTCCGGTTTGGAAGTTCTGGTAGGTCAACTCGGGGTCGACTGCAACAACGTGAGGCAAATCCCGCAGCGCCACGCCGTCTTCGTAAGTGAGCTTCTTTCGATTCAGTTCTTCAGTCGTTGGGCGGTGCCCGAAGGGCTCATAGTGGTAGATCCAAAGGCTGTTTGTGCCCAGCGAGCTGACAAAGTCGTTGATGTTGTTGTTGAGCCCATTGATGGCCGATGAGATGAGGATGACGGTAGCAATCCCGATGGAGATACCGAGGACAGTGAGACCGGAACGCAGCTTGTTTTTGCGCAGCGTCTCGAGCGCCAACATAATCGATTCTCTGGAGTCAGCGAGTTTCATGGTCACAGCTCCGCCCGCAGCGCAGTGATGGGGTCGAGGGCACTGGCTTTTTGCGCGGGGTAGATTCCGAAGAACAGCCCCACCGAAGTTGCGGCGAACAACGAGACGAGGATTGACCAAATGGCGACGGCGGATGGGAAGGCGATGAGCAGGGTAATGATTTTGGCCGCAGCGATGCCGAAGACCACGCCGATGATTCCTCCGACGAGCGAGATGGTCGCGGACTCGATAAGGAACTGAAGGAGAATGTCGCGGCGCGTAGCTCCAAGGGCCTTGCGGATGCCGATCTCGCGCGTACGCTCGGTAACACTGACCAGCATGATGTTCATGATGACGATGCCGCCAACGATCAGGGAGACGGCGGCGATGGAGGCAACGACCGCGCCAAAGTTGTTCAACACGGTTGCAAGCAGATTTTGAAAGGTGGCGCTCGATTCGATGGAGAAGGTGTCTTTTACGCCGGGAGCGAGGTGGCGCTGCGTCCGCATGATGGTGCGCAACTGGTCAGAAACCGTATCGAGCACCGCGCCTCCACCACCCGCATCGACCAGGATCTCAAGAGTGTTGTGAGCGCCGTAGGTCGCAAGGAAATCGGTGAGGGGGATCGCCACCCAGTTATCGAGGCTGCGTCCGAACATTTTGCCCTGGCTCTCGCCGACGCCAACGACAGTGTAAGAAGTGCCGTCGACGCGAATCTCCTTGCCGATGGGATCGCCGGGGCCGAGGATGTTGTCCTCAATGTCTGACCCGACAATAGCGACGTGCGCCGAATGCGTATCTTCGATCTCAGTAAACGAGCGGCCAACGGCGATGTTCATATTGGAAATGGGCGGCATGGTCCACGTCCAACCGCGAACCTCAGTGTCGGTGGTGGAATGAGAGCCGAGGACGACTTTGCCGGTGGTACGCCGTTGCGCACCTACCGCGACGCAGCCGCGGCATCGATCGAGAATGGCGCGGTAATCGTCGTAAGTGACATTTTTGCGCTTCTGGAACTCAAGATACTCGTCGATGGTCATGAAGGTCTGCGGCATCTTGGAGACGGTGATGACCGCTGCACCGTAGGTGTTGACCTTTGAAGTGACAAAAGCTTTGGCGCCATTGGTCATGGTGACGACCATGATGACGGACGAGACCCCGATGATGACACCGATCAAGGTGAGGATTGTGCGCAGCTTGTTGCCCCAGAGCGATTGGAGCGCGAGTTTGATAGCTTCAGCAAATTGCATCGAACAGCCTTCTCAGCGCGAACCGACGACGAAACGCAAAAGTCTCCTGCAGCTTCTTCTATCTAGGATACGTTCAGCGGGCGGTTTGAGTTCCGAAAAGCAGCTTTTAGCTAAGAGCTATTAGCTTTTAGCTGCAGATTGCAGGGGGTGGCCGCATGGGCAATGCCGGCCTGGATGTAGGAAGGGCAAAACGCGCCGGTTAACTCAGGCGGGTTTTACTTACCGGAGCTGCCGAAGCCTTTTGTGGCGCGGGATGAATCTTCAAGGTTTTCAACAGCTTCCACAGGACCGGTGAGGACGTGGACGGGAATCATCTGGGCGATTTTATCGCCGGCGGAGATTTCGACCGGCTGGGGGCCGAGGTTGGTCATGAGGATGAGGATTTCGCCGCGGTAGCCAGCGTCAATGACGCCGCCGGTGGTGGCGAGGCCGCGGGCGGCCATGGAGGAGCGGTCGCGGACGAGGAGGCCGAGCGGGGCTCCGGTGGCGGGGTCGCGGGCCTCGACGGCGATGCCGGTGCGGACTTTGATGGTGTCGTGGGGCGCTAGAAACGTGGGTTCAAGAGCGAAGACGTCGTAACCGAGGTCTTCGCCGGGGTGAGCGACGACGGGCAGTCGGGCTTCCGGTTCTAGGAGCTTCACGCGGAGCATGGATTGATCTTAGCGGAGTTGAGTGTTAATCGCAGCTGCCTGGATTTGTTCCGATTGGATCGATCTTCACTGTATGGGTCTGTGCTAGTTGCTTTGAAATTTCCTCCTCCTTTTGAAGAAGCTCCATTCGGTCCAAACGTTTCTTCCAAACGAGGTAGAGACTCAGAAGGTTGTAGTAGTACCCCGTACCGGGAAAGTCATTGGGTCCCGCGAGAGGGATATTCAACGGAGCTTGCCGTTTTACGTTGAAACAAAAACTACGACCAACTGAAGAAAAAGCGACCTCCTCGGCGGCGATTCGCTTTGTGAACATCACGGAGAAAACTTCAAGTGCGTTATAGACGGATAGATAGGCATTGACGACCTCAGATTTATCAAAAAGGCCCGGGTCAAAACCATCAGGGAAGCTCTTGGGTGCTTTTACGATAACCCCATCATCCACTATTTCCACGGTAAATAAATCTAAGGCCCCATCTAATCCCATCGACTCAAAAACCTGATTACAGGAAGTTATGAGGGGCAAGATGTCTTTCGTATAGGCTAGGCATTGATCAGCCGCGAGTTTGATTGACTCGCGGAGGGAAGCTACACGCGCCAACTCGGAGTTTTGCTGTAAGCCTCTCTTTGTGAGGGTAAATTGCCTGAGGCCAAACGCGGCTACGCCAAACAGGCCTAAATCGCTCAACGCCGAGATGCTTGACAAGTCGACGGTGAGATCGAAGTTATTGGCATGCGAAGAATTGTAACTCAACTTTCGTCAAATCAATGAGTGATGGCACGACTAGTCAGATTCGGTTGGGTAATGCTGAGCTCCTATAGCGGAAGGAATAAATGGTCTGAACTTTGCGACACTCCGGACGGGTTTCATCTCCGCCAAACGTGGTGAGCCCCGGCGGGGTGATTCCGGCCGGGGCTCGTGGTATTCGGCAAGAAGACTCGTAAGCCGAATTCTGTTTTATGCGGTCATTCCTCTAGGCGCCGCATTGCTGCGGACACTCATCAGCGACCTACCCGGAGGTTTCGACACTTTCTCGAACCGTCTTGGCGCATCGGGCCGATACGCTGCAGGAGCCTGGCTCTTGGCTCCTGCTTCCCTCCCTATTTGGTCTTGCTCCGTGTGGGGTTTACCCTGCCTCCAGCATTACTGCGGGAGCGGTGCGCTCTTACCGCACCTTTTCACCCTTACCAAGGCACACCCGCTTGCGCGGATGGCGGTGGCGGTATGTTCTCTGTGGCACTGGCCGTCCACGGGCCTTGAAGCCCGCGTCCCGGACGTTATCCGGCACACTGCCCTGCGGAGTTCGGACTTTCCTCCCCCGGAGCCGCGGTTGCCCGCGGAGCCGGCAGCGACCGCCCGGTCCTCCTGCCAGAGAGTAGTTTACCGCGAAATGGTATTGGTCTGGGCGGTGGTGGAGTTTTGCGGAGGTTTCGGAGATTGATGAATCGCGGGACGGCCGCCGGCCCTCGGTTGGATGGCGGGTTTGCATGATCGGTTCCGCCGGGGCCATTCGAGCGGTTCCCTAGAAGTAGAGTTCCCCAGCAAGAAATCTTTCCACTAAATCACTCGGGAGAAGCCAGTGAAAAATTGCCTACCTTATTGCCCGGCTGCTGCTGGGTTTGATGATGGTTGTGTTCGGAACGAATGTCTACCTGCAGTTCATGCCTGCGGGCCAACTACCGCCGGGGCCTCTGGCTGATTTTTCGCATGCGCTGTTGGCGTCGCACTATCTCTATGCGATCGGAGTGTTTCAGGTGGTGCCGGGGGTTCTGCTGCTGGTGAACCGGTACGTGCCGTTTGCCCTTGCGCTGCTTGCGCCGGTGATTGTGAATATCTGCCTCATTCACATCTTTATGGCTCCAAGTGGGCTGCCGCTGGCCGGAGTGGTGGTGATTCTGTGGCTGATGGTGTTCTACCCGGTGCGCAGCGCGTTCAGCGGGATCTTCAGGCAGAGCGCTCCAGAGTGGAAATGAAGACGAATTCAGTGCTCTTTGCGTATGGCCGCTCCGCAATTTTGGTATAAATGTTCGCGGAAGTGGCGGGCTGCGGAATGCGGCGCGCAAAGAGGCACTCATGAGACTGGATAGTTCATTCAAGCAGTCGATTTTGCTGATGGCGGCATTTTTTGCATTTGGTTCTTTCGCTGCACGCGCGCAGCAGGCTCCCGCAATCGACATGACGCCGGTGAAGCCGGAGTCGGTGGGCTTTTCTTCGGAAAGGCTGGAGCGGCTGCACGCGATGATTCAGGCAGAGGTGGACAAGAAGCAGCTTGCGGGCGCGGTGACGTTGCTGGCACGGCACGGCAAGATTGTGGACTACCGCACGTACGGTGTCCGCGACATGGCCACCGGCGCGCCGATGACGAAGGACACGATCTTTCGCGACTACTCGATGACCAAGCCGGTGACCGGCGTGGCGATGATGATTCTTTACGAAGAGGGTAAGTGGAACCCGGCCGACCCGATCTCGAAGTACATTCCCGAATTTGCGCATCTGAAGGTGTTCAACGGATTTGATGCGAACGGCAAGATGCTGCTTGCCGATCCGATCCATCCGCCAACGATGCGCGAGCTCATGACGCATACAGCGGGGTTTGACTACGGCGGTGCCGACACGCCCGTGGACAAGATGTGGGGCGAGCTGAAGGTGCGGCAGGCAAAGAGCCTGCAGGAAGAGATCGACAGGCTGGCGCAGATTCCGCTGCTGTACCAGCCGGGGACGCGCTGGGTGTACTCGACGTCGATGGACATCCAGGGGTACATCGTGGAGAAGATCTCGGGGCAGTCGCTGCCGGACTTTATGCGGGATCACATCTTTACGCCGCTGGGAATGAAGGACGCGGGCTTTTATGTTTCGGCGGACAAGCGTGGGCGGTTCGCGGCCGGGTATCACGAGTCTGATGGCAAGCTGGTGGCCGAGCCGACGGAGAACGGGCAACCGACCGACTACTTGACGCAGCCGGGTGCTCCGCAGGGCGGCGGCGGACTTGTCTCCAGCATTGAGGACTATTACCGGTTTGCGCAGATGATGTTGAACAAGGGCGAGCTGGGAGGCGTGCGGATATTGGCGCCTTCGTCGGTGAAGCTGATGACTTCGAACCACCTGCCTACGCAGTTGCTTACGGGCGAGTTCGGGATCGGGATGCACATTATGCGCCCGGGGTTCGGGTACGGGTACAACTGCGCGGTTGTGTTCGATCCGCCTGAGGCGAACATGTCGGACGGGAAGGGCACCTATTTCTGGGATGGCGCGGCGGGCACGTGGTTCTGGGTAGATCCCACGAACGATCTGGTGTTTGTGGGGATGATCCAGCGGCGGACGAGCCCGGATAATCATCCGCTGCTTTACCGGACACACGAGATTGTGGATGGGGCGCTGGTTGATCCGGGGAAGTGAAAAGGCAGCTCATTGCTGTTAGCTTCTAGCTCCTAGCTTTTGTTTGCTGAATTTGAGGGCATGGGCCTTGCAGCGATGCTCTGGTGCGGCGGTGCGGCTGTCTCGATAGAATTTAGGCAGGCGCATGATTCGGTATGTCTATCTCGGGCGGGTTGGCTACGACGAGGGCTTGCGGTTGCAGGCTGAGATGGTGGAGCTGCGGGCGCAGGGACGCGTGGACAACGTGCAGCTGCTGCTGGAGCATCCGCCGGTGCTCACGCTGGGGCGGAATGCCGACCGGTCGAATGTGCTGGCTACCGACGAGATGCTGGCTGCGCGGGGCGTTACGCTGCACGAGATTAACCGTGGCGGCGACGTTACGTACCACGGGCCAGGGCAGCTGGTGGGCTACCCCATCTTCGATCTGAGGAGCCTGCGCAATTCCAAAGGTGGCCGGCTGGGGCCGGTGGATTTTGTCCGCCTGATGGAAGAGGCGCTAATCCGGTTCTGCGGCGGGTATGGCGTGCCGGCGGGGCGCATCTGCGGGCTGACCGGGGTGTGGTGCGGCTTGGAGGGTGGCAGCGACTGCCGCAAGGACGATCCAGGGTCGGCGGCCGGACGCAAGATCGGGGCGATCGGGATTCATGTATCGCGCGGCATTACATCGCACGGATTTGCCTTAAATATCACCACCGATCTGCGCGAGTTCATGCTGATAAACCCATGTGGAATCATAGATAAACAGGTGACCAGTTTAGAGGAAGAGTTGCGGAGACTGGGTCCGGAAGGCACGGGCCGGAAGGCCCCCTCGCTTGAGGCTGCGGCCAACGAAGTGTCGCGGCAGTTTGGACTGGTGCTTGGGGAGCAGGTGCTGGCGGCGGAGAGTTTGGAAGCTTTGCGGGCGCAGGCTTTTCCGGCACCTGTTTTTCCGGCAGAGGACACGCCGCTGCAGACCCCGGCGGAGGTTGAGCGTCTGTTGGGTGGGCGAGAGCGGCCGGTGAGAACCTGAGAACAGCTATTAGCTCCTAGCTTGGCTCTAGCGAGAACTCTGGCATATTGCTCTGGCGATGCTGCGATGAGAACGCCGGCAGCGGGGATCATCCGGGGTGCCGAGATTTCATCCGAAGTGGCGGGCCCAGGCCTGGACCCAGTGCAGGGTTGTGGCCTGCACGGAATGCGAGAAGAAAAGGAATGCCGTAACGCATTCAGCGGCCAACAGTCCTGCCGCGCCAACGACAAACTGCTTCATCAGACGCGCTTTCCGCCAATCCCACGCGGCCATGAGCGCAATCACGATCACGTTTCCGTAATAGACAAACCAGAACATTCCAAAGGGAGTCGCTGGTTTCCAGGCCAGCAGGTGTTTGGGAATACGCGCAAATCCAGGGTCGGAGAGCGACACCGTGGCAAGGATCATCATTCGCTTATGCGCTGCGGGATTTTTTCTGAGCGCGAAACCCCATGCCAGCAGGGCTGCGAAGCCCAGGATGTCTACGAAGTTGATCACCAGGAACTGTGGAGGCTGCATGAAGTTGTGCACGTGCACGGCTTGCCATGCGATGGCTGTCCACGGTCCCACCACGATCATCAGGCCAGCCCAGCCCGCCGCGAAAAGGCCCATCTTCATGTGCCAGGCTACGCGGTTTTTCATCACCAGCATCACTTGCGCAGTGACGATCAGCATCCACACTGTGTACACAGCAGCATGCACGTGCACGATTGCGGGCGCAGGCGGTTGCTGGCCGAGATAGGTAGGAAAGTCCAGGCTGAATCCAACAAGCATTCCCACCCAAAGAATGCACAGCCACACCGCGTAAGCTATGCGGTCATCGCGGGCGCTCCAAGTCCCGCGTATATGCAAGGCTTTCCGCCCATCTTGCACTGCCGGCAGCGTCGCCATTATTGCCCCCTTAATACACGGGTTTCCAGGTTTCCGTGGCCCAACGTTCACTGAGGTTGTAGGAAGAAATTCATGCTCAAATTGCGAAAAGGAGTGTGAGGAAGAATCAGACGAGATGATTATTGTCCGGGGGCTTGTGCCAAAGTCAATCAAAATTATCAAGAGGCCGGGACAGCACATTGTCGTTCGACCTCTCAGCGGAAAAAGCGAGTTTGCAGGAAATGCCATGCCTCACCGTGGATGATGACGAGTCGAAGACTTGGCCAGGGCAATAGAGCCACTGCGTACCGCTACGCGATTTATAATCCGGCAGGAGCAGGCTGCTTTTTCTGCTCGGGCCGCTGAGGCGAGGGAACGAATGCCAACCGACGTAATCATGCCCCAGATGGGCGAGTCGATCTTTGAGGGCACCATCACCAAGTGGCTCAGGAAGCCGGGTGACCACGTCGAGAAGGACGAGCCTCTGCTCGAGATCTCCACGGACAAGGTGGATGCGGAGATTCCGGCTCCGGCGACTGGAGTGTTGAGCGAGATCAAGTTTCCCGAGGGATCCACGGTGGAGATCAACGCCGTGTTGGCGGTGATTGGAGGGGCGGTGGCTGAAGCACCGGTGCAGACGGGTGGCGGGACCGAAGTTGTGATGCCCCAGATGGGCGAATCGATTTTTGAAGGCACGATCTCCAAGTGGCTCAAGAAGGTGGGCGACAGGGTGGAGAAGGACGAGCCCCTGCTTGAGATATCGACGGATAAGGTAGATGCCGAGATTCCAGCGCCGGTGGCCGGGGTGCTGACGGAGATCAGAGTGCAGGAAGGCGCGACGGTCGACATCAACGCCGTGGTTGCAGTGATTGGCGGTGCGCCGGTGGCTAAAACACAATCGCCTGCGCTAAGTGCACAGCCGGCCGCGTCTGCAAGAGCGCAACAGGCCGTGCCCGCCGCTGCGAACACGGCGGGCGAGCAGGTTCGTTCGTCGCCGCTGGTGCGGCGAATTGCTAAGGAGAACAATCTCGACCTGGGGCAGATTGTGGGCAGCGGGCTGGGCGGCCGCATTACCAAGCAGGACGCGCTTGAGCACCTGAGAAAGAATGGGCCCGGCCTCACGGCTCCGCAGCCCCGCGCCGCGACAATAACTGCTCCGCTACCAGCGTTGAAGGGTGACGTGGTGCCGATGAGCAAGATGCGCGCCATCATTGGGCAGCGCATGGTTGAGAGCCTACAGAGAAGTCCTCATGCGCACACCGTGTACAAGGTGGACATGACCCGCGTTGCGCGGATGCGCGAACGCGAACGGAAGGCGTTTGAGCAGAAGAACGGCGTGAAGCTGACCTACATGCCGTTTATTGCGACGGCTGCGGTGGAAGCGCTGCGCCGGTTTCCGATTGTGAACGCATCGCTCGAAGACAACTCGATTCGTTTCCACCAGAACATTCACCTGGGAATTGCAGTGGCGCTTGAGTGGGGCCTGATTGTGCCGGTGATCAAGCAGGCCGAGCAACGCAGCTTTGTGGATATTGCGCGGACGATTGCCGACATGGCCATGCGTGCGCGCAACAAGAAGCTGATGCCCGAGGAGACAATGGGATCAACTTTCACGCTGACCAACTCCGGTGCGTTTGGCGGAGAGTTTGGTACGCCGATTATCAACCAGCCGGAATCGGCGATTCTTGCCGTGGGCGGACTCCGCAAGGAACCCGCGGTGCTGACAGACGCCGAAGGCAACGACACGATCGCGATCCGCTCGACGCAGTACTACTGCCTCGGGTTCGATCACCGGCTGATTGATGGCGCGGACTCTGGCAAGTTCATGCTTGAGTTCAAGCGCGTGCTTGAGAGCTGGGACCGGCCGCTGGATTGAAAAGCAGCTTCTGGCTGCTAGCTCCAAGCCTCTAGCTCTTGCCTGCCGATGCGGGCTGGGTGGCGGCCTCCAGTTCTATTGCTCTCGGGAACAGGATGTTGTTCTCCAGGTGAATGTGCTGGTGAAGATCCTGCTCGAATTCCTTGAGGCCGGTATAAAACGCGAGGTAAGTTGGGCATGCTCCCACGGGCGGCGCGAAGTTGTCGGTAAGCTTCCTGATTTCTGCGAAGACATCTCCTGCGTCATCGTGTTCGCGCATCATCATGGAGATGGGATGCGTGACGGAGCCGAAGCAGCCTGTGGGCGGCTCGCTGCCTGAGGCTTGCGCCGCTTCAAGTTTGGCGACGTAGGGAAACAGGATGTGCTCTTCCTTGCCGAGATGGTGAGTCAATTCTTCAGATAGTTGGGCGACTAGATTCTTCAATACGGGCAGGTGCGCCTGCGTGTCGCCGTGGCGGTTTACGACTTTGTCGGCAAGCGTGGCCAGGCGAGGAAGCTCGCTCATTACATATGCGTGGTGCGTGGCGACGATGTGATCGATGAGCTGTCGCAGCGAGGCCTGTTGCCAGTCGGTTCCGGCGGGTGCGGGTGATTGCGAAGCGGATTCGAGTGCCGCTACAACATCGGTGATCTCCAGGTTGCGCTCGTAGCAGGCTTCAGTGAGCGGCTTGCGGCCGCCGCAGCAATAGTCGATTCCAAGCCGTTCAAAGATGCGAATGGAAGTGGGTTGTTCGAGTGCGATCTCGCGTACGGTTTTTGCGGTTTCAATCATGATCAGCTCCTAGGACCACGTTATTGAAATTTCGCATGGGTTACAGCGACTTAAGTCACTTGAAAGGCAGGTTACAAGGGGACGAGGTTACAAGTTTCCAAGTTGACGAGTGCGCGAAGTTTCCGGGTGTGTGGTTCAGTTCTTCAAGGAGCTTTGGGTGATAAGGCGTGATTGTCGGATTGGATTTGGAATGCAGGAGATGGGTCTGATTTCTGGTGCTATGGCTGAAATGAGTGCTGAGTGACCTATGGATTGGCGACCAATTGCTAATTGAACCTGATCTAGTTTTGTGAGTGCCTATGGCCCCAAGCATCGTTAATTCATTCGATCAGTAGCCCATCGGCAGAACAACACCATCCTCTGTACGTGGGCTGCACACTTCAAGAAACGTCAGGCGGTTGGCCTCGATGCTGTCACATATGAGGTTTACGCAACAACGAGCACATACGGGATGAGGTGGGCGATTACCCCAACGGAATAATGCTTCTTTAATCCCCTTCGAAAACAACTCGTCTTGTTTGTCTGGTTGGAGCCCGCTGGAGGTCAACCAGAGAAATCTTGCTATTGCTCCACAGCGGTAGCAGGAATCCTGCATCCTTGACAGGATGTCTTGCGCGTCTCTCATTAGCTTGTAACCTTCCCATCTGCTATTTGGCTGGAAGACGTAGCACGGGAAATTGGCCGCGGGTTCGATGACCAGAGCGCGATGATCGAATTGCGCATAGTCTGCTTCCAGTTTTGCCTTTAGGCAGCTAAGGCACCTGCTGGAGATATCATTTCTGTCCGACTCTGCGTGAAGGGAGTACCCTAATCCCGCAGGAGCCCCACATTCCGCACATGAGGCCGGTTTGCGCGAGAAGAAGCGGTCTAGGAGTTTCATTGGTTGCAACTCATCATAGTTCACGAATTCAGGCGACAACGCTCAAATCACCGCCCAAACCCGAAATCGGTCGGTTGACCTGCTAAGCGGAAATTTCCTTCTGTGATCGCTCCTACGGTCCTGAACCCCTCAAAGCATGAATAGTTGATCGCGTGGCTCAGTGGTCGAAGTGCTGGGCGTTGGGGACTAGCTGCATGTAGAGTTCGCGGGAGAGATTGGTTTGCCAGTGTCCGGTGATGCGGGCTGTGCCTATTAGTCCTAAAAAGATGAATGCGAGGACGGCGGCTACGGTCCATGGTTTGAGTGCGCGGTTGCGCCAGCGCGCTGCTACTTCGCTCTGCGCTGGGACTTGCGCGGGAGTCTGCGGCGTGTTGTGTGGCGCCAGCGAGAGCTGCAGTGCGTTCTCTGCGGGACACGCGGCGATGCACTCCATGCAGGCAGTGCACTCGACGGAACGAATCTGGATGAGCTGGTCTACGGGCAGATGCGATGGGCAGGCTTTGTTGCATTTGCCGCAGTCGATGCAGGCTGTGGCGTCGCGACGGATTTTGACGGGGCTGAGTGCGGAGACGATGCCCATGAGCGCGCCGTAGGGGCAGAGATAGCGGCACCAGAAGTTCTGGATGACGACGGAGAGCGCGACGAGGACCATGATGACGGCGAGGCCGATGGTGCCGATGTAGCGGAAGAAGTTGAGCATCTTGACGTCTGCGACGATGCCGAAGGGCGACATGAGAAAGCCAATGAGACTGTCGACCGGCATGGTGAGGACGATGAACAGAAAGAATGCGAGTATGAGGTATTTCAAACTGCGCAGAACGAGGTCGAGCCAACGCGGGACGATCAGGTTGCGGCGGAAGATTTTGCGGCCGAACTTCCAGAGATATTCTGAGACGGTGCCAACCGGGCAGAGCCAGGAGCAGAAGGCTTTTTTGAGCAGCAGGCTGATGGCAAGGAATGCCGCGAGGAGAACCATGGCTGCTGGGTGGATTGCAGGGACGTGGTGTGTGGCGAGGAAGTAACGCAGGTTGATGAGGCCAGCGATGGGCAACCAGCCGTCGACGCCCGCGGGGCGGTCGACGTACATGGTGGCGCCGTTGCTCTCGAAGTAGCGTACCCAGAGAAAGAACTGGACGCCGAGGAAGCCGTTGAGCAGGAGGAAGGCGAACTGAACAGCGCGGCGGGTTTGCTGTGAGCGGTCGGGAGGCTGGCGGCGCACCAGCGTTTTCTTTGGTTTAGCGGCTGCGGGTGCGGGTTGTTGGACCTCTTGAGGGGAAACGGTTGCGGTTGCCATAACGTCCTTCCGATTTCCAACTTATTACGGGAAGTTTTGCGGGCCTAGGACTTAAGTCACAGCACCGCAGTTGAGCGTGTGCGAAGGTTGCAGGTGAAAGTGATTGCCCCGGAGAATGAATATGGCAACTGTAACCGTTATGAGCCAAACGATTGAACCCAAGAGACAAGTGAAGGAACAGGCAAAGGGCGTGCGTTTTCTTCCTCGCGAGCATGGGGCCACGGCCATGCTGTTTACGCCGATGGTGTGCGCCGCCATATTGGCGCGCGGATGGCGATGGACGGAGATCGCCGCGTTTACGGCGGCATTTGCGGCGTTGGCCGCGAAGGATCCGATGGTGATTCTTGCCCGGCAATGGATGGTGTGGAAGCAGCCTCATTCCGAGACGCCGATTGCGGCGCGCTGGTTTGCGGGATGGATGGTGATTTTGGCGCTGAGCGGACTGGTACTTCTGTGGGCGTGGCCGCCCAGGGAGACCGTTTTACTGGGGCTGGGTGTGGCGGCGTTTTCAGTGATGGCGGTTTTGGTGAACGTGAAAAATCGGCAGCGGTCCACGCTGTTCCAAATTGCCAGCGCGGTGGCGCTTACTTCGAGCTCGCTGGCGGTGTCTTTGTCGGCGACCGGGCGGATTGAGACGTGGTGCTGGTGGCTGTGGCTGTTTCTGGCGCTGCAGGCGGCCACGGGTATTTTGGTGGTGCATGCGCGACTGGATGCACGGATTGCGCTACGCAACGCGGCGAAGGCCACGCAGGAGTTTCGGCGCAAGGCGTTGGCGGCGGTGGTTGTGCTGGCGGGCGTGGCCGCAGCGGCGGGCGTGATGAAGCACAGCATTGTGGCGATGGCGCTGCTGGTAGCGGTAGCGGGATACGGGTACGATCTTTACCGCCAGCGCGAGGCGAGCGACCTGCAGAGGCCGCTTACGAGCGTTGGCCAGAGGGCGCTGGCATTGTCGTCGGTGTTTTCAATTCTGCTTATCCTAGGGCTCTGGTAGCGAAGGGGCAGCGCCGGTGAGGACCGGCGCTGCCGCCCTGCGGTTCTATTGGCCGCCGGCCCAGCCGAGTCCGTCGGAGCCTCTGCCAGTGGCGATGGAGCGCCGCACTTTCCACGTGGACAGATTGATTTCGTCGACCTTTTTGTCGCGGATGCAGGTGACGTAGGCGGATTTGCCGCCGGGTGCGGTGAGCACTTCCTGCGGGTCTGCACCGACGGGGACACTGCGGACGACTTTCATGGCCGCGAGATCGACCACATCGACAACGTTCTTGGCGGGGATGGGCATGAGCAGGTACTTGCCATCTTTGGTGAGCGCTGCGCCGTAGCCAGTTCCGCTGAGAGGAACCCAGGTGTGAATCTTGTTGGTTTTTGCGTCGATGACGGCCATCTGCGGCTTGGTCTGATCGGCGGTGAACACCCAACGGCCGTCGTTCGAAACCGAGATGCGCTGCGTGTTACCGGAGATGGGAATGATGGCCAGGGTCTTGCGGGCCTTGATGTCGAGCACGGAGACGGTGCCGGGGCCGACGTTGGCGGTGTAGCCGCGCGCGCCGTCCGGCGAGATGGCGAGCATGTGGCTTTGAGGCTGGCCTGTGGGGATGGAGCCGACGATCTTCCATGTCTTGGGATCGATGACTGTGACGGACTGATTGAGCTCGGTGGTGACGTAGAGCATTCCGTCTTTGGGTCCAAAGACCGGGCAGTGCGGGCGAACGCCGTGATCGAACTTGATGTTGGCGACGATTTTCTTTTGGGCAAGATCGATGACCACGATGTTGTCGCCGTCGGTGCCGGGCGTGCCCACGCCCGCGTTTCCGTAGATGGGCACAACGGCGAAGCGGCCGTCGGGTGAACCGGCAACCTCGTGGCCCGTTACGCCGTCTTCGGCAACGGAGGCTATGACGGTTCCGGCGACGGGATCGACGATGGCGAGGCTACGCTCGCCCTTTTGCGCAACCAGCAATTCACCGTGCTGAGCGAAGCTTGCGGGCATAGCGATGGACATGAATACCAGGGGAAGAAACAGCTGAATTGACCTCACGGGACCTCTCTGAATGTACGCAAGAACTATATCGCGTGCGGCACAGGTCTCGATACGAGCTTTGGCGAGATATCCTGAACGGCATGGGCGTACCGGCGGGCGATGAGGAACTGGTGCAGATTATGGACGCGGCCTTTGCCGATGCGGCGTGGCGCGCGGGTGAGTGGCTGGTGTGCCGGCCGGGATGTACGCAATGCTGTTACGGGGCGTTCGCGATCAACAAGCTTGACGCGTTGCGGTTGCGCGAGGGCATGGAATCGCTCGAGCGAACTGAGCCGGCAGTTGCGGCGGAGATCAGGCGGCGCGCAGAGGACTGGATTGCGGAATACGGCGCGAGTTTTCCTGGCGATCTGGAAACCGGAGTGCTTGGAACGCGAGATGAGGAGCGCGCGAGGTTTGAGGAGTTTGCCGATGACGCTCCGTGTCCGGCTCTCGATCCTGCGACGGGGCGATGCGATGTGTACGCATGGCGGCCGATGACCTGCCGCGTCTTTGGTCCGCCGGTCCGCACGGAAGCGCCGGATGGCGGCAGCGGGCTTGGGCATTGCGAGCTGTGCTTTGAAGGAGCAAGCGCGGAAGAGATCGCGGCGTGCGAGATGCAGGTTCCGCACGATGTGGAAGAGCGGGTCATCAAGGAACTCGGCGAGGAGCCTGGCGAGCAGGGTGAAACGATTGTGGCGTTTGCTGTTTTGCGTTGAGGTACAACGCACAGGGGACGACCGCGAAATGCCTTAGACTTGTCCTAAAGCACATTTGAAGACTGCTTGAGGACAACTTGATGCGACTGCGTCCGTGCTGGATTGAAATTAATACTCACGCTCTCGAAGAAAACTACCGGTATCTCAAGAGCATTGCGCCTGCGGACGGGGAGCTTCTTGTGATCCTCAAATCCGATGGGTATGGGCATTCGCTTGAGGTTTGCGCGCCGGCGCTGGCAAGCGCGGGTGTGCACTGGATTGCGGTTACCAGTCTGGAAGAGGGGATCACGGCGCGGTCGCTGTGTCCCGATGCGCGGGTGATGGTGATTGGCGGGGTTGTTCCGGGGCAGGGCGCGGATCTTGTGAAGCATGATTTGACCCCCGTGGTGTGGGAACGGGCACAGCTAGACGACATTGCAGCGGCAGCTTTGGCGGAGGGCGTTGGTCCGTCGTCATTGCCGATCCATGTAGAGATTGATACGGGAATGAGCCGCCAGGGCGTTAGCGTAGAGGGATTGTGCGCGGTGCTGGAGCACTTTGCGCCCGATTCGCCGCTCAGGCTTGAAGGCATGATGACCCACTTGTATGCCGCGGACGAATCAAACGGAATTGCCACCAAAGCGCAGATGGGGAGATTGCAGGAGGCGCTGGCGCATGTTGAATCCGCCGGGCTTTATCCGGACTGGCTGAACGTGGGCAACTCGGCCACGTTACTTTCGAACGTCAGCAACAACGTTACGGCGCTTGCGGCCAGGCACGGTATGAAGCCGATGATCAGGCCCGGACTGGCACTGTATGGATTGGCTCCGCGATTTGAGCCGCCGGTGGAAGAGGCACAACCTGCGGAGGCCATAGCGGCCAGTTCGCATCTGGAACCTGTGCTTACATGGAAGACGGAGGTTATTGGCATCCGCACGATCGGCGTCGGAGACGTGGTGGGCTACAACGGCACCTTTGTTGCCACTGAACCGATGCGGCTGGCTCTGCTTGCGGTGGGATACGCGGATGGGCTCTTCCGCAATCTCGGCAATCGCTTCAGCCTGCTGGTGCGGGGACAGCGCGCGCCGATTGTGGGCCGCATCAGCATGGACCATACGGTGGTGGATATTACGGAGATCTCCGGCGTTCGCGAGGGCGATGAAGTGGTGGTCATTGGTTCGCAGGGCGATGAGAGCATTACGGCTTACGATCATGCCGATGCGGCCGGAACCATTCCGTGGGAAGTAATCACGCGGATCAGTTCGCGCATTCAGCGCAAAGCTGTCTAGCTCGTCATGCTTTCTTCGGGACAGGGGTAGAGTCCTGAGGCACCCTGCACGGCGGAGATCATGGCGTCGAAACCCATGCATGAGTTGAGCAGCATGTGATAGAGGCTGCGGGAGCACCACTCCTGCTGATAGGCCTTGCGGATGACTGCGGCGCGCCGTTTGTCGTAGGCGGCTAGCTGCTGGTCGGCTTGTTGTGCCTGATCAGGAAACGAGCGCGCAAACCAGCTGCGTTTTGCGCTGGGCGTGGCGTAGACAAAGACGTGAAAGCAGCCGGGATGACCCGCCAGCGCGCAGGCTGCACCTCGGCCGACGATGACGCAATTACCTTCTTCTGCTGCGTCGAGAATCTCCTGCTTGATGAGGGCTAACATTCGGTCTGAATCAAAGATCTGCTCGTCGCCCACTGCGGCGACGGAATAGCCGGAGTCGTGCCAGAAGACCTTGCCGTAACGGTAGTACCAGGGATCGAGGCGCTCGTCGTACTTTGCCGCCGTTTTAGGGTCGACGCCGGCCGTACGGGCAGCGCCGTCTACAAGCTCCGAGTCGAGCAGCTTCCAGCCGAGCCGCTGGGCGAGATCGTGCGCGAACTGGCCTCCCTGCGATCCATATTCCCGTTCTACGGTAATGACTTTTATGGGCGTACGCAGCATGGCTTTGAATTAACCCTCTCCGGTCCAATTTAACCGGAAGTGAGCGCATCCACAACTTAGATCGACCGGCGACCCGTGCGCAACGGGAGCCGTGTGCCGCTGCGGGGAGTGGTACCCGGCCGGACTGCCGGATACCAAGACGGTCATGATATCTTGACAATCAACAATCACAAGTGTAGATAATCTAGGCATGGGAAAACCAAGCGATCTTGTTCAGGGCACGCTGGATCTTTTGATTTTGAAGACGCTTCTGCCGGAGGCCATGCACGGCTGGGCCATTGCGAAACGCATTCAACAGATTTCCGGCGAAGTGCTGCAGGTGCAGCAGGGTTCGCTCTACCCGGCGCTGCACCGGCTTGAGCAGCAGGGCTGGATCAAGGCGAAGTGGGCGGAGAGCGAAACGGGCCGCCAGGCCAAGTTCTATGCGCTAACCGCGGCCGGCCGGAAGCAGCTCGAGGCCGAAACAGCAAACTGGGCACGGCTTTCCGCTGCGATCAACCTGGTGCTTGGGGAAGCGTAAGAGGCAGTTGTCAGTAAGCAGTGGTCAGTGATCAGTCGGTGGTGCTGCGGGAGGTGCTATGCGCTTGTTGAATCTGCTGGTTATGAAGGTCCGCATGTTGTTTGGGCGTCACAGGGCCAGCCTGCAACTGGACGCAGAATTGCGCTTCCACGTTGAAAATCTGATTGCCGAAAACCGAGCTGCGGGCATGAGTGAAGTTGAGGCGCGGCAGGCGGCGCTGCGTGTTTTTGGAAATCCAGCGTTGCTGCGCGATCAGGCGCGCGCGACGTGGAACTGGAACTGGCTTGAATCGCTCTGGCGCGATCTTCGGCTCAGTGTCCGCACACTGCACCGGACGCCGGGATTCACCAGCATCGCCGTAATTGTGATGGCGCTCGGAATTGGCGCGAATGTGGCGCTGTTCACGGTGGTCCGCAGCGTGTTGTTGAAACCGCTCCCGTTTGAAGATCCCGATCGCCTGATGATGCTTTACGAAAGTCCGCAACCAGGTCACGTGAATTCAGTGGCGGGCGGAATCTTTAATGAATGGAAGAAGTACAACCAGAGTTTCGAGCGGATGGCAATCGTCCGCCCAGTTGAAAGCGAGCTCTCGGGCGCGTCGGGTCAACTACCTGAAAGGCTGAAGAGCGCGATCTGCTCCTGGGAAATGTTCTCGACGCTCGGCGTCCGTCCGGCAATTGGCCGTGACTTTGCCGCAGCGGACGACACCCCTTCGGCAAACGGAGTCGTAATCCTCAGTGCGAATCTTTGGAAACGACGATTCGCGAGCGATCAGGGCATCGTTGGCCAAACCATCAAGATCGACGAGAAACCATACACAGTGATTGGAGTGATGCCGACGTGGTTCTCGTTTCCTGAGTCGTCGACCGAATTGTGGACGGTCGCCCATCACGAAGTCGCGCCAGAGAATATCGCCTCGTACGACAGTCACATGTGGAATGTGGTGGGACGGCTGAAGCCGGGAGTAACTGCCGCCCGGGCTTCAGCGGACATCGCCGCGATAAGTTTGCGCATTCACGAACAGCATCTGGACATGCCATTTGTGTTCAAAAGCGCAACCTGCCGGCCTCTGCTCGAACACATGGTGGGAAAGCTCAAACGGCCTCTCTATGTTCTTCTGGCAGCGACTTCGTGCCTGCTGTTGATTGCATGTCTGAACGTAGCAAACCTGCTGGTGGCGAGGGCGGCCGCACGGCGCAAGGAGATGGCCATTCGAACGGCGCTCGGTGGTGGCTGGCTCCGGTTGTTGCGCGAGCGGCTGATCGAGAGCCTGGTGCTTTCCTGTATCGGAGGCGCGGCGGGGCTCGTGCTCGCATACGGAATTGTCTTGTGGCTGGTACGCACGCGGCAGGACATGGCACGTGTGGATGCAGTCCACATGGATGCGGTGGTTGTTATCTTTACTGCCGGCATCATTGTATTGAGCGCGCTGTTTTCAGGATTGATCTCCGCATTCAGCGCCAATGACAGGCAGACGCTGGGAACACTTCAGGAGAGCGCCCGAACCGTGAGCGGCAGCGGCAATCGCGCGCTGTTGCGCAGGACGCTCGTAGCAGTTGAGATCGGGCTGACGGTGGTGCTGCTTATCTGCGCAGGCCTCTTGATTCGCAGCTACGAACGGTTGCGTTCGACTGATTTGGGCTGCATTACCGATAACGTGTTAACGATGCGCATTGCGCTTCCCAATGTGCGTTACAGCAGCCCGGAGCTGCGCGCGAATTTCTACGATGCACTGCTTTCGCGTGTTCGAGCACTGCCAGGCGTAGAGGCGGCGACATTTGTCTCGATGGTGCCGGGGCAGGGCTACTGGGGCGACTGGGGATTTACCATCCCAGAACACGGAGCGCAACCGATCGGCCACGGCAACACTGCCATCATGCGTTATGCGGATGCGAATTACTTTTCGGCGCTCGGGATTCCGATCCTGCGGGGGCGGACGTTTGACAGCGCCAAGCGTCTCGATAGAGCCAATGAGGTTGTCATCAGTGAGTCACTGGCGAAGCGGTATTATTCGGGAGAAGATCCGATTGGCAAGCATCTCAAGCTAGCAGACCTTGCACCTGAGGTCATCGTGGGTGTTGCAGCGGATACTCGTTACCTGATCGGTGAGGAGCCGGGGCCGACGCAGTATCACGCGCTCCGATCGGGCAGAGCGAAGGGAGGAACACTTACGATTCGCGCCAGGCGCAACGTGGAATCACTTGCAATGCCGGTGCAAAGAATTATCAACGACCTCGATCACGATCTGCCGGTGTCGGACGTGCTGACACTGGACCAGGTGATTGGCAAGTCGACACTGAGTGAGAGCTTCAATGCGACGCTACTGCTGGCGTTCGCTGTTTTGGCGACGTTGCTGGCTGCGGTGGGATTGTTTGGGGTGCTTTCGTATGTGGTTGCACAACGGACCACAGAGATAGGAATTCGCATGGCTCTGGGCGCGCAACGTGAGCATGTGCTCCGGAGGGTTCTGTCTGATGGGCTCCGGCCGGCGCTTGTCGGGCTTGTCTTGGGCATCGCCGTCGGCTCAGCAGTGGTGCGGCTGATGCGGTCGATGCTGTATGAGACGCAGCCGCTGGATCCGGTGGTTTTTGCGGCTGTGGCTGCGGCGCTACTGCTGGTGGCCGCGCTGGCATGTTTCGTACCGGCATGGCGGGCTTCGAGGCTCGATCCGATGCAGGCACTGAGAACGGAATAGGCACGGGAGGGAATCCCGTGCCTACGTTGAAACATTCGGAGTGAATTTGCTTTTTACTGGGTAACCGGCTGTGCCGGTTCTTTCGGCGCTCTTAAATGCCGGGCGTTGGGAACTGCGGGCGGCGCAGGCGGTTGAGGCGTATCTGCCACGCTCGGCGGCGTGGGCGGTACTGGTGGGCCTTTCTTGATGCGGAGATCGCCGTTGCGGGTGCTGACGTCGATCTTGGCTTGGCCAGAGCCGATTCTTCCACTGACGGTTTTGTCTTCGTCGCCGCTAATGCTCAATGCGTAGTCGGTGACGATGTCGCCGTTGTGCGTGCTGCCGCTGACGTTGGCCGATGCGTTAGGAGGAAGGGTGAGTTCGATGTCGCCCTTGTTGTTTTTGGCTTCAACGCTGTACGCGCCAGCTGGAGAAACTGCAACGCTTCCATCGCGGTTCTCGACGTAGCTATCGCCGTAGATCTGGTTCAGGTCGATGTCCTTGGCACGGGTGACGACGTGCACGAGGCCCTTGGATTGGTTAACGCGCAAGTTGTCGGAGTCGAACGTGAAGTCACCGGGGAGAGAGGCAATCTGCACATCTGTGCGAGAAGTATGCACGCTGACAGGGCCGGTGATGCTTTCAATGTGCACTTCGCCAAACAGATCGCCGTTGATAGAGAAGCGGCCTTTGACGTCGGAGACGGTGAGATCGTTGGCGTTGCCGTCGGCGGTGAGATCACCGTTGATCTGATGGGCTGAGAAGTCGTGGCGGCTGTTGGAGAGATGGACCTGCACGTTGCCGGTGACTGAGTTCAGGTGCACATCGCCACGGGTTGCGCCAAGGTCGAGGCCAGCGCCAAGTCCGGAGACTGCGACGTCGCCCCTTACTGCATTGATGGAGACCTTGGCCGACTTGGGAACCGTCACCGTGAGGTTGACGCGGCCGTTGTTGTTGCCGTCACTTTTGATGAGGACGGAGTTGCCGCTTACGTTGAGATGCGTTGCCTCAGCCTCGAAGATTTTGCGGGCATCTTCGTCGGAATTGGCGTAAGCGATCTGGTGCGACTGAACTTGAACGGTCGGGGTGTCTCCCGCGGTTACGCTGACGTCGCCGCGCGGGTTCTGAATATCGATGGTGGCGTTGGGCCCGACCTGGGCATTCAGCACTTCCTGATCGTTGTCGTGCTCGGGCAGGCCGAACATGTTGAAGAAGTCGTTGTTGTTGTGATTCCAATTGTTGAACCAGGGACCGGCGTGGTTCCAGCCGGCGGCGGCAAAGCCGAGAATGGCGAGCAAGATGATGAGGCCGACAAAGCTTCCGCTACGCCGAATGGGAGTTTCGCGGCGCATGTCGAGCGCCCACTCGCCCAGCAAGGCAAGTCCGGCAAGGATGAGCAGGAGAGGCCACCAGTGTCCATACCAGGCCCAGAAAGCGCCGGCCGCCATATGGCCGGTGACGATGAGCAGGGCGATGACGCCGACGCCGATGAGGATGACTGGCCCCACCAACGAAGGAACACGGGGACTGTATCCGTATTGATTCTTCCAGGCGTAGCGCTGAGCTCTCATGGCATCGCGCTGTGCACGCCATGCGGCCTTTTGTTGCTCGCGATAGATTCGCCACTGCGTTTTTGGGTCGTAGGGCGGATAGGGAGGCGGTGTTCCGCCGCCGGGAGGCATGCTGCTCATGACTGGCCTCCCTCGGGTCCGTTCCCGAAATCTTGCGGGTACTTTGGAACGATGGAGGTTCCAGGGTCCTGAGCCGGAGGCACACCTACGCCCATTCCCTGCGGCGGAGCGCCTTGTCCATTTGCATGGCCGGAGAACGGCCAGATTGGATAACCGCCGTCGGCCGCGAGAGCTGCGCGTTCAGCAAGCAGAAGCACGCCGATCAAAATAAGCAGCATCGGCCAGAAGAGATGCCAGATTCTGTGGATGACGCCAAAGTTCTGCAGCAAGGCGAGAATGCCAATCAGAAGGAGAACTGCGGGGCCGCGCAAGCGGCGAATGAGGTAGTACTGGTTCATTGGGGGCCTCCTTTCGATTCCTCAAGCCGGCGAATGACGAGCCACACGCCGAGGCCTATGAGGAGCAACGGCCAGGTGTAATGAACGAGGCGGCCGGAGAAGATGTCCAACTGACCCAGCAAAAACAACACTCCAAGTGCAATCAGGACAACGGCGCCGATGGGTTCCTTGCGTCGCCATCCAACCGGAGGCACGGGAGGAACCGGAGGTACAGGAGGAACGCCGGGGTTCACAAATCCGCCAGCGGGCGGCGTATAGCCCTGGTAAGGCTGCTGGTAGGGCGTTTGATACGGAGCCTGATAGGGCGGCTGATACGCAGAGGGTCCCTGCTGCCCCGGAGCCACCTGGTTGGGGTCGGCGGGATTCTGCGGAGGCTGGTTGGGATCGACCACGCCGGCCATTGGCCCAGACGGGGTAGGAGGCATGCCGCGTCCTACTCCAAACCAGTTGCCCGCCTCGTTCAGGCCAAGCGGGTCAGGCAGAGGCCGGCCTTCGCGGCGGGCCCTGGCGGTGTGGTAGGCCTCGAACACCTGGTAGAAGACCCAACCGGCGATCAGAAGGCCGAAGACATCGCTTACTTGAGCGGCGCTGACCAGCACGGCAAAGATCACCACATGGATGAGGCCTTTGATGAACTGGCCGTTGTACATGGCTCCGACGCCGGGGATGAGGCCCAGCACTGCCGCCAGCCCAGGGCTTGGCGAGCCCACGGGAGGGCCCATGAACGGTTGCTGAAAGCTCTGCCAGCTAGTCCAGCACGGCTCGCAGAGAATTTGTCCGCCAGCTGCGTTACGTACGCAGCTGGCACAAAGCGCTTTGCCACAGCTTTGGCAATAGGCGGTTGCGGTAACGCCTGTGTGATTTACGCAGTCCATACTGTGCTCCTCTCTTCTACGTCTATTCCCATCGTGCAGTTTTGGAGCTGCCGGAATGCGCGGGTAGTCCCGTTGAACGTTAAGGAAGCTTCTAAAAAGTCACTTGAGTCGATGTGAGCCGGAGCGGCCTCAGGCCGGCCCGACTGTTGTGGAAGGTCCATGCGCGAGCCACCGTCTTTGTGGATTGGAGCCTGTTTCGACTCGCCCGGCTGACTCGGTGCGGTGTTGTTCTGGGGGGTGGAACCGTTATCGTTGCTTTCACCCTCGGTGGTGCGACGCAGTTCGCGCATCCGCGACTCGACTTCGTATACGTAACGCAGGTGGTCGTAGTAGCGAACGATGGGAACTGACGCGGTGGTCAAGCGCCGCTCCATGAAAGAGCGAATGGCGGCGGGGCGGAAGTTCGCGAGCTTGATTTCATTGAGCCGTACGCCGGTGAGGTTGAGGGTTAGAGCGATGGAGAAGAACGCCATGGCGGCCGTCATGATCAGGCGAGGCTCGGCAAAGCGGCGAATCTGCCCCATGAAGCCCGGCTGTTGCCACGCAGGAATGCCTGGTTGCCGCAGCTTGCCCGCCGCAGGAACCGGGAGTGCGCCCGCGTCGCCTGCAACAATGCCGTATCCCGCTACTTGTCCCGGTCCCGTCTGAGCCAGAATCCTATCCAGCAGACCGGCCGGGACCTCTGGTTCCGGGGAGAGAAACTCCAGCCACTCGCGTCCGCGGCGGGCTTCGTCAAAGAGTGCGGTGCAGGCCTTGCAGCCGGCCATGTGGCTGGTGAACGTAGCCTCATCCTCGGGCTGCAACAACCCATCCAGCGCGTCCGCCAGGAGCGTTTCCCACTGGCCACAGGCTGGGGAGCTCGGAAATTGTGCGCGGTCTGTCATGGCTACATCACCTCCCGTTTATTACGTTCCAGCAGGCGCGCAAGTTCCGCGCGGCCTCTGCTGATGCGGGATTTCACCGTTCCCTCGGGGATTCCGAGGACCTGGGCGATCTCTTTGTAATCCAGGTCCTGCAAGTCTCTTAAAATCACAGCCTCACGCAGTTCAACACTCACCTGGGTCAACGCATGCTGTACCATGGCGGCCAATTCCTTCTGGGCGGCTACCTCATGCTGAGATGCTCCGGGGGAGGTGAGCCTGTCAATCGGCTTTAATTCTTCGGTCTGGTCCCAACCGTCGTCCAGTGAACCAGTTGCGCGCTGATTGCGGGTGCGGCGGAAGTTGTCGACCAGAAGATTACGGGTCATGGTGGTGATCCAGACCTGCAGGCTGCCGCGGGTGAGATCGAAGCTGGCAAGGTTGGAATAAATCTTCAGGAAGACGTCCTGAGTGAGGTCCTCAGCGTCAGCGGAGTTGCCGGTGAACCGGTAGCAGAGGCCGTAGACGCGCTTGTGATGCGCGCGTACCATCTCTGCCCATGCGGCGGAGTCTCCGTCCATGCAACGCCGGACAACCTGGGACCAGTCAACTTCCAACTGTCTCACCTCCGTGCGCTGCCTTCCAGTGGCTGGAGAGATGGCCCTCGCGCCCACGTTGCGATCGTCGCCAGTGGGGCGGACCGAAGAGTCGATTTGCGCTACTGCGCCGGGGTGCGTCCGACGGCTGCTCTTCCCCAGCGACTCAATATTACGCCTTCCGGGACTACGCCTTCCGGGCGCAGCGGGCTCCACTATCCCCATGATGCCCCAAGTCATTGTGCCCACGCATTGCATGTTGTGGATATACGCAGGGAATTGGTGAATGGTTCCGTTGGGGAGAGCAGCTTTCAGCTATCAGCCGTCAGCTCTCAGATTGTTTGTGGTGAAGGGAGTCGGGTTAGCGAAAAAGCAGTTCCCTCGCTACGCTTACCCCATTCGGCGTTGCTGCGCGAGGCCCCCGAACGTGCTCGGCTTGGGATGGCGGTCGGTAATGGCGGGTGGAGTGCTGTGCTTCCCCACGCAAGCGAAGCAAGCAGCATACAGGTTGGGAAGAACTTCGTTGTCATCAGCCGCGGCGCGAATTAGCATTCCGCAATGCGAAAGGAATTTGTGCGGTTTTTCACCCTCGCCTGTGTACCTCTACCCCTCGTTCTACCCGCAGTCGCACAGCAGGCCCGCTGGGCTTCGCCCGGTGATAGGACTGCTCAATACATGATCGACATGGAGCGCAATTGGGCTGAGGGTGTCTGTGCCAACAATGGGGTGGTTGCCGGACTCCTAGCTGAAGATTTTCAGGGAACATCCACCAAGGGCGACCGCTACACCAAAGCCGATGAAATGCGTGACGAAAAAGGCCTCCACGTCGCCCACGGTTGCGGTCTCGACGAGGCGCGTGTGCGCTACTTTGGAGACACCCTCGCCATCGTCTACGGCCGCGAGCACGCGATTGGCAAAGACCCTGCGCGGCCGAACGCAAGAATCTGCCAGGTCTGGACGGACACCTGGCTGAAGCGCAACGGCAAGTGGCAGATTATCGCCGCACAAGACAATCGCGTCACCTGCAAATAGCCGCTCTGCGCTCGGGATGACACGGCATTTTTGATGGCTGATTGTTCATCCCTATCGCCGTTCGCTGATCCGTATTCCCTGCTTTAGTAGCGTTCGAGAAACTCTGGGGCTACGGGGTTCTCGAACATCGAGGTGTCGCGGGTGACGATCGTCAGGCCTGATGGGGTGACGAAGTAGCGGCGCTTGTCCTCGATTGGGTCGTAGCCGATGACCGTGCCTTCGGGGATATGCACGTCGCGGTCAATGATGGCGCGCCGGATGCGGCAGTGGCGGCCGATGTTGACGTGCGAAAAGATGATGCTGGCATCCACATCGGAGTAGGAATTGACCCTGACGTCCTGCGACAGAACGGAGTTGTAAACCGACGCGCCGGAGATGATAACGCCGGCGGTGATGATGGAGTTAACGGCCATGCCGGAACGGCCCGGCTCACCAAAAACGAACTTTGCCGGCGGATACTGGCGGACGCGCGTGCGGATGGGCCAGCTCTTGTCGTAGAGGTTGAAGATTGGCGAAACCGAGCAGAGATCCATGTTGGCTTCGTAGTAGGCATCGAGGGTGCCCACGTCGCGCCAGTAGAGCGCCTGCTTCTTGTTCTCGTCGACAAAGCTATAGGCCATCATTTTCTTCTGGCCCAGCAGATTGGGAAGGATGTTGTGGCCGAAGTCGTGCTTCGAGCCCGGATCCTCTGCGTCGGTGATGAGTGCCTTGATGAGGGTTTCAGTGTTGAAGATGTAAATGCCCATCGAGGCATCGACTGCATTGGAATTGAACGGCGAGCGAATGGTGGTGGAGGGAGGTTTTTCCTGGAAGCCGAGTACTTCTCCGCTGTGGCCTACCTCGACAACGCCAAAACTCGAAACGGCTTCAGGCGCGATGGGAAGCGTGGCCAGGGTGACTTCAGCCTGCGTGTCCTTGTGGTACTGCAGCATTCGGCTGTAGTCCATTTTGTAGATGTGGTCACCGGAGAGGATGATGACGTGTTTCGGCTGCTCGCTGCCGATGGAATAGATGTTTTGATAAACGGCGTCGGCGGTGCCCATGTACCAGTTGGCGCCGGTGCGCTGCATGGGCGGCATTAACTCATAGAACTCGCCCAGTTCCTGCCCGACGATTCCGGTCCAGCCTTCACGGATGTGCCGATTGAGAGACAGCGCTTTGTATTGGGTGAGAATGTACACGCGGCGCAGACCGGAGTTGATGCAGTTGGAAAGAGTGATATCGATAATGCGGTAGTGCCCACCGAATGGAACTGCCGGCTTGGCCCGATCGCGCGTAAGAGGAAAGAGCCGTTCACCCTGCCCACCTGCCAACAAAACCCCGAGTGTATCCCTCATATCCATCCGTACCCAACCTTTCTGCGCGTTAGCTGTCAGATTCCTGCACGTCCCCAGTGCCGCTATCTGAAACAGAATATTTACGTACGAAACTTTCCAGCGAAGGTTACCGAACGCAGGAGAATACCACACGCAGATGGACTTGGCAGCCCACCCCATGTTCTTTTCAATGCACAGTCGAAAAAAAGCAAAAGCCGAGGCGATGCTGCCTCGGCTATGCGAACTGCAAATTGGACACGTGCTTGCCGAGCGTTATCGCGTCCTCTTGAATTTGTATTCCACGCCGACAGAGAGGCCGAAGTTAACGTCCCACTGCCGGTTCTGAGTGCCGTAGATGGTGTACCACTTCATGATTGCGTCGGGCGTAATGCGGAAGACCCAGCGCGGGGAACGATTGAGATCGAAGTGTCCGCCGATGATGGCGGCGGGCGCAAGCTGGTTGCCGTAGAAACCCACGGAGGAGGGAGGCAATCCGCGGAGATCGTGCTCGAAGTTGCCGTAGACGCCGCCCATAAGAGCATGCGCAAGGATCGCGCCGTGTTTATTGTGCGGTCCGAGCCACTCCGGGCCGCCCGCGAAATACCATTCGCTGACGAGCGGGCCCTTGATGTTGAGAGGCGCCGATTGCGGCGCAGCGCCGCTGGTGCCGATGAATCCGCGGCCCGTGGCCTCCACGGCCCAGCGTTTGGTGAACCACATGGAACCGGTGAGGTCGAGTCCACCGAGGTTTGCGCCTTGCAGCAGGGTTGGTCCGGCCTTCATGTGGTCGTAGGCCGCGGTCAACGAAAGGTCGAACTTATTGTCATAGCGGACCTTGGCCAACGGATCGATGGAGACGTAAGTGCCGTTGGGAGAGGTCTGGGTGGCCGGTCTCTGCACAGGGGCAGTTTGACTGGAACTCTGGCTTGAAGAGCTCTGGGCTCGCAAGCTGGCTGCCGGAACGCACAAGATGGCTACGCCGGCGATAAAAGGAACAAAAGACCTTACTGAAAGACGCATCACTGATCAGCTTACAAGACCATACCGACAGGGGACAACGCGAACCAAGCCCATTTTGAGGCCGGAAATCGGGCAGCTTGTCAGCGGCTTTCCTGGATTTGCACTCAGAGTGTTTGACGCATTCGGGGTTCTTTGGTCCCTTACAGCAGGCTCTAGGGCCGGCACTGTTCGATGTGGCTGGCCCAAACGAGGTAGCGAACGGTCTTGAGCGTCTCAAAAGCACTGACGAAGGCCGTTATAGCGGGGCCGTCGTGTGGTTCCAGCGAAGGGGCGGCCTGGACGCGCCATTCGATCGGGAGCCGATTGAAGATGAGGCCCGCCCTGGGCAGATGCGACGCGCTTGATACCACTTCAGCCGAATGCCAGCCGTGGCTCTTCATGATGCGCACGGAGTAGCAGGCGTTCTGGATGGTGTCCTTTGCCTGGTCTTCAATAAAGATGGCTGAGGCGGGAATTCCCTCTGCCTGCGCCGTCCGAGCCATGACCTTGGCTTCAACAAAGTTGTAGCTAGTGGATCCGCCGGAAACGATGATGCGGGGAGCAACGCCGCGCTCGTATTCTCTTACGGCCTCATTGACGCGCGACAGTTGAGTCGGCGTGGGATTGCCATCGCGGTCTGCTGGGTAGCCGAGAACGATGATGGCGTCAAAGCGCGTGAGAGAGGTGTTCGAGACCGGAGCAAGATAGCGCGCGAGCACTCCCCAGGCCAAGAGGCCAGTGATGACGACGCATGCGGCGAGGATGAGCCGGAATTTCCAGCTCAAGCGGCTGAACCGCGTTGAACTGGAACGCCTTGAGGCAGACTTTTTGTGCCGCGACGATCTGCCTGGCGATGCGGTGCGGCCTTTATTCCCTGTTGCCGTCAATGGACGCGTGTCTCCTCTGACCACTTTATCGTGGGCGGTGGCGGTGGAGGGATCAGTCGAATGTAGCGGGCTCGTCCCAGGCGAAGTAGGCAACTTCACTCAGCGGTTTGCGCTGGCGCGGTGCGGTTTCGCGGGAGATCAGCTCTTCATTGGCGAGCGCAGCCGGCTCATCCTGGTATCCGAGCGCCATGACGGAACCGAGGGCGTAGCTTTCGGGAATTCCCAGTTCCTGGCGCGCCGCAGCCTGATCGTAGCCGCCCATCTGGTGAGTTGTGAGGCCCAGGGAAACGGCTTCAAGCGTGATGGAAACGGCAGCTGCGCCAAGGTCGTAGAGGGCGTACGGGTTTGCCGTTCCGCGCGCGTTGACTGCGTTGGAGGCGCCGAGGATCAGCACCGGAGCTTTTGGGGCCCACTCCTTGTTGAATCCGGCGAGGGTCGATGCGATTTTACGATGCGTCTCAGAGCCTTTGATTCCGACGATGAAGCGCCAGGGTTGTCCATTGCCGGAAGACGGCGCCCAGCGGGCAGCTTCAAAGACGCGCTTGAGGTCTGCGCGGCTTACTTCACGATCGGCGAACGACCGCGGGCTCCAGCGCTCAAGGAATGGGGACTGAACGCCCTCGAGCGCAGGCGCACGCTTGAACTTATTGACTTCTCTGATGGACATCGTCATGAGGTGGGGAACTCCTTGAAAAGCCTAATTGTGCTGCAACTGTCATTTGATTCTATTGCCAAGCGAAAGGTTCCCGAGGTTTCCACCGTTGGGGCGGACGGAAACAGGTTCATTCCACAATGCGAATGCACTACCATGATTGACTGATTTCCGGGCGGATCCGAGGAGGCATGGAAATGACTGCATTGAAAATCTGCAGACCGTTGCGAATTGGCATTTTGGCGCTTATGGCGGCCAGCGTATTGGGTGCGCAGGAGACGCGCAGAACCGAGGTGCATCCGTCGCCGAATGCGGTGGACGATACGAAGGAAAACAGCAGTGCCGTGCCCGACGTATATGCCATTAACACGCATTTCGATCGCATTGTGATTTTGCGCTTCAAGTACAAGGCCGATGTGCTTGCCGGGCTCGAGGAGATGGCGAAGAAGGAGAACATCAGGAACGCCGTGTTTCTTTCTGCGCTGGGATCGGTACGCGGCTACCAGATTCACCAGGTGAGCAACCGCACGTTTCCGTCGCAGGATACGTTTGTGGCGAATCCTACACAGCCGGCGGATCTGGTGAGCATGAACGGATACGTGGTGAACGGAAGAATTCACGCACACGTTACGCTGTCTACGCCGGATGGCGCGATGGCGGGGCACCTCGAGCCGGGAACGACAGTGTTCACGTTTGTTGTGGTGACGCTGGGAGTGATGAACGATACGGATCTTAGCAAGGTGGATGATAAGACGTATCGATGATCTTTCTTGGAGCTATTAGCGGTTCGCTTTTAGCTCTTAGTTTGGTAAGAGAAGCTCTCAGCTTTCAGTTCGTGCCTGCCAGGGCTGAGTGCATCGATGCGGCTGCGTGATTTCTTCTGCGTTTAATAAAAGAGGTATTTGCGCCAGCGGTCATCGCCGCGGCCCAGCATGCGCATGATCTGGCGGCTGGTGTGCAGCGAGAAGGGACGCGGATCGCGCAGCAGAATCATGTCGTCAATTTCGCTGAGCATGCGGTTGCCCTTGCGGCGATTGCAGGCGTGGCAGCAGGCGACTAGATTTTCCCAGGTGGAGTTGCCGCCGCGGGAACGGGGCACGACGTGATCGAGGGTGAGCTCACTGGGT
This sequence comes from uncultured Acidobacteriaceae bacterium, assembly GCA_963832645.1. Lineage (GTDB taxonomy): Bacteria > Acidobacteriota > Terriglobia > Terriglobales > Acidobacteriaceae > Telmatobacter. Next base: position 512,341 of record CAWHUU010000007.1, read on the forward strand.
GGCAGCGACACACCGCAGTACTGGCAGGTATTGCGATCGCGGAGAAGGATGTTTTTGCGCGAGAGAGCGCGGGTCTGGTGAGGAATGCGACGGTACTCAAGCAGGCGAATGACGGAAGGCATGGGCACGATGCTGCGCTGCGCATGCAGGTTGAGGCCGTGTTCTTCCTCAGTGCGCGCAATACCCTTGAGAACCAGAACCAGGGCGCGGCGCGCGCCGCAGATGTTGATTGGCTCGTAGGAGGCGTTCAGCACCAGCACCGGCAACTGCAGTATGTGCGAGGTGTAAACGCCTGAGTGGCTCCCGGCGTTTTCAGTGGCCGCGGCCGCCGCCGCCGTAGCTCTGGCGATGGCCTTTTGTTTTCGAGCATGAATCATAGCTTTTCCCAGCGACATCTCTTCTCCCGTTAAAAAGATGGTTGGTCGTGCGATGAAAACCTGCCTGCTTGTTGTGTTGCTCCGGCGTGCGTGCTGCCGGCGAAATCATTGTCGTGATCGTTAACCTGATCGTTGATCGCTTGATCATTGTCCCGCCGTGCCCGGGCCAGCGTGGCAACCCACACGGACGCCGCTCCGGCATCGATGAGCGCTTTTGAAACTGCGCGCGCCGTTGCACCGGTGGTCAGAATGTCGTCGACGACCAGAATGGATCGGGCTTTTACGGCGGCGGGATCAGAAACTTTGAATGCCCCACGCACGTTGATGCGGCGCATGCGGAGAGTGAGTCCCGCCTGACTTTCTGTGGCGCGCAGGCGAACCAGGCTGCTGGCCGCCAATGTCAGACGCCAGTCAAGATGGGTCGCGGCCAGAAACTTTAGTGCATGAGTTGCGAGCACGCGTGCCTGATTGAATCCGCGCTGCGTGTGCTTTGACTTATGCAAGGGCACCGGGACCACCAGCATTTCAGATGGCGTTTCTGCTGCGAGCGAGCCGATGGCCTCGGCCAGCATTGCGCCCAGCTGCGGAGCCACCGCATACAGCCGGTCGTACTTGAGGGCGTGAATGGCCTCTTTCATGCGGCCCTGGTAAGTGCCGTACGAGACAGCCTTTACAAAGGGCGGCGGAACCAGCCGGCAGGCTCTGCACTGGGCTTTCGGCTCAAGCGCGGTGGCGTACTGGGCTGCGTCGACGGCGTCTCCGCAGCGGACACAGATGTGACCGGTGAGGGTGGAGAATTCAGACCAGCAAGCATTACAAATTGGCGCGGAGGAAAGCTGCGGCAGAGGCGAGCCGCATAGAGTACAGGAGGCAGGAAGGAGGGCGCAACTTACAGCATCCAGAGGACTTCGGAGCACGCGGGCTACGGCACGCCACCGCGAAATCTCCGATGGCGGAACGTCGATCGTCAGTGAACCGTAGTCCCTGCTGAAGACGCACCTCACTTTGAGGCAGCGGAAACGAGGTATGCTACCTCACCTTTATCTTTACTCGAATCGCATTGGTTAGGCAAGGCTGGCGGTCATGTGCGGCCACTTGCAGGACAAGCTCCTCGCTCGACTGCATTCGGCTATCTTGAACATTCCGTGCAGGAGAAGGCGACGGCGAAGGATCGGAGATATAGTGCGCGCACTTTCGTTTGCGAATAAGGAAGACGTGAAAACTCCCCGCACTGAAATTCGAGCATCAGCGCAGGGAGTATGCAGCTAGACGTACTTATGGTTGACTGATGAGCACGCGATGTACTGCTTTAGTGGCGGACGATTGGGGTGTGCTCGTCATCATGTACGTCGACATTGCTGTCCGCGGGAGCGGCCGGCTGATTGGTGGCCTTGCGTGCCGCGTCCTTCAATTCGCCGCTGATCTTTTCCATTTTGCCTTTCACCTGCTGGGCCGCTCCTTTGACCTGACTTTCCGTATCGCCGGTCCATTCACCAACTTGTCGTCTGGCGCGTCCAGCTGCATCATCGATGGTGCCTTGCACTCTATCTTTGTCCATTGCTTCACCTCCATGGTTTCCTTTGGTTGAATTTGTGTACGCAGTGACTTCACATTGCACATGCTGTTACTCGTTTTCTCAAACAACTGGTCTGCGGCCCTGGATCAAACGGATCAACAAAACCACAACTGCGATTACGAGCAGAATGTGGATGTAGCCGCCAAGCGTGTACGAACTCACCAGTCCCAACAACCACAAAACGAGCAGGATTACGAAAATTGTCCACAGCATATTTCTCACCTCCCGGTGATCGTTTTGCTATCGCGACAACAGTTGGCTTTGACGCCACGGTACCGGGTGCGGTTGCTTGTTTCATCGCGATTCCGAGAGCAGTAAAAATAGGGAAAATTTATGCGTACGCGCGGATAACGCAGTTGCAGTTTCGTGCAACAAAGGCACGGGGAGAGTAGCTGCTTGAACGCAGAGGCACCGCAAAAAAATTCGATGGATGAGAAAAATAGAGAGCCGAAGAATAGAGGTGCCGGCGGTATAGATCGTTCGCGAAAGCAAACGATCTATACCGCTCAGGTTTTTAGAAAACGCCGGCCATATAGGCTTCTGCGGATGGGCTTGCCTTCTCAACTCGCAACCCGCAATCTGCCAGAACAGCCGGTGACAACGTCATGACCGGGCAGTGCGAGTGGGCCAGCACTTTGTACACCACGCCGTGGCGTGTGACAGCGGCGAAGGCTGAAGCGCCTTGCGCGCCAAGAACGATCAGATCGGCTTGTTGCGCGTTGCTCTGGTAGAGCAGCTCCTCAGTGGGATCGCCTGGAACCACGATGGTTTGGATGGCGATCTTCTGCCGCAAGTTAGCGGGCACAAGCTGCAGCAGGTCGCATTCAATCTGGTCGAGCGACTTGCCGGCAAGCACCTGGGACTTGTCCTGAGGCCTGATGACGTGTTGCAGAATTAGGCGGGCGTTGTGCTGCAGGGCAAGCTCGGCGGAAAAGGCCGCCACCACTTTGCTGGGCTCGTGCAGGCTGGCAGCGCACAGAATGCTACGCGTAGCGAAGTTGCGATACGTTCCGTCAACCACATCCGGGCCAATGATGTAGACAGGAAGCCTGGCTGAGCGCAGAACCGCTTCAGCTACTGAACCCACCAGAAGCTTTCCGATCGGGCCGGGTGAATGGGTGCCCATCACGATGCGGTCGATTACGCGCTCGCGCGTGAAGGCGAGAATCTGGTCAGCAGGCAAACCAGGCCGCACCACGATTTCACATTGAATGCCGGCATCGCGAGCTTGTTGAGCCAATGGCTCAAGTTGATGCAATTCAGTGCGCCCGGCGGCAACTTGGTCGTAGAAACGGATTCCCGAAGTTTCAGAAGCTGCCACAACCATCGTGTCGTAGGCGTGAAAGAGTATGAGATTGGCGCCAAACTCCCTGGCCTGCGCAAGGGCAAACGCGAAGGCCTTTTCATTAGCGGGAATCTCGCAGGCGAAGAGAATTGTCGAGGGTTTGCTCCACCCCGGCTTCATGACGTTTGCCATAGAAACCTCCTGGAGGTGCATTTAAACAGTTGCAGAATCAGATCATAAGTTGCAGTGCCCAACACCACAGGTGGGTGTGAGCCTTCTCACCCGAATTTCGATGGAATTGCCTGCCTTCCGGCGACTCCACTCACATAGGTTTAGACCGGTGTATCAACGAGTTGGTTAACCGGCGAGAAAATTGTGGTCCCAAAAGAGGGTTTTGTCCACCCGGTCCTTTCGGAGGGTGGGGTGATAGCGAGATAAAGTGATCTGAATCACAGCCGAGCCATCGGAAAACTGTTCTTCTAGAACGGAATCGTGGCGCAACCCCCGAAAAGGAGAGGACGCCAGAGCCAGTGATTTACGGCTCACCGAAGCGCAAGGATAGGTTTCCCACCCGGACCTGAGCGAGTCGAGGCGATTCCGCAGGAGGTCTCATGCAGCCGATGCATCAAATACCCGCCAGGGGCGGGCTCAATTACGACGAAACGCCATTTCTGGCTATCTGGGAAGTCACGCAATCCTGTGATCTTGCGTGCAAACATTGCCGCGCCGCGGCGCAGCCCATTGCGCATCCCGACGAGCTGACAAACGCCGAGGGCAAGGCGCTGATCGACCAGATTGCCGATATGCACATTCCGATCTTCGTGTTTACGGGCGGCGATCCGATGAAGCGCACGGATGTGTTCGAACTGATTCGCTATGCCGCCGACAAGGGCGTGCAGGTGGCTCTTACGCCGAGCGCGACTCCGCTGCTGACACGGGAAGCAATCTTCAAGCTGAAGGAAGCGGGCCTGGTGCGGCTGGGCATCTCGCTGGACGGATCGTGCCCGGAGATTCACGACAAATTCAGAGGATTACCGGGAGCTTGGGCGCGGACGATTCAGGCCGTGGAGTGGGCGAATGAAGCGGGCATTCCGATTCAGGTTCACACCACGATCAGCCGTCACAACGCGGACGATCTGGATAATCTGTGCAACCTGTTCGAAAAGCTATCCATTGTGATGTGGAATGTCTTCTTCCTGGTTCCGGTGGGCCGCGGACAGTTGAACGACCTGCTTTCTGGCGAGGAGTTCGAGAAGGTTTTCGGAAAGATCTACGAGCTGTCGCACCGCGTGAGCTTCCAGATCAAGACGACTGAGGCCATGCACTACCGGCGCTACCTGCTGCAGAACAATCTGCAGGAACGCAAGATGGGGCACGGACATCCACATGCCGCGCGGCACGAGTACGAGCCGGGCGCGCCGACGGCCGATGCCAAGACCCGCACCATGGGCTGGGCAACGCGCCGCGTGAACGACGGCAAGGGCTTCATGTTCATCTCGCATGTGGGCAATGTTTATCCGAGCGGTTTTCTGCCGATTCACGCGGGCAACATCCGCGAGACTCCGCTGGCCGACATCTATCGCAATGCGCCGATCTTCAAGTCGCTGCGCGATACGAGCAAGCTGGAAGGCAAGTGCGGCGCATGTGAGTACAAGGAGATCTGCGGCGGATCGCGCGCCCGCGCCTACGCCGTCACCGGCGACCCGCTAGCGCAGGAACCCTGCTGCATCTACCAGCCGAAGAATTGGGACCCGGAGCTTGAGCAGCATGCAGAGGCGTTTCGTGAGGTGAAGCCGGAGCAGCTTGTGCTTCTTTAGAAGCTGGTAGTTCATTAGAAGATAAATAGATAGACTTGTTCGAGAGCCCGCGGCCTGATGGGCCGCGGGCTCTGCTTTTGCCGCGAGAATTACCGCATCCGCTCATCGCCCACGGCATCGAAACCAGCAGAGGAAACGACTGCAATGGCGAACGATACATTACTTCGAAAGCAATTGGTGAAGCTGTTGACCGGCAGTGAGGCACACGCGGACTTTGACGCTGCAGTGAAGGATCTGCCCGTGGAGTTGCGCGGCAAACGGCCGAAGGGGGCTGACCACTCGCCGTGGGAACTGCTGGAACATCTGCGCATTGCGCTGTGGGACATCTTGGAATACGCGATCAATCCGAAGCACGAATCACCGGAGTTTCCCGAAGGTTATTGGCCCAAGTCGCCGGCTCCGGCGAGCACGAAGCAGTGGGACGAGAGCGTGCGTGGTTTCCGCCATGACCTGAAGCGGCTGTGCGATCTGGTGCTGTCAGAGTCGACTGACTTATACGCGAAGATTCCGAACGGCGAAGGCCAGACGATTCTGCGGCAGGCGCTGCTGACAGCGGATCACAACGCGTATCACATTGGCCAGCTTGTGCTGGTGCGTCGGTTGCTTGGTGCGTGGGGGTGAGGTGGGGGCCAGTTATCACTGAGCACTGAGCAAAGGCTTGCCCTTAGCGAAGTTCTGATTTTGCTGGTCGTCGATCTTTCACGACGAGGCCGATGGCTCAGTTCATGTATTGGTCTGCAGATAACTTCCGAATGAACACCCATACAGACAAATACACGGAACAGTGAGATGATTTCGTGAAATGAAGATTCGCGGCGTTGGAATCTGGATTGCGGTTCTCGTTGCATTCTCAGGCTTTGGGATTGTCGGATGCGAGTACTTTCCCGAGTCAACATTCCATTTGGCAAGTGAATCGAGGCTGCCCAAATGGATTACGCTGCCGCCGGGCGTTACGCGCGCAGACGTCTCACTCACGATGAGCTATTACATTGAGCCGTGGGGAAGGAAAGCGACATTTGTATTGCGAGATAAGAAGGACCGAATACTAACAAAGGTGCACAGCAAAGAAAAAGGCTATGAACCTCTTCAACTGAAGAATCCCCCAAAGGGATTTGATCCTGGCTATCCAGCCTATGAAGTAATCACTGTAAACGGCATAACCGAGATCATCGAACACAGAAAGATGGAGCCCATCTTTCTGTGTGACGGATGATCCTGAAGTTAGGAAAGCTCTTTTGGCGGGCGACTGGAATTAGTGAAACGAGTTCCAGTTGCGGATCAGGGTCCTTTAGCGACAAGTAGGAAGTGAGCGTATTTTGGGTGACAGACCTTGCAGGGGAGGAGTTAAAGACAACTCTCTTGTCCTGCTCAAATGACGACTGGCGCGATTGTGGCGAAGCGAGTAAAGTTAGTGATCTCCGAGAGGTGCCGCGATGAAGGGTTCCGGAGTTATAGCGCTTGTCCTGCTCTCCAGCTTAGCTTTCGCTCAAAATCAGAGTAAGAAGAAGCCGACCGTGTCAGCAGTCTTTGGTCACGCTCGCTACGTGTGGGTCGAGTCGATGGATGGGGACATCTACAATCCCAGCCTGCTGCCGGCTGATCGTCAGGCCATCACGGATGTGCAGAATGCATTGCGTAAGTGGGGACGCTACGTACTAACCGCAGACCGCCAGAATGCAGAGCTTGTTTTCGTGGTGCGCACAGGACGTGTTGGGGAAGGAAAGATTCGCGGGAGTGTCGGCTATCCCGGTACTGGGCCGCCCGGATATCCAAATACCGGACCGCAACAGGACCCAATGGGGACCGGAGTCATGTTGGGCGGTGGAGTTGGTCCTCCCAATGACTTGCTGAAGGTGGTCGTGGGTAACGATCCGGAACATGGCATCCAGGTATGGCTTCGCTCAGAGAAAGACGGACTTGCCAGTCCTGATGTCCCGCTCTTCCAGCAACTGAAGAAAGCTGTCGATAAAGACTACCCGCGTTGATCAATCGGAGCGTGATGGTCACTGCCTATGGCGAGCGCGGATTCCGTGGTAGTCTTGATTCCTCATTTTTCTATGTCTGCGAAATTGATCCAATTCTGGAGCGAGGACCGCATTGATGCGCGTCTCCGCTTCGCGCACCAATGATGAGTGGAGCTTCGATTCTCGCTGGAGAGATGGATTATGAGCACGATGTCACGCAGAAGTTTTCTGAATTCGACTGGAGCGGTTGCGGCGTGTGCCGTTGCCTCTCGCCTTGGGGCAGAGCCACTGCGGATGCCCGTTGGTCTGGAGCTTTATAGTGTGCGCAATCAGCTATCCAAGGATTTTGCCGGCACGCTGTCTCAAGTGCGCGCGGCAGGGTACACGGAGGTTGAAGCAGCGGGCTACTACGATCGCTCGGCCACGGAATTTCGTCATGCGATGGATGCAGCAGGCTTGCGCTGCGTCAGTACTCATCATGCGCTGAACGTGCTTGAGACAGAACTCGACAAGTGGCTTGACTACGGCCACACTCTGGGGCTCGAGTATATTGTCTGCTCGTCTTCAGGAGGCATGCATCGCGATCCGTCGGCGCAAGGGCCGCAGTCGCTCGATGATTGGCGCTGGATTGCGGGCGAGTTTAACCGCATCGGCGAAAAAGTGAAGGCAGCGGGAATGATATTCGGTGTGCACAATCATGTGCCTGAACTTGCCGTGATCGATGGCGTGATGGTCTACGACGAGCTGTTGCGGCTTACCGATCCCAAGCTGGTCTTCTTCGAAATGGACTGCGGGTGGGTCTACGCTTCCGGATACAATCCGGTCGACTACCTGAGTAAGACTCCCGAGCGGTTCCCGTTGGCGCATGTGAAGGACATGACCCCCGTAGCGAATGGACAGATGCGCGCCACTGAATTGGGGCGCGGCAAGATTGACTATGCACCGATCATGAAGGCTGCAACGGGGCTTAAGCACTACTTCATCGAACAGGAAGAGTTCGATATCGATCCCGTGGAAGCGCTGCGGATCGATGCCGAGTATATGCGTAATCTTCAGGTGTGACTGGGTCTCAGTGGCCGCCGGTATGTAAGTCCACCTTGCCTTTGAAGCGGCTGTAGACGAAGACCACGTAGCTGATGGCCAAGACCATCCCGAAGGTCCACCAGACCAGGCCTACTGACAGCGTGTGCGGGCCGGAGATTGCGCGGCTCAGTGTGATGTCGTACTCAGCGCCTGTGGTGGCTGGCAGCAGCGTGGGATAGAGCGCCCAGCATGCGCCTGCCAGCATAAAGAAGAGATACAGGCATGAACTTAGGAATGCACTGAGGTGCCGCTGCATTCGGTTGAAGAACCAGACGCCGGCCAGTGAAGCCACAACACCGACAGGAACGATGAACGTGATCGGATGGTTGTAGTAGTTGTCGAGGCTCTGCGGGCGCACGCTGACGGTGGCAATGAGGCTCGCAATGGTTAATGCAAGCAGGGCTGCCCAAAGCGGCGTAACGATACGCTGGGCACGCCGGCACAGATCGTTCGAGGTCTTGATGACAAGCCAGAGCGCACCGTGCAGGGTGAGGGCCACCAGCGCAACAAGGCCGCCGATGACGGTGTACCAGTCGAGGATTCCCGGATGCAGGCCGGGCTGCCAGTTGGTCCACAGCGGGAGGAAGAAGTATCCATCGGGCTGCAGCGGCACGCCGCGCAACACGTTGGCAAGGGCAGCGCCGAAGAAGATGGTGAGGAGTGCACTGGCGATGCCAAACAGGCCATCGAGCAGCGAGCGCCAAACGCCCATGTCGATGTGGTTGCGGAGTTCGAGGCTAACGCCGCGCAGGATCAACAGCCAGAGCACGATCATGAGCGGCAGATAGAATCCGCTGAAGGCAGAGGCGTAGAGCGTGGGAAACGCAAAGTAGAGCGTGCCGCCGCCGGCGAGCAGCCAGACTTCGTTGCCGTCCCACACCGGGCCGATGCTGCCGAGCGTTGCGCGGCGCTCGGTCTCGTTGCGCACCAGGAAGAGATGCAGCACGCCTACGCCTAGATCAAAGCCGTCGAGGACGACGTATCCCACGATCATTACGGCAACCAGCCAAAACCAAATCATTCCCATCATTGCCAGGCTCCTTGGAGCGAGTTTGCAGGTTAGCGAGTTCGTCCTAGTCGGTGTGAGCTGCGCGCACGGCATCTGCTACGGGACCGTTACTGATCTCTCTGTAGATGAGCACGGTGAACAACAGGCCGAGTAGCGTGTAAAGTCCCATGAAGCCTATCAGGGTAAAGAGTCCGTTGGCTGCGGAGACTGTGTTGGAGTAGCCCTCGCTGGTGCGCATGAGTCCGTAGATTAACCAGGGCTGCCGCCCTAATTCGGCGGTCATCCAGCCGGCGGTGTTGGCGATGTACGGCAGCGGGAAGCTAAGCAGCACAGCCCACAATGCCCAGCGCGATGTGTAGAGCTTGCCGCGCCATAGCAGGAATGCCGCGACCGTCATGAGGAGTACGAACCATGTGCCCAGTCCCGCCATGATGTGGTAGGCGTAGAAGAGCAACGGCAGCGCGTCCGGCCACTGATCGCGCGGAACCTTGTCGAGGCCCTGCACCTCGGCCTTGGTTGTTCCGTAGATCAGGTAGCTGAGAACGTCGTTGACTACCAGGGGGTTGTCGATCTCGCCCGTATCTTCGTTCGGCTGGCCCATCAGCACTATTCCCGCGCCGGTGGTGGTATGGAACAGTCCCTCCATGGCGGCGATGGCCGTGGGTTGATGGCGGGCCACATATTTTCCGTGCAGATCGCCGGTGGGAAAGATGATGACGATGGTGGAGATGACTCCGGCGATGACACCGACTTTGAGGAAGATGCGGCCAAAGCCAATGTGCTTACCCTCGAGCAGGTAGAAGGCTCCAACAGCGGCCATGACAAAGGAGCCTGTTACGACGGCGCCGGTCATGTTGTGGGCGTACTGGAACAGTCCCCAGGGATTGAGCAGCAACTGCCAGAAACTGAGCACTTCAAACTTGCCGTTCGCCATCTGATGGGCCGCTACAGGATGCTGCATCCATGCGTCGGTGACGATGATGAAGAAGCCGGATATCCACGAACCGACAAAGACCATGACCGCGGAGAACCAGTGCATGGTTTTGGAGATGCGTTTCTCACCATAGAGAAAGAGACCGAGAAATGCCGATTCAAGGAAGAAGCTGAAGACGCCTTCCATGGCCAGCGGTTGTCCGATGACGCCACCGGAAAGGTCAGAAAACCGCGCCCAATTGGTGCCGAACTCGAACTCCATCGGGATGCCGGTGACTACGCCAAAGACAAAGTTGATGGCGAAGATTTTTCCCCAGAAACGGGCTGCGCGATTCCACTCTTCACTACCTGTCTTCAGCGCCACCGACTTCAGGATCACGATCAGGAGTCCGAGCCCCATGGTGAGCTGCGGAAACAAGTAATGAAACGTGACCGTGAAGGCAAAGTGCAATCGGTGGATTAACTCACTGGTCATGCAGGGCCTCCTCTATTCGACTGATAACACTATCAGATTCAGGTCGGAAGGAATTCCGGCTGCGGGTATTGCTTTGAGTTGATCTCATTAAGGGGGAACCAATCTGTTCTACGAACCGCATCCAACCTTAAGTTCTCCGCCGGCGTTCTAGATGTGATTTAAATCACATTCAAATTGGAGTTTGCGCGCCGATTCTTAGTATGTGAGGTTGCACTTCCGGCGAGGCCGCTTTCTTCCCCTTACTGGCAATGTATTGACCCGCAACTTGCTGTAAAGATGGGATAATTCCTATGATGCGGATCGCGATCATTGGTGGTGGCATTGCGGGCTTGGCCGCCGCTTATGAGCTTGAAAAAGCCCGTAAGGCGGGCGCGCCGCTGACATACACACTGTTTGAAGCACGGGAACGGCTTGGGGGTTCCCTGTCGTCTGAAATTGTGAACGGAGCAGTGATTGAGCGCGGGCCGGACTCCTTTTTGACCGAGAAGCCGGCCGCCGCCGAACTGTGCCGCGAACTGGGACTCGGCGACGATCTGCTCCCCTCGAACGACGCCGACCGCAAGACGTACATCCTGGTCCGCAACCGGCTGGTGGCGCTGCCCGATGGATTGATGTTTCTGGTGCCGACCAAGCTGGTGCCGACGGCGGTTTCACCGCTGTTCAGCTTTACTACCAAGATCCGGATGGCGCTTGAGCTTTTGCACCCGCCAAGACCGAGTGGGCTGGCCGACGAGTCGGTGGCCGCGCTGGTGGAGCGCCACTACGGAATTGAGGCGGTGAACAGGCTGGCTGATCCGCTGCTGTCGGGCATCTATGGCGGAGACGCTACGCAGCTTAGCGCGCGTACGGTGCTGCCGCGGCTGGTTGATATGGAAACACAGCACGGATCGCTGACTCGGGGAATGCTTGCCGCCCACCGCAAGATGCGGGCCATGGCCAAGGCTAACGGTAATGGGAATGCAGCTCCGCGTGCGCCGAAGCCGATTTTCACGGCTCTTCGCGGCGGTATGCAACAACTTGTGGATGCGGTGACGGCGCGGCTCGATCCGGCGGCGATACGTGTTTCAACTGCCGTGAGCGCGATCAGCAGGAACGCAACAGGTTGGAGCGTGGAAGCGGCTGGACGAACAGAGAACTACGATGCGGTGATCTTCTCCTCGCAGGCGTGGGCTTCGGGCGCGTTGCTTGCGCCTGTTGATCCGGTGCTTGGCGAAGACTTGAGCGCGATTCCCTATTCGTCGTCCATCACGGTGAATCTGGTTTACGACGAGAACAAGCTCGGAAAGCTGCCTGAAGGATTCGGGTTTCTGGTGCCGGCGGTTGAAGGCCGGGCCATGCTGGCCTGCACGTTTGTTCAGCGCAAGTTTCTGGGCCGCACGCCTGCGGGCAAGGCGGTGTTCCGCGCGTTTCTGGGCGGTATCCGCAACGAGCATTTGATGAAGGAGCCGGATGAAGCTCTGGTGGCGACGGTTCACCGCGAGATGAGTGAGATCCTTGGCGAGAAAACTTTCAGCGCAAAGGTGGAGCCGGAGTATACGCAGGTGACTCGCTGGCGGAGGGCCATGGCGCAATACGCGGTGGGCCACCAGGAGCGCATTACGCGCGTGAATGCGCACGCAGCGGCTCTGCCGGGGCTGAAGCTTGCGGGCAACGCTTACGACGGCATCGGTATTCCCGACTGCATTCGCCTGGGCCGCAAGGCCGCGAAGGAGCTGGCTGCACTGGCCACCCGCGCGTGACGAGACTTTCCGGCTCAGTTGTCATGCAAACTTCATTCCGTACGTTGGGCCGCCGAATGATATAGTCGTCTCGCAGTTTCCCCTCATCGACAAATCAAAATATGGAGTGCACGGTGAAAGATCTTCGGGGCCTTTCCTTTTTGCATGCGTTCGTTTTTTTGGCTCTGACTTCCCAAGCAGCAGATCATGTAGTGTTTGATCGCCTTGCCCCTGCGAAGGCAACGCTCTATGTGGCCAATGCTGACGGCAGTGGCGAACATGCAATCACGCAACCAGGGTCGCTCAACTACAACCCGGCGTGGTCGCCAAAGGGAGACTGGATCGCTTTCACCTCAGAACGCGATGGGTCGGCCGATCTGTTTCGAATGCATCCGGACGGAAACGGGCTGGAGCGACTTACTGACAATCCCGCGTTCGACGATCAAGCCGCGTTTTCACCGGACGGAAAACAAATCGTATTTGTCTCGACGCGCGCTGCAGGATTTGCGAATCTTTGGATTCTGGATGTAGCAACGCATGCGACGAGGCCGCTCACGTCAGGACACGGCGGGGAGTTTCGTCCAGCGTGGTCGCCCAATGGGAAGTGGATTGCGTTTTCTTCAGACCGCGACAGCGATCTGCCGTCGGCAAAGGGACGCTGGGAGCGGCTGCAACTGGTGGACATTTATGTTGTGCGTCCCGACGGAAGCGGCTTGAAGCGTATCACCTCGCACGGCGGCTTTTGTGGGACGCCCAAATGGGAACAGGACAGTAAAAGCGTCGTCGCCTATTGCATGACGGCGCAGGAGACGTGGTCGAATCGCGCTTGGGATGGTGCTACCGATGACACATTGGAGAAGATTGACATTGCGAGCGGCGCGATTACGCCGGTAAAAGCGGGACCTGGCGTCAAGATGGCGCCATCGATACTTCCGTCGGGCGATTTCGGTTTCCTGCGCCACGATCAGACCGGTCAGGGCGTGTTTTATGCCAGCGGCAAGCAGGGACCAAAAGGCGCTGATGTAGCATTTCCGGCCTGGTCTCCTGACGGGCAGCGAGTAGCGTACAGCCGTTACATACCAGATCGAAGTGCGGTGCCACACGAGATCTGGAGCCGCAATAAGGCATTCGACCTTTCATGGACGGGTGTGTTGCCGGCTTACGATCCAAGCGGTGCGAACCTCGCCGTGACCCGAATCGAAGGCATGGACAGCACGACACTGCTTGTCTTCGATCAGGCGGGGAGTTCGCGCACACTGCTACACCGCAATGAACTCATCCTTGGGCCGCAGTGGTCCCCGGACGGCAAGCAGGTCGTTTTCGGAATTGGCAAGTTCTCTGCGTTCCTTGATTTCGACGTGGGCGAAAAGAAACCGGTGGATCCGGTCAACGGCGGAGCACAGGTGGGCATCATCAATGCGGACGGGACGGACTTTCATATCATCACTGCAGGTCCGAACAACAACGCATTTCCATCATTTTCGCCAGATGGCAAAAACATTGTCTACCGCACGGCGGGGCCGGGCGAGGATGGTCTGCGCATCATGAATCTCAGCGACAAGTCGACAGTGAAGCTGACCAACGACTGGGACAACTTTCCGGCCTGGTCGCCCATGGGCGATCTCATCGGATTTATTCGCCGCATCGGAAATGACTTTGAGGTGTTCACCATCCATCCCGACGGAACGGGGCTGACGCAGCTTACGCATATTCACGGCAATGAAGCGCATCTGGCGTGGTCGCCGGATGGCAAACGAATGCTGTTTACCAGTTCGCGAATGGGATTCAAGGACGAGGCGCTGTATACAAGGGCACCGCAACCCTATGGCGAAATCTTCGTGATGAATACCGACGGGACTCATGTGGAGCAACTCACCGACGATCAGTGGGAAGAGGGCGTTCCAGCCTGGCAGCCGAACCACCAAGAGTCAAAGGTGACTGGCATGCACTAGCGCCAGAGTCTGTCCCTTCTGCGATTGGGTCCAGATCCCCGTTATACTCGACGGAGAGTAAAACCTGACGCGAAGCATGGCTACCAAGGGAATGTCGACACAACTTGATCTGATTCTGGAAAGAACGCGGAGCTCGGTCGCGACGGCCAAGAAGACTGTGTCGCTGGCGGATCTGGAGCGGCGGGCTGCATTGCACCGTCCGCGCGGATGGGCTGAGGCGCTGCGCAAGAAGGCTAAGTCGGGGCCTGCGGTGATTGCCGAGATCAAGAAGGCTTCGCCTTCGAAGGGACTGATCCGGCCGGAATTTGATGTTGAGTGGATTGCACGGCGGTACAAAGCCGGAGGCGCTGCGGCGCTGTCGGTGCTGACCGATGAACTGTGGTTTCAGGGGAGCCTGCGCAATCTGGAGCTTGTCTCGGCGGCGATGCCGCTGCCGTGCCTGCGCAAGGACTTCATGATCGATGAGTACCAGGTGGTAGAGGCGCGGGCGCACCGCGCAGATGCAATCCTGCTGATTGCGGCGGCGCTCACGGATGGCGAGATGAAACATCTGGCCGAAGTGGCCGCCGGCTTCTCGCTCGACGTGCTGGTGGAAGTGCACACGCGCGAAGAGCTGGACCGCGTGCTTGCGACTCTGGGCACGGAACTGGCGAGCGCCATTGGCGTAAACAATCGTGACCTGAAGACGTTTGAGGTGCGGCTTGAAACGTCGCTCAATCTGGTGGAGCAGATTCCAGCGGAGACGGTGCGGGTGACGGAGAGCGGCATTGGAAAGTCGGATGACATCGCCAAGTTGCGCAAGGCAGGATTCAATGCCTTCCTGATTGGCGAGAGCCTGATGCGGCAACCCGATCCCGGAACGGCACTTACGGAGCTGTTGGCGGGAATATAGGCGAAGCGATGAGCCTCTGGATCAAAATCTGCGCGAATACAACGCTCGACGATGCGTTGCTTGCAGTTGACGCGGGCGCCGATGCGCTTGGGTTTGTGATGGCGCCGAGTCCGCGGCAGGTATCCGCGGAGCAGGTAGTGGCGATTGTGCCTCGCCTGCCGGATGCGATTGAAAAGATTGGCGTGTTTGTGGATTCTCCATTTGAGGAGATTGAGGCTGCTATTGTTGCGGCTGGACTGACCGGCGTGCAATTGCATTTTGCGCCGCCGGACGGGCTTGCGACGCGGTTGCGCGGACGGTTTGGTCCGTCGTTGCGGATTCTGCGCATCGTGCATTTCGAGGGGGCGAACCTGCTGGATGCAACCGCGTTGAACGATGCGAGCGTTGACGGAATTCTGGTGGACTCGCGCACCGCGACGGCCGTGGGCGGCACGGGCGTGGCGTTCGACTGGGATGCGGCGCGCAAAGGGCTGTTCAGCAATGCAGGTGGCCGCAGGCTCATTGCCGCCGGTGGGCTTACGCCTGAGAATGTGGCCGAGGCGATTGGTAAGTTGCAGCCATGGGGCGTGGACGTAGTGAGCGGCGTGGAGCTTTCGCCGGGACTAAAGGATGCAGGCAAAGTGAGGGCGTTTGTCGCGAACGCGCGAGCTGCGGATTCGAAGGTTTAGCCGCGATTTCTCATGAGTGCTGATTTCAGTGTGGGCATTGGGGCGATTTGAGCGGCTGGTTTTATCTTTTCCTTCATGTCGTGCCCAGCGAGCGGTGAACAGGGCGATTGAGTTGTGATTTTCATGATCGTGCGATTATTTTGCGTATGGCTCCGCTATGCGATGAGTTCAGCGGCTTGTGGAAGTTGAGTTTTCTGCAAGTCTGGCTTTGTCAGCAGCGTAGGGCGTGGAAGGCGTGGGTGTACAGGTCTTTCCAGGGATAGGCGGAACTGAGCTGAAGCAGCACCCGGCGCACGCTGAGCCGAACGACGGCGCCGATTTTGAGCAGCTTCAGACGGATCGTATCCACCTGCGCCTCTGCCCAGGCGGTACCTTTCAGTCCCAGCCGTCGCAGCGCTTCCATCAAGGTGTAAGCTAGGGCGGAGAAGTACAGACGCAACTGATTGCCTTTCATTTCGTCGGTTGAGAGCCGATCGGCGAACAGGCACATCTGCTCCTTGATGCGATTCTCCATTTCGCCTCTGGCGCAGTAGAACTTTTCGTATAAGTCCGGCGCGTGCCACTGCTCAGCAGTTAACGAAGTGACCACGAAGCGCGGGTTCTCGCCCTTATCGAGATGCTCTGCCTTGGCTACCACGCGTCGTGCGCATGACCAGCTCTTGTGGGTCCGATAGCTGAACTCGGCGAACACACGTGCCGCCTTGCCGCTCGTCTGGTGCAGGATCTGAGCCTGGTGCATCTGGGCGCCGATGATCCTGCGCAACCGCTTGTTTCGCGCCAGGCCGAACAGATAATCGACCCGGTTGGACTCACACCAGCCCATCAGCTCCTCGCGGCAGAAGCCAGAGTCGGCCCTGAGCACGATGCGCACTTCGGGCCACCGCTCACGCAGCTGCGTTACGATGCGGCTAACCTCTGCGACCGAACCGGCGGCAGCATCCTGGTTGGCCGGCCTGAGCCGCGCGCACAGCAACTGGTCGCCGGCGAAGATATACAGCGGCAGATAGCAGTAGCTGTCGTAATAGCCATGGAAGAAGCGCTCCGGCTGATGGCCGTAGAGCGGGATGTCGGTCGCGTCCAGATCCAGCACGATCTGTTTCGGCGGCGCGGAGTGCGACTCCAGGTAAAGATCGGTCAGCAAACGATCCATCGACTCGGACGAATAGCTGATCTTGTGATAGCGCAGGCTGCGGCCGGTCAGCTCCAGCCGGTTCAGAGTGCTCTTGCCGGCCAGCGGCTCACCCAGTTCCCGCTTGCCCGCCAGCAGTCCCAGCAACGGATCCGAACGCAGCTGCTCGTGATCGTTCAGATCTTCGTAGCCCAGTGCCAGACCATAGATGCGCTGCGCCAGCATCTCCGACAACTGGTGCCGGACCAACAACGGTGACCGGCCATCGCTAAAACAAGATGCCAGACGACCCAGAAGATTGATCCTGCGGTCCGCTTCCCGAAGCAACAGCGCTCCGCCATCACTCGATACCCGGCCAGCTGGAAACTCGGCCTGCACCCGACGTGAAAAATGGGCTGTAAATGTGAACGATTCTTGGTTACACTCTGTCATCAGAAAGGCCGCTCCTTTTCTCGGCCATGACCACGTCTCGATAACGCAGTTATGCCATGAAAAGACGGCCTTTCCAAGTCCTTTCCTCAATTCCTTCAACTCAATTTCAAACGCGCATGTGAGATAGATAGTCACCTGATGAAAAGAGTTCCTCTTGTCATTCTTGCGATCTCTTTGGTTGCTTCAGCTCAGTACGCGGCCCATGCGCAAGGCGGGCAAGGTGAATCCATCCGGATCGGAGCCATAGACTACTTTGGATATGCAGTGCTGGACCTGGAGCTCGTTAGGGAGAAAGTTCCGCTCAAGGTTGGCGATGAATTCAGCTATGCGAACTTCGACCGTGAACGCGAAGCAATTGAACGCGCAGTAAAGGAAGCGACAGGCAAGCCTGCAACTGATGTTGCGGCTGTATGCTGCGATAGAGATCGCCACCTGCTGATCTACATCGGCCTGAGCGGAGATTCTTCGCGACCGCTACGGTTGAATCCAGTTCCAAAGGGCAATAACCACCTCAAAGGCTCGGCACTGAAGCTGTATGAAAGCTATGGCGAGGCTCTACAGAATGCTGTTCGCCACGGAGATTCGGGCGAGGATGACTCAAAAGGCTATTCGCTTTCAGTGGACCCGGCAGTGCACAAAGCACAACTTGCAATGCGCGATTACGCTCTGAAGCATACCCGATTGCTGGAGCGGGTTCTGGAGAACTCGGCGAATGCTGATCAGAGGCGCGTGGCTAGCTGTTTTCTTGGGTACGCAGATCGTTCTGCGGACCAAATTCAGTACCTGACTCAAGCCTCAAACGACGAGGACGCGGAAGTGCGGAACAATGCGACGCGGGCGTTGGAAGTATTGGCTTCCGCGAAGAATTCCAATGGAATCGAAGTAGATCCAAAACCCTTCATCGATATGTTATTTTCCGGTCAATGGACCGATCGTAACAAGAGCAGCATGTTATTGATGCAGCTCACGAAGGGCCGCAATCCAGCTTTGCTCGAAGCGCTTCGCAAGAACGCGATATCCCCGCTGGTGGAAGGTGCTGCTTGGAGCAATCCCGGACACAATACGGCGTTTCTTGCCATTCTTGGCCGGGTTGAGGGAATTCCCGAAGACAGACTTTGGAAGTTGATCGCTGGCGGGGACAAGTCGCAGATCATTCGGATGGCCAGTCAAGAAGCAATGGTCAGGTGATACGAAGACTGAGAACGTTAAGAGCGACTGCGGTGATGCATTTGAATTACAATGTAATGCAGAGGTCGTGGATATGCCTGCTAATGCTTTGGTGCAAACGCGAATCGATGCTGAAGTGAAGAGCCGTGCGGCGGCGGTTCTGGGTGAGATGGGTATCACTGTCTCCGATGCGGTTCGGATTCTGCTTACCAGGACGGCAAACGAGGGGACATTGCCATTTTCTCTGGCAAAGAACGCCGCAGAACACGATGCGTGGTTTCGAGCGAAGGTGCAGGAGGCGTTAGACGATACCAGGCCGGCTGTTTCCCACAAAAAGGTCAAAACCCAGTTCGCCAAGCGCCGGGCGGAGGCCCTTCGTAAGCGAAAAGGGTGAGGGATGGTTATAGAGTGGTCAGAGTTTGCAGTCTCTGATCGAAACGCGATATTCGATTACATTGAGGCTGACAGCCCGAAGGCAGCAGCCGATATCGACAATCGGATTGAAAGATCGATTGAACGTCTATTGAGCTTTCCTGAAAAGGGGCGCCCGGGTCGAGTCGATGGAACTCGAGAGCTTGTGGTTTCAAGAACCCCGAACGTCGTTGCATATTGCGTCCAGAGGAAAGTCATTCGCATATTGCGTGTGCTTCACGGTGCTCAACAATGGCCTGAAGCAATCTCATGATTGGCAAAACAGGAAACGACTTATGAGTTCGCATCGACTTCAGGATGCGCTTCCAGAGTTTGCGCAGGAACTTGAGGAGCTATTGCGGGCGTCGAAGGAGCGAATTAGTCGATCCTGAAAAAGTCATTTTCAAGCGTTCTTGAGTTGAACCTGACAGGCTGTAATGCGTTGTAGGCTGAAGATCTGGCTGCAGAGGCGCATCAGGTAGCTTAGAAAAGCGCGCCAAAAAGCTCCGAGGAGCTTCTGGAAGTTCATGGCGGCAGCTGCGAGGATGGCATTGATCGCATCTCCGGCACACCTTTCAGCCGATTGCGCTCAGACGGTGTTCATTCTTCAGATGTCCGATGCTGGGTTCGACCGCGGCCCGGCGTTTCATCCATCGCCAGAGTGCGCATGGTGTTCGACCTCGTTGCCGCTTATCGACGTGCACTGTCGCCGCGCCTTCATAATTATGTCTGCGATAACCCATATCGACATGAACTTCGCCGACCGAGTCACCGACCATCCTTTCCACCTGCTTCATCTGTGCCGCCAGAGTGTGGCCGTCATAGGGACTTCCCGTAAAGCTCCTTGCTCCGATGAACCATCCGCCACAACTGCTGACCGCCACGCTGACCTTGTTGCCGAACTCGTACGGCTTGCCCGCCTTGCCTTTGGCGATGCATTCGACCGCTGGCTCATGCACGCTGTAGACCTTGTTCTTGTCATGCCTTTGCTGGGCATGGATGCGTCGCGCCGTCTCCAGTAGCTTCGCCAACTCAATCGACGGCGTCTGTTTCTGCCGCTCGATCTCGCGCAGCACCCGCCCCAGCTGCGTGCGCAGCTTGCGCGTGCAGGCCCGAGCACGTTGCATCTGTCGCGCATGGGCATAGCGGCTCGACTGCATCAACAAGCGCCGCCCTACATGCCGGTAACTCTGCTTGATTGTCAGCCCCTCGGACCGCGCCACCTTCACCAGCCGTTCGCGCATGCGATTGTAGAGCCGTGCATCGGTCGGAAATCGAATCGCCTTGGTCTGCACAGTCGTATCCACATTGATGCGCTTCAAGTCCGCGGGGCGAACCACGCCAGTGCGCATGCCTGCCTCGATCGTGGCACGCAGCATCTGTTCAGCCCCAGCCTCGCCCAGCCGGCTGCGCCAGCGCGTCATGCTCGAAGGATCGATCGGAAGACGATGCTGGAAGTACCGCTCACCACTGAACTGCTGCCAATAAGGGTTTTCAACCCACACAGCAACCACGTCCTCGTCGCTCAGGTCATGCTGATACTTCAAGTAATGAAGCGCCACCATCAGGCGCGTCGAGATCCCCGGAGCACCCTGGCTGGGATGATAAGTCGCGCCAAGAGTGGCTTCGAATGAACTCCAGTCCATGCACTGACCAAGAACTACAAGCGGGTGGTGCATGTCGATCAACTGCTCCAGGTCAACCTGGAACATCTCTCGCTGTGGGTGCTTCGGCTCGCGGTGTGGACGCATGCATTTCCCCAGTTTTTAGGCCGTTGGCTTCAACTTCAGGGAAATTCTAAACCCAAAAATAGCGAGATTCATCAGGTTTCATGCGGGTTCTATTGGTTTTTCAGGATCGACTGAATTAGCTGGTCAGGTACCTCATCTACAGATCGCACGACGCTGCAATTGCGAAGATGACTTTTGCGCCTCGTTCTACACGCAATACGAGCCGTCTGCTCGGCCATTTCCAAATGCTCATTGCGTTGAACTTGAGCCTGAGACTGGCATGGTCATCCTAGATATAGTTTCCGGGCACATTGCTCACGTTGAGGTGCTGTTCCGTGATGACACCCGAAGTCGGATAAGAGCACTTTTTCCCTGATTTCGCGCTCCTGTAGAATGGGGTGGTTCCCGATTCTTCGCCCCGGCGCAGGAGTTTCCAATGGCTTCCATCATTCTTCCGGCTAATCCGTCCGAGACACGGCCTGGGCGCTTTGGCGTTTACGGTGGGCGTTATGTGCCGGAGACGTTGATGGCGGCCCTGCTGGAACTGGAGCACGAGTACGAGGTTGCCAAGGCCGATGCGGCGTTCCAGGCCGAGCTGGCCGACCTGCTGAAGAACTACGCGGGCAGGCCGACACCTCTGTACTTTGCCAAGCGGCTTACGGAGACGCTGGGCGGCGCGAAGATCTACCTGAAGCGCGAAGACCTGCTGCACACAGGTGCGCATAAGATCAACAATGCGCTGGGCCAGGGGTTGCTGGCCAAGCGAATGGGCAAAAAGCGGATTATTGCGGAGACCGGGGCGGGCCAGCACGGCGTAGCCACGGCAACGGTTTGCGCGCTGCTGGGCCTTGAGTGCGTTGTCTACATGGGCGAAGTGGACATGGCGCGGCAGGATCTGAACGTAAAGCGCATGCGGTTACTGGGCGCGGAAGTGCGCGGGGTTTCGTCGGGATCGAAGACGCTGAAGGACGCCATCAGCGAGGCGATGCGCGACTGGGTCACCAACGTGCGCACTACATACTATCTGCTGGGCAGCGCGCTGGGCGCGCATCCTTATCCGACTATGGTGCGCGATTTCCATCACTGCATCAGCCAGGAGATGAAAGAGCAGATTCTGGAGCGGGAAGGCCGGCTGCCCACAGCGGTGATTGCGTGCGTGGGTGGCGGTTCGAACGCCATTGGCGCGTTCTATGAGTTCATTCCCGAACGGCAGGTACAACTGATCGGCGTAGAGGCCGGCGGGCGCGGCACTGCACTGGGCGAACATGCGGCACGATTCCAGGGTGGCGTTCCGGGCGTGCTGCAAGGAACGTTCTCATATGTTCTGCAGGATGAGGATGGGCAGATTGCGCTGACGCATTCGGTTTCTGCAGGCCTGGATTATGCGTCGATTGGGCCGGAGCATGCGGCGCTGCACGACTCGGGGCGCGCTGAGTATGTTTCGCAGGACGATGCCGGGGCGTTGGATGCGGTGGTGAAGCTGGCGCGGACCGAGGGAATTCTACCGGCACTCGAAAGCGCGCATGCGGTGGCTGAGGCCATCAAGAGAGCGCCTGCGATGAGCGACCGTGAAATACTTGTGGTGAATCTGTCAGGACGCGGCGATAAGGATATGGGCATTCTGGCGGAAGAGTTGAAGTTGTGAAAAAGCAGCTTTCAGCTTTAGGGTCTTGAGTTTGGGTTCTTGGTCTCCCACCCTTCGTGCTTAATGCCGCACGAAAGGTGGGGCACCCGAAGTTGTTGCAACAACGGAATTCGGAAAGTGCAACGTTATAGCGGCAATGGCGATACGATTCGATCACAAACCCGGTTTGGTTGTTTATCTGACGGCGGGCGACCCTAGCCTGGAGGCTACGCGCGAGATTGCGCTGGCGGCGATTGACGCCGGTGCGGACGTGATCGAACTGGGTGTGCCCTTCAGCGATCCGCTGGCCGATGGGCCCATTATTCAGCGCGCCAGCGAGCGTGCTCTTGCGCGCGGAACGCGCTTGGTAGATGTGCTGAAGCTGGCGCGCGAGATTCGTGCGGAGCGGTCCGGTGCCGGGCTGGTGATCTTCAGCTATCTGAATCCGATTCTGCGTTACGG
Organism: uncultured Acidobacteriaceae bacterium; assembly: GCA_963832645.1. Lineage (GTDB taxonomy): Bacteria > Acidobacteriota > Terriglobia > Terriglobales > Acidobacteriaceae > Telmatobacter. The sequence continues at coordinate 535,045 of CAWHUU010000007.1, forward strand.
ACTGAGCCGTTTTGCCGACGATGCGAAGGCAGCGGGTGTGGACGGCGTGCTGGCGACGGACATGATTGTGGAAGAGGCCGATGACTATCTCGCGGAGTTGTGCCGGGTGGGATTGGAGCCTGTTTTTCTGGCAGCGCCGACCAGTCCCGATGAACGGCTTGAGGCTATCGCCACGCACTCCAAGGGTTTTGTGTATGCCATTTCGCGCACCGGAATTACCGGCAAGCAGCAGTCGCTTGCCGGGGATGCTTCGGATCTGGTGGGCCGCATCCGGCGATGGAGCAAGCTGCCGGTGGCTGTGGGGTTCGGCATCTCGAATGCGGAACACGTCGCGCAGGTGGCGGAGTTCGCGGATGCCGCGGTCGTCGGCAGCGCTATCGTCGAGCTGATTGAACGCTCGACACCGGAGACAGCGCCCGGCGCAGTGGCTCGATTTATCAAGGGCCTGCGCACGCCTCATGCGGCGCTGGCCCGGTAGAAAATCAGCCCTCAGCTTTTAGCCTTTAGCTCTTAGCTTGTTCTTGCTGGGTTAAGCAGTAGTGCTTGCGCAGGATGTAAAAGCAACGTGAGCTGCATGCAGAAAGCTGGGAGCCGACTCAGTATCTGTGAATTTCCCGTTCCGCGTGGAAGAGGGAAACGCAACCGAGGATGGAATGACGCTGGAAGAATTGCGAGAACAAATCGATGCTCTGGACCGCAAGTTAGTTGAGCTGTTGAGCGAGCGGGCGCGCGCTGCGCAAAAGGTGGGGCACCTGAAAGCCGCCACGTCGCTGCCTGTGTATGAACCGGCGCGCGAAAAGGTGGTATATGCCAACGTGCGCGCGGCCAACAAAGGGCCGCTGCCTGACATCGAGTTAACGCATATCTACGAGCGCATCATCGACGTGATGCGGGCCCTGCAGAGGGACGAGTTGGCTTCAGAAAGAAACGCCCAGGCTTTACCGCCGGGCCGTGCCGCGGACGCGAAGATATCAGAACCGGCGTCCGAGACAGGGAATAAGAAATGATTGTCGCAATGCAGGAGAAGGCCACCGAAGAGCAGATCGATGCAGTGATCAGCGCCATGGTGGAAGCAGGAGTCAACGTACATCGAACCACAGGAGCCTACCAGACGATTCTGGCGGGTGTCGGTCCAACCGCAAACGTGGAGCTTAGAAAATTCGAGCTTCTACCGGGTGTGCTCTACGTCCATCGCATTACCGCTCCCTACAAACTTGCCGGCCGGCTGTTTCGCCCGGAGGGCACAAAGGTAGAGTTTGCCAACGGAGTTACGATCGGCGGCGAGCAGACGCATGTGATGGCGGGCCCATGTTCGATTGAAACCCGCGAACAGATTTTTGAAACAGCCAAGCGCGTGAAGGCCGCGGGTGGAAGTTTTCTGCGTGGCGGAGCCTTTAAGCCGCGGAGCTCGCCGTATGCGTTTCAGGGGCTCGGTATTCCGGGCCTGGAATTGATGCGCGAAGCTGCCGATGCTTACGGTCTACTGACCGTGAGCGAGGTGATGGAGATTGCGCAGATTGAGCCGATGCTGCCCTACGTGGATTGCTTCCAGGTAGGTGCGCGGAACATGCAGAACTTCAACCTGCTGCGCGAACTGGGGCAGGTGCGCAAGCCGATTCTGCTGAAGCGCGGGATTGCCGCGACGATTGAGGAACTTCTGCTGTCGAGCGAGTACATTCTGTCAGGCGGAAACTACGATGTGATTCTTTGCGAGCGCGGCATCCGCACCTACGAGACGGCGACGCGCAACACGATGGACATCTCGGCGATTCCGGTGCTGAAGAAGCTGTCGCATCTTCCGGTGGTGGCCGATCCTTCGCATGGAACCGGCCGGCGCGACATGGTGGCTCCGATGGCCAAAGCCGCTATGGCCGCGGGCGCGGACGCCATTCTGATCGAAGTGCATCCTAACGCAGACAAGGCTGCCTCCGACGCCGCCCAGACGCTGTATCTGGACCAGTTCGAGATGCTGATGGGCGAACTGAAGGCGATTGCATCGGTGGTGGGGAGAAGCCTGTAACATAAGGCAGCAAGTTAGCAAGTCAGCGAGTCAGCGGTTGCATTGCGACATCATTGGGCATTGCTCGAGGCTGACTTGCCGGCTTCCTGACTGGCTACTAAGGACATCCATGATTGAACGCATCGCGATTCTGGGGACGGGACTGCTGGGCACGTCGATTGGCCTGGCGTTGCGCGCTGCCGGCTATCGCGGTGCGATCACTGGATGGAATCGCAGCACCGAGCACGCAGAGCTTGCGCAACGCATGGGCGCGATTGATTCGGTAGCGGCCGATGCGATTGAAGCGGCGCGGGCGAGCCAGGTGGTTGTACTCGCGGTGCCGATCTACGCAACGCTCGACTTTATGGAAAAGCTGGCGCCGGTTCTTGGACCGGGGCACCTGGTGACCGACGTGGGCAGCACCAAGCGGCTGATCTCCGAGACAGGCGCGAAGCTGTACAACTGGCCGGAACGTGCGGCCTTTTTGCCTGGGCATCCCATGGCGGGCAAGGAGCGCGGCGGCGCTGAACTTGGCGATGCCAATTTGTTTCGCGGCGCGGTGTGGTTGTTTACCGATGATCCCAATGCGCAGCGTTCACCGCAGGCGGCAGAGCTGGTGAAGGGCTGGCGCGAGTGGGTAGTGGCGATGGGATCGAAGACGATCGATCTTGACGCGGCGCGCCACGACGAGCTGGTGGCGTGGGTGAGTCATCTGCCGCAGTTTACGGCGACGGCTTTGAGCGCGCTGCTTGAGGATGAGGTGGGTACTGCGCCGGAGCTTAAGGATGTAGGCGGGCGCGCGCTGCGCGAGATGACGCGGCTGGGTGCGAGCCCGTTTTCAATGTGGCGCGACATTGCGCACACCAACACCGAAGCCGTGGAGCGCGCTTTGCTCGCGCTTGAACAGCGGCTCGCGCACCTGCGCGAAAACCTGCGCACTCCGGTGCTGCGGGATGAGTTTGAGCAGGCTAACAAGTTTCGCAAGGAATAGGCGCTATTGAGGAATAAACGTCAGCCAGGCCCAGCCTATTGCGAGCGTCAGCAACGTGATTGGAATGCCGATGCGCGAGTAATCCCAAAAGCCAATGTGGACTTCGTCTTTTGCGCGTTCCACCACAATCAAGTTGGCTACCGATCCGGTGATGGTGAGATTACCGGCGAGCGTGCTGGCCATGGCGAGCACCAGCCAACCGGAACGCTGATCGTGAAACGACGGCACGAGTGACTTGAGCACCATGACGGCTGGAACATTGCTGACAACGTTTGAAAGCAGCGCCGTGACGGCGGTGAAGATGGCGGTGTTCTGCAGGTTGAACCGGTGGGCCACGGCGAAGAGATCGCGTGTCAGGCCTGCGTTTTCCGCGCCTCCGACAATAAGGAACAGGCCGACAAAGAAGACGAGCAATCCCCAATCGACTTCGTCGTAGACCTTGCGCGGATTGCGCGTGCGAGTGATGAGCATGAGCGCCGCGCCGATGGCCGCCATCATGGCCGGAGGCACACCACCCAGAAAGCCGGCCAGCACCAGCGCTACGACGATGGCGGGTTTGCGAAGATCCTTCACTTCAATCTGTATGGGCGCTGCGGGTACGCGGTCGCTGTCTGGCGCTACGTGTTCAAGGCCGAAGATCCACGCGATCAGCAACCAGTCAACAAACAGTCCGATGAGAGCGACCGGGCCGAGGTGCACGAGGAAGTAGCGGTAGTCGAGGCCGGAGAACGAACCGATGAGCATGTTCTGTGGGTTGCCGGTGATGGTTGCCACGCTGCCGATATTTGAGGCCGTGGCCACGGCGAGCAGATAGGGCAACGGCTTGAGTTTCATCTGCCGCGTGGTGACCAGCGCGAACGGAGCCATGACCAGGCAGATGATGTCGTTGACGAAGAATGCCGAGAGAATTCCCGTGATGAAGATGATGGTGGGCAACAGATGATGGGGTTTGAGGCGCTTGACGATTTCGGCGGTGATCCAGTCGAAGAAGCCGGAGAGATGCAGGCAGCCTACGACCATCATCATGGAGAAGAGCAGCACGAGCGTGCTGAAGTCGATGAAACGAAGCGTCTCATCCGCGCCCACGACACCGAATGCCACCATGAGCACTGCGCCGATGATGGCCATGCCGGGACGGTCGATCTTGAGGACGGGCAGCTTGCCCAGCGCGAATACGACGTAGCTGACGGCAAAGATGGCGAAAGCCGTGGCGATCTGCCATTCGGCCAGATGTCCTGTGGAAACGGGCAGAGGAACGGTCAAAAGAAGGGCCAAACCCATGTGGAATCAGTGTACGACGGGACTCCGTAGCCGCTAGCTCTTAGCTCTTAGCTTTTAGCTAGTGTGTCCGGTACGCGATTGCATTCGTCGACTCGGCTTGAACCGGTACAGGGATGTGAGTCGGTGAAGAGATGTGCAGTTCTTGAGCTTTAAGAAGACTTTAAGAATTGCTGTGCTATGGTTCCTGCTGGCGATCGAAAGCTCTTGGAACTATGCCCGAATCTCCCGATCGGACCAGGAAGGAATTTCCATGAAAAGGTTCTACGCGATTGCAGTTTCTTTGGCGGCCATGCTGGTTGCCGTGGCGTGCTTGCCGGCTTTAGCGCAGGCGCAGTTTGAAGTAACGCGGACCATGCACATAGGCGGTGAGGGCGGATGGGATTATGTGACGCTGGACCCGCCAAACCACCGGCTGTTTGTTACGCGCAGCACGCACACCATGGCGATCGATACCGTGACGGGCAAAGTGCTTGGTGACATTCTGGGGCAGAAGCGTTCGCACGGCACTGCGCTGGTTCCGGAGCTGGGCCGCGGATTCATTACCGATGGCGGCGGAAGCGGCGCAATTGTTGTGTTCGATCTGAAGACTTATGCGGTGCTTGGCACCCTGGCGGCGCTGCCGGATGCGGACGGCATCATCTACGACAAGGCGGATAATCTTGTGCTGGCTGTCTCCGGCGATGGCAACGCGCTGATCACTGTGAAGCCGGATGTTGATCCGAAGAACGGCAAAATCGATGCACCGATCGAGCTTGGAGGCGCACCGGAGTTTCTGGGGGTCGACGGCGGCAAGGCCTACGTAAATCTTGAAAACAAAGATCAGGTGGCGGTGGTGGACCTGAAGACGCGCAAGGTGCTGGCGCATTGGCCGGTAGCTCCGGGCGGGCGTCCGGTGGGGATGGCCGTCGATCCCAAGGCGCACGTTCTGTTTATCGGCTGCCGCAATCCGCAAAAGATGATCGTGATGAGCGATAAAGATGGCAAGGTACTGGCGGATCTGCCCATTGGTGCGGGCGTTGACGCCACCAAGTTCCATGCCGGGTATGCCTTCGCGAGCACGGGCGACGGAAACCTGACGGTGGTGAGCGAGAAGGGCGGCAAGTACGAAGTGGAGCAGACTGTGAAGACCGCGGCAGGTGCGCGGACCATGGGGGTGGATGCTGCGACCGGAAAAATCTATCTGCCCACGGCGGAGTTTGAACCACCGACACCGGGTGCAGCTCAGCGCCGCCCGCGGGCCAAGCCGGACAGCTTCATGATTGTGGAAGTGGGGAAGAAATAGGTACGTAACGACCCGCTTCAGAATGCCGGCGCGGCCGGGAATGACCGCGCCGAACTTCTTTGGATTTCACACTAATCGCGAAAAGTCTAGATCAGCCTCAGATTGATCTGCCTACTCCATCGTAAGTGAGACCGTAGTGGACTGTTGAATGCTTTGTCCGTTAGCTGTGACTGTAATGATGGTGGTGTACGGCTGCGGACTTGAGACGATTGATTTACCGTTACCGCCACAACCAGTAGCCATTCCCAGTCCGGCGAGAGCCACCATAATTAAGAGATACTTCGAGACACTCCTTCTTCGCCAGATGAAGACACAGAGGGCTACGTTGAAGGCTGTTAGCGGGAGGAACGGGCTGCTGTTCGGTGGGGATATTGTCGATTGCGAAGGCAATGTGATCGTCAATAACGTAGACGCGGCAGCTCCCGAGGGCGTCACTGTGGTTGGACTGAATAAGGATGTATATCCACTCGGAAGACCTGAACAAGTAAAGGTGACGGGAAAGTTGAAGCCATTTTGCGGCGTTACTGTGAGCGTAAATGTTGCCACGCTACCGGGACGGAGTGTCATTGAAGAAGGCGATGCCTGGAGCGTGAATGTTGCGTTGAGATTAATTGTGTATGCGGCGGACGCGATTGCACTGTTCGCGTACCCACTGGCTATTGCAATCGCCTGAATTGTCTGTGTAGACGATACGGTGATTGCGCCGGTGTAAAGAGTCGAATTTGTCGTGGGAGTGCTTCCGTTGGTTGTGAAATAGATGGATGCGTTAGGTGTCGTGTCCGAGATCGTTACTGTTTGAGCCTTCAGATATGTGCCCGCCGGAACGCTAAAGGTTGGCGTGGCTACAGGTGGATAACTGATCGCGTAAGTTGCAGAGGCCAGAGAACTGACGGCGAAGCCGCTGGCCACTGCAATTGCCGAAATTCTCTCCGTCGACGACACAGTAATTGGGCCGTTGTAAACGGGCGAATCTGCATTGGGCATGGTCCCATCAGTCGTGTAGTAGATAGCCGCGCCCGGAGTCTGATCGGTGATCATGAATGTCCGTGCGGAGGCATAAGTTCCCGCAGCCAGACTGAAGGAGGGTATAGCCGCAGCCGGAGCAGGCGGAACTGATGGAGGCGCCGCAAGGCTGTATTGCCACAGGTCATTTAAATAACCACCGTTGCCCTGAGCATCGACTCCGTAACCGCCAAAAAGCCAGAGATTGCCTTTGTTGTCGGTCCAGTTGGCGGCGAAATATCTGGCGCCGGGAGTGTTTTCCGATGCCGGAGTTCCTAAGATGCCGTAGATACCAGGTTGCCCATAGGATGCACAACCTCCGAAACTATCCGATTTCAAGCAAATGACATCCTGGTTTCCACCGATCCATGCCCACTCGTTGATTGAGGGTTTGAACTCCCAGAGGTCGTTGAACATGCCAAGGAATGATGAGGAGGTGCGAGTTGCGCCTTGACCGCCAAGCAACCAGAAATTGCCATCATTATCGGTCCAGTGTGATGCAGCGTACCGTGCCCCGAGATAACTTGACGGCGACCAGACACCTAACGGACTGTACGATGTGAAGCCGTCATTGTATGTCTGCACTGACCATTGATCTGTCGACGGATCAAATTTCGCGAGATCATTTACGTAATAGGCAACCGCATTGGTATCTTCGAGAATGCCGCCAAACATCCACAAATTGCCTGTGCTGTCGGTCCAGCTCGCGGGCGATCTGAGACTTCGTGGCGTTCCCGGCATACCTGTGTTCATGCCAGGACAGAGTTGGTCTCCACCCCACCATGTCCATTCGTCAGTGGTTGGATTGAATTCCCAAAGATCGTTGAGGTAGCATGGGCCGCCACCCGCATCTCCCCCATGGCCTCCAAAGAGCCAGAAGTTGCCATTGGCATCGGTCCATGTTGCCGCCTGAGCCAGGCCTCCAGGAATGTTGCTGGCGGCGGGTGTTCCCAAGGTCCCATACACGCCCGGGCGAATAAAGCAGAAATTGAATTGGTCTGGCAGGCAAGGTAGGGTGCTGTCTCCACCCATCCATGTCCATTCGTTCGTAGAGGGATCGAATTTCCAGAGATCATTAAGGAAATTAACTTGGCCAGTGGAGTCAAAGCCATACCCTCCGAAAAGCCAAAGATTCCCCGATTTGTCAGTCCAGCCTTGCGCATCAAAACGGCTTCCTGGCCTATTTTCTGGAGCAGGCGAGCCGAGTGTACCGTAGACGCCGGGTTCGCCTGATCCAACTGCGGGATTGTAAGCAAGCGTGCTGTTTCCAGACATCCAGGTCCATTCACTGGTTGAGGTGTCAAATTTCCAGAGATCGTTTTGGGAACCGGTAATCCCAATCCCCCCAAACAACCACAAATTCCCTTTCCCGTCTGCCCAACTGACCGCGCTCATGCGTCCTTGAGGGACATTCGTTGCGGCAGAGGTTCGCAGAGTGCCGTACCATCCTGGCTGGCCGCAATTATTTCCGGCCGGACAGATAGGAGCGCTGCTCGACCCGCCCATCCAAGTCCACTGCGGAGTGGGATTCGGCTGCGCTTTCGCTATTTGGCAGAAAGCCATCGACGCTACGATGGCAAACCCAGCGGCGAGCAGACGAATGGTTAACGGAGATTTACTGTTTGTGCGTGGGACTGATGCTGTCAGGTCTTGAAGAGGTCTGCAAAAATCACATAAGAAATAAATCATTTTTGAGGATCCGATGAATGCCTCACCAGTCTACCCCTAGATTCCTCTTGTGCCCGGGCGGCTCATGTGCGCCTGCTGGCAAAACCGGGCAGCTTGAAGTGGGGAAGAAGTAATGGCAGCTTCTAGCTGTCAGCTTTTAACCTTTGGCTTCGGCTTGATCAGTTATTTGCCGGGAATGGCGGGTTGGGTGACGATGCGCTGGGATGGCGGCGTGCGTATATGCTGCCCTGTTGTCTACTCGTTTTCGGCGATGGGCTCTTCGTGGGTTTCTTTAGTGGGGTCGAGGACGCTGAAGCCTTCGGCGGCGGCGGCGTCCAGCAAACGCTCTGATGTCGAGACGAAGATGATTTCGGTGCCCTGGAACATTTCACGCGCGGCGATGGCTGCGCCGAGCTGAAGGGACTCGGTCCAGCGGAGCGCGGTGCGATCCAGAAGCTGGCGCGCGGCTTCAAGCACGGCCGGGTTCAGCGGCTGTTGGACCATTCGCGCAGATTCAAGGCGCAGCACGGAGAGTGCTGACGCGGCATCATCCGCCGAGATGTCGCCCTGATGTTCGCGCCGACGGATTACGGCATAGATTTCGAGCGGTGTGGAGGCGCAGATCAGTTTGCGATTGTCCTCAGCCGACTCCATGAGCCGTATGAGCGCATCTGTTCCATCTCCCTGGACAAAAAGCCTGATGAATGCTGTGGCTTCGAGGAAGTAAAAGCTCAAATGCCCCCCCGTTCATCATCGAGGGTCTCGGCGATCGACTCGCCCTGCACGGCGACGGGGTGGAATCGCTGAGCCTCCTCTGGGATGCCGGCTTCTGCGCGGTTGAGGCGGATGGTGGTGGTTGGGTATGCCGGGGTCTTGGGGTTGGCGATCTTGCTGGTCATCACCAGGCCGCGCTGGATGGCTTCAGCCAGCACCATCTGGCGGGTTTCCGGCTGCTGATTCCAGCGATAGGCTTTGCGCGGCAGAAACGAGTCGCGGAACCACTTGAGAGCGATGAAGGCGTGTCCGCCACGCTCGGCTTCAGCAAGGGCCGCGCACAGCTCCTTCACGCGAGCGTCCATGTCGGCAGGCAAAATGGGCTCCGGGAGGCCTTCTTCGGGCTCTGCGATGTGCATGTGCGCTACAGAGTTGTTGCGTTGAGAGCGGGAGGTACGGACCGGCGCTTCGTCGCCGTCGATGCGTTCGAAGTAGATGCGGACTTCATCTTCTTCCGGCGACCACGTGTCGGCAGAGGCATTGCGGCGTTTGCTGCGGCCGTTTTCGCTGCACAACTCAACAATGGCCTGATACCCAGGAGGCGCCAGAAATTGCAGTGCCCGCACCAGTCCAGGGTCCTGCGAGTACGCCAGCTCGTTCAGTGCTTCTTCAATAATCTCTTCTGCCGCGGGAATACTCAGATTGCTGTCTACGCTATTTCCAGCAAGTTTGGTCGATTTCATGCCTTCCCCCGTGACCTGCTGCTCGCGCTACTGCCTCGTCGAAAAGCTCACGGCCGAACCTCTGCCGGTTGCGGCCGATGTGGCAAGCCCCATGCACTGAGACAACAGTCTTGCTATTGACGCCTGTCCATCCCCCAGTACAGCGCGTTTGCGGTTCCTACCGCTATTGTTGTTTTTGGACGGCCCGGGATGATGGAGAACCTGATTTTTAAAAATCTGTTTCCGCACGCTTATGCGTTGGTGCGACAAGAAAAAGGGACCAATGTATTGCTCGAATTAGATGTATGAGTGGAGGTAGTTTTCATAAGGATCTGGCTTGAACGGCCGACTTCCGCTACTTACTTCTACTTCGCATACATACTCTCGAGAAATACCGTGGGCTCGTTAAGATTGCCGGGCCCCGTACGAAATCCTAGCTTTACACGCCACAGTGTACCCGAAATTCGGATGGTGCGCACTGCAAATTCTTACAATTATTCCAGTTATGGGTCACCAAAGGGTATTTCTGCGGGTTGGGGTGCTCACCTTGGACTCCGAGATTCGTACAATAAGGGAATCATGCGCCGTATTGTGCAGTCATTGCTGCTTTGCTTTTTATTCACTCTCCAATTGCACGGCGACGGCCCGGCATTCGACCTTGCAGGGCCAAAAGTGGATGTTCATGTAAAGCGAGGCGATATCACCCTGCCCATTTCGCAGGTGCCCAACCTGCTGCCCGGCGACCGCGTCTGGATTCACCCCGATCTGCCTGAAAGCCAATCGACGCATTTTGTGCTGGTGGTTGCTTTTCTGCGCGGCTCCACCAATCCCCCGCCGAATTCATGGTTTACCCGTGTGGAAACGTGGAATCACGATGTGAGGGCAGAAGGCGTTTTTGTGAATGTGCCCGAAGGCGCACAGCAGGCCCTGTTGTTCCTGGCGCCGGAGACCGGTGGGGACTTTAAGACATTAAGGAAATCTGTCCATGACCGCCCCGGAGTGTTTATCCGCGCGGCACAGGACCTGCAGGCGGCAAGCTGGGACAGGATGCGGGTCGAGGCATTTTTGAGCCAGGTGAAAGTGACGTCGCAGACCGACCCGAGCTCGCTGAAGGAGCACGCGGAGAAAGCAGCGCGCAGCCTGGGCGTAAAGCTCAACCAGGATTGCTTCGATCAACCGACCGATGAGCAAGTTTCGTGCTTATCTCGCAACCGGTCGGGAATCGTGCTGGACGACTCGAATTCTGAGACCCTTGTGGCCCAATTGACCAGTGGCAGCACGCACGACCTGATGAATCAGCTCAGCTTCTCGCCGATCGGGGGTAGCGGTGCGTTCAGCCCTTACGTTGGCGCGATTGTGGACACCGCGAGGATTCTGTCGTCGCTCCATACGGCGCATTATCAATATTTCCCGGCGCTTGCTCTGCCGTCGGACGATACGTTGAACCTGCGGCTGAATATGCCGCCCTCATTCCGCGATCCCAAGTCGGTGGTGGTGGTGGCGCTTCCCCCGCTGGGAAAGGTCAAGCCAGAGCCTCTTCATCCGGTGGTTCCCTCGGCGCGATTCTGCGCGCAAAAGCCGGACCTGGTGCTGCCGGCTGAGGGAGCACCGATGGTGTTTGCCTCGCCGCTGGTGCATGACCTGAGCGTCCACATTACTTCAAAATCGGATGCCAAGAAGACCGTAATCGATCTTCCGATCGAGGCGGATGCGTCGAAGGGCGGGCTGGTACTCAAGGAGCCGGTGCCACCGCTTCCGCCGGGCAGCCTGCTGGCGGTTGTCCACGGAAAATGGGGATTCGACGACTGGACCGGTCCGCAGTATTACCTGGAGTCGTCACAGCAGGGTGGTTGGAAGCTGGCGTCAGCCGATCAATCGGCGCTGGTGGTAGGCCGCGAAGACACGCTGCATTTCAAAGGACAGAACACGCTTTGCGTAGAGCGCGTGGAGGCATCGCTGAATGCGGGAACGTCTCGCGATCTTACATGGAAGGCAGTAAAATCCGATGCCCTTGAAGTAAACATGCCGATGAACGAGGCTGCTCCAGGGCCGGTGACTTTGTCGATCTACGAATACGGAATCGAACAGCCCGAACAGGTGTCGATGACGGCCTATACCGCCGCCGCATCGCTGGACAACCTGAAGCTGAGTGCCGGTGACAAGCAGGCCCTGCTGAAGGGAACTCGCCTGGATGAGGTGGCCAAAGCAGAGTTCAGCGGGATTGCATTTACGCCAGCTGCTCTGAGCCGGGCCGGGGATCGCGACCAGTTGTTGATGGAGTCCACGGCGTCGACGGCGAACCTGAATCCGGGCAAGCCCTACATCGCAAACGTGGAATTGAAGGATGGCCGCCTGCTCAATGCTCCGGTCATGGTCGATCCGCCGCGGCCGCAGGCGACGCTGCTGAACAAGGGTGTACAGGTGGATGCCATGCAGACGCCATCGCCGGTGCAGTTGGGCAGTCCGGACGATCTGCCGCTGGATGGCCGCCTGGTGTTCTTTCTCAAGTCCACGGTTCCGGGCAAGTTTGCCCGCGACGAAAAGGTGGAGCTGGCGGCGGTTGACGGCAGCTTCAACACGGAGCTTTCACTGGCCGATGGCGGGCTGATGCTTGAAGACGCAAGCACGGCAATGGCTCATTTGGAGCCGCTCAAGCGCTTTGGTCCGTCAGCTTTTGGACCGGTGCAGGTGCGGGTGATTGCAGGCAACGGGGCTGCCGGCGACTGGATGCCACTGGGTACGCTGGTGCGGCTGCCGGGATTTACGGAGCTCAGATGCCCGCGCTCTGTATCGAAGCCCTGCGTGCTGGCAGGATCGAACATGTTTCTGGCCTCGGCGATTTCGGCGACCCAAAGCTTCGACGATCCGGTGGAGGTACCGCCGGATTTCACGGGAACGCAACTGTCGATTCCGCACCCGGCAAACGGAGTGATTTACCTGAAGCTTCGCGATGACCCGGCGACGGTTCAGACCATGACAATGCAGGTGACGCCCCCGTCGGCCGCCGATCTGGAAGCGCTGGCGATGAGCAAAGCAAAATCCGCGCCGGCCGCTGACGAACAGGCAGCACCGCCGGCTGCAGGTCCTGCGTCGCAACCTTCGGCTGCGGGTCTGGCACTGTCAAATTCGAGTGGCGGCGCGCAAAAGTAGAAAACACACCCGTACCGGGCTTGCGAGGGCTCGCCGCCAGTTGCACGGGTGTATCCGATGATGGATGCTTGCGTTCTAGCCGAAGTAGGCGCGATTCTTCTCGGCGAAGTCCGCCTTGTCCGTTGGAAGATCGTCGACCGGGAAGATTGCGTTGCTCTCGCACACTGATGCGCAGTTGCCGCAATCGATGCACTCGTCGGGGTTAATGAAGACCTGGGACACGGTGCCGGAGGCCGGATCGGCCGCAGAAGGCGCGATAGCAGCGGTCGAACACTCATCTACACAAAGAAAATCTTTTACGCAGGCATCTGTAACAACGTAAGCCATTAAGAAAGTACTCCTTGCTTTCAGTGGCCGCGCAGGAGGTACGGCGCGGGCCCTCGATTTTGAGGCTACCTGTCCGGGCTTCTGCCTACCGTGACCGTAGTCACGCGTCAAAAGTGAGCCAAATTGGGAGAGCGAATCTGGCTCGGAGTGAACCAAGTTTGTCATGCGGTAGACAAAACTAAACGGCGGTTTAATTTCCGGTTGACTCTCCATTCGCAGTCGCTGGGCGGAATGTGGCTATGCTCTTCTCTGTTCGCAACCAATTTTTCCGGGAAGCGTTATGCTGCGGGAACTGGAAGTGTGCGCTGATGAGCGCGACGGCGCGCTCGGCTGTGTGCTTTGCTGCGATGGTTCGAACAGGGCTTCGCGGCAGCCTTGCAGCAACGCTGGTGGAGATTGCATACGTGTCGCTCACAGCCAGCGCTTATGCCGGCATGCAGCAGAAGGCGCTGACGCTGCGGTCGAAATTGCCGGGCAATTTTCTGATAGTGGTTGGCGTTCCGGGCCTGGCGCAAGCACTGGATTGGTTTGTTCATCGCGCCGCGGGCGCACCGGTGACAGGCAGAGCTCTGATAGCGGTCAGCATTTTCACGGCGGTCTCCGCGCTGTTCCATTTGCATGTGATGCGCAACGGAGTCTTTCTGAGCGGCCGTGGGCACTCGCCGGTTGACGACTTTCGCAGGCTTCCGGCACTCATTGCCGGATTTGCGATGAAGCCGCTTGTTCTGTTTGCTGCGCTCGGCGAAAGGATGGGTTTTGAAGCAGAAGGCTGATGCCGCGTATGCAGCCTTTGAGCGATCTGAGAGATTCGAACTCCCGACCTAATGCTCCGGAGAGCCTACGCTGGATCAACAATCCAGGTTCTTCTCAAACACCAGGGACGTCTTTACCTGGCGGTAGCCATCCCGCAGATAGAATCGGTGCGCATCCTCGCGCTTGATCTGCGATCGGACGCGCACTTTCATGAACCCGCGTGTACGCGCCCAATGCTCTACTTCTTCGCACAGCTTCTTCCCTACCCCGCGACCACGTGCTGTTTCCCTTACCACCAGGCCGCCAATGACCACTGTATCGTCGGCTTGCAGGTGCCGCTCCACTGCCGCGTCGATCCAACCCAATAACTCCGTATCGAAAAGCGCAGCAAAAGCAACGCGATCTTCCGACCGCACCATCGACTCAATGCGAGCTCGCAATTGGGCCGGTGATCCGGAATATCCAAGTTGTTCAGTTAGTCCAGTTACGGCAGTTGCGTCATCCACCGTGAGCGGTCTTACGACAAGTTGGTTTGCATTCATATCTGGCTGCACAAGGTTATTGTCTCGCTGGTGTAAGACCGTGCCTGCGTGAACCCAGCCGGATCTCTTGATGTCTTCGCAATAGTGTCAAGGATCGTATCGATCAGGAAAACATGAGAAAGCGCACAATGCGTCTTTCAGAAATGCAAATTATGAATGAAACGGGCGAGCAGTAAAAGAGAAGGAATGGTGCGCCCGGAGAGATTCGAACTCCCGACCTAATGCTCCGGAGGCATTCGCTCTATCCAGCTGAGCTACGGGCGCGCTCTTAAAGGATACCGCATTTCGGGGTATGGGGCCTTGGAGCTGGTGCTGAGCGAGTGCTGCTTGCTTTTCCGCGCTTTCCTCAAGTGGGGCCGGTGCGGCTACTTGCCCGCCGGAGTTTCGCCGTCCCGGTTCCTGCGCAGCTCTTCCATCACGGATTGAATCAGTTGCTTGGCGCCTTCCATTCCGGCGAGGACGGCCTGCAAATCGAGCGCGGGCTTTGAAGGGTTACGGGTTGAGGTGCAGTAGACGCCGTGTTGCCCCACCATGATGAGAGAATCTGTGAGCAAGTCGAGCGCAACCGCCAGCCTGCCCCGTTCCGCACCCATCATGAACTCGTGCCGTTCCAGTTCAGCACGCTTCTCGTCGAATATATCCATATCTCCAGCCTACCTGAAGAGATGAGATGCGCTTCGGCATGCACTGGGTCTCGCCGCGCGACCCGATTGGCCCCAGCGTGGGAAAATGAGAGACAGCCTTTATGACCGACGAAATTCTCTATTCTGAATCCTCCTTGCCTTCATCGGAACCTGCCCCCGAAACAGTTGCGGATGCCAATGTTGAATCCGCTGTGGAGGGCACGGCTCAACCAGCGCCTGCTCCCGAGCCCGTTTACGAAGAGCCGACCGAGTCATTTGCCGACCTGCTGCGCGACTTTGAGCAGAGCCACGCTCGCAAGCCGGAGGCCGGCTCGCGCCAGATCGATGGCACGGTTGTTTCAGTTTCCGCCGAACAGGTATTTCTTGATATCGGATACAAGACTGAAGGCGTGCTGCCTCGCTCCGCGTTTGAAAAGAATGCCGATGGCGTAAAGCCCGGCGACGTGGTGCCGGTGTCAGTGAAAGGGCGCAATGAGGAGGGCTACTACGAGCTTTCGAAGTTCAAGGTAGCGCAGCCGCGCGACTGGACGGCGCTTGAGGCGGCATTCAACGACAAAACTCCCGTGGTGGGCAACGTTACGGCGGTGGTGAAGGGCGGCGTGAGCGTCGATGTGGGCGTGCGCGCATTTATGCCGGCAAGCCGCAGCGGGACCAAAGATGCCACGGAACTTGAAAAGCTGGTGGGAACCGAGATCACTTGCCGCATCACCAAGCTCGACATTACCGACGAAAACGTGGTGGTTGACCGGCGCGTGGTGCTTGAGGAGCAGGCCCGCGCGGCGATGGCCGAGCGCCACGCAGCCCTGCAGGTGGGCGATACGCTGACGGGCACGGTTCGCACGCTTATGCCGTACGGCGCGTTTATCGATCTGGGTGGAGTAGATGGCTTGCTGCACATCAGCGACATGGCGTACAGCCGCGTTTCGAAGCCTGAAGATGTGCTGACTGTTGGCCAGGAGATCAAGGTTCGCGTTCTCAAGATCGATCCGGACACGAAGAAACTGTCGCTTGGATTGAAGCAACTGCAGGCCGAGCCGTGGGAGACCGCACCGGATCGTCTTATACCAGGCCAGCGCATTTCAGGAACGGTTACGCGCATTATGGATTTCGGCGCGTTTGTTGAGATTGAACCGGGCGTTGAAGGGCTCATTCACATTTCAGAGATGACGTGGGGCAAGAAGGTTCGGCATCCCAGCGATGTGGTGAAGCCGGGCGACCGCGTGGATGCGGTGATTCTCTCCGTGAAGCCTGAAGAGCGGCGCATTGCGCTGGGATTGAAGCAGACTCTGGCCGATCCTTGGCTTGAGGTGCAGCAGAAGTTCCCGGTTGGCTCGCAGATTGAAGGACAGGTGACCAAGCTGATGAACTTCGGCGCGTTTGTTCAGATTGCCGAGGGCATTGAGGGACTGGTGCACATTAGCGAGATTGTCGCCGACCGCCGCCTGAACCATCCTAACGAGGTGTTGCGCGCAGGACAGGTAGTGAAGGCGCAGGTGCTCGGCATCGACGTGGAAAAGCGGCAGATCAAGCTTTCGATGAAGCAACTGATACCGACAAGCATCGATGAGTACATTGCAGAATACAAGGCGGGCGATGCGGTTTCAGGTCGCGTGGTTGAAGTGTCGCCGCAGAGCGCGGTGATTGAACTCGGCGAGGGCATACGCGCCACATGCCGTGTGAGTGGCGCTGCTGCGGCCGCTGCTGCGAAGCTGACAGAGGAAAAGCCTGCGGGCAAGGCCGATCTTTCGTCGCTTTCATCCATGCTGCAAGCGCGTTGGAAGGGGAACGCACCTGCGGCGTCGGCCGTGCCTGAACCGCTGGCCGAGGGACAGGTCCGCGGCTTCAAGATTAAGAAGCTGGATGCTGAGACTAAGAAGATCGAGGTGGAACTGGCGTAGCCAGCGTTAGATGTACGTTTCGTCTGCGTAGCACCAGCGCCAGGTTTCACCGCGTTCAGCTGACTGAATGATGGGATGCTCTGTTTCGTGGAAGTGAGCGCGTGCATGGCGACCAGGCGAGACGTCGCAGCAGCCGACATGGCCGCACTCTAGACACATGCGCAAATGAATCCATTTGCTGCCCGCCTTCAGGCATTCCTCGCAACCCTTGGTTTGCGGCTTAACATCTTTTACGTGCACTGCAACGTGACTACAGGTACCACCGGGCATCGGGACCTCCTCCGATTTCGGATCGTCTTCAAAAACGTGTTCAGTTAAGCATACAGATGCGCGAGCGCTGTTGAAGACTCATTGCGTTTCTCCCGCAGCGCCTCATGCATCAGTCAGTCCAGGCCTTGGCGCGCTCCACGGCTTTGTGCCATAGGGCGCGGCGTCCGTTGCGCTCGCTGGCATTCATTGTTGGCTCAAAGCGTTTGTCGCCTTTGCGGACGGCGCGGAGTTCCTCGGGGCCGGCCCAGAAGCCCGTAGCAAGTCCCGCAAGATATGCCGCGCCGAGCGCGGTAGTTTCCGTCACCTGCGGACGCACGACCGGAACGCCGAGAATGTCGGCCTGGAATTGCATCATCAAGTCGTTTACGGATGCGCCGCCATCCACGCGCAAGGCAGAGAGTGGAGTGGACGTCTCACTGTGCACGGCTTCAAGCACATCGGCCACCTGAAATGCGATAGCTTCAAGGGCGGCGCGCGCGATGTGGCCGGGGTTAGTGTCACGGCGCAAACCGATGAGCATTCCCGATGCATGCGCATCCCAGTGCGGTGCTCCCAGGCCCACAAACGCGGGCACGAAAACAACTCCGCCTGCGTCGGGCACTGATGCGGCAAGCGCTTCAACGTCGGCGGACGAACCGATGATCTTGAGATTGTCGCGCAGCCACTGCACCACCGCTCCGCCGATAAAGATGCTGCCTTCAAGAGCATATTCGAGTCGGCGCGATGCGCTTGCGGCCAGCGTGGTAATGAGGCGATGCCGCGAGCGCACGAACTTTGTTCCAACGTTTTGCAGCAGGAAGCAACCTGTGCCGTAGGTGTTCTTGGCTTCACCTTCAGCCCAACACAATTGTCCGAAGAGTGCGGCCTGCTGATCGCCTGCAATACCGGCGATGGGAATGCCGCCAAGGCCAAGCGTGGTTGTTACGTCGCCTACGTTTTCGCTTGACCACACAACCGTGGGCAACAGACTTGCGGGAATGTTGAAGATTCTCAGCAATTCTTCATCCCACTCGCCCTTCACGATGTTGTAGAGCAGCGTGCGCGATGCGTTGGTCACATCGGTGACGTGTTTGCTTCCGCTGGTGAGGTGCCAGATGAGCCAGCTATCGACGGTGCCAAAGGCAAGCTCGCCGCGCTCGGCGCTCGCTCGTGCACCTTCGACGTTGTTGAGAATCCATGCGACTTTGGTGGCGGAGAAGTAAGGATCGATGACGAGTCCGGTGCGGGATGAAAGCTCTTCGCCTACGCCGCTCTCTTCAAGCTCCTCGCAGTGGGCAGCGGTCCGGCGGTCTTGCCAGACAATTGCGGGATGAATCGGCTTGCCAGTGGCGCGATCCCAGATGATGACGGTTTCACGCTGATTAGTGATGCCGATGGCGGCCACGTCGCGCGGACGCGCGCCGATTTTGCCGAGAACTTCAACTGCGCAGGAGAGCTGGCTTGAAAGAATCTCAGTAGGATCGTGTTCGACCCAGCCGGCTTGCGGATAGAACTGTTGAAACTCGTGCTGCGCCGTAGCTGCAATGGCGCCTGCCTCATTGAACAAAATAGCGCGGGAGCTTGTTGTTCCCTGGTCGAGCGCGAGAATGTAACCCATGCTGATGATCCACCTTCAGGCAACAAGTCAAACATGCACGGGCGTTTCCGGGCAAGTGAGGTAAATGCGTCAATCAAAAGCGGGCTTGCATTCATAGGGCTCCAATGTAATTTCACGAATTGAAACACATGGTACGCAATAGGAGATTCAGAGTCGCATAAACACTTGAGATTTCGTATTCTAAAGACAAGCTTCGTTACATTTTGGCAAAACCTCAGCGGAGGGATTCATCCTAATGACGGAAAAAGTCAAGAAGACGAAAGCACCTGCAAAGGCGAAAGCACCCGCAAAGCCCCGCAAGACCAACGCAACGAAAGAGAAGACAGTGCAGCCGGCACGCATGGCTAAGCCGACTCGTGAGGAAATTGAAAAGCTAGCGCACACCTTCTGGGAGCAGCGCGGCTGCCAGCACGGATTCGATGAGCAAGACTGGCTGCGTGCTGAGCAGACGCTTCACAAGAACACGCTCCACAAACAGACGCTGCAAAAGAAAGCTTCCTAGGCACTCGTTGAATTGATCACCACGGCACTTTCTCCGTAAAGCGCGACGGAGACAGTATGAGCTGTGCCGAATCGGATTATGTGACTTGATAAAAATGCTGGCCGCGGTGTGTCCTGTGTTTAACGCTGCGCCGCGGCTCCATAGAATGCGTTGTTGCCAGTGCGCAGATCGTGTCCCCAGGTAAACACAACGCCCGCGCCGAGCACGGTGAACTTTATTTGCGCACCGATGTCGTAATACCACTGCCCGGTCTGCAATCCGCTGGCGGGCGCGCCGGTGCGGGCAATGTCCAGGAGCGGGCCGGCCTTGATGCCGATGAGCCCGTTTGCGTAGATGCGGCAGTAAAAGTCGGAGTTGGTGAGGAAGTAGTTTTTCGCCAGAGGTGAGCTTCCCTTTCGGCCATCGCGCGTGCCCACATGTCCGCGCAACCATAGATCTGTATCGCGTTCCATTCCAATCACGTAGAGCTCATCGATGGGCGCTGTGCTGAAGATGCGACCCACACGCAGACGTTGTTGCACTTCGTAAACGTCCCCTTGTGCCTGAGGAAACCAGTGGGCGGTTGCGGAGCCTTGCAGCTTGCCGAACAGGTGGGGCGCGCCACTCACCCGTGACTGCGAAGGCCACAAGCGGGCGAGCGCGGAGTTTGCATCGGCCACGATGGTAAAGCGGTGCTCCGGTACGTCGAGTAATTTGCTTTGAACAGATCCGAGCGATTTCAACTCAAATCCCGGAGTGACCAGTGCAGGAGTGAGCGTTGTTCCCGGAGCAACGTTGTGAAAACGGCGATTCGAGAGCTCGGCGCCCGCCGACCATTGCAGGCGTCCGCTCGGAACATCCAAAAGAAATGCGCGGACGGATTGCCGCTCCATGTCAAAAGATCCGAGCACAGGGGCGGCGCCGGCGAACGAGTTACGGATGGCCCAGTTCTCATCTCGTGCATCCGCTTGCAGGGTGCCGCGCAACTGAGGCAGGCCATGGATAGGCCGGCTAACTGAAATCCACGCTCGCCGTTTCTGGCGGTCCCATCGCAGCAGCGATTCAATGTTTGTTGCCGAACCGCCGATGTTGTAGTAACCCGGATACACGGTCTCGTACCAGACTCCGCTAAAGATCGATATCAGCGCTTCAAGCCGGCTGCTTCCGAAGCCATTGCGCTCCGCGGGGTGGAACTCCACATCGAATTTGCCGTCGTTACGTGCGTTGAGAACAATGTTGTAGCTGGGAAAGATGCCGAATGCATCGAGCCGCGCTCTGGTTGTTTCGTAGTCGCGTTCATGAAGCGCGGCTGCGGGAGAAAAGGCGAATGCGCGATCGAGAATGAGCCGTTGTACATGCAATTGCGGATCGAACTGCGTGGCGAATACCTGAGGTTTGTGCACACGGTTCCAGTACTTGAGCGCGGCGTTGACGTTTCCCATCAACAGGTAGACGGTGCCGGCAAAGTCATTGGCGTAGTCGTCGCGCGGATTGATGCGGAGCGCCTTCTGTAGCCAATGCGCGGACTCGGGATAGCGCTTTAATTGGAAAGCGACTCCAGCGAGTTCTACGGGGAAGCGTTCCTGCTGTGGGCAAGTGCGGTGACCGGCGAGCAGCGCCGCGCGAGCATCCGTCCATCGCTGCAAATGCGCCAACGCCATGCCGTAATCAAAGTTCATGTCGGCAGAGCGAGTTGTAAGCGGCGATGCAAGCCGCACAACTTCGGCCCAGTTCTTCTTGTCGAATCGTTGTTGAATCTCAGCGTCGGCGGCTGTGAGCGCCGGGCTACCGGAGGACGAAGAAACAGCGCATTGGCCGCAAGCGAAATCCGAGAATGCGGAGACGGAAATGAAGAGCGTAATGACGGGTATGGCGGTGCTCAGGATTGTCTTTCTTGGCAACATCGCCTCCGTACGCTTCAGACTCGCACGAAAATTGATTCGCACGAGAACTACTGTGGACCGGTTTCGGGGAGCGCCAGCAACATCCAGTTGCGGGTTGCACTCCACTCTTTCTCAAAGCCCGTCCGCTCTCGCGTTAGCAGCTTGCGCTCGGCGGGATCGTTGACTGTAATCAGGCCGCGGCTCGAATCGATTCCATCCACGACAACGTAGTGCAGTTCCTTTTGTCCGCGCGGCCTGAGCGCAACAATGAGCGGACGCCCTTTGCGCAACTGCTGCTCAAGATCGTTCCAGGTAGCGTTGATAGCAAACACCTGGTAACCGTGGCGGCGAAGATATCCTGCTAAATTGTCAGCCGTTATGCCGTGGTCGCGCGGGGAATAGAGCTCTTGCTGGATGGCTGTAACATCGCCATCCGCACCGAGAATCTTACCCTGCTTCCCGGCCCAGTAGGCCATCACCATGGCGAGAGAGGCTGCGCCGCAGCCCTCGCGCGGCTGGTGCACGTAGGGTACGTCGATCCAGATGGCCGAAGAAGGAACTGCGCGGGGTGTTTGCGCCCGCGCAGCCGTTAACCCGATTAAGAGCGCAAGGCCAAGGGCTCGAGCGCTCAAGCTCAATGGACCGCCACAACAACCAGAATGATGACGAGCGTGGCCAGGATGAGGAGCAGCAGATCGTGATTGTCGAACGACCCGGCGGCAAACTTGGTCTGCGCGTCATTGGCGCGCGTAGCCAGGTTCGCCAGTTCCTGGTCAGAGAGTGTCGGGATCGCCGTTTTGATCTGAGTGGGATTGATGTTCGAGTCGTGCATGGCGCGCAGAGCGGTGGGTGAAGAGAGGAAGTTGGTCACCGTCTCGATGTTGCGCTGACGCTCCGCGGTGGATTCCTGAAGCTGCTGCTGCATGGCTTGCGAGGTGACAACGTGATCCTGCTGCGCCGCCTGGGAAAAAGTCGCTGAAGGGAAAGCGAGAGTGCAGACCAGCACGCCGGGTATAGCGGCCTGGGTGAACAACGTGAAAAGTTGTTTTCTCATCGTGGGGGATCTCCGAAGAGTAGTTTTAGTTTCTCGACATATGATGCCTGCTCGTCGGGAAAGAGTTGCCAACACGGGCAGAATCAATGGCTTGAGATTATTGTATGCCAAAGCGTCTAAAGGCGATGGGTGGAACCGGCCGGCGTGAATCCACTTTGGCACAAGCCGGCCTTTTCATTGGCCCTTCCGTCGCATCGATTGTCCCATTGTCCGTTACTGCACTTCTCCGATGTACACGCCGAATGGACCGAGCTTGATGTCGGAGAGCGAAACAGGGTCAACACCTCCTGGAGACTTGAGCAGCGTCTTCAACTTGCGGGCACGTATACCCGCGCCGGTAGCCGGGTCCACGCTCACCGTTTGAGGCTCAGCGGTGAAGTTTACGCTGATGAACACCTGAGGTGCTCCAGGCGCCTGCCGAGCCCAGCTCAATACCTGTGCATTCTCGGTATCGAGCATGATGTTGGCGCCGCGCTCGAAAGCCGGCACGGTCTTCTTGAGCCGGATGAGGCTCTTGTACCACGCAAAGAGTGAGTCAGGATCGTTGCGTTGTGCGGCGACGTTGATCTCCCCTGCACTGGGAGGAACAGGCAGCCAGGGCGAGCCGTGGGTAAAGCCCGCGTTTTTCTCGGCATCCCACTGCATCGGAGTGCGCTCGCCGTCGCGGCCCTTTTCTTTGGGCCAGCCCTTAATGCCAATGGGATCTTTCACGTCTTCAATTCGCGTTGGCGGTGTCGTCTTCATGCCGATTTCGTCGCCGTAATAGAACAAGGCTGTACCACGCGAGGCGAAGAGGATCGTTGCCAGCACGCGCTGAATGCTTTTGTCATGCACACCGTCGCCGTAGCGCTCATCGAGCCGTGGATTGTCGTGATTGTCAAAGAGCAGCAAAGGGATGAAAGCGTGGAGATCGGTTTCGGCCTCATTCAGTTTGGTTCGGAAGGCAGCAACGTCCAGTTTGTTGATGAAGCCGACCTGGGTATCCATGGGAAGATGGAACTCCGGCTTGTCGAGAGTTCCATACATTTTGGCCAGCTCTTCAACATTGGGCAAGTAGGTTTCACCAATAAGCACACGCGTTCCTGGGAATTTATCGGAGTCCATCCGATCGATTGTTGCGCGCATTTCCTGGATCACCTTGTGCAGGCCGGGCAGATTGTCAGTCTTTGAATTGTCGAGCACGGGATCGCCGTATGCATTCAGGATCACTTTGCCGTTCGCGTCGCGCTCCACGCGTTCGTCGGTCAGGTGCGGGTCTTCAAAGAGCGTCGTAATGGCATCGAATCGAAAGCCGCCCACACCGCGCTTGAGCCAGAAGTCGATGATGTCTTCAAATGCCTTGTGCACTTCGGGATTGTGCCAGTTAAGGTCTGGCTGTTGGATGTAGAACTTGTGATAGTAGTACTGGCGCGTCTTCTCATCCCACTGCCATGCGGAGTGGCCGAACAACGATTGCCAATTATTTGGAGGTTCACCCTTTGAGGTGGCCGTCTCACCCTTTCCATCGTGCCACACATACCAGTTGCGGTAAGGATTGTCGCGCGAGGAGCGAGACTGAATGAACCACTCGTGCTTGTCGGAGGTGTGGTTCATCACCATGTCCATGAGCACGCGAATATGGCGTTTATTGGCTTCAGCGATCAACCGGTCAAAGTCTTTCAGCGTGCCGTATTGCGGATCGATATCGCGATAGTTTGAGATGTCGTAACCGAAATCGACTTGTGGCGAAGGATAAACAGGCGTAAGCCAGATGGCGTCGACGCCGAGATCCTTGAGGTAGTCGAGTCTATCGGTGATTCCATTCAGATCGCCGATTCCATCGCCGTTCGTGTCCTGAAAACTGCGCGGATAGATTTCGTAGATCACCGCGTTCTTCCACCAGTCTTTTTCCGATGAGCGTGCCGTAGTGCTGGATGTGGAATTCACCGTTCGAGATTGCCCTCCTGCTATCAGCGCCGTGGCCCCAATCATCAGACCAATGGCCAGCTTTCTGAATTTGCCTGTAATCATGTATGACGCTGCCAATGTCATTTTGTTCTCCATTCCCGTGTATGCAATATTTTCTGTTGGGAGACTGAGACAAAGTACCGCGCTTGTGCGGATTGCTTCCTATACCCCCAAGGGTTTCGTTAGTGGGGCTTGTCCGGGTGCGACGGAGTAGGGGAATTGAGCCTGCCCAGATCAACGCCGAAATCTGGATTATCGCGTGTTCCTTTGACATGGATGGGCAACAGAGCGTCTGCGCCGTCCTTCCTGAAGAGCTTATCGATTGGCTTGAGCAGAAACCCTTTCCAGCCGCCGACCATTTGTGAAACTGTGGCCTGCATGCGCGCTGTTCCAACAAAGTCGAGTGCCCCATCGTCGATGCCGTAGGTTCCTTTTAGGTTGATCACTACTCCGGGGACGGTGTACTCAAGCGCAGGCAAGGTAACAACCCCGTTGTCCATATGGAATCTGCCTTTCATGGTGGAGCGAATGCTGTTGGAATCGGCAGTTTTCGAGTCGCCGGGATTTCCCTGTCCACGCTGGCTCAATTCAGTTACGCGGTTTTGTACCTTGTCGCTCGTGAATTTAACGTCGTTCAAGGAGAACCTTCCGTTCAATTTCAGGCGGTCCTTAACGTCGGCGTTTCCCGGCGGGATATCCAGGTCTCCCTTCAAGCTTAGTGATCCGACAAGTAACGGAACACCTGTGTGCGTCACAAGCTTCATGAAGTCATTGAGTTGACCGTTTTCGATGTCCATTTTGAGTTGAATGTTGTGACCTCGCATTACGCGGACACCGTTCTGCATGGTGGTCGCGCGCACCACCTGCCCACGGACCTGAAAGTGCGATTGATCCAGGACGGCATCGACAGGTTCAAGCTGTGTGTCCCCATTGGTTCCATCAACCAGAGCGTGGAATTGGGTACGAAGGTGGACCGGCGTTTCATAGCGGTCAAGCTGGAAATTCGGTGTGTCGGTTTCGCCGTCCACTGTCAGATTGCGGAGCGTGCCGGAATAGCGACCGGTCGAGCTGAGGATTCCGGCAATCCCTTTGAAGTCTCCGAGGTTCGCGTCTTCAAACAGGTAGTCTCCATCAACCTGTGTTTCGCCCGGATCGGAAACCTTCCACGGACCTATATTTCCCTTGCTGTGAATCAGGCCTGTTGGCCGCGGGTTGATAAGCTCCGCTCGGAAAGCAAACGGTTTGTTGGCCTGAATTCCGTTCACTCGCAGGTAGGCGATTGAAAACACCATTGGAAGTTTATCGGGCTTATCGGTTTCAAGCTTAAGCTGAGCATCTTTACAATCGAGGCTTTCGATGATGAAGCTTACCAATCGAGCTGGAGTCGGAGCGGACTGTGTTGAATCGCGATCTTTGCTGTCTGACTGATTGGGGTTTGCTTTCGTGCTATTACCCGCGGCCGGCAGGCCGTGCTCAAATGTGTGGCGAGGCGGAACATCGACATTGATTCCCGTCAGTTGCACCACGGAGATTCGAATTGGCGCACCGGGAACATACCTTAGCGGAGCGTGAAATCGAAATTCTTTGAGCTGAATGACAGATTTGCCAATTGCTGGAGGTTCACTGCCGGACGAATTTGCATCCTGCTCAATTCCTTCGACCGGTTGCCATATCCTGAGTCCCTTGCCTTCGGCCCAAAGTCCATTCCTAAGCGCAAGGTGGAAGCTGCTAAGTTCGACATGGGCGTGGAAGTGATCTTCAAGTGCCTGAATGATTTGCGCGCGCATTAATGGCTCGGCATGATGCGCGAGCACTGTGATGCCTCCAACGAAGAGAACGAACCCCATCGCCGATATGCCCAGGACCCACTTCAGCCAGCGATGATTGCGCCAGAAACCCGCTTCCAACATCTTCGAATCCGCCATTTCTTCTCCTGCCAACCAGCGAATCTGAGTCCCAAGCATTTTCCAATCGAAGCTGAATGACTTATCCTTCTTGGCACAGATGCAGGAGCTGATTGAACAACTCGTGAAATTGCAGGCTGTGGAGCTGGATCGCGCCCACCTGACACAAGAGATGCGCACTTTGCCCGCGGAGCTTTCTCAGGCGGAATCAGCGCTGTCGGCCGCGCAGGCAAAGGTGTCGGAGACTTCCGCAGCGCTTACGCGTGAAGAGCAACTGCGCACTCGCATGGAACGCGACGTTGCCGGGCATCGGCAGAAGGCCGCACGATTCCGGACTCAGATTGATTCCGTAACGACGCCGGCGCAGGCGACAGCCATTGAGCACGAGATTCAGTTTGAAACCGCCGAAACAGACCGGCTTGAGAACGAAGAGTTCGAAAGCCTAGAGCGGACCGAGGCTCAGGAAGCGGTGCTGGCAAAGGCTCGCGCAGAGGTTGAAGATCTGGCGGTTGCGCTTGAAAAGACCCGTCAGCGGGTGGCGGAACGTCAGCAGGAGTACAAGCTGCAGCTCGACGCGCTGGCCGCCGAGCGAGATGCCCTACGTCCCCACATCGATTCCGAGTGGCTTGCGCGATTTGACCGCATTGCCACCGCGCGCGGCACTGGAATTGCGCGAGCAGAAGATCAGCAATGCACCGGATGCCGCATGGGCGTGAGGCCGCAGATGTGGAATCAGCTTCGCGAAGGCCAGTTGCTCACCTGCGATAGCTGCAGCCGGATCCTATATTGGGATCCAGCCATGGCCCCTGCGCCCAAAGCGCCTCAGCCAGAGCCGGTTCCTGGTGCCGGGCGTGCACCACGCAAACCGCAACGGGCAGGTGCGTAAAGAATCTCAATTTGTCAACGATCCATGCGTTGGTCTTCCCTGATAGAGTGTGTTGCTATGAATAGCCGGTTTGTCTTTTCTGCGTTGAAAAGTGTGTCTCAATTTTGTGCGGTGCTTGCATTTGCCGCAGCAGCAACTTACAGCTTGCCGGCGCAGACGACAGCCGACGCTCCGCAAGTGCCGGATTGGGCTCTGCCTGCATCGCCGACTCATAAGCAGGTGCCTCCGCCCGCGGGCTTCCACCGCGCTACCCGCACAGTTACAACGCCTATCGGCATCTTCGAAGGCCAATCGGATATTGGCGGTGCACTTGTGCCGGGTAGTTCCAGCTATGACGCGGCAACGGGCCAATACACCATCAACTCGGCCGGATACAACATCTGGTACCAGCGCGACGAGTTTCGTTATCTCTGGAAGAAAGGCTCAGGAGATTATTCAATTGCGGCCGATGTCACGTTTCCAAATGCCGAAGGGTTTGGCGACCGCAAGGTCGTCATCGTGTTCCGTCAGAGTCTGGATGACGACGCAAAGTCAATCATGGTGGGCCAGCATGGCGCGGGTATGATCCATCTGGCATACCGCTCCGATTCGGATGTGATGATGAAGGATCTGGAATACCGCTTCACCGGCCTCCTGACGGGAGTTCACGCCAAGCGTATCGGCATCGAGAAGCACGGCGATTCGTTTGCCATCTTCATAAGCCTGCAGGGCGAGCCCATGCACCAGTTCGGTCCGCCGGTTACGCTGCACCTTGATAAGCCGTTCTACGTTGGCATCGGTTTCTGCTCGCACCTGCCTGCCACAGTAGACACCGCTGTGATTTCAAACCTCGTCTTCGAGAACTCGGCAGGCAAAGTTCACTAAGCGAATTGAGTGTGTGGTCGAGCAGGGCCACTGGAGCAGGTCCCGCCTATCCTGCTAGGCTCTTCTTAAGCGGATTCTGCGATTGCCGGAATTCTTCCTGACTGCGTCGGCGGAGTGTGTCCTCCGATGCATCGTCGATCACCACATACCTGAAACAGGAGCAACAGTGCAGCGCATCTGCGTCGACATGGACGAGGTGATGGCGGATACTCTCGCCGAACACCTGCGCCGTTACAACCAGACTTTCGATGAGGCGGTGACCCCGGCGGACCTGGTGGGCAAAGGCCTGTGGGAGTTCACGCCCATGGAGCGCCAGCAGCAACTGCGCGCCTTTCTGGATGCCGAGGACTTCTTTGAGGATCTTGACTTGATGCCGGATGCACAGGATGTGCTCGGTCGGCTGTCTGCGCGGTTTGAGATTTTTATCGCCACGCAGGCCATGGTTGTTCCCAACTCGCTTGGGCCAAAGTACCGCTGGCTGCAGCGGCACTTTCCGTTTATACCGCCGACGAATTACGTCTTCTGCGGTGACAAATCCATTCTTCGCGCCGACTACCTGATTGACGATCAGCCGCGCAATCTTCAACTCTTTACCGGGACCGGTCTGCTATACACGGCTCCGCACAACCTAACCGCAACGGGATTCATCAGAGTGGATAACTGGAAGCAGGTTGAAGACTACTTTGCGAGCGCGAAAGCCTGAATCCTGGAAGAACAGATGCCGGCTCTTCTGAAAACAATTCGAGATGCGAGACACATGTCTTTCGGGCTCGGCCGCACGGTAAAATATTGATAAGGTATGGCCTTATCTTCCCTTAAAACAAACCGGACCACAAGCCGTCGTACTTTCCTCAAGGCAAGTTTGCTTGGTGCTGGAGGTCTTGCGCTTTACTCCGGCGAAATTGAGCGACACTGGGTCGAAGTTGTTAAACAGGACGTGACTCTGCGCGGGTTGTCTTCAGAAATCGAAGGCATGCGTATCGCTCAGATCAGCGATATTCACATGAACGACTTCACGGAGTCGTTCTATCTCCGCGACGTGGTTGAACGCATCAATCAACTTAAGCCCGATGCTGTTCTCCTCACGGGCGATTTTGTCACCACCGGCAAAGCGCCTAACACAGTCGCTCACGAAGCTGCATGGCAGTGCGCACGCATCCTTGCAGGTCTCCAATGCCAGCAGGTGTACGCGGCTTTGGGCAACCACGATGTGATGTCGGGCGCGGAGGTCGTTCGCGATGCGCTCAACAAGAGCGGCATCATTGTGATGAGAAATTCATACCTGCCCATCGAACGCGGTAAGGGAAGAATCTGGCTTGCGGGTCTTGACGATGCGATGGTCGGTCATCCGAATCTCGACATCGCCATTCCGGAAATGATACGCAACCTTGGTAGTGAGCCTGTGATCTTGATGTGCCATGAGCCTGATTACGCAGCCATCGTCCAAACACATCCAGCGGGTCAGGCGGTTGGACTGATGGTCAGCGGTCACACACATGGCGGTCAGGTTCGTATTCCTTTTGTGGGTGCGCTTGTGCTTCCGCCAATGGGCCAGTTGTATGTTGAGGGTTTGTTCGAGGTCGGCAACATGCAACTCTACGTCAACCGCGGCATCGGCACCATCCAATTACCGTTCCGGTTTGATTGTCCGCCGGAGATTACGCTGTTCACATTGCGCGCGGGATGAGAAAGGCCCCGGTTGTACCCAGGGCCTACCTAAGCAACAAGTGCTAAACAGACGAATTCTACTGCATCGTCACCGGTATTGCGGCGGCGGCCCGTGATGGATGAATGCATCGTATCCTGCGCCGAATGCGCGGCGGTAATCGTTGAATGCGGGCCGCGGTACTGGAGGATGCCGGAAGTTTGGGTGATGTCTGAAGTCGGGTGGCCTTTGCCGTGTAACATCGCGGCGCGCTGCTTCAAACCCGTCGTGATATCCGCGTTGTGCAACATTGTTTACATATGCAGGCGGAGGTGGCGGTGGCGGCGCATAAGCGCGGTTGTAGTGGTTAGAACATCCTGCCAACGCCAGTGGGGACATGAGCGCGGCAAGCACAATCCATTTCTTCATGGCATACCTCAAAGGTTGCATGCGCGCTCGGGCTGAATTCCGTAACGCTTGAACGTACAAACACCAGTTTACAGGGAGTGTTGCTGTGGGACGGCAGAGAGAGACGCTAATCATTACGAAAGTTATTCGCGTGGAAGGCAATTGACAACCTGAAGTGCGGAACCTATATTTTGCTGGCCAGCAAACCGCGTTATACAACTCCGCTCTGCACGGCAATCTTTCAAAGGAGCCTTTCAAGTGTCTGCGAGACTCATGCGTTTATCGATTGCAGTTCTATTTCTGTGTGGCTGTCTGGTAGCACAACAGCGCAATGCACATGCCGCATCAGGCCAGCTTGGAATTTTCGAAGGGCAGACGGATGTGGGGAGCGTTCATCCCGCTGGCACTGCTGCATTCTCGTCCCGCGCAGGCACGTATACGGTGACGGCTGCCGGGTGGGACATGTGGGCTGCAGAAGACGATTTTCATTTTGTATGGAAGAAGCTCTCCGGCGATCTGTCGCTCACGGCAGATATCGATTTCCCAAACAAGACCGGAGAGCATCATCGCTATCGAAAAGCAGTGCTGATGATTCGCCAGACATTGGATGTGGACAGCTCCTACGCTGACGTTGCCGTACACGGAGGAGGCATGACAGCGCTGCAATATCGTCGAGCCAAGGGAGACAGCACACAGGACATCGAAGTGGAAGGTCCGCTGCCGAAACGCGTCCGGCTTGAAAAGCGCGGCGATGTATTTACGATGTTCGTTTCAAATACGGGCGAGCCGCTTCACCAGGTTGGCGCATCCATCAAGCTGCACTTCGATGAGCCTTTCTACGTAGGCATCGGGGTGTCAGCGCACAATGCTGCCGCAGCGGAGAAAGCAGTCTTTTCAAATCTTGAGCTCAAGCCGCTTGCGCCGCCGGAGACTCCAGCAAAACTCGCTCTTTACAGTACGCTGCAGACCATCACGATTGATCCTGCCGCGCGGCAGGCAACGGTATTGCTTTCCGAGCGTGGCCACTTGATGGCGCCCAACTGGTCACATGACGGCAAGACAATTGTCTTTACGAGAGGCGACCGCATCGACACGATTCCCGCAAGTGGCGGAACTGCAGAGCCAATCGATATTGGCGGACTGG
Source organism: uncultured Acidobacteriaceae bacterium (assembly GCA_963832645.1). Lineage (GTDB taxonomy): Bacteria > Acidobacteriota > Terriglobia > Terriglobales > Acidobacteriaceae > Telmatobacter. The sequence goes on from CAWHUU010000007.1 coordinate 566,101, forward strand.
TGAGTTGTTCGGGCAGTCATGGCTTTTCGCCGGACGGCAAGTTGTTTGCTCTTTCGTGCGCGACGCCTGACCGCAAAGACCGGAGAGTCTTCATTATTCCGGCCGGTGGGGGCAAGCCTCGCGAGTTGACTGAGAACACAAGCTACTTCCATAGCTGGTCTCCCGATGGCGAAACGATTCTGTACACGCGCGGCACAAAGGCCGGATTGACGATCTTTGCCATCTCCGCGGACGGTGGGCCGGAGAAGGCGATCAGCCGCGGAACCGGTGTGGACGACGATCCCGACTACTCACCGGATGGGAAATACATTTACTTCAACACCGACCGGTGGGGCGGAATGCAGATTGCGCGCATGAAGCCTGATGGCAGCGATGTGGAGCAGATTACGTTTGACGACCGCAAGAACTGGACACCGCATCCTTCGCCCGACGGCAAGTCAATCGTGTTTCTGTCTTACGATCCCAGCGTGACGACGCACGCGGCGAACAAGGACATTGAGCTGCGCATTTTGTCACTTGAGGACGGCAAGATTCGGACGCTTGTAAATCTGGTGGGTGGCGACGGCACGATGAACGTGGCGAACTGGTCGCCGGACTCAAAGAGCATCGCATTCGTGAGCTTCCTGATGCTGCCTGAAGAAGACAACGGGTCAACCGAGTAAAGCTCTTTGTCGCGAATCGCGGGCGCGCTGGAGAGCGCACAATCTCGCGCTATAGCAGTTTCGGAATTGGTGTAGACCGAAAGCAGGCGGCAAAGTGGCATTTTCATCAAGAAAATGCCACCTCTCAACGCTCTCAAAGAGTCTGCATATATTCCGAAACTGCTCTAGAAGTTGCCTGTATGTTTGTCGTCCGTGCTGCCGGTGCGATTACCAACCGGCATGAGCCTTGGCGTGGTAGAGGTGCTGACGGCGCGCATGGGTATTGCTGCCGGTGGCTGGTGCATGGTCACGATGATGACCTTGGCAGTCGCCTTGCCCGCGCACTGGTAGGAGTGCGGCGTTCCCGAGTCAAAGTAAACCGCGTCGCCCGGCTCGAGCGTGGTTTCCTGGTCGCCGTGGCGCAGTTCCAGTTCGCCTTCAAGTACATAGAGAAATTCGTAACCGGGGTGCATGTGAGCTTTAGGCTCCAGGGTGCGCGCCATGGGAACGAACTCTGCAAAGTAGGGATCCATGTGCCGGTCAGGCACCATGTAGCCCAGGCTTTCAAAGAAGTATGTTGGCGGCTCAACGCCTGTTTGCGGAAGGCGCACGCGATCCTTCTGCCGATGAATGCGGAACATTGCGGTGGGCTCAGTCTCAAAGAAATACGAGAGATCCTTGGAAAAGACCATGGCGATGCGGGCGAGATTGCGAAGCGTGGGGACCACGCGGCCGGTCTCAAGCTGAGAGAGGAAACTTGCGGAGAGTCCGGTGTGCCGGCCCAGCTCGACCAGCCCCATCGACTTCTTGAGCCGCAGTCTCCTGATGCGTTCCCCGATCCGCTTTTCCGCAATAAAGCGCTCCGCAGTAGCAGGGTCGGCCTGAGTTTTCTGGGTTTCCTCGCTGGTTACCTCGGCAGGGTTCGTCATCCATGCCTCCTAAGCCTCTGAAAATAGGATGCGCCCCGTGACAAATTATTGTCCAGATCAAAAAAAATTTATGTCCTGCTAAACCATATCGGTGTTTCGCATCTATCGTATTGTTCAGGAGAGGCAGGCACATCATTTCGACAGACTCCAATTCTTCGGCGCGACGCTTTCTCATGTCCGGTGCATCGGGCATGCTGGGCACCGCTCTGTGGTCTGCTCTGTCTGCTCGTGGTGAGACGGTCTTTCAGTTGGTGCGCCGCGCTCCGGAAGCAGCGAATCAGTTCCAGTGGCAGCCTGCAAGCGCTACGGAACTTCCTCATCCTGAGGCGTTTGAAGGCCTTACCGCGGCAATTCACCTTGCGGGCGCCAACCTGGCAGATCGCCGTTGGGATGAGGCCTATAAGCGGGAGATTCTTGAGAGCCGAGTGGGTTCAACGAGGGTGCTTGCAACCGCTCTTGCCAAGCTGAACCGCCCGCCGGAGATGCTGGTTGTGGCCTCGGGTGTGAACTTCTATGGCAATCGCGGCGACGAGCTGCTGGACGAGACTTCGCCACCCGGGAAGGGGTTCCTTGCCGACGTGTGCCGGCAGTGGGAAGAGGCTGCCGAGCCGGCCAGGACTGCGGGAATTCGCGTGCTTCACCTGCGTTTTGGAATGGTTCTCAGTTCCGATCAGGGTGCCCTTGCGCGGCTGATCCCGTACTTCCGCTATGGATTGGGTACGAGGTTTGGCAACGGCCGCCAGTACATAAGCTGGATCTCGCTACCAGACCTGGTAAACGCCACCATCTTCCTGATGGACAAAAAAGATTCGTGCGGAGCGTACAACTTTGCCGCGCCAAACCCCGTAACGAATGCGCAGTTTACCCGTTTGCTGGCAACCCAACTGCATCGGCCGGCGTTTTTGGCTATTCCGGGGTTCGCGGCGCGGCTGGTGCTTGGTGAGATGGCGAAGGAGACACTATTGGCCAGCACGCGCGCATACCCAGCCAAACTTGCCGCTGCGGGATACCAGTTTGCCCATACCAGCATGGTGCATGCGCTGCCCGCGCTGTTGTCGCCGTATTTGAAGTAATGGGCCACACCGGGGCTCCCCGTGCCATGTCGACTGAGTATTGCGGCGCACGGCGCATTTTCGCTGAGCGCGTTATTCTGATTAGTCTTTATACCTAAAAAGAAAGCGCACAATCCATGTCTGACGAAACCCAGTCCACTTCGGCATCCGCCTCCAGTGCTCCTGTTGCCACCATTGCCACCATCGGGCGCTACGACGGCCAGTCTGTAACCCTGCAGGGATGGCTCTATAACCTGCGCGAGAGTGGCAAACTGCTGTTTCCAATCTTTCGCGACGGCACAGGAACCATCCAGGGCGTGGCCCACGTGAAGAGCGTCCCGCCGGAGGTTTTTGAGGCGCTGAAGGGACTGACACAGGAGTCGTCAGTGGTGGTGCGCGGTAAAGTGCGCGCGGATAAGCGCGCCCCCGGCGGCTACGAGCTGGATGTTGAAGACATTAGGGTGGTGCAGCGAGTACCAGAGTCCGATCCGTACCCGATCACACTGAAGGAGCATGGCGTCGATTTCCTGATGGAGCACAGGCATTTGTGGGTGCGGTCACCAAGGCAGTCGGCCATTCTGCGTATCCGCGCGGAGATTATGCGTGCGGCAGCCGAGTACTTTGACACCAACGGCTTTATTCGCACTGACCCGCCGATTCTGACGCCGGCGGCCTGCGAGGGCACCTCAACGCTATTTCCGGTGGACTACTTCGGCGATCCGGCGTTCCTGACGCAGAGCGGCCAGCTCTACATTGAGTCCACGGCGCTGGCGCTTGGTAAGGTGTACAGCTTCGGGCCCACGTTCCGTGCGGAGAAGTCGAAGACGCGGCGGCACCTGACCGAGTTCTGGATGATTGAGCCGGAAGTGGCTTACATGGATCTGGATGGGCTGCTGGAACTGGCTGAGAGTTTTCTGTCGCATATCGTGCAGTCGGTGCTGAAGAACCGCGGGCCCGAACTGGAAGTCATCGGACGCGACAAGGCGAAGCTGGAAGCGATTGTGCCGCCGTTTCCGCGGTTGCGCTACGACGATGCGGCCGACATGCTGAATCAGGCGCACAAGGATGGCAAGCTCGAAGCTGCTTTCGAATACGGCAATGACTTTGGTTCGCCGGACGAGACGTGGCTAAGTTCGCAGTTCGACAAGCCGGTGATGGTGAACCGTTATCCGGCAGACGTGAAGGCGTTTTACATGGAGCCTGATCCGGTAGATTCGCGCTACGCAATGTGCGTGGATGTGCTGGCGCCGGAGGGATACGGTGAGATCATTGGCGGCTCACAGCGTGTGTCGAGCTACGAACTTCTGAACGCGCGCATCGAGCAACACAATCTGCCCAAGGAAGCGTTCCAGTGGTATCTCGACCTGCGCCGCTACGGCAGCGTGCCGCACTCAGGCTTTGGCATGGGAATTGAACGCGCCGTGTCATGGATCTGCGGGCTGGATCATGTGCGCGAGACGATTCCCTTCGCGCGGACGCTGCACCGGATTTATCCGTAATCCGCAACACACAGTGAACAGTGGCCAGTGGTTCGCTACTGGCCACGCGGTCCAGGCCTCGCAATTGAGCCCCGGGACTGTTGCTGGAGACGATTATTTCTTCAGTCGCGCACCCAGAAGGGTGGCGGTTCAATGCCTAGCGCGCGCAGGTAGACATAGCCCTGGCCGCGGTGGTGGATTTCGTTGTCGATTGCGTACTGAATTGTCGCAATGCCCGGCCCTTCCCACATTCCAAATGCTTTGTCCACTTCGCTGAAGCGATGCGGCGGAATGGTGGGAAATTTCTCGTCCAATTGAGCGGTCTGCAAATCCCAAAGCATTAAAAGTTCTGCCTTGCTTGCGGGCTTGCCTGTATCGCCGCCGTTGTATTCCTTCCATTTGCCGGTGGCAACGCCGTCTACGATGGGCACTGCCATGCGGATGAACTCCCAGGCCATCTCTGCAAAGGGCCGCATGCCGCCCAAAGAGAATGAAAAGAGCTTGTCTTCAGGAAATGCTTCTATGACCTTGCGGGTCAGACGCCTGTGCCCCTGCCAGTTCGCCAGAACCATCTCGCCGGTAATCACGTTTGCGGTTGCTGTCTCGATTGCCATGTCAAACCTCCATGTGTCCATGTGGACGCAAATGTGAGTGTAAGTGGTATTCCCGACAGATCCTGTCGTAAATTCAATGCAGGATCAAAATTCAAATGTATGACCCAATCATGCGCGTGCTCACGGTGCTTGAGATATTGCAGGCACGCGACTTTGTGACCGGAGCGGAGCTCGCCGAGCGGCTGGAAGTGGATCTGCGTACTGTGCAGCGCTACATCGTTCGTTTGAAAGATCTGAACATTCCCATCGACTCCTCGCGAGGCGTGGGTGGAGCCTATCGTTTGAAGCCCGGATTTCGGTTGCCGCCGCTGCTGCTTACCAATGAAGAAGCGTTTGCGCTTTCGCTTGGACTGCGGGCGCTGCGCCAGGTGGGTTTGTCGGCATTTGCGCCAGCCACGGAAGGCACGCTGGCCAAGCTGGAGCGCGTTCTGCCCAGCGCTCTGCATGAAAGCATCAGAACCGTGGAAGAAGTGGTGGCTATCGAGCCGGGGCCATGGGTAGCTTCAACGTCGGTGGAGTACCTTATCCGGGCTGCTTCAGCCATTCGCACGAACCGCCGCATTCACTTCGACTATCAATCCCACTCGGGCGCTGCATCGCACCGGCAGATTGAACCCTACGCCGTTATCCATACGGATGGTCGCTGGTATTTGATCGGATATTGCCTTTCGCGCCGCGCACTGCGGACCTTCCGCCTCGACCGCGTAGCGGACCTGGCAATTGGCAAAGCGACCTTCCGGCGTCCTGCCAACTTTGACGCGCGGCAGTACCTGCAGGAGCGGATGCCTTTTGTGCAGTCGGACTACCAGATCGATGTGTGGATTGACATGCCAGTCGAAGAGGCCGAGCGTTCCTTTGCTCCAATGAGGGTTGCGGTGGAAGCCGAAAGAGGTGGCACGCGATTGCGCTGCGGCCGCGATCGGCTTGAGATGTTTGCCGCATGGCTGCTCAGCTCGGGCTGCCGGATTGAAGTCAATAGTCCCAAGGAGCTGAAAGATACGTTCAAGCAGCTTGCCTGTCGCGCGTTGCAGGCTTCAGGGAAGCATAAGCGTAACAAGGGATAGACTTCACAGCCGCGTTCGTTGTCTGCCGCCGAACCGAGTGCCGATCCCTAAAAAGTCGCGCAAGTCCGGTGTGAGTGAAGGGCTATTTCTTTTTAGGCGAAGCCGGTGGTTGCTGGTTCTGCTCGTTAGGATCGGGAACGGTCTGGCCGCCAAAAATTATCTTGCTGGTTGAGCCAAAGCGCTTGTAGTCCGTGTACTTCACGGTGTCGCGGATATGTACGTCCTCGCCTATGAAGCCTCGGCCGCCGGTAAAGTGCAAAATGCCTTCACCCTTGGTGTAGACGGGAAACCAGTAGTGGCCGTCGACCTGCGCGCGCCAGGTCATGAAGGGTGGGTGCAGGTCTTCACTGCCCTTGCGGGTGTCGTCCGGAACCATACGCCCATTGGTAACGACGATTTGGAGGTCGGTCGCATCTACCCAGATTCGCCCCAGAAAGTATCGCTTGTTCTTCTCGATCTGTTTGGGCGAAACCTCGAAGACGTAACAGTCCACTTCGTCGACTTTCTGACGGCCGACGTAGCTGACATCGTACTGCGTGATTTCTTCGGTTGTGAGGACAAAGGGATAGCCGTGCGAGATGTCCTGCAGGTCCGAAGGCGACATCTGGACGCGCTGCAGTGTGCTTTCCGGAGCGTAGACGACCTTCTCGGTGCGGCGGCCTGTGGAGTCGAAGATGACGTCATCGACTTCGTACCATTCGCCGTCGACCTTGTTGCTGTCATCGAGCGTCTGCACGCGGGCATAGCGGCGGTAGGTGTAGTGATTCAGAGCGTCCTGAAATTCGCTTTCTTTGGCGGCAAATTCCTTGATGATCTGCTCGGGCGGAACTGCCGGAGGATTGATGTCCATCTTGCCGAAACCAGAGTCGAGAGGCATGGGGGTAAAGCTGTCCTTGTCCTGCCCCGTAGCGGTGACGGCGCAGACGGCGAGTGCCGCAAATGCCAGGAAATTGAAAAGACGGCGGTTACTCAAAGTGGACCAGACCCCCTTGGAAATGAGGAAACCTCGACAGACGACCCTGTGGAAGAAATTGCGGCGTCTCTTGCAACTTTAGACGCATGTACATAGCCTACGGGAGGTCCAAAACTATAGCTTAGGGAAATTTGCGCCCTCCTGCAGGCACGCGTGCGGCCGGGAGAGGGCGAAACAGATCCTGAAATTGGATCTTTGACTCGCGAACTTCAAGCCAACAGGTCACTTTGGAGCAGACATACCGGGCTCCAGGGCGGAAGCGAATACCGGCTCACATGCCTGACTATTACAACATTCCCGCGTTGGTTTTAACCGAGCTGCTACTGCCGGCGTTCGGGTATCTTTACCTGCGTTCGCGCGACACGCGCACCCTGCTGTGGTTTCTGGGCTTCTTCTTCGCCGTCATCTCAATGGTGCTGGTGCGATTTGAGGCTCAGTCTGTAGCGGCGGGAGGGAACCCGTGGGTATTGGCCACCGGATACGCAGCCATCCAGGTGAGTACCGCTCTGTTTCTGGCGTCCCTTTCGCCGGCGCGGTTTCAAATCTGGCGTGTCAAGGTGTTGTATGTAATTCCCTATGGATTGCCGGCAGTGATTGCATCAATCCTGGCCTACGGCGTGTTTCACGGAATTACTCCGCAGAGATGGCAGGTCTTTGTCATTCCGGCGCTGGGTGCGGTGGCAATGTTTGTGGCGATGCTCTGGGGCGCCGCGAAAAGCAAGCTGCCGCAGTGGATTGGAATTTCGTATTGCGCGGTTGCGGGCAGTCTTCTGCTGTGGGTGTATTTCGTTGCGGGCACAGCCATGGCGCTGATTGGAGTGGCGTGCGCCAACCTGCTGATGACCTCGCTGCTCCTGCTGTTTGTCTTCCGAAGGCTGACGCCGGGCGTGGTGCTGAGCTCGCTTGGGTTTGCGGCGTGGTCGCTGACCGCGCTGCAGATTCTGCCCGCTGTAGGGTTCCATGCGGTGCTAACCCAGGACCTGATCCACGTGATTGTGATGGGCCGGGTAGTGGCTGCCATCGGCATGATCATGCTGGCGCTGGAAGATGAGCTCAATATCAACACTCTGGCGAAGGAACGCGAGCACCGGGCTCGTCGGGAGATGGAAGCTTATACGGCTCCCATTCTGGCGCGGCGGCGTGTGGAAGACTTTGACCGCATGGGTGACGATATCTGCAGTCTGGTGCGGGAGCATAGCCGGTTCAGGCAGGCAGCACTATTGCTTGAGAGTGGCGGGCGATTCAGGCTGGCGGGCTCGGCGGGCTTTGACGATGCCACTGAGCTGGCGTTGAGCGAGATGGCGGGCCGGATTTCGCCGGCAGGATTTCTGAATGAGGAAACGACGCCCCCAGCCGTTGAGCAGAGCAAGACTTTGCGATTGGATCTAAGGCCATGGCTGAGTCCGGGCGACGATCTGAAGCGGCTTGGGTTTACCAGTGCGCTGGCGGTACCCATGCGCGGGCGCACCAGCACTGAAGGCGCACTGCTGCTCGCCGGTTTGCGGCCACTTGACAGTGAGTCGAGAACACTGGGACGTGAGGAACTGCGCGCTGACGATGTGCTGCCTATTGAAATGCTGGCCGCGAGACTGCAAGCAACGCGCAGCCAGACAATGATGTTCGAAAAACTGATTGACTCAGAGAAGTTCGCAGGCCTGGGACAATTGGCGGCGAATGTTACGCACCACCTCAATAATCCGCTGACGGTAATTCTTGGATATGCATCGCTGCTGGAGGAGACAGTTCCCAAGGGTACGCCGGAGAGAATGGGCGTGGAGTCGATTCTGACCGAGTCGCGCCGCATGCGTTCGACGCTGGAGAGTCTGGCGCGGATTGCGCGGCCGCAGGCCGATCAGCTTACAGCCGTTTCTGTGAGCGAGATGCTGGCGGATATGGGCAAGCTATACAGCAACGACTTTTTGCGCAGATCGATCGAGTTCCGGATGAATGTGGAGCCGGGACTGCCGAGGGTGATGTGCAGCTCGCAGCAGTTGCGGCAGGCCGTGCTGCATTGCTTGCAATACTCCATTGCGGCAATTGAAAATCATGGCTCCGGTTCGTCGGCAGAGCAGCCCAGGACCGTACGCCTTGAAGCGACCAGCGAAGGTTCTCTGGTGCAGATTATGGTGGCTCACACCGGCGCGGCCTTTGCCAGCCCCGAGCAGGCATTCGACCCATTTACTCCCGCGCAGGTTTGCGGAGAGATGGGCGGCCTGGGACTGAGCCTTTGCGCAACCATCCTGCGCGACCACAATGGGCGGGCCTCAGCGATGAACCTTGAGCCGCAAGGTGCGGCGATTGTGCTGGAACTGCAGACGGCATAAGAAAAGCATCGTCAGATGGTAAATCCGGCGCGCCTGAGTAATCTAACTTCAATCCATCTTGAGCCGGCAGCAATACAGCATCGCCGCCGGCTCTCGAGAGTAACTCGATACGCAGGCCTAGAACAGATCCGACATGAGCTGCACGTTTTGATCGGCGGCATGATTGAGATACTCCAGACCAAAGCCGGCTTCAATGGTTTTCAGTAGCGAGAAGTGGTTGTACTTCACTTTGCTTGTTAGCCCGGTAGGTTGGTAGCTGGTGTCCACAATGGTCACAATCTGGTTGGGCGACGAGCTGTAGTCATTCTCATCCCACACAACAACGATGACATTGTTGCCGTGCTTCCACGCGGGCGAGTCTTTGATGGCCGGAATCAGGATGCTAAGAGCGGCATCACCCGAGGCAATTGCATTTTCGTCTACTGAACAACCGGTGCCCATTTCAGAGGAGCCGCGTCCGTGCTGATCATGGCATTGATTGGGAGCGATGAGCGAAAAATTCGGAATATCGCCGCGTTTCAAGTCCGCATACAACTGATAGAAATCCACTACCTGGTGAAGGCTTAACTTCCGGTTGTCACCCTCTTGAATGTTTGCAAAATAGGCAAACGGATTGTGTTTGACGGCGTACAGTTGCGGCATTCCCGGCTCGCTCTGTGTCGTTGTTGAAACCAGGCCATCACTTGCATTGACGCCATCGGCGCCGTACGGCGGCAGGTTTTCCTGGTAGGACTTCCAAGTCAATCCACGTTGCACCAGTTGGTCGGCGATGGTGATGCCCATCGTTTGGGCGGCATCCAACGGATCGTTGTGCACCGGTTCCTCTGGTGTCCCCTCATTGGTGGTATCCACCGCAGGCGTTGCCGCATCCATGCCCACACCCCCGATGGGGCAGATGACCTTGACTGCCGAGGATTCGTCCACTGGAACGCTCAGTGTAGAAACGCAATTCTTGTTGTGCCAGTCTGGTGGATCGTCGTTCTGCACACCAAAGTTCGAGCCCCCAACTAACTCCAGGTAATTTGTGAGACTCGGATGGCCTACCGCGAAGAAGTTGGTCGCCAGGTTGGCCTGCGCGGCGTACTTGTTAATGAAAGGCGCATTAAGGTTACCCATGATCTGGCCGTAGTAGTGGTTCTCCATCACGATCATGAACACGTGATCCAGCCGTGGAATGGGGTGATGACGATAGCGGTCGTGATCGTTGTCGTTATGCTGCGCCATTGCAATGCCGGCGCAGGCAGTGATGGCTCCAAGCGCGAGTGCTGCCATCTTCAATCTCATGTTCAGTTACCTCCTGAGGGGGGAATTGTTGCGTGATGGTGAATTTGCGCTCACCTGCCTGACACACGAAGTTTCAAGCGCAAGCGTGCAGCACGTTGGCGAGCCGGGACTGCATTTAAGTTGAGTACGGGGATCTTGAGCCGGTCCTTACAGAAGACAAATATAAGTTTCAAAAAGCGATGGCACATTAAACGCAGATTGAAAACAAGTGAATTTCCAGGCGACTCACGTTGGTCCAGTTGGGCGGCGTTCCGTGCCGCATTTCTGTGTGTGGACTCCGAATCCGTAGAATAGATTCTGGATGGCTTTTACCGAACAATACGATGTGGCCGTGGTGGGTGCAGGCCATGCAGGGTGCGAGGCGGCGATGGCTGCGGCGCGCATGGGGCTGAAGACCGCCCTCATCACCATGAATCTCGACCTGATTGCGCAGATGAGCTGCAATCCGGCGGTGGGCGGCGTGGCCAAAGGCCACCTGGTGCGCGAAGTAGACGCGCTCGGCGGCATCATGGGCGAGGTCACGGATGCGGTGGGCATCCAGTTCCGGCTGTTGAACACATCGCGCGGGCCGGCGGTGTGGAGTCCGCGTGCGCAATGCGATAAGCAGCAGTACCGCGTGAAGATGCGCGAAGTACTGGAGTCGCAGCCGGGACTGCACATCAGGCAGGCGGAGGTCGTCGACCTGGTGCTTGAAGAACAGGGCCCGAGGGAACAAGGGGCCGAGGGGGCAAGTTCCGAGAGCTTCGAAGAATTGGCTGAATTGCCGCGGCCGGTGCGTCCACGGCGGCGCGTGCTGGGGCTTAAGCTGCGCGACGGTCGCAGATTGCTTGCCGGCGCAACCATCATCACCACAGGCACATTTCTGAATGGTTTGATTCACTGCGGCGAGGAGCGCTATCCGGCAGGACGAAGTGGTGAGCCGGCCTCAGTGTTGCTCGGCGAGGCTCTGCGGGCGCTTGGCCTTCGGACGTGCAGGCTTAAGACCGGAACGCCGCCGCGGTTGGACGGTCGCACCATTCGCTGGGATGCCTTTGAAGAGCAGCCGGGCGATGTCGATCCCACACCGTTCAGCTTCAGAACGAAGAAGATTGTGCAGCCGCAGGTGAGCTGCCATATCGCGTTCACCATGCCGGAGACGCTTCGCATTATTCGCGAGAACGTGCACCGCTCGGCGATGTATTCGGGGCGCATCGAGGGTGTTGGGCCGCGATACTGTCCTTCAATTGAAGATAAGATCGTCAAGTTCCCCGACAAGACACAGCACCAGTTCTTTCTTGAGCCCGAGGGGCTGAACACGCACGAAGTGTATGTGAACGGTATGTCCACCTCGTTGCCGATGGAAGTGCAGTGGCAGATTGTGCACTCCATTCCAGGACTGGACGAGGCGGAGATGCTGCGGCCGGGCTATGCGATCGAGTACGACAGCGTGGATGCGACGGAACTGGACCGCACGCTTCGCGTCAAGTGCATGGACGGGCTATATCTGGCTGGGCAGATCAACGGAACCAGCGGCTACGAAGAGGCAGCATGCCAGGGCATCATGGCGGGCATCAACGCGGCACTGTGGCTCAAGGGCGAATCTCCGTTCACGATTGACCGCACTGAAGGCTACACGGGCATTTTGATCGACGACCTAATCTCGAAAGGCACCAATGAGCCGTATCGCATGTTTACCTCGCGCGCGGAGTTCCGGCTGCATCTGCGCATCGACAATGCAGACCGCAGGCTAACGCCGTACGGACGCAGGCTGGGGCTCATCAATGACGAAGCGTGGGCAGAGTACGAACGCAAGCAGGCGCGCATGGCTGCACTGGACTATCTGCTGACAACCGGCAAGGTAAACGCGGAGCAGCTTGAAGCTGCGGGGCTTGACGCGCTGACCTCGACGGCAGGACAGACGTGGGCGCAAGTGCTCAAGCGGCCCGAAGTGACGGTAGAACCGATTCTCGCGGCACTGCGTGAGCGGATTGCCGGCGATCCGCTGCTTGCGGAGCTTGGCAGGCTGCTGGAGAGTGCCGACAATGAAGATGCGCATTTGAAGCGCGCGGTGCTGCGCAACGAAGTGCGCGCGGTGGAGACGGAGATCAAGTTCGCCGGCTATCTTGAGCAGCAGAAGAAGTCAGTTGCGAAGCTGAAGGCTGCCGAAGCGGTGGCAATTCCCGAATGGCTTGAGTATGGCGCCATCAGCGGACTGTCGCGCGAGATGCGCGAGACTCTGGAGCGCGTGCGGCCGATGACAATCGGACAGGCAAGCCGCATTCCGGGTGTGACTCCGGCTGCGCTTAGCCTGGTACACGTATCGATAAAGCTTCAGGGTGAAGGACGAAAAACGCCAGCGCGGTGAGAGCGCAGCTTTGCGTGTGGCCGGCTCTGTTCCCTCAAAAATGGCGCGAATGTTTAACAGACGCTGAATTCGTCAGAATTCCAGGCCGTCACGCCTACTTATCGCCTCGCGAAAAGATTGGGAAGTGAAACGAGTCCGAGTTGGACTTGCTCTTCTGTTTCGGATTGGGGCTGTCCTGCTTGAGCGCCGTGCGCTGTGAGTTGACGCAGATCCAGCGATCGTGCAGGCGCTGGAACACGTGGGTAAATACGCCTTTCTCATCGACTGCCGCGGAATCCACCTTGTGGTGCAGCGTATAGGTACCGTTGGCCACGGCGATATCGCCGAGCATGCGCACGGTAATTACCTTCTGTGTGAGCCAAACGGTTTTGTCATTGCCGCTGATAACCTGCACGACCTGTTGATTTCGGGTGGTGATGTCGCCGTTGGCTGCCACATCGACAAAGAGCGGTGAAAGCACATTTTCCAAGCCATATTGGTCGTGCTGATTTACCGCGTTTGACCAGTTGTCTTCAATCTTCTGGAACTGCGAAACCGCAGTGCTCTCAGTTGTAGTGACTGAATTGGGTACTGAAGACGAAGGCTCCGCAGGAGTGGAAGGTTGAGCAATTGCAGCACAGCAGGTGAGGAATAAAACAGAAGTGCAGGTAAAACGGATCATTCGATACATATGCTCCCAGTCGATATGATAACGCCGGGCAATCCGTGCCTGGCGTTCGACGACACTGTTCTTTGACTCGAAAAACGAGGCTGGGAGAGCGAGAGAAGAGCCAGGCTCTAGAGCAGAGCCTGCAACCGGTCAGGCTGATGTAACGTAACCAGAGAATCTTCGATGGAGATCCACCCATCTTTGCGGAATTGACCAAGAGTTCGGGTCACGGTCTCGCGGGTGGTGCAGGTCATTGAGGCCATCTCCTCGTGCGTCAGCAGCAATGGGAAACGGAACTCGCCGCCTTCGAGATGCTCGCCGATCTGGTGAGAGAGCTCTAGGAGCAGCCGTCCCAGGCGGGCGGCCACGGTCTCAGAGAGCGCAATGCGGCACGCATCCTGCAAAGCGAAGCGGTACTCCTGGCAGATGCATTGCACGGCGCGCATCTGTGCTTCCTTGTGGCTGCGCAGGAAGTTGAGGAACCGTTCGCGCTCAACGGGGCGGAGTTGCGCCGTTGTGAGCGACTCAGCCGAAACCTCATACAGGCCATGAGATAACACGGCATAAAGGCCAAGGACCGAACCCGGTCCAGCGACGCGCACGATCATCTGGCGGTCTTCCGGTTTGCCGGTCGTGAGTTTAAGGTAGCCATTGCAAATGAGATAGAGGCAGCGTGCTTCATCGCCCTGTGAAAAGAGAGAGGCCTGAGCCGGAAGCGATATTGTGCTGGTGGCCAGCTCCAGGTCGGCCAGCACCGCACTGCCCAGTGAGCAGAACCAGCCAGGGCGCCGACTTGAACATGCCGCACATCCCGCGGGCACCTGCCGAGCAATATGTTTCTGCCGCGTCTGCGTTTCTGCGTTCATATAAGCATCCGCCATGTTCTTGCCCGCCCGGTTAATCCTTAAACCCTCTATTTCCGACTAACTCCAGGCCTGAGCGGTTGCAGTAAAGGCCGGATTTGAGGCTCTATAAGCCTCGGGCCCGCAGAAATGAGGTTCTTAGTTCTGTTCGAAGTTTGCCGCAGTTGTCGAGCACGTGGATGTGATGGACCTCACGTCACTGCCACTTGGTGATCACCCTTAACTGGGTGGCGTGGTGATCTGGCCTTCTATTTCCGGGGAAATGCCGTGTGCGCTATTTCACATGCGAGTCGTGTACAACGAGGAGACGATTTACATCTAGATGTGAATTACAACAAGAGATGCGAATGAAAATGATTGAGTGGCGCTCATCCCGGAAATTTGAGTGACAGACTCCGACACCTGTCCTGTTTGCGGGACTGGCGATATTGATTCAACATGCACATTCAGTGGCACTTATCTGCTTCTTTTAAATACAACTGGGGTATTCCCGTAAGTTGCAACAATCGGTTTCATCACATGGAACAGATGATGAAAGCGGAGGGTTTTTCACAAACCCGGTGATGGAGACTACCCCTGTAGATTCTGACACTTAAGGTGTGTGATGGACATCACCGCTCGATTCGTGACAAGAACGTAATCTTCGAGACGAGTAGTGATGCTCCGCACAAGAGCAACTTCGGGGAGAAAGAGGTCCGGAGAAGCAATGAGAGCACTAAAGGCGGTATTGTTCATGCATAAAAATAGGCCTGTTGCGCGAATGTTTGGTGCGGTTCCGGGATTCAGTCTGGGGCTGCGAGTTCTTTTTGTGATGGTGCTGGGCGTAGGAGTATTCAGCGCCACCGCGCTTGGTGCTGCGGCTCCGAAGGCGAAGGCGGGAGAGACGAAGGCTGCTGTATCGAGCGACTTTGTCGGTTCTGAAACCTGCGCCACCTGTCACGACGAGGTGAGCAAGAAGTTTGCGAATAACCCGCATACCAAGATGGCCGAGATGCACGGCGGGAACGGCGTGACCTGTGAGAACTGCCACGGTGCAGGCAAGGCACACGTTGAAGGTGGCGGCGACATTACCAAGATATTCAATCCCGCAAAGCACTCGCCGAAGGAAGTCGACGAAAAGTGCTTGAGCTGCCACGCAGGCACGCATCCGAATTTTGAGCGTTCACCCCACGCGAAAGCCAATGTGGGCTGCATTAATTGCCACAGCGTTCACGAAAGCAAAGCGAATACAAAGCTGCTGAAGGCATCGCAGCCGACGCTCTGCTTCCAGTGCCACTCTGACGTGAAGCCGGCATTCGGCATGCCTTTCCATCACAAGGTGAATGAAGGCCTGGTCAAGTGCACCGATTGCCATGACGCGCATGGAACCTTCAGCGCCAACAATCTGAAGTCGACCGCCGATCAGAATGCGGTTTGCACCAAGTGCCATACCGATGTGCGTGGGCCGTTCGTATTCGAACACACGCCGGTTCGTTCGGAAGGTTGTGTGGCCTGCCACACTCCGCACGGGTCGCAGAATCCGCGTCTGTTGAATATGCCGTCGATCGCCACGCTGTGCAACCAGTGCCACAGCCCGGTCGGTGCAGGCAGGGTGCACGGACAGGGACAAGGTTCGGTTACGGCAACGTCGTGCATCAACTGCCACACCATGGTTCACGGTTCGAACCTGAGCCAGGCGTTCATCAGATAGGGAGTAATGGAACTCAGTCAGTGGCCGAGAAATGCCACTGCTGAGTTCCCATACGAGCCAGGCACGCGGGTGCGGGCTCTGAGGTGAGCAAAGTTCTTAAGTGAGGCTTCATATGAATAAGTTAGGCTGGTTTTCTCGGCAGTCCAGGCAAGCGAAAGGTCCCGTGATGTTGCAGCGCATCGCCGGGGTTGCTGGAATCGCTGTGTTGATGACGATGGGTGTAGCTGTCGCCCAGACTCCCGCGCCGGGCGCGATGATGGCCACGCCGGACCCGACGCCAGTTGTTCCTGACGGTTACTCGATCCATCAGACGATCGATATGGGTGGTCACATGGTCGGTCTGAGCGGTAGCGGCGCCATGTACAACTCCATGGTGAACCAACAATCCGGCCCGCGTGTTTTGAGCCAGACACTAGAAATGCACGCGCTTCCGGGCAAGAAGGGACACCTGTTCGATAATCTGTCGATTCTCAGCAGCGGGTACGGCGGCGACCCCACCAACTTTACGAGACTCAATGCTTCGAAGGGCAAGGCCTGGGACTTCTACGGACTCTTCCGCCGCAGCCGTCAGTACTTCGATTACGATCTGCTCGGCAATCCGAACATCGCCCCAGGTTCGTCGATCCCGATCGGGCCGTCAAATGCTCCGTCAAGCACGTTGCCGTGGCCGCAGGTGCAGCACTCTTCCGTGATGTTCAATACGGTACGCCGTATGACTGACGCCGAACTGACGCTGCTTCCGCTGTCTCGAGTGAGCTTCAGGTTTGGATACAACCACAGCACCATGGAAGGCCCAACCCTGAGCCCCAGCTACACGATTTTCAAATACGATGCTCTGCTGCAGGAGTATCAACGCAACGGCTCTGACGACTATCTGGCCGCTCTCGACTTCAAGCTCAATCCGAAGACGAAGATCACCATTCAGCAAGATTTTTATAACTACAAGGCTGACTCGTTCTTCACCCTGGATCCGAATGGATTCATGGTTCAGGAAGCGGACGGAACGCCCGCATATCTGGGCAACTGGGATAGCCAATCAGCCTACGGGTTAAGTGCCTGCAATACCGGCAGCATGGGCACTGGATACACCAGTTCCAGCAACTACACGATTCTGTCTCAGAATCCGATGGGCGGCATGCCAATCATCAACGCGGCCTGCTCGGTTGTCACCAGCTATGTGCGTACTCTGAATACCCGCACACTGCTGCCGACATCCACCATTCGGCTGCAGAGCAACAGCTTCGAAAACTTTTCGATTAACGGCAAGGTCCACTATTCGCTGGGGACCTCGAAGCTGCCCAACTACTTTGAGCAGGCAATTGGCTTGAACACCGGCTCGACCGGCGCAGTCCGCTCCACAACGTGGAGCGGTGGATACGCCAGAGTGCATCGCGAAGTGTTGGCTGCCGACCTCGGCTTTTTGTGGCAGGTGACCAAAGCTTTCAGCCTCGCTGAGCAGATCAACTTCTCCAACGTCAAGCAGCCGGGAGTCTCGTACGTTCCTGTCCCGACCAATCTCCTGACTCCGGGCGCTCCGAACCAGACCATCAACTACAACGGCCCGCTCACCTCCGCTCCAGGTTCTCTGCCTCATGGCGTAAACGGTACGGTGACAGGCGGCTTCTACGGTCAGGGCAATGTGACCAACAACCTCACTGCGGCCTGGGATATCTCCGGACGCACAAGGGTTTCGCTCACCTACCGCTACGGCACGCGTAATATCGGCCAGGGCGTTCCTCACAAGGGCGATCTGCAGGAGACGGACCCGGTTAGCGGTGAAATCACCATCAATGAGTCGACAGGCATTCTCAATCTGGCCTTCCGTCCGGCACACAACTGGGACGTAAACGGCACGGTTGAGATGGGCTACTACGACAACACCCTGACTCCTATCGGACCTCGGCAGCTGAAGGCGTATCGGATGCATACCATGTATCGTCCGAAGCCCTGGGCAACCATCAACGGTGCATTCACTGATCGCGAACGCCACAACAACACTGCGAACGCTGAAGAAGCGCTCGCCAACGGCACTCCGGACGAGGGCCCGATCGACCACATCGATTCCACTCGGGTGGGCAGCATGGGCGTAAGCCTGATGCCGAACGAGCACTACGGTGTCGATCTGAACTACGCGTTCAGCCGGGTATACTCGGCGACCAACATCTGCTACAACAACGGCGCAACTGCGACCTTGCCAGGCGCCGTTGCCACCGCGACATCAACACCATGCCCGGGTATCTATGCTCGCGGTTCAACGACGGTACTGGCGTCCTGGTATGGACGCGACTTCCAGGATGCGCCAACACAGTCGGTTTCAGCCGCGCTTATGCTGGCTCCGAACCCAAAGGTGCACACCAACCTCGGCTATCGCATGAGCAAGGTGGATGGAAGCCGGTTCTTCAACGATGCGCGCGATGTGAATGGATCAATGAACTCCAACTATCAGTCGCCCTTCGTCAACCTTGCCTGGACATCTCGTCCGGGACTGACTTGGAAGGCTGAGTATAACTACTTTGGCTATGGTGAGGGTGGACCTTCGGGTTCGGAATATTGCAGCACATCCACGACCATGACGTCGGCGGTTGTTCCCTGCGCCACTCTGCCATATCCGACCGGCGTAACCGAGCCCACGTCCGGATTGACGGCGCCTCGTGTGTTCCACGCCAACAACGTGACGCTCGGAGTTCACTACGAGTTCTGATCGCGAGCTTAAGAACTTTAACTAGGTGGTAATCGGGTGGCTCTATCCTGACGGAGAGAGCCACCCAAATTCTCTAACCGATGATCCGCAGCGTTAACTTCGATGCGGTTCGAAGACAAGACAGATCGAGCTAAGGAAAGAAGGTAAGGATGATGAAGATCAGCAAAACAATCCCGATGATCGCCATCATGGCAGTTGCATCACTGACGTTGGCCCAGGGACCGGGAGCCGACGTCTATAAGACGAAGTGCCAGAGCTGCCACGGGGCCACCGGTACGCCGAGCCCGGCGATGGCAAAAGCAATGGGCGTAAAGCCAATCGGTGAAGTAAAAGGCACGCCTGAAGCAAAGATGATTGCAATCACGAAAGACGGTGAAGGTAAGATGCCGGCGTTCAAAGGGAAGCTGACCGATGCACAAATCAAGGATTCGGTGAGTTTCTTCCGTTCGTTGGCAAAGTAAAAGCGGTGCAGCGCAACACCGGAACTTCGGTAGTGTTCAATCAAGTAAGATGTTTTTAAAGTCTTGCGGGCACCGTTTCAGGGAGTCACAAAGCAAGCCTGGGAACGGATGAAGCAGAGAAAGAAACGGCGAGTGCGGTTCGACCGGCACTGGCTGCAAATCCTCAGAGGAGTTTTTTCATGACCAAGAAAATGCGTTCCCTGTTAGTGCTGACCGCAGCTGCAACGCTGGCCTGCACATTGACTTTTGCCGAAACTGGCGAATCCGTTTATAAGATGAAGTGCCAGAGCTGCCATGGATCTGCCGGTACGCCGAGCCCGGGTATGGCCAAGATGATGGGCATCAAGCCGGCCTCAGATCCCTCAGTTAAGTCGCTCACCGTTGCCCAGATGGAAGCCGTTGTGAAGGATGGCAAAGGCAAGATGAAGCCGGTGTCGGGCCTTTCTGACGCGCAGGTCAAGGAAGTTGTTACCTACTTCCGCTCATTGAAGTAAACACTACATTCGAAACCGAGCACCACGACACGAGCGCTTCTCCTTTAGGTGTGGGTTACGGTAAGTTTGCCGGGTGGCGAGAATAAGAGAAGAATCGCCGCCCGGATCAACCGGCTTCCCTCCATCGTAGAATGACGAGTGCTGCAGGCCCGCCCCTGGGGCGAAAGCACGATAGGACTGCCTGGAATCTGAACGCGAGGGACCGGCTAAAGTGAGCGGGGCCGAGCGCCCGGTTAACATGTGTGCAGTGATCGTGGTCTCGCTGGTGGTATAGGCGGGCTTTTCGTTTGCTCGCGGAGGGAGACGTGGCACCATTTCAGAAGTTCCGTGAACACTGGGTAAGGCCGGCGCTGTTCTTTGGCAATAACCCCATCAGTCTTGCAGGCGGCGCCATTACAAGTGCGTCGGGCGTAACCATGATCAGCTACTGGCTGATGGAACTCTTTGGCCGCCCAAATGCTAACCCATATCTTGGCATCATCTTTTTCCTGATTCTGCCGGCGCTGTTCATCGGCGGTCTCATCCTGATTCCGATCGGCGTTCTGGTCCGGTGGAGAAAACTTCAGAAGGCCGGGCAGATTCCGGCTGCATATCCCAAAATCGATCTCAACGACAGGATCTTCCGCCACGGGCTGGATATCGTTCTGGTGGCAACGATCGTGAACCTGCTTGTGGTTGCCATGGCGAGCTACAGGGGCGCGGCCTACATGGATTCGCCCGAATTCTGCGGACAGTCATGCCACGTGATGCATCCCGAGTACACGGCTTACAAGATTTCGGCACACTCACATGTGGCGTGTGTCGAGTGCCACATTGGTTCCGGCGCGGAAGCATACTTCAGCGCCAAGGTGAATGGAACCAAGCAGCTTCTTGAGGTTACGTTCAACCGTTATCCCCGGCCGATACCATCGCCAGTGAGGAATCTGCGCCCGGCGCGAATTATCTGCGAGGGTTGCCACACGCCGGCCCGGTTCGTTGGTGAAAAGCTGCTGGTGAAATCGAACTTTGCCGACGACGAACAGAACACTGAAACCCAGACGGTTCTGGTTCTGCACCTCGGCGGAGAAGATTCGCTGTCGCGCCTGAGCGGCATCCACGGTGTTCACCTGAACCACATGGAGTACATCACCACCGACGAGAGTCGCACCACAATCCCGTGGGTGCAGAGGGAAAACTCCGATGGCTCGGAGACGGTCTTTGAATCGTCGGCCCTGAACGGCACCATGCCCAAGGGCGAGCGTCGCGTGATGGATTGTATTGACTGCCACAACCGCGCCTCGCACACCTTCATGACTCCTGAAGATGCACTCAATCGGGCTATGGCCGATGGCGCCATTAGTCCCCAGTTGCCATTCGTTCACAAGGAAGGCCTGGAACTGCTAAAGGCCGATTACTCCAGCCAGGACGAAGCACGCGCAAAGATTCCCGCCGGGCTTGAAAACTTCTACCGCACGACCAAGCCTGACGTTCTGGCCACCAAGTCCGCCATGGTGAAGGCTGCCGAAAAGACACTGGTAACGCTCTACACCCAGAACGTGTTCCCCGATATGAAGGTGACGTGGGGAACGCATCCAAACAATATCGGGCACATGGAATACCCCGGCTGCTTCCGTTGCCACGACGGCGATCACGTGTCAAAGGGTGGCAAGACCATTACGCAGGACTGCTCGAACTGCCACAATCTGTTGGCAGTGGAAGAGCCCAAACCAAAGGTACTTTCAGATCTGGGTCTGTAGAACACTCAGGTCGTCTCAAAATTAACGGGGGAAGCAGAACGGCGGCTGGAGGAATCGGAGCGTGAATCCGAATCTTCCAGCCGCCGCATTAATCTATGGAGAACTTTAGTTAAATTTAGAAATTAAGCTAAATGTCCTGCGCATAGAGTATGGCTTTCCCTGTCTGTGGCAAATCCCATGAACCGCGCAGCACTCCCACACGAAAGTTGCAGAAGTCGTTTTCGGCTCCGCGGGCAAGCGGCCTCGTAAACGGAACCCGCGAGGGTGGACTGCCGGCGCATGATAGGCTGGCATTTCGTTCATTCACGAGGTTTTCCACGATGTCTGCCAACCATTCCAATCACTTCAACCTGATCGCTTCAGCACATGCAACCATGCTCGAACACGGATTTCGGCCGGACTTTTCACCGGATGCCGAAGCCGAGCTGAAGCAAATCGAGGAGCATGCCGGCCTGCCCGCGGTGCCTGGAGCCAGGGACCTGCGTTCACTGCTTTGGTCGTCCATCGACAACGACACATCGAAGGATCTCGACCAGATTGAATGGGCAGAACAACTGCCGGACGGACGCATCCGCGTACTGGTTGGAGTGGCCGACGTGGATGCGCGGGTGGGAAAGGGAACGGCGCTCGACAAGCACGCTGCCAGCGAGACGACGTCGGTCTACACCGGTGTAACGGTGTTTCCGATGCTGCCAACCGAGTTGTCGGAAGGCATCACTTCACTCAATGAGAATGAGGATCGGCTTGCGATCGTCATTGAGATGTGCGTCGATGCGGCGGGGGCGGTCTCGGATGGAAAGGCCTTTCGCGCGCTGGTGCGCAATCAGGCGCAGCTAGCGTATCCGAGCGTGGGTGCCTGGCTCGATGGCAAGGGACCGGCTCCGGAAAAGGTCGCGGCCAATAAGGAGCTTGCTGCCCAAATCAAACTTCAGGACACAGCGGCGCAGCGCATGTCCGGCGGACGCTTTCAGCACGGAGCGCTAGACCTGGAAACGATTGAGACCCGCCCCGTAATGCTCCAGGACGAAGCCGTTGAGATCAAGAAGCTCGAAAAGAGCAGGTCCACGTCGCTGATAGAAGAGTTCATGGTGGCGGCCAACGGTGTCATCGCCCGCACATTCGAGGATGCGGGGATCGCCAGCATCCGGCGCATTGTGCGTACTCCCAAGCGCTGGGACCGCATCGTTGAGGTGGCTGCGGGGCTGGACACATCGTTGCCTCTGGAGCCGGATTCGAAGGCGCTGAACGATTTTCTGCTGGCGCAGAAGCAGAAGGACCCCGACCACTTCCCCGACCTTTCACTCGCGGTTGTGAAGTTGATGGGCCCGGGTGAGTATGTGCTGGTGAGGCCGAACGAGATTTCGCCGGGACACTTCGGCCTTGCGGTACAGGACTACACGCACTCGACGGCTCCGAACCGGCGGTTCCCTGATGTAGTGACGCAGAGGATTCTGAAGGCGTTGCTGGCGAAGACTGATCCGCCTTACAGCAGTGACGAACTAAGCGCGATTGCTGCCCGTTGCACGCTGATGGAGGATGCCGCCCGCAAGGTTGAGCGCGAGATGCAGAAGCGTATCGCCGCAGTCGTGCTCTACACACATATCGGCCAAACCTACCGGGCAATCGTTACGGGCGTGAACCAGTACGGCACGTTCGTTCGTACGCTCGATCCGCACGTGGACGGCATGCTGGTGCAGGGCGCTAAGGGTCTCGACGTTGGCGACCGGGTCAAGGTGAAGCTGATTTCGACCAACCCGGAGCGCGGCTTCATCGATTTTGCGGCGCAAGGCTAGGCCCTTCATCCAGGCGACTAGTCAGGGCCGGCGGGCGTGAGATGTCCGAAGGCGGGACGCCGCCGCGCATGTAACTCGCCCTGGAGAGCCTTGTAAGTATCTATTATCCATGATGTTACGTTGGATGTATGGGGCTTTCTGCGTTGTGGAAGGCTCAAGCGGTCAGCCTTCCCCGGGATTATCTCCGCTTGGCCGGGCGATGAACCATCGCCATCGCCAGGCTCGATCCTGTCCGGAGGCAATGCCGGTTAAGCCCCCAACCTCGCGCAGCTCCCAATCAGGGAACAAGTTCAAATTGGGCTAAATGAGTGTGAAGTATTGTGATTAATTACCTTGCGCCCCGTCGTAAGCCTGGTTTATCGTGATTCAACATTCAACTGTAAAGACCATTCGCCGCGTGAAGGTGGACCAGTCTTTAACAGATTAGAGATCATTCCAAGCGGTGTACCGGAACGGAATCTGAGGACACCAGCGCCTGGGGGAATTGCATGAAGAGACTTTTTGTCGGCAAATCAATTCTTGTGCCGTACTCTTTGATCGTCGCGATCGCTTTTTCGCGTCTGATGTTCGGCCACACGTACAACTTTGTTCCGATCTTCTCGGCGCTGCTTTTTTTTGGCGCATGCCGCCCGCTGCGTGAATTCGGTATCGCGGTTCTCGGGTTGATTGGCGTCGATCTGTTTATCACCACCTACCACTACGGAATGAGGATTACCCCCGATCAGGCCCTGACGTGGATGTGGTACATGTTGGCGGCAAATCTTGGTGCAACCGTCCTCAGCGAATCAATCTCGATCAAGCGCATTGTTGGATCGTCGCTCCTGCTCTCTGTTTCGTATTTCGTGGCAAGCAATTTCAGCGTGTGGTTTGAGTGGCAACTGTATCCCAAGACACTTGGTGGACTGGTAGAGTGCTATGCCGCCGGACTGCCGTTCTTCAGGAACAGCGTATTGGCCGAGCTTGAATGCAGCCTGGTGCTGTTTGCGTTGGCTCGCTACAGTCACATGTTGTTGCTCAACTCCAGACTTAGAAGGGCTTGTTCCTAACGCATAGAAGTGGTTTGAAAGGGGTTGAAAATGGCCCTCGATAGAAATATTTATGACGCAATATTGAACGGCAACGCCAAGAAAACGCATGAAGCCACCGAGGCTGCCTTGGCCGCTGGTGTAGATCCACTAACCCTAATTCAGGATTCAATGGTTCCCGCAATGGATGAGGTGGGAAAGCTGTATGAGTGCGAAGAGTATTTCGTGCCCGAACTGCTGCTTGCCGGCCGCGCCATGAAGAACGCAATGGAATTGATCAAGCCGCTGCTGAGCGCGTCAGGTCAAAAGTTGGCGATTCGCGTGCTGATCGGGACCGTAAAGGGTGACCTCCACGACATTGGCAAGAACATTGTCGCCAGCATGCTTGAAGGCAGCGGGTTTGAAGTCATCGACCTTGGCACGGACGTGACGCCGGAAAAATTTGTCAACGCGGTCCGAGAGAGTAAGCCACACGTTGTGTGTATGTCGGCGCTGCTCACGGTAACCATGCCGGCGATGAAGACGACCATTGATGCGCTTGAGACGGCGGGCGTGCGGACAAATGTGAAGGTGCTGATAGGCGGTGCGCCGGTGACCAGCCAATATGCGCGCGAGATTGGCGCAGACGGCTACAGCGAAAACGCCAGCGGCGCGGTAAGCATGGTTAAGGAACTGCTTGAAAAGGGCGCCGCGTAACTTGCCGGAGACCGCGCTTCGGCTCAATGGTCCACGAGTTACGATTGGTGCGGCTAGGTTCCAAGCATAGATAGACGGGCTGGAGTCCGCTGAACGATGCGACTGAAGGCGATTATCTGCCAGGTGTTCACACGCGAGATTGAGGACATCATCGTGCGCTCGCGGCATACAGTCGATCTTGAAATCATTCCCATGGGATTGCACAGCCGCGGCGCGGAGATGCACACCTATCTGCAGGAACGTATCGACGCCGCCGACGATGCGGGATACGACGCCATTCTACTGGGCTACGCGCTTTGCGGCAGAGGCACAGAAGGATTGCAGGCAGGCAAAACGCCTCTGCTGTTGCCGCGCGCACACGACTGCATCGGAGTGCTGATCGGCGGCCATCGAGTCTTCAACGCCTACTTCCAGACGCATCCCGGCACTTACTACCGGACACCGGGTTGGGTGGAGTTTCAAAACACCGCGCCCGAAGAGTTGGCTCCGGCCTTTGCCATGTCCAAAGAGCCGCTTAGCGAGCGCAGCACCTTACAGGAACTGGTGGCGAAGTACGGCGAAGAAGATGGCAAGTTTCTCTTTGATCAGTTCAATGCCTTCCGCAGGCACTATAAGAGATTGACCTACATCTCATTGCCAGTGGCATCGGACGACACCAGCAGGAGCAGGGCACGCGCTGAAGCCGAGAAAGAAGGCTGGAAGTTCGAAGAAGTAAAAGGTACACTCTCGATTCTGGAACGGCTGGTGAATGGCGATTGGAGCGGCGGCGATGTGCTGCTGGTGCCACCCGGAACCGCAATTCATGCCACATCCGGCGACAAGATCATAGAAGCCGAATGACACCCGAGACCGTAAAGATCAGACTGGAGCCTCTAGCGGTCGAGCTGGTCGTCCCTCGCGGCGCTGAGCTGATCGGCTCGCTCGCTGAGCACGGTGTGGAGTTTCCATGTGGCGGCGCGGGCAGGTGTGGCGGATGCAGTGTTCGTCTGCTGGCAGGTTCGCTAGCCATCAGTCAAGCCGATCGTGAATCCTTCAACACAGAAGAGTTGAAACAGGGATGGCGTCTTGCATGCCAGGCGCGCGCAAGCGAGCCGCTGGTGCTGGAGTGCCGGCAATGGCAAATGGATGTGCTGTCTGACGCAAGCGAGCCTGCTGTTCGAGGAAAGCGGGGACTCGGCATCGCCGTAGACGTCGGCACAACAACAATCGCCGCGCAGATGCTGGACCTCAAGACCGGCACAGTGCTGGGTGTAGAGACCGAGTTGAATCCGCAGGCTGGCTTCGGCGCAGACGTAATGAGCCGCGTGCACGCAGCGCTGAATGGCAATGACCTGACCACTCCATTACGTTCAGTTCTCGGCAAAATGTTGTCGAAACTTGCGAGCGGCCGCCAGCAAGAAGTGGTTGAGGTGGTGCTGGTAGGTAACACGGTAATGCACCATCTCTTCTCAGGTTGCGATGTGGAGCCGTTATCGCATGTTCCTTTCGCATCGCCGAATCTGGGTACACAGACGCTCCAGCCCGGTGATCTGGAGTGGGCCCTGCCTGCAGATTGCCCGGTTCGCTTCATGCGCTGCCTCGGTGGATTTGTGGGCTCGGACATTCTGGCTGGCATCGTGGCAACAGGAATGGGTCGGAGCAAAGAGCTGGTCGCATTGGTCGATCTAGGCACTAACGGCGAAATTGCAATCGGCAATCGTGACGGCATTGTCTGTGCGTCGACCGCAGCGGGTCCAGCGTTTGAAGCCGGATCCATCCGCATGGGAATGCGCGCCGTCACGGGTGCAATCTCACACATGACGCAGGACGGCGATGCGCTGAAGGCAACGGTGATTGGCGATGTGGAGCCGCTCGGCATCTGCGGCAGTGGCCTGGTGGACGCCGCGGCAGTTGGCCTGCGCAGCCGAGCCATTCTGGCATCTGGGAGAATTGCGGATGCATCGAAGATTTTCAGAGTTGCGGGGCCGGTTGTGCTGCACCAGTCGGATATTCGCGAGCTGCAGTTGGCAAAGGGCGCCATAGCCGCGGGATTCCGGTTGCTATTGCGCAGGTTTGGCGCAGACTTCAGCAATCTCAAAAAAGTCTACCTGGCAGGAGCATTCGGCAACTACGTGCAGATTGAAAGCGCCATCCAGATTGGCCTGATTGAAGCACCGC
The DNA here is from genome assembly GCA_963832645.1 of uncultured Acidobacteriaceae bacterium. Classification (GTDB taxonomy): domain Bacteria; phylum Acidobacteriota; class Terriglobia; order Terriglobales; family Acidobacteriaceae; genus Telmatobacter. The sequence continues at coordinate 593,069 of CAWHUU010000007.1, forward strand.
TTGAAGTGGTGCATGCCGCAGGAAACACCGCGCTGCGCGGCGCAAAGATGCTGCTCGCCGAAAATGACAGCATGTCCGATTCAGACGAAACCGCTTCGCCCGCCATTGAACACATAAGCCTGGCCGCCGACCCCAGCTTTCAGGACGCGTTTGTTGAATCGATGGGATTCCCCGCCGCATGACGGCATCTTCGTAATTTGCGTTGCCCAACTCCAATCCGCGATCATTTAATTTCGCTTGCAGGGAGACGAGAACCAAACCAATGCCTCATCCTCAAATCAAGTTCGGAACCGACGGATGGCGCGGTGTAATCGCCGCCGACTACACGTTTGCCAACGTGCGCACCGCAGCGGAGGCAGTTGCCGCCTACGTGCATGCCAAGGAAGATCCAGCAAAGGGCCTGTGCATTGCCTATGACACGCGCTTCGGCTCAAAGGCATTTGCACGCACCTGTGCGGAGGTGGTTGCGGCCACAGGTATCCCGGTGGCGCTTGCGCCAACAGTAACGCCCACTCCCGCATTGAGCTACGCGGTGCGTGAGCGCGGCGCTGCCGGCGGAATCATGATCACGTCCTCGCACAATCCGGCGCAGTGGAACGGCGTGAAGTACAAAGCGTGGTATGGAGGATCGGGCAAGCCGTCGATCATCGCCGAGATCGAATCGTACCTGGGCACGCCCGTGGCAAAGACTGCGAAACCCGCGCCGATAACGGAAGTGGATTTCCTACCGCCCTACCTGAGCGCCATCGAGAGTTTTGCCGATCTGGACATGATCGCCAAGTCGGGCATGAAGTTCTGCATCGACTCAATGTACGGCGCAGGCGGAACCATCTTGTCGATGATCTTCGACCGCATCGGCGTTGCCAACATGACCATCCGCTCGAATCCCGATCCGCTGTTCCCGGGCATCAATCCTGAGCCCATCGAGCCGCACATCCGCGCGCTGGGCGAGGCCGTAGTGGCCAACGGCTGCCAGGCTGGATTGTGCACGGATGGCGACGCGGACCGCATCGGAGCAACGGACGAAGACGGAAACTTCGTCGATCCGCACAAGATCTATTCGATTCTGCTGAGCTGGGTGCTGCGGCGCAAAGGCTGGCCCGGTGCGGTCACACGCGCATTCAACACCACCAAGATGCTTGACCGCATCTGCAAGAAGTACGATCGCGAACTGATCGAGCACGGCATTGGCTTCAAGTTTGTGTGCGACTACATGCTGGAGCGCGAAATTGTGATGGGCGGCGAAGAGTCGGGCGGCATCGGCTTCCAGCGGCACCTGCCGGAGCGCGACGGCCTGTTGAATGCGCTGCTACTTGCCAACGTAATGGCCGAAGAAGGCAAGACGATGGGGCAACTGGTGGCCGATCTGCAGGCTGAGTACGGTGAGCACCAATACGGCCGCATCGATCTGCACATTCCCGACGAAATCAAGAACGGAGCCATCGCGCGCGCCCGGGCGTTGAAGGCCGGTGACCCGGTGTTTGCGGGCATGCCGGTTCTGCGCACGGAAACCATGGACGGCGTGAAGTTTTTCCTCGACAATCCCGAAGCGAAGACAAAGCCGAACGCCGCCGAGACGTGGCTGCTGCTGCGCGCCAGCGGTACAGAGCCCCTGATGCGCATCTACACGGAGTCGTGCTCGAAGGAAGCAGTAGCCAAATTGCTGGAGTCAGCACGCAAATTTGCGCTGGGCTAGTGAGTACGGTCTAACTTATTGCGCAGCCCCGATAAAGAAGTGATCGCTGCACGGAACGCGGGTATACCACGGCGCATGTAGATAGCCGGGGCGCAGCGCTAGGCAGACTGCGTCGCCGGTACGCGCGCGGGCATATTCGCTGCGTGAAACGCTCAGCTTGTTGGTTCCGGCGAATGGTCCCCAAGGTGCAAGGTCAAGGTAGTAGCTGGTGGACCTGCCGTGGGTCTCGTGCTCGCCAACAACAAAGGTCGCGTAGGTAGTCGATGGCTTGTCGTCGAGCAGCGTATCGGCGGCCATCACAAACCCAAGGCTGTACAGCCCTCCGTAGATGAGCATGATGAGCAGGAAGGACGGCACCCTCGGCCCCTTCTGCGTGAACGCAAAAAACGCATAAATGTAAACTGCCGCAACCAGCGCGCCCCACTCCATGAGCGGCTTGTATGAAGCAAAGTGCACGGCAACACCTGCCAGCACCAGACCCATTCCTGAGACGAATACCGCGATCGTCAGGTCGGTTCGTGGATCGCGCTTAGGCTTCCCCACTGCGTACAAAAGCGGATCGCTCCTGAGCAGATAAAGCGCCATGGCGGGCACAAGAGCCAGAATTATTGCGGCTGTCAGGCGAACTGGTCCTTGATAAACCATGATCACAATGCCCATGACGATGGTCAGGATCGACAAGGCGATGTTGACTTGTTTTGCCTGCCTGAGCGCGTTCAGGCGCTCCTCCGGAGTTGTGCCAAGGTGTTGGTCCTGCTTGATCTCGTCCAACAGAGCGTTGCGGCCCACTTCGTCGAGATCGGTCAGTTGCTGAAACCACGCGCGAAGATCGTCACAGTCGAACCACTTCTGGATGATGAGGGCGCGGCCGCCTTGTTTGCGCTGGAGCCTCCAGTACGAACCGTTGCGGGTGCTGATGGTTCTGAAGCCTTCAATATCGCTGAGCTCTGCGTATTGCTCGCGGAACGCGTTGTAGACCTCGATGTGGTCTCTGTCGATGACGAGCCGTGAGCGCACAGCAAGCAGAATCAAATAGCCACCAACCGCCAATGGGAAGAGGGCAACAACAACGGCCGGACCGGACTGCCCAATTTGGGTTGCCGGAAAGACAATGAACGCACCAACGCAGCACAATAGCAGGCCAAGGATTAGGTAGAGCGTCCGCTGCCAGCCTCGCATCCTGTAGACACGCCGGCCAAAGTTAGTTGCCTGCAATTCCGTGCTCCCGTTGAAACGTTAGGGTCTTTCTATCACAAGTCGCGTCAGGTTCTCATCAATACTCCCGATGTGCTTGAACGCAAGGTATGCTTTTGAATGTCGAGCACAGTTACCGGGAGCAATGATTCCGGTGAAGCTCAGAATAGCCAACCGGAGGGCGGATGTTCATTCATATTTTTGCGCTACAGTGGAAGCCCGAGACTACAGAGGCGGATATTGCACGTACGACGAAGGAGATTCTGGCGTTTCAGGGCGTAATTCCCGGACTGATTGATGTGCAGGTGGGAACGAATGTATCGCCGCGCGGAAAGGGCTACGCCTATATCGGATTGATGAAGTTCACGAGCCAGGAAGCGGCCGAAGCCTACTTCGTCCACCCCATACACCTTGCGCTGCTCGAATGGCTCCTGCCCCTGGTCGACGGTGTCGAATTGGATTTCGAAGCCTGAATTTCCTGTCAGATCATTTGTGAGGGAGGCAACCCCGGGTCCAAGAAACGGGACCGCGGGGCGCTGCCTATTGGAACTCAGGAAATTACGGCTATCTTGGCGCGTTTGCCTAGGCGCACTACGATGCGCGCGGGCAGTTCCGGCAGGGGGACCAAAGAACCCTCGGCCGTTTCGCCATCGAGCTTTACCGCCTTCTCGCTGATTTTACGATTTGCCTCCGTGCCGCTTGCGGCCAGGCCAATCTGAACCAGCAGTTTGGGCAGGCGAATCTGCTTGGCTTCAGGTCCTGCTACGGCGGCGAAGGCCACAGCAACTTCTTCAAGGTCCTCGGCGGTTTCCTTCTGCTGGAACATGCGCGCCCAGTTCGCATCCGCGCTCTGGGCGGCTGCTTCGCCGTGGAATCCAGCAACGATGGTGCGCGCCAGCCGCTTCTTCACTTCCATCGGATGCAGTGAACCGGCCTCGACCTCAGCCTGGAGAGACTCGATCTCAGAAGTTCGCAGGTCAGTGAGGAAGACCCAGTACTTCCACATCAGCTCATCGTTGATGCTCATCAGCTTGCCGTACATTTCGCTGGGCGGCTCGTTGATGCCGATGGCGTTGCCAAGCGACTTCGACATCTTCTGAACGCCGTCCAGGCCCTCAAGGATCGGCGTCATAAGAATGATCTGTGGCTTCTGACCGTATTGGCGCTGCAACTCGCGGCCCGCGCCTAGGTTAAAGCGCTGGTCGGTGCCGCCAAGTTCAACGTCGCATTCGAGCGCCACGGAGTCATAAGCCTGCATCAGGGGATAAAGGATCTCGTGGAGGCTGATGGGCTGCTCGGCCTGGAAACGCTTGTGGAACTCGTCGCGCTCCAGCATCTGCGACACGGTGAAGTGAGACGCCAGGCGGATGGTGCCTTCGTAGCCGAGCTTTTCCAGCCACTCGCTGTTGTAGCGGACTTCAGTGGCATTCTCGTCAAGAATCTTGAAGACCTGCTGCTTGTAAGTTTCTGCGTTGGCGTTGATCTGTTCCCGCGTAAGCGGCTTGCGCGTTACGTTGCGGCCGGTGGGGTCGCCGATGAGCGAGGTGAAGTCGCCAACCAGAAAAATGACGGTGTGGCCGAGCTGTTGAAAGTGGCGCAGCTTGCGCATCAGCACAGTGTGGCCCAGATGTAGATCGGGAGCGGTGGGGTCAAAGCCGGCCTTCACGCGTAGCGGGCGGCCGGTTTTGCGGCTCTCTTCAAGGCGCTCGCGGAGGTCGCTCACGCGGATGATTTCCGCCGCGCCCTTTTCGAGCAGATCCATCTGCTCATCAACACTCGGAAACTTGGAGGACAAAGACGTGCTCATGCTGTCTTTCAGTATAAATTCGCGCCTGAGACGCATGTTGGCTTGCGCAGCCTGATCGCACAGGTTTCAGACAAGTATCGTGCTAATCTGGGGACGCGCTTCCGTTCCGCTCGCCGCCCGCTGCTGCGCCTGCAAACCCCTCAAAACATCAGCCCAAGAAACAGGATCCGGGGATTCCATATGACACGTCGCTCACCGCTCGTCGTAATCGCGTTTGTTCCGGCATTCGCAGCTTTTGCTTTGCTGAATTCCGCCACAGCGTATGGCGCCGGGCAAAGCGATGCCGCCACGGGCTTCAGAACCTCAGAGCGCTGCATCTCGTGTCACGGCAACCTGAAAACAGCCAAAGGTGAGAGCTTTTCATTCACAACCGATACCGGCGCCAGCATTATGGCCAACGCAGCCCGCGACCCCTACTGGCAGGGCAGCGTGCGGCGCGAAGTCACGGACCATCCCGAAGCCAGCGAGATTATCCAGACAGACTGCGCAACCTGCCACATGCCATTGCAGCACCTGCAGGACGCTGAGCAGGGCCACCAGACCGATATCTTCAAGCGCCTGCCGTTGAACGCACAGAACCCAGAACATGCCGCGGCCGCCGATGGCGTGTCCTGCACGGTCTGCCACCAGATCCAGCCAACCGGACTTGGAACACCCGCAACTTACAGCGGTAATTTCGTCGTCGCTGCAGCGGGAACATCCCCCCGGCCCCTTTTCGGACCGTTTGGCGCGGCGTCTCCTGCGGTTTCCACTGTCCATGTAAAGGTGACCGGCTACGCGCCCGTTCAGTCAGAACACATCCGCGCCGCGGACCTCTGCGGCAGTTGCCACACGCTCTACACGCCCACGCTTGGTCCGGGCGGTAAGACAATTGGGCAATTTCCAGAGCAGATGACATATCTTGAGTGGCTGCACAGCGACTTTCACGAGAAACAAACTTGCCAGCAATGTCACATGCCCGCAGCAGACGGTTCAATGACGGTTTCGACCGTGCTGGGTACGCCGCGAGAAGGCGTCCGGCGTCATACATTCATAGGAGCCAACGCCTTCATGCTCGGCATTCTTGGCACACATCGCGATGAGCTGGCTGTCACGGTGCAACCCGCTGCACTGAACGCAGAGATTGCGCAAACCACTGAGTTCGCGCAGTCGAAGTCGGCGCGCGTCACGCTCAGCCCTGCGCAACTGGCTGATGGCAAGCTCTCGTTTTCAGTTCGTGTTGAAAACCTGACCGGCCACAAGCTGCCTACGGCTTATCCCTCGCGTCGCGCATGGCTTCACATTGTGGTCACCGCCGCCGATGGCCACGCCGTCTTTGAGTCCGGCAAGTTGAACGCCGACGGCTCTATCGCTGGGAACGTCAACGATACAGATGCTACGCGCTACCTGCCGCACTTCTCTGAGATAACCAGCCCCGACCAGGTAGAGATCTTCGAGCCAATCCTTGGCGATGGCGAGGGCCACGTGACCACCGGCCTGCTGACCACTACGCAATACCTCAAGGACAACCGCATTCCGCCCACCGGATTTGACAAGAGAGACGCACCCGCCGATATCGCCGTGCACGGCAAGGCGGCCGATGACCCGAACTTCACGGGCGGATCAAGTACTACGCATTACACGGTCGCAACCTCAGGCGGCGCCGGCCCCTATCGAATCTCGGCTGAGCTCATTTATCAGCCCATCGGCTTCCGCTGGGCGCACAATCTCGCTTCGTATAAGGCGACTGAACCTCAGCGTTTTGTGGACTACTACGAGAAAGCCGCATCGCAGTCGGCGCTGGTGTTGGCTCATGCCGAGGGAACAGCTCAAGCGGCGTCAGCTTCAATCGCGCGGCCGGGAGATTCGAATCGGTAAAATTTTGTTGCAACAAAAGTACGCACGGCGTCATCCAAGGCCACAAAAGGATACTTCCCCTATGCCCAAAGTGACTGGTCGTGCCATGCAGGTTCCTTCAGTGGGAGGAGCCTTCCAGCTAGTGGAAAAAGAGTTCCCTGATCCCGGTCCGGGACAAGTTCGGGTTCACATCCAGGCATGTGGTGTTTGCCACAGCGATTCCCTCACCAAAGAGGGCCTCTGGCCCGGACTGCAATATCCGCGCGTGCCGGGGCACGAAGTGGCGGGTGTGGTGGATGTGGTTGGCCCGGATGTACCGCTGTTTAAACCGGGTCAACGCGTGGGATTGGGTTGGCACGGCGGCCACTGCAATTTCTGCCCTCCCTGCCGGCGCGGAGACTTTATATTGTGCGAGAACGGGCTTGTTTCCGGAATAGACTTCGACGGTGGCTATGCGGACTACGTCATCGCTCCGGCGAATGCGCTCGCCTTCATTCCGGATGACCTTAACGATGTCGATGCTGCGCCGCTGCTCTGCGCCGGCATTACGACGTTCAACAGCCTGCGTAACAGCGGAGCGCGTTCCGGCGACACCGTGGCAATTCTGGGCATTGGAGGGCTGGGACATCTGGCCGTGCAGTATGCGGCAAAGAGCGGCTATCGAACAGTCGCAATCGCCCGCGGACAAGACAAAGGCCCGCTGGCCAGACAACTCGGCGCGCACGTGTATATCGACTCCACAACGCAGGATCCCGCCGCGGAGCTTAAGAAGCTCGGTGGCGCGAACGTCATTCTTTCCACGCTAACCAGCGCTAAGGCCCTCGAGTGGGCGCTGGATGGGCTTGCGCTTGCGGGCAAGCTTATCGTAGTGGGTGCTCCGGACGGACCCGTCGTGGTGAGTCCGTTTCCACTATTGTTGGGGAGGCGTACTGTGATGGGATGGCCTTCCGGCACAGGCATGGACTCGGAAGACACACTCAAGTTCAGCGCACTCACCGGCGTAACGCCAATGGTCGAGACGTATCCTCTTGAACAGGCCGAACAGGCGTACGAACGTATGATGAGCGGCAAAGCGCGCTTCCGCGTGGTACTTACGACCGGCTCTTAGCCGCCATCAGGTTGGCGGTCACATTAGCGGAGAGCTGACGGCCCAAAGCTGCCGTTACGCTATAATCAGGAAGATGCAGCAGACCGCACATCCCGCCCCCGCAATCGCGTGCGCGACCGGCGCGGCTCCCGCCGCCACTGCGGCTTCGGCCGCCTAGATACCGCTGCACCTCATCCCCAAAATCAGAATTCAGTAGTCAGTGGTCAGCATCCGGCCAGAGATTTTGCATTGCGTTGCCCACTACCCCGTCCAATCTCTGACAACTGAGAACCGACAACTGGTACCTGCCATTACACTGGAGTCATTATGGAAGAGTTCAGCCGAATACAGCGCCTGCCTGCTTACGTCTTCAACATCACCGGCGAAATGAAGATGGCCGCGCGGCGTCGCGGTGAAGACATCATCGACTTTGGCATGGGCAACCCCGACGGGGCCACGCCCAAGCACATCGTCGACAAGCTGGTTGAAGCAGCGCTCAAGCCCGCAACGCATCGCTACTCGGTGTCGAAGGGCATTCCGCGCCTGCGCCGCGCCATTACCAACTGGTACAAGACGCGTTACGATGTCGATCTCGATCCCGAGTCCGAGGCCATCGTCACCATCGGCTCCAAGGAAGGCATCGCGCACCTGTGCCTGGCCATTCTCGACTCGCGCGATACCGTGCTGGTGCCCAACCCCAGCTACCCCATTCACATCTACGGGCCGGTCATTGCCGGCGCTCACATCGTCAGCGTGCCCGTGCACGACCGCGAGCAGTTCCTGCAGCAGCTTGAGGACCTCATTCCGCGCATGACGCCGCGGCCCAAGGCGCTCATCGTCAACTTCCCCTCGAACCCGACCACCGAGTGCGTGGAGCTGCCCTTCCTCGCCCGCCTTGTGGAGTTGGCCCGCGAGTACGGCTTCCACCTCATCCACGACCTCGCCTATGCCGACATCGCATTCGACGGCTACAAGCCGCCCAGCGTGCTGCAGGTGCCCGGCGCGAAAGACGTGGCAGTCGAGTTCTTCACCATGTCGAAGAGCTACAACATGCCCGGCTGGCGCGTGGGCTTCATGGTGGGCAATCCCAAGCTGGTGGCGGCGCTGGCGCGGCTCAAGAGCTACTTCGACTACGGCACATTCACGCCCATCCAGGTGGCCTCCATTGCTGCCCTTGAAGGACCGCAGGACTGCGTGCACGAGATCTGCGAAATCTATCGCAAGCGCCGCGACGTGCTCGTCGAGGGGCTCAACAAGCTCGGCTGGCCCATTCCCTCGCCCAAGGCCACCATGTTTGTCTGGGCGCAGATTCCCGAGCAGTACCGCAAGCTCGGTTCGCTCGAGTTCTCAAAGCTGCTGCTCACTGAAGCCAAAACGGCGGTAAGCCCCGGCATCGGCTTCGGCGACTACGGCGACGGCCACGTGCGCTTCTCGCTGATCGAAAACGAAGAACGCACCCGCCAGGCCCTGCGCGGCATGAAACAGATGCTTGCCAAGGGAGTACTCGCTCCAGTTGCCGGCTAGTAGTGCATCGGCAACCACAGGGCTTGACTTCGAAGCTTGGAATAGAATGATCTGCGATATCAAACCGCGGAGATGTTCATCGGAGCGTCTCGTATAAACCAAGCAGAGCGGCCGCGCATCAAGTCTCTGATGTGCGGCCGCTTTATGTTGGATTGCTGTCAGGGCGTAATCTCTTAGAACGAGATACTTATGGCGACACCGGGACGGCGAGGGTATCTGCGGTTGTAAAGGTAATAGCCGCCGTCGTTGTAATCCACATACATATCGTCGTTCTGGTACCAGTTTGCTCCCCAGTACTCGGGGTACGGGTCCATCAAGCTGAACCAGTAGCCACCGTATTGGAAGCGCTGCCGACCGCCCATTTCCATATAGGGCAAGCCGAATATGCGAAAGCTGTGATTTCTGCCGAAGCTCCTGCGGAAGTTCCTGTCAGGAATTCGTTCGCCCCGATAGCCGCCACGCTGAGTCCACGTCTGGCGCTGCGAATCGAAGTTTCTGGCGCGATGCTGCTGCCAGTCATTGCGCTGTTGGTCCCGACTCATGCGCTGCTGCCGCTCGCCCTGCTGGGGCCGCGCGTTCCGCTGTTGCTGCGGACGCTGCTGCTGCGCCTGTCCGTGCTCTCGCTGCTGTCCGCGCTGCCCAACCGACGCCTGTGCTTGTCTACCCTTATTGTCCTGTCTGTCGTGGCCTTTATTTTTGTCGTCGTGTTGTGCGTAACTGAAACCAGCGGTTGCGATCATCAGGACAGAAAGTACAGTTGCGTGTACGATTCGCGTTTGTTTCATGGGTGTTGCCTCTGTTTCAACTTCAGTACGGTATGCGCTGTCTTTCGAGTCGAGATAGACAGCGCGGTAACTTTTGAATTGATGGACTGCTCGCAAGGAAGATGCGCGTGCCGATCTCCCTCGTTCCTATAGCCGTCGCCGCCCCGATATCAGATTGATAAGCAGTATGACGAGAGCAACTACGAGCAGGAGATGAATCAACCCACCCGCAATGTGGAAGCTGAAGCCCAGAAGCCACAGCACGAGGATGACTACAAAGATTGTCCAAAGCATGATCTTCTCCTTTATGCTGCGGTCTCCGGGCCTCAAAGCCGCTTAACTAGTTGCCGGCCTGCGCAACTGCCTGAGCCTTGGCGCTGCGTATCGAATCGAGGAATGCCTCGGCGGACGCAGGCGTTGCCACCTTGCCCCTGAGTACGGAGCGAGTGGAGGCACGAGGTCCGTAGATGGCCTTCATCGAGTCATCGTCGCGGCGAATGGAGGCGCCGGTAAGCGTGAGTCCGGCGAAAGCACCGCGGGCTCGCGAGTAGGTCAATATTTCAGTATTCAGCTTCCAATCGGTGTTGGCAGATGCATGACGGCCAACCGGACCGGCTGCCGCGGATGCAGAGCCACCGAGCTGAAAACCGCTCGACATCAACTGCTGCATGCCGCGCTCATTCTGGATGATCATGACTAGGTCAACGCCTTCAATGCCGATCTGCAATCCCCAGCTTCCGCCTGTGATTGCAAAGAAGGCAGGGGCGCTCCAGCCCTTGGCGGTCCGGCAGGTGGCCACGCCGCGGCCATTTTCGGCGCCAAAGATGAAGCCGCCCTTCAACATATGGGGAACCACGGCCACGCACCGTGCATGCTCCAAAACCTCCTCGGGGATACCGCTGTCAGGGGCAGACATGATTTCGGTCATAACTCTGCCCGCATGATCCATGCGGTCAACTGATTCTTCACGATCCGTCGCCGCGAAGGCTGGGACGGCCAAGCTGACTAACGCAACGCACATAATGAGTTTCTTCACGAATTACACCTTTTTCTGCCGCTGCAGTGCGCTGCTTACATTGCGCAAATTTCCAATGCATGAGGCAAGTTCAAGCCTAGCCGCCTAGGATTCGGCTGTCTGAGCTATGAAGCTCACGACCCGAAAGGAATGGTGAGAATGCGCATAGCGTTTTCAATTGAGCGAGATACCTAGGGAGTTATGGAACAGGGTAAGAAGCCGGGTACGTTGTGAGCCGGATTGACCATTTGTTTTGTCCCAGGCAGCGCCCAATGTATGGGCGACTTGCAAGAAAATCTGACTCCAAAGTGAAGGAAATTTCCATAGCGACCACTCGATCTGCCTCATCGAAAGCCGGCAGGAACTCCCCGAGGGGTATGATTGCGCGCTCTCGTTCTGCGGTAAATCGAAAAGAGAATCGCGAATTCGGCAGGTCGGGTTCTGAAGCGAAGCTGACTGGTGCCTTCGAACCACACGTTCTACTCAAGAAACTTTCGGTTGGAAAGTCCCGTCGCGAGTACGCGGCCAATGAGGTTGTGTTTACTCAGGGCGACTCGGCCAACGCGGTTTTCTACATCGAGAGCGGCAAGGTCAAGTTGACCGTGGTGTCAAAGAATGGCAAGCAGGTTGTGATCGCGCAATTGACAGGGGCCAGCTTTTTCGGCGAAGGCTGCCTGGACGGTCAACCTCTTCGCATGGCCACAGCGAATGTTCTCGAACAGAGCACCATTGTCCGTATTGAGAAGAAAGCTATGGTCGGTCTGCTGCGGGAGCCTGAGTTTGCCGAGCAATTTCTGGTGCATATGCTCTCTCGAAATGTTCGCATGGAAGCGGACCTCATCGATCATCTCTTCAATTCGAGCGAAAAGCGCCTCGCAAGGTTGCTTCTGCTGATGGCCAACTTTGGACAGGAGTCGAAACCTATCCCGGTAATTGCGAAAGTCAGTCAGGAGGCTCTCGCCGAAATGATCGGGACAACGCGCTCACGTGTCAGCTTCTTCCTCAATCGTTTCCGCGAACTCGGGTTCATCGACTACAACGCTGGCGGTATGAACGTGGACAGTTCATTGGTCAGCGTTGTGTTGCACGAATAGTCGCGCGGAAATTCTTGGCCTCCTCAAGAAGCGTCGAAATGTCTCCCGGCGTATAACCCGGCCAATCTCTTCACTGTCCGGCCAGTCTGGTCCCACCTCGGCAAGCGCGTTCAAAGTCGCTGTAGCTGTCCCAGTGCAGCGTCGTGGTTGCTCGGTCGATGAAGGGGCCGGTGTTGAAGCGGATGCCTTGTTCGTTGGGGCGGTTCATCACCAGGTCCTGACCCTTCCAGTTTCCCGCAAGATCAAAGAAGCCGCGGTACTGGTAATTGATCCTGAAGGGCTTTCTCCACTCGAGCAAGCGGAAATTGAACAGGCTGTTAGTGGAGTCAGTGTATCCCCCGTACATGGTGCCGCTCACGTCCAGCCGCTCAATGTTGCCCGGAGCCAGGCAGAGATAACCCCATCCGCTAAGTGCGGCACTTTCCCGCTTGCCTTCGCGCCTGCCCGCGCCGTGGATGCCGCGTGGCCGGCCCGGCCAAAAGGTCACGTAGAGCGGATAGGTCTTTCCGTCTTTGGAAAGAACAGTGCCGTCGCCGTGCCAGAAGAGAAATGGCGTGGAGCGGCCGCCGATATGCAGTGCCCAGGGATTGAGCACCACCATCACCAGCCACGTGAATGCTCCTGCACCCACAACCAGCAGGAATAGTTTGGAGAGGCAGCCTGTGAAACAGCCGGAAAGACAGCCGCGTCGACCTCGCATGGGGATACAGCTCCGTGAGCGGAGTATAGCCCGAACTCTGGATTTTGCACCGCACAAAAATATGCCCGCTCCTGGTGCCAGAGTTGGACTCTGGCACCAGGAGCGGGCTTGGCTGGGAGAGGGGGGAGGTTTCTAGGTTGTGGTATCGCTCTTCGGTTCAAAGTGCGGCTCGCCGCGCCAGTGCTGGCGCATGGCTTCGCGAGCCCTTTCGCGTGCTTCCGGAGACATGGTGTCCCAGCGTTCCGCCATGCGCTCGCGCCACTCTCTGCGGCTTCCGCAACCGCGTCCACGGCCTCCGCGAAAACCGCCAAAGATGATCTTGGATAGGATCAGTAGCCCAAAGGCCTGCCAGTAGGTGATGGTGTGCATACCGAAGATGGTCGGCATGAGCCAGTTCCACAGGGCCATGACCACAAAGCCCAGCAGAAAGAAAATCGCGGTAACCAGGAGGATGACTCCGATCACTTTCAGCGCGCGATGCTTTTTCATTGCATTCCTCACAGTTTTGAAAACTCGTCGTAGACACTCTTCAGACGCCTGCGCAGATGTTGAACGGCATAACGCTTGCGCGCCAGCAGGGTGTTGATGCTGATTCCGGTCTCGGCCGCCATGTCCTTAAAGTTACGGCCCTCTATCTCGTGGGCGACAAAAACGCTACGCTGCTCCTCCGGAAGCTCGTCGATTGATGTACCAATTTCCTCGAGTAACACTCTACGAATATAGTGAGCCTCAGGGCCCGCATTTGGGGAAGGCAGCAGGTCTTCGAGCGCCAGCCGTTCACCTTCCTCATTGTGCAAGGGCTCGCTTTGCAGCGGGTCGCGGCGGCTCTTGCGAAAGCGGTCAATGATGCGGTTGCGCGCAACGCGAAACAGCCACGCACCGGCCTGCTCGATAGGTTTCAGGAGCCGGTAGGTCTGCACAAACTCGTAGAAGACTTCCTGCAGAATGTCTTCCGCGTCCGCCTCGTCGGCCACTCGTTTGCGGATGAAATTCCTGAGGCGCGCGCCTTCGTCCTTCAAAACCGTGGAGATCCGCCGGTCTTGCTCAATCGTCATCCACTCCATGGTAGGCGTCTGTTCCATCTATCGGTGAAAGCGACGGATTGAGGCAAATGTTTTAAGAGCCATTGCGGTTTTTTAATGGCAGCTACGGAAGTAGCAGTCGAGTTTGCTCATTTGAGCAGTTTGGCGAACTGATTTTTTAGCGTTTCATCGTAACCGGAAGTGATTTAACGCACTTTTCTGGCTGTAAAAGTGATTGTCAAATCTCCGCGATGGGTCACTTGACGCGCGAATTTGCACAGGAGTTTGTTCAACTTTTCAAGTACTTACGATTTATGCACCAGCACTGGTGAAATCCACAGAATTACCCGTTTTTTGCACTTGCTTCCACAGTTTCAACGGGCCTAAGCTCCTCTCCAGTTGATGAGCCAGTAGGGAATTGGAGATGTGCTCCCATCCCGACGGACGATGCAGAATGCAGTTGAAGTCGGCAGTTCACCGCAAGGTGGAAGGCATGAATGAGATTGAATAGATGCATCCAAAGCCGGGGCACGGAGAGCACGTAGCCCGATTGGATACGAAGATTCATCCGCGGTGAAAACCGAGGATGCAAAGTTCGCGAAGAGCGGGATACATCATCGACCAAGCCGTAGATGCAGGATTCAGGGAAACCTGAAGACGCAGGGACGGCGGAGCCGGAAGGTGCGAGAACCGAGGAAACTCGGTAATCCATCAGCCGACGCCAAGGGGGAGAGAAGCCGGGGTAACCCGGAACATTAAACCTGAGGCCAAGCCGGAAGGTGAAGCCAGTGGGGAAACCCGCAGCGACACTGGGAGGAGCAGCCGGGCGGAGCGGAGTTCGAGGGAAACCGAGAGCTCAAGCACCGGAAGCACCGAAGAACGAGAGATTCGGGGTAACTCGAAGATCCGTTGCCGGCAAAGCCGGAAGATGCAGGAACCGGGGCAACTCGGGGAATGCATCAGCAGGCGCAACTGGAAGAGCGAGGGGCGGGGCAACCTTAACCGACGCACCGGAGGCGCTGAAGGACACGAGAGCCGGGGCAACCCGAGGATCGGTCGCCGGCAGGGCCGGAAGATGCAAAGACCGGGGAAACCCGTGATGCATCGAGAGGCGCGACGGGCGAAATACGGTTTCGGGGGAACCCGGAGCTTGAAGGCCGCTAGAAGCGCCGAAAGGAGTCGAGATTCAGGGCAACCTGGAGATCGAACGCCGGCAGAACCCGAGGACGAGGCGTGCGGGGCAACCCAAAGCCGAGTCGGGAGACGCTACTTGGAAGAGCGAGACCGTGGGGTGACTCACAGATCCAGCGCCGGTAGCGCCGAAGGATGAGAGAAGCGAGGCAACTCAAATCTCCATCGCGGGCCAGGCCTTGAGATGCAGGAGCCGGGGCAACCCGGTGACTTAGCGCAAGGTACTGAACGGGTCAATGCATGATCCGAGGCTCCTACTAGTTCACCCTATCGAAGATGCCAGAGGCTACGGTCTCTGGCATTTTCGTGTCTGGGCATAGATTGCGAACATCGCCACACGTTGCCAGGGCACACATCTCCGCGCTTACACTTGTTGTGGAGAAATTTCATGCTGATCGCAACTATTCGTAAGGCGGGAATGTTGGCAGTTCTCGTAGGACTTTTTATTACTGTTGTAGGTGTTCATGCGCAAGGGCCATTTGGCGCGCCGAACGAGAACAGCGCGTTTTCAATTCCGCAAAAACAGCTGATTCAGCCGGCGGAACTGAACGGCCTGCTGGCCGCAAAAACCGGTGACAAACCGCTGATGCTCCAGGTGGGTTCGCGCATGCTGTTCGAGCAGGCGCACATTGCGGGCTCGGAGTACGTGGGTCCAGGATCGCAGGCAGCCGGGCTTGACCAGCTAAAGAAGCGCGTGGCATCGCTGCCGAAGAGCAAATCGATTGTGCTCTACTGCGGGTGCTGCCCGTGGAACCGCTGCCCCAACGTTGCGCCGGCGTTCAGAACGCTGCAGAGCCTCGGATTCACGCACGTGAAGGTGCTTTACTTCGCCGATAACTTCGGCAGCGATTGGCTGGACAAGGGGTATCCCGTTGAGCGCGGCCACTAAGGGGCTCACGCGCTGCTGTTCTCTTGCCTTGTTGGTCTGCGCCGTCTTGGTGTCGGCGCAGATCGGTCCGGCGGCGCCACCCGCGGAGAGATCGCTCGTCAACAGACCCGCGCCGGAGATTACGCGCGTGGATCTGAACGGGGCGAAGATCAATCTCAAAAGCCTGCGCGGCAAGGTTGTGCTGCTCAACTTCTGGGCGACGTGGTGCGCGCCTTGCCAGATTGAGATGCCGACGTTCAGTGCGTGGCAACAGAAGTATGGCTCTCAGGGACTTCAGGTGGTCGGAATTTCGATGGACGATGATGTTGCGCCCGTCCGCAAGGTAGTCAAGAAGCTAAAGACCAACTACCCGATAGCCATGGGCGACGCGAAGCTAGGAGAACGATACGGCGGCGTAATGGGGCTGCCGTTGTCGTACCTGATCGACAGAAATGGCGTGGTGCGGGCGCGTTTTCAGGGTGAAACAAATCTAGGGACAATTGAAAAACAACTGAAGACGATGCTTGAAAAGCGCTGAAGGCCGTTTCCACCGACAAGATCCGCATCAGCCTAATGCGAAGGGATTATGCCGGGATACCAACGAAGAGCGTTGTTGTGGTAAATCTTTCGCAGTACAGATTCGGGTAGCGCCAATCCCTGACTTCTTACTCCATCAGCTTCCACAGTGTCACTGGTTGCATAGAATCGCCAATCGCGTGCATACGTTTGTTCCCAGTAGCGAATTCGTGGTTCCGCATTTTGGCTGGGTAAGAAGGTGAGATCGCTTCCGTAGATGAGTCGGTCCTGGTACTTGAGTATAAAAGTGATGACATCTGGGCGCGGTTGCAGCAGGAGATAAGAAGTACGGCCTGCAAGGTCTACCGTGAAATTGGGATGGCGGGCGAGGTGCTGCGCCAGTTGATGTAAGTCCGATTCCATGCTGCCAAGATGAGCTCCCACGACGCGAAGCTTTGGATTCTGTTCGAGGATGTGGTCGCGCGCTGCCAGAATCGTTGCCTTTGACGGTTGGTTGGGCCTGCCGTACATGTATTCCTGCGGATACTGCTGGTAATAGGAATAGTCCGGCGATGCAGGGTTCGGGGGCTGCCAGGCGCTGTCGGGATCGGCAACGTGAACAAGAAGAGTAATGTTGTGCGCGGACATGTCGGCATAGATGCTTGAGAGCTTAGGATCGTCCGGAAGGACGGCATTGCCTTTGGCGTCCCTAATTTCCGTGCCGAGATTCTTGTAGACCTTTACCGCGATTGCGCCATTCTTGAAATCGTCATTGAGGCCCCGAATTGCAGAAGCTGCAAATTTAGGCCTGCTCATGTTATAGGGATCAAAGGTTGTACAGAGGGTTGCACGTCCGTTTGTGGAGCGGATGAATGCACTCGCTTCGGTCTTCTCAGCCTGCAGGTTGTTAAATTCAGGTTCTCTGTCGTCAACAAGGAGGATATCGAGCAGATGGAGATTCAAGCGATCGATCATCGCATTGAGATGAGGATCGACACGAAGAACGTGCGCGTGTGCATCGATAGGTTGCAGCGCTGTGAATGCGCGCAATTCCGCAGCTGAGAAACCAACCTTTGCGGTACCTCGAGATTCAATATCCTTTTGGAGCGCGTGCGGCTTACAGCCTGCGAGAGTCACCAACAAAACAACAGAGACAAAAAGAGCCTTCACTGAAAGCTCCTTTTGTACTTGACGTGGAGATACAGCATGCTTCGCAAATTTACTTTGCCGCCGGCTGAGTACCTGCCAGTTTGCGAATATAAATAATCAGATTCCAGACCATATTGTCCGGTGCGCGGCCAGCGGATTCGGGAGGCATCTTGTCCTTGCCGTTGCGAATCACGTCAAAGAGGTCACCATCCGCCTTGCCCGATAAGGTCTTGGGGTCGGTTAAATCCACGCCGCTCAAACTCATGCTCTTGGCGAGGTCTGTCTGTCCATTTCCGTTTTCACCATGGCACATTGCGCAGTCGATTTCGTATAGCTCCTTCGCCTTGGCTTGCGAATCCGCGGTGGGCTTTACAGGATTCGGTGCACCGGCGTGAGACGCCGCAGGCGCTGAGGCCGGCGGGGCATCTTGAGATCCGGCGGCGGTCCCCAGGGCTGGCGAAACGATCAACAAACTTGCTGCAGAAAGTAGCAGAAACGGCTTCAACATAACGTCCTCCTAAAGCAGATGTCGGACAAAGGCATCATTGCCGGTTATTTGTTTTATCGCTGGAATTATAGGCCTAATTTTCCGTATGTCCAAGAATGCATGTCACTGCGATCCAACTTTCAGTGTTGGAGTCATCAACATTCTGAAGATGGATCTGATGCGCTGATCAATGTCAGGGAATTAGTGGATCGCCGTTGAACCTGCGCCCGCACCCGGCTTGTTCTTACTTAGCAGAAAGGCAAGAACGATGAGCCCCGCCGACATCCAGGAGAGCTCCATGTAGACATCCTGGTAGCCCTGCATAGCAGCCTGGCGATTGAGTTCCGCGTACATGTTAGCCAGCGCCAGCGACATGCCGTTGGTTCCGCCAAAATGGCTGCTAAAGAAGCCACTCAATGCCTGCGAGTGCTGCTGGAAAGCGATGGAGCCCGACTGCATGCCCGCCTGAAGGTGCTGTTGATGCCACTCAGTGCGATTGACCACCTGGGCATTGGTGACGGCGATCAGGATGCTGCCGCCAATATTGCGGGCAAAATTGATAAGGCCGGAGACCTGATTGCTCTGCTCTCGCGGCAGTCCCACATATGCCGCCGTGGTGATGGCGATGAAGCAGAAAGGCAGAGGCAGCATCTGCACCACGCGCAGCCACGAGGCTGCGGCAAAAGTCATATCGAGCGTGGTGATGAGGGCGGCATAACGGAAGGTAAGAAAGAACATGCTGAAGCCGATGACGGTAAGCGTGCGCGCGGAAACCTTACCGGTTGCGTATCCCGCCATCGGCATCACGATAAGAAGCGCAAAGCCACCTGCAGTCAGGGCCATGCCGGCGTTAGTGGCCGTCCAGCCCAGCAATTGCTGCATGAATTGCGGCTGCAGAACAGTATTGGCGTTCAATACGCCACCCACCAGCATCATGAGGAAACAGCAGATGGCGAAGTTTTTGAATTTAAACAGTTTGAGATTCATGAGCGGGTTCTTGTGCCGCCACTCCCAAACGATGAGCCCGATGATGCCGGCCACAAACAAGAAACAGAAAAACCGAATAAAGCCGGAGGAGAACCAGTCGTTTTCCTCGCCTTTGTCGAGCATGATCTGCAGGCCGCCCATCGAAATGGTGAGCAGACTCAAGCCAACGTAGTCCATGTGGCGGAGACGCGAAAGATCTGGTTTGATCCACGGTGGATCTTCGACAAGCCGTGTGACCAGAATGAACGCGAGAATGCCGACCGGAATGTTGATGAAGAAGATCCAGCGCCATGAGAAGTTGTCAGTGATCCAGCCGCCCAGCGTGGGACCAATGGAAGGCGCCAATACGGTAACCAGACCGTAGACAGAGAAGGCCTGGCCGCGTTTTTCAGGCTCGAATGAATCGGCCATGATGGCCTGCGCCATGGGCTGCATGCCCCCGCCGCCCGCTCCCTGGAGGACGCGGCAGACAAGCAGCATGGGCAATGTTGGCGCCGCACCGCACAAAAAGCTGGAGACCGTGAAAACAATGATGCAAAAGACGAAGAAGTTTCGGCGGCCCATCAGGCTCGAGGCCCATCCGCCGAGGGGAAGAACAACGGCGTTCGAGACCAGGTAACTGGTCAGCACCCAAGTACCTTCGTCGGTGCTGGCCCCAAGGGTTCCCGCGATGTGGGGTAGGGCGACGTTAGCAATGGATGTGTCAAGTACTTCCATGAACGCAGCAAGCGCCACCGTCATGGCAATGAGCCAGGGATTTACCCTTGGCTTCCAGGCCGAATGATCGGTCAAAGTTGTGCTCTGCACCGGTTTAGGGGCTGGTGCTGCTGCGGCTTGCGTCGACAAAGGTCCTCTCTTATGCCCTTTTATTGTCCTGCTTAGACCGGGGAAGATCGGCGCCAAAGTGCCCGCGGATGCTTTGGGACGCTCGGCCTAGGATTTCCAGGTGCGGCTTATTTCTTCGCCTATATAGATTCGCTTCAGGGCCTTTTGGGTTCATCAGTTTGCATGAGGTTCCATGCCTGCCGACTATGGTGTCCGCCAGCCCAAAAGGGCAACGGCAAGAGCGGCAATTTGCATGGCAACGATGAAGGAGACGCATGCAGGCCACCCGCCGATGGACCAGAAAACTCCCGGCAGCACGCCTGCGGTTGCTCCGCCGAGGTAATAGCAGGTGATGTAAACTCCGGCGGCGGTCACACGCGCTCCGGCGGGTGACGCTACGCGCAGATGACTGCTTAAGGTGGTTTGCGCAATAAATACGCCTGACGACAACAGCGTAAGCCCGATGATTACAACTATCAGAGAGAGTTTGAGCGTAAGAAGAACACCGGCGATTGAGCAAAGGATGGCGCCCGCGATCCCTGCGCGAAGCCCAACATGGGTAATGATGTAGCCTGCCGCCGGAGTGACCACCAGCCCGATCAAATAAACAAAGAACAGCGAGCTCAGCGCAGTCGTGGATAAATTGAACGGCGGAGCGCTCAGGTAAAACGTAATCCATGTAAAAACGCCCACCATTGAAAACAGCACCGTGAATCCCACAGCGAATGTGGCGACAAGCCTGCGGCTGCGAAGAAGACCCTGCACCTGGTAAACAAAGCGATGATCGGCCTCGTGAGTGGTGGCCGGAAGCGCAGCCGTTCCATGCGGAAGCCACGCCGCTACTGCGCCTGCTCCTGCAAGCGATGCTGCACCCAGAACCAGGAAGCTGACGCGCCAATTGAAGTGATCGGCCAGAATACCCGCTGTGAGCCTGCCCGTAAAGCCGCCAAGCGCAGTCCCGCTCACGTAGAAACTCATGATGAGGGCAACGCGGTCCGGCGGCCACTCTTCACCGATATAGGTAATGATCAGGGCAATGATACCGGGAACCGTGATGCCCTGTAGAAATCGCCAAAAGATCAACTGGGCAAGCGAGGTGGATGTGGCGGCAAGCAGCGTAGGCACACTGACGCCAAGCAAGGCAAACACGATCACAGGCTTGCGCGGCAACCGCTCGGCGAAGGCTCCAAAAACCGGCGCAGCAAGAGCGACGCCGAATGTTGCAGCCGAAACCGTCATCCCAACAGCGGTTTTTGACGCGTGAAACAGCTCCTCAAGCAATGGCAGCAGGGGTTGCGTGCAATAGAGCTCCAGGAAAGCGCACACACCGCACAAAGTGATGGCCGCAGCAGCCAGAATGCTGGGCTTCTGATGTTTCGATTGCGAGCAGGATTCCAAGCCTTTAGGATAGACCGGTCCAGGGGTCGATTCCTTTTCAGCGTTCCGCCGATATAACCTAGGTTCAGAATATGCATGCACTTCCTCGAAAGCCGCCAAGGCGCGGCATGGAGGCATTTGCCTCCCGCGACTTCAGGCGGTTTCAGTTGGCGCGTGTGGCGGCCGTTCTTGGATACGCCGCGCAGTCGGTGGCTGTTGCCTGGCAGGTGTACGCCATCACACATCGCGCCATCGACCTTGGCTATACAGGGCTCGCGCAGTTCATCCCCGGGTTGATCTTCCTGCTCCCGGCAGGCCATGTTGCCGACCGCTTCGATCGCCGTCAGGTTGTGCTGGCCTGCTATGCGATGCAGGCTGTGTGCACCATGGCGCTGCTACTGTTGGCCCGTTCAGGACTGAACAACGTGTATGCCATTTACATCGTGTTGTTCTTCGTGGGTACATCCCGCACCTTCGCCGGACCCGCAAATACGGCTCTGATTCCTCACCTGGTTCCTGAAGAGCACTTTGTCAACGCGGTAACCTGGGGCGCCACCATCTTTCAGTTCGCCACCATCATTGGACCCGCACTGGGTGGCGTGATGTACTCGCTCCCCATCACACAATGGGTCTCGGACTCAAAACTCCAGGGAGCCGGCATCGTGTACGTGTTTACGCTGGCAACGCTGGGATGGTCTCTCGTGTTGATCGGCAGCATGCACGTTCGCTCGGGTCGCATGGAGCATCGCGCCTTATCGTTGAAGGTCGTGCTGGCGGGATTCCAGTACATGGGCCGCACTCCGGCACTCCTGGGCGCCGCTTCGCTCGATCTGTTTGCGGTTCTGCTGGGCGGCGCGGTGGCGCTGACGCCGATCTTTGCCGACGACATCCTTCATACCGGGCCGCAGGGGTTGGGCATGCTGCGCGCTGCACCCGCGGCAGGCGCAGTGGCGATGTCTTTGTTGCTTGCTAGATTTCCGTTTCGCCGCAAAGCAGGCATCTGGCTCTTTATCTCTGTAGGAATTTTTGGCGCAGCAACCGTCCTGTTTGGACTCTCGACTAACCTTACCTTATCGCTAAGTGCGCTATTCATTGCGGGAGCAGTGGATGCCGTCAGCGTCATCATTCGAGGTTCAATACTGCAGTTGGGAACTCCGCCGGAGATGCGCGGACGCGTGAGCGCGGTGAACTCGCTATTCATTGGTGCGTCCAATGAGCTGGGGGAGTTTGAGAGCGGGCTTACGGCGCAGTGGTGGGGCGCGGTGCGCGCCACCGTATATGGCGGAATCGGAGCCATGGCGATTGCAGGACTGTGGGCAGTGATTTTCCCCAAGTTGCGGAAAGCCGACCGGCTGACGGCGGAAGAGCTGCGGCCGGATTTCTTGAAATAACAGACTGCACCTTCGCATAGTTCAAACAAAGAGGCCCGCATCACGCGGGCCTCTTTGTTTTTGCAGCTCTGGAGGAAAGGAGGATTATTTATGGGCCGTTTGTGCAACGGCTTGATTGTTGGACGCAGGTGGATTCACTTTGGCATTCAGAAAATCTGTGAGATCGTTGACGTCCTGCTGAGTGCCTACCATGGGCGGCATAAAGCGCCGGTAGGGCATGTCGGGTTTATATTCATGGAGCATGGTGATGAAGCTGCCGATATTGGTGCGGTCGCGGCCGCTGAGCAGCTGACGCATCGGGCGGTAGCCGTCCATTGTGTGGCAGGAGCCGCATTCGCCGCGGAAGATGGCCTCGCCGCGCGAGTAACTCGAAGCTGAGTTGTGCCACACCCATTCCGAGTGAGCCAGATAACCCTGCTGATTGATGCGGTCTACATTAGGAACGCGCACGCCGTTTGAATACATCCAGTGGCCGATGACATAAGGCTTACGGAGCATCTCGCGCGAATACTCGCCGGCCGCGGTTGCCATAAGTGCGAGCAGCAAAATTGCCATGGCGTGCGACAGGTTGAAGTCCAGCGGGTTGCGATAGGCCAGGTAGTACGCCACGCCTACGATGGTGGCGGAAGTGATGATGATGATCAGCGCCATCCGCGTGACCGCGGAGAAGGTGCCGGCGTTGATGGTGTCGATGCCTAGCGTAAGCAGTGCCTGCTGCGACGCCGGAACCATCATGTAGTACCAGATCAGCAGGAAGGGAATGGCTACGAACGAAGGCATGAGCCAGCGCACGCTCCACTTCACCATGCTGGATTTCAGTGCCGGTTGCTTGTCTGCGTCGATGCGGCTGGAGGTAATTAGCGCCCATACCGCGGCTAACGAGCAGCAGACACAGGCACGAAGTAAAAGGCTGGGCCAGTAAGTGGGATTGAAGAAGGCGTTCCAGAACTTGCTGGCTTCCTGTCCCGTTCCGGCCACGGAGAGCCACGTGTCGCCCGGCGTAAGCATGAAGGCTAAAATGCCGTTGATGATGATGAGCGTCGCGGCAGAGGCGCCGGCATACACCCAACCCACGGTCAGGTGGAGCTTTTCGTCGATGCGATCCCACGTGTAGTAATAGACGGCAACGGTGGTCAACTCGACCAGGAAGAAGACCCACTCAATCGCCCAACCGAAGACGAAGTTGTGAATCAGAGTGCTGGTGCCTTCGGGACTGGTGAGACCGATAGCGAACCAGATGCCCACTCCGGACACCGTACCAAATACGCCGGTAAGGATGAGGAAGAACTTGGAGTGGCTGGCAATCTGCTTGAGCCATGCGGCGCGCAGTTCGGGGTCGGCAGTGCGCAATGCTTTACGCTCAGCCATGGGAAGGTAGAGACCACCGCCCACCGCAAACTGCGAGATCATGACATGGAAGATTGCAATAATGCCGATCACCCAGCCCGAGCCCAGATAGGGAATTTCCCAAAACGGATAGTTCATTTGTTAGCTCCTGGCTTCTAACTGCTAGCCTCTAGCTTCTTTGCGCCTTGGCGATGCCGTTCAGGTCACAGCCAGACTGGCAACTGAAAGCTGACAACTGAAAACTGCTTTACCGAATCGTCCAATAACCAAACAACGTTGTGGACAGAAGCGCGAACACCGCCAGCAGTCCGAAGTAATGTGCAATACGCGCGCGCTTGCCGCTTTCCTTGCTCGAGTCGTAGAACGGGATCAGAATCCAAAGCACAATGCCGAGTGTGAACAGTAGAATGCCTGCAATCTCGCCTGCTTCACCGGGCAGAAATGAGCCCAGGATTTTGAGCATTTCGAAGGGGCTCATGAAATACCACTCGGGATGAATGCCCAGGGGCGCAGGAGCCAGCGAGTCAAATTGCTTACCGAGCGACCACGGAAAGACCGAAGCCAGCAGCGCCAGGATGTTGAGCGAGATAAGCCACATGGCCAGATCCTTGCGTAGGAAATTGGGCATGAAAGGCATGCTCTTGCGTTCGCTGGCGTGCTTTGCCTCTTCGCTTGGAGGTACCGCATTGCCATGGCGCTGTACCAGCCATAGATGGAAGGCCAACAGCGGCAGGAACAGAGCGGGAAGCACCACCACGTGCAGAGCAAAGAAGCGTTGCACCGTGAATTCGCCCACGTCGGGACCGCCGCGAAGCATGTTGGCGATGATCGGTCCGATCCACGGAATCGCCGCAGGAATTTCCAGGCCCACCTTGGTGGCGAAGTAGCTCAGTTCGTCCATCGGCAACAGATAGCCCGAGAAGCCGAAGACCGAGGCAAGGCCGAGCAGAGCCATGCCGCTGAGCCAGCCGAACTCGCGCGGCTTGCGGTAGGCCTTCATGAAAAACACTGAAAACATGTGGACCAGGATCGCGAAGATCATCAGGTTGGCCGACCACGAGTGCGCCGAGCGAATGAGCCAGCCGAAATGCATCACAAACGTGATCTGTCGGACGGACTCAAAGGCGTCGGCTCCAGGCCGGTAGTAGACCAGCAACAGAACGCCGGTGAAGCACTGGACGAGGAAGAGGAACAGCGAAATTCCACCCCAGTAGTACCAGAAGGACTGGGCATGGACAGGGACGGACTTGTGTCGCGCGAAAGCGGCAAGTTCAGAGAGCCCCAGCCGCTCATCAACCCAGTCATATACGTTGCTCGTGATGGTCTTTGCAGTCATACGTAGTTCCTTATGAAACCGGAATCAAGTTTGAAACGGTGTTAGCGGAGTTGGAGCCTGCATTTTCCGATAGCACTCTTCAAAACTCCCTTAGGCACGCGATACAGTCACGTCGGCCTGGTTCACCGCGACTTTGTAGAGAGTGAGCGGTTTGGGCGGCGGGCCGCTTACGTTCGCACCGGTGTACGGGTTGTAAACTCCGCCGTGGCATGCACAGTGGACACGATCGAGCTGGGGTTCGTACTGCACGGTGCATCCCAGATGTGTACAAACCGCGGTCATCGATATCCAGCGTCCGTCTTCGTGGTGGATCAGCATGGCCGGACGAGTGCCGAACTTGAACATCAGCACCGAGCCCTCGGGCAGCTTCTGCGCGTCTTTCAGCGTCACTTCGGTTACGGCCGTGGCGCTCAGCGCCATCTCCTCGGGAGAAGCGAGATAACGATAGATGGGATACGCCAGTGCGGCGGTATAGCACAGCCCGGCAGCGCCCGCGGCAGCAAGAAACGCGCGTCGGGTGTTACGCTCTCCGTGCTCTTCAACGATGTTTTCTGAGTTTACGAGATCATTTGTGCTCATAAGCTATGCCGCGCCCTCCATGACCTTCTGTGCGCGCGCCACTACGGACACGAGCCATCCAATAACACCCACTCCACCCACAAACAGCAGCAGGAAGAGGCCAACCACACTCCAGTTGGTAACCACCACTCGATTCCATACGTCGTAGTCTTTGCTGAGCAGAGTTAGATCGCGTACGCCGTCGCGATAGACAACGAGCGTGATTTCGACCAGGACCGCGAGCAGAACGCTGGTCCAGCTCATCCAACCGGCCACTATCTTGCCGAATCCGGCGAGCGCGGCGGCCGCAATGGCCACGACAACCAGAGCCAGCCAGCCGTAGCCCGCATAGCCGGCGAGCTTGTAAAGCGGATAGACTGACTGGCCCGCGAGACCCGCTTTAACAACTTCGGGTTGTACGCTGGCTGCCCAGAGTCCGGCTGCAAGGTAAACGAGGCCACATCCGGCCGCAATCTTGCCACCGAGGCCGGCCATGTAGCTCTTGGCTTCCGCAGTAAAAGTACTGCGCCCGGCGAGATAGACGAGCCACAATCCGCCGATGAAGAATCCACCGGCCATCATCATGAGCCAGCGCGGCTCCAGCGTGGGATCGCCTGTGGGCAGATACGCGCCCATCGCCGACGCCGAGTACATTGACCGCCAGACCTCGGGCCGCAGCATCAGTGTCATGTTGGTTGAGAGCAGACGAGCCACGAATCCGGCCAGCATCCACGCGGTCAATCCCACCCACCACGCCGATTGGCCTGCTTCAAGTCGCGCGCTGAAGCGATAGAGCAGCCAGTAAGTGATGATCAGGATCAAAATGATCGAAATCCAATACACGCCGATGAGGATGCTGCTGGTGTAGAGCGCGCGACCGTACAGAACCTGCGCAAACAGCAGTGGCGGCACGCCGAAGTTGATCACGAACGTCATAACCACGGTGAGCCGGCGGGCCAACGCGCGGGCCGTCGTCATGGACAACGGAGAATTGCGGAATAGGCTGAGCAGTACCGCCAGCAGTAGCCCGCCCAACAGCATCTCAACTGCAACAAAGTGCAGCGACAACGTGACGATATGCAGCAGCTTCATCAGCCATACTGGCGCGGGTAATGGAATGGGATCGACAGCGGGATATAGATTCATAAGATTCCGGAAGTTCCTTTCAGACTGCAGCCGGTGATCGATGAATGAAGAAAACGGCGCGCGGCGCTTGCGAACGGATCACTACGCCAAGCCGCGCCAAGGCCGGCGAATGAGGGGGAACTGCCAGGGAATTTCTAATTGGCATTTCGGACTGTTTATCTCCAATTTGAATTGGAAGAATTAATGTATCGCTACCCCATGCCTAGGAGATGTGATCGTCGTTACATACGCATGTGATGGGTTTGGATACGCTCACACTCAGTCGTACCCAATTAAGTTTTCCAAGGCGCAGGTGAGACCCAACGGTATCGCTTTTTTTAAGCGCCTTGCGGGCAGGATAGGTTCATGAAGAAACCCAATTCATCGATGCAACTGACACGCGCGGCTGATTATGCCGTTCGCGTGATGATTCAACTAGTGGCGTCGCCGGCCGAGCAGCGTGTCTTGCTGCCGGATCTTGCTGCCGCCACCGAAGCACCGGAGAGCTTTCTCTCCAAAGTGCTACAGGCATTGGCGCGCGCGGGACTTATCGATTCCAAGCGCGGGCATTCCGGCGGATTTCAAATTTCCAACCGCGGCCGCGCGGCCTCAATGCGCGATGTCATCGAAGCCATCGACGGCCCCGTTTGTCTGAATGTGTGCCTGGTTTCAGGCCGATCCTGCCGCAGGAAAGCCACCTGCCCGGCGCACCCGGTATGGGAAAAGGCGCAGATGGCCATGCTTGAAGTCTTGTCGCGGGCGACGATTGCTGAAATGGCGATGGAACAATCGGAGCGGCTTTGCACGCTTCAGCTAGCAGGCAACGCAAATTGAATCTGTCGGATGCCGCCGCGGGGCAGGAATACTGAAGTAGGTCGGATATTGCCGTACTTGCGGAACCCGGCCAGAGAGTGTTTCAATCAGATTATTGAAACAGGGGTGCTCCACAGAAGTGGGGCTGAGAAGATACCCTCGAACCCGATCCGGATAATACCGGCGTGGGAAGTTTTTCGAAGCTGCTCAACCTTCCTTCCAGAACCCTTCCGAGTTCCCCTCTTTCATGATGCAAAGAAGGGGAAGACATGTCTCAATTCAGTAAGGCCGCCACTGTTGGCTTGCGCTCGATTGCCGGACTTGGCGGATGTGTGCTGGTACTGGCCAGCCTAGTTGCATTTTCGGCCAGGACGTTTGCTCAGACATCTACGCAATCATCCGCAAATCAACCTGCCGATGAAAGCCAAGCGCAAGGCCAGCCCAAGTTGCCGCACGTAAGCACCACGGTGGTGGTTCACGGCGAAACTAGAGACGACTACATGCCTGAAAGCGTGACGGTGGGAACGCTCGATGGCGCAACGCTGCAAAAGGCTCCTCTATCTGCAACTGTGATAACACGCGACCTGCTGAATGACCAGATCTCCCGCGTGCTTTCTGATGTGGTGAAGAACGATGCCTCAATCGGTGAAGACTATGCGCCGGTGGGCTATTACGGGGGCTTCGAGATTCGCGGTTTTCCCATCGATCTGGCCACCGGTTTGCAGATCAACGGCATGACCATCGCCGGTGAGCAGGATATTCCGTTGGAGAATAAGCAATCCGTGGAGTTCCTGAAAGGCATCGCTGGTGTTGAGAGCGGTGTTACCTCGGCGGGCGGGCTTATCAACTTCGTGACCAAGAAGCCTGCCGTTGTTGAAGCAATGGATCTCGCGACCGATCATCGTGGAAGCGCTTATGGCGCGGTTGACCTAGGGCATCTGTTCGGCAGCCGCAAACAGGTAGGCGCACGCCTCAACCTTGCCGGTGAACGAATCCAGAGCTATGTGAACGGCGCAGACGGCTGGCGTGCGATGGGTGCAGCTGCCGCCGATTGGAAGATAACCCCGGCCGCGAACTTGAACGGCAACTTTGAGTATCAGCACAAGGTGCAGCGCTCGGTCAGCGGCTATCAGTTGCTGGGCGGTGACACGCTGCCTGACCTGAATCGGATCTATCCATCCACGATGCTGGGCGAGCAGTCGTGGGCCAAGCCGAATACCTTTGACACATTCAACACCGGTACACGCCTCGACTACGAACTTCCGCACGCCTGGCGCGCATTCGTGGCTGGCAGCTTCAGCCACTCCCTTATCGACGACAACGTCGTGTATGCCTATGGCTGTTATTCCCTGGACGAATGCAACACCGGTGCGGCGCCGTATCCGTGGTTCTTTGCGCCGGATGGAAGCTACGACATCTACGACTATCGCAATCCTGGCGAGTTGCGACTGGACGCTGTCGGCGAAGCAATGGTGATGGGCCACATGCAAACAGGAATTGTGGGGCACGATATCGCAGCCGGAGGCGAGATCTTTCTGCGCAATGTACAGATGCCGGGTTTCTATTCCGTCTCCGATCCCTTTTCTCCGGATGGCGTGGTGCAGGACGGCGCTGTCTTTTGGTGGATCGGAACGGAGAATATCTATCAGCCGAATGCCCCAGTCGATCTGGCCGCGACTGAAGATCCTCACCAGTCAGCCGGGCCGCGCAGGCTGTGGGTCGATAGTCACCAGGCAGCGCTCGTCCTGCAGGATCGCATACATCTGCCTGGTCGCATACAACTACTCGCTGCTGGACGATACGTCGGGCTGCGCGACCACAATTATTCGGCCTATGCAGGTTGCTACGACTTTTCAGTGCCCGAAGCCTGCGCGCCTGTGTTTACCGACAAGAACGTATGGCTGCCGCAATTTGCCGTAACGTTCAATCCAATCGACAATCTGACAATCTACAGCAACTACGGTGTCATGTTGTCGCTTGGGCCGCAAGCACCTTTCTGGACTGATAACGGAAGCCAGTATCTCGCGCCATTCATGACGCGGCAGGCGGAGATCGGCGCAAAGTATGCACCGGGCCAGCGCATTCTGCTTACGGCGGCCTTCTTTAGAGCGCGAGCCCCGTTCTACTACCCCAAGGACGATGGTGCAGGCGGTCTGAGCTTTGTCTCCGATGGCCACGAGACGCACAGCGGCGTGGAACTGAACGCGGAAGGCAAAGCCGCAGAATGGCTGCGGCTTACAGCGTCGATAGCCGCTATCCGGGCGACATCGAACGATACCGGTACGTCGAGCTACAACGATAAGCAGGTACTCAACGTGCCGCGGGTCCGCACGTCGCTGTTTGCGGACCTGACAGCGCCCGTCATCCGCGGGCTGCACCTGATGCCCGGTTGGAGTTACACCGATCGCAAGGAGGCTACACGCGACGACCTGGTGAGTGTGCCGGCGTACAACTTGTTCAACTTTGGCGCACGCTATACGCCGGGCGGCGACGACGGCCGCGTGACCTTCAGGCTCTACGCCGATAACATCGCTGACAAGCGCTATTGGAAGGATACCGGAGCCAGCTACGGCGATACGTTCATTCACCTCGGCGCACCAACAACGGTGAGGCTCTCGGCGCATTACACTTTCTAGAGCTTGAACAAGAGGGTAATTGAGCAGATGAGCGCAACTCAAAAAGCGCACGGCATGGACGGCAGACTGGTGGAACCAGACTGGCCGCCGCTCACTCTTAAAGAGTTGCGCAGTCTCCTTGCCCAATTCCCTTCTCTCGGGGAGCCGCTTGATATTGTGACTGAAAGCCCTCGGCCACTGTCGGCTGCAGGTGTGGTAAGCACCCGGGGCGGCAAGGTATTTATCAAGCGTCATCACCATACAGTGCGCGGCCGGGAAGGCCTATGCGAAGAGCATGCCTTCATGAAGCACTTGCTAAACGCCAAGGCAAGTGTGCCAAGGGTAATTGCCTCGGCAGCAGGTGACACCGCCGTTGAGGTCGGCGAGTGGACCTACGAGGTACACGAAACTCCTCCGGGCATCGACCTTTACGAAGATGCAATTTCATGGACGCCGTTCAGGACCGCGCCGCACGCGTTTTCCGCGGGACAATCGATGGCGCGTTTGCATCTGGCCGCGGAAGGATTCGAAGCACCGCGTCGAAAGCCGCAGCCGCTGATAGCCAGCTTAACTATTTACGCCGAACAGGATGCGTGCGCTGCGATGGCAAACTACCTTGCAGAACGGCCGGTTCTGGCGGAAAACCAGGCTGTGCTCGCGTGCTGTGAGGAGGCGCTAGAACTGCTTGAGCCATTCCACGCCCGCCTCAGGCCATTGCTGCCTTCGCTCGGTTCGCTCTGGACGCACAACGATCTGCATTGCTCCAACCTGTTGTGGAACAGTGCGGCCGACGATGCGCAAGCGACGGCAATTTTCGACTTTGGGCTAGCGGACCGTACCAACGCCGTGCACGACATTGCCAATGCGATCGAACGAAACATCGTTGAATGGCTGCAACTTGTAGCCTACCCCGCACATCCCGAGGATGTCGCCGTGCACTTCGATCAGCTTGAAGCGTTGCTGACGGGCTATGACTCGGTGCGCGCACTGAGCGATGAAGAGGCTTCGGCCCTGGCTCCAATGACGGCCTTATGTCACGCGGAGTTTGCACTGTCTGAGGCGGAGTACTTTCTGGGCGTGCTCCACTCCGCAGAGCGTGCTCCGATGGCGTATGACGGTTGGCTTGTGGGCCATGCGAAGTGGTTCCACTGCTGCACAGGCGAGAAGCTGCTGGATGCGATCGATAAGTGGTCGGAGAGGCGTAATGCTCAGGTTCAGAGAGCCAGCATTCGATGACGAATTACCTTGCCGCCCATTGGCTTGAAATTGCCGGAACCATCACCACAGTTCTCGGTATCTGGCTCACCACGCGCCGCATGCTCATTTGTTGGCCTGTAGTCCTCACCGCTGATTTCCTCTATCTTGTTGTCTTTTACCGAGCCAGGCTCTTTTCAGATGCGCTGCTACAGATCTTCTTTGTCGCATTTACTCTCTATGGCTGGTGGCATTGGTGGCGAGGCGTAGTGGAAGAAGGCGAAGTGCGCGTTGTGCCGCTTTCGGCCAAGGGGTGGCTGGTTGGGTTGGCCGCAGGCGCGATGGGCGCGATACTGCTTGGATTATTGATGGTACGTATCGGCGCGGCGTTGCCGCATCTTGACGCAACGCTCGCCAGTTACAGCCTGGTGGCAAGTTGGTGGGGAGCGCGCAAACATATCGCCAACTGGTGGCTCTGGATCGCGGTTGACCTCGTCTACATTGGCGAGTATCTCTACAAAGGCCTGCAGCTCACGGCGCTACTTTATGTAGGGTTAATTGTTCTTGCTATCTTTGGCCTTCGCGAATGGCGGCGTGCGCCTGTTGCCGCTCAGATCGCAACCTGAACTGCATTGTGCAGTGGCTCACCGTTCCTAAAGCGGCGCAGCTCCGCGGCCGCGATTCGTAACGCACGCGGCGCGAACTGCGGGCTCGATCCGCCGATGTGCGGAGTGATCATCAGATTTGGGCAACTCCAGAGAGGATGGTCGTCGGGCAGTGGCTCGGGATCGGTCACATCGATCGCGGCGCGAATCTTGCCCGAGCGAAGAGCCTCAACCAGAGCGCCTGTATCAACGATTGGCCCGCGTG
Organism: uncultured Acidobacteriaceae bacterium; assembly: GCA_963832645.1. Classification (GTDB taxonomy): domain Bacteria; phylum Acidobacteriota; class Terriglobia; order Terriglobales; family Acidobacteriaceae; genus Telmatobacter. Next base: position 625,457 of record CAWHUU010000007.1, read on the forward strand.
CCGCATTCACCAGCAATGCTCCATGCTGCATCAACGCGAACTGGGGGTCGCTGATGAGGCCGCGTGTCTCCTCTGTCGAAGGAATGATCAGGATAATCACCTCTGCCTGTGGCAGCAGGTTGTTGAGCTCCGTCACTGCGTGGACGGATTCCTCGGGGCGCGCACCTCGGGCCACGCGAATCAGATCTACGTTGAACGGCGCTAACATGCGCTCAATCTCTTTGCCAATAGAACCGTGGCCGACAAGCAGCACGGTTTTGCCAGTCAGCTCTTCAAGCATCACCGGTGGGTAAATTGGCCGGGCGTCGCCAGAGATAGCGGCATAGTGAGGTGGAGCTTCAAAGCGACGCTTCCAGCGGCCTTCGCGCTGTATGTCGTAATAAAGCGGGAAGTACTTGAGCATGGCAAGTATGGCGCCGATGGTCCACTCCGCAGTGCAAATATTATGTGCGCCGCGCGCGTTGCAGATGGTCACGTGCGGGCCCACGACGGGCGGAATCCATTCTGTTCCGGCCAGCATGCATAGGACCAGCCTTACTCCGCGCAGCCACGGCCAGGCGCGAAGAGCCCGGTTGGTGTAAGGATCTGGGATCCAGACGTCAATTTCGATCTCGTGATCTAGTGGGTCGGGAATGCAGACCAGTTCGACGTCGTGAAACAGCTCACGAAAAAGTTCTTCCTGTACCGATTGTGGATAACCTAAACGCAACATGGGAAAGTGGACGGTTTGTGCTACACCGTATCTGCCTCTTAATGCTATCGCAACAAGAACGCATCTCAACTAAATTTGTTGCTGCGCGGCTCGGCAAGCGATGATTTAAATAACGAGCTTTGGAAAGATCGCCAACATGCGCTTGAAGTTTAACAAGACGCACTCGCAACACCAGCTTGCAGTAAAACTGCGGGTAGAGCCGGATACAAGCTCGGGTATTCTTACCTGGGAACGAAGGCGTCTGCTGATCCACGCGGCCAAAACTGCGCTGGCGGCAGCGCTCTGCTGGTGGATTGCGCTACGTTTCGGCTGGCGCGACGGCTACTGGGGTTCGATTAGCGCCATCATTGTTCTGCAATCGAACGTTGGCGCCACTGTGAACGCCTCACGCGATCGCCTGCTTGGCACGCTGATAGGTGCAGGACTAGGCTTCTCATTTTCGTTATTCGGCACTCTTCCGTGGAATTTCACCCTTGCTGTTCTGACCGCAATTGTTATCTGCGGCCTGCTGGGCTTGCGCAACAGCTCACGCCTGGCCGGAGTCACCATTGCGATCATCATGTTGGTCCATAAGGAAGGCTCGCGCTGGCAGTTGGCAGCGGATCGCGTCTTTGAAGTCATCATGGGAATCGTTGTGGCGCTCATCGTTACAACATTTGTCTTTCCAGATCGTGCACGTATTCGGCTGCGTGATGGATTGGCGCAGGAGTTCCTTCTGCTGGGTAATTTCTTTGAGGTGATTCTTGGAGGTTTTCGCGGCGCACCGGCAATCGGCCCGGAGGAATTGCGCGAAGATGTGCAGGCACGGATGCGCAGCAATAAGCAATTGCTTGAAGCGGCGCGCAATGAACCCTCGGGAGGGCGGGGGCAAAGCGAGGCGCTTGAAATGCTTGCACAGTTTGGGCGCTCAATTTTCGATGCAATGCTGGCGCTGCAATTTGCTGCCGAAGGCAGCTATGAAGACGGATACGCACAGCAACTGGAGCCCGAGCTTGGACACCTGGCTGTAGATATCCGTTCCGGATTTCATCACGTTGCCAGTTGCATCCACAACTGGCGGTTCGATGTCGTGCCGCAGGGCATCAATCTTGAGCAGGACATTGCGGAACTCGAAAAGCGCATGGACTCGGTTCGCCATACGGGGCTCGGCTTTTCGCAGGCAGAGATTCTGCGCGCATACGCAGTGCAACTGCATCTCAAGCAGATTGCGCGTATCCTGCGTGCATCGCGAGTGGAAACCAGCCACACGGTTGGTCAGGCAAAAGACTAAGCTCGTGCTCAGACCGCCAGCGACTCAGTGTAGACAGCCATTCCCACTACCGCATCGGCGCCAAGCGCATCGAGAGCGTCGATCTCCTGTTGGTTGCGAATTCCGCCCGCCACAATAAGCTGGTGCTGTGTGAGCTTTCTCAGGCGCGCAGCGGTCTCGATGGGAAAGCCCTTCATCAGGCCTTCGCCGTCAACGTGTGTGTAGAGAAACGCAGCTGCGTATGGCTCGAGCTGTGGAATGGCGTCGTCGGGCGTGAGCTCGACATTGGCCTTCCAGCCCTTGACTGCAATGCGGCCGTTCTTGGTGTCGATGCCGGCCACGACGTGCTCTGCACCAACTGCTGCGGAGAGGTTCGAGGCGAATTCTGTATTGACTGTGCCTTCTTCAGAGAAAAGTGCAGAACCGATAATAACGCGCTTTGCACCGGCATCGAGCACCTGCTGTGCACGCTCGATTGAATGAATGCCGCCACCCGCCTGGCAGGGCAACCGTTTCGCGATCTGAGCAACCAGAGCAGAGTTGTCACCCTGGCGCATGGCTGCGTCCAGATCGATGAGCTGGACGAGTGGATACTTTGAGAACTTCTCAATCCAATACTCAAAATCGTCAAACGCGAGGCGCAGCTTTTCGCCTTGCACGAGCTGGACGATGCGCCCGCCCAGCAAATCAATTGAAGGAATCAGCATGGCAACCTCACGGAGACACCGGCCTTTGCCAGCGCCTCCTTAAGTGAACGTGCGCTGGAAACACCGAAGTGGAAGATGCTTGCGGCGAGCGCCGCATCAGCCTTGCCGTGTCCGAAGACATCGGCAAAATGGTCGACAGTGCCGGCACCGCCCGATGCGATGACGGGGATTCCGACAGATTCACTGACGGCAGCCGTAAGCTCGCAGTCAAAGCCTGCTCGGGTTCCGTCGGAGTCCATCGATGTAAGCAGAATCTCTCCTGCGCCACGTTGCTCGGCTTCGCGGGCCCACTCCACAACGCGGCGACCAGTAGGCTTGCGGCCACCCTGCACATACACCTGCGCGTCGCGCACCGGATCGGAAGCAGAAGGATCGCGCTTTGCGTCGATGGCGACGACCACGGCTTGCGCACCAAAGCTGCGGCCGATGGCGTCGATAAGAGTTGGGTCCTTGAGCGCGGCTGAGTTCACGCTCACCTTGTCTGCTCCAGCTTCGAAAACCTGTTCGGCATCCTGCGCGGAACGGATTCCGCCGCCCACGCAAAACGGAACAAACAACTCGTGCGCGGTACGGCTCACGGTGTCGAGCAGCGTCTGACGGCCTTCGTGCGTGGCAGAAATATCGAGCAGCACAATTTCGTCCGCACCTTCGCGGGCATGACGCGCGGCCTGTGTTGCAGGATCGCCGGCGTCAACCAGATCGACGAACTGCACGCCTTTGACGACGCGTCCGGCATGAACATCGAGGCAGGCAATGATGCGCTTGGTGATCATTCAGTCTGCCTTCGCTTTCCACGAGAGAAAGTTGCCGAGGATCTTCAACCCCGTTGCTCCCGATTTTTCAGGATGAAACTGCACTCCCATCACGTTATCGCGCTCAACCGCTGCTGCAAACGGCTCGATATAGAAAGTGGTCGCGGCGGTATCCGTAGTGACCGGCCCCTTGTACGAGTGCGTGAAATAGACGTACTCGCCTGCCTGTACTCCGGAGAGCAGGCGCGATCCGGGTTTCACCTCGAGCGAATTCCAACCGACATGCGGAACCTTCTCCGTGCTTTCCGCAAAGCGAGTGCACGACTCCTCGAACTGGCCTAACCCCGGCTGGGCAGGTGCCTCAGTTGAACCCGCGTAGAGCCACTGCATACCTACGCAGATGCCAAGAAACGGCAAACCACGCGCCACGGCCGCGCGAATAGCCCCCGTGAGTCCCGTGGAATCAAGTCGCTCGGTTGCGGCAAAGTGGCCCACACCCGGGAGCACAATGCGCTCGGCCGATTCAACGAGCGAGAGATCGCTGTCTGTCACCACAGTCTCAGCGCCAAGGTGGCGAAGCGCTTTGAGCACCGATGTGAGGTTGCCGGCTTTGTAGTCAATCACGGTTACTTGCATGAACACTCCGGGGTGGTTACAGCAAACCTTTCGTTGAAGGCAGCATCTCGGCCAACTGCTTATCGCGCGAACAGGCTGCGCGCAGAGCTCGTGCAAATGCTTTGAAGATGGCCTCGATCTTGTGATGATTCGAGCGGCCATACATGGTCTTTACGTGAACGTTGGCGCGAGCGCCGCGCGCAAAGCCTTCAAAGAAGTCGGTAACGAGCTCGGTCTGAAGATCGCCGACAAGGCGCGTGCGAACCTTCGCATCGACTGCGTACGCCGCGCGTCCGCTCATGTCCACGGCTGCGATGGCCAGCGTCTCGTCCATGGGCATGATGAAGTACCCGGCACGAAGGATGCCCTTCTTGTCGCCCAGTGCGCGATCAAACGCCTCGCCGAGTGCGATGCCCACATCTTCGACGGTATGGTGCTGATCGACATCGAGATCGCCATCGCACTTCAGTGTGAGATCGAATCCGCCGTGACGCGAAAGCAGCTCGAGCATGTGATCGAAGAAGCGGATTCCGGTGAAGACCTTGTACCGACCCTTGCCCTCGATGATGAGTTGAAGGTCGATGCGCGTCTCAGCGGTGTGGCGCACGACGACAGCGCTTCGTTGCGTTGCGTTGCGCTTTGATTTGCCAGACGATTTCTTTTTGGTAGTCATTGCTTGCCTTTTCCGATTTTGAGTTCTGCTACAGCATCGTTGAGCGCCGTCACAGTCTGCTTCATCTGCTCGCGCGTTCCGATGGTGATGCGCACGCGACCGTCGCAGCCCGGATCGCTGGACCGGTCGCGCACCAGCACTCCGGCCTCGCGCATAATGCGCACAAACTCACGGTGCTGCGGTCCTATATCGGCAAGGATGAAATTGGCGCGGCTGGGCCAGCGGCGAAGGTCAGCCTGATCCAACGCGGCTTCAAAATCTGCGCGTGCGGCGAGCACGTCGTTTACGTACCAGTCGAGGTAGGCGGTATCTTCAAGTGCGGGAGGCAGGCAGGCCAGCGCAATTGAATTCACGCTGTAGGGTGACAGAACTCGGCGCGCCCAGCGCATCAATTCCACGGGACCTGCGAGCAGTCCAAGGCGCAAACCTGCGAGGCCGTACGCTTTCGAGAACGTCCGCGCAACCACAAGATTGGGCAACGTGCCCACGAGGTCGATGATGGTTTCACCGTGGAAGTGATAATAGGCTTCGTCAACCAACAACACCGCATGCGGCGCGCGCCCCGCCAGTTCGAGCAACTGTTCGCGAGTGGCGACCGAACCTGAAGGGCTATTGGGATTGGCTACCGCGATGATCTTGGTACGCGGAGTAATTGCAGCAAGAAGCCGCTCGAAAGGAAACTGCAAATCATCCGCGGCCTGCACAGATACTACACGCGCATCGGTCGCCGAGGCATAGACCTCATACATGGTGTATGTAGGCACCGGAAGCAGCAGTTCGTCGTCTGCATCAAGAAACGTCTCGAACAGCACGTGGATAGCTTCATCTACGCCGTTGGTGAGCGCCAATTGTTCCGCACGAACGCCAACATGCGCCGCAACGATTGCTTCAACAGGCTCGCGCTCGGGATACCTCGTCAGTGATCCAGCAGAGATGCCGGCAAGCACTTCGCGCACCTTCGGCGAGCAGGCGAGCGTGTTTTCGTTAAAGTCCAGGCGCAGCGCATCGCGGCTGCCCAGCGGAGGATGATACTCCATCATGGTCTGCACACGCGCGCGCGGCGCGGGTACTGTAACGGTGTCAGCCACGGGACCTCCTTTTTGTGGATGTACGGGTGCGCAAGCGAGTACGAATCGATTGGGCGTGGCCGACGAGTCCTTCGGCCTCTGCAAGTAGCGCTGCCTGCGGCCCCAGCTTGCGGAGCGCGTCGATGGAATACTCCTGCACGGTAATGAGCTTGACGTAGTCGTACACGCTCAGGCCGCCGCGTACACGCGCCATGCCGCCTGTGGGTAGCGTGTGGTTAGGTCCTGAAATGTAGTCGCCCATAGGTTGCGCAGACCAGCGCCCGACAAAAACCGAGCCCGCATTCTCAACCCACTTCAGATCACTGGAGTCGTCGACAGTGAGATGTTCCGGCGCAAGTAGATTGGTGATGCGCCGTGCTTCATCGGCATCGGAGGCCACGACGACGACGCCGTACTTGTCGAGCGACTGGCGGGCGACGGGATTTTCACGGCTGTGGGCTTTAGTCTCGGCTATGACATCCGCAGCGAGATCTGCGCGCGTAGTCACGAAGATAGCCAACGCTTCGGGATCGTGCTCGGCCTGCGCAACGAGATCGGCGGCTATACCGGCAGCGGTTCCGCGGTCGCTGGTGACGACAATCTCAGTGGGACCGGCGAGCATATCGATTGCGCAGTCGAATGAGACGAGACGCTTGGCAGCCGTCACGTATAAGTTGCCGGGGCCGACGATCTTATCGACACGCGCAATGGTTGCGGTTCCATAGGCTAGTGCTGCAACCGCGTGTGCGCCACCCAGTCGATAGAACTCCTTGATGCCGAGCAGGTGCGCGGCGGCGAGAGTTTCCGGTGCAGGTTTGGGTGAGACGGCGACGATGCGCTTAACTCCCGCGACCTGTGCGGGAATGGCTGTCATGAGAAGGGTTGAGGGCAACGGGTGACGACCGCTCGGCACATAACAGCCAACTGATCCAAGCGGACGAATAAGCTGCCCGGTCCTGAGACCACGTACCGGAGACATGCTCCACGAAGCCGGCATTTGCCGCTTGGCAAAACCGCGAATCTGCTTTGCGGCAGTCTTGAGCGCTTCACGCAGTGCGGGATCGAGCGCGTTCCAGGCCGCGGCCATCTCGCTCGGACCTACACGCAACGCCTCCACGCCAGCCAATCCGTCAAACTCGGTTGCATAGCGCAACATGGCTCGGTCGCCGCGCCGGCGAACATCGGATACGATGCGCCGGACGGCGGGCAGCACGGAGTCGAGAGCTGCGCCGCCTCTCTTTTCAAGCGTGGCAAGAGTCTGCGTTGTTTGTGCAGCGCCTCGTCCTTTTGTCCGGATCAGCTTCATCTTGTCTTGCCTCTTTGCCTAAAGTACGACCTTGTTCAGCGGATACTCGACAATGCCTGTTGCCCGTGCCGCCTTGAGCCGCGGAATCACGTCGCGCGCGGTGCTCTCATCCACAATTGTGTTCACCGCGACCCACTCGGAATCGTTCAGTTGCGAAATGGTGGGAGAATTCAACGCGGGCAGCACGCCGAGCACAGCTTCAAGATCCGCACGCTTAACATTAAGCATGAGTCCTACCTGTGACTGAGCATCGATCGCGCCGCGCAGCATGGTTGAAATCTGGTCGAGCTTCTCGCGCTTCCACGGATCTGCGAGCGCGACTTTGCCTGCGATGAGGTGCGTTTCGCTCTCCATGATGGTATCGATGATCTTGAGGTGATTTGCGCGGAGAGAGGAACCAGTTTCAGTGACTTCGACGATGGCGTCGGCCAGCATGGGCGGCTTTACTTCGGTTGCGCCCCAACTGAACTCGACTTTCACGTTGACGCCTTTTGAAGCGAAGTAGCGCTTGCTTACCTCGACCAGTTCAGTTGCGATGATCTTGCCTTCGAGATCTTCAGCCTTTTCAAAGCCGCTGTTTTCAGGCACCGCGAGCACCCAGCGCACCTTGCGCCGACTTTGCTTGGCATAAGTAAGAGTGGTCACGCTTGTGACGTCGAGGCCGCTTTCCACTACCCAGTCAATGCCGGTGAGCCCTGCATCGAGTACGCCGTGATCGACGTAGCGAGCCATCTCCTGTGCGCGGATGAGCATGCACTCCACTTCCTTATCGTCGATGGAGGGGAAGTAAGAACGGCCGTCGGCGTAGATGTTCCACCCGGCGCGTTTGAACAGAGCTATGGTTGCGTCCTGCAAGCTACCCTTGGGAATTCCGAGTCTGAGCTTGTTAGCCACGAGCGGCCTCCGTTTCATTCACGATCGATTTGGTAAAGCAGCTAACAGTGCCTTCGTGGCATACCAGGCCGTCACCTTCAACTTCGACGCGAAACAGCAGCGTGTCATTGTCGCAGTCGGTTGAGGCAGAAACAACGCGCAAGCGGTTGCCGCTGGTTTCACCCTTCATCCAAAGCTTCTGGCGCGTGCGGCTCCAGAAGGTTACAAATCCGCTCTCCAGCGTCTTGGCGTAGCTGACGGGATTAAGAAATCCCAGCATCAGCACTTCGCCGGTGCGTGCATCCTGCACGATACCCGGTACGAGGCCATCCATCTTTTCAAAATCGACTGTCGGTGCGTTGCTCATCTTTTCCTGCTTCAGTTTGAAATGGGTTTAGGACATGAAAAAACCCGCTGGCTGCGGTGCCGGCGGGCTGCTCTGGTTCTCTTCTGATCTCTCTGGCCGCTTACCTCAGGCCACGCGAGTCCGCCGACATGGTTTTCCCATGATGATGGTGGTGACCGTGATGGCGGTGAACTAGCATCTGAATCAACGCTATAGGTAAATACCCTGGAGTGTCAACCGCTGATTTGAGGGGCTGTAGCCGCACTTCAGGTCTATTTACCCGCCGCATCAGGCTGTTGTTCCGCTTCCATTGCTGCGCCACTTTCGTGGATGGAATCGAAAACGCGGCGGTAAAGCGCTGATCGCATTTCAAATCGCTCCGCAGCCCGCGTAACGTAGCGGATCTGGATTTCGTAACCCCCGGAGGTGGCAATCAGGCTGACAATTGGACTGGTATCTATCCGTCCAAGATAGCCACTGTGCATTGAACTTTTCCACTCCTTTAGAGCGATGCTTGCACCTTCGCTCGTCTCCTCCTGAGCTACCTTTTTGATGCGCTCGACAATTGGTCGCGGGTTTGACGTTGCAGACAGGCCAACCTTCAGTTCGTCCCACATCCACTGGCCTGTAGTGGAGTAGTTAAAGTACTTTCCTCGTATCGCGAAACTGTTGATGAACGAAATACGGCGGCCCGTTGGGAACCCCGTGTCTGTATTGCCGCCAATCTCAATCAGGGTAGTATTCATCAAACCAATCTCTGTGACTTCACCACTGACGCCATTGATTTCCACGCGATCGCCAACGTGCATTCCGTTCTTGCCCATGAGGACAAACCAGCCAAAGAACGCGAGGATGAAGTCCTGCAAAACAATGGTGATGCCTGCGGTAACCAGTCCCAGGATTGTAGGCATTTGCTGCGGCCAGCCAAAAATGACCAGGAGAATCAACAGCACTCCCAGAACCTGGATGCTCAGATCCAAGACACTCCGCAGGGTATGCATCTGCCGTTGACCAGCGGCCGGGACATCCAGGAAGCGGTGAACCAGCGCAGTGCCCAAGATCATGCCGATAAGGATGAAGATGATGATGGCGAACGATTGAAAAATGAGGTGCGACAGGATTCGATGCTGCAGCACAAGTTGTGCAGCCCAACGTTCGTAGACTCTAGCAAGCTGTTGCTCAGTCTGGATGCGATCGTCGTAGATGCTCAGAATCTGCCGCTCCGCGCTGCGATCTTTGAGCTCGGCCAGACGCGATGCATGGTCGGCTACGGAGTCCGACTGACCGGCAGCCGCATTTGCTTCCGCTTCGAGAGAGTTATGCTCACCAGTCAGACGGTTGAGATCGCCGTGGGTCTCCTGAATTGCCTGTTGAATCAACCGTGCACGAGTCAGTTGCCCGAACCAACCCCTCAGGCGGCTCGCTAATGTCCCTCGCCGGGTAACAGATATGACCGCAATTTCGCCACCGCTCTTTACCTCGCTGTCGTATTTGACCATTGCAGCTTCGTGCGCAGCCAATTCGCTGTGGATCTGGGAGCGGTTGTCGCCGGCAGCGCGATCCAAATCGTCTTGCGCATCATTCAGTTGGTCTGTATCCAGCCCGAGCTGCGCTTTCGCAATTTCGAGGTCATCACTTTCTTCGCTTGCCTTGCCTTCTGAGTCTCCACGAGTTCCAGATGCATCCGTGAGGCGTTGAACCTCTGTCTTATCCTGCGTAACGACGTCCTGTAGCTCCTGCACGCGCTGTGCAAGCACGAGGGAGTCGCCGGTCAGTTTCCTGTGCTCGGCGCGCAGATTCGCTTGCCGAAGTGCGGTGGCAAACGCTTGGTCCACTTCGTGGTCGGCAAGTCGCTCAGCGTCGCGAGCAAAGTCGGTTTCTTCAGAGGTCACCGCCATGGCCGCCAGCGTTTGGGCTGTCAGCCAGGGTCGTAAATCCACAATCGACTTTTGCGTACCGTTTGCGCTATTCCGTGCCAGGAACGGTAGATCAGCCATCGCGCCCCGAGTGACCCAGGAGAATCCTAGACACGCAACGAGCAATGCAATCAACAAGATAAGAACAGCGAGCCTGGACCTATCGAAGATAATCAATCGACCATGGCCCACTTTGGGCGGAGTAATTGGGGGAAGTGACATTAGGAATCCTCATGCTAAGAGAGGACAAATTTCGAGTATATGGGCCCTGAGCCTCTATTGTACAAACCGCCTCCGGTCCAGGTGGAGTTGTCTTACATGGTGTGGAGATGAATCTCAACCCAATGGCCGAGGACATTATTCATACGGTCGGTTACCGTTGTTCGTTGTCTAGAAGAAAGTACGGATCGGCATTCCCCAAAATAGCCGATCCAGCAGTACCTTATCGGAGGTCATCTACATGTTCAGCAGCAAAAGAGCCTTGTGCATTGCGGTTGCCGCAATCACATTCGTTACACCGACTCTCTTCGGTCAGGGATGCGTGGCAGCCCACAGCCAGCAACACTCCTTTGACGAATTGATCTCAACAAAATTCGGGCCGCCTTCCTCTCCAGATGTTCGTTTCGGATGGATTCATAATCTGTCCGTCGACATCGGTTATCGGGTTTTCAATTCCAACAAGTACTACCAGGGCAGTACTCAAATTGCCCGGTCGAATGCGGTAGAAAATCACCAGAACATCTTCGACCTAGGCATCGAATACAGGCTCTCCCCCAAATGGAGCATCGTTGGAGACATCCCGGTGTTCAACGGATCGCGCAACCAGATCTATCCTCCGGTAGGAATCTTCCGGGTGAGCGGTCTGGGTGATATCACCGTTGGTCTACAGTCCTGGATCTTCAGGCCTCCAACAGAACGTGGTGGCAACGTTGCGGTGAACATGCAATTGAAGATGCCCACCGGAACGAACAACGCCACTGGCACTGCGAATCTGCATGGCCAAATCGTGAACGCGACTGCCGACCAATCGCTGCAGCCCGGCGATGGCACATGGGGCTTCAGCGTTGGTTCCGAGGCATACCAGCGGCTTTGGAAATCGGGAACCACGTATGCGCAGGCCAACTATCTGTTCAGTCCGGCGGATACAAACGGCGTGGCAACATTTCGTTCGCAGCCTGGCCAGGGCGTGATGTCGGCGACAGATCAGTACCTCTTCCGCGGCGGAATTTCGCAGGTGGTGCCGAAGATCAACAGGCTGGCGTTCAGTGCGGGCATTCGAGGCGAAGGCGTGCCGGTCCGCGATCTTCTGGGAGACAGCAATGGCTTCCGGCGCCCGGGCTTCATCGTCTCGTTCGACCCAGGCTTCATGTTCAACTACAAGCGCGACACGTTGTCAGTGAGCGGACCCTGGGCCATCTATCGCAATCGTCCACCGAGCGTGCCGGAACTTCAGTACAACATCACCAACGGCGACGCATTTTTTGCTGACTACACCATCACGCTCAATCTTTCGCACCACTTCTGATTTCTTTCGGCGCTCCAAAGTCGAGGGCCAAGTTGCCTGGGAGGGGAGGCTCAATGGACAATTAGTCCGTGCGAGCCATTACCCGATTGTCGGTTATCGGAATCCTGATTCTATGTGCAAGCTTCGAAGCGCGGGCGCAAAATCAGGATCGCGATTCCAGCCGCATACCTAAGACGTCGGCCAACGGACCGGGGCCTGAGGATCGCGTGGACATCAACCATGCACGTCTGAATGAACTGCTGAAGGTTCCGGGCATGACGCCAAGCTGGGCAGGACGCATCATCCGCTACCGGCCCTACCATGCAAAATCCGATCTCCTGCAGCGTGGCGTGGTCCCCGATGCGGTCTACGACCGCATCAAGGACTTCATTATTACCCACCGTAACAAGAGGTGACTTGGACTTCCAATTACGCTGCAGGCGCCTCTTCGGTTTTGGCGCCCCGCTTCAGGAGCCGGCTCAAGATCACATAAAGCACCGGGATGAAGATCAGGTTGAGCACCGTCGACAGGAGCATTCCGCCCACGATGGTGGTTCCCACCGACCGCCTGCCCAGCGCGCCGGCGCCGGTTGCGAACACCAGCGGCAGAACGCCGAGGATGAATGCGAACGACGTCATCAGGATGGGCCGCAAGCGCAGCTCCGCCGCTTCAATCGCGGCTTCGGCAATCGACCTGCCTTTGAGCCGCAATTGCTCGGCAAACTCCACAATCAGAATTGAGTTTTTCGCGGAAAGGCCGATCAGCATCACAAGTCCGATCTGGCAGTAAACATCGTTCGACATGCCGCGCAACGCCACCAGGCCCAGCGCGCCCAGAACCGCCATGGGAACGGCCAGCAAAATGATGAACGGAAGCGCGAAGCTTTCATACTGTGCCGACAACGTGAGATAGACGACCAGGATGCCTAGAGCGAAAATGATGAGTGCTTTACCGCTCGACTCGATCTCTTCAAGCGTCAGGCCCGTCCATTGATAGGTCATACCCGGCATCATTGTCTTCTTGGCTAGGCTCTCCATCGCCGTGATTGCCTCACTTGAACTGACACCCTCAGCGGGCGATCCATCAATTTCAACCGATCTGAAAAGGTTGTAGTGGTTGATTACCGGCGGACCGGAAGTTTCCGTCAGGGTAGCAACGTTGTCGAGTGGAACCATCTGGCCGGAGTTCGAGCGCACATAAAAGCTATGCAAATTCTGCTCGGATTTGCGGAATTCTTTGTCAGCCTGCACAAACACGCGGTACGTGCGATTGTTGTAGTCAAAGTCATTTACGTACTGCGATCCCATGAACACGCTCAACGTACTGGTGATTTGAGAGAGCGGGATGCCCATGGCTTTGGCTTTGTCGCGGTCGATGGTGACCAATACCTGCGGATCGTTAGCGGAAAAGGTTGTGAGCAGGTTGGAAAGCTGCTTGTCGGAGCGGCTGGCTGAAACAATCTGGTGCGCCACACGGTCAAGGTCGCTAAGGGTGTTGCCTCCGCTATCTTGAAGCTCGAACTGAAAACCGCCATACGTACCCACGCCCTGGACTGCTGGCGGCTGAACCAAAGCCACCAGTCCTCCGCCGGGCATAAACATAAGTCTCTGCAGTTTGGGCGCCAGATCCCTTGCGATGTCGGCGGTGGAGTGACCTTTGCCGCGCCGTTCCTCGGCGGGTTTGGTCCGCACGTACATCATGCCCTGGTTTGCGGCTGATCCACCTCGGCTGAAGCCAATCAACTCGAACATCCCACTGATATCTGGGTTCGACGAGATAATGGCGGCCGCCTTGTCAGTAAGAGCTGTCGTGTAGGCGAGCGATGAGCCCGGTGGAGCCTGAATAATCGCCATCAGAATGCCCTGATCCTCTGACGGAAGAAAGCTGGTTGGCACTGTTCGATAAATCCACGTTGTTGCACCGAGACCCACAAAAAAGAGCAGAAGCAGCGCGTACCGCAATTTCAGTGCAACGTGAATGATCTTTGCATAGGTGCTCGCCAGCCAGGTAATCAAGGCATCAGCGCCGTGGATAAATGCGGCGAAGGCTCGGGACACGGGTTTGATGTGAAGGAAATCCAACTGGCGCGGGCGAGCCTCTTCACCGCGAAGGAAGAGCGCTGAAAGCGCCGGCGAAAGAGTAAGTGCATTGAAGGCCGAAATCGCAATCGAACATGCAATAGTAAGTGAGAATTGTCGGTAAAGAATGCCTGTGGTTCCCGGGAAAAACGAGACGGGCACGAAGACGGCGATCAACACCAGCGAGGTGGCAATCACGGCGCTCGTTACTTCGCCCATGGCGCGGGAAGTGGCCTCGCGGGGCGAAGAGTGCTCCATGGCGATATGCCGCTGCACATTCTCGATGACCACGATGGCGTCGTCGACCACTAGGCCCGTGGCCAGCGTAATGCCAAACAAAGTGAGTGTATTGACTGAGAAGCCGAAGACTTTGATGAACGCAAAAGTGCCGATAAGCGACACCGGAATGGTGACGGCAGGAATGATGGTAGCGCGCCAGTCGAGCAGGAACAGGAAGATGACCGCAATAACGATCGCGATCGCTTCAGCCAGCGTAATCAGCACTTCGTGAATTGAGTCGCCGACAACGGTTGTGGAGTCGAATGCAATTGAGTATTCCAGTCCCGGCGGAAAGCTCTTTGATAGCTCCTCGAGCACTGCTTTGGCCTGCCGGTCAACATCAAGAGCGTTGGCGTTTGAAAGCTGCATGACGCCGAGACCTGAAGCATCGTGTCCCAGATATTTGAGAGCGCTGCTGTAATCTTCCGCGCCGATCTCAGCGTGGCCCACATCCTTCAGGAGCACCAGTCCCATTGCATTGTTTTTGACGATAATATTGTCGAACTGCTCGGGGCTTGAAAGCCTACCAACGACGCGAACGGGAATCTGAAATGCTTGGTTGGGATCTGCCGGCTGCTGACCTAGTTGTCCCGCGGGAACCTCGACATTTTGTTCCTGTAGTGCGCTCACCACATCTGGAGCCGTAATGCCGTGGGCGGCCATCTTTACCGGATCGAGCCACAAGCGCATGGCATATTTCCGTTCACCGAAGATTCGCACATCGCCGACGCCAGGTACACGCATAAGCGCGTCCTTTACGTAGACATCCAGATAGTTCGAGATGAACTGCATCGAATAGCGCCCGTCGCGGGTGTAAAAGCCGGCGCCGAAAACAAAATCAGTCGATGCCTTACGGATGGTGATGCCGGTGGCGTTGACGGCGGAAGGCAGGCGGCCTTGAGCGCTGGACACGCGGTTCTGCACGTCAACGGCGGCGATGTTCAGGTTGTAACCTGGCGTAAACGTGATCGTGATCTGGCTGACGCCGCTGTTGGTGCTTGCGGAGTTCATGTAGCGCATTCCCTCAACGCCGTTGATGGATTCCTCAAGCGGAATGGTGACCGCCTTCTCAACCGTTTCGGAGTTTGCGCCGATGTAATTGGTTGAAACCGTCACCTGCGGCGGAGCCAGTTGAGGATACATGGCCACCGGCAGTAGCGGAATACAAATAGCGCCGCTCAGGATGATGAGCAGTGCGCAAACCGTGGCAAAAACGGGCCTATGAATAAAGAAATCGACAAACAAAGTAAGCCTGCTTTCGTGAGTGCGGACAGGCTGCAAATGCAACCGGCCCGTGCGATGCTGCCAAACTGCGGCGTGTGCAGAGTGCAACCGGTTCTCACTACCGCCTGCGAGCCGTCTTCAGGTCCGCGCGGCGTGGAGAACAGCCGGAAACCTCAGCCGCCCATGGGCGTGACCGGCATCTGATTTACCAGGAATTGCGTGCCTGAGACGATCACTTTGTCACCCGGGTTCAATCCCGATGTGACGGAATACATGTTGCCGAGCGTATCGCCCAATGTGACCGACGTCTGCATCGCAAAGTAGTGGCCGTTCTGCTGCTTGGCTACGTAAACAAAAGTCTGTCCGCTCAGGCGCGAAACGGCAAGGACCGGCACCACGGCCATCGGCTTGGTCGACCAAATAATGCGGGCCTTCACCAGTTGCAGATTGCGCAGAACGTCGCGCGAGGCGTGAACCGGCGCCTTCACCAGGATTCCCTGCAAAGCGCTATCAACCTGCGGGGAGACAAAATCGATCCTCGTCTTCTCAATCTGGTTGCTGCTGTTGTCCAGTAGATCGACCTCAAGACCCATCTTGATCTGGTTCGCGCGCTCCGTGGGCACATAAATATATGCCTCCAGATCGTTGCCTTGGTCCACCGTGGTCAACGGCATTGCGCTTGACGGAGCGACATAATCGCCGACGTGCACGGGAATGTCGCCCACCACGCCGTCGTAGGGCGCTCGGATGGTGTAGTAATCCAGTAACTGCTGCTGCGTTTTGGCGATTGCGTTGGCAGCTTCGTAGTCGGCCTTTGAGTTCTCGAAAGCCTGGTGCGACTGCTCAAATACCTCGCGGCTGGTCACGCCCGCATCGAACAGCTTCTTCTGCCGCTCTGACTCGGTAACCTGGTAGTCGTATACGGCTTTCTTTTGCCGCGCAGTGGCCAGCTTTTCGTTCACCGTGGCCTGCTGCTGGCGCGCATCAAGCTGCATCAGCACCTGGCCGGCCTTTACATGGTCGCCTGAGTGAACGGCGATCTCAGTCAGGATACCGGCAACCTGCGGCGTGATGGCCGTGGAACGGCGTGACTTGATGGTGGCCACATACTCGTTACTTTCAGGTACGGGTTTCAGTGTCACGGTCGCGGTCTGAACCGGAAGTCCTTGACCTCCTGCCGCCCCTGCGCCCGCAGGTGCCACCGCCTTCTTCTGGCACCCCGTTGCGGCCAACAAAGTAACAACCAAAGCCCAAAAAGAGCCCCTTAAAGCGTTATTTCTCACTGATTTTCCTCGATCTAAAGACTGCACAGGCCGGGTTTTCCCTTGGTTTCGTGGTTTGTTTTGAATGCAGAGCAGTTGCTATCTGCCACCCGTTCTCGGATATTGAAAGCCGGCGGCATCCTGTCATCGCCAGGTACCCTTCGGCGGGCGCCGGCTTCCGCTTGTGAATGACTTCAGTTCATTTGACGCGCGACTCCCGCGCTGAGACACAAAAACAGTGACGATATCCGTCGGTTGCCCATGTAAGAATTGATCCCTTATGAGGATAGCGCAGCCATCCCGTCCGGCCGCTGTGACCGGAAGCAGGCTCCACGGACGCTTTGGCAGGGTTGCGCAACTCCTCGGCGCGCTTTGACATGTACCTGCCGAGTTGATAGCCTTCATAAGGGCCTATGGGGTCTATCCCCGCCCTTTTCCAGCCCTTAGAATTGCGTCCCCGTCGTCTAGCCCGGCCTAGGACACCGCCCTTTCACGGCGATAACACGGGTTCAAATCCCGTCGGGGACGCCAAATAAATAAACAACTTAGGCGTTTCCTGGTCTTTCTTGGGACCACCTCGGGACCAGATCCCTCTGGAGTTGGCCTACGCCTTTTTACCCCCCAGGACTCATTCATCTTCCCGCAGCCTTTCTCGGTCCAGCCTGTTCAGTCCGCTCCGGCTTGCGAAGGTCCTTGACTATGCGATTCTTCTGGCGGCGCCCGGCGGCCGACTCCCGCCATCGCGCTCCAGCAGTTCAGAAGTGATTTTGACAAAAAGGGCAAAAGCCAGCGAGGCCGCCCCCAACCATAAGGAGGCCTTAATGGCACGGGCCGATAACTTGGCTGGAGTCGGCTGCTGCTCTTGCTGGCTCACTTACTCTTTTTCGGCCGCTTCATGCTGGTTCGCCTGGCTGACGGCCGCCCTTACCTCCGAGAGAAACGAGTGGCTGCTCGCTGGGGCTTGCACTTCTCCTGACAGCGTTTCGCGGAAGGAGACACTCTTACCATAGGACGCAAAGGTGGAATCATTGTCCTGTTGGATCACGGCGCCATCGAGTGCGACTCCGGCAAACAGGCCTTTGGTAAGCGAATAGCTCAAGGCCCCCGTGTCCATCTTCCAGTCGGTACCCGCCGATGCGTGCCTTGCTACCGGACCGGCAGCGGCTGATGCCTCACCGGTGAGTTCAAGCTTGCTCGAAAGCAGCCCTTGTACCCCCTTGTCATTCATGAACAACAGGACAAGATCGACCGACTGCCCTCCGGCCTGGAAGCCGAAATTGCCTCCACCAATTGAGATGAATGCAGGTGCACTCCAACCATGGCCGGTGCGGCAGGTAACCACGCCGCGACCGTGTTCGCCGCCGACAATGAATGCGGCCTTCGCCATGTTGGGTATGACGGCGATACACTTGGCGCCATCCAGCACTTCTGTGGGAATGCCTTTATCGGGCGCGGCCATGATCTCGTGCAGGACCAGGCCGGCCTCTTTTAGGCGAGCAGAGGTGTCTTGCTGCCCAGGACCAGCGAATGCGAAGGTGGCCGATAACATCGCTATAAGTGCAATTGCGCAATTCTTCATGGGACACTTCCTCTTCACTCCACGCTACGCTGTGGACGAACTCGTGAGGGCCGAGGACCGCCGGCCCCACAGACCGCTCGACGGCCAAGATGTTTTGACGTTTATCAGGAAGGCTCTATGTGGCCGAACCGGCCTGGTGACAGAGACGACCGTGTGTGCTTCAGCTGTGCTCGATCAACTCCGCTGCTTCTGCCTCGGCTTTGGTTTTATGCACTGTTCCGTCCGGGTGGTTCGGCGGAGAGTAGATGGTATAAAGCTTCAGCATCTCGGTCTTCGAGGTATTCACCACGTTGTGGTAGGTTCCTGCTGGGACCAGCACCGCGTCTCCCTGGTGAACTATCCGCTCCTCTTTCTCGTTGAAGACAAATTTTGCGTCTCCCTGCTCGATGCGGAAGAACTGGTCGACCTTCGGATGCACCTCATCACCAATCTCCTCGCCTGGTCTCAAGCACATCACGACAAGCTGGGAGTGCTGAGCCGTAAATAGCACCCGCCGAAAATACGGATTTTGCAGAGTCTGCTTTTCAATCGCACCAACGTATTCCGTCATAAATCGTGGTCTACTTTGGTTTCCTCTTGCGCGGTAACGGGCGTAGCTGAGCTATCGCACTGCTCGGCGTGCAACTTCGCCGCTTCGGAATCATGATGAATTGCAAGTTGGTTGTGTCCGTGGGCCAGGTATGCGTGGTGCGCAGCCTTTTCGCGCTCTCCCGTCTCGTCGTATTTTGCGGCCTCTTTGAAATGGTAGGCCGCCTCCTCATGGTGACGGGCAGCGTGATGGTAATGTCCCCAAGTCTTCGACATGCCGTTCTCCTTCATCAAATCTGGTCGTTAAGCCTGCCATCTGTCGGTGTCTTTAGCGAAGCGACTGTAACCCGAGAACCTGGGACAAAACGATGTCGAGCATGGTATACGAGCCGTCGGAATAGCGACCGTATTGATACTGGCTGCTGTAGCCGTCCTCATAGCCTCGACGGAAGCCCTGGCGAAAGTAGTAGTCGTAGTCGCTTCTGTCCAAGTAGTAGCCGTTATAGCCGTAGTTGGCGTCCTGATAGGCATAGCTGCCCCGGTAATCGGAGCGCCACCGATCTTCGCGGTCTGCCTGACCGGCCTGGAAGCCTTCCTGATAGCCGTTGTTCAGGGCAAGTCGGAGCAAATCAGCGCCGAATTGATTAACCTCGTAGTCGCGGTCGCCGCGGTGGTAGCGATAAATCGGAGCCATGTAGAAATTCGGGTCGTTATCGTAATCGGGGTGCCGGTTGTTCTGGAGAGATTCCTACTGTTGACGCAAACGTCCTAGATACTCTTCGTGAAAACGGTACTGAGCCGTACGCTTCTGTTGCCGTAGCTGTGCTGTCTGCTGTTGTAGGACACGCTGTTGCTGATCCAGATGTTGACGGTACTGCGTCAGGCGTTATTGCTGCTGCACGACAAGCTGTTGTTGGCGCTGTTGTGAGAGACGCTTTCCTTGTTGCTGCTGTTGCTGCCGTTGCTGGACGCGCTGCTGATCCTGCCTACTCTTGTCCTGCTGTTGGGACGGTTGTTGCTGCCTTTTCTGGGGCTTCGCTTGTTGTGCACCCTGCTGCTTATCCGGTTTGGCTTGCTTTTCGGGCTTGCCCTGCTTTTTGTCTTGCTGCTCTTGCTTCTGCTTTTCGCTCTGCTGCTCTTGCGGTGCGTAGGCAAAAGCAGGGACTCCAAGAAGCAGCGACAGAACTGCTGTGCTGATTACTCCAAGTCTCTTCGTGACGGGTGCCTCGATTGCACTTTAAATGTTGCGAAATCAACTAGCTGTCTACTTTTGACCACTGAAGATTCGAGCGATGCGAGCCATGCATAATCTGCAACTGTTCACCGGGCAAGGACTCAAGTAGAGGCTGCTTTGCCGCGCAGAGAGTGTGCTGGCTCACATCTTTTGGCCAGTTGTACGTCCACTCCAGTTACGCCGCACAGAAAATGGGACGGCGGTAGCGACAACACACGAGCTAGCTCGTCCGTTGCTCTCCAGAACCCCGTCCTGCTTGCGACGCCGGCTACCGGCAACCAAACTCAACACGATCGCCGATTGGCGGAAAGCGGGCAACCAAAGGCTGAATCATCCTCTGCTCTGCGACTTTCGTCATTTGCCCTAACGGCGCGCCGTTGCCGGCTATTTAGCAGAGCCAATCAACCGACGTTAGGGGGACTGGTGTCCGGAGGAAACAGCACGTGGGACACTCCCAGCATTGCTGCGGTGAGAGGTGCGGCAAGGGCGACACCGAGGGGCCCCGCCATAACAGCAAGGAAAAGTTGCACAGTCAGAGTGAGTGCCGGCGGAAGTCTAACGATCGTCCGTTGAATCAGAGGCGTGATCACGTTGCCCTCAAGAAAATGCACGAGCATGAACAGGAGTACCGTGAGCAGGCCCTTGCCGGGGCTAATGGCAAACGCGAGCAATGCTGCCGGGAAGACAGAGAGAATGGGGCCCACGTTTGGGATAAATGTCATCAGCGCCGCAATGATCCCAAGTGATCCGGCAAGCGGTATGCCTAGTCCCCAAAGCCCCAGCGTGACGAGAACGCCGACAGCAACCATGGATAACATCTGTGCAAGGAGCCACGAACGGAGAATGTGAACAACACTCAAAGCGCAGGCATCAAGAGTTGCGCGATGGCGGCGCGGAGTGACTCGCCTGATTCCAGAAAAGTATGTCCCTGGCTCTGCTGCAAGATACAAGCCAAGGAAGCCAATGATGAAAAGTCCGGCCAGCAGGCTTGCAGCGCTAAGCACGACACCACCGACACGCGTAAGTGCATAAGTAAGGCTGCTGGACAATTGGGAGTAATTTGACCAATGTGCGAGCGCCCAGCGTCCCCAACCGTATTCCTTGGCCCTCTCAACCGACTGCTGAATTGCCCGTGGGAGGTCAGCCTGAAGACTCGCAAACTGTTCTACGATGTTGGGGCCGCTAATCCACAAGGCAAGAAGAACGATGGAAGAGGTCGCAACCATGATCAAGGCGAACGCAAACTTTCGTCCGAGTCTCAGTTTCGCCACAACCCAATCGACGATAGACGTTAGCAGGATAGCAACGACAATCGCAGCGAAGAGGAGCAGGAGAATCAAGCGACCGATCCATACTACAGCAAGCAGAATCACCAATCCAGCGGCCGTTAGAAGCACCGTAACAGAAGGATTCGTGGGCCTGACGCAGGGAGCCTTCAAAGTCGGGCTGGCGAGACTACCGAACATTCGACGTTTGATGAGGTTCCGGCTATACATAATTCTTCCCAAGCTCGAAACAGTCAAAGCTTCGCACCAGCATTTCATCCTGAACCGGATCAGACTGTTCTCTTTTGCTCCCGCTCCCCTGCGGAATTCGGATCTTGTGCCCTCCTCCGCCCGTCAGGCTCCGTTCGGAGATCGTCTAAACAGCTCCCGCCCCACTTACCCTATTCCTCACTGATTTCCATCCCTCGAACCATAGGAGGCTTGCAACCCCGCCTGCAATACAAACTGCGATATCCAGGATGTGAAGGGGCGAGAAGCGGAAGAGTGCCTGTAGGAACGGCACGTAGACGACGAGTACGAGCAGCGCCGCAGCCCCAATTACGACCCACCCGAGCGAACGATTCGGGGTACGCAGAGTAGTAATGATGGGAAGTGTCCACGATCGGTTAGTAAGGATGAGCATCAGGTTTCCGATCACGAGGATTGCGAATGCCAGCGTACGCGCGGTCGTCTCACTTTCTCCGCGATACCGGGCGACTGCGAAAACCAGAAAGACAACCAACAACACACTCAACCCCTGAATTACGCTCACTACAATTCGGCGACGAGAGAGCAAGGGCTCACCCGCTTGACGCGGAGCACGCCGCATCGAACCGGGCTCTTCGGGCTCCGCTTCAAACGCGATTGAGCAGGCTGGGTCGATGATCAATTCCAGGAAGACGATATGGACGGGCATGAGAATCAAGGGCCAGCCCGCCAGGACCGGTATCAGAGCGAGACCTGCGATGGGCACGTGCACAGCGAAAACGAATGACATAGCCTTCCGCAGGTTGTCGAAGATGCGCCGTCCCTGCCGAATGGCTTCGACGATCGATGAAAAGGAGTCATCGAGGAGAACCAGATCCGCCGCCTCGCGGGCCACATCCGTTCCCCGCCCACCCATGGCAATGCCAATCTGAGCTGCTTTGAGGGCTGGAGCGTCGTTCACGCCATCGCCCGTCATGGCTACAACTTCGCCGTTTGCCTTGAGAGCACTAACGAGGCGAAGCTTCTGCTCGGGAACCATGCGGGCAAAGACGTTGGTTGATCTCACTCGCTCTCTTAGCTCGGCGTCACCCATCTGCCCGACTTCCAACCCGGTCAGCACCTGATCCGGCGCGGATATTCCAACATGCTTGGCGATGTTTTGTGCCGTCCCCGGATAGTCGCCGGTGACCATGATGACCCGTATCCCCGCACGGTGACATTCCTCAACAGCCGCAGGCACTTCCGGACGGATTGGATCGGCAAGGCCCACCAGACCGATCAACTCGAACGTCAGGTCACGTTGCCCCTGTGGAAGCGGCGACTGCCCCCATTTGCTCTTCGCGACACCAAGAACGCGCAGCCCCTGTGCCGCCATTTCGGAAGCCCGTTTCGCTACCTGTTTGAGGCCATCTGGCGATAACCGGCAGAGTTCCGAGATCGCCTCCGGTGCACCCTTCGCAGCAATCACGAGACCCTTCCCAGCGGGAAGATTCCACACGCGCGACATCGACAGGAGTGCCGGAGACAAGGGGTACTCGTGTTTGAAGACGCAGTCATGATGGAGATGTTCTGTATTCGCCAAGCTGCGGGAACCGAACTCCTGGAACGCGATCTCCATCGGATCAAGCGGATTTCGCTTACTGGCAAGAATGCTATATTCCAGCAATTCATGGAACGCGGCAGGCAGCGCATCCATCTCCGGATTGACATCTAAAGTCTTCCCGTCCGCGAACAACTTCTTCACTGCCATCCGGTTTTGCGTGAGTGTGCCGGTTTTATCGACGCACAGGACTGTGGCCGAGCCTAGTGCTTCGATGGCGTTGCCGTGACGGGTGAGAACCTGCTTTTGCGAGATGCGCCAGGCCCCTAAGGCAAGGAAGACCGTCAGTACCACCGGAAACTCTTCGGGAAGCAGGGCCATTGCTGTCGTGATTCCGGCAAGAATTCCATTGACCCAGCTGTCGCGTGTCATGCCGTAGACGACGGTGATTACCGCACACAACGAGAGGGCCAGTACAGCCAGAACGCCCGCCAGGCGGTTCACCTCGCCTTGCAGCTTGGTGGCTTCGGGCTCTATCGACCGCAGCGCCTTTCCGATTTTGCCCAACTCAGTCTTTGCGCCAGTCGCCCGGATCTCAGCAAATCCTTGGCCTTGGACGACCAAGGTTCCGGAGAACACAAACGGGAGATCATCGCCTCCAGGCGGGCCGATCTCATCGACAGGTCGATTTGAGACGGCCTTCCGGACCGACACCGACTCACCGGTCAGCAGCGACTCATCCACTGACAGGTTCACTGCCGAGAACAGCACACCATCGGCAGGTATCCGATCACCTTCTGAGACTATGACGATGTCTCCCCGAGCGACTTCGCGGCCGGCGACGCGCCGTTGCTGACCGTCGCGGATGACCATTGCGCGGGGACTGGAGAGATCACGCAGCGCTTCGAGCGCATGCTCCGTCTTTCGCTGCTGATAGAGATCGATGCCCACCACGAAGAAGATGGAGCCAATCAAGACCAGGGAGTCACTCAGTTCACCGAGGAAGAAATAGATCACTGCAGCACTGATCAGCAGCAGAATCATTGGTTCGCGAGCAACGTCCCAGGCGGTTCGCAGAAGATTGTGCGCTTTCGCCGTTGGCAGTTCATTGAAGCCTTCCGTTTTCAGCCTGAAGGCCGCTTCTGTTTCGGTAAGGCCGCAAAGGGTGGCAGGGTCTTGCGCCGTCAATTCTTCAGAGACAGCCATATGGGGAGATGCTAAGGGCTTATTAGGTCCTTGGATGTGCGATTTCGCACAGTGCTCGAATCGTCTTCGAATCGGAAACCCGATGGTCAGTTCTCGCGGCTGCGTCAGATAGCCTTCGTTTGTTGTCAGTGGCTTGTGCGCGCTGATCCTGACTAGCGAAAAGTGGCGGTAGCCGGTGAGCAATTGTGCACAGTACTTCGCCTATTTGAAGCCTACGATCGCCGTAAGAGATGGATTCGATGCGGTCTTTGCCATGGCGTCTAATCCATAAGGCATCGTCGGGATGACCGATGATCCCACCGAAAGAGACGTAAGTATATGTCCACGCAAGTAGATCCATTCGTGCTTGTCCCGCCTCAAGTTATCCAGCACTGGGGAATGTCTCTCGCGATGGGGATGGGTTTGATTGCCCTTGCGATAGTTGCTTGGCTTCGTTCTTCTAGATCTCTGATCAACTCCGTTTACATTTTCGGTTGGCTGTTCATAATCGCATCTGCAATTGAGGCCCTCTATGCCTATATGACAGGAGGATGGAGTGGGTTTTACCTCCACTTGGTTGGTGCGATTCTCTTTGGCGTCACTGGTTTTATGCTGGTAACCTATGCCAAAACAGATGCACATACTGCCTCGTTGATCGTTGCGATGTATTTTATTAGCGCCGGAATCTTCAATATCATTGCTCCGCTCACAGCCAATGTTCCTGACCGGGGCTGGCATGTTTGTGCAGGCTTCGTCACACTCGTTCTTGGCCCGGCTCTCCTTGCAGATTGGACTGGCGCAAGAGTCCAAACGTCAAAGTTTCGTATGTTGGGCGTCTTCATCGGCATTGACCTCTTCTTCCGTGGACTCGCATTTACCGTCCTCGCGCTGGATCTTCGAAGTCATTGAAGTGTAACTGTCCAAGGGCAGGTAAATGACCTTCCGATGATGTCAGCATTTGGGACACGATGCGCGCTAGAGGGGCTTGGATTCTTCAAATGCGGTAGATCGTAGAGAAGAGTGCCGAGCTATCGGTCTCTCATGAAAGTCCCACAGACTCATCCAGTGGCATTTACATCTGTGCCGCTCGAACTTTCGCGAGGATGTTGCGAAGATAAGGAATCGATAATGAGCAGGGCGATGAATGGGGCGATGATTTCGATTTTTGCGGCTGCCGTTGCGGGTATATTGTTGATCATTCCGCAGGTATCGGCTGGAGCGACGAACACGCCTGATGCTAACGCTCTCGCCCAAGAGAGCACCCCGGTGACTGATGCTGCGTCGGCCCGGCTAGACAAAAAGCAATTTCGAGGCGTTAAGGTAAGCGTAGAGAACGGGATTGCGAATCTGACTGGTACTGTCGACCTCTACGAATACAAGGCAGACGCTGAGAAGAGGGTACGAAAAACGAAGGGAGTCACCGCGGTCCGTAATCTTGTCGAAGTTGCTGGCCCTAGCATTTCAGACCATGAGCTTCAAGCGAAGCTTCAGGAGAAGCTGATGTACGATCGCGTGGGCTACGGTAACACTTTCAATGCCATCAGCCTCGCCGTCGAAGGCGGAATCGTGACTCTGGGCGGCCGTGCCCGAACTGACGTGGATAAGGATTCCGCGTTGGCCCTGGTCTCAACTCAGCCCGGTGTCAAAGACGTAATCGAAGACATTGAAGTGGATCCAGTCTCGATAATGGACGACCAGACTCGCATGGCGGTGGCCCGTGCCGTATACGGATACCCTTCGCTGAATCGGTACGCGATCGACCCCGCCAAGCCAATTCGCATCTCGGTCCAAAATGGTCATGTGGAGTTATACGGCATGGTCGACTCAAAGGCCGACAAGGATGTCGCCTTCATCCGTGCCAATGGTGTTGCGGGTGTCTTCAGCGTAAAAAACTACCTGCAAGTAGTCAATCAATCCTCGGAGGCAGAAAAGTAGCCATCGTGGCTAGACCCAAGGTCGTCCTCTGGTAGATCGTGCCACAAACAGGGCTCGATGGTAATTCGCGAATGCGGTGTCTCCGCATTACAGCGTCGCACCATAGGAATCGTTGCCGCTACGGTGCACTGTCGCGGTTGGCGAGTATTTTGAGGGCAAGCGCCGAGAAAGAAGTAACCACAAACGGTGGCATGGAGCGCCCTTTTGGCGTACCATGCTTTGTGGACAGTTGCGGAGCACTTAACGTGTTCGTTGATGTTGTTAGAATTCGTTCCGATGCGTTCTGGTTCTCAGCAGTGCGTTAATGTTGTGGGTTACCCCGCTTTCACGGCGATAACACGGGTTCAAATCCCGTCGGGGACGCCAAATCAACCAAACCCTTTATATTCATCCCTCACCAACGGTTTGGCCGACTCGCGATCTGCTCTCTTTGCGAATACCAGAGCTTTCGGATTGCCGTATCGACCGTTTCGCCCTTCAGCAATCTGTTGCTTCAGAGCGTGAGATGCAGCGAAAGGAGCTCGCGGGCGCTCCCATCTCATCCATCCGGCCCAGTGTTTTGTGCGAGTACCGTTGCGTAGTCCGCCGTACCTATCAACCGAATCCGCGGAATTACCTTGGTTTCCGCTCTGCTGCAAAGTGGTTTGGTTACCGAATTTAACATCGAAAATCAATCACTTCCCGCGAGAGAATAGGCCTTCTCAGTTCGACTGAGAGCATACGTATTTCTGATTCCTCGATCAGCGGAGCGTGAGCTCAAACCTGGTATTTCCGTATGGTCACGGGTGATGTGAGCACTCTGTGTCCAGAGAGTGCTGACCCGCCAATGGAGAGGCTCGAACAAATGAAGTTTCCGGAGAGATTAGCGTGCGAAGTGTGAATAAGAAAGTCATTGACTGGCTTACCATGCTCATCCTTGGAGCGATTGGAGTTCTGGTGGGCAGACTTGTCGGGAGCGGATTCGAACCGCGTATAGCAGACGCCAGGATACTGATCTACTTCCCTCCCATAATCGGAGGTTTGTCCTTCCTGTTGCTTGCGCCTATCTTGACCTCGTTTTTGGAACAGCTCTCCAGGAGGGCGGCGTTGAAATCCGTAGCAGAATCCTTGAAAGCCACCTCGAAGAACTGGTCGAACCGAATTCCCTACGAACGGTTGCTCGAACAAAATGACCGCAATTGGCTCGACTCCGCATATCGAGAGGAACGTTTCAGATCGCTCAGGTCATTCGAGCGTGCCCTCAAAGAGGGACTGCAAACAAGGAGCCTGAAGGAAAAAGAGGAGCAGCTTGACCGGGTAGTTGAGATTGGCCTGGAGTATCTGATTTGCGTCTGGAGGCAGGAATTAGAGGCGATCATTCAGGCCGCTGGGGACACGCTTTCCTCGTCCGAATCCGACCTTCGGCCTGAGAAAGTGGAAAATCTCAAAGGGTTGCGGGCGCTCTCGGCCTCCATTATCTGCGAGCTGGATTCGACAAAACCGACGCGGGGAGCATTTGCTCAATCGGCGAGCAGTGTGCTGGAAAAAGTAAGGCAGCCGTTGACCGAAGTTGTGAAGACCGCGGACGATCTTGGCCTTCTCAGCGGCACTTCGGAAACGCAGCCGATTGCGATGCAGCGGGATGAATTAATGCTATTCAAGTTGGCGGAAAAGTTGGACGTGACACGGAGATACAAAACTGTCTACAGTACAGAAGGCTGACAGGAGAGATTCTTGCAGCAATCCCGCGCCGCCGTTGGCAGCCGCTCCAGTTCCTAACTCCAGGCAAGCCGAACCCTCTCGCAGCTGTTCCTCAGCGGCTCGAGTCCTCAGCTAAAGCCGGCAGAGAAGCCGGCGGCCGCTGCCGCATTGCTGACGATCAGCAGAAATCCGCCGGGAGCCGATATCGAGATCGATAGAGCATTTGCTGGCAATGCACCGTCCACTATCTCTGTCGGGTCCCGATCTCATCTGGTGTCGGTACGGAAGAAGGGGTATCTCGGCTGGAGCAAAGTGCTCAGTGTAACTGGTGGCAACATTCACCTGAATGCTGATCTGGAGTCACAAGCTCAACCGCAAGACTGAAACCCATCCCAAACTTACTTTTTTGGCGTGCCAGGTCGATAGGTGTCCGAATTCCTGCGCGTCGCTCACATACCTTCGCCAAATCGTCGCTTACCGGCTTCGTGTAGCCGGTCCCCGGGGTGAGTCTTGGAGGTGTCTTCCTGTTCAATCATTTCTTCAGGGTAGGAAATTATGGATGCTTGCTGACTCTCGACCCGCGTGTGATTGCTGTCACGGAACTTTTCAGTAAATCGATTTTACTTGCAGTAGATGTCGGTCTAGCTCAAGTGAAAATGTCATCGCGAAGACTGCCACGTGGGTGGTAGATTTACTGGGTCCTGAAACGGCTCCATTCCAAGGAAGTGAGAATATCCATGAAAAAGTCACAGGTCTTATCCGGGACCGCGAAGAAATCTCCGGCCTATAAGAATCCCAAGTTGTCATCGGCCCTGCGCACAAAGGATCTGCTGAAGCGGATGACTCTGGAAGAGAAGGCCGCGCAGATGCTCTGCATCTGGCAGCAGAAGCCCGACACGCTTGTCGATGCACAGGGAAACTTCGACCTGAAGAAAGCAAAGAAGGCCTTTCGCAACGGCAATGGGCTGGGACAGGTGGGCCGGCCCAGTGATGCGGGCGGCGGCAAAGGCGCGCGCGCCATGGCGGAACTCACCAATGACATTCAGCGCTTTTTTCTTGAGAATTCGCGGCTCGGCATCCCGGTCATCTTCCATGAGGAGTGCCTGCACGGGCACGCTGCGCCGGAGGGTACAAGTTTCCCGCAGCCCATCGCACTCGGCGCCACCTTCAACCCTGAGCTTGTTGAGTCGCTGTTTACCATGACCGCTCTTGAAGCACGTTCGCGCGGCGCGCATCACGCTCTCACGCCCGTGGTAGACGTTGCCCGAGAGCCGCGCTGGGGACGCGTCGAAGAAACCTACGGCGAGGATCCTTATCTTGTCTCCAGGCTCGGTATCGCTGCAGTGCGCGGATTCCAGGGCAAGCGGAACTTCCGCGACAAGCGGCATGTACTGGCCACTCTGAAGCACTTTGTTGGCCACGGACAGCCCGAATCGGGCATGAACTGCGCACCGGCCAACGTTTCGCTGCGTGTTTTGCGCGAGACCTTCCTTTACACCTTCCGCGAAGCGCTGCGCGAGGCCGGAGCGGTTACGCTGATGGCCTCGTACAACGAGATCGACGGCGTTCCTTCGCACGCCAACAAGTGGCTGCTGCGCGACGTGCTGCGCAAGGAGTGGGGCTTCAAGGGCTTCATTGTCTCTGACTATTACGCGATCTGGGAGCTGGGTTACCGGCCGGATACTCATGGACACTTCGTCGCCAAAGATAAGAAGGAATCCTGCCGCCTGTCTGTCGAGGCGGGCGTGAATATCGAGCTGCCCGATCCGGACTGCTACCTGCATCTCGTAGAACTGGTAAAGAAGGGCGTACTCAAGGAGAAGCAACTCGATGAGATGGTTGCTCCCATGCTCTTCTGGAAGTTCGAGCTGGGTCTATTCGACGATCCATATTCCGACCCAGAAGAAGCGGCACGCGTTGTTGGTTGCGACGAGCATCGTGGACTGGCGCTGAAGGCTGCGCATCAGGCCATCACGCTGCTCAAGAACGAAAATCAGACCGCCCCGCTCGACATGAGCAAGCTCAAGACGATCGCGGTAATTGGGCCCAACGCCGACCGCAGCCTGCTGGGTGGCTACAGCGGCGTGCCTAAGCAGGAAGTCAGCGTTCTCGAGGGCATCAAGCAAAAGGTTGGCAAGCGTGCCAAAGTGCTCTACAGCGAAGGCTGCAAGATCACCATCGGCGGCTCGTGGAACCAGGATGCAGTTACGCCAAGCGATCCGGCAGAAGACCGCAAGGCGATCGCCGATGCGGTCAAAGTGGCAAAGAAGGCAGACGTAATTGTGCTGGCCATCGGCGGCAACGAGCAAACCTCGCGCGAGGCCTGGAACCTGCAGCACATGGGTGACCGCACCAGCCTTGACCTAATCGGTCGCCAGGAAGAGCTGGTGAAGGCCATGGTCGCGCTGGGCAAGCCGGTCATCGTCTTCCTGTTTAACGGAAGGCCGCTTTCCATCAACTACCTTGCCGAAAACGTGCCGGTGATCTACGAGTGCTGGTACCTGGGCCAGGAAACTGGGCATGCAGTGGCCGACGTACTGTTCGGCGACTACAACCCCGGCGGCAAACTGCCCATCACGGTTCCGCGTTCGGCCGGGCACCTGCCCGCGTTCTACAACTACAAGCCTTCTGCGCGGCGCGGCTATCTGTTTGACGATGTGTCACCGCTCTACGCTTTTGGTTACGGCCTCAGCTACACAACGTTTGCACTTGAGAACGCACGGCTGGCCAAGTCGCGCATTGCGAAGAAGGGCTCAACGAAGGTGACGATGGATGTGGTGAATACCGGCAAGCGCGCCGGCTCTGAGGTGGTTCAACTCTACATTCGCGATCTTGTCAGTTCCGTCACAAGGCCGGTAAAGGAGTTGAAAGCCTTCAAGCGCGTTTGGCTTGAGCCGGGCGAGCGGGCAACTGTAACACTCGATATCACTCCGGCATCTCTGGCGTTCTACAACGTCGACATGAAATATGTCGTCGAACCGGGAGATTTCGAAATCATGGTCGGCACCTCTTCGCGCGACGCCGACCTGACAAAGTTGAATCTTCGCGTCACCGACTGAGCGATAATAGCCCGCGAAAGCTGAGGCAAATATGCGAGAGAAACTTTCATTTGGAGAGAAATTCGGGTACAGCCTGGGCGATCTGGCGGCCAACTTCATCTTCCAGGCCATGCTCGCCCTGCAACTCGATTTCTACACACACACATTCGGCCTGTCGGCGGCGCAGGCAGGCACGCTCTTTCTCGTTGTCGGGCTCGGCGTAGCCTTCCTGAACCCGGTCATGGGCATGATCGCCGATCGTACTAATACGCGATGGGGCAAGTTTCGGCCATGGCTGCTGTGGTCAGCGTTGCCGTTCGGCATCATTGGAGTGCTTACCTTTACCACGCCTGACATCAACCCTGCGGCCAAGATCGTCTACGCGTGGACGACATACATTCTTTTGCGCGTAATTTACACAGTCAACAACGTGCCGTATGCGTCGCTCACCGCCGTCATGACGCTCGATCCTGATGAGCGCACCAGCATCGCGTCATACCGGCAAATCGCCGCCAACTCTGCCGGTTTCATCGTCGCCAGTCTTGCCATTCCAATGGTGAAGTTCTTCGGGCACGGCAACGATGCACGCGGTTATCAGCTCACCATGGGATTGCTGTCTGTGCTGAGCATGATCTTTTTCGTGATCGCGTTCTTCTGCACTAAAGAGCGCGTCCAGCCTGATCCTCAGCAACAGACCTCGTTAACTCAGGACCTCGCCGACCTCTTTAAGAATCGTCCGTGGATCATGCTCTTTCTGGCGACATTGTTCTATTTCGCCGCCATCGTAATTCGCGGTAACGTGATGCTGCCGTATTTCCGCTTTGTTGCTAACGATGTGGACCTGTTTGCGTGGTTCAACGGCTTCGGCCTGATAGCGCTGTTGATCGGTGTTGCATGCTCCACATGGATCTCAACGCGAATTGGCAAGCGCCCGCTCTTCGTCGCAAGCATGATTCTGACGGGCATTTTCAATATGGTTCTCTTCGTTATTCCTCCGGGCGCGACGGTCATCATCGTCGGGACTGAAGTGGTCAGGCAGTTTGTGTACGGATTGTCCGGACCAATCATCTGGGCCATGATGGGCGACGTAGCCGATTACGGTGAGTGGAAGACCGGCCGCAGGGCTAGCGGCACCGTGACCTCTGCCGTAGTCTTTGCCCTCTGGGCAGGTCTGGCGCTGGGCGGAGCCGTTGCCGGGTGGCTCTTCTCGTTCTACGGATTCGTGTCAGAAGCCGCAATACAGACAGCCTTGGCTCAATCGGGCATTCTGCTTACCGCAAGCGTTTACGCGGGGCTTGCCTTTTTTGCGTCGGCCATTTGTATGTTCCTGTATCCCGTCAGCCGTGAGATGAACAACCAGATCGCCGATGAGCTTGCAGCGCGACGCAACAAATAATCGGCATCCTCAACCAAGCACTAGACAAAGAATCGCGCCGCATTGATTTCTGCGGCGCGATAA
Organism: uncultured Acidobacteriaceae bacterium; assembly: GCA_963832645.1. Taxonomy (GTDB): domain Bacteria; phylum Acidobacteriota; class Terriglobia; order Terriglobales; family Acidobacteriaceae; genus Telmatobacter. The sequence continues at coordinate 657,671 of CAWHUU010000007.1, forward strand.
TCTTTGCGAATGGAAATGGTGTTCGGACTCAATGCCGCAGGATCCTCTATTTGAACAGCCGTGGAGCAAAGTCTTTCAGGTCCCTGCGCCATGTCTGCCATTCGTGGGACGTACCGGGCGACTCGTAAAAGACGTGCTTGATCTTTCCGTCGTCGAGCAGCTTGTTGAAGCTCTGGATTCCGGCTCTCATCTGCGCAGGCTCTTCCGTTCCAACGCCGATCCAGAGCAGATGAACGCGCTTGGCAAAAGCTGCCGGGTCAGCCAGCGCTCCGTTGTACATCGTCTTGATGTCCGGTGCCGGACCACCGCGCATCGACATACCTCCCGCACCGCTGAATCCGCCGATGTAAGAGAACATGTCGAGATGGTTGAACGTCACCATGAACGTCTGCATGCCGCCCATCGAAAGTCCGGCCATGGCGCGATGATCGCGGTCGGGAATGGTGCGGAATGTTGAGTCGATGTAAGGGATCAGGACCTTGGTCACTTCGTCATCGAAGGCGCTCATCATCTGCTGCATAGCGCGCATTCTGTCTGCCGGTGCGCCGGGACCGCCACCTGGGCCGGCCTGTACCTGTCCTGCGCGCCGCGCGTAGCCATTGGCCATCACAATAATCATCGGCTTTGCGCTCTTGGCGGCAATCAGGTTGTCGAGGATGAAATTGACATCGCCCTGCCTGGTCCATCCTGTCTCGTCTTCGCCGCCGCCATGCTGCAGGTACAGCACCGGGTAACGGATTGCAGAGTTCTTGTCATAGTCAGGTGGCGTGTAAACCAGCGCATGACGCCAGCTTTCGGTCACGTTCGAGTGGTACCAGACCTCGCGAATCTGCCCGTGAGGAACATCTTGTGGCAGATAGTAAGTCGCGCCCGCCTCTGGAACCTCAACGGCGCTGGCGTCCTTGCTGCCGCCGTAGAAGGTGCGACTGCCGGGATCGCTCACTTCAGCTCCGTCGATATTGATGGTGTAGTAATGTAGTCCCGGAGCCATTGGAGGCGTAGTTGCGGTCCAGTAGCCATCCGCCTGTTTCTCCATGTCCATTTTGGGACCACTCCAGAAATTGAGCTTCACCTTGGTTGCTTCAGGCGCCTTAATCCTGACCTCGACCCTTGAGTCGCTGTCCACACGCGGATACTGTCCATCCAGAACATTGGTGCTGGCAGGCTGAAAGTTGCCTCCCTGTGCGTAGCAAACACCCGCCATCATCAGTCCTACGATTCCAACCAGTTTCATCTTCATTTGCTTTACTCCTCACGCCGGAATTGAGTTTTGCCGGGCACACTCCACTCGGTGAGCTCGTTTCCGGGCTCTGATTAGCCAAGCGAATACTACAAGCAGCCAATCTTGCCCGGGAAGTTGCATTTTTCAGGCTATTACATCGATTTATTAGATGTGTCGGGCTCGCGCAGAGGGATCTTCGGAAAGGCATGATCTTCGCTCCGACCGCGATTTGGGTCGGCAATTCCGTCGAAAAAAGTCAGGTCCTTACCCGCGCTTGTCGCGCCTTAAAGCGTCTTTGTATAGTGGGTACGTTTGCAGAAAGTATGCTGGTGAGTATGAATAAGCCTTTCGGTCTGCTTGCATTGTCGTTCGTAACTCTGGCCATGTTGCCTGTTGCTTCCGCCCAGGTACAGACGGTCGTGCCTCCGGTAGTTCCCGGCGCTAAACCGGTTACGGTGGAACACATCAAGGTTCACGGTAAGTCGCTTGAAGGCAACCTTGAAGGCGATGCCGTCGACCGCGACGTGCTTGTATTTCTGCCGCCCAGCTACCAGAAAGATAAGAACCGCCGCTACCCGGTGGTTTACGCGCTTCACGGCTATTCGATTGGCGCTGAGCAGTGGACCCATGAAATTAAGGTGCCGCAGACCATTGAAGGAGCTTTCGCCCAGGGCGCGAATGAGATGATCGTGGTCCTGCCGGATTCAAAGACGGTGCACAACGGGTCAATGTATTCAGGCTCCCAAACAACAGGAGATTTTGAGAAGTTTATCTCTCACGATCTCGTTGCCTATATCGACTCGCACTACCGCACCATTCCCAATCGCGAAAGCCGTGGCCTCGCCGGCCACTCTATGGGCGGATACGGGACCACCCGCATCGGCATGAAGCATCCTGACGTGTTTGGAAGCCTCTACATCATGAGTCCTTGCTGCCTTTCTCCCCAGACCGCGGCATTCTCAAATCAGGAGCTCGACAAGACGCTTGAAGCGATCAAGTCGCCGGACGAATCGGCCAAGTTGCCATTCATGGCCCGCGTTCAGCTTGCCATGGCCGCCGCTTTTTCACCCGACCCCAAGAATCCGCCGCTCTATTTCGATCTGCCGGTCAAGGACGGAGTTCTGCAACCGGACATAGCCGCCAAGTGGGCGGCCAATGCGCCGTTGGCTTTCATCGATCAGTACATCGACAATCTGCGCCAGTATCACGCAATTTCAATCGACGTGGGCGATGAGGATGGATTACGTTTCGACACAATCAAGCTGCATGAGGTTCTAGACAAGTACGGCATCACCAACGGCTTTGAGATCTATCACGGCACGCACACCAGCGCCGTGGCCGACCGGTTCCAGAACCACGTGATGCCTTTTTTCAGCAAGAACCTGTGTTTCAAGGCAAGCTGCCGGTAAGGACCCCTTAACAGGAGATTCGCTATGATCAATCGTTCGCGCCGCAATTTTCTTAAGACCAGCGCCGGCGCTGCTGGACTTTCTCTCGTCGGCCAATCTGCGCTCACCAGAGTGCTGCATGCGGAGACCTCCGAGTATCCTGCGGGAAAGCTGGAACCTTTCCCGCTCAGCTCTGTTCGCCTCACGGCGGGCATCTTCAAGCAACAGGAAGAGCTGAACTCGCGTTATCTCGACTCGCTTGAAGTTGGCCGGCTCCTGCATATGTTTCGCGTCACCTCTGGGATTACGTCCAATGCAGCTTCCTACGGAGGATGGGAACTTCCAACCTGCGAGTTGCGCGGCCACTTCACCGGCGGGCACTATTTGTCAGCTGTTGCGCTTGCATCCGCGGGGTCAGGAAACACTGACCTGAAGACCAAGGGCAATCAGATCGTTGCTGGTCTGGACGCATGTCAAAAGAAGAATCCGCAGGGCTACCTGAGCGCTTATCCCACAGAGCTTTTCGAGCATCTGGCCGAAGGCAAGCCGGTGTGGGCGCCTTTCTACACCTATCACAAGATCATGGCCGGCTTGCTCGACATGTACACGCTAACGGGCAATACTGATGCGCTGCAGGTTGCCGAAGGCATGGCTCACTGGGCCGCGCAGTATTTCCAGAACATCAGCGATGACCAGCGCCAGCGCATGCTGCGTGTGGAATATGGCGGCATGAACGAAGTGTTGGTCAATCTGGCGGCCGCAACCAAGAAGGACCGGTACATCGCGACTGCGCACCTCTTCGAACAGCCCAACTTCCTCGATCCTCTGGCCGCTCGCCGCGACGAACTCACCGGCCTGCACGCCAATACGCATGTTCCCAAAATCATCGGTGCAGCGCGCATGTATGAGGTCACTGGTGACCGCCACTACCGGCAGATTGCCGAGTACTTTCTGGAAGAAGTGCTTACCGCGCGCAACTACGTTATCGGAAACACGAGCGTCGACGAGCATTGGAAGACGCCCGCGGGACATCTTGAAGGCACGCTAACATGGACGAACGCTGAGTGCTGCGTAGCCTACAACCTGATGAAACTTGAACGGCTGGTATTTGGCTGGACGGCCGATGCACGTTGGATGGACGAGTACGAACGTTCGATGTTCAATTGCAGGCTCGGTACGCAGAACTCAGACGGCATGAAGGAGTACTTCTTCCCGCTAGATGCGGGCTACTGGCGTGCGTATCACTCGCCCGATGAGTCGTTCTGGTGCTGCACCGGCACCGGAGTTGAAGAGTTTGCCAAGTTCGCTGATAGCATCTACTTCCATCGCGACAACGACGTGTACGTCAATCAGTTCATAGCATCCACGCTCGACTGGAAAGACGAGGGCTTCGGTATCGAGCAGGTAACAAAGTTCCCTGAAGAGCAGGGCACGACGCTTAAGATTAAGAGTTCGCGCCCCGGCGTCCGCACCATTCATATACGCATTCCGAGCTGGACAACTGAAGATGCGGAAATCAAGATCAACGGACAATCGCTTGAAGCCATCGCCGATCCAGGTTCGTATCTTGCAATCCGCAGAGCATGGAAAGACGGTGATACCATCAGCGTCAGTCTGCCCATGACCTTGCGGCAGGAGCCGCTGTTGGGCGATGGCTCAATTACTGCAGCGCTCTACGGTCCTCTGGTTCTTGCTGCTGATCTGGGAGCAGGCCCGCCCGATGGTCCCATGCGAATCATTCATGGCCGTCCAACAACGCCTCACGATCTACCCAAAGCTGATCCTCTTCCGAAGGTTGCTGCCGGACCGGATGTAAAGACCAGTCAATGGGTTCAGACTGAGTCGAAGTCCGAAATGCGCTTCAGCGTGGCGGGCGAAGACAAGAAATACGATGTGATGCCGATGTACCGGATCAGCGATCAACGTTATTCCATCTATTGGCAAACAACGAAGAAACAGGCTTAGTTACTAAGTTCCGGCCCAGATCTCTAAATGATCTGGGCCGGAAAGTTACTCTGTAGTTATCATTCTTGAAATGAAATGAAACTCAAAGTAATCCACACTTCGTCATAAAGAATGTTTCCATGTAGACTTTCCTGCAAGCGAAAGGTTCTGTCATGATGCGGTCTGGATTACTCTATTTTGTGCTCGCCGCCATGAGTTTGACTGTGGCGGCCCAATCTTCCGATTCCTGCAAAAATCTCACCAGTCTCAAACTCGACGGCGTTGAAATCACGAATGCCGAACTAGTTCCGGTCGGAGCGCAGATTCCTCCGCCGGGAGCGATGCTTTCCGGTAAGCTGCCGGCGCATTGCCGCGTTGACGGCATGATGCACCGCCGCAAAGGAGCAGGTGGGCAGGAGTTCGGTATCGGGTTTCAAGTGTCGCTGCCGGAGGCAAATGCCTGGAACGGCGACATGATGATGCAGGGTGGAGGCGGCAGCAACGGAGTCATCAACTATCCTGCCGGTGCTCAATACTCCGGTTCCAGATCAGGTTTGGAGCGTGGCTTTGCAGTCGTCAGCACTGACACAGGCCACAAGTCCAAAGGCGGCTTCGACTTCTCATTCCGGAGCGACCAGCAGGCCTATCTCGACTTTGCCTATCAAGCTAACGCAGAAGTGGCGGAAGTAGCCAAGAAGATCATCGCTCGTTATTACGCAAAGCCCGCTTCTTACTCTTATTTTGTCGGCTGCTCCACCGGCGGCCGCGAGGGCATGATTCTTTCGCAACGTTTCCCCACAGAGTTCAATGGCATCGTGTCCGGCGATCCGGCGATGCGCACCGGCCTATCCAATCTTGCGGTCGGCCAATGGATTCCCATTGCTTATAACCAGGCCGCTCCGAAGGATGAGAATAGCAAACCGCAAGTCGACAAATTGCTCAGCGACGCCGACCGCAAGCTCTTTATGGATAGGCTGATGAAGGATTGCGACTCGCTCGATGGCGTGGCCGACGGTATGATCTTCAACCCCATGGCGTGCCATTTCGATCCACTAGAGCTTGCCTGCAAGCCTGGCCAGACGGAGTCATGCATTGCAACCAAGGTGGCTGCTGCCATCAAGAAGGCCTTCTCCGGGCCAAAGAATTCATACGGTACGCAGGTGTACCCCGGTTTCTTGTATGACTCAGGTATCACTGTGCCTGGACCGATTCCCGGACTGCTGGCCATGCACACCGGCGGCATCTTTGGGCGTTATCCCACCGCAACCGAAATTGACGTGGACAAGGAAGCGCTGAATGCCTCCGATCCGCTTGTGGAACCGGCGTACACAAACCTTTCCACATTCTCCGGGAACGGCGGTAAGTTGATCTTCTTTCATGGCGACAGTGATCCTTGGTTCTCGCCTCTGGATACGCTTCAGTACTATCGATCGCTTGGACCGGCCAATGGTGGCGCGGAAAAAGTGGCCGAATGGAGCCGGATGTTTCTTGTGCCGGGCATGAACCACTGCGGTGGAGGCCCATCTCTCGATCAGTTCGACATGCTGAGCGCTGTTGTGAAGTGGGTTGAGAAGGGAATTGCGCCGGATTCCGTGGTCGCAACCGGAAAAGCATTCCCCGGCAGGAGCCGCCCGCTCTGTGCCTATCCAACCCACGCCCAGTACACAGGAAGCGGCGACCCGCAAGACGCGCGTAACTTTGTTTGCAAGTAAAGGAGTCTGCTCAAGTATTGTGATGAAACTTAAATCTACGATTTCGAAATACTCACTTTTCGCGGCGACAACAGCCGCCTTTCTGCTGGTTCCCAATTTTGGCGCATTCGCGCAACCCACCCCAACGGCCGCCCGTCAAACATTTCCCAGGATGCCGGAGATTCCCAAGGAGCCTCCGTTTGTCGCCACCATCTTTGGTGACAACATGGTGATGCAGCGCGGCAAGCCAAACACCATCTGGGGCTGGTCCGATCCCGGCGATAAGGTGAGCGTGGAGATAGCCGGCAAATCGGTAACCGCCACCGCAGGCGCTGACCGCCGCTGGCAGGTAAAGATCGATCCGCCCGCGACTGGTGGCCCCTACACCATGAAGATCAGCGGCAAGCAGTCCGTGGAGCTACACAATGTGCTGGTGGGCGACGTGTGGCTATGTGGTGGCCAATCGAATATGGAGCTCTCGCTCAGGGGCGTAAACAACGCCGAAGAAGAAATCAAGGCAGCGAACTATCCAGAGATTCGTTTCTTTGAGGTGTTTGGACGTCCCGCCTATCACGACAATGCGCAGATTGGTGGAAGCTGGGATGTGGTTTCGCCCGATACGGCGGCACGCGTGTCTGCGACTGCATATTTCTTTGCCCGCAAGGTTCAACAGGAGATGCATATCCCTATTGGCCTGCTTATTGATGCTGTAGGTGGCACACCCGCCGAATCGTGGGCCAGTGTCGACGCCCTGCGTCCGCTGCACGACTTCGACGTGCCGCTTGCAGAGTTGCAGAAGCTCGCGGCGGAAAACGGTCCCGAGTATGGCAACTACATCATGCACTGGTATGACAGGTACGACGTCGGCCTCAAAGGCAACTGGGCGTCGCCCACTTATGACGACTCCGGCTGGAAGACCGTCACGATTCCCGGCGGCTTTGCTGAACTAGGCCTTCCTGACACACCTGCGCTCGCATACTTCCGCAAAGAGATCGACCTGCCCGATCCGCTTCCGCAGGGCCGCGCCATGCTGTTCCTCGGTGAGATCGAGCGCATGGATACGGTGTTTGTGAACGGAACCTCGGTCGGCGGTAGCTCATGGGTTGAGAACCCGCGACGGTATTTCATGCGTCCGGGCGTTCTCAAGCCGGGCAAGAATTTCATTACGATTCGCGTCTTCAAGACCAAGCCTGACGGCGGCTTTCTCGGCAAGCCGGCAGAACTTTATCTTTCGCTCGGCGATGGCTCCAAAGTTCCATTGGCAGGCCAGTGGAAGGGCAAGATCAGCGTCGATGCGCGCCCTCCGCAGCCTCTGCCGCTTGCATGGGAGAATTGGCCCGTAATGCCCGCGGTTCTGTATCAAGGCATGCTTGAGCCCATTGCGCCAATCGCGATCTCAGGGGCTCTCTGGTACCAGGGCGAGCAGAACTCCCCGCGCGGCTATCAATACCGCAGAGTGCTGACGGCCATGATCGGCGACTGGCGCAAGCTCTTCGACCAGGGAAATTTCCCTTTCTACATTGTCCAGTTGCCGGCATTCAAGCATCGCAGCGCCACACCGGTGGACGGCGACGAGTGGACTGAGTTGCGCGAGTCGCAGGCAGTGGTTGCGGCAACCGTTCCTGACACCTGCCTCGCCGTCACCATCGATACGGGCGATCCAGACAATATTCACTCCAAGGACAAGGAACCAGTCGGCAATCGGCTCGCCTTGTGCGCATTGGCCAAGTACTACGGCAAAAAAGTGGTCTATGAAGGGCCGACATTTAAGTCAGTCGATCGGCTCCCCGGATCCATTCGCATCCACTTTGAGCACACCGACGGCGGCCTGGTTGTAAAAGGCGACAAACTCGGCGAGTTCTCGGTGGCGGGAGACGACCACAAATGGTATTGGGCCGATGCACGCATCGAAGGTGACAGCGTCGTTGTGTCCTCGCCCTCGGTCCCGAATCCAAAGCAAGTCCGCTACGCATGGCAGTCAAATCCTGAGGCCACGCTCTATAATGGCGCGGGGTTGCCTGCGGTGCCCTTCAGAACAGACGATTGGCCTGAGCTGACACAGAGCGCAAGACCATACTAAAGTCCAGCAAACAGCAAAAGCGGCGTGGATGCTTTGATCGTCCACGCCGCTTCGCAATTTGACTCAAATTCAGGCCTTGGTTGGCTATACCATTCTCCACCTATTGATGGAGAGTAAAGTCACTCCAATGACCCAAGACACAAAACCAAAGAATTCGTACAGTAAAGATGTCTCCCGTACTAATTCAAGTATGCCTCCGGGTGGCGCCCTTGAGTAAGGCGCCGCCCATTTCCTTTATGAGGCAAGTTTCCTGAAGTGCATCCTAACGGCTAATCACTACGTATTTGCGGCCGGCGTACAGGCGAAACTCGCCGCTCGGGTCTGCTACAAATTCCAACGGCATCGGCCGCTGCAGCTTCGCATTGTCCATCGATGACACCGTGAACACATCGTGCGCACCAAGGTCGGTGACAGCAAACTTGTCGTTTGCAATGAAGCCGATTCCATAGGCGCCCGCCGCGAGGTTATGGCCGCCAATCTTGATTGGAATTTCGGTAAGCAGATAGGCCTGATATTTTGCTGCGATTCCGGTGGAATATCCACTTGTGTCCACCAAACCGGCCAACACGTAATATCCATCGGCAAACTTGATGCCGCCGGAGTTGCGTATCTGCGTCGTGGCAGTTTGTCCGCGATAGAAGACGCTGGCTGGGAACAGCTTCTGCATCTCCGCAGCCTTTAAAACCGTTGCACCCGCCTGTGCGAACGCACTCATCGACGCCGCCGACATGACAGCCGTCAAAATAAAACATGCCAGGAACTTCATACCATTCCGAAGTTGCATCTTCAATCCTCCTGTTGCCGTTTTCATCAAGAAGTATACCTCCCACCGCGTTGCATACGCTGCAGAAGGTAATTGCAATAAGAAAAGGTCCACGGTTTGCCATGGACCTTGAATCAACCTGCGCTAGTATGTGGCACAGCCAATTTACTGACGTTGAACTAACTCGCCGCTGGGAAGAAAAGCCAACCCGGAAAAGTCAATTCCGGATGCCAATACATCACGTACCTTCTCCGGATCAGCTCCAGCCTTCGCCACAGCTTCCTTCAGGATGTGCAATGCCGTAACCGGAGTTGTGCTTTGCGGCAAGCGAAATATCCAGGGCACATTCGCCGACGTAAGCGTCTTATCGTCGCTCACTGCTACAACGGGGACGAATGTCTTGAGCGCCAGTTGCTCGGAGAGATGGGCAGCGTTGCGGTCGAGCGCCAGCACAGCAACGGCGTGCTCATCCATCAAGGCATGCACTAGCTGGGTTGATGCTGCGCCCCAGTTCTGCTCGCTCTCAACAGGCAACGCGATCCATCGCTTCCCGGTGCTTGCCTGTGTGTGCAACTCGCTGGCAAATTCGTTCGACCTGGCAATCTCCTTCGCATGCGGTCCAAAGACAATCACCCGCACCGAGTCCGTTTGCGGAGCTACGGCACGCGGTCCGGCAAAGCTGACCGTATCCTCATCAATGCTTGCGTATGGTTTCTGCTGCGATGCCTGCTCCTTTTCCATGGTTTGCAGGCTGTAGGAGATTGTCCCGTTGTGAACTGTGCCCAGATACATAGGCGCAACGTTCTTCTGATTCGGGTCGAAGATCATGTGCCCGGTTACGCCGTCGTATTCTTCAATATTGGCCAATGCGTCGTGAATGCGCGCGCGGTTCAGACCGGCCTTGCAGATCGACTCCAGCAATGCATTCATCGCATCGTATGCGAGCGACGCAAACTGCCCCGGCTTCTCATGGAAACGCGCTTCGTATCTCCGGTTGAAGTCGAGCCAACGCGGATTCTTGCTGGAAGCATCGTAGGGAAATACAGCCTCGAATCCTTCCGCGGCGGAGCCAGCGTCCTTGAGTAAGTCGTCACCAAGCGTGCGATAGCTGCCGAACACGCGCTGATTCATGCCGAGCGTCCGCATTTGCTTCAAAATGCCTGCTGCTTCTACCTCGTCGCCCCACAGTACAATTGCGTCAACGTGCGATTCGCGAATAATCTGCAACTGGCGGCTGAAATCAGTGGTGCCGGGCAGATATTTTTGTTCGATCACCAATGGGTGCCCCAGCCGCACCGACGCAGCACGAAACTTCTCTACTCCCATGCGTCCGTAACGATTGTTCACGCGTAACAGAGCGGCCCGCTTGAGTCCGAGATCTGTAAAGATGCGTCGTGCCAGCGTGTAACTCTGCACGCGATCGTCCTGAATATCGGTGAAGTACCACGGAATATATGTTTCCGGAACGGTCGGATCGGTCGAGGCAGAGTTTACGATCGGAATCTCCGCCTTGAGCGCCAGGCGAAGGACCATATGGGTCGATTCCGAGCTGATAGAGCCGAACACAGCTACGTCTTCTTCGTCATAGATCATCTTCACGAAGGCATCCAGCGGCGCCCCCCAAATGGCTGCGTCGGTTGGCCGCTCCTCGCCAGATTCCGCGCCAAACTGCCAGTTGGAGTAGTCATCATGCGGCATCAGCCGAAAAGGTGTGCCGCCATATCCACCGCGTGCATTCGCATCGTCAATGGCCATCTGCGCGCCGTCCAGCATGCGGATCCCGTACATCTGGTCCGCCTGCTTTGCAATCGGCCCCAGAAAGCCGATGCGCACCTCTTTCACATTCTTGAAATCGGCAATATCGCGCGCCGCGCCGGTATAGATATTTGGCGTAGTGTAGTTTTCGTAATAGGGTATGGTGAACTTACGATAAGGCTCCAGGTCTTCAGGAGTTCTCGCATAGGGCGCCACGGTTCGATCGCGTGGTGGACCGGGAGGATGCGCACCGCAAGAACATCCGGGCCCGGGAGCAGGGGCTCCTGGGCCTGCGGAATAGCTGTTCTGTGCCAGAGCTTGCGTCATCAGTACGCATGCCGCTGTCATCAGCACACACAGGTTTAGCGGACGCAATCCTTTACGAATTCCACCATCAATACAGTGGCGCGGCATGGCCGTTACTCCTCGTTCTTTTGCGTGCGGAACATCGCAATCGCTTCAATTTCAATCAGCAGCTCAGGCCGGCACAGAATCGCCTGGATTCCGGTAGACGCGGGCAGCGGATCGAGTCCTTGTTCCTGGTAGAAGGCCGTGCGCTCTTCGTTGAATGCATCGTAATCGCGCTCGATGTCGCGCAGATAGCATGTCGTGCGAACGATGTCGTGCCAGGTGCAGCCTTCGCTTGCGAGCAGACCACTAATGTTCTCTAAGGTTCGCCGCATCTGCGCCCGGAAGTCGCCGATGTGCACGCTCACTCCGCTTTCGTCGATGGAAGCTGTGCCGGAAATAAGCAAAATAGTAATGCCGTTCAAATCGATCCGCATTCCACGTGAAAAAGAGCTGGGTTTGGCGTAAGCGAAAGCCTCGTTCAAAACATTATGGTTGGTTACGGCGCGCTTTTGGATGGGCGCGTGTGCGATGGTCTCCAGAATCTCGGTAAGTGCGTTCATTGTGTTGACTCCTTTCGTTGCTTGACTGATTAATGTAGGCGAATTCCGTGACTCAAGCCCTCGGCGGTTGCCACCCAGATGTCGTCGCCCTGGAAATCGATTCCCAACATGTAGTTGTGTGCCGGCGCGGTGGTTACGGCCATATGGGTTACATGGCCTGCCGCGTCGCGTACGAGCATCTCCGGTTTGTGATCGGTAAGCGATGGGCGATACACCGCCCAGTTCGTGCCGTCGTAGTAAGCCAGTCCCTTGTCGGTGCAGAACCATGCGCGATTCGCATCCACGCCCTTCACCATGTTGGTAAAGTTCGAAGGCAAGCCGCTATCGATGGTGAGAAAGTTGTGCCAGTAGCGGCCGTCGTAATGGCTGTCGCCAAAATAAGTTGACGCCCAGACGACACCATCTACATAACTCACTGAGCTGGTGATGTCGTGAATCAGACCCTGATCTCTCATCACCACAACTTCCGTTTCTCCGTCCGGGTCCTTGTACATGTCCCAGGCGCCGGTCTTCTGCGTATACTCCAGCAATCCACTGCCCCACACCGCGAAATATACCTTGTCCGCCGCAGCGGATACGCCGTATACCCAAATCTCGCGCATGGGTGTGTTGCGCTCATTCCAAAGTGTCCATTGATTGGTGCGTAGGTTAAGCCGGCACGCGCCTGCACCCGTTGCCACCCACACGTTTTCGCCCTGCACTGCGACGCCGTAGACTACGTCGTTGCTTAATCCGGAATTGAACTGGGTGTACGTATCAATGCGACCGCCGGAGATGCGGCTGAGTCCTGCCATGGTGCCTGCCCACACATCGCCGGTACTTTTGTCCAGCGCAAGCGATAACACGGCGCGATGAGCCAGCCCGTCCTTGGTCGTGTAGGTCTTCCATGTGTGATTTTCGTAGACGGCGAGGCCGTTGTCGGTCCCTGCCCACACTCGGTCTCCATCCACCAGCACTGAATACACATGGTTGTCCGGCAGCCCATTCGCAGTGGTGAAGCTTTCAAAGCGGAACATCGGCATCTTAGGCTGCGATGTCGAATGCATTGCCGCGGCAAAGTGTGCTTTTTGCGCAGGAGCAGGAGCTGCGGCTTTTTGCGCAACGGCGTTAGCCTGCAGCAATATCGCGCCCGCGGCAGCCAGCAGCGCAATTATCCGAACTGATATCCTGTCGCTTATCATCATCGCGTCCTCAGGTATTCGATAAGGTCGTTCAACTCGTCCTTGGTCAGGTCGTTGGTGCGGCCATGCTTGTCATCGGGATTGAAGATGGTCCAGATCTCTTCCATCGTGCGCGCCGATCCGTCGTGCAGATACGGGCCCGTCATCGCAACGTTCGCAAGCTGCGGCGTGTCGAAGAGTCCAGACTGATCGGTTGTTTTTTTTGTACCAACGTCAAAGGACCTCTGGTTCGTGCCCTTAGGGCCGCTGTGGCAATATGCGCATTGGTTAGTCTCTGGAATGGGCTTGCCGAGTTTGTCGGCAGTCCGATCAAAGAGTGCCTTCCCGCGCTCCTCGGCCGGAGTCAACGCGCCACCGGGCAAGCGCCAGCGATTCGGCCTCAGTGGCAATGTGCGGACATAAACCGTCAGATCAGCCAGCGTCAGATCGTCGTAGTTCTCTGACCGCCAGAAGTATTTCTCCGTGCGCGGTCCGCATTCGGTGGGGATATTTGGGTTGCCGCCGTTCCACTTGAAGGGCTCAGTGCCGCGTAGGTCTTCAAGCAGGCGGTTATCTACGATATCGACGCCAAATCCGTCGGGCTCGAGATCCCACTGCAATCCGTCGAATGTCGAATCGATATGGCAGCTCGAACAACTGATCTGGCCCTGGAACGAGTAGCGTGCCGAATAGAAAGTCTGTTCGCCACGGCGCAATGCGTTTACGGGTTCCATTCCATTCAGCGGGACGGTCGAGACGACTTTCAGTGTGCGTGTGTCGATTACGCTGATTGTGTCGTCGAGGCGATTTGCAACCAGAAGCCTGCGTCCGTCGGCGCTCAAGGCAAGTCCGCGCGGATTATGTCCTACGGAAATGCGGGCAATCACATAATTCGAGCTGGCCCCTAAATCGCTTGCGTAGGATCCTGAAGCGGGACGTGGGTTGGCGTTCACAAATTTCAAAAGCCGTGGCAGATCGATAGCAAGCACGGCCTCGGACCCTGCCGCCGTGACGTAGACACGCGACGAGTCGGGCGAAATGACCACATCGAACGGCTGCGACGTGTAGCGGTCAAGCTCATCGAGAGGCACTTCCACCGGCTTGCCGACAGCAGTGCCAAACAAAGTTAATGTGTAGGCAAAAGCGCCGCCGTGTTCAAGGTGCGCAAGTGGTACAACATTCTTCGGATGGTACTCAGTAACTACGCCGAGGTGGCCATCGCGCGAAAATGCAAGGTGAAACACGCCGGCGATTGAGTGCAAAGGAATCCGATCAGAAACAACGGCGCGCCTCGCATCGATTATCGTGATCTCCGACTCCGGCGCCGTTCGGTTTTCTAGTCCAGTGAAACGAGGCGAGGGATTGGGATAGATGTGAGTTGCGTAGACCTTGCTGCCATCCGGCGCAAGTGTCAGGTAACTTGTGCCACGTCCGCCTGCGAGGCGCCTCTCTTCTTCACCGGTTTTGGCATTCAGCACTGCAATGTCATCTGATAGCCGATTGGCAACGAATATATGCGATGCGCTGGGATCCTCTGCAATACCTGAAGGCTCCATGCCGACATGCCATGTTGCCACCACTGCCATTGAACCCGTATCGATCACTGATACGGTATCGTCCCAGGAGTTGGTGATGTACAGCCGATCTCCCTTAGGACCAAGAGTCATTCCACGGGGCTCGCCGCCTACCGGGATGCTCTTGATTGGCGCGAGTGTTGCCGCATCCAGCACGCGTACTTCTCGGCTCTGTTGGCAAAGCACGTAGAGACGCGCGCCATCCTGCGAGAAGAGCAGCTCAAGAGGAGATGCGTAGTTCACGTACTCCTCTGACGAGGAGTGGCGCTCGGCCTGCGCCGGGCGAATCATCATGGGAAGCGCAACGCCAAGGGCAAGCGCGCCGCCACCGGCCAGGGCTGCTACAAGCAAGCGCCGCCGTCCGTAGTTGGAGAGGAGCCCTGTCATTTCGGCTCCTCCACGGTGATCACGCGATCAAGCCCAGGTTTGTCAACGGTCTGTTCTCGGCCGTCGGGCCAGCGAACAGTAATCTTGTCGATTGCAGTGATTGCACCAAGTCCAAAATGTACGCGAGCATCGTTTTGCGAGAGATAGCCTGAGGCAGCAACGCGTTCTGCTGTCCACTTCTTGCCGCCTGCCGACACTTCCAGCCGCGCGCCTATGCCGTCGCGATTGGATTTTGAGCCCACAAGCTTAACCGCGATCCAATGGCCTGTGTCGGGAGAGACGTTATGGACCAGAGTGCCTCGCGCGCCGAGATTCACAAGGTAGGCATCGACTTTGCCGTCGTTGTCGTAGTCGGCAAAGCATGCACCGCGCGCCACCGTGCGCACATTAAGTACATTGCCGGCCTGCTCTGAAACATCCTGAAACTTACCGCTTCCGTGTCCGCGGAACAACGTATGCTCCTGCGGGATCAGGTGAATCAGTCCGCCGTGGAAGATCAGGATGTCAGTATTTCCATCATTATCGAAATCGTAGACACCCGATCCCCAGCTCACGTATTGCGCGTTTGCTTGCGAGATTCCGTTAGAAGCGCCTTCATCCTCAAAACCCTGGCTGCCGATGTTGTGCAGAAAGCGGTTGTAGTGCCCGTCAGAAACCCATAGGTCGAGTGCGCCGCGCCCTTCGAAGTCGGCAAATACCGGGCCCATCGATGAAGTGGCTTCGCCGTTCTGACCGAATGCACTACCAGTGTCGTTGGCAACTTCTTCGAATGTCCCGTCGTGCTTGTTATGGAACAGGAAGTTCTCGGTGCGATCGTTGGCGACGTAGATATCGTCCCAACCATCGTTGTCGTAGTCGGCGGCAGTCACGCCCATGGTGCGGCCAACGTAAGCGGCGATCCCCGATTTCTCCGACACGTCGGTGAATGTTCCGTCGCAGTTGTTGTGGTACAGCACGTTGGTTTCGCCGGCGTAATCGAGCGGCCCCGGATAATTGTCTGCCGCGTAGTAATTCCGATACTTCGGATCGAACTTCACGTAGCGGCCCACAAACAGGTCCGTGCAGCCGTCCTTGTCGTAGTCGAGCCACGTCGAGCTGATCGACCAACCGTCAACCTTGATTCCTGCTTTTGCGGTCACATCGGTAAAGTGTCCGTTGCCGTCGTTGTGGTAGAGGATCACCTTGCCATAGCCGGCTACCAGCAGATCTTCGTTGCCGTCGTTGTCGTAATCGGCCGCTGTCACGGCATCCGCGTACAGATCAGGATCCAGTCCTGACTGTTCGGTCACATCGGTAAAGTGTCCATTGCCGTCGTTGCGGTAGAGATGATTGTGAGGAAGCGGATCGGGCTTTACCTTCAGTGGATACGGATGCATTGAATCGTCAAGAGGCCGTCCGTTGACGACGTAGAGAGAGGGAAGCCCGGAATTGTTGTAGTCGATCCAGACGCAACCTGCTCCGGTGCCTTCAAGCAATGAGCCAAGCTGTCGCGAACCAAAGCTGTGCGTAAAGTGAATGCCGGCCTTGTCGCTAGCGTCCTCAAAACGGATCTTGCCTAGAGCAGGTGCCGAAGAAGCCGCTGTGGTTTGCGCTCCGTTGCCTGCAGGATCAGGCTGCTGCAGGGCGTGCGCTGTAAAGGTGCAGGCGGCAGTGGCGATACCGCAAAGAATGAAGGTGCGAACGGTCATCTCACTGACCTCCTTCTACGGAATTCAGAATCTTCCTCAGGTCAGTCAGATCCGTTGGATCGGTCGAATGCATTAGGACCGAGGGCACGTGATTTTCCGGTCCGCGCTCCGGGCCTGCGTGGCAGCCAACGCAATAGCGTTGCTCTCCGCCGCGCGCCCAGAACCAGCCCTTTTCCTGGCGAAGCACGTTGCCCTTTTTGTCGAGCAGCGAAAATCGAATCAGCCTGTCACCGGGAACGCGCACGTAGAACGAACCATCTGTTTCCACCGGCGCCTTACCGGCCACTACTGCGCGACCGTTGTTGTCCTGTACTTCAACCTGCACTTCAGCCGGAGGCTCGCGCAGCACTCCGTCGCGAGAGATGCGCGCATCGAGCGCGAGAAGATTTGCGTAGCTCCAGGGATGCAACCCGGAGGGATGCCGATTAGGGCGTTTACGCACGGCAACTAGAATCGGATCAACCAGGTTTTCGCCTCGCATTGAAAGCACAGTCACCAGCTTCGCGGCCTGCACGCGCGTTGCGCTGGGATTCCAGAGATCAATCACGTAATGTGTCTGACCCGCTTTGCGCGTACTAAGGAGCCATGCGCCTGCGGCGGTTTCAGCAATCGAACCGGAATACTGAGCAGCCGGCGCAACCACTGCGGCCTCATGCGCCAGCGGAGATGTAAAGCGGCCCAGCGTTGCACCGTGAGTGAACACTACATCGCCGGACGCCAACTGCCGCGCTCCCCAGCGCCCGCGGCCGTGATCGCAGCGGTACGACTCCACACCGGAACCGTCGGCATACACGAGGTAAATCTCAGGCGAAGCAGAGGAGCCAATTGGAAAGCCGGTTTGGAAGAGAATACGGCCATCTTGCAGAACGCCGGTGGGGAATGCGCTGCCGCGCAAATATGTCAGCGGCGTTATACCCGGACCCGCTGTCGGATTCAGTGGAATGGGTTCCTTCCAATGCTCATTCTCGGCGGACTGAAGTTGAAATCCGCTTGTTGTGCGCTGCGCCCATACCAGGCGTCCACCGGGCAAATAAAAGGGGCGCACAGCGTCACCGTTCGTCGAAACAACACTGCGAACCTTGCGGCTTTCGAGATTCACCTCCCAGATCTGCCAGTAATCGCTTTTGCTCTTCTTGCCGGCAAACATTACCCATTTGCCGTCGAACGAAACATCTGCATCCGCTGAGGCGGCAAAATCGGAGACAAGTGGCTCGGCCTTTCCGTTGTGCACCAACAGGAGCCGTGCACCTTCGGGAAAGCGTTCTTCACCGCGCAGCTCGGCCAATTGCCTATAAGCCGGCGCAGCCGTGACTACAAAATCTGAATCGAATTTCTGCGCGGGTGCGCATGCAGGCACTACGGCCAACAACGCAATACCAGTGATCAGGGACCGGGAAATCAGTTTCACCCTACCGCCTCCATAACCTGCAAGGCGGCGGTCTCATGAGCATCCACACTCTGTTTGCGCAGCGCCAGCCACGGTTCAAGGCCAGCCATCATTGCGTCGAAGGCCACAAAATCCAACGACTGCTCGCCGTCACTCATTGCGTTGTCCGGGTCGGGGTGCACTTCCACGATCATTCCGTCGGCGCCGGCGGCCACTCCAATGCGAGCCAGCAAGGGAACCAGTTCGCGGTGACCCGAGGCGTGGCTGGGGTCCGCGATTACAGGGAGATGCGAAATCTGCTTGAGCAGCGCAATTCCGGCTGCATCAAAAGTGTTGCGCAGGGCCGTGTCGAACGTGCGGATGCCGCGCTCGCAAAGGATAACGTTGTTGTTGCCGCGTTCAAGAATGAACTGTGCGGAGCGCAAGAAGTCGGCAATTGTAGCCACCAACCCGCGCTTTAAAAGAATGGGTCTGCCGGAAAGCGCCGCTGCTTCAAGCAGCGAAAAGTTCTCCATGTTACGTGCGCCAATCTGCAGAATGTCGGCATACTCGGCAACCAGAGGCACATCGTTTTCAGACATGACCTCGGTTACGATGGCCAGGCCGGTCTCTCTCCGCGCCCGCGCCAACATGCGCAGTGCTTCCAGGCCAAGACCTTGAAATGAATATGGAGAGCTGCGAGGTTTGAATGCGCCTCCGCGCAGCATTCGTGCGCCTGAGCGGCATACCCGGTGCGCGGTCGCCATCAGCTGAAATTCGTTCTCAACCGCACATGGACCGGCAATGGTAATAAAGCCATCGCCACCGACCGCGAGATCGAGGACCGGGACGACTGTACACCGCCGTTGTTCGCTACTCAGAACATCCGGCGTGTCGGCAAATCGTTCTTGCCAACTTTTGCGCACCTGCGCGCTCCATTCTGGGGAAGCGTCAGTGTAGCGCTGTAAGCGCTTTCAATGCCTCAACCAAAAGGTTGAGAATGGAGTGAAATGCAGGTAACTGAAGTGATTGCAGCCTGGCGGGTGGCTATTTTGGCTCTGCCAGATCGTCGTTTGGCGTTGTCGGCAGCGGCTGAAACTCAAAGTGATGCAGTCCGCGCGGCTCGCCTGAGACAAAACGGTCATTCCATTCAAGCTGATAGGTGAGTCCGGCCTTGTCGTCGGGGAAACTTTCCGACGGGGGATATGGATAGGTACTCATCGAGTGGAACGGCAATTGCGCGACGGTGAAGGGCGAGGCATCCCACCAGTCCATGTCTTTCTCGTAGCCACTGGCGTAGAAGAAGTAGTCGCGCTTCCAGTTGGCCGGCAGCGGAGGCAACTTTGTCATGTCAAACTGCGCAGCAATCTCTTCGCCCGCGCCGAAGATCACAAACTTGTTGTCGTTGGCTTCAATGAGCGGGGTTACCTTGCCCAGGTGAGTGTAGTTTCCGCGCTCACGCTGGAACGGACCGGTGAGACTCACCTGGTCGTAGTTGTAATCCAGATCGCCGGGGCTTGGCAGATCGATCTCCTTGGGAAAACCGCGGAAGTGCAGCGCCGCGGCCGAAAGCGGCAGCTCGGTGGTGCGAGCCTCAGCACCTTCGCTCTGGTCAATCTGCACCTGGTCCCAATAGATCTGTAGGTTGGTCATCAATCGCACTCGCCGCGTGCCTGCGGGCAGTTTCCCTGTGAGATCTACAACGATGGTACGCTCCAGCCCGGCAGGAAATCCTGCATCGGCCAACACACGCTGCCATGTTCCGTTCGGTAATTCCGCTTCAACGTACGGCGAGATGGGCTTGATGCCGCCCTGCCACGCTGCGTACAACGATGTGGCGCTGAAGTAGTTCACGTAGCCGGTAAGCAGCAACCGCACCGGCGCGCCTGGCTTCAGCGTTCCCAGATCAAGCGTGAGGGCATGCAGATTTGCGAAGCCGTCGTAGTGAATCGTCGTAAATCCGCTGGCAAACTTGTGGTCCTGCCGGCTTAATAGTTCGAGCGCGTCATGTCCGTTACCGTCCCACGCTCCCACTGGCAGGCGCACATCGGCGCTGGCAACGACTTTGCCTGTTGCAAACGGTGGCTCGTCGAGGAAGCGCTCATCGGGATTCACGATGATGTTGTCAGGATGATCTACGGCCACCAATCGAAGCTGGTCAATGTAGTTCACCTCTTCCATCGGCTCCATAAAGCGGAGGCTCAGCTTGCCATCTACCGGTGCGAAGGCGTCGCCATCCACCTTGATCCACTCTTCAGGCCGCGGAATGTTATGCCTTGTTGGCGTAAACCAGTGACCCACAACAGCTGCGCCGATCACGTCGTTCACAAAGCGGTAATGATGCCCGTCCCATGTAAACAGCACCGGGCACGAACTGCCGCGCCTGTCCGCTTCTTTCATGGCAATCACTGGACCTTGGGGCAGGTCGATCTCATCCTGCAGCACTCCAGTCGGCCACAGGATGCGCAGCATATCAACGTGTTCTGCGCTGCCCAATCCAACAAGAATCTGCGGCGGGGCCTGCGTCTGGTAGCCCGATGCACCGGGCAGCTCCCACTTCTGCCAGAGCCCACTGGCAAAAACCTCTACCTTCACACCGAGCGCTGTCTTGTTGTCTGCAAATCCAGTCAAATCGAGCCGCACGAAGTGGTTCTTGTTCGCACCCTCGTTGTGGAGGACGACGGGCGGCGCGTTCAACTGCGTCACAATAAGATCCGCGGCGCCTGAACCATCCACCTCGGCGGCAATCAGTCCACGCGGCTGATTGAGCTGCACGCTGTCCAGGCCGAGTGCATGAGTCGCATCCTCAAAGCTGCCGTTACCGAGGTTTCTAAAGACGCGCACCTGCGCGCCCTTGCCGGTATCGACGATTGCTGTCAGATCGATCCACCCATCGTTGTCGATATCAACCGGCGTCAGACCCCATCCTCGCAATACGCCGCGTAGCGGAAGTTCCACTCTTTCGAATTTTCTGCTTACGTGATCGGCAGCTTCCACGTTGCGCCACAGCGTGAGTCCTGGCGCGCCCGCGTGCGTCACGGCGAAATCCATCCAGCCGTCTTTGTTGTAATCCAGGACCGATATTCCAGTTGTTGCCGGCAGAGAAACGTGCTCGAACAACGGCTGAACAGGATACTTGCCTTCGCGCGGATTTACGTAGATTTGAGGAGCTCCGCCTGCGCCCGTAGTGGCAAGATCGACCGCACGATCGTTGTTAAAATCGGTAAGAATCGCGGCTGCCGTGTCCTGGCTACCGCCCAAGCCGGTCTCTTCAGTCTGTTCGGCAAAGGTCCCGTCGCCGTTATTGCGCCAGAGCACGTTCGATTCTCCACCGGCCTTCAATGCCGACCCTGTGAGCAGTATGTCCAGGTCGCCGTCGTGGTCGTAGTCGACGAACGTGATTCCGCTCGGACGATTGCGCGGCAACAGGCCCGATTTCTCAGTAACATCTTCGAACTTTCCGTGCCCGAGATTGTGGAATTGCAGCACCTTGTCGCTCATCGCCACAGCAATATCGTTGAGCCCATCGTCACCGATATCACCAACCGTGCAGGCAACCGCATGCCCACTCGCCTTCAGGCCAGTCGCCGTCGGATCCAAATCTGCGAATGTTCCATTGCTTTGCCGATGCAGAACTCTGATCGCTTCGGGGCCATCCTGCATCAGGATCAGGTCCATCTGGCCTGTGCCCTCAACATCGGCCATACACGCCCCACCAGTGGGCTTGCCGTTGCTTGACTCCGGAAGTGTCTGCGCCCGCAGATGAACCGGAATCATTTTGGCGTTAATGGTCTCCGGTTCGCGAACGGCAGTCACCGTGGAATAGTGTCCCTGCTCGCCATATGAAAGACCGATAGCCGAAGAGATCTTGGTGCTCGTCAAATGTTGAAAGCGTTGAAAATGCCGACGAGCCTCCGGGGTGTGGCCCGTGCGCTGCAGCATGCGGGCCAGCACAAATTCCGAGGAGGCATGCAGCGGGTTTACCTTCAGGCCCTGCTCAAGAATCGCAATCGCCTGGTCGTAATCCTTCAGTTCCTGATAGCAGAGACCTTCAAAGTAGTACGAGTCGACGTCGTAAGGATCAAGCTTTACCGCCTGCTTGAAGCTTGCCAGTGCCGCTTCACTTTCACTGCCGTCGTGCTGCGCAAGACCCAGGTTGTACCACGCCTGCGGATTATCCGGATCGATTGCGATTGCCTGTCGCAAGAGCCGCTTGCTGTCCTCTAGCTTTTGAGATGCCAGCAACGCGATGCCTTCATTGATGGCTGCCTGCGCAAACTTCGGGTCTTTTTTGAAAGCCGCGGTAAAAGCTTCGAGCGCCTTCTCCGTCGACTGCTGTCCCATCAGCGCTACGCCGCGATTATTCAGCCGCACGGCTTCGGCGTCGAACTGCCCAGCCGATTGTGCGAAGCCGACCGACGACACCATAAATGCCAAAGCCAGCAAGCAAAAGTTTCGTGTCGTCGAGATGTCCATCAGCGGGGTTCCCAGCCTTCATCAGGATTCACCGGTGCCGGTGAAGTCACATCCGATTCTATTGCACGCGGGAGTTGCGTTGAAAACGCTGGGTGTGTTTTTCGTGTGGCTGATAGATTATTGCGGCGTCTTTGCTCGGCAGGAACGAAGATACGCGACCAAGTCGTCGAGTTCCTTGCGCTTGAGCACATCGCCGAAGGCAGGCATTCCTCTGCCCCCATTCACTATCCTTTCGCGCATGGCCGCAGGGTGCATCTTGCTTCCTACGCTTGAAAGGTTAGGTCCCCTGGTGGCGCCGGTTGTGCCAATCGTATGGCAATGCAAACAGCCGCTGGAGTCGAAAACCTGGGCGCCGTGCTCGCGTTGTCTGCGAGATGAAGCCCGCGCGGGCGGAACTATGACCGCAAGTAGCATTAAAGTGAATACGCAACCAGAGAAGAACCGCTTCATTGTCCTAGTCCAACTTCCACTTCACCGCTTATGTTTTCAACGGCAGACTGCTTGTGAATATGCCAGGCCACGCTCTCGGCGGTCACATCAGGGTGTTTGCGCAGAAACTCAAGAGCATACGTGCCGGCGGTTGGGTCCGCCTTCTGGTCAGCGAAATATCGAGCTTCTTCTGCCGCCTTCTCTTTCTTTCCCAGCCTTCGATAAACGATGGAGAGAATGTAGTGCGACGCCAGATCGTCAGGATCGATCGTCTGTACAAACTGGTACTCCGCTTCAGCTTCTTTATAGTGGTGCTGCTGATAGTAGGAGAAGCCCAACTCGCGATGCGCGTCGCGCGACCGGGGGAACTGCGCGATCACTTCCTTGAGATCTGCAATGGCTTCATCCGGCTTGCCCTGGGTCCGATCGACCAGCGCCATATAGTAGAGGGCGCGTGCACTCTTGGGCTCAAGCTGCAGTGCCTTTTCGAGATGCGCATGTGCTGATGCATACCTCTGCCACGAATACTCCGCAACCGCGATGTTGGTGTAGGCGTACGAATAGTTGGGCCGCAGTTTTGCTACTTCTTCAAACGCCCGCACGCTGTCGGCGTATTGCTGCGCGTCAAGCAGGCCGATACCGTAGTTGTTCCATCGCATCCACTCTGGATTGTCGTCATCGCCCGGGGGAACCGGCCCGTTCTCACCCAGTTTGAGCGTGCGTGTGCGCGAGGCCATCTCGACAATCGGCATGTCGTAATGCTTGTCGAACACAAAGTCGATAAAGTGCTGGTTGAAGCGCCGGTAGTTCACCTTTGCTGTCATGGTGATGGGGCCGGTCACATTCTTTGGCACAGTGAACTCATAGCGTACAACCTGCGAGCGGCCGGAGTTGATGGTGTTGTTGTAGGCCTGAATGCGTGTATCCCACACCTGGTGCAGGTCGTTCAGCTTGTTGTCTCCGCTGATCAGCCGATTGGTAAAGCTGTGCGCGCTTGGATCAAGCGAACCATCGGGCTGGAGTCCACCGGAGTGCATGAGTACGCGGCCGGTTGCATCCTTGGCCTCAAACTCCACCCAGCTCTCGTAAAAGTCGCGCTGCTCGGGAACCAGTGAGTGAGCAGCGCCTTTGTTCTGAATCACTACCGATACGATCAGCGAATCGCCGGGCTCCACCGTGAAGGTTGCGTTACCCAGTGGAGCAATAACTGGTTGCCCGTTGCGCTCAATGCCGAAGATGTCCACGTTGAGCACTTTGTTACGCAGGAAGGCGATGGTCTTTTCAAGCTGCGGATCGTACTTGTAGTACTTGTACATCAGGGTGTTGGCGCCGACCCAGCGATGAGTCGCAATCTTGTAAGATTGGGAGCCGAAATCACGGCCGGTGATGGGCGCCATTTCCATATGGCAGTCCTGGCAATTCGATACCTTGTCCTTCGTATAGAACGGAAGCGGTGACTCCTTTGAGAACGAAGAATTCTGCCATTCATCATAGGTAGTAAACGCGCGTTGCCACTTGTAGTGGTTCAATTCGTGGGGGAGGGCTGCTTTGTGGCATGCGGCGCAGAACTCAGACGTGCGGTAAAAATCCTTCATCACCGCTTTTGCATGGCGGTCGAGATGAGCCAGAATTTCCTTGTCTGAAACAGGCCCGTAGATAGGCTTGTCGTTAGCATCGACGAGTACAGCAGGCACACCCATCACATAGCTTCCGGTTCCGCGGGTGTTCACCTTTTGGATCGCGTGACAGACCGAGCAGGTTACGCCGTCATCGTCCATTTCCTTGCGCTTGATGGGCGAACCTTTGGTCAATGCTCCCGACGTCAGAGCGATTGGATTGTGGCAGCCTTCGCAGTGGCGCGTATATTCAATGCCGCGCTCGTCAATCAGCAGATTGACATTTTTTACATACCAGGGATTGCGAAACGAGTTGGCGTGCACGCTTTGACGCCACTCCGCATAAAGCTGCTGGTGGCAGTGGCCGCAGTACTGAGCCGTCGGAAAGCTCTTGGGATTGATGAACTCGCCGTTGTCCGTCGTTGCATTCGATGGCAGAAAAGGCCGGTCTTTCTCGAACGGCATGTTGTAATGGGCGGCAACATTTTGCGAGTACTCCGCGCGTTGCGCCGCCGCATCTTCCTGGGCATAAGCCGGAGTTGTGTGATCGGCAGGTAGAACGTACAAGACTGCCTCAGCCAGAAACGCCAGGCTGAGCAGACTCGCAATCCGCAGCGGGGAACGGTGGGGAAGCATCGCGCTCACCATTCTACCCACTTCGAGCAACATCGCCATCCGGCCATTAGGCTTGGAGAAATCTCCATCGAAAGTTGTAGACGGGCGATGCCTCCCTCAGGCCGTTCTTATTGCGCAGCTTGCTTCCCGGTTCCCTCGGTAATCGGCACAATCCGGTCCACTCCGGGCACGGAAAAATGCTCAACCAGTCCGCTGGGCCAGTGAACCTCAATGTCATTCACCTTGGTTGCCTGTCCCAGGCCGAAGTGCGGCCTGGGGTCGCTGGTTGAAGCGTAGCTGCCGCCGGCGAGTACGTCCTCACGATGCTTGATGCCGTTCGCCGTTACGTAGACTGTTGCACCGATCGCCTCTCTCGGGCTTTTTGGGCCGCCGGTCAGCTTTAACTCCAACCAGTGGTTGGTGTCAGGCGATACGTTGCGCAACAGCACCGGATGTCCATCCATCACGTTGATTACTACATCGATCTTGCCGTCGTTAAAGATGTCGCCCGCAGCCATGCCGCGGCCTGCGATCACTGTGGCAAGGCCTGTTCCATCAACAGCTGGCACAACCTCAAGCTTTTTGCCGCCGATGTTGTGGAACAGCAGCGGACGCTGCTTCCAGCTTGTGCCCCAGGGATGTTTGTCGGCCTGCGGATAGACATGCCCGTCGGACATCATCAGGTCCTGCCAGCCGTCGTTGTCGTAGTCCAGAAAGGCGTCGCCCCAGCCCAGGAAGGGAGTCGAGATGTCCGCGATGCCCAACTGGAAGCTGATATCGGTCATGTTGGCATCGCCTTCGTTCTGGTAGAAGGGCTTGTAATCGTCAGAGAAAGTGGTGTTGAAGACGTCCATCTTGCCGTCGTTGGAGAAATCGCCGGCCGCAATCCCCATCGTTGCGGTCTCCTGCCCGCCTTCATTCAGCGCATAACCGGAGGAATAGCTGATGTCTTCAAATGTTCCATCACCCTTGTTCAGGTAGAGATAGTTCGGCGTGGAGTCGTTCCCAACTAGCAGGTCCAGTTTTCCGTCGTTGTTGATGTCAATGAACAACGAAGTCAGCCCGTAGTATCCGGGCTTGTCGGCTACGCCCGCCTTCTCGCTCACGTCCGTAAACGTTCCATCTCCATTGTTGTGGAACAGGTGATCCGGCTCTCCCTTCAGTCCGCGTGGGCCGCAGTTCACGCCAACGCCGCGGAAGGTGCAGAATTGATCGGGTGTATTGCCTTCGCCGCCGGAGGGAAGATTGTCGCGGTCGAAGTGGACATAGCCCGGCACAAAAAGATCTAGCCGGCCATCGCCGTCATAGTCGCCCCAAGTGGACCCGGATGACCAGTTGCCGAGCTGCACTCCGGCCTTTTCAGCCACGTCGGTAAATGTTCCGTCGTGATTGTTGTGGTACAGCCGATTCTTGCCCCAGTTGGAGACAAAGATGTCGGGCCAGCCATCGTTGTCGTAATCCGCAATGGCCGCGCCAACACCCCAGCGATCGTTGGTTACGCCGGCTTTGGCGGCGACGTTGGTAAATGTTCCGTCGTGGTTGTTATGGAAGAGCGCCGCATGCGGAGGCGTCTCTTTGCCGTCGAGCGCATCGAACGTTGAGCCGTTCACTACGTAGATATCAAGCCAGCCATCGTTGTCGTAGTCAATCAATCCGATGCCGGAACCATCGGATTCAATGATGTACTTCTTGTCCGGGGTTCCCATCTTGTGGGTCCACTTGGTCAGCCCGGCCTGTTCTGACACGTCCTTGAAGATCACTGGACCGGTGGCAACAAAACCACCCTCGGTAATGGGCCGATTCTGCGCGTCCAGTTGCGCGGGTCTCGGCGGGCCGGTGTTGACTCCACCGCCTGAGGCGTGCGGAGTGCTCTCTGCTGGTGTTTCGTTTTGCGGCTTCTGGGGAAGGCTTCCGGATCCTTGATTTTGTGCGGAAATCAAAGCCGGAAACGCTGCCGTAAACAGTCCCAGAACGGTGGCTGTACGCAGTGCTTGCAACATGTTGGCAAGTATAGGCGACGAAACCAAAACCGCAGTATCAACCAAAAGGTTGAGATGCGGCTCAGATCTGGCAGGTCCTTTCGTAAATTAAAGGGAGCGCGGAGATAAGCGGTATCTTCGGTTGGGTCATTTGCCTGAGTGAGTCAGGCAAATGCCAGGCACAATTCACTCGGAGCCGAGCTTGTAGGAAATTCCAAACCGGCCAATCTGAATCAGGGACTTATCGTTCGGAGGCCAGATATGCAAGCTCGAAATGCGTCCCGGCTTCTGGATCCACCGGGCATCGGCGGTGCATACCTGCTCACCCGTTTCGGCAATGTTGAAGTGAACGTGCAGCACCTCTTCTTCGGTATTGGAACGAGTCCAACCGAAAACATATCTTCCCGGCTTCAGGGTGACTCCGCCAATGCGCATCGGTACCTGGACGACCAAAAAGTGCGAGTACTTACCTTCGGCCGAGTAGCCGGCTGTGAGCAGCACCACTCCGGCAATGTACCGCCCCCGCGAATTCACAATGCCTGAGGCCGTGCGCATCTCCGTTTCAATGTGTTCGCTCTCAACATGAGCGCGCGAAGGCAGCACCGACGCGAGCTCTGCATCGGTGGCCTGACGCCACGTGTCCTTTTGCGCGCTTGCAGAAAGACAGCAGAGCGCCGGCAACGCGGCCAAGAGCAAAACCATTTTCCAGGCAGAATTCTTCATTGCGTCGGCTTCCTTAATGACTCGAACGGCACCAGGCCCCGCCGGATGGCGGCAGTAGCTGCCTGTGTCCGATCCGTCACGCCAAGCTTGCTCAGCAAACTATTGATATGGGTCTTCACGGTCGCCTCTGATATATCCAACTCTGTTGCGATCTCTTTGTTGCTCTTTCCGTGCACTATCTCTTCCAGCACGTCTGCTTCGCGCGGAGTCAGATCTTCGGTTCCCATGCGTTCCGCGAGCCGTTCGGCGATGGCTGCGGGAATATGCGACTTACCCACCGCAACCTCGCGGATGGTCGTAATGAGTTCTTCAGATGTCATGCCCTTCAGAAGGTATGCCTTGGCGCCGCTCTTCAATGCACGATAGATGTCTTCATCACCGTCGTATGTCGTCAGAACCACAAAGCGCGCATTTGGTGTCTCTAGGCGTACGCGTTGAATTACGTCCACACCGCCCATCTTCGGCAGGCGCAGATCAATCATGGTCACGTCTGGTTGATGGAGCCGGAACTGCGCAATAGCCTCAACGCCGTCCGCTGCCTCGGCAACCACCTCAATGCCTTCTGCAAGGTTGATGAGAGCCACCAGGCCCTGCCGGACAACATTGTGGTCTTCTACGATTAGTACGCGAATGGTTTCTTTCGTCACTTGGGCTCTCCCGTCTGCTCTCGCGAGTCTCCCGGAGCAGGAACGTTCAGACAAACCGTGGTTCCTTCGCCCGCTTCACTCTTCACTTCGAGCGTACCGCCAATATTAGCTGCTCGTTCCCTCATGCCGGTAATTCCAAAGCCACCGTGGAGTGAAGTTGCTTTCAGATCTTCGGCGCCACCCTTTCCGTCGTCGCGGACTTCAAGCTCCACCATCGACGGCTCGTACTTCAGGTGCACCGAAAGCTCTCTGGCCCCGGAGTGCTTCTTCACATTATGGATTGCCTCCTGGG
Organism: uncultured Acidobacteriaceae bacterium; assembly: GCA_963832645.1. Taxonomy (GTDB): domain Bacteria; phylum Acidobacteriota; class Terriglobia; order Terriglobales; family Acidobacteriaceae; genus Telmatobacter. Next base: position 686,377 of record CAWHUU010000007.1, read on the forward strand.
CAATGCGCAGCATCTCGCGCTCTTTCTCCACGTCCAGCGGGCGATATGCGCCGAATACATTGAACTCCGCCGTCAGTCCATTTCCTCCAGCCGCTTCGGTCAGGCGTCCAATCTTTACAGGCAGCGTTGTTTCACCTGAATCCTGCGTGCGCAGCGCCCAGATCGATTGCCGAGCATCCGCCAGCCCTTCACGAACATAACCTCGCGTTACGTCCAGTTGCTTGGCTGCCGCATCTACTTTGCGCTGGCGCAACAGCTCTGCCAGCATCTCAAGCTGCACTGAGATTCCAACATATCCCTGTGCCAGAGTGTCGTGTATCTCTCGCGCAATCCTGCTGCGTTCTCCGAGCACTGCCTGAAACTCGCGTTCGGCCAGCCGCAACCGCCGCTTTAGCAGCAGGAAAACACCTGCGCCAATAGCCGTCAGCAGCAGCAGATAGAACCACAGAGTCTGATAGAAATGTGGCCTCAGCTCGAACTGGAAAGACGCGCCGGTTGTGTTCCATAACCCATCGTTATTCGCAGCCTGCACGCGAAATGTGTAGTGCCCCGGCGGAATGTTGGTGTAATAGGCTGTTCGCCGCGCGCCGGCATCCGTCCAGGTCTTGTCGAAGCCCTCAAGCTGATAGCGATAGCGAACCTTCAACGGAGCTGTGAAGCTTAGTCCGGCGTAGTCGAACTGGAAGTGAACATGCCCGGCGGAGATCCGCGGGCCTGATTCCACGCCCGTCATCGGCTGATCCACGTCGTCCACCGCAAAGCGCTCCACCACGACGGGCGGCACCACGGTGTTGATGGGAAAGTGTGCCGCATCGATCACCACGACACCTTTGGGCGTGGCGAACCACAATCGCCCGTCCTTCGAGCGAACTGCGGACGGATGGCTATTGGCCACCGTCTCTTTGGTACGCAGGCCATCGGCAGTTCCAAACTGCATCCAATGCGACATCCCGCGTTGACCTTCACCCGCGGAACCGGTGGCGCAATCACAGCGCGCGATGCCGTTGTCAGTGGCAAACCAAAGATGGCCGTGTAGATCGTCGAGGATGGCATGAACCGTAATCTGAGCCAGTCCACCACCGGAAACCGGGCTGAATCTGCTGCCGTCCCAGATGTTCAAGCCATGATCTTGCGTTCCAATCAGCATGGTTCCATCGCTGCGGGGCAGCAGAGCAGTCAGCACATTGCTTGAGAGTCCGTTGGCAGTCGTAAAACTGGTGACCTTGCCGTTGTGCAGGCGTGAGAGTCCCGCAAATGTCGCCACCCACAGGTCGCCTTTTGTGTCGCGAGCCATGGCGCCTACAGTATTGCTGCCCAAACCATCCGCCTGCGTCAGAATGGTCATACCCGGCGGCAATCCGCGATCGGCCGCATGTTCGGCAACGCCGGACCAGTGAACCAGGCCGCGCCGTGTTCCAATCCAAAGCGACTGGTCCTGATCCACCAGCAGCGATCTGATGAAGTCGTCCGGAAGCCCGTCGGCGGAGGTGAATGCGTCCACCTTGTTGCCGCGGATGCGATTCAATCCGTCCGGTGTGCCCACCCAGATATCGCCATCCGGTGCGGCAGCCAGCGACAGGATCACATCGCTCATCAAGCCATCCTCAAGCGTCCACGTCCGCACCTTTCTTGCGCCGCTGCCCGCGATGGGCATCTCGTTCAACCCCGCCCCCTGCGTGCCGATCCACAGATTGCCCGCGCGATCCTCAACAATCGCCGTGGTGTGGTCGGAGTCCAGCCCCTCGTGCATGCCGATGGTCTTGAACCGCTGGTCGCGCAGAATATGCAGGCCGCCGGACTCAGTGCCCACCCACAGGTTGCCTTCCTGATCCTCAAGCAGGGCCAGCACGGACTCGTTGCCCAGCGCGTCGGTCTCTGGAAACACCTGGAGCTTGCCATCCACCAGCCGCGCCAGGCCGTCGTTCATCCCGATCCACAGGCTGCCCTGGCGGTCCGCCAGCAGAGCTTGAATGCGGGTGCCCGGCAACTCCTGCCCGGCACGCAACTTCTCCACCATGCGGTCGCCGCGCATCACCACTAGGAGGCTTCTATTTGCGAACACCTGCTGATCCGAGCCCAGGGCCGCTTCAAATTCAATAGTGTCGCGCAGCAGGCCGGATTGTTCGTCGATTCTCTTCCACAAGCCGGAAGTCGCCGGGTTTTGAGAACGGTCCAGCCAGAAGGAGCCGCCCCCGCTCGTGGTAACAATGGCTGCCGAATTTGTGGGGCTCCAGTTTGTGGCCACAAACTTGTCGCCCCTTAACACTGCGGGGCCTTGATCGGTGTATGCCCAAACCTGTCCGTCATTTGTCCTGGCGAGTGCGCGAATACTGACGCCCGGCAGGCCGTCGCTGGTCGAATAGGTGCGGAACTTTCTTTGCAGCCTGCGGCCCAGGCCTTCGCTTGTACCGATCCATAGCGCACCATCCGGCCCCTCCACCAAGCAGCAAATGTCGTTGCCCGGCATGGCCGCATCGGAGTTGTGGTCGTAGATCTGAAAGTTGTTTCCGTCAAACCGCACCAGGCCCGATTCGGTTCCCAGCCACAGATAGCCATCGTGCGTCTGCAGCAGTGCCGTAATCGTGTTTTGCGGTAGCCCGTTCTCCATCACCCAGGTTTGCCGCGCGTAGCTCGCAAGAGCCGTCGAGGGGTCGAGCGCCCGCCCGCTTGTCGCATTGCCAAGCAAAATTACGGCGAAAACCAGAACAACTGCCATGCCCCACCGCCGACCCGCGGAACGAGAAGGATGGTGAAGGGCGGAAACTACGGGGTTGGCGTCGGTTCGAGGCATGGGCGCGCGTTCGGGGCCTCACGGCTACTGCAATCTGTACCGGGAGTCTCGCTCCTACCATACTTTAGTGGACGCGTCGATTGCACGGCCTGCCGATTGGTTCTGGCATGGACGCCGAATCCGAAAAACCGGCGTCAAAGAATGAGGAAAGCGAATGGAAGATGACACGACGTTCATCTGTAATCGCGCGAGTACTCGTCATGAGTACTTGTGTTGATCAATTGCTGATGTCGCACTCGAAAATTGCCACACCGATGAACTAATATCCCCTCATGCGCCTTCTGTTAGTCGAAGATGAAGTGGACATTCAGAGCTTCCTCCGCCGGTCCCTGCAGGAAGCGGGATACCAGGTGGAAGTTGCGTCGGATGGGCATACTGCAGAGCAGCTAGCCGCCGAAAGTGAATTCGACATCCTCATCGTCGATCTTGGGTTACCGGATCAGGATGGAATTTCGCTGATCCTCAAGCTGCGGCAGAGCGGTGTGAATGCGCCGGTGCTCATCTTGTCGGCGCGGCGCTCGGTGGATGACCGCGTGCGCGGACTTGAGCAGGGTGGTGACGACTATCTGACCAAGCCGTTTGCCTTGGCCGAACTGCTGGCCCGCCTGCGCAACCTGCTCAAACGCAACAGCCCCTCTACTGGTGAGTCCACGCGCCTGCGCGTTCTGGATCTGGAGCTCGACCTGCTCCGGCGTGAAGCCACGCGCGGCGGAAAGGTGCTGCAGCTTACCCAGCAGGAGTTTGTGCTGCTTGAGTATCTCTGCAGGAACGCCGGCCGCGTTGTTACCCGCTCCATGATTCTCGACAAGGTGTGGGGCATGCGCATTCAACCCGACACAAACGTGGTTGACGTGCATATCTACCGGTTGCGCGGAAAAGTTGATGGCGCGGGGCTGCAGCCGCTCATTCGCACCATGAGAGGTGTAGGGTATGTCCTCAAAGACCGCTAAGCGGCCAATGCGAAGCGCGGCGTGGCGCATTTCATTGTGGGCCACGCTCGCATTTGCCATTGGCACCACCGTGGTCTTTGTCTTCCTGCAAAGTTTTGTTGCGGACGATATTCAAAGGCGTACCGACGCTTGGCTGGCAGGCGAAGTCGAGGTGTTGGGCGACGTAGCCGAGCACACACCCAAGGACGATCTCTACGACCGTGTTGTTGGCGAGGTCGCGGAGCTTGCCAGCAGAGAAGTGCCCAACAAAGAAGCCTCTGAAAGCGAGCCGGACAACGCCGTCTTCTTTCTTCAGACCGGATCGGATGGCGCTCTCAAGTTGTGGGTGGGCCAGGGTGATGGCGCCGTCTATTTGAAATCCATTCAGGCAATCAAACTACCCGCCGACAAGCCGGCAGATTTGCATGTCCCCGATTCCCCGATTCCGTTTCGCGTGGCCACCGTTCGAATTGACGATGGCAGCCATATTTACCTCGGGCTCTCCGAGCGCGATGAGTTGCGCGTGCTCTGGAACCTGCGCCGACGTTTCATGGCCCTGTGGTTGGTGATTGTCTTGCTGGGATTCGGTGTCGTGTATCTCGCAACCAGCCGTATGTTGAAGCATGTTCGCGGCATCACCGATGCGGCATCCCGAATCGGCCACTCCGATATCACCGCCCGCGTGCCCACCAACAAGCGCAACGACGAAGTGAGCCGCCTCGCTGAAACACTCAACGGAATGCTTGATCGGATTGAGAACTCGATGCACCAGCTCCACACCATCACCGATTCGCTGGCGCACGATCTCCGCAGCCCTCTTACCGCTATTCGCGGCAAGCTTGAGATGTCGCTGTCGAGTACCAGCGACGGTGAACATAGTGAACAGCTTGTTGCAGCAATCGATGAGCTTGACAGGCTGGCGGACTTCCTGAACAAGTCGCTCGATGTCGCAGAGGCTCGCGCCGATGCGCTTCGGCTCTCACGTACTCCCATCGATCTCTGCGAGCTGCTGCGAGTGATGAACGACCTCTATGAGCCGTCAATGACGGAACGAGGGTTGAAGGTCAGCCTGCACTGCAGCGAGCCGGTGCAGATATACGGCGATGCCGCGCTGATTCATCGCATGGTTGCTAATCTCTTTGACAACGAACTCAAGCATGTTCCGCCGGGTCGCACGCTCAACATCGATCTGCGCAGCAGCGACGGAAATGCCGAACTGGTGCTTGAAGACAATGGCCCAGGCTTCGATGCGGACGTTCTGGCGCACGTTTTTGAGCGCCGCGTAAAGCGGAAAGGTTCAGATGGACACGGCCTGGGCCTGGCCTTTATCGATGCGGTTGCGCGCGCGCATGGCGGAACCGTAACTGCATCGAACCGCGAAAGCGGCGGTGCGCGCATTACGGTCACGCTGGCACTTGAGTCGGCGGAGACTGCACAGCAACCCGCTTCAAAGGCCGCTGCTACTGAAGCAGCAGCCTTGCGCTCCTAGCCCAGCGATTCCACCAGCCGCTGCATGGCGTCTTCTTGCCCTTCAATCGATTCCACAAGCTTGAACTGCGTGCGGCAGCGGTCCAGATTTTGTCCTTCTCGATGGACCTTGAAGTAGGTATCGCCCGCAAGGTGGTCGGTCAAGAATCGGATTCCAATTTCGAACGTGATCAGCCTGCCTGAAAAAGCGAGGAGCCTCCGCTCATCCTTGGTGAGAAAACCGCCTGCCGAGCTGAGATAGCCGCGCGCCAGAGCCTCGAACATCGGAAACTGCATTGCGACTTTGCTCATATCTCGTTCGTCCTCTGCGGCGGGACTGGTCGTGGTGCGCACCATGTCGCCAAAATCGTAAAGCGCCAGTCCCGGCATCACGGTGTCGAGATCGATCACGCAGATCCCTTCTCCAGTCACATCGTCAAGCATCACGTTATTGAACTTGGTGTCGTTGTGCGTCACGCGGTCAGGCAAGCCTGCTTTCAGCAGAACATCCACTATCGATTCGTGCGCCAGCGCAAACTCGATCTCCGGCTGGGCTAGCAGGGCGCGACCGGCCGCATCGTCTGAAATCGCCGAAAGCAACGCCTCGAATCTCTTTGGAGTGTGATGAAAGTCGGGAATTGTGTCGTGCAGCCGCGGAGCCGGAAGGCCAGCCAGCAGATCCTGAAACCTGCCAAAAGCGCGTGCCGCCTGATACGCCTGCTCCGTGCTTTGCACTGCATCGTAGGTGTGTGCGCCACGAATATAAAAGTACGCGCGCCAGTACTCGCCTTCCTCGTCTACATGCCACGCATTGCCGTCGTGCGTGGGAATCAGCCTCAGCACCCGGCGATCACGGTCAGGTTCGTCTGCAACCTGCGCGTACAAATGCGCAGAGACGCGCTGAAGATTCTGCATCAGCGCGTCAGGATTTTTGAAGATATTCCGATTGATCCTTTGCAGGATGTAAAAGGCCTGCTCGCCGCCACGCCGCAGAACGACTCGATAGGTGTCGTTGATATGGCCGCTGCCCCAGGCCTGCGCTTCAACGAACTCGCCGTCGATCTGAAACTGGCGCGCCGCCGCACGCACGCTGTCAGCCTTGCTCATGGCCACAGTTTTTCTGGATATTTCCCTTCCTTCACCAGCCGCTTGATGTTCTCCACGACGAATGAATGATCCTGGCGATACGTGACTCCGAACCATTGATCGTTGCTCTTCAGCACCTTTACCTTGCCTTGACCGGCCACGATAATGTCGTTCACAGTGCTGGGAACGTAGCACTCCTTTTTCAGATCGGAGCGGTTCTCTTTCAGAAACTTGGTGAAGTACTCATTGAGCTGCGGAAAAATCTTCGGCGTAAATCCCCAGTAGTTCATCGAGACCGGTTCATCTCCGGTCAGCGCCGTTTCCTTGCCGTCGCCATCGGTGTTCTTGGCGCGGTTGCCGTCGCGCCCAATGGCTGTCATTTCGACAATTCCTGTCAGATAGCCGGTGTTACTCACCTGGCACACGCCGCGCGCAACCGTGCCAAAGTCCGAAAGCGTGTTGCGAAGCACAAAGCCCACCATGGCGTAATCTTCTGAGCCGGACGTGAGATGCTCGGCTAGCACGCGATAACTCTCCGCGCCGTAGAAATCGTCCGCGTTGATCATGGCGAACGGTTCGTTGACGACACCCTCGGTCATCAAGACAGCCTGCGTGGTTCCCCACGGCTTGGTGCGGCCCTCCGGCACTTTGAATCCTGAAGGAATCTTGTCCAGTTCCTGGTATACGTACTCAACCGGGATGTGCTTCTCAAAGCGCGCGCCGACAAACTCCTTGAAGGCCTGCTCGATATCTTTCCGGATGACAAACACAAGTTTGCCGAACCCCGCGCGGATGGCGTCGAAGACCGAATAGTCAATAATGGCTTCGCCGCTGGGGCCTACAGGTTCAATCTGCTTCAGGCCGCCGTAGCGGCTGCCCATACCGGCTGCCAATACCAGCAGCGTCGGAGACGTGGCTGATTTCATCAGGTGCAATCCTCCATAAACATTCGTCATGTTAGATGGTAAAGCCGCGGAGTCAGTTGGATTCTCACTACTTGTGAATTGAACCGGTGCGGACTTCCTGCATGGAATTCGCAAATGGGCGCAGCCATCCGTAACTACAGGTCAAAAGGCCTGTAGAGCATACTCAACTTAAGTATAGGAACCAGCGATTCTGTGACTTACGGAACCCGCGCGGCAAGCTTAGCAGCATCTGCCGCAGCTTCCTGAGAGGTAGGCAGGTTTGCAAATCCCCCTATGATCTTCCCTTTGCGGAAGAAGCAAATGCCGTTCAGATACTTGGCCGTTGCCTGAAACGCCTCGTCGCCCACCTGTACTGGCGCGGAGCCTTCAAAACGCGAGCGAAGCACCTTCATCACCTCGGCAGCGGACTCGGGCGACTCTTCCTGCACAATGAAGGCTTGACCCACCTTGTACTTCGCCACGTACCCGCGCTTGAGCTGCGATAGACCCAGCACGCTCTCCGGAACCATCCGCTTGGAAACCACGGCGTCCGGCACAAACCAATCCAGAGTCGCTGGAGGAGTCTCCCGGCCCTCAAGCAAACCTGCCATCTTTGCGGCGAATGCCTGTAGTGCCGCGGTGTCATCCTTGTCAGAATTCGATGCAGTTTCGGTCAACTCTACATAGTACTTGCCTTTGGCGAACGTTGCGCTTTGCTTTTGAACCTGCCCGCCCATGCCGAGCTGTGTGACCGGAACGTTCGGGTCGGCGTTGACCGCAAACATTCCGTAGGCCGAGTCCGCGTCGGCCATCTCGGAAACGTCGATGTCGAGTGTGTCATCCTTCGACGCACAGGTGATTCCCCGCATCTTCACAAATCCGAAGCTCAGGTAGCCCTCGGCCGCGCCATCCTTGTATTCAAAGAGATTGTCAGCGGAATACTGGTGCTTTGCGCCCTGCTGTTCCCATCCAGCCGCAAAGTGGCAATCGAGAAAATCCTGCGCACCTGCCGGCAAAGCCGCCATCACGGCGCAAAGCGCAATTCCAGCCAACCTCATGCAAACAGCTCCTGCGCGCGCGAAACGCGATTGCGAACCTCAACTCCATGCGGGCAAGCCACCGTGCATCCGCTGCAGTCGCCGCAGCGGATGGCTGCATGTTCGGCCTTCAGCGTGGCAAAGTTTTCACGGCCCAGTTCAAATTGTCCATAGCCGTCCGCGTAGGTCAGATAGCGAAGCACGTCGGCCACCGGCAGACCCTTCTGGCATGCGCCATCGCATTTCCCGCACATGCGGCAATATTCCGGCCTGATCATCTCCAGGTGGGCGGCGAGGATCTTTTCATCCGTTGCACTCAACGGATTCCCCATGGCGCGGAGGTTTTCTTCAAGCTGATCCATGTCGGTAATGCTGGGGATGGTTGTGGCCACGTGCGGATTCTTCACCACCCACTTCAAAGCTGCCAGCATGGCTCCCGGTCTGTTCAGCTTTTCGTAGAACGGAGATTCAGGTCCAACCCTGCGCTTTCCACCCGCCATCACCTTCATCGCCACCACGCCCATTCCAGCCTTGGCTGCGGTTTCAACCGCTTGGGTCATTCCCGGCCCCATGGTGAAGTTGTACGACGCCAGCACAACATCGAACGCTCCCTTTTCGCCCATCCATGGAAGAAGAGTCTCCTGACCACTGTGCGTGCTGACGCCTGTAAAGCGGATCTTCCCGGCTTTTTTGGCTGCCTGCTGCACCTCGATCATCTCGTCGGTGACGTCTGCTGAACCGCTGCGGCCATGCAGATACCAGATGTCGATGTAGTCCGTATTCAATTCGCGCAGGCTTTTTTCAAGATCCTGCTCCATACCTGCCTTGTCAGGCGCGTGCGTCTTGGTCGAAAGCACAATCTGCTTTCGTTTGGCTCCCAAAGCAGCGCCCACCATGCGCTCGTTGTTTCCGCGCTGATATCCGCGGGCCGTGTCAAAGTAGTTGATGCCCGCGTCAAGCGCGCGCTCCACTACGCTCTGGTCCGACGTGATCATGCAGCCCATGCCCACGGTGGTTACCTTGAGCCCGGTGCGGCCCAGTACTTTGTACTCAAGTTTGACTGGCGCAGATTTTGCCTCACTGGCCGCAAAGGGATCGCCGGAACCCAACAGGCCCAGCTTCGATCCCGCACCTACGACGGGAAGCATCATTCCAGCCGAAATAAACCCGCGGCGAGATGTTGTGGATGCCATGGACGCACCTCCAGTTTTAGGAAAAACTGGCAAATCGTATACCTTGCCCGTTATTCCTGGATAGGGTGCAGATCACAGCTCGATGTTCGCTAAAAATGGTCGGGCATAGGCGCTGGGCCTTGATACACGAGGCACAATCCCCAATCCTTATCTCCTGGAAAATCAGGCAGTTGAATCTCGCCGGTCTTGTCCGCTGAAATGGTTCCGTTGCCGACATCCAGCCACGTCCCCTCGCGCGGATTGAACCACCGCGCCCGGTAAATGCTCATCGTTTTCGCTCCGCGAACCAGGCTTTTGGGGCAGCCGTTCTCAAAGTAGGCGAGCAAGATGTTCCTGTCGCGCGTGCGCGAAGCAAATGCCCAGCCTTCGTAGGTCAATCCATCGTGGGTTGCATTGGGAACAACCAGGCCAGCATCCGGCTCCAACTCTTTGTACCGTTCCCCAATCGAAAACGCGAAGGTCTTCAGGTGTTGCATCTGCGCACCAGACTTCCACTGGAACGACTCCCACATCTTCGTCGGCGCGGTCGGCTCAATGTCCCCGCTCCAGATTCCTTCCGCTCCGTAGACATATCCGCCCAGGCCGCCGGAAAGAAAATTCCCGTACATCGACGAGCGGACATACATGTCGTCTTTGTCTGATCCACCCGGCGCACCGTGACTGTAATTTACGTCGCGCGCGTCCTTGTATCCGGCGTAGTACGACTCGCCGTTGATGCCGGGCTTGGGATGCGTCTCATGAAAGATGTCGGTCATGTACCAGTAGTATTCGTGTTCGCGCTTGTTGCCCACCTGGTGCAGCGTCACCCACGAGTCCTCGCCCCAATTTGCCAGCGTTGAAGGGTTGGCATTGGCCGACAAGAGCGTTCCAAACGGCGGCGGTCCGTACTTCTTCATCACCAGATTGATGGCTTGCATAAAGTCGGGCACCGACACGCTTTCGGCAATCACATCAAGATGGATCGGACTCAGAACTGTGTTGTTCGCCTGGTAGCGCGCCCACACGTACTGGATAAAGCGCGCATACGAATCGGGCCACTTGTAGTACTTCTTCCACAACACACTGGCGTCGCGCCGCGAAACCTCAATAAACGGAACAAAGCCGTTCGCATTCAGGTAGTCGATCTTCCGGTCGATGTACTTGAAATATTCGGGATTCACGCGGTCCACATCGGCAAAGACGTTCTCGTAGCCCGGTACCTTGCCGGGGAAGAAGAACGGCCGTCCGCCTTCGTTGTCCATGTTCTTCGCGCTGTTCATCCCATATTCCAGCCACGCTGAACGAACCGTAATTCCATCCGGCGTAACAATGTGCCACGGCAAGCCGTCGGCTTCCCAATTAGGCCAGGCCGCGATCATGTTTACCCAGTTGTAGCCCTGCGCCTTTCTGTAACGGACATAGTCTTTAAATCCAGCCGTCGGCCCCATCGGCCGCTCGGTTGTGTCGTCGTACCACTTGAAGCGGTCCGTGCCCAGCGCCCACCACGTATCGCCGAGGACGAAAAATGGTGTTCCGTCGGCTGTCTCGAGCGCATGTTGATTCTGCGTAGCCCGCAGAAACCCGCGTCGCAGCGGATTCGCCTGCTTCTCCGCCTCGGTCCACGCAACTGCGGTAAATGAGCCGGATTTTCCCGATAGTCCCGGATCGTTCGGATCTGATCCGCTGCGCCAGCGCCACACGCCGGGAGCCGTCGCCGCAACGCGCACTTTGAAGCTCTTCCCGCCGTCCCAGAAACCGTACACGCGCTTGTTAAAGCCTGGTCCGGTCAGGTCTACCCATACGGTGGCGTCGGTGTAGGCACTGGCATACTGCCGCTCGCAAGTGAACTCAAGCTCGTGCTTCTCCCAAACGTGCACCTGTGCTTCGGGAGCAGCGCTAGCGCTTCCCATCGCCTTTGACGCTGCTCCCGAAGCCGCCAACCCCGCACTTGCCCATACAAACTCTCGACGCGTCAATCCGTTCTTGCTCACCGCTGTGCCCTCGCTTAAGACCGAAAAATCAGGCCAGATTCGGCCACAAGGATTATGCTTCAAGCGGCCCCGGCTTGCACAGGTTATTGAATAGGTTTTAAGCGGCGCATCAGGACAATTCCGAATCGAAGTCCCCCGGTGTTCGCCAATCGAATTAAACTGGCACTTGGCTCGGGCGAGGCTGATTAGTTCTGTTCTTTGCTCACGACGAAAGGATGCAATCCGGTGATACTCGACAAATTCAACCTGAAGAGCAAGGTCGCGCTGGTTACCGGTTCCTCGCGTGGACTGGGCGCTGCAATTGCCGTGGCACTGGCTGAGGCTGGAGCCGGCGTTGCTGTGCACGGATCGACGCAGCCTCCGGCCTCCACACAAGAGCTCGTATCTGAAACCGGCGTCGACTGCATCGCCCTGGCCGGCGACGTAGGCGATGCGGCAACATGCGCGCGCCTAGTGGAGGAAACAGTCGGCCACTTCGGAACTATCGACATCCTGGTCAACAACGCTGGCATCATCCGCCGTGCGCCTGCAGCTGAATATTCAGACGAAGATTGGCAAGCGGTCATCGACGTGAACCTGAGCAGCGTCTTCCGGCTTACGCAGCATGCGGGCCGTCACATGCTCGCCAAGGGCTACGGAAAAATCGTCAACATCGCATCGCTGCTCTCATTTCAAGGCGGCATCCTTGTGCCTTCTTACGCGGCAGCCAAGGGCGGCGTGGGACAGCTCACTAAAGCATTTGCAAACGAGTGGGCATCGAAGGGCGTCAATGTGAATGCCATTGCGCCGGGCTATTATGCCACCGATAACACTGAAGCTCTGCGAAACAATCCCGAGCGCTCGCGCCAGATTCTCGAACGCATTCCGGCCGGCCGCTGGGGCCAACCCGAGGACTTGGCGGGGGCCGCAGTTTTTCTTGCCTCGGCTGCCAGCGACTACGTGCATGGCCACATCCTCGTCGTCGACGGCGGCTGGCTTAACCGTTAGCTGCAAATGGGGAGAACCATGACCGCGAGTGGAGTAACTTATACCGCTACCGACGCAACGCCGAAGACCACACCTGAGCCGGGCATTATCCGCCAGGTAATGGCGTACAACGCGCACCTGATGACGGTCCGCCATACCCTTACCAAGGGTTGGAAGGGCTCGCGCCACAGTCATCCGCATCACCAGATGGTCTACGTCACGCGTGGCCACATTCTATTTCAGGCTGAAGGCAAGCAATGGAATCTGCGTGCGGGCGACTGCCTTGTCGTTGATGGCAATGTGGACCACGAAGCCACGGCGCTCGAAGACAGCGAAGTGCTGGACGTCTTCACACCCTATCGCGCCGACTACGCATGAGCGATTGCTTGCTGGGTTTGTGCGTGATCTGCTTGGGGAGATATCAAAGCCCTCACTCCGACTGCCGTGTCATCCTGAACGAAGCGGTTTGGGCCCTGCGCAGCGAAGCTGCGTGGGGTAAGCGGAGTGAAGGATCTGCTTTTCGATCTTGACCACTTCTACTCAATTCAGTTCTCTGATTGGTATTCCACGGGGGCGCTATGAAGTTCCGTTGGTCACTGCTCCTTCTCTCTACGATCTCTTTCACGGTTCTCACGCAAACGCACGCGCAGAAGCAGGCCGGCCACATAACCGGCATCGCCCACATCGCCTATCGCGCCGCCGATCTGGACAAGGAAGTTGCCTTCCTCCATAAGCTCGGCTTTGAGCAGGCATTCGCCAATACCAGCCCTGAAGGCAAAGTGACGCAGTCGTTCATCAAAGTCAACGACCGCCAGTTCATTGAGATTTACCCGCGGACCGAATCCGGCCAGGAGCTTGGCTGGATGCACGCCTGCTACGAGTCGGACGACCTCAACGCGCTTTATGCGGCTCTCAACGCGCACGGCCTCAAGCCCAGTCCGGTCATCAAGGCAGGCGCAGGCAATCTGATCACCGGGCTCAGCGACCCCGAGGGCCGCGTCACCGAGTTCACGCAGTACATGCCCGGATCACGCCATACTCTCGACCAGGGCAAGGACCTCGGCGAACACCGCGTGTCTGAGCTGATGTCCGGCTTCGAGCTGCCTGTTCCTGATCTCGCAACCGCGCGAGAGTTTTATGCAGGCGGCCTTGGCTTTGAAGCGCTCGAAATGCGCAGTGGACTGCGCTTTACCTCGTCCGCCGCGCCCGACATGCGCATCCAAATCCGCACCGCGAAGTCCGGCGCAAAGCCCGCCACCATCTTCCGCGTGGCCGATCTTGAGGCGGCAGCAAAGCGGTTACAAGCCGCGGGGCTCAGCATCACTCAGCAGCGCAACCGTATCACTGTCGCCGACCCCGACGGCAACGTGTTCATCTTCACCGCGCCGCGCGGAATCCAGGCCTGGTAATCGAACGAGCGTAATTTAACATCGTGTCATCCTGGACGTAGCTGCGTGGGGTAAGCGGAGTGAAGGACCTGCTTCTGCTTTTCCGCGCCAGAATTCCGCAATCGCTAGAAGCTGGTTCGGTCGAGCCTACCGATTCGTCCCTTCGGCCCGACGACGAAAGGCAGTGACAGCGCATTCCAGTTGCGATCCGCATCAGGTTCCTCGTGCAGGGTAGGGTCAGGATGCACCGCCCGCCAGTTCCTGCCGTCATCCGTCGAGACGTCCGTGCCATTCGGCCCAACAGTGATCCACGCCTTCAACGCTTCGTCGTAAGCAACCGCGGAACGGTAGCCATGGGGCATCGTTTCAGTGGGTTGCCATGTTTCCCCGCCATCACTGGACCATACCGCCGTCTCTGAGGAGCTATTGGGCTGGCTGAAATCGCCGCCGACCACAAGCCCATTTAAAGAATCACGGAAGCAGATAGAGAATGCGCCGGCGGAAGGGTTTCTCGCGAAGCTCTTTATTAGAGAAATTTCCAGGCTTTCCCTCTCCGGTTCCCCACCATTGAAATGCATATAGTGAAAGACTCGCGAGCCTGCCTCACCACCAGTCGCAAGCCACACCTCTCTTGCTTCACCATCTCTGGTACGGAATGGCCCGATGGCCAACGACGAATTGCTAGCTGCAAAAGCCACTTCGCCGTTGGCAGCTTTCCACTGTTCATCTTCGCCACGATCCAGAAAACTATTCCAATAGCTTGTCGATTCCGCAAAGTACAGAATTCCGTCCACCGGATCACCCGCAAGAAATCCGTCTTCTGGAGTCCACATCCGGATCGCATCCCAAAACCCATCTTTATCAGGGTTCGTGAACACCAGCTTCCACGACTGGCACCCATCCGTAGTCTTGTACAGGCGCGACAGGTCTCCTTTCCCACTCGACATCACAATCGCCGTATTCGCGTCGAAGCCCTGAATGCCGCGAAAGTCCAGATGCTCGGCTCCCGGTGGGACGGTGCAGTTCTGCCACACATAGCCGCCGTCTTCCGTGCGCAGCACCGTACCGCTTGTACCTGAGGCCCACGCCACTCCACCCCCAACGTTATCAATGCCGCGCAGATCGGCGGTCGTATTCGATTCCTGCATCTGCCACTGCGCCCGCGCAGCGCCGCACACCGCCAGCACGAATCCGATCAGCAACAACTGCTTCCGCATACCCAACAGTCTAGGCGTTTTCACTTGGCCATACCTGTCCCGTGAACTTTTTCCGCTCAAATTCGTAACTCTTTGCATCCCTAACTTCCGTCCATTGCGGATAAGAGAGTAGCAGCGACTATGGCACGCGATTGGCAGCCGGACTTCGAACAACTCGTAGATGAACACCAGTCCATGGTGTTTTCTCTCGCCCTTCGAATGACTGGCGATCGTGGACTCGCCGAGGAGATTGCGCAGGATGCTTTTCTGGCGTTGGATCAGAACCTGCACAAGATTGAATCGCCGCTGCACGCGCTTGCATGGTTGCGGCGCGTTACCATAAGCCGCTCGGCCGATGCCCTGCGGCGCAAGAAAGTAAGAGCCATGGACCTGTGGGTGGAGATCGACGAGAATCACGGCGCACTAGTTGAAGAAGCCAGCTCGCCGCTGGCGACCCGCGTTGAGCAACTTCTGGCCACGTTGCCGGAGTCGCAGCGCGCCGCACTCGTCCTCCGCTACCAGGAAGACCTGACGCCAGAGGAGATCGCCGACACGCTCGATGCTCCTCTGGCCACGGTCAAGAGCCACCTGCAGCGCGGACTTAAACTGCTGCGGGCCAAGGCCTCATGTCAGCTCAGGGAGTATATCCGTGGAGTTTGAACCGATGGACGATTTTGAGCAGGAGCTACGGCAGACCATGTTGCGTCGGCCTGCGCCACCCAGCCTGAAGCGCAAGATCCTCGCACGCCGCGCGCGCCAAAAATCGGAGCGTGTACATTCGCGTATGGTGATGTGGCAACGGTTGGCTGCTTCCATCGTTCTTGCCGCCATGGCCGGCGGTGCGTACGTGTGGCACAGCACCGAGCAGCGGCGCAAGGGCGAAGAGGCAAAGCAGCAGGTGATGACGGCGCTTCGCATCACTACGAGGGCGCTCCAGCAGATGAATCAGCAACTGGCAGATCACAGCAGCAACGGAGAGTAAGGAAAGGGAATCCATGAAGAGTCGAATTCTTGCCATCATGCTCTTAACCGCCACGGCCGCGAGCCTCACCGTGGTTGGTCAATCCATGCCGCAGCTTTTGCCCGCGCCGGTTGAAAAAGACCTCGCAGCGCGCGCAGCCAACGTAACTGAGGTTACGCTGGGCAAAAACATGCTTGAGTTCGCGGCCAAATTCATGGACGGAAAAAAGCAAAGCGACGCTGCTACCCGAAAGCTCATCATGGGCCTCGACGGCATCTACGTCCGTGATTACGAGTTCGACAAGCCCGGCGACTACTCCATGGAACATGTGGATCAGATTCGCCGCGCCTTTCAAACGCCGGAGTGGTCGCCGCTGGTGAAAGAGCGCGAAAAGAAGAGCGGCGAATCGACCGACATTATGATGAAGATGGTGAACGGCGAGTCGCACGGCCTGTTCATCCTCTCCGCCGAGCCCAAGGAGCTTTCAGTCGTTCTCATTCTCGGTCCCATCCGCATGGACGACCTGAGTAAGATCAATGGCATTGCCGGCATTGGCGGCATGATCGCCGGTCCCACCGGTCCGATGAGCGGCGTGCAGCACACTCCGAAGCCGAAGGACAAAGACAAGCAGAAAGAGAAAACCGACAACAAGGCCAGTGACAAGACCGGAGGTGCGCAATGAAGCACCCGATCGTCACGAAGAGATTCATCTGGACCATTCCCCTGGTGGCAATTGCAGTGCTGATTCCCACCGCGGCTGTACTCGCCGCCACCGGAGAGGGCTCGTTTGACGGCGTCGTAGACTCTATTGAGAGCCAGTATCAGGTTCACGCCACGCGCATTCCCCTTATGGGCCTTGTCAGCCTGGTGGCGGGAGTGGCGACCCACGACGGAGTTCGCGGCGTCCATGTCGCCGAGTTCGAGCACTTCACCGCGGCGGTCGACGGCCAGGAACTTAAGCTGATGGTGGACAGGAAGCTGGGGCCGGGCTGGGAGTTGATGGTACGCCAGACCGGCCGCAAGGGCGGCGAGCAGACGCTCATCTATTGCCACCCTGAAGGCAAACGAATGGGCCTGTTTATTGTTGATAAGGACCACAACGAAATGGACGTAGTCCAGGTATCAGTCGATCCCGATCACCTGAACGAGAGCATCGCCCGATACGACCACCATGAGCCAGGCGACTCCGACGATGAAGTGGACAACTAGCGCTGCAGAGACTTCTGTAACCTGCGAGGATCTGCCAGTACCAAACTCTCCATATCCGGCAATGGAGGGGGCTGCCTACACTTAAGGCAGGATGTCCAGCCCCTCTCCAGTGCCGAGCTCCGCTTACCGGGGCCGCCTTGCGCCCTCGCCCACGGGCCTTTTGCACGTTGGCCATGCGCGCACCTTCTGGTCGGCATGGCTGCGCGCCCGCGAGGCTGGCGGCACGTTGGTGATGCGCATGGACGACCTGGACCAGGAACGCAGCAAGCAGGAATACGCCGATGCCGCGCTCGAAGACTTGCACTGGCTCGGCATCCGCTGGCAGGAAGGGCCCGACAAAGGCGGCCCGTTCGCACCATACGAGCAGAGCAAGCGCACCGCGATCTACCTGGCCGTCTGGCGCAAGCTGTTTCGCAACGGCTACCTCTTTCCCTGCCGCTGCTCGCGCAAGGATCTTGAAAACGCCCTCGGCGCACCGCACGAACACCCCACCAACGTGCGCGCACATGCCAACGTGGAGCAGTCCGACGACGAGCCAATTTATCCCGGCACCTGCCGCCGTCTGCAATGGCGTCCGCCGCAACTGCCCGGCCCCACTGCGATGGAAGTGGAGAATCCGGATGGCATCAACTGGCGATTCCACATTCGCGACGGCGAAGTAGTCGAGTTCGACGATCTCAATCTAGGTCCGCAGCGCTTTGTCGCGGGTAAGGACTTTGGCGACTTCGTTGTCTGGCGCAAGGATGGCGGCCCAAGCTACCAGCTCGCCAGCGTGTGCGACGACATTTCGATGGAGATCACCGAGGTGGTGCGCGGAGCCGATCTGCTCAAATCAACAGCGCGCCAGATTCTCATCTTCAAAGCGCTCGGCTTTACGCCGCCCAAGTGGTATCACTGCAAGCTGGTGCTCGACCACAACGGCCGCCGGCTCGCAAAACGGCATGACGCGCTCAGTCTGCGCACGCTGCGCCAGCGCGGCCTTACACCCATGAACGTCTTCGGCGCCGACGTTCCAATCATGACCTAGGCGTTACTGTTCTCTCCAGCCTGGGTGCTCAGCGGCATATTGTGCCCGCGCCTCGTCGATCTTCGCTTTGTCCGCCGCGTACACTTTCGCAATCACCTGCCGCGTAAGCAGTACCGTCAGTTGATTCCACTGGTCGCCCATTGGAGACTGCGCCTTACCCAGCGCGATGCACATCTCCGATCCCGGAAATTTTCGGCCGAGCTTTAAGTACGCGTCCAGCACCTTGTCCATCAGGTCGCTTGAGACCGTGTGCTTGAACCAGACGGTGAACGCAGGCGCCAGATCCGTGTCCTGCATCTCCCTCTTCATATCCATCCAGTACGAGTCCGGCAGGTATGGCTGGCTGCGAGCCTTGCTCTTGTCCACTCCGCTTATCCACGCAACCTTGTAGTCTTCAATCGCGTGGCTGAACTGGAGATACTCGCGAATCTGGCTATCGGTCGCGGCATCCTTTACGGGCGTCATTGACTGCATATACGCATTAACCGCTGCCGAAGCGTCGTTTTGGGACGCCTTCTTGTCTTTGGCATGGCCTGCGCACGAAACGCTCAAAACCATAGCGCACGCAATCAAGCGAAATACTTCATTTGGCCGCATCGTCCGGCCTCCATAAATTTCCTGTCAACCATCATGCACCCGAATACAGGTAACTTGCCAACCGGCAGGCTCCAGCGGCATCATTGCCGCGATAGGTGGTACGGTTCCAGGGTTGCCCGATCATTGGAAGCGGCAGGCCACATGTTTGCACTACGCTTGAGGTGAATCGCGCTAGAATCGCGCTTGGCGTCAAGAACGCCGCAAAAGGGAATCAATATGACGATGATCAGCCGACGCAAGTTTATCGCCGCCGCTGCATGTACCGCAGCCGCCACCCGCATCGGAGCCCAAAGCAAGAGCGAGGTTAAGGTCACGCTTACGCTCCCGGCCAAGGCAAATGGCCCGCACATGCCCACGGACTTTGTCGGTCTTTCATATGAGGTGCAGCAACTCGTCGATCCCACTTTCTTTTCAGCAAGCAATACCAGCCTCATCCGCGAGTTCAAGGCGCTTTCGTCAAACGGCGTTCTGCGCCTGGGCGGTAACACCAGCGAGTTCGCCTACTGGCGGCCCACCAAAAAGTCGCCCGAGCCAAAGCACCCCAAGACTCGCGAAGTGGTCGGCGAACCGAAAGCCCACTACTACGCCGTTACTGAAGAAGCGGTCCGCAATTTGGCCGGATTTCTGCAAGCCACGGGATGGAGCTGCCTTTACGGGATAGGCATGGGCACCAACGTCCCGGAGCGCGCCGCTGCCGAGGCCGATTTTGTCGCCAAAACACTTGGCTCGAATCTGCACTACTTCCAGATCGGTAATGAAGTTGATCTCTTCGACCGCCACCTACGCGATCCAAAAACCTGGTCAACCAAAACGTATCTCGACGAGTGGCTTGCCATGGCCCGCGCCATTGCTGCGGCGGTGCCCGGCGCAACCTTCGGCATTCCCGATGTTGCCGCTGACATCTCCTGGCTGCCGAAGATTGCCGAGCTTTGGCCTTCGGTACAGAATCCGCCGGACGTTACGACCCTCACGCACCATTACTACTTCGGCGGGCCCGCCACCAACCCTGATGTCAACATTCCCAACCTGCTCAAACCGGCAACCATGGCCAAGGTTCAGCACAATTGCGACATCGCAACCGGCGCAGCGCAAAAGATGAACGCCCGCGTGCGCATGACCGAGGGCAACACCTGCTATCGCGGCGGCAAGCCCGGGGTGTCAGACGTGTTCGCAGCCGCTTTATGGGCCGCAGACTACTCGCTGCTTTTGGCCAGCAACAACTACTCCGGCATCAACCTGCATGGCGGCACCGGAAAATCTGTTGCCAATTCAGTAGGTGGAGCGTTGCCCGGTGATGAAATGCTGAAGCAGCAAGGCCAGACCCCTCAGCAGATCGCCTCACACCCGCACCCGTTTTACACGCCGATCGCCACCTTTGGTTCGAACTATCTGCTCGAGCCGGTTGCGTATGGACTCAAGTTTGCTGGCCTGCTCAGTGGCGGGAACTTGCTGCAGTCCGACCTAACCGCGAAGCTACAAGGATCCGGCATCAACGCTACGGGATATGCCGCCGTCATGCCCGGCGGAGAACTCTCCGTCATTATCCTCAACAAGGATCTCGACCGCGACCTCGAGCTGACGGTCAACTTCGGTGCGGAAAAATCAGGCGTCGTTGAAGTGGCTACTCTGCACGCCCCGGCCATCGACAGCCGCGAAGCGCACATCACCACAACGAAACCAGCCGGCAGCCTCCGCAATGGCAACTACCAGATCCTCGTCCGCAAGACATCTGGCGTGCGGCTTACGTTGAAGGCTTAAGCAAGAAGAAGAAAGCGCAGACGATAAGCACGTAAACAAAAACGCGCCGCCGAATTCATCTCGGCGGCGCGTCGTGATTTGGCAATGCTTTCTGCTTAGCGATGCTTGATGAATCCCCCGGTGTGCAATTCGGACATCGCCTGCCGAATCTCTTCCTGCGTGTTCATCACGATAGGCCCGTACCACGCAACCGGCTCTTTTAGTGGCTTGCCTGAGACCAGCAGGAAGCGAATCCCTTCCGGCCCGGCCTGCACCACGATCTCGTCGCCACGGTCAAACAGCACCAGCGAATGGTTCTTCGCGTCGTACACCGGCTCGGCATTGGGATCGACCGCCGACTCCGTCAGCACCGCCTGCGGATCGCTGGCATCGCGAAATGTTCCCGAGCCTGCGAATACATAGGCGAATGCATTGCGCGTCGTTTCCATCGCAATGCGCTTGCGCTTGCCCGGCGGTACTGAAACATCCACGTAGCGCGCTTCCGCTCCCAGCGCACCAGTCGCCACGCCCTCCACCGGACCCCTCTTGCCCCAGAACTCGCCGCAGATAATCCGCGCCGTGGTGCCGTCGTCCTCCGTCACCTCGGGGATGGCAGCGGAAGGAATGTCCTGGTAGCGCGGATCGGTCATCTTCATCGCGGCCGGTAGATTGGCCCAGAGCTGGAAGCCGTGCATGCGCCCCTTTTCGTCGCCCTTGGGCATTTCCTGGTGCAGAATTCCGCTCCCAGCCGTCATCCACTGCACATCGCCCGCCGTCATGCGGCCCTTGTTGCCCAGGCTGTCGCCGTGGTTCACTTCGCCGGCCAGCACATACGTAATGGTCTCGATACCGCGGTGGGGATGCCACGGAAATCCCGCCAGGTAATCCGCCGGATTCTCGTTGCGAAAGTCGTCCAGCAACAGGAACGGATCGAACTCAGCCGTCTTGCCGAATCCAAAGGCGCGCTGCAGTTTCACGCCAGCGCCTTCAATGGTTGGTTTGGTTTCAAGAATCTGCTTCACTGCGCGAAGCGACATATCCGACCTCCTTGTGAGCGCGGCACTCAAAACTGCCGTCACTCCACCGAATCGTTACCGCTGTACCGGCCACGCCCGGTCCGACCTTTTGCCTACACTCATTGGATGCGCGAGCGAGATATTCGTTGCAACAGGTATTTTCCCTGTTGCCCCGGGGAAACTCCGCTCCCGTTCTGCAATTCTCGTCGAGTTAACTTGGCCATGGCATCTCGGCCAGATCATTGTCCACCGAGAGCTTTTGTCGCGGACTTGAGTCCTTCCACTTCGCGCTCGATCGCGGCGGCCGTTCTTGCGATCTGGGGATCGACGGCGGACCACTCTTTCTGCTCGATGGCTTCGCGGACCGCGGGCAACGTCTTCACGCCGTAGCCAGTGAAGAACCCGGGCGCGTAGATCATGTTTTCGAACCACGCGCGGTTAGGTAGACCTTTTGGGTCGGTGAGTGCGTGTTCGGTTGCGAGCAGCAGAGCATTGACCTTGGGATCGGCCGTGTTGGCGTGAGCGGCGAAGGCCTTTTCGTACTCTGCCGCTGCGGCGGTCAGATCGTCGGAGGCCTGGTCGAGAGGAGCGAAGTTGAAGTACGGGGGTACTACATCGACCGGAGGCGGCACGCTGGTCTTCTTAGGATCGGCTGCAGCCTTGTAAACACCGTCCGCGAGGTCTGCATTGCGATCCTTGATCTGGGTGCGCATGGTATCGGCGAGCTTTTTCACCTCAGTCACGTAGGTGTGGATGGTGTCCGCCTGATCGGTGAACTGGTAGGGCAGTACATCGGCGTCGGCCATGCGCATCACCATGGTGCCTGCGGTTTGCGCAAGGGCGCGGCCGTATGCAAAGTCGGTGTCTTCAAAGTGGGTATACCAGTAAAAATCATCGTAGATGGAGTGGTACTGGCCGCCGCCCGGATCTTCGCCGCCGAAGCCGAGGTCGACACTGGGCACGCCCAGGTGGTCAATGAAGACGGTGTAGTCAGATCCGGAGCCGAGTGCATCGATGCGCGAGTCGGCGCGCGATTTGTCCTCGGCGCGCTTTTCGGGCGTCTCATGCAGACGGTCAGCGAGTCGGGCGCGCTTCCAGACGGAAAGGTTCGTCTCAGGATCGGTGACGTCCTTCGCAACGCTGTTGATGAAATTTTCGAGTGAGTGTGAGCCTCCGGCGTTAAATAAGCCGCGGCCATTACCGTCGGTGTTGAAGTAGGCAACGGCGTGCTCTTTCAGCTCCTTCGCGTGATACTCGGCCCACTCGGTGGAGCCAAGCAGCGCGGGCTCCTCGCCGTCCCAGAAGCAATAAATAATCGTGCGCGCAGGCTTCCAGCCTTGCTTCAGGAGTTCGCCCAGCGCACGGGCTTCTTCAAGTTCAGGGCTGGTGCCGCTCACGGGATCGCCTGCTCCATTTACCCATGCATCGTGATGATTGCCGCGGATAACCCACTCGTCCGGGAACTTTTCGCCGGGAATGGTCACAATTACATCGTAGAGAGGCTTGCGGTCCCAGTTGAAGGCGAGAGCCAGATGAGCCATCACCTTGCTGGGGCCGGTCTTGTACGTGAAGGGAAGGCCGCCGCGCCAGTTAGCGGGCACGGTCTCACCCTGGAGTGACTCAAGGAATGGTTTGGCGTCGTCGTACGAGATGGGGAGCACCGGGACCTTGGTGATGGTCTTCACCTGATCGAGCGGAATGAGCTTTGTGCCCGGTTTTGCTCCAACGCCGGGAGTCTGCGGATCGCCGGGGTACACGGGCATGTCCATCACACTGCCGCGCTGCACACCGAAAGACGGGCGCATGGGTCCCTCAGGATAGGACTCACCGTTGACATAGCCGTCGTCGTGGGGATCGGAGTACATAATGCAGCCCACTGCACCATGTTCGGCGGCGAGCTTGGGCTTGATGCCGCGCCAGGTTTTACCGTAGCGGGCAATTACGATTGCTCCCTTGACGGATACGCCCATGGCATCGAGTTGCTCGTAGTCAGTCGGCGCGCCGTAGTTGACGTAAACCAGCGGCGCCGTAACATCCCCATCCTTCGAATAGGCGTTGTAGGTGGGCAGTTGCTCATCTTTCTGTCCGGAGGTGGGGTCGACTGCCAGCGTGGGCTCCTCGAGCTTGGCAGTGAACGGCTTGGGTCCAAGCAACTCCAGCTTGCGAGACTTCGGCGTGGGAAACAAAGCTTCAAACTGCTCAATCTTCGCGTCGAGTCCGTATGACTTGAGCTGAGCCAGAAGCCATTCAGCATTGTCCTTGTCGTAAGGCGAGCCCACGTGGTGCGGGCGCGCGGAAAGGCGTCGCATATTTTCGCGGAGACGCGCGGGATCAGGCATGGCGCGGAATTTCTGCTCCCATTGCACCTCGGCCGCAGAGTGAGCTGCCGTGTAGCCGCGAAGGGATTCAGTCTGAGCCGGCTCCGCGGCGTAGGAGTTCATGGACAGTATCAAAAGGCAGGAAAATAGCTTACGCATGCGGTGAACACCTCAGTGAATAGGAGATCAGTGCAACGATGCTGGGGGCTTGCGGGCTTGTCAGGATTAGTTCGGCAACAGATTGTGCAAATCCTATACCGGTGCCGCATCTGGGTCAACCGCGACATAAGCCCTGCCTGCACCATCGACCTTCACTCAGAAGTCGAATTCTTCTCCAGTCGCTCGCGAAAGTATCCCTTCCAGCTTTCCGGAACAGCTTCAACGCGGAGCACGCGCTGCACAGCGGCTACATCGCCGGTTTTGTAATCCTCCTCCGCATACAATCGCATGATCTCTGAAAGCGGCACTCGATTAGGGTCGCTGCTCACAAGCCGCATCTCATCGCCAACACCCAGCTCGCCTTCGCGCGCAACCGTGAGGTAGAAACCGGTGCGGCGCGCATTGAAGAAGCGCTTCACCATATTGTCGTCGCCAAATTTGATGCCCAGTTTGTAGCAGGGAAGCCGCGGTTGCGTGATCACAACTTCGGCGGAGCCCACAGCGTACCGGTCGCCGAGAAAGATCTCATCCTCCGGCGGGCTGTCGACGGTAAGGTTCTCGCCAAACATGCCCACCGGCAGATCGCGGTTCGGCAACTCAGCCTTCCAGTAATCGTAGTGCTTGAGCTGGTAGCAGTACACGGCCTTGTGTGCGCCGCCGTGGACCGTCAGGTCCGCCTGCCCGTCGCTCTCCAGATTGAGCGTGCGCAGCGCAATGCGGCCCTGCACCGGCTCTTTGAAGATGCCGGTGGTCACACGCCGCCCATGCCACAAAACCTCGCGTGGCATTCCTACATTGACTGAAACCAGCTTCATTCAATTCTCGATTGCCGAGTTCCTGGCCGTAAGCCTTTCCATGCTTGAGCAAATAAAGCATCTCCTTGCAGCATGGAGCTAACAGCTAACAACGAATGGCTAAAAGCTAATAGCTGTCTTTTACGCCTTAATGAACTGAACATCCAGCGTAATCGTTACGTCCTCGCCCACCAGCACACCGCCGGTCTCGAGCGCGGCATTCCAGACCAGGCCGAAGTCCTTGCGGTTGACCTTCGTGGTGGCCGAAAGCCCGATGCGCGTATTGCCCCATGGATCCTTGCTGGACTGGCTGGGGCCTTCCACGCCGAAAGTCACCTGCTTGGTCTCGCCGTGCAGTGTCAGGTCGCCCGTTACCTTCAGCTCGCCTTCACCATCCGGAACAACCTTCAGAGACTTGAAGGCCATAGTGGGGAACTTTTCAACGTCGAAGAAGTCGCCGGATTTCAGGTGGCCGTCGCGTTGGTCGTCGCCGGTGTTCACGGTGACGACAGGGATCGAAGCTTCAATGCTCGATTTGGATACATCGCCCTCGTTCAGTTTGAGCGTACCGGTCAGGCCGGTGAACTTGCCCTTCACGTTCGAGATCATCATGTGCTTTACTTTGAACTCGGCCGCCGAGTGGGCGGGATCGATGCTCCAGGTGCTAACGGTGGTGGCTGCGTTGGTGGGCATTTCTGCTGCTGCGGTCATGGTGTCGACTCTCCTTTTCACTTTCTTTGGATGCGCCATCACGATATTCGTTGCAACAACTATGTCCAGGTCGCTCACTTTCTTGTCCTTCCGGTCCTGCCCTCCCGGACAGTGCTCCTTGGTAACTACCCGATTGGTTACGGATGCAGCATTGGGTCCACAACGGTGTTACAGGGGGCGTCATTTGTGTAATTGCCTGTTCCGGGTCAACGTGTGAAGCTTGAGAAACAGTTCTGAAAGAGCCATAGAACAAAGCCGATTATGGCTAATTGCCCAGTTACGAGAAAGGGCATCATTACTGAGCTGGCTTAATACATCAAAGGGGAGTTTAGATGAAGGATCAGGTTGCTAAGCTATACAAATGGCTGGGGAAAGCCGTCAAGAATGAGCGCGGCAGCGGTATGGTGGAGTATGCGCTGATCGCGGCCCTGTTGGCCTTTGGGACAACCGCCGGAGAGCGTGGAATTGCACAGGGCGTGACCACTGCATACTCGCAGATTTCCTCTCGCCTGGATACCGCAATCGCAGCTCCCGGAGCGGGAAGCGGCAGCGCGGGAAACAGCGGCAATAGCGGCAACGGCAACAACGGAAATAATGGCAACAAAGGCAACAAAGGCGGCAAAGGCAACAAGGGCGGCAAGAAGAATAGAGGCTAAGCAACGCAAGGAGCCGGCAAACCCTGGGCCTCAAGCTCGCTGATCGCACAGCCTCAGGCGCGCACAGCCCGGCTCAGCTGATTTCCACCCATTCCACATAATCAAGGGCGCGACCCGAGCCGTATGCTCATTACAGGCCCGCCCGTGTCCGACTTCGCCCAGAGCGTCAAAGACCACTCCGATATCGTCAAGATCATCGAGAGCTACCTCCGTCTGCGCAAGTCCGGAGCGCAGAACTTCTCGGGTCTTTGCCCCTTCCACAAGGAAAAATCCCCGTCATTCTCGGTCCACGCTGTCCGGCAGTTCTACCACTGCTTCGGTTGCGGCGTCTCCGGCGACGTCTTCAGCTTTGTCCAGAAGATTGAGAACGTTACGTTTCCTGAGGCGGTTCGGATTGTCGCCCAGAAGGCCGGAATCCCGCTGCCCAAACGCGAATTCTCGTCTCCCGAGGAGGCCGCCGAAGCCCGCCAACGCATCAAGCTGCTCGAACTGCACGAAACCGCATCCGAATGGTTTGAAGAGCAGCTACGCAGCCCCGAAGGCGCCCTGGCCCGCGAATACTTAACCAGTCGAGGCCTCGATGCAAAGGGTATCGAAAGATTCCGCATCGGCTACGCGCCCGACACCTTCAATGCCCTCCGCGACCGCCTCAAGACCATTGCCAGCGAAGACCTGTTGCGCGCCAGCGGCCTGTTCAGCTCAAAGGAGCAGGGGGACGGCACTCCAAGCCGGCTCTACGATCGCTTCCGCAACCGCGTCATGTTCCCCATCTGCAATGAGAGCGGCCGCGTCATCGCTTTCACCGCCCGCACGCTCGAAACGGGCGAAAAAGCCGGCGCAAAATACCTCAACTCGCCTGAAACCCCGCTCTACACAAAAGGGCAGGTACTCTTCAACCTCGACAAGGCCAAGGCAGCCATCCGCACCATGGAGTTCGCCCTGCTCGTCGAAGGACAGATGGACTGCATCTCCGTCTTTCTGCGCGGCATCCAGAACGTCATCGCCACCAGCGGGACCGCCTTTACTGAGCAGCAGGTGGCGCTGCTTCGCCGCCACACTTCGAACGTCGTCGTCAACTTCGACCCCGACGCTGCCGGAGCCAACGCTGCCGAAAAATCCATCTCGTTGCTCACTGAAGAGGGCTTTGCCATCAAGATCGTCACCCTCGAAGGCGGCCTCGACCCCGACCGCTTTATCCGTGAGCGCGGAGTTGAGGCCTACACGGCGGCCATTCGCGGCGCGCGCCGCCAGAGCGACTACCTCATTGAACGCGCGCGGCAGATGTTCCCCGGAGCCACCGGTGACCAGAAGGTGAAGGCCATGAACTACCTTCTACCCCACATCCGCCGCATGCCAGAGAAGCTGGCCCGCGATCAGTTCGCACACGACGCCGCGCAAAAGCTCGGCATCGACTCGGCAGTTCTTCGCGAGGAACTGCGTCAGGCCGCCCTGCGCCGCCGCGACCATATCGAGGTCAAAGCCACCGCTCTTACTGAAGTTGAGCGCGTCCTGCTCCGTGCTCTCGCAATCGCCGACCCTGTAGGCGAGCACGCTCGCCGTCTTGCAGTCCAGGCCATTACCGAGCAACCAACCTGGTTTCAACATCTTGGAACATTTGACGCGCTCCAGGCTCTGGCCGGTCGCCAGTCGCGCGACCCCATGGAGGTGGTCGCCGACGAGGCCCAGCGTGCACTTCTGGCTGAAGCCCTACTCGCCGAAGTCCGGCCCCCGGAGCTGCCAGAGGTCCAGGGTGCCCTGCAGGAGATCGAGGAGCGCGCTCTGGAGATCCGCCTGCGCGCCCTCCGCACCCTCATTGCAGAGGCCGAGCGCCGCAACGACATCGCTGAACTTGCCGTCCTGACCCAGCAGAAAATGGAGCTCGACCGCGCCCTCCGCCGCCTCCACGGCAACCACGCCGGGCAGCACTAGCCCAAAGGTCTCGCCACCCCCCGGAATTCCCGTAACTTCCGTGTCAAAACAGCCCTTTATCCTGCGTCGAAATCGCTTCCCATGGCGTCTAATTAACAAAGCCAGGAACGGGTTTGGCAGAGATACCGGCCTGGGATCTGAGGTTGAAACGGCCGATTAGAGGCTCCGAAAGCACCCGAATCTCGCTGGAGAGGGCAGGGCTGTTTGTGGTAATCTGTTGATCTCTGTGAGGATGCGCGCCCTTTTGCCCCATACATGAGCTCCGGCTCGCGGGCTAACCAGGCTAAGATCCTGAAGCGCCGTCATCCTGTTCCGAGCGACTAATTTAGACCGCAAAATTTTTTGCGGGCAAGCGCGGTTTTGTGTCCGTGCGCATTCATGGGCCGGTGGGCGACGTTCCCCGGCAAACTCTACTATGCGCGCGTTCATCAAATCGCGTACCGGTGCGCGATCCGGCTGTGGTTTCTTGATCGCGTGGCTGCACGGCCCGGGACAACGAATCCCGATGGCCTTGCCGCTCAAAAGGTTCACGGTCCTCGATCCCCTTACCAGGATCGCGCCGTAGAGAGTAGGAGTCATTTGGCAATCGAAGACAAATTCGAACACGATATCGACAACATCATTGAGGTAGGCAAAGAGAAGGGATACCTGACCTACGGCGACGTGAATGACATGTTGCCTGAAGAGATCGGCTCCGCCGACGACCTCGATGATCTCATCACCACCATCGGTACCCAGGGCATCGATCTACTCGACGCGCCCAAGTTCCCCGGCGATAAAGATTTCGAGATGGAAGAAGGCGAGGATGTCGAACTCGACCTCACGCCCGGCACGCTCGAAAAGACCAACGACCCCGTCCGCATGTATCTGCGTGAAATGGGCACTGTGCCTCTGCTTACGCGCGAAGGCGAAGTTGAAATCGCCAAACGCATTGAGCGCGGCCAGATGCGCGTTCTCAAGGCCATCTCGCGTTCGCCCATCGTGATTCGCGAAATCGCGGCGCTCGGTGAGGATCTCAAGCGCGGCGTGCGCAATGTCAAGGAAGTAGTCATCTTCGACGAAGAAGAGCTGACGGAGGAAGTGGTGGTGGCGCGCGTCAAGGCCACCGTCTCCCGTGTCGACGCGCTCGTCAAGCACCAGAAGAAGATTGCCACGCTCGATGAAAAGCTGGCAACCATCAACCCCTCGGCCAACAAGGCCAAGGCCCGCGAAGCACGTCGTGTACGCTGGGCCATTGCGCGTGAAAAGGTCTACATCTCGCGCATCGTTCGCGAGCTCAAGTACACCGCGCTCGAACGCAAGCGCCTGCTCGACAAGGTAAACAAGACCGTCGACACCATGCGCACCCTCGAGCGCCAGATCCGCTCGCTCGATCAGAAGTACGACGCGTCAAAGAGCGAAGAGCTCAAAAAGGAATATCGCCGCCAGCAGAAGAACTGCAAGGTCGATCTCGAAAAGATCGAAGCCGATGCAGGTGTCTCCATCGGCGAGCTCAAGCGCACGCAGCGCGAAATGATCCAGGGCGACATGGACGCCGAGCAGGCCAAGCGCGAGCTGATTGAAGCCAACCTGCGACTCGTCGTCTCCATCGCGAAAAAGTACACCAATCGCGGACTGCAATTCCTCGACCTGATTCAGGAAGGCAACATCGGCCTTATGAAGGCGGTGGATAAGTTCGAGTATCGCCGCGGCTACAAGTTCTCAACCTACGCAACCTGGTGGATTCGCCAGGCCATCACGCGCGCCATCGCCGATCAGGCCCGCACCATCCGCATTCCGGTGCACATGATCGAAACCATCAACAAGCTCATCCGCACCAGCCGCCAGCTTGTGCAGGAACTGGGCCGCGAACCGTCGAGCGAAGAGATCGCGCGCCGCATGGATATTCCCGTGGCCAAGGTCCGCAAGGTGCTCAAGATCGCGCAGGAGCCCATCTCGCTTGAAACGCCCATCGGTGAAGAGGAAGACTCGCACCTCGGCGACTTCATTGAGGATCGCCAGGCTGTTTCGCCTTCTGAGGCCGTCATCAGCGTCAATCTCAAGGAGTACACCTCGCAGGTGCTACGCACGCTTACGCCGCGCGAAGAGCGCGTCATCAAGATGCGCTTCGGCCTTGAAGACGGCTCCGAGCACACGCTTGAAGAAGTGGGCCAGAGCTTCCAGGTAACCCGCGAGCGCATCCGCCAGATCGAAGCCAAGGCCCTGCGCAAGCTGCGCCACCCCAGCCGTAGCCGCAAGCTGAAGGCATTCGTAGAAGGCGTCAAGGAAATGTAAGCAACGCAAATCCGAAGCAAAAAACAGAGCCGCAACCCAAACAGGTTGCGGCTTTGTTGCGTTTGCGCACTTGACTGAAAGCCTGGGGTTTTCAAGCGACGGATCAAACTCCCAGTGCTATCCTTGGTCGAAGTTTCCCCCGCTGAACAGATCCCCGGACCTACCTGGCACTTGAGGTACGAAATGAAAACTGATCGCTGGCTCTACAGCGCCGCGGGCGCGAGCTTTCTCATGTTTATGTTTGTGGGTTTCCGCTGGTTCGTCGCCGCTGGCAAAGGCGATGCAGGCAGAGTGATCGACCCCTCCATCTTCACGCTCGACCTGATCCACGGCCTTGCGATTGCAGCGTGGTTCTTGCTCTTCTTCACCCAGTCTCTGTTGATCACCGTGCGCAATCGCCGATTGCACTACAAACTCGGCTGGGGCGCAGTTGCCGTTGGCCTCGCCATCCTCATTACTGGGCCGTGGGTGGCTATTCGCTCCGTGCAGGTCACCCCGCCGGAGTTTCATTTCTTCGGAATGCTCTATTCGCGGTTTTTACTGGTCATGTTGACTGAGATCGGCCTGTTTGCCGCATTTGTCACGGCGGGAATCCTCAATCGCAAAAGGCCGAGAATTCATCGTCCCGCCATGGTCATCGCCAGCCTCTGCCTGCTGGGTGGCGCCACTGCTCGCATGCCATTTTTGCATCCCATCTTCGGAGATACCGGCTGGGTCGCACTCTTTGGTCCGGTCTTCTGCATCGGAGCAATCCTGCTGCTCATTCGCTGCATAGCGACCCGCAGTTTGGATCGTTGGTTCGCCGCCGAATATGCGGTATTCGTCTTCCTCATCATTGCCTCGGAAAAACTTGCATTGACAAACATGTGGGCCGGAGCAGCGGCCATCATTCTCAAACTCTAGAGGCCGGGCGTCGGCACCGCAGAAGGCAGGCGATTTCCTGTTTACTCAAGCCGGGCGACCATCCTTCACGCACCGGGCGCAGAATCAAAATCGCCACCCCATCTACCAACAAATCGACTCGAATTTTCTGTGGCCGTCCAGTGCCACACCTTTCGCCTTCACGACCGTTTCTTCACGTCCAATTTGTACAAAATCGCCAAAAATCTGTGCATCCGCGCATACACTATTTGAGCCTTTTGGGCACTGCTGCGCCAACTCGGCCCTGGTGCCTGCTCTCATGCCCAAACCATCCATCAGCTCCGATATAATCGCCAGTTGTTCAGCGGGCGCTGCTCGCGGACATCTGAAAGGCGAACATCTCCATGCCCAAATTCACCCGTCGTCAGTTCACCACCGGAGTAGCCGCTGCGGCTGCGGCGCTCTCAGCGCCTGCGCTGCCCAAACTCGCATTCGGTCAAGCTGCCCAATCCGGTCTTCAATTTCCCAAAGGTTTTCTATGGGGCTGCGCAACGGCTGCATATCAAATCGAAGGTGCCGCCAACGAGGACGGCCGCGGACCATCCGTGTGGGACGTCTTTGCGCATACGCCGGGCAAGATCAATAACAACGACACAGGCGATGTAGCCGACGATTCCTATCACCTCTACAAAGAAGACGTGCGCCTGCTCAAGAATCTTGGCGTAGGCGCCTATCGCTTTTCCATATCGTGGTCGCGCATCTTTCCGCAGGGCAAGGGCGCGGTCAATCCCAAGGGCCTCGACTACTACAACCGCGTGGTCGACGAGCTGCTGGCCAACAACATTCAGCCCTACATCACGCTCTTCCATTGGGATCTGCCCGCGGCGCTGCCCGGCGGCTGGCAGTCGCGCGACACTGCAAAGGCCTTCGCAGACTATGCCGGGTTCGTCACCAAGCGCCTCTCCGACCGCGTTCACCACTGGATGACCACCAACGAGTTCACCTGCTTTACCGATATCGGCTATCGCGAGGGCCGCTTTGCCCCCGGTCTCAAACTGCCTGAAGGCGAAGCCAACCAGGTGTGCCACAACGGCATTCTCGCGCATGGGCTGGCCGTACAGGCCATCCGTGCTAACACGTCTAGCGGAACCCAGGTGGGCTTGGCAGAAAACACGAACGTCTACATCCCCGTCATCGAGACCGCGGAGCATATTAAGGCCGCGCAGCGCGCCACGCGCGACGGAGCCGAGCGCTTCCTAACCGTGCTTCTGGAAGGCAAGTATCCCTCAACCTATCTGGAGCGCGCCGGAGCCGCAGCGCCCAAGGTTGAGCCCGGCGATCTTGAAGCCATCGGCAGCAAGCTCGACTTCGTTGCCCTCAACGTCTACACCGCCGACTACGTTCGCACCGCCGACAATGCCCGCGGCTACATCGTGGAACCTCGCCAGACCTCCTATCCGCACATGGCATCGCCGTGGATCAATATCGATCCCGAGTGCGTCTACTGGACCATCCGCAACGTGAGCGATCTCTGGCATCCCGCGGCGCTTTACATCAGTGAGAACGGCTGCTCCGCCGACGATGTCCTCACGCCCGAAGGCCGCATTGAAGACACTGACCGCCTGATGTATCTGCGCAGCCACATCACCCACCTGCACCGCGCCGCCGCAGAGAACTATCCCATCAAGGGCTACTTCCTGTGGAGCCTGCTCGACAACTTTGAATGGGTCGACGGTTACAGCAAACGCTTCGGCATCCACTACGTCGACTTCAAGACGCTCAAGCGCACGCCCAAGCTCTCCGCCGAGTGGTATCGCGAGGTGATCGCGCGCAACACGGTCGTCTAACCCAACGCCGCACAACACCAGCGCCGGAGCCGCATCGCAACAACGGCTCCGGCGTTTCGCTTTTGCCGTCACAGTTCGTTTACGATCAGCGCAACCCGGCCTGCCAGCATATCGCCGGGAGATGAGTGCGGTTCAAGCTCCATCAGTTCCACGGGAAACACACGGTTGTGCGGTCTGAGCACCAGCGGTTTGCCTGGAAGTCCACGTGCCGCAGCAGCAGATGCGAACCGCTGCGCACCGCGAAGATACTCGGCATGTCTGCCCGGTAAGGCTCCAGCGAATTGTAGTGGCGATCCACCAGCGCAATCGCATCCGGCATAATCAGCGGTCTCATTGCTTCCGCATCGTTTTCGTGTACACGCACAGCCACAAATCTCTGCCACGCTCGCCGCGACTTTGAGGCCCGTAGCCTCAAGGCCTGCAGCACACTTTGCTGCACCAGCAGCGTGGATTGGACCACCGATGGCCGGACGTACGGATCGAACAGCTAGGTGGGATGCGCGAGGATCGGCACTTTTTCGATCTCCGGTTCAGCCGCCGGGCCTGTACCCTGCCGCAGCACCGGGAGCAGATCATCGGCGGCGAGGTGCTGAGCCGTCAGCACACGGTCCAGCGCCTGCAGCGACAGCTGCCTCTTGCAGTGCAGGAAATTTGAAAGGTGCGCCTGTCCCAACCCGGTTTGCCGGGACAGCAAAGAGACACTGAGCGTACCCCGATCTATCCTGCACTGCAGCTCCATGCGCAGTCGTTCGTGCAGCTGAGTAAAGTTCATGTGTGGATAATCAGCTACCAGCAATGGCTTCGAACGACAGATGTTTTCCCCAGGAAATGTCATTCGTGCCGGTTGGCCTCAATTTTCGGCACTTTGTTAACGATTGAACAGGACAACGCTTCAAAATCTGCTCGTAACGTTGACGCAAGAGATACATCTTTTTAAATTGAGTTCACTTAAACCCACACTGGACTGTGGAAATACGCAGGGAATTCTTCTTTGGCCCCAGGGGACGGGCGCCACACTTTCTGTCCTTCTTCACTAGCCAATGAACGATCCACCGGCGGATGCGTTTGGCGTCTGGTAGGAGATCCCTTGCTTATTTACCCGCAAAGCCCTCGAGGCAGAGCGTGGCAGTCCAGGGACGGAGATTCCGCGATCTGCGCGCTGAAGACATGACAAACATCAACAGACCGAGCGCCGCATACCTGCTGACAGGGCGCGAGAGCCTTGGGCACATCGCCTCGATCTATTTACCCCGCACGGAAACAAGTTTGAAAAGAGTCCGGCGGGCTGGGACCCATTACGGAGAGAAGAGTCATGGAATTGCGCGTGCATTTGAAAGTCTGCGAGGGATGCGGTTGCCTTTGGTTCCGTTTCCAGGGACAGCAGACGGTTTATTGCCGGGAGTGTGAAGTAAAGCTTAAGGACTTTCCTTCGCCGGAGAGCCGAAAGCGGCGGGGACGTCCATCCCGCAAACCACACGTTCCGGTTTTTGCCTCGGTTAGAAATATGCGGTCGCTCGGAGGTGTGCAATGAGCGCAGCCTTACAATTGCCAACCATCTGGGCAGTCAGCCCTGAACCTTCTGCGAGATCTGCTTCCGCGCCTGCGAAACCCCGGCAGGTAAAGCTGGAGGTAAGTCGAGAAACAGACACTGAATCGCTGCCGCATATCAGCCTTGCGTTCTACCGTAAGCATACTGAAACCCTGTTGCGGCGATACCTCTACGCGTCAATGCAGGTCGGCCGCGCTCTCTCGATCCTCAGCGATCCGGTGTCGCGCGGCTGGGCCTCGAGCCGTCGTATCCGCACATTCGAGGATGCAGTCATCTCTGTGCTCGACGTGGAACGTTGCCTCGAACAGCTGAGTCCGCTCGATCGTCAGATGCTAAGCCGCGTAGTGCTTCAGGAGTACACACAGGCTGAAGCGGCAACCATACTTGGCATGGGCCCCCGCACTATGTCCTACGAATTCCCGCAGGCGCGCGGCCGGCTCACTGAAAAGCTGCTGGCCGCGAGTCTGCTGGTTCTACCGCAATAATTCCAGATAGACGTAAGTCGCAGTCAGCCAAATGGGAGAGTGAGCAAATCGCTCTCCCAGTTAGTTGCATGGTGGACGGCGCTGCGTTCTTCCCTTTATGGTTGACGGTGCGATCTTTCCGCTTAACGGATCGCCCTGCAGGAGCTTCCCTCATGAATCATGGACTCACTTCCATACCCGCTCGGGTGATCGTCGCCTTATTTGCAGCTTCCATAACACTCGCCGCGCAACAGCTGAACCACCAGCCCACCACCGCGGAGCAGGCGCCCACGCGCGACACCAGCTTTATCGACGCGCAGGGAACCGCGCACATCACGCGTGTCATTCCAGTCCCGCAGGATCTTAGCCCGCAAGCACAGGCATTCATCAGCCGGCAAGTTCCAGACGAAGGTCCAACTCAAACTCTCGCCGAGCGCCGCGCCAGCCAGGACGCCAATCAGCAGCGGCAAAAAGTTGCATGGAGTAAGCTCTGCCCCAATACCATTGTCGAAAGCAAGATCTCCGGCGTGCCAGTCCACATCGTTACGCCTGACGGTATGCCCGCCGCGAACAACGACAAAGTGCTCATCAATCTGCACGGCGGCAGCTTCAATGCCGATTCCGGTTCCTACGCGGAATCAATTCCGATTGCCGGCTACACCAAAATGAAAGTGGTGGCTGTGCTCTACCGGCTCGCGCCTGAGCATCCTTTTCCCGCCGCCGTTGACGACGGCATCGCCGTGTACAAGGAACTGCTGAAGACCTACACGCCCAACCACATCGTCATCTACGGAACCTCCGCCGGCGCGGGCCTCACCGGGCAGATTGCTGTACGCATCAAGCAACTTGGTCTCCCCATGCCAGCGGCGCTGGGCCTCTTCAGCACCATCGACAACTTCGCGCACATGGGCGACTCGTGGTCCATGTACACACTGCGTGGACTCGCAGGCCATCATGAGCCGCCCGACAACACGCCGCACGACGCTTACTACGTCGGATCGACCGATCCAAAAGATCCAGTGCTCTCGCCGGTCTATGCTGACCTGCACGGGCTGCCCCCGGCGCTGTTCATCTCAAGCGAGCGCGATGCTCTGCTGAGCGCGACAGCCAATCTGCAGCGCGCCTACCTCCGCGCCGGAGTCGACGCGCGCCTGGTGGTCTTCGATGCGCTGCCACACGCCTTCTGGTACGACTCAAACCTGCCGGAGTCCATTGAAGCGAACCACATCATGGCCAACTTCTTCGTGAAGGAATTGAACAAGTAACGGAGAGAATTCCAAATCATTACTGCAGGGCTCTCAGCATCAGCAAGAGAGCCCTGCAGTCCTTGTTTATGGTGTTGCCTAACTGACAATTCGCAACAGTCTCAGTCTTCCTGTAGCCCGAGATCCTTTCCCATCTCTCTCCACTGTTTCTGGTAGGTCTTCATCTCACGCTCTGCCGCGCGGGCCTGCTCGGCTACCTGCTTCCCGTTTGGATTTGAGCCCGCAAGCTCCTGTTCCATCTGCTGAACGCGATTCTGAATCCGCTCGTGCGTCTGAGTCATTGCCTGGTTCCGCGCTTGTATGGCGCTCTTCTGTTCGCTGCCCAGTCCATTCATCAGCTTTTCGCGATCCTGGGCCATCGTCTTCAGTTGCTCCTTCAATTGCGTTTGCTGCTGGCGAGCATCATCCGCATTGAAAGACTTTCCCTGAGAGTTTTTCGCAAGAGTGCGCACCTGAGAGCGTGTCTGGTTCATTGTCTGGTCACAGGTTTGATACTGGTCGCGCTGTTGCGTAGTTGCCTCTGAGTGTACGCGCAGGCGATCGGCCTGCCGTGTCTGATCCATGGTACGGTCGCGCGTCTGGTCGCGTGTGCGATCCATGGTTCCCGATCTTATGGTCGATCCGGTTCCCATTGAAGCGCCCGCGCCACCACGTTGCCCGCCTCCGCCTCCACCTCCACCGCCACGCTGGGCGACGCCCATGAACGGTGACGTTGCGATCAATAGAGCGATAAGAACACGACGGTTTGCTTGCATGATTTTCTCCCTTCTGGACAGGCCGACGTCCCTTGTCGTTCTAGAGTGATTCCAGAGTTTCCGCGTCCTCGCTGAGGTCGTGCAAGGTGGCATTTCCTTGAGAGAAATGCCGCTTCGGAGTTTTGCTTCCGGGGTACAGCAACTCTGAAATCGCTTTAACCCGTCAGATGCGGCAAACCCCCGCTCACTAAGATAGTTTCGTGATGTCAATCACAATCGCCGAATTATTCGAGTTTTAGGTGTGAATTACATCTTGATCCGGGCCCAGGCAAGGTCCCCGCTGCAGTCTTCCTGCGCATCGTCTCCCCTCCACACCAGCCCCCGAACACCAGATGCGCGCTCCGTCCTGGCGCAAGAGGTGGTTCGATCAACTTGCAGGCATCAGTCCCACCCGCTTCACAATCGCCACGTATCGTGGATCGTCGTGCAGGAAATCGAATGCCGGATCGGTTTGAAGGAAAAGCAGCCCCGGGTCGCGCTTGCGAAGCGCCAATTCAAGTAGAGCCAGGGTTTCTTCACGCTCACCCAGTTCAGCGTGGAAGCGCGCAATGGATGCCGGAGAAATATATTGAGACTTTGCCGCCTTCTCCAGCGAAGCGAGTTGCAGGCGGAGGACCTGTTTGTATCCACCTGTCTTGAATGCATTCATAAACTCAGCCGCAGGGCGAGTCTCTCCGCGCCTGCGCGCAGCAAGATCCGCCAGCATCTCTGCGGACTCCCTGTACATTCCCTTGCGCCGATAGACCTCGCTCAGAATGCTCATAAGGTCCGTTGCGGCGGGAAAATCCCGCCGGCGCATCTCGGCATCTTCCTGCGCCTCATCGTCCTCACGCGCATACATCAGAATCTCCGCCATGGCCGCCGGATGCGTAATTGGATCCAGACCGGTTCCTTGCCGTTGAACTGTCACCGCCTCTTGATATCTACCCATGGCACTCAGGATGAGCGCGTGCAGGTGTATCGCCTCAGCGTATTTCGGATCGAGTTCAGTTGCGCGAGTCACTTCAGCAAGCGCGCGCGGTCCATCCCAGTCGCCAAAAAATGCAGCGGATGCAAGCACACTGTGTGCCTGCGGGAGCATGTCGTCAAGCTGGACCGCCCTTTCTCCTGCAGCTTTGGCCTTGGGCATTACCTCGAGCGGGTCCGCAATACCGAAGAAGGCGCCGGCAGCATAGTATTGGCAAAGGCCTGCCCAGCCCGCGGCGTAGTCAGGTTGAATCTCAACCGCGCGCTTGAATAACTTGCCAGCCTCCTCGTTTCTCCCAACGATCCAATAGTAGCGCCCACGTAAATACGCGTCGTGTGCTTCAGGGTTTACGTACCTTGCCGGAGCGCGCAATGCCGACGAGCTATTCAGTTTGGCCGCGATGGCGCGTGCGGCCTCATCGGGTAATGCAGCCACATCGTTAAGGTCGCGGTCGTAGCTTTCAGCCCACATGTGCGTATCGGAGTCGGCACGGATGAGCTGCAAAGTCATATGAACCTGATTGCCGCTTCGCGACACCGAGCCTTCAACAATGCCATCTACGTGCAATGCCTGTGCGATCTCGCGCATCGGCCGCGTGGAACCCTTAAACCGCATGACCGATGTTCGCGAAGTAATGGAAAGTGTCGAATCACGCGCCAGCATGGTGATCAGCTCGTCTGTCATACCGTCGGCAAAGTAGTCCTGGCTGGGATCACCGGAAAAATTGCTCAAGGGAAGAATCGCAATGGAATGGATGGCGTTCTTAGTGTCGTGATGGATCCACCGTGCGGCAACCGATCTCCCATTGAATGGAATTGCCAGAACCGCAATCAGCAACACAGCCAGTGCAGCCACTCCAATCCACAAGGGCCCGCGAGAACGCGCTGCAGCTGCAGTAGAAGTTCCGGCATACTCATCACCTGCTTCCACGGCAGTGCCTGTCGTCTTTGTGTCAGTCTTCGGCAGGGAACCAGGCAACGAAACAACCGGCGCTATAAACCGATATCCCATCCCGGTCACCGTTTGGATGAACTGGGGCTCTTCGGAATCATCCCGGAGCAGCTGCCGTAAC
This sequence comes from uncultured Acidobacteriaceae bacterium, assembly GCA_963832645.1. Taxonomy (GTDB): domain Bacteria; phylum Acidobacteriota; class Terriglobia; order Terriglobales; family Acidobacteriaceae; genus Telmatobacter. Next base: position 725,473 of record CAWHUU010000007.1, read on the forward strand.
TTGCGTATGGCGGTATTGATGCCGTGCTCGGTGTCCACGAACACGTCGCTCGACCACAGGCGCTCCGCAATTTCTGTGCGGGTCACGAGCCTGCCTTCACGCGAAACCAGCAAGACTAAGAGTTCCAGCGGCTTGCGTTCCACCTTGAGAGAGTTGCCGTTGCGCAGGAGTTCGAAGCGCCCACAGTCAAGCCGGAAGCCGGAGAACTCGTAGATTGGGCCTGGGTCAGGAGTGGGCATAGAACTACCCGCCTGGGGAAGTATGCAATATGTATCAAATAAATCAGCGATTGCAAAGGGGTTATTGCTTTACCAAATCTTTACCTCGCCCTTTACCTGCTCTCGATTGCCTCTCTGCCCCTGCCGCGGGTTAGCTTCATGTCGAGCCGGGCTTCCCCGGCATTGGAGGATAATTCGATGAGGTCGACTTCACTCAAGTACCTTGCCTGTGGCGGTGTCCTGTCACTGGCCTCTGTCATTGTTCCCGCGGCTACCGCTCAGTGCGGCCTGTCCACAAGATTAATCAAACCCATGAGCTGGCAACTGCGCGGCGCGGCACCCAGCATGATGCTCGTGTCGAACGACAGAGACAACCATCATGACCCGTCTATTGTCGGCATGTGGCACGTCACCTTCACGGCGCAAACCATGAACGGACAACCCATGCCCACCGTTGACCAGGACGGAAATCCCATCTCCCCGATCATCGACAATGCCGTGGTCGTCTGGCACAAGGACGGCACAGAGATCATGAACTCGTCCCGTCCGGCGCAGGACGGCAATTTCTGCCTCGGAGTCTGGGAGCGCACCGGCGATCACACCTACCACCTCAATCACATACCGTGGCAGGGCAATGACCCCAGTGGCGGTCCGGCCGGCATCGGGCATCCCGCTGGTGGCGCTCAGATCATTGAAGACGTAGTGCTCGACAAGGACGGCGATGAGTATCAGGGAATCTTCACGGAGTCCGCCTATACCCCCGATGGCAGCGTCGGAGTCACGTTCACCGGCATCATCAAGGCCAAGCGTATAACCCCGGATACGCCATTCAGCGCCTTGCTCTAGAAAATCGAACCTCTCACAACAGAGGACGGCGATCAAAAGATGGCCGTCCTCTCATCGTCGAAAGAGAGCAGAGCGATGAGGCGACAGCGTCAGCCATGAGGTGAAACCAGAATTTTCAAATGGCGATCTTTGTTTGAAGCCAGCTCGTCCAGACCCTGCGGCACCAGCCCTTTCAAGCCGATCCGCGCCGTAATCAGCGGCTCGGCTGTGATCCGTCCGCTGCTCAATAGCTCGACTGCGAGCCCAAAATCCTCGTCGTACACGTGTGAAAATGAACCTATAATCTCCTGCTCACCCGTCACCACCGACAAAAGCCTCATCGATGTCGGCGCATCGTGTAATCCCACCAGGACCACCCGTCCTCGCTTGCGTGCAAGCATCGGCGCCATCGCCATTGTTCTCACGTTGCCCGCGCACTCAAAGACCACATCAGCTCCCAGGCTTCCCGTCAAGGCGTGTACCGCCAGCACTGGATCGTTCCTACCAGGGTCCACCGCCGCAATCGCACCGAGCTGCGCAGCAATTCTGCGCCGGTTCTCCGCCGGCTCCAATACGATTACTTTCTCTGCGCCCATAGCCCTTGCCACTTCAAGCGTGAGCAGTCCAATCGTCCCGGCGCCAATAATTGCCACCGTTTCACCCGGGGCCAACCGGCTGCGCCGCACCGCCCGGACAGCAACCGAGGCGGGTTCCGAAAGCGCCGCATGCTCGTCGGACAACGTCGCAGGGTATTTGAAACACATGTAGCGCGGCGCGTTGACGAACTCAGCCAGGCCGCCGTCGGTGGAAAGGCCCATAATTGCAAGCTTCTCGCACAATTGCACAAGATGCTGCTTGCAGAAATAACACTCGCCGCAATGCAGCAACGTATCTACGGCAACCCGGTCGCCGATCTTCAAGTCGCTTACTTCGGCACCCACGGCGCGCACTACACCTACAAACTCATGCCCCATTACCATCGGTGCGGCGCGGCCCGTCAGGGGATTAGGTTTCTCCACCGGGATGAAAAGTGGTCCGTAAAGGTATTCCTCAAGATCGGTCCCGCAAATACCGCACCAGGCCACCTGTAATGTCACGCCATCGCGCGCAGGCGGGCGGGGATCGGAAAACTGCATAATGCGAATATCATGCCGCCCATGCCAGACCGCAGCCTTCATTGCCGTCCCTCTTTCATCCCTCTAAGGAGATTGCTGATTGAGTTGGCATCAACCTGCGCCTCAGTAGTACTCCATCTTCTTTACCTTGATCGTGTCGCCAGTGTCTTCAATCTCGTAGATCTTTGCACGCGCCAGCCGTCCGTCGAACGGTTGATGTAGCACCAGCATGAGCCGCCCGTCGAATGCGTGAAAAATCATGCCGTGGCCGCTATCCCCGCCAATCAGGATGCCGTCCTGCTTCCACGGCCCGGCCAGCTTGCCGCTCGTGGAGTGCGCCAGCGCCTCTACGTAACTGCCCTTGTCATAGCTCGACCAGATCATCATCAGCTTGCCGTTCTTTGTCTTGTACAGCTCCGGGCCGTCCGTCACATACGGGTGTGGAGCGTTGATAGTCTCATGCCGGTTGTCGAGCCACGGCGCGTCTGAAGCCTTGAACAGAAAGAACGGCTCTCCAGCGGCGCGGGTCAGGTCCGGTGTCATCTCAATCGCCTCCATATTGCCGTCCACAAGCTGGATCCATTCATGCGCATACACCATGTACGGTTTGCCATCTTCCATGAAGAAGGTCCCGTCCAGGCTCATGTAGTCGCTCGGCGGAATTGGCTTCTCGCTGATTGCCTTGAACGGGCCCATCGGCGATTCGCTCTCAAAAATTTGCGTGCCCCGCAAATGCCAGCCCACTCCACCATACGTCACGTCGATCTTGGTCACGCTCCTTGAGTTCGCCGCAGCCTCCTTTCTCTCAATAGGCGCCTTGTAGTTGTTCAACGTGGCAAACAGGTAGTACTTGCCCTTATAGAAATGCACCTCCGGCGCCCACACGCCTGCTGCCGGATCAGCCCAGCCACCGTCCGCCACCTCAAAAACCACGAACGGCCCTGACCAGCTCGTCAAGTCCTTGCTCTTGTATGCGATAACGCCGCTTCGCCGCTGCGCGGCCGTCCCTGTCATCCCACCCTCGTACATGTAGTAGGTTTGCGTCGACTTGTCCGCCACCATCCACGGATCGTGCATCCGGATTTCGCTCAGCTTCAGATTCTCCTTCACAGGCGGCTGCGCCATCGCGCTACCCGCTGCCACCAACAAGCAGACAAACAACTTGCCCCACCAACCAACGCGATTCATACACTCTCTCCACAGCCGGAAGTCCGGTAAATTGACAACCGGCAAGCATAGCGCCTGTCATGCCATCCTGTCCCGCTGCCTTCTCATCGGCGTGATAACCAATACACGTCTTTGAGATTTCGATATACAGTCCCTCCTGAATTGCGTCAAAATAGCACCGGAGGGTAAAGCCATGAAGCCCTTTCTGCAGTTGAATCTCAAGAGTGATGACGAAAAGGCCGAGGCAATTAGTCGTCCCGTTCCAGAACGCGAAGAGCCCAGGCCGCAAGCACCAAGCAAACACTTCAGCAAATTTCTGAGCCGGACGGCCCACAAGGCCTCGGCTCATACAGGCCGTGGCGGCGTGATTAGCAAATAGCACGCCTTCACACGCGTTTTAGAGTTTTGCCGCATTGGCGCTGACGGACCGCTGAGAACCGTCCCGGTGGTTCGTCTGCGCAACTTCTCGCACCTCATCACTCTTACTGCATTTTCGAAACACTCCCGTCTATAGCAGTTTCGGAATTGGTGTAGGCCGAAAGCAAGCAGCGAAGTGGCATTTTCATCAAGAAAATGCCACCTTTCAACGCTCTCAAAAAGTTTACGTGTATTCCGAGACCGCTCTAAACCCCCGTGCAGCATCTGCCGCGCAAATTTCTGTAGAATAGGCGTCATTATGAAGGGAAACGCGACTGTACTTCAGCACCTGAATCACGCCCTGCGTGACGAGCTCACCGCCATCAACCAGTACTTCCTTCACGCCGAGATGTCAGAAAACTGGGGTTACAAGAAGTACTCCAAATACATCAAGAAGCAATCTATCGACGAGATGAAGCACGCCGAGCTTCTCATGGAGCGCATCCTGTTCCTCGACGGAACGCCCGCCATGGAGCCCATGTCACTCACCATCGGCAAAAGCGTGAGAGAGATGATCGAGTCCGATCTCGCACTTGAACACGGAGCCGTGGAGTCGTACAACGAATCCATCCGCGTCTGCGTTGAGAACGGCGACAATGGCTCACGGGACCTCTTCATGAGGCTGCTGAAAGACGAAGAAGGCCACGTCGATTGGCTCGAATCCCAGGTCCACCAGATCCAGGAAATCGGCTACGAGCGCTACCTCATCACCCAAACCGAAGCAGACTGAGCCTTCACTGGCAAATAACTCCCCGGTTGACTCTCCAACTCGTTGACTTGGAACCTTGTCAACTTGTCAACTTGTCAACTTGTCAACTTGGAAACCGCTCTTCGGGTGCCCCACCTTCGCCGATGCGCAGCCTCTCCGCGCATCGGTTAAGGAAGGAATGCAATCACTCAACCGCCGGTACCGTCATCTCGCGCGAAGATCGCCGATGCGACTGAAGGCCAAAGATTTGCGGTTGCTTACCAATCGCTCCACTCCATCAGATTCAGACACAGGCAGCGACTGGAACAATTTCGTAGCCTCCGGTGTCCAACTCTGAATGAACTTCAATCAGCACCGGGAGTCGCTAGCTGCGCCGATTGCAGGACTCTTCCTGGTACTGATCCTGTGCGCCTTCATAGCGCAAATGTCGCAGCCATCGAGTGGACTTTGCGTCCCAATGATGAAGCTCAGACAACACTCACCTGGATATTTCTGCGAGGACGACATTCTCATCATCGCTCGCCTCACGGCGGACGGCCGCACGTGGATCAACTGGACTCAGATTGAGCCTGACCAATTGCAGCCACTCCTTACTCAGGTCTATGAGGGGAGACACGAGCGAGCGATTCACGTTATGGCAGATCCCTCAATTCCATATGGTCAGTTTGCTGAGTTTCTCGCCAAGATCAGTTCGTCGAGGCCAGTGTTGCACATCGTTCTTCTCACAGAAGGAGTTAAGAATGATGCTATGAGCCCTGCAATTGCTGTTCGAGTACCCAATAAGCCCGGAGAGTATCCGCCATCCTGCGACCTAGAATGGAAAGAGAATGGCTACGACGCCCCCAGCATCTACGAAAATGATCTCGTGCCGGCAAGATAATCTGTCGCGAAGGTAAGACGGCACGACCGTACACGCACCTCCTGCAAAACAATTCCAAGTTCCACAGCACGATGACTTCAGCAGAATCCTCAGTGGGGATGAACGGCCGGGTAGAAAGCTGACATTTTAGACCGGTTTTTGGGCCGAAAAATGGCCCCATTCATTTCGAAAAAGGCGCCATTTTGTGCGGAATCCGCGCTCTAGAAGTCCTGGCTCGGCGTTGCTGGATTGTCGAAGCGCGTGTACTTGCCTATCCACCGCAGGCGAACCGTGTCGGTCGGACCGTTACGCTGCTTGGCGATGATGATCTCCGCCTCGGTCTTCTCCTCGTCGGTCAGTTCCTCGGTGCGGTTGTAGTAGGACTCGCGATGGATGAAGGCCACAACATCGGCGTCCTGCTCAATCGATCCCGACTCGCGCAGGTCGCTCAGCAGAGGGCGCTTGTCATCGCCGCGGCGCTCGCTGGCACGTGAGAGCTGCGACAGCGCCATCACCGGCACCTGAAGCTCCTTGGCCAGCGCCTTCAGTCCACGCGAGATGGCAGACACTTCCTGCGTGCGGTTCTCGTATCCGCCCTTTTTGCTGCCCGAAGCTACCGAGGCCGACATAAGCTGCAGGTAGTCCACAACAATGAGATCGAGTCCGCCGGCGTTCTGCTTCAGCCGGCGCGCCTTGGCCCGCATCTCGGCCAGCGAAATGCCCGCCGAGTCATCGATGTGAACATGAGAATCCACCAGGTCGCTCAACGCCTTTTGCAGCTTGACCTGGTCATCTGTGCTGATGAAGCCCTTCTGGAGCAGTTGCTGGTCGACCCATGCGTGAGAAGCCAGCATGCGGCGCAGCAGCGACTCCTTGCTCATTTCCAGGCTGAAGATGCCAACGATCGCCTTGTGGTTAATAGCCGCATTCTGCGCGATGTTGATGGCCAGCGCGGTCTTGCCCATTGAGGGCCGAGCCGCAATGATGATGAGCTCGCCCTTCTGCAGTCCGCTGGTCAGCCTGTCGAGTTCGGTGTAGTCCGTCGCCAGGCCCGTAACCTCACGGCTGTGCTTGTACAGGTTGTCGATCGAGCCAAAGGAGTTGGCGACGATCTTCTCCACGCTGTCCAGTCCCTTGGAAAGGCCCTTATCGCTCACTTCGAGCAGTTGCGCTTCGGTTACATCCAGCACGCCGATGGCATCTTCGCTCTGGTCCGCCGCGCGCGCAATGGCCGACGAGCAGATGAGCATCAGCTTCCGCAGCAGGCTCTTGTCCTTGACGATGCGGATGTACTCTTCAATAACCGGCCGCCGCGGCAGACCCTCGGTCAATGACGCCAGGTAAGCCACGCCCCCCACCGCCTCGACTTCCTTGTAGCGCGCCAGCTCGTTGGCCAGGGTGACGATGTCCACGGCTCGCTGCGTGTCCATTAACTCGCTCATCCGCAGGTAGATACGGCGATGCGAATCCAGTGAAAAGTCGTCCGGCTCCAGGACTTCTGCAGCTTCAGAATGAGCGGCGTTATCCAGCAATATGGCGCCAAGAATGGTCTTCTCGGCGTCAATATTTGCCGGCAATCCACTGTCGAGGGTGAGGTCGGGGACCGTGGCCATATCAAAGAGTCTAGGACAAACCGGGCATCGCAGGGGGTGTGAAGATTGGCTCCCAATTCTTGAAAACTCGCGATGCTTATGGTCTCGCAGGATGTTCCCGAAGAGCCTCCTTTGTCTAACCGCCTGCAAATATAGGAAGATGGACTATTGGCCGAAAGACTCCCAATGCATAAAGTAGCCCTGATCTATAACCCGGCCTCAGGCCAGCATTCCCAACGGCGCGAGGCGGCAATCCAGTCTGCGCTCGTGGTGCTGCGCCAGGCGGGTATAGAAGCCGACGCATTTACCACCACCGGGGTAGGATCGGCCACCCAGCAGGCCAGCCACGCAGTTGATGCCGGCTACGATACGGTCATCGCATGCGGCGGAGACGGAACCGTGCACGAAGTGCTGCAAAGTCTGGTGGGTACCGATGTTGCTTTGGGCGTGGTGCCGCTGGGAACCGCGAATGCGCTGGCTGCCGATCTGGGATTGATCGGCTCGCCTGCAAAGGCTGCTGGAATGTTGCTCAAGGCGAATCCCACGCGCATTTCCGTAGGGAGAATTCACTACCGCGACCACGACGGACAAGCCAGCCAGCGCTACTTTACCGTCGCCGCAGGCGTGGGAGCGGATGCGTTGCTAATGTCGCGCCTCGACGCTAGGCTCAAGCGGCGGCTTGGATACCTGCTCTACATGATCGAGGCCACGCGCATCATGCTCACCCACACTTTTCCGCTCTTCGAGGTCGTGGTTCCCGGCAATGAGAATGGCAGCGCACGCGTACTTGATGTATCGCAACTGCTGGCGGTGCGGGTTAGTTCTTTTGGGGGTGCTCTGCAGAATCTTGCGCCCGGGGCCAGTTTGCGTAACGGCGTGTTAACAACGCTCGCCTTCAAAACGCGAAGCCGGTTTCGTTACATGCTGTTCATGGCGGCAGTGATTGTGCGCAGGCACACGTTCACCCGCGAGGTTGAACTGGTGGAGACGCCGTCGCTCGAGTGCCGTCCGCGCACCGGCAGCAGCGAGAAACTCTATGTCGAAGCTGACGGCGAAGTGCTCGGACTCCTGCCCGTGAAGCTTGAGGTAGTACCCCACTCGCTCACGCTGATGGTACCTGAAGGCGCGCAACCCTGAAGCTGCGACAGGCAACTTTATTTCAATTGCGCCGAGCCGGGATGCGCTACGGTGTCTCGCGATTGCGATCGGATTTGAGCGGAGTCATCAGGCTTTCGCTCCGCAATGACCGGTCAACGTCTATGCCGGTTTTCGCTTCGGAGATATCGGGATGCATAGCCGTGGAACTATCGACAGAGGGCGTTTCCATGGCTGCGGTCTTCAAGCCGGCCTTCTTAAACCAGTACTCCGCCATTACGGGATTGGGCTCGACACCCATGCCATTCCTGAACATCAGGCCAAGATTCTTTTGCGCAATTGCTGACCCTTGCTCGGCAGCCTTCTGGAACCACGCGACGGCCTGAACATAATCCTGTGGCACACCAAGACCTCTCACATACATCACACCAATGTTGTTTTGCCCCCGCACCGATCCTTGCTCGGCAGCCTTGCTAAGCCAATGAAGCGCGCTCGCGTAGTCCTGGGCGGTTCCGACTCCGAGCAGATTCATCAACCCAAGGTGCTCTTCGCCGGATTGAAATCCCTGTTCAGCGGCGCGCGCAAACCACGCGACGGCCCTTGAATAATCCTGAGTGGTACCCAGCCCATCTCGGTAGAGAATGCCGAGATTATCTTCCGCCCGGGCATTTCCCTTTGCAGCCGACTTGCCAAACCAGATCAGCGCTTCCTCAAAGCTCTGGCGTGTGCCAAGGCCATTTCGATAGAGAAGCCCGAGCATGTTCTCAGCGTTAGGATCACCCATCTCCGCAGCTTTCGAGATCCATTCGAATGCTCGCTGCGGATCCTTCTCAATGCCCTTTCCAGCCGAATACATATACCCCACGTAGGCCTGGCCGCGGGCGCTGCCTAAGTCCGCGCTCTTGTGGTAAGCGGCAAAAGCTTGCTGATACTTGCCCTGGCTGAAGAGAACATCGGCGTGGCTCTCGATCTCACTCAACTTCTGGATTCGCGATTTTGCTTGCGCACTCAATGACGCCATTTCGAACGCAAGCGCGCAACATAGGCACACGTATAGTCTGCGCATGGGGAGACCTCCACTGCGGTCGTGTTATTCGGTTTTCAGGAACCCCGGCGGATTTGGAGGGAAGTGCCGGAGTAATGAGCAAATTTTGCGCGACGAAATCTAATCGGTCAAGTTAAATGGGGTTACTGTAGGTTCAATTGTGACGAGCAGCTCTTTGTGAACTGCGAATAACGGTTTGCGTCGTCGAGTGAACAACTGCTTGCACGGAGTGAGCCGATGAATTCTCGCATCGGCAATCGTATTGTTGCCGAGCCGTAACCGGCCTGCTATTTCTTGAGCGGCTTGCGGGCAAAGTAATAGAGCGAATACGCAAGCGCAACAAATGCGAGCACCGATACCGCGTCGTTGTAAAGGAACGTGTGCGGCAAGTTAAGCAGGTCACGATTGTCGAAGTAGGTCGCCTCGACAGCCTTGAGTGCTACTCCAAACAGACCCACGATGCCGCCTGCGGCAATCAGTCCCGAGGCAAACAGCGAACCGGAAGAGATATCGCTTTCGGCTTCGGCCGTGTCGCCGCCTGCCCTCTTCACGGCCTGATCCACAAGCCAGCGAACCACGCCTCCCATAAATATGGGCAAAGTGGTTCCAATAGGAAGATATGCGCCCACCGCGAACGTGAGAGAGCGAATGCCGAGCAGCTCAACGGCGACCACCAGCGCAACACCAAGCGTCACCAGACCCCATGGCAATTTGCGGCTCAGGATACCGTTGATGACCGTTGCCATCAGCCGGGCCTGCGGTGCAGGCGCGCTGGCGCTGCCGATCCCCTGTATCCAGTGAACCTCGATCCGGCCGGTTGTGGGCGAATAAAGATATTTCCCATCCTGCAGTTCCGTCGAGCCGATGGCGTTCAGAACCATGTACTCGGAACTGGGGTGGAGCGTGGATGAATTGTCGGCACCGACCACGTGAATTTCTCCGGGCAGGTGCTTAACGTCCTTTTCAACCGTTACGCCAGGATGTGATGCGTGGATGTCCCATGGCTGCGAGGCGGCGTGGAATTCCTGCAGGCCGGTATTCATCAAATTAAGGGTGAAACCGATCACCAGAGTCGAAACCACAACGCCGATAATCAGCGCAATCTGCTGCAGCCGTGGCGTTGCACCGATGAGGTAGCCCGTCTTTAGATCCTGCGAAGTATCGCCGGAGTTGGATGCCGCGATGCAGACAACTCCACCAATGGTGATAGCCAGCGCACCGAAGGCCGGGCTGGTCCAGCCCTTCACCAGAAAAATCGCTGTGGTAGCCATCAATGTGGCAATCGTCATGCCTGAGACGGGGCTCGCCGACGAACCAACCAGACCCACAATGCGCGAACTTACCGTGACAAACAAAAAGCCGAAGACCACAACCAGAAGCGATGCCGCAAGATTTGCACCCCATCCCACGAAGGCTCCGGGTACCGGCTTGAACTGCAGAAAGAGGAACATGCAAATGACAATCAGCAGAGAGCCGATGATGACGACACGCATGGAGAGGTCGTCTTCAGTACGGATGGGCTTTGCCGCTGCTGCCGCGCCGGGCTTGAGATTCTTGAAGCCGGAGGTAAGCGCGCCAAAGATAGTGGGCAGCGTTTTGATCAGCGTGATAAGACCGGCAGCGGCCACTGCGCCGGCGCCCATGGGCTTGATGTAGGCGGCCCAAAGATCGCTAGGGCCCATCTGCGCAATGGGGACCTGTCCTGGATAGACCGGGTGGCTAAGTTCTTTGCCGAAGAAGTAAATGAGCGGCATGACGACCAGCCACGAAAAAACGCCGCCAGCAAAGATCACGCCGGCCACTCTGGTGCCAATGATGTAGCCAACGCCCAGATATTCTGAGGTGGCGTCGGCGTTGATGGATGCACCCTTGAGCACGTGCTGCGGGCCGAAATCAGGTTGGTACTCCGGCGATCCCGGCCATGCCTTAAAAATATTGCCGTTCTGAAACAGCGTATAAACTCCGCCGAGACCAAGGCCGAGAAAGACACGGCTCGCCAGTGAGCCGCCTCGCTCACCGGCTATCAGCACATCTGCGCAGGCTGTTCCTTCCGGGTACGGTAGCGCGCCGTGCTCCTGCACGATCAATTGCCGGCGCAATGGGATCATGAACAGAACGCCCAGCCAGCCACCGATCAGAGCCAGCATAAAGATGCGCGAGTACTCGAGATCGAAGCCCAGAAAAACCAGTGCAGGCAGAGTGAAAATGACGCCCGATGCAATCGACTGCCCGGCATTTCCTGTTGTCTGGACAATGTTGTTCTCAAGGATGGAAGCACGGCCGAAGGCGCGGAGGATGCTGATGGAAAGCACAGCAATCGGGATCGAGGCAGCTACAGTGAGCCCGGCTCGCAGGCCAACATAGACGGTCACTGCTCCAAAGACGAGGCCAAAAAATGAGCCCAGCAGGATAGCGCGCACGGTAAATTCCGGGCGACTTTCACTGGGCGGAATAAATGGTTGGAAATCCGGCACAGGCTGCCTCCAAAACGATTTCTGAAAAATGAAAGCCCTGAACGGCGAGTTTAGCAGCGTCAGGGGTGCTAAGTCACAGGCGGACATCACTGCATTCGGTGGGTCAAAAAGGAATATTCAGAAACTATGAGGCCGAATGGGATACTTTGTTGCCATGACCAGTTCCGCATTGGCCGCCACCGCCGTGGAGGCCCCACCGGCCGCGGACGTTCCCAAGCGTGGAAGTCGGCTGCTCTCGCTCGACGTTCTGCGTGGCGTGACCATCGCATTCATGATCATGGTGAATAACAATGGCGGCCGTGCCGCATGGGCTCCCATGCATCACGCGGAATGGAACGGATTGACCGCAACAGATCTTGTTTTTCCTACATTCCTCTTTGTAGTCGGCATGTCGATTGTCTATTCGTTCGAAGCGCGGCTGGCTAAAGGAGCCAAACGAGCGGAGTTGGCGTGGCATACCGTCAAGCGGGCGGCCGTCCTGTTTCTCTTTGGAGTCATCGTCAACACGTTTCCGTACATCGAGATCGAGCACCTGAGGATTTATGGTGTGCTGCAGCGGATCGCAATCTGTTATCTGCTTGTGGGGCTCTTCTATCTTTTTGACCGGCGTGCATGGACCAAAGGAGCCGCGCTGGTTGTGCTGCTGCTGGGCTATTGGGCTCTGGTAAGGTGGGTTCCGGTGCCGGGTGCGGGCATGCCGGTGCGAGACATTCCGATGCTCGACCGGAACCAGAACATCGTAGCGTGGCTCGACCGGCAAGTGCTGCCGGGACATCTGTATGAGAATTCTCCGACCTACGATACACGCGATCCTGAAGGGTTTCTGAGCAACCTGCCCGCTCTGGGTACAACACTGCTCGGTCTGCTAGCTGCCTTGTGGGTGCGCTCGGCATTTCCTGCCAAAACCAAAATATTGGGTCTGGCTGCGGCTGCGGCGGTTTGTTTGAACCTTGGGTACTACTGGGGCAACTGGTTTCCGCTCAATAAGAAGATGTGGACCAGTTCCTACGTGCTCGCGGCAGGAGGCTGGTCGCTTGTCGCGTTCTTGATTCTGTACTGGCTGATAGAGATGCGCGGCTGGGGCCGAGGTAATACACAAGGCGTGAGAAGCGCCGTCACGCGGGCGATGGTGTGGCCATGGATGGTTTTCGGATTGAACGCGATTGCGGCCTACATGATTAGCGAGTTGTTGCCAGGGCTGCTCGAACTGTTTGGCTTTCATTCAGGTGGCCGCCGTCTGACCGCGCTGGCCTGGATGCGCATCCACGCATTCGGGCAAATCCCAAACCCCGGCTGGGCATGTTTCGCCTATTCATTCTGGTATATGGCGATGTGCTTCATTCCTGTATGGATTCTTTATCGCAAGAGAATCTTCCTGAAGGTATGAGAGGCGGGCGCTGATCGGCTGTGGGATCATTGCCGGGAACGGCTTGAGATCCGGTCGAGTATCCAACTCACTGCGGCATCCTGACTCTCAATTTCAATGGTCAGTTGCGCGGTCTTCAATGGGCACGATTCCGGGAATGCTGCTGCCAGTTTGCCCAGCCGCACGCGATCCTTCTCTGTGGTCACGAAGGCTGCCGCGCTGATGTTTTTGGCCGCTTCCAAAATGCAGTCAATATCGTGCTGCAGGTAGCGGTGGTGGTCAGCAAAGGCAATCCGCGATGCCAGATGCAATCCACTCGACTCCAAGCCTGCGAAGAATTGATCGCTGCGCGCGATGCCGCAGAATGCAACCACCGGGCCGTCGATTGACGGTACCTGCATGCGCCTTCTGATTTGCCAGATTTGCCCTTGCCATACCGAGCGCTTCAAATAGGCTTCGGCTTCAGTGCTGCCCACTGGAGTAGCAACCACGTCAGCGCGGCGGATGGCCCGCAACGGATCGCGCAGATTGCCCGCGGGAAGCATCCGGTCGCGCAGATCCTGGCTGTCGAGGAGGAGGATATTTACGTCGCGGTGAAGCTGGCGGTGTTGAAAGCCGTCGTCCAGAAGATGAACTGCGGGCGAGTTCGGACGGCGCGTGGACTCGGCCAGCAGACCGGCGTCGAAACGCCGCGCGGCAACGTAGACAGGAACCCCTGATTCACGCGCAATAAGCAGCGGCTCGTCTCCGAAGTCTTTCGCCACGCCGTTTGGGTCCACGCGCAACGTAGCCTTGCCGCTGCGTCCGTATCCGCGAGAGAGCACGTCGACATGCAATCCACGTTGCGTGAGAGCGCGCGCAAGTGCGATGGTCAGCGGCGTTTTGCCGGAGCCGCCTGCAGAGAGACTGCCAATGCTTACAACTGGAAGCTCCAGCGTGCGTACCGGTTCAAGACCGCTGCGTAGGCGCAGTTCGCGCAAGGCGAGCGCGGCACGATAGAGCGGCGTGAACGGCAGCAGAAAGCGGCGCGCACTTGCAGGCTGCGTCATGACTCATGCTCCGCTGCGGACCGCAGCAGCTCGCGGATAGCGGCAATGCAGCGCCCTGTTGCTCCCGACTGCTGTTCAAATATTTTGCGTGCCCGCGCTCCCATCGCCTCAGCGGTTGTGCGATTCTCAAGCAATTCTAAGAGGGTTTCGCCCAGATTTTGCGGCTGCGCGATACGCAGAGCGTCGTGAGCAAGCAGGTCTTCGGTGATCGAGCGGAAGTTGGCGTAATGAGGCCCCATTACGATGGGGATGCCGAACTGTGCCGGCTCGAGCGGATTATGGCCACCAGCCGGGGCAATGCTGCCACCGACGAACGCCACCGAAGCCAGCGAGTAGACCGATGCAAGGTCGCCGATGGTGTCAAGAAGGACAATTTCGCCGGGCCTGATTTCGGCGGGCGGCCGCGACTGCCAAGTGGAACGCCGAGTCCAGGAAATGCCGGACTGGTTGAGCAGATCGGCCGCTGCACTGAAACGCTCAGGATGCCGTGGCGCCATCACGAGAGCAAGTTGCGCATCAGCGGCGAGAAGGTGCGGCCATATCTTGAGCAGCGCGGCTTCTTCGCCGTCAAGTGTGCTGCCCGCAACCAGGATGCGCAGGCCAGATGCGGACTTCTTAAGCATACGAGTGGCATCGGTTTCGGCGGCTGTATGCACGTCGAATTTGAGATTGCCTGCGACAGATACACGATCGGGCCTGCAGCCGATGGCACGCAGACGGTCCGCGTCCGTGTCGCTCTGCGCAAGCACCGCTGACAGGCGGGCGAGAAGGCGCTGAAAGATCGACTTCAATCGTTGATAGCGTGGCCACGAGCGGTCGGAGATGCGGGCATTGACGACAACAACCGGAATGTTGCGGCCAAAGCATCCACTCAGGAGATTTGGCCAGAATTCGGTTTCCGCAAGGATCAGCATCCGCGGCTTCAAAACCTTCAGATAAGCACTGACAGCCCATGGCAGGTCGAGTGGACAATAGAAGACGCGCTCATCACCAAACCGCTGACGCGCAAGGTCCTGCCCGGTGCGCGTGGTGGTCGAAATAAGCAATCGGAATTGCGGAAGTGCGGGGTCGAGCTCGCTTACAAGGCGGCTGACGGAAAGCACTTCGCCGACCGAGACCGCATGCAGCCAAAGGACCGGCAGGTCGCGGTCTCTTGCAATCAGCCTTCTGATGCGGACCGTGCTGCCCAGACGCTCGCCGAGGCCCGCCCGATACTTGTGGGTTGTGGCCATCTTCCACAACCACCAGGGAGCGCTCACAATAAGCGCAGCCAACAGGGCCAAGTTGTAGAAGAATAGGATCATTCGTTACGGACGAACCTTTTCGCAGTCCAATCTAGAATGATACAGTCGAGCACGATGAAGGCTTCGAGCGCAATTCCGCTGCCTGTATTTATGTTTGCAATGCTGCTTTTTCGGCCAGCGCCGGCGGCGGCCAGCGAGCACAAGGTTCCCAAGGTGCAACCGGCTACCTCGTTTGCCGCGGTAGAGGTGCATCCGGAGGAAGGGGTGGCTATTGCAGCAGAACCGTATGACACCGAAGAGAAAGAGTCGATCTTTCGGATCGACTACCTGGCTCACGGGGTCATGCCGGTTCGCCTCATCGTGACCAATAACGGCGACCAGCCGATCTCGTTGAGCGATGCTCGCATCTTGTTTCAAACTGCAGCCGGCGATCGAATCCAGGCCGCCCAGCCTGAAGATGTTGACCGGATGATGACGCGGAAAGAACGCGAAGGCGGCAGCATTCCGCTTCCCGGCCCATTGGGAAAGATCAGGCTCAAGGCCAAGGGGAGCATTAAGGATGTACAGGCCGATTTCGACCAATTCGAGTACGCGGCCCTCGCCGTCGAGCCCCACACTACGCGTGCAGGATTCCTGTTTTATGACGTGTCAGAGTTGAGTCGTCCGCTGCAGGGCGCAAAACTGTACATTCGTGCAATTCGCAACTCGCAGGGACAAGAGCTCTTCTACTTCGAGATTCCATTCGACAAATATCTGCAGTCGAAGTCCGGCCAGATGAATTAGAGCAGTTTCGGAATACTCGTAGACATTTTGAGAGTGTTGAAAGGCGGCATTTTCTTGATGAAAATGCCACTTTGTTGCCTGCTTTTGGACTACACCAATTCCAAAACTGCTATAGCGCCTATTCGTAATAGGTAGCCGTCGTGGTGTCCGTTTCCCAGATGGTGCAATCCTTCACGCGCACCCGGCCTGCGGTCACGTCGCTCAGGTGCAGGTTGGTCTCGTCAAAGAAATACTTCGCCAAATTCTCTGCCGACGGATTCAGCACCGTAAATGGTTCCAGGTCATTCAGCATCTGGTGATCGATACGCTCAATCACGGGGCGCAGCACCTGCTTCAACAGCTTGAAGTCGAGCAAGAGGCCTGCTTCATCGAGTTCCGTCCCGGCAAGCGTGACACGCACCTTGTAGTTATGGCCGTGCGGATTCTCGCACTTGCCCTTGTAATTTCGGAGGTAGTGACCGGAGGAGAAGTCCGCCTCCACGGTTACTTCGTACATTCAGTTCGCTCGATTCCATGCGGGAAGCATCCCGCTCTTCTATTTTAATGGGAACCGTTACTTGTCGCGGTTCTGGCGGCGTTTGCGCCTGGCTTCAAGTCGTGACTCCTCGCTGTGGCGATCAACCTGCTCAAATAACTGGCTCATCACTCCAATGAACGCGGCAATCAGGCCCATCAAAAGCAGAAAAATAGCCAGAGTGCGCCAAAGTGAGGCGTTAGCGGGCAGTCCGGGCTGAAAGCTTGATGGAATCAAGGCCATTCCCGCGGAAATCAGCGCGAAGAGACCCAGCGACGCCGCCAGAATGTAGAAATTGCGAGACATACAATTGTGCGCTGCCGAAGCGCTAGCCCTCTTGCGATTCTACGTTGCGGCGGCATCAGCCGAGAAGCGCGGCAGTTTCAGTGATATGGACACCTGCCATAGCGAATTCCGCCTCGATCGCTTTGACAGAGCCATTGAGATCGATGGCGCGGCATGCGTCGCGAAGGATAAATGCCTCCCGCCCAAGCCGCCGAGCATCGAGCGCCGAATAGCCGACGCAGTAGTCATAAGCAAGCCCGGCGAAAAAGCATCGCGTCAGCGAGCACTCGGCCAGATATCCCGCAAGGCCCGTGGGCGTGGTGCGGTCATTCTCAAAAAACGCCGAATATGAGTCGATAAGCGGGTTGAAACCCTTGCGCAGAATGAGCTGGGCCTTTGTCAAATTGAGTTCAGCATGGAACTCCGCGCCTTTGCTCGACTGAACGCAGTGATCGGGCCATAGAGTCTGCAAATCATAGCTCAGTTCAATTTGCTCGTATGGCTTCTTGCCGGGATGCGATGAAGCGAACGAGGAGTGGTGCGCAGGATGCCAGTCCTGCGTGAGAACAATGTGCTGAAAAAGCGGAGCGACACGATGGATAGGCGCGATGACCTCGTCACCTTCAGCGACGGCAAGCGCGCCCCCGGGGCAGAAGTCATTCTGCACGTCGACGACGATCAGGACATCGTGTTCATCAATGCGCATCGGCACTCCAGCGCCGGACGATTGCCGGGCACCTTCATTCTCTCAAAGTTGAGAACGCGCCCGGATGAGGCGGGGCAGCCATCTAGTCAGGCCAGGACGACCTCAATGCCGCCGGCCCGGAGCATCTCAACGTGCTCGGGCGCAAGCGCGTCGTCGGAAACGACAACATCGGCGGCGTTGAGCGGCGCCACGGGAATCATTCCACCTCGGCCAAACTTGGTGTGGTCGGCAACAATGATGATCTTCGCCGCAACCTCAATCATCTTCTGTTCTGAGCCAACCACCAACGTGTTGTTGTTGCTAAAGCCCAAAGCCGTAATGCTTCCAATACCCATGATGAGCGCATCGGCGTGGATTGCGCCGAGCATCTGCTCGCAAAACGGCCCCAGCATCACGCGGAGACGTGGATCGAGATAACCACCGGTCAACGTAAGCTCGATGTTGCGCAGCGATTCAAGGCTCTCCGCGATAGGCAGCGAGTTGGTAACAATGTGCAAAGGCCGCGTAGAGAGTTCACGTGCCACGCTTGCCACCGTCGATCCGCCGTCGAGAATCACCGTCTGCCCGTCCTCGATGAGCGCCGCTGCCGCGCGTGCAATTTGTGCTTTTTCGTCGCGCAGGCGGGTGCTTTCAACGTCGTAATCGAAAGCTCGCGCAGGCGTGGTTTGCAGTGAGACGGCTCCGCCATAAACGCGGCGCAACAACTTCTCCTGTTCAAGGATGTCGAGATCGCGGCGAATGCTGGATTCAGAGGTCTCCAGTTCGCGGCACAGCATCTCCAGGTCAATAAAGTCCCGGTTCTCGAGCATCTGCCGGATTCTGAGTTGCCGTTCAGCAGCTTTCATGGTGTTTTCAGCCAGAGATCTTCGAGCCGATGCTTACTTTGTTTCCAGCTCTTCGAGTACGTTTTTCGTAATGGTGCGTACCAGTGTTTCGACATCAATTTCATTCATCTTGACGGCCCTGACTGTAGTGGCCTGCGGCTGGCCGTTCAGGCATTCCTGCAACTGAGCTGCATCAAAGCGCGCGTCGGGCAGGCCAAGCTTTTTCTTCATCTCAAGCAGGTCAACGGTCTCCCGCTCGTTGAAGTACGAAATTGGAGAACTGAGCTGCGAGGCCAGCATCAGCGTCCAGCAATAGGTTTCAAGCACCTCAGCGTACCACTCGGCATGCGTTACGGTGTCGGCCCAACAAACGATGCCGTGGTTGGCCAGCAGGATCGTGTTGTGATCGTGAACATATGGCAGAACGGTCTGCGCAAATTCGGGCGTCCCAGGTGTTTTGTAGGGTGAGATTGCAACCTTACCGACAAACACCTCGAACTCCGGGATGATGAGATTAGGCGGAACCTTACCTGTGATGGCGTAAGCGGTAGCATGCGGCGGGTGGCAGTGGACGGCCGATTTCGCCTCGGGTACAGCTTTGTAGATCTCCAGGTGTAGAAAGATCTCGCTGGTGCGAGGCTTGGTGCCCGCAACCTGCCGGCCTTCAAGGTCGACCAGGCACAGATCGTGGGGAGTAAGGTCGTATTTGCTCACCAGCGTGGGCGTGCAGATCACCTCGTTGGGGCCGATGCGATAAGAGATGTTGCCGCCGTTACCGTCTACAAACTGGCGCATCCACAGCTTGCGGCCAACGGCGCAGATCTCCCTTTTGATCTCCTCAGCTTCAGGCGTAGAGAACATGTTCGGGTCAGCCGGCGGTAGGGTAGAAGCAGAATCATTGCGGTTTGAAGTCTCGGTGTACATGGCTCAACGGCTCATTTCTCCGGCAATAGGCCGGTCTGGCTCAGCGGGTTGAAAATGATAGATTTTGAAAGATGATGACTGTTTATGCGAATTCTACACCAAGATTCCTTGCTCGCATAATGGAGTCGGTGCCGAAATGCTCGGGGGACTTCGGTGATTTACGCAATTATCCATTTAATAATCAATATTTTATAAGTGACCTTGATAAGGAATCACCGGCAAGCCTGCCTGAACTGCGTACCTACCAGCCGGGAGGTCCAGGAATGGTGCGCGTATGAATGAACGTGTATTCGCCGAGAATCTCGCTCGATCCGGCGTCATCCACTGAAACCAGGCGCGCGATCATTACGTCGGAAAGGGCGGCCTTTGCATATTCAATTGGCTGCTGAAAGGCGATGCTTCCCGAGTCTGGGCGGAATGGAACATCCGACAAACGCATCCGCTCACTGCCGTCAACGCTGCAAAAGCTTACATCGAGCCGCTTGGCCGTGCTCAGGTCGGCGCTAAGGCGACCGATCAGGAAGTCGTCTTCGGCCGACACCGTACATTGCACGCTGCCACCGCGGGACGGCGCATATTCGCGTATCCGCATTCCATCGTCTGCAGCGCGCTTCAGAAATTCGTCGCTGACAACCCTGAGCAGATTGCCATGACGCGCAACGTTGCAGATGCCCTCGGCGAGAGCCACAACTTCCTTGAGCCGCTCCGCACATTCGCCGCAGCAGAAGAGATGTTCTTCGAGGGCCTCTTCTTCGGGCCCCTTGAGTGCGCCCAGCCAGTAATCGCCCAGGACTACAGCATCCAGCGGCTTGGAGCAGGTCATGCGGACACCCCCATGCAACCGCGTAACTGGTGGATGGCCCGGTGGCGGATAACTCTCACGTTGGCTTCAGAGATTCCAAGAAGCCCCGCTACCTCGGCGCCCGACTGCCCTTCGTAGAACGACATAAGCACGACGGTGCGCTCGCGTTCACTCAGCGATTGGATGCATCCCGTGAGACGCCTTTCGTCCAGACGCAGAGTTGAATGCTCAAAGGAGGATGGAAACTCGGCGCTGAAGGTGACCAGCAGCTCCTGTTTCCGCTGTGCCCCTCGACGCAGATTGAGCACGGACATGCGGCTGGTACCCATCACAAAGGAAGCCAGTTTCTCCGGCTCGTGCAAGCGGCCGTCGCGCAGGGCAAGAAGAACCGTGATCATTACGTGCTGAGCGAGATCCTCTGCGGCATGCGCATCGCGAAGATGCCGCAAGCCATAAAGGCGGACACGCGGAGCCATGCGGCGGAAAAGCTCAGCTTCCGCATCGCGGTCAGACCCGGTGGCGATCCGTGAAACCAGCTCCGCATAGGATATCTCGGTCTCATTCGGTTCTAGCATCATCAGCACATATTTTATGTGTAACGTCGGGGAGAGTCGTTACACATCCGGGTATATGACGCGGGCCGAACGGAAGATCCGGCGCCCCAAAGGAGAACAAGATGAGTGCACAAGCGGCGAAGCCACAACTGAGAATCGGCCCGGACGCAAAGTTTCGATTCCTCGGCGTTCCGACGGTGATGCAGGCAACCGGCGAAACTACCAATCGCGGCTTTGGTTTGATTGAACACTCGGCCATGCCGCCCGGATTCAGTTCCCCTTACCATACGCATCATCGCGAAGACGAGGCATTCTACGTGCTCGAAGGTGAGGTAGCTTTTGTTCTCGATGGCAAGTGGAAGGTGGCAAGCGTAGGTGAATATGTATTCGGACCGCGCGAGATTCCACATGGTTTTCAGGTTGTCGGCAGCGCGCCGGCCAGGATGCTGCTCTTGTGCTTTCCGGCTGGCTTCGAGCACTTTGTCCTCGGCCAGGCCACGGGAATGTCGGAACCTGTAACGCCGCCTGATATGGATCACATGATGGAACTGGCAGCGAAGTACGGGATCGATATCCACGGCCCGCTGCCGGAGATGCCGGCAGGCTTGAGTTCTAAGCAACCTGACAACAAGGCGCGGAACTGCAAGTGGATTCAGGCATTCAACGAGCGCGACTGGAAAGTGGAGAAGGAAGTGCGCGCGTTGGATTTTCAGGCGACCTTGTCCGGCATGGCGGCATCGCTCAACAGCGAAGGCTGGTCGGGGTTCATGGCGGCATTTACAACGGCCTTTCCTGATTCGCGCATCACCATCGACGATTGCATTGCCCAGGGAGACACGACCGCAACACGATGGACTATGGAAGCGACACATATGGCTGAGTTCCAAGGCATTCCCGCAACCGGGCGCAAGGTCAGGTTCGCTGGAATTGAGTACAACCGCTTCGTCGATGGCCAGATTGCAGAGCACTGGGCAATGTTCGACAACGTGGCTCTGCTGCGGCAGTTGGGCGCGTTGCAGTCGTGAAGCGCAAGCGTGCGATCCATCCTGTTGAACCGAGGTCTGGGTCGCACTGCGCATCTCTCCCAGTCAAGAGTAGTTTCGACACCTGCCCTTGGACCACTAGAATTCTTGGCGTACCTGAAATCAATTAACCGCAGCCTCGCAGTTGTGCGTCGTGACTGGTGCGAGGTTCGCGGGCCATCTGTCCGCCGAGGTTCCATGCCCACACGCTTACGTACAGCTTTCATCCTTCTATCCGCTCTTCTGGTCGGATTTCTCGCTGCTCCCGGAGATGCCGGGCACGCGCAGTCCGCTGCCAAGGCAGAGACGGCCACGTTCCAGAATCCGGTGCTTTGGGAGGATCTGGCGGATGTCGACATCATCCGCGTGGGCAACACGTTTTACTACTCGGCGTCGAATATGGCTTACTCGCCGGGGGCGCCCATTCTCAAGTCCTACGATCTGGTGCATTGGCAGTACGTGGGCCACTCGCTGCCGACGCTCGACTTCGGACCGAAGTACGATCTGATCGGCGGCAATGTCTACAACAAGGGCACTTGGGCCTCGTCCATGCAGTACCGCAAGAGCAACAAGAAGTTCTACTGGGCCGGCTGTATTCCTGGGACGAACACCACCTACATCAACACGGCTCCGGCGGCGGAGGGACCGTGGAAGCGCCACGCGGCCATCGACAAGTGCTACTACGATGCCGGTCTGCTGATCGATGACGACGACACCATGTACGTGGCCTACGGCAACACCACCATGCATGTGGCGCAGCTCTCGCCCGACGGCACCAAAGAGGTCAAGTCGGAGGTCATCTTCCACACGCCACCCGAGGTGAAGACCCTCGAAGGCTCGCGCTTCTACAAAGTCAACGGCAACTACTACATCTTCACGACTCGGCCCGCGAACGGCGAGTACGTGCTGCGCTCAACCACAGGCCCGTTCGGCCCGTACACGCTTCACAAATTGCTGCTTGATCTGGGCACGCCGATCCCCGGGGGTGGAGTACCGCACCAGGGCGGCATTGTGCAGACTCAGAAGGGCGACTGGTACTACATGGCGTTCGTAGATGCCTACCCCGGCGGGCGCATTCCTGTGCTCGCGCCGCTCAAGTGGGATGCCGATGGCTGGCCGGAGCTTGTTCTGATCGACGGCAAGTGGGGCGCTTCGTACCCATATCCGCTGCCGCCTCATCCGCTCAAGCCCTATTCTGCCACCGACATGTTCAAGGGCAAAGCGCTTGAGCCGGAGTGGGAGTGGAACCACAATCCCGATAACACGAAGTGGTCGCTTGGCGGCGGCCTGAACCTGCAAACTGCGACAGTGACCGACGATCTGTATGCGGCCAGAAACACGCTCACGCACCGCATTCCGGGGCCTGAGTCCACGGCCACCATCGAGGTGGACATCTCGAAGATGAAAGACGGCGACCGCGCTGGGCTGGCCATCTTCAAGCAGGCGTCGGCATGGGTCGGCGTTAAACGAGACGGCTACCAGTACAAAGTGGTGATGGAAGACGGTCTGGCGCTGGGCCGCGGCTGGGTAACGGCCAGCAAAGGTGAGGATGTTGAATCCGTGCCAGTGAAGAGCAAACGGATCTGGCTGCGCGCGATGTCTGATATTCACGCCGATATGCGGCCCAACCCGGACAAGAAAGCCAACTTCTCATACAGCACCGATGGACGCAACTTCAAAGCGATCGGCAGGCCTTTCACGCTGAACAACCAGTGGATGTTCTTTATGGGCAACCGCTACGCAATCTTCAACTACGCAACCAAGGAACTTGGCGGCGCAGTGAAGGTGAGGTCGTTCGCAGTGACGACGCCCTAAGCATTTTGCCGATGTGAACTGCCGATTGTGAAGGCTGCGCAATACACGCTCGTTGACGCTGAAATAGCGTCATTTTGGAGCTAAAAACGGCCAATTTCGGCCCAAAAAGCGGCCAAAACAGGCCGTTTTTGAGCATTTTCCACAATTCTGTTGCACACCCGCTGTTTTTCTAAGTCGTTCATTTATATGATCATATCCAATCTGCGTACACCGGAACTTGTGCATTCCGGTGGGGGGTAGGGAGTACTCGCAAAATGAGCATGGTTCATGCCGTCGACCGGACGGCAAGGGGCCTGTTCATGTCTCCATAGTTCGGCGGTCACGCGAGATTCTCTGTAAAACTAAGTTGCGTCGAAGAACGCTTCCACGTCGGTGATGGTGTCGGTCATGCGGTAGGGGGGCAGGCTTTGCAGGAAGGTCTGGCCGTAGCGCTGGCGGCGGATGCGCGGATCGAGCAGGACCAATACGCCGCGGTCTTCAAGCGAGCGAATGAGCCTGCCAAAGCCCTGCTTGAGCGTCAGCACCGCTTCGGGAACCTGGTAGTCGAAGAAGGGCCGTCCACCGGCCTCTTCAATTGCTTTCATGCGCGCCTGCACCACTGGATCGGTAGGCACTGAGAACGGCAGCCGGTCAATGATGACGCAGCTCAGCGCCTCGCCCTGCACGTCGACGCCCTGCCAGAAACTTGCCGTGCCGAAGAGGACGGCGTTGGGCGTGGTGCGGAACTCTTCGAGCAGCGCTTTGCGCGGTGCGGTGCCGTGCAGCAGGATCGGAAAATCGAGCACGGGCAGAAGGCGCTCGTAGAAGTTGCGCATCTGGCTGTAGCTGGTGAAGAGGCAGAAGGCGCGGCCGCGAGAGAGCTCAAGCACGCGCTGAATGCAGCGCACGGCGGCCTCCTGAAACTCGGGCTCGCGCGGATCGGGCATGTTGGGCGGCAGATAGAGCAGAGCCTGCTCGCCATAGCGGAAGTGCGACGGCACGACGAGTTCGCGTGCCTCCGTCATGCCCAGGCGGCGGCGCAGATGCTCAAAGCCTCCCTGTACGGTGAGCGTGGCCGAAGTGAGCACGACGGTGGAAATCTGCTCAAAGACCATTTCGTGCAAAAGCTCCGAGACATCGATGGGCGTAGCCTGCAGAAACGTATGCCTCGCTGTGCTGCGCATTGCGCTCTTTTGCCCGGCTGATATGTTGCCCACGGCGCGCCGCTCCATCCAATACACCATGTTGCTGGAGTTGGACTCGAGCAGAAATTCAAGCTCGGTGCGGAGCCGTCCGGCGCGCTTCTTCAGGCCGGGTGCTTCGTCAACGCCTGCCAGACGGTCGATCTCCGACTCGAGAAGTTGCAGCGTGGTGCGCACGGCCAGGTAGAGGTCGCCTGAGGTTTCGAGGAACTGCTCGCGCTCAGTAAATGGGTGGCGGCCATCGACGGTCAAGGGCAGTGCCGCAAAAAAGAGCCGGGCGCGCTCGCGCAGTTGCAGCGTCGCGGAGGGGATTCTGTCGGTGCCTTCCTTGCCGCGCAGTTGCGTATCGATGTCGCGGGCCAGGTCTTCAAAGCGCAGATTGGAAACCGAAAGGCCGAAGTAGCTTGAAGCCACCTCCTCCAGCTCGTGCGCTTCATCAAAGATCACGGCGGCAGCCTCAGGCAGAACGCCGGCGTCGGCCGCCGCCGCCGCCTCCTGCTTGACGGAGAGGTCAGCGAAGAAGAGATGGTGGTTGACGATGATGATGTCTGACTCGAGAGCGCGGCGACGCATTTCGGTAATGAAGCAGCGGCGGTAGTCGGGACAGGTAGTGCCAAGGCATGCCTCGGAACGCGCGTCGAGCTTTTGCCATAGCGCGCTGGACTCGGGCATACCGGATAGTTCGGCACGGTCGCCGGTTTCGGTGGTTCGTTCCCAGTCGGAGATTTGCTTGTACTGGTCGATCTCTTCCAAACCCGACAAAATCGGCTGATCGCGCAGCGTGGTGAGCTTGTGGCGGCAAAGATAGTTGGCGCGGCCCTTCATGTAGCAGACGCGCAGTTCGCCCAGCAGCGTTTCAAGGAAAGGAATATCGCGGAAGAAGAGCTGATCCTGCAGGGCCTTAGTTCCGGTGGAGACGATAACCCGCTGCCCGGTACGGAGGGCAGGCAGCAGGTAAGCGAGCGTCTTGCCTGTTCCCGTGCCTGCTTCAGCGATCAGATGCCGACGCTCGGTCAGGGCGCGTTCAACGGCTTTGGCCATTTCAAGCTGGCCGGGCCGGTACTCATAGGGCAGCGGCGAGCGCGCAAGGATGCCGCCCGGAGAAAAGAACTCGTGGAGAGTGGGCAGAGCGCGTGATGGGGTGACGGTCGTGGACATGCAGAGGGAGAGCGGCTGACCGGTTCCTCACTCCATGATAGGAGATTCCCGCGAAGTTTTGGCAAAGGTTAGGATTGGAGGTCGTACAGGTCCTTGCCGAATTCAGGACCTCGGCCGACATGCGCTCCGCCATCGATTGGCGACATGCCCGTATCCCGTGAGTTGCGCAGGCCCTTGCTCGGAACTTCCCTGACTAGGCAATGGCGATGGATTGCAGCGTGGCGAAAGCCTCCCTGTCATGGCGGCCAGGGTCGATCTCCAGAGTGACGTCCGCGACATCGGAGAGATTGACTGAGAAATCCTCGACTTCGGTCGTCGAGCCAGTTGGGCTGAAGTTCCACTGCTGTCGCGCGATCTGGTGCTTTTCTCCGTTAACGGACGTGGCGGAAAGGCAGAATTCCTGGGAGCGCTCGCGGCCAGCTTCGCGAAACTCGAGGCGAATGCGACGGGCCACGGTGGGTTTGTCGAATCTGAGACGAATGATCTGCGGCCCGGGACCCGACGCGCGCCATCCTTCGCCATTATCGCCATGCAGCGCGGCCTCAAATGGATGAGCGGGATCTTCGGAGGAGACTTCGACTGCGGCGAGATTCGCGATGTCGAGCCATGTGTCGATGGGCGATCGCTGGCTCGCTTCCGTTGCTGGCAGTACCGTTTTGCGCATGGGATTCTCCTTATAGTGAGATGCAAGCGATGGCCTGATCGGATGCGCCGCCAAAAGCTCTCGATGCTCCGGGTGAAACCGGTCACCTCATGGGAACTCGCCAAGGGTCTAGCTATGCAGGCAACCGCTCAGCTACCCTCTCTGCGGATGTTGCTTACGATGTAACGCGACGGTAGCCGGTAGATACGACAGTAA